>NZ_JBFTIW010000004.1:0-1004851 GCF_056395125.1 Microbacterium sp. 10L49
CACGTGGTCTGGTGTTTGAGGACGTGGTGTCGGCGGCAGAGTCCGCCGAGGTTGCCTTCTTCGGTGGCGCCGCCGTAGGCGGCGTCGATGGTGTGGTCGAGGTCTTGGGCGGTGGGTGGGAGTCCGCAGGTGGGGAATCGGCAGCGGGAGTCGCGGGCGTGCAGGAGCCGGCGCAGGTCGGTGTTGGGCCGGTAGTGGTCGACGGCGAGGATCGCCCCGGTGATCGGGTGCGTGAGCACGCGTTCCCAAGCGACGGCGTTACCGGCGAGGATGCGGGCGGTGTGCGTGTCGATGGGTTGCCCGCCGGCGAGTTCGGCGGGCTGCTCCACCCGGACACCGAACGCGGAGCCAACCGTTGTGCTGGTGGTCATCACCGTGAAGACGGGGACCGTGACTTCGACCCGTGCCTGGATCGCGGACAGCAACCCCGCGGTCGTGTCGTGCCCGGACGCGGCACCCGTGAGGAGGGTGTCGGCGCAGAGGTCCGCGCGGAGCTGGCCGACCGTGCGAACATCTCCCGGGTCGCCGAGCCCGTCCGGATCCGGGGTGAGTCTCGCGGTCTGGTATTTCGACGCGGCCGCGTTCGCCTTCTGCACAATCCGGGCCTGCTGCGTGAGCCGATCGTAGATCCCATCGATCACCGCGGCGGCGTGGATCAACCCGAGCATCTTCTGCCCGTCCGGGAGTTCTTCCCGCCACACGGTGCGCTTCTCCTGCGCCTCCCGATGCCGTTCCGTCAACGACCGCGGCGCGAGCCGTTCCGCAACGCGCTCCACGACCCTCTTCGCCCGGTGCGGGGTCTCACCCTCGCAGGCCGCGACGGCTGCCCGCTCGAACTCGGCACGCACCTCATCGCTGTCCAGGCGCGCCCCGGCGTCTTGGATGAGCCGCACGTGCGCGGCGTTGATCCGCGCGTCCGTGAACGCCTGCATCGTGGCGGGAAACTTCGTCATCAGCTCCGCGGCGCGCACCATCCGCCCCTGCACGACCCGGTCCGACACATGCAGCACCGCCGCCAGCTCCGCGGCCACGCTGCGCGCGGCGAGATCCACCGACTCACCCCGCACCCCGGACGCACCGTCCGCGGCGGCGAGGTCCTCCGCGAGCCGCTGGGCGACCGCGAGGTGTGCTTCCTTCAACGCTTGCAGGCGGGTGATCGTCGCCTCGGTCGTCTGCAGCCCGTCCACGAGCGCGGCCAGCACGAGCACCGGATCCACCGGGTCCACCCCGGGATCCAGAACCGTGCCGGTCGAGCTCGTCATACCCCCATTCAACCCGGGGGCACCGACATTCCAGGCTCGAAAAGAGCCAGATCAGATCTGGAAAAGATCACGAACAGGTCACAAGATCCCAGTCGCCGCTGGCCTCTGTCGCAGAGCCCCTCGAAGAGCCCGACTCGCGGGCCTTTCGTCTCGCCTTCGACTCGTCCACGGCCCGGGCAGCCACCAGAGTTCGCCGGATCCAGCGGCTCAGGGCGCGAGTGCCGCGACGGCGCCGATCTCGACGAGTGCTCCGGGCACGCCGAGTCCTGCCACGCGGGCCGCGGTGACGAGCGGCGGTGCTCCTTCGCGCGCGAGCTTCGGGCCCACCGCGCCGTAGGCCGCGCGCAGATCCGCGTCCTGGTGGATCAGCACGGTCCAGCTCACGACATCGGCGAGGGTGGCTCCGGCGGCGGCCAGCGCGGCGGCGGCGTTGTCGAGGGCTCGTGCGGACTGCACGGCGACGTCGTCCGAGACGACTGCGCCGGTCTCGTCGACGCCGTTCTGGCCGCCGACGTGGATCGTCGTGGAACCCGGCGGGATCACGGCGACGTGGCTGAACGCGGGGCTGTTCACGAGCCCCGGGACGTGCGGGTAGGAGATGCTCATGCCCGCGAGCGTAGTCACGGCATCCGACATCGCGTCAGGCCCCTCCGGAGACGGGTCGAGGCCGCCTGGCGCGGCGCGATAGACTCTAGAGGCTCAACAGGAGGTTGCCCGGTGATCCTTCACTACATCGTGTTCGGAATTCTGTTCCTCGGCGGATTCGCGCTGCTGGGCATCGCCCCCGGCCTGCCCGCCTGGCAGGGCCCGGTCTTCGTCGCGGGCATCCTTGCGATCAGCCTCGCCCTCGCGTACATGATGCGCGAGCCGGGCGGCGCCACCAAGCGCTCGCGCTCCTGGGAGAACTGAGCTCCGCTCCCGCTCGGCTTCGCGGCACTACTCCCTCGGGAGTACTCCGGAAGCACACCGCCGACGGATCCGCCGCGCGCGAGGCGCGATTAGCATCGGAGGATGCCGGATCAGCCGCTCGATGACACCTCGACGGCGTCGGCGGCGTGGTTCGGACCCGACACCGGACGGATCCCGGCCGGACCGCCGCCGCGGGTCCGCCTGATCGCACCCGTCGTGCTGTGCCTGCTCGTGCAGGTGCCGGCCTCCCTCTGGGTTGCCGCGCACGCCGATCACGGACTGCATTGGCGGATCCTGCTGCATCTCGCGCTCGCGGTGGCAGGGCCGCTCGCACTGCTCGCCGCGCGGCGATTCCCCGGCCCGACCGTCGCCGTCGTCTCCGGGCTCGCCCTGCTCGACGTGCTCACGACGCCCGTCTACGGACCGCCCTACCTCGCCCTGGCGTTCGCGATCGCGCTCGCCGTGGCCCGCGGAGCCGCCGTCTGGGCGGCCGCCTCGGTCGCGACGGCGTGGGTCGCCGCGATCCTCGTCGGAGTCATGATCGGCCGGATCTGGCATCCGGGGCTCATCGTCGCGGCGACGCTCGCGCTCGCCGCCAGCTTCGCCGTCGGCGCCTTCGTGCGCACCCGCGGCGCCAGGATGGCCGCGCTGCGCGCCGACGCGCAGCGCCATCGCCGCAGCGCAGAGGAGCGCGAGCGGGTGCGCATCGCGCGTGAGCTGCACGACGTGCTCGGGCATGCGCTGTCGCAGATGAACGTGCAGGCGAGCGTCGGACTGCACCTGTTCGACCGCGATCCGGAGCAGGCGCGCACCGCGCTGCAGAACGTGAAGGACACCTCCAAGCTGGCACTGGAAGAGGTGCGTGGCGTGCTGGGCGTGCTCCGCGACGGTGAAGTGCCGCTCGTCCCGCAGGCCGAGCTCGCCGAGCTCCCCCGGCTCATCGCGGGCCTGACCGCGCCCGGTCTGGACATCGCGCTCGACGACCGCCTCGGCGACCACGCGCCCAGTCGAGCCGTGCAGTTCGCGGCGTACCGCATCGTGCAGGAAGCACTCACAAACGCCGTGCGGCACGCGCACGCCGCGCACGTGCGGGTGGTGCTCGAGCGGCGAGAGGATCCGGATCCCCGCCTCGTCGTCGCGATCGAGGACGACGGCCGCGGCTTCGGAGACGCCGACCCGACCGCGACGGGGCACGGCGGCGTGCTGGGCATGCAGGAGCGAGCGGCGCTGCTCGGCGGCCGCATCGAGCTCGGCTCCGCGGACGGCGGAGGGGCGCGCATCGTCGCGACCCTGCCCTGGGGGCGGGCGTCATGATCCGGGTCGCGCTCGCGGACGACCAGCTGCTCGTGCGTGCGGGATTCCGCGCTCTGCTCGATGCCGAGGACGACATCGAGGTGCTCGTCGAGGCCGCGGGTGGCGAGGAGCTGCTGCGTCGGATCCGCGAGACGCCGGTCGACGTCGTGCTGATGGACATCCGGATGCCGGAGGGCGACGGGCTGTGGGCGACCGAGGAGATCGCCGCGGATCCGCGTCTTGCCGGAGTGCACGTCGTGATCGTGACCACGTTCGAGCTCGACGACTACGTGGCGCGCGCGGTGCGGGCCGGCGCTGCCGGCTTCCTCGTGAAGGACACCGAGCCCGCCGATCTCGTGCGCGCCGTGCGGGTCGTCGCGGCGGGGGATGCGCTGCTCTCGCCCGGCGTGACCCGGCGGCTGCTCGAGCGGCTCGCGGTGGGCCTGCGCGAGGCGCCGGGATCTGCCGCGCTCGACGGGATCACCGAGCGCGAGCGGGAGGTGCTGCGCCTCGTCGGATTGGGGCTGACCAACGACGAGATCGCCGAGCGTCTGTTCCTCAGCCCGCTCACCGCGAAGACCCACGTCTCCCGGATCATGGCGAAGCTGCACGCCCGCGACCGGGTGCACCTCGTCGTGATCGCCTACGAGACCGGCCTCGTGGCTCCCGGCTGGCAGTAGCGGATCCGGATCCGGAGAGCTTCCGGCGACCTTGATCCCGCAGCCCTCTTCTGTTCGGTCGCACTTCTTCTGTTCAGGTCGCACTTCTTCTGTTCAGGTCGCACTTCTTCTGTTCAGGTCGCACTTCTTCTGTTCAGGTCGCACTTTCGGCTCACACAGCAAGGGAGTTGCCGCAGTTTCTGCGACCTGAGTTCCGCTGGCGGCTGGCAGCTGACGGCTGGAAGCAGGTGGCCGGTGCGGATCCGGATCCCTACTCCCTGGGGAGCAGGCGGAATCACTCCCCGGGCCGGATTCGCCGGAGGGTGCGGATCGCGAGGCTGGAGGCATCGGTCGAGATGCGGCCGATCCGATCGAAGGAAGGGCATCATGCTCGCAACCGTCGCGGCCGTCGCCGCGCATCCCGGCCACATGGGGTTCCACCCGTTCTGGCCCGTCTTCATCATCGGCCCGCTGATGTTCCTGATCATCGTGGGCCTGCTCGTCGCCCTCCTCGTGCGCCGGCGCCGCTGGGGCGGGCCGGGTCCGTGGGGCTGGCAGGGTGCTCCGGGAGCAGCCGGCGGGCAGGCCCCGTGGGCGGCCAAGCCTCAGAGCAGCGGTGCGGAGCAGGTGCTCGCGAGCCGCTTCGCGAACGGCGACATCGACGAGACCGAGTACCGCGCGCGGCTCGAGGTGTTGCGCGCGAACCGCCCGGAGGCCTGAGTCGACGACCGGGACGTGAGTCCGATCGGTGGCCCGCCGTGCCTGCGCATGGCGGGCCACCGGCGCGCGTGAGCGAGAATGGGGGCATGCTCCGGCCGCCGATCCCTTCTCCTGTATGCGGGGGCGGGAAGTGACGGAGGGCGCTCGCGAGAGCTCGCGCACGGCGCAGATCTCCGCGGACCTGCGCCGGCGGATCTCCGAGGGCGGCTTCGCCGCCGGCACCCGCCTGCCGAGTGAGGCGATGCTGAGCGCCGAGTACGGCACGACGCGCAGCGTGATCCGCGGGGCGCTCGCCCGTCTCGCCCGCCTCTCGCTGGTCGTCTCCCGGCCGCGCGGCGGATGGATCGTCCAGGCCGCGCACCAGACCCAGGGCTTCGCGCGGATGCAGTCGTTCACGGAGTGGGCGAGCGAGGGAGGGCGCGTCCCAGGCGGTGCGATCACCTCCCGTACCGTGGGGCCTGCGGATGCCCGCGAGGCGCAGCTGTTCCGCATCAGGCTCGGTGAGCCCCTGCACCGGTTCGTGCGGCTGCGCACGCTGGACGGGCTGCCCGTCATGATCGAGCGCTCGGTCTGGGCGCCGTGGGTGGCCGAGGTCATCACACGGGTGCCGGACGACGTGCGCTCGACCACCGTCGCCCTCGCCGAGGCCGGGATCCGCGTCGCATCGACGAACCACCGGATCGAGGCGGCTGCCGCGACCACCGAGGATGCGGCACTGCTCGGCGTGCGCCGCTCCAGCCCGCTGCTGCAGGTCGGGCGCACGACGACGACCCGCGAGGGGCGGCTCGTGGAGCTCGGGGTGGACCGTTACCGTGCCGGTGCGATCGCGTTCGAGATCGAAGCGGGGCAGACGGTCCGCACCGCGCTCTGAGCGGCGGATGAGCGGGGTCGTTGAGCGAGCCCCGAGCGCAGCGAGGAGCGAGACGAAACGCGGTTCCGACGGGCGGCGGCGTTTCGTCTCGGTCGGCTTCGCCGTCCTCGCTCAACGACCCTGGGGTGGGAACGGCGGAAACGGCCCAGTGTGCACGCTCGGCGGCCGGATCCACGGGTGACGGGGCCGATGCCACCGGCTCGTCGTCCGGCGTTCACCCGCTGTTCCCCTCGGCTTGCTCTCCTCGAGGTCGGCGCCCGCTCCGGGGTGCCCCGTCGTCCCGAGGAGCGTCATGTCCAGCGAGCCCGTCCCGTTCAGCCCGGATCCGTACGAGCGCCCGCGAACCGTCCCCGACGAGGTGCTGCACAGCGGCATGACCCGTCGCGGCATGCTGCGCGCTCTCGGCCTGCTGGGCGGTGCCGCCGCCGTGGGCGCCGGATTCGGCGCAGGGGCGGCCGCCCCGTCGGCATCGGCCGCCGAGGGCGCGGGTGCCGTTGCCGCGGGCGCCTCGCGCGTCTACGCGCTGCCGGAGGGGTTCTCCGGCGACATCACCGACATCAAGCACGTGGTGATCCTCATGCAGGAGAACCGCTCGTTCGACCACTACTACGGCGCGCTGCCCGGTGTGCGCGGCTTCGACGACAAGCAGGCCCTGCGCTTCCAGAACGGCACCGACGTCTTCTCCCAGCCGCAGGGCTCCTCCTTCGTCAAGCCCAGCCGGGTGACCACGGTCGCCGGCACCACCACGGGTCTGGACCACTCGTACTCGGGCGGCACGTCGGCGTGGGCCGGCGGACGCTACAACAACTGGATCGGGGCCAAGGGCGCCAACACGATGCACTACGTCTCCGGCGAGGAGATCCCCTGGCAGTACTCGCTCGCGAGCGCGTACACGATCTGCGACAACTGGCACTGCTCGGTCATGGGCCCGACCACGCCGAACCGGCTCTACGCCTGGACCGGCACCTCGGGCGGCGTCGTCGACAACGGCGGCGAGTCCAACGGCAACCGCACCTGGCAGACCTACCCCGAGGCGCTGCAGGCCGCGGGCGTCTCCTGGCGGATCTACGTCGACAACTCGAACAACGGATCCAGCTGGGTCGGCGACTACACCGACAACCCGATCCGCGGCTTCAACACCTTCACGACGTCGGGCTCGTCCGCGCAGGACATCGCGAACCGCAACGACGCCGCCAAGAACGCCCCCGGCACGGGCCTGGTCTGGCGGGCCGGGTCCGCGCCCTACGCCTCCACCGGCGTGACCAACAACGACAGCGACGCCAACCTCAACGGCGTGCTGAAGGACTTCATCGCGGCCTGCAAGCCGGGGGCGCAGTATCCGCTGCCGCAGGTCTCCTGGATCGTCGCGCCGTACAGCTGGTCCGAGCACCCCTCGGCCAACCCCGAACACGGTGCGCACTTCTCGAACCGGGTGATCCAGACGCTGCAGAGCAACCCCGACATCTGGAAGAGCACGCTGCTCATCATGACGTTCGACGAGAACGACGGATACTTCGACCACGTCCTGCCGCCGTTCGCCGAGCCGGGCACTCCGGGCGAGTACAACGGATCCACCCCGATCGGATACGGCGCGCGCATCCCGACCATCCTCGTCTCGCCGTGGACGCGCGGCGGCTGGGTCGGCACCGAGACCTTCGACCACACCTCGCTGATCCGCTTCCTCGAGACGTGGACCACCGCGATCGGCACCCCGGCGCTGTCGACCACGATCACCGCCTGGCGCCGCGGGATCAGCGGCGACCTCACGAGCGCGATGGACTTCGCCCACCCCGTGATCGACGTCCCGTCGCTGCCGGACACGGACGCCCTGGTGCAGATCGCCCGCGCGGGCGGCACGATCGGCACCCAGGTGCCGCCGGCAGACAAATGGTCGAGCACGCCGCTCAAGCACCGGCCGCTGTCGTATCACCCGCACGGGGTGTTCGTGGAGGACCGCAAGACGGGCACCGTCAGCGTGCAGCTCAGCCTGGTCGGAGGCCCGCAGGGCAAGGCGCTGAGCCTGCAGGCCTTCCCCGACAAGTACCTGCCGTTCGCGAACACCCCCTACACGGTCACCGCCGCGAAGCCGGCGGCCCACGTCTGGGACGCGACCGCGCAGGACGGCCGCTACGCGTTCTCGGTGTACGGGCCTGACGGGTTCGTACGCTCACACGCCGGCACGGTCCTGCCGGCGGGCCAGAACGGCAGCGCCGTGCCCCGCATCGACGTCGACCTCGTCGCCGGCGAGACGCCGACCGTCGAGATCACGCTGCATAACGACGGCCGCCAGAGCGTGCACTACGCCCTCACGCCCAACGACCACGCCGGCACCGCGCAGCGCATCTGGGTCAAGCCCGGTGCGACCCAGAAGGTGACCTGGCCCACCTCCGAGGGCTACTACGACGTCGTCGTCACCGCCGATACGAACAGCGGCTGGCGGCACCGCTACGCCGGGCGCGTGGCCCAGCTGCCGGCCTGACTGCTGAGCGCCCGACCACGCCCACACCCGATCCGATGACGCCGCCCGCACCCGATCCGATGGAGCCCCGCATGCACCTCCCGTACCGGCGTCTGCGCCGCCTCGCCCTCGCCACCCTCGTGGGCGCCGTCGTCGTCGTCTCGACGTTCGCGGCGACGCCCGCGGCGGTCGCGGATCCGACCCCCGCACCGTCGTCGACCGCATCCCCGGCGCCCGCGCCCACCCCGGCGCCGTCGTCGGCGCCCACCGCGGATCCTGCGCCGGCACCGACCACGCCCGCCCCCGATCCCACCCCGACCGCGGACGCGCCGACCGCGCCCGCTCTGCGCGCCGCCGTGCCGGGGGCGATCTCGCCGGTCGCCGCGTACACCTTCGACACCGACAGCGGCTCGACCGTGAAGGACGTCTCGGGCAACGGCAACGACGCGAGCTGGGTCGGATCCCCGGGCTATCGCCCCGGCGTCTCGGGATCCGCGGCGACGATCGGCCTCGGCACGAACTACGTGAAGCTGCCGCTGATCGCCGGGAAGACCGACGGATCGGCAAGCTTCTCCTACGAGTTCTGGATGTCGGAGCAGAACCGCACGTCGTACGGCACGCTGATGAGCAACCAGGACTTCGCGTCCTGCAACAACGCGGGTCTGACGCTCTACAACCAGACCACGCAGGGCGTGCTGCAGGCGTGCTGGGGCACCACGGCAGGCGGGACGAAGCGCTACCTCAACGGCGCTTCTCCGAACATCGCCGGATCCTGGCACCATGTCGCCGTCACGGTCGACCGCACCGCGAACGTCATCATCGTCTACACCGACGGAGTCGAGACCAAGCGCTCCGCCGCGGGCGAGGTGACGGCGTCCACGAACCTGAAGAGCGGCTTCGCGTTCAACATCGGCGGCTTCAGCGGCAGCGAGAAGGACGTGAGCGACGGCTACGTGAACGCCGCGATCGACGACCTGCGCTTCTACAACGCCGTGCTGCCCTCGGCACAGGTTGCCGACGACTACGCCGCACTCAAGCCGGACAGCGGCAGCTACACGGTCGCCTTCGACGGAAACGGCGCGACCTCGGGCGCCATGGCGGCGCAGACGTTCACGATCGGCACGGCCTCGACGCTCGCGGCCAACGCCTTCGTCCGTCCCGGCTACCAGTTCCAGGGCTGGGCGCTGAGCGCGAAGGGGCAGGTCGTCTACGCCGACGGGCAGT
The DNA here is from genome assembly GCF_056395125.1 of Microbacterium sp. 10L49. Taxonomy (NCBI): domain Bacteria; kingdom Bacillati; phylum Actinomycetota; class Actinomycetes; order Micrococcales; family Microbacteriaceae; genus Microbacterium; species Microbacterium sp. 10L49. Next base: position 9,397 of record NZ_JBFTIW010000004.1, read on the forward strand.
CGGTCGCCGACCTCACGGTTCGCGCGAACACCACGGTCACCCTCTCCGCGATCTGGAGCCGGCTGCGCGCGCCGGGCGACGCGGTCGCGCCATTCGCCTCCTACGACTTCGAGACCGGAGACGGCACGGCGATCCCCGACTCCTCGGGACGCGGCAACGACGCGATCTGGTCGGGATCCCCCTCGTACGTCGCGGGCACCGCGGGCAAGGCGGCTTATGTCAACGCGCCGGAGGGCAGCACCCGCGGCGTGAACTTCTTCTCCCTGCCCCTCGTGCCGGGCCACACCGACGGCTCCGGCAGCTTCTCGTACACGTTCTGGCTCAAGGAGGCCTCGTCGAGCTCGGACTCGCCGATCGTCTCGAACCAGGACTTCCGGCACTGCTACAACCGCGGCGCGACGCTCTACAACACCGCGGGCAGCCCCGGCATCCTGCGCGGCTGCTTCGGTCAGAACGGCACCTCGATGACGCAGAACTACGTCGCGGATGCGAGCCGCACGTCCGTCATCGGATCCTGGCACCACGTCGCCGTGGTGGTCGACCGGTCCGCGAGCACGATGACCACGTTCGTCGACGGCGAGCAGACCGCGCAGAGCACGAGCCTCGGCTCCGGCTTCTCCCTGGTCAGCGGCTATCCGTTCCGGGTCGGGGCGGAGGGATCGCTGCTCGACGACGGCGACGGCTTCGTGAACGCCACGATCGACACGTTCGACTTCTACGATCGGGCGATCTCGGCCGCGCAGATCCAGAACGACTACATGGCGACGCACTCCGGTGACGTCGTGACGGACGGATCCACGCTCGCGCGCGGATTCGTGTCCGGCGTGCTGCGCGCCCCCTCCGTGCGTGCCGGTGGCGCCGTCTCGCAGACCGTCGCCGGCCTCTGGAACGGCGGATCCGTGACCTCGTACACGAAGGTCGAGGGCGACGACTGGCTGAACGTGGACGCGCAGGGAGTCGTGACCGGCACGGCACCGGCGACGGCGCCCGCGGACCCGGGCTTCCTCACGGTCGAGGCCACCGACGGCAGGACCACCGCGCGCATCGAGGTCGAGGTCCCCGTGGTCGCGGCCGACGCCGCCGCGCCCTTCGACGCGGTGACCTGGAATCTCTGGGATGCCGGCGGGCACGTCAACGACGCCGCGCTGAAGAACCTCGCCGTGATCGCCGAGAACGGCTTCGACGTGATCGGCGTGCAGCAGGACGGCGGCACCGCCGCGACCGCCCTCGCGAAGGCCCTCGGCTGGAACGCGCTCGAGGGACCGGGCGGGGTCGGACTGATCTCGCCGCACCCGCTCAGCGCACGCACCGTCGTCGGCGACCAGCCCGGCCTGGGCGCGACAGTGGACGTGCTCGGGCGCAAGCTGCGGGTGTGGACCATGGGCCTTGACCGCACCGGCTACGGGCCGGATTCCGCGTGCCTGGCCGGCATGACAGACCCGGCGGCCCTCGTCGCGGCGGAGCGCGGCAGCACCCGCTACGCCCAGGCCGATGCGCTCGCCACGGCGATCGCGACGGAGACGGCCGCGGCGACCCCCGTCGTGGTCCTCTCCGACCTGGAGTCGCCCTCGGGCGCGGACTGGACCGCGGCGACCGCCGACGCGCACTGCGGCGTCGGTGCCGTGGACTGGCCCGTGCCCGCCCGCCTGCAGCAGGCCGGACTCGCCGACGCCTATCGCACCGCGAACCCCGACGCGGCCGCCGACCCCGGCGACACCTGGTCGCCGCTCGTCGTGAAGACGCCGTCGGGTGCCGATGAACCGCAGGACCGCATCGACACCGTGCACTACGCCGGCTCGGCGCTGCGCGTGCTCGGCGCGAACACGGTGGTCGCAGGCTGGCCCTCGCCGACCGCGGTGCTGCGCAACGCCTGGGCGAGCAACCACCGCGCCGTGGTGGCCTCGTTCGCGCTCGGCAAGGCCGCTCCGGATCCGTCCTCGCTGCCCGCCGTGGTCGGGAGCGCCGCCGGCCGCACGGTCAGCCTGCACACCGTCCCCGCGGGTGCCGTCGGCATCGAGTACCGCGTCGACGGCGCCGCCTGGCAGGGCTACACCGCGCCGTTCGCCGTGCCGGGCACGGCCGCCGCGCTCGTCGAGTACCGCGCGACCGACCAAGGTGTGAGCGGGCCGGTCTCGAGCCTCTCACTCGCGGCGACCGGTGCCGACGCGGCGCAGGACGTGCAGCCCCTCGGCACCGCGAAGACCGTGCTGCGCGGCGAGGCCATCACCGGCCTCGGCGCGCGGGTGGTCGACGCAGCCGGCAACGGCGTCTCCGGAGTCGATGTGGTGTTCACGATCTCGGGTGGCGCGTTCGCTGGGGGAGCGAGCACGGCGACCGTCTCGAGCAACGCCGCCGGCATCGCCGTCGCACCGGGTGCGACCGCCGCGACGGCCGGAACCGTGACGATCACCGCCGCGTTCCGCGACCGCACGACGACGCTGCCTCAGATCACGGTGGTGGACCCGGTCGCGACGCTGACGGCCGACGTGAAGGTCACGCCGGTCGTGGTCTCGGGCAAGGTCGTGCTCACGGTCGCGGTGACGAACACCGGGTCCACGGCGACCGACGTGAAGATCGCCACGAAGTACGGCACCAGGACGTATCCGGCGGTCGCGCCCGGCGCGACGGTGTCGTACGGGTTCAGCACGATGCTGGCCTCGATCCCCGCGGGTACCGCGACGGTCACCCTGACGAGCGGATCCGGCATGGCCACGATCCCGACGCCCTACCCGGCCGCGCGATGAGCACCGGCACCGGATCCCGTCCGCGGCGCACCCGACGCCGCGGAGACACCCACCAGGAGGCAGCACCATGACGACACAGATCACGACGACGCCCGGAGGCGAGGGCATGCGGGGCGACCGCGGCTGGACCCGGCGACGCACCCTCGTCGCCGGCGCCTGGTCGGTGCCGGTCATCGCGGCGGCGGTCGCGCTGCCGCAGGCCTCGGCCTCGGCCGCGATCACGATCGACCTCCTCGGCGCCGTGGACGACGCGCAGACCTACCCGTTCTCGGCCGCGGGGGACACCGCGCCGCTGATCTTCCAGGTGGCGGGCTCCGGCCCGATCCCGGCGGACGGCACGGCGGAGCTCGTGAACGCCGGCGGGATCGCGTCGTGGGACGAGTCCGTCCTCCTGCAGGGCGCTCTGGCCTCCGCCCCGATCGACACCGACGGCACCCTGATCCTCCCGATCGTGGCGCTCGCCGCGGGCACCTTCCCGGTGCTGGTGCACGTGGGGTCGGTGAGCCGCACTTTCATGGTCACGCTGGAGCAGGCGTGATCCGCACCCGTGCCCGCCGGGCAGAGGTGACCGGGCTCGCGCTGCTGGCGGGGCTCCTTCCGGCGCTGCTGACCGGATGCACCGCGAGCGGTCCTGGCGCGGCGAACCCCTCGTCCTCGTCCTCCGCCGAGGCCGCGGCCGAACAGCACGGCCCGGCGATCCGGCTCGTCTCCCCGGACGGTGCGGTGCACCTCGGCGACGAGGTGCGGGTGGTCATCCGCGCGACCGACGACGGTGCGCCCGTCACGGGCCGCGATGCGACCTTCGAGGTGGTCTCCGGGCCGGCGACGTACCCGGGTGGCTTCGAGACCTCGGCCACGGATTCCGACGGCGTGGCGAGCTCGCTCGGCCTGCACACGGAGGGCGCGGGGCGGGTAACGATCAGGATCGCCGTCGGAGAGGTCAGCAGTGATCTGACGATCGACGTCGCCGGCTCCTGAACCGAACTTCGAACGGCGGGAATGCGCCGGCTGGGAGAACCCGATGCGTGCGCTGTGAGGCTGGCTCCGACGGGCCGGACCCTCTCGCGTCGCTCCGCCGCCCGGGAATAGCATCGCCCTCGGTCAGCGGCGACCGCCGCTGGCCGAACCAGAGTCTGGAGATCCCGGATGCGTAGAAAAGTCCTCGGCGTCACCCTCGCGGTCGTCGCCACCGTCGCCGCCACCTTTGCCGGAGCAGGCGCCGCGAGCGCCGCGCCGCCGCCCCCGAGCCCGATCCCGAACTCGACGCCGGGCTGGCTCAGTCACGCGACCAAGGGCGGGCCGGCGAACGGCGCCGTGAGCGCCCGGGTGTACCTGGCCCCGGCCGGCGGCATGGACGCGCTCTCGGCGCTCGCGACCGCGGTCTCGACGCCCGGATCCGCGCAGTACCGGAAGTTCCTCTCCGCAGATCAGTACCACGCGAAGTTCGACGCTCCTCAGGCGACGGTCGACGCGGTCACATCCTGGCTGCAAGGGGCGGGCCTGAAGACCACGGTCGATCCGAGTCACCGCTATGTGGACGTCAAGGGCGGCGTGGGCAACGCGAACAAGGCGTTCGGCGTGACGATCTCGAACTACACGCACGACGGGCTCACGGTGCAGTCGCCGGACGGTGCCGCGACCACCCCCGGAGCCCTCGCGGGCGCGGTCATCGCCGTGGACGGCCTGGACACGACCCCGTCGCTCGTCGAGCCGAAGACGCAGAAGCCGGCCCCGCCGGACGGCGGATTCCGCAACTCGCCGATCTGCGGCACGACCTACGGATCCGCGAACCCCGGCAACCTCGCGACGCCGGACGGCACGGTGCTCCCGGCCTTCGACGGCAAGACGCTGCCGTACTCGCCGTGCGGTTACACCGGTCCGCAGCTGCGCAATGCCTACGAAGCCGGCCTCACGGGCGGATACGACGGCACCGGCGTGACGGTCGCGATCACCGATGCCTACGCCTCGCCCACGGTCGAGGCCGACGCGAACAAGTACGCGACGGACACGGGTGACAAGCCGTTCGCCGCCGGCCAGTTCTCGCAGAACGTGCCGAACGCGTACACGAACGTGAACAGCAACAAGTCCAACCACCAGTGCGGGATGGCCGGCTGGTACGGCGAGGAGACGCTCGACGTCGAGGCCGTGCACGCCATGGCTCCGGGCGCGAACATCCGCTACTACGCGGGTAAGAGCTGCATGGATCCGGATCTGCTCGACACCTTCACGCGCATCAACGACGAGAACGTCGCGAACATCGTGACGAACTCGTGGGGCGGCGCGGGCGATGTCGTGAAGCCGTCGCTGCTGCTCGCCTACCAGACCGCGTTCCTGCAGGGCGCGACCCAGGGCATCAGCTACGTCTTCTCCAGCGGCGACGACGGCGACGAGGCCGCACGCCTCGGCTCGGCGCAGACCGACTACCCCGCTTCGGATCCGTATGTCACGGCCGTCGGCGGCACGTCGACCGCGATCACGGATGCGGGCCTCACCGGCGAGACCGGCTGGCAGACGTCGAAGTACGTGCTGCAGGACGGCGCCTGGACGCTGAGCACCGACTTCCTGTACGGCGGAGGCGGCGGCTACTCGTCGAACATCGCCGAGCCGCAGTACCAGAAGGACGCCGGTATCGTCAGCCCCAACGGCGGGCGCGCGGTGCCGGACGTCTCGATGGACGGCGACCCCACCACGGGCATGCTCGTCGGTCAGACGCAGACCTTCACCGGCGCTGCCGCGTACGACACGTACCGGATCGGCGGCACGAGCCTCGCGTCGCCGCTGTTCGCCGGCATCACGGCGCTGAAGATCCAGGCGAACGGCGGCATCGGCTTCGGTCTGCTGAACCCGATGATCTACGGCGCCCACGGCCAGGGCTTCCACGACGTCACCGGAGCGGGCATCGACGAGGGTGCGATCCGCGTCGACTACGCGAACGGCCTCGACGCCACGGGCGGCTACGTCTACTCCGTGCGCACGTTCAACGGCGCCACCTCCACCCAGACCGTCGGCACGGGCTGGGACACCGAGACCGGCTGGGGCAGCGCCCGCGCCGGCTGGGTGCAGTAACCCCTCACACCAGAACGCTGAACGAGGCGCGGTTTCCCCCGGGAAGCCGCGCCTCGTCTCTTCCCACAGGGGCGTTGAGCGACACTTCGACTCGCTGCGCTCGCTCAGTGCGGGTCTCCGCGAGACGAAACGCGGCGCCCTTGCGAGAGCACCGCGTTTCGTCTCGGTCGCCTTCGGCGTCCTCGCTCAACGACCGGAAAGCGCGGCCTCAACGACCGCGATTGCTCCGCACCACGTAACGGTGCTCCGGGCGGCCGGTGCTGCCGTAGCGCAGCTCGAGACGCACGAGGCCGGACTGCTCGAGCTGCGTGAGTGCGCGCTGCGCCGTCGTGCGACTGATGCCGATCGCCGTCGCGATCTCCTGCGCAGACACGTCGGTGCGCCGCGCGGCCACCGCGTCGAGCACCGCCTGGAGGGTGGGGGCGAGCCGGCGGCCCTCCTCGGGCGCCGCCGCGGGTGCAGGCGCCGGGCGCAGCAGGTCGAAGAGCCGGTTCACGTCGTCCTGGGTGGCCTCATCGCCGAGCGCGGCGATCCGCTCCTGAGCATGCCGGAACGCGGTGAGGCGCTCGGCCAGCTCGGCGTACCCGAACGGCTTCACGAGGTAGTGCAGCGCGCCGAGCTGCACGGCCCGCCGCACGGTGGCGAGGTCGTTCGCGGCGGAGATCACGATCACCGCGGGCGCGGTCCCTGAGCCCGTCGAAAGATCCGGATCCGCGAGCAGCTGCCGCACGACGTCGAGTCCGTCGCCGTCGGGGAGATAGACGTCCATCAGCACCAGGTCGGGACGCAGCTCCCGCGCCTGCCGCAATGCCTCGGCGGCGGATCCGGCCTGACCCACCACGCGGAAGCCGGGCACGGCCTCGACGAAACCGACGTGCACGCTCGCGACGCGGAAGTCGTCGTCGACGACCAGCACCATGGAGTCAGCGAGCGTCATGGCGTGCTCCCGTCGGTCGTTGAGCGAGCAAAGCGAGACGAAACGCGGTGATCTCGGGGAGGCGACGTTTCGTCTCGGTCTGCGTTTCGTCTCGGTCGCTGCGCGTCCTCGCTCAACGACCGTTCGGCGTCCTCGCTCAACGACCCCGAGGCGGACTCCGCGGAGCGGGGGATCACCACGGTGAACGCGGCGCCGCCATCGCTCGTCACCGACACCGTGCCGCCCAGCCGGGAGGCGGTCGTGTGCACCAGCGACAGGCCCAGCCCGCCGTGCCGGGCCAGCGAGCCGCGCTTGGTCGTGTAGCCGCTCTCGAAGATGCGCGGCACGGAGCCGTCCGGCACACCCGGGCCGTTGTCGGCGACCCGCACGGTCAGCGCCTCCGGGCGCTCGACGATCGCCACGGTCACGCGGCGCGGGGCGGGGGAGTCTGCCAGGGCGTCGAACGCGTTGTCGATGAGGTTGCCCAGGATCGTGACGAGCGCCTGCAGCCGGTCGGACGCGGATCCGAGATCGGTCTCGGGGGCGATCGTCAGATCGATGCCGCGCTCGTTCGCCTCGGCCGCCTTGCCGAGCAGCAGGCCCACGATCATGGGAGCGCCCACGTGCGTGCGCAGGGTGCGGTCGAGGTCGGCCGAGGTGCCGCGGATCTCGTTGAGATACTGCAGCGCCTCTTCGGTGCGCCCCAGCTCGAGCAGCCCCGCCACCGCGTGCATCCGGTTCGAGAACTCATGCTGCTGCGCGCGGATCGACTCGGCGAAGCTGCGCTCGCCGTCGAGCTCCTGGGTGAGCCCGGTCACCTCGGTACGGTCCTGCAGGGTGAGCACCGCGCCGTGCGGCCGCCCGGCCAGCGTGACCGGCATGCGGTTGAGCACGAGCACGCCCGCGTCGGTCACGGCGATCGCGTCCTTCACCTCGGTCGTGCCCGTGAGCGCCTCGCGGATCGGGCTCGCGACGAGCACATCGTCCAGGCGGCGCCCGCGGGCTCCCTCGGGCAGGCGCAGCAGGCGCTGGGCCTCGTCGTTCACGACCGTGATCCGCCCGGCGGGATCGATCGCGATCACGCCCTCCCGGATGCCGTGCAGCGTCGCCTCGCGCTCCTGCAGCAGCCGGGCGATCTCGTCGAGCTCGAGCCCGAACGTGCGGCGCTTCAGCAGCGCCGCGAGCCCGAACGACACCGCCGTGCCGATCGCGAACGCCAGCACGATCCAGGTCGCGTAGATCGGCAGCTGTCCGAGCAGCTCCGCCGCGACGCTCGACTCCCTGATGCCGACCGACACCTCGCCGATGACCGTGCGCGTCGAGCCTTCGAACACCGGCACCCGTGCGTTCGCGGTCGTGCCGGTCGCACCGATGTCGGTGCTGCGATGAACTGCGCCGTCGCGCGCCACGACGTCCTCCGACACCTTCTGCCCCACGAGGCCGGGGTTCGGGTGCGAGTGCCGCACGCGGTCCATGTCGATGACCACGACGTAGGCGGCACCCGTGCGCTGCTCGGTCGCGGTGGCGAGCTGCTGCACGTCGCCGTCGCAGGTGGAGCCTCCGGAGGAGAGGCAGTGCTGCACGGCCGGCATCTCGGCGAAGGTCTGCGCGATGTCCGCGGCGCGGTCCTGGTAGTCGCTGGTGAGGTTGGCGCGCGCGGTGACCGCGAACAGCACGAACCCGATCAGCAGGGAGGCGCTGAGGATCGCGACCTGAGCCAGCAGGATCAGGCTCGACAGTCTTCGGATCCGTCGTCGCATCACACCGGATTCTCTCACCGCCGCCTCGGCGTCGGCCGTGCACAGAACGCCCAAAAGGTGCGGCAACGCCCGAAACGTCGGGCAACGCCCGCAAGCGCGACAGCGAGGCGGGCCGGCGGCGAACATCGATCCATCGCCCGGCGTCGTCGCCGCGGCGAGCAGACACAGACAGAGAGGTCTTCGTGCCATGAGCGATACACGTTCCCCAGGCGCCGGCCGCGCCCCCGATGTCGGCGGACCCGCCGCCGGCATCGAGATCGTCGGCCTCACCAAGCGCTTCCTCACCCCGAAGGGCGACACCTTCACCGCGATCCGCGATGTGACGCTGACGGTCGAGCCGGGTCAGTTCTGCGCGATCGTCGGGCCGACCGGCTGCGGCAAGTCGACCACGCTCGCGCAGGTCTCGGGCCTCGAGAAGCCGTCGGCCGGATCCGTCAGCGTCGGCGGTCGCATCGTCGACGGCATCACGCAGGGCGTCAGCTACATGTTCCAGGCGGACTCGCTGTTCCCGTGGAAGACCGTGCTGAACAACGTCATGGTCGGCCCGGTGCTCACCGGCATGCCGAAGAAGGAGGCCACGGTGCTGGCCCTCGACTGGCTGCGCCGCGTCGGGCTCGCCGGTTTCGAGGACCGCTACCCGCACCAGCTCTCCGGCGGCATGCGCAAGCGCGTCGCGATGGCGGCGGCGCTCATCAACCGGCCGCGGATCCTGCTCATGGACGAGCCGTTCGGCGCGCTGGACGTGCAGACCAAGGCGATCATGCAGACCGAGCTGCTGCAGCTGTGGGAAGAGCTGCGGCCGTCGGTGCTGTTCATCACGCACGACCTGGACGAGGCCGTCGCGCTCGCCGACCGCGTCGTCATCATGACTTCGAGCCCCGGCACCGTGAAGAACGTGTTCGACATCGACCTGCCCCGCCCCCGCGGCGACGTGCAGCAGATCCGCCACGAGGGTCGCTTCCTCGAGCTTCAGGGTCAGATCTGGGAGTCCCTGCGCGAAGAGGTCGACCGTGCGTACGCCCAGACCGCGGCGGTGGCAGCATGACCGCCGCGACCGTGCGGGTGTCCGCGGACGCCGCCGGACGTCCCTACACGAACCCGCTGAGCGCACCCGAGCAGAGCGAGGCCGAACTGCAGGCCGCGGGACGTCGCGCCCGCCGCCGCCACACCGTCTGGGTGTGGGTCGGCCGGATCGGGCTCGCCGTCGTCGTGCTCGGCGGCTGGCAGCTGTTCACGGCCATGGGCTGGGTGGACAAGTTCTTCTTCGGCCAGCCCTCCGCCGTGTGGGACAGCCTGGTGCACCTGTTCACCGTGGGTACGGCTTTCGGATCCATCTGGGAGAACCTCTGGGTCACGGTGCAGGAGGCGCTGCTGGGCTTCGCGGTCGGCACGCTCGCCGGCATGATCGCCGGCATCCTGCTCGGCAGCAACCGGTATCTGGCAGAGGTGTGCGGTCCGTACATCAAGATCATCAACGCGATCCCGCGCATCGTGCTCGGCTCGATCTTCATCGTCGCGTTCGGTCTCGGAATGCCCGCCAAGGTGCTCCTGGCCGCGGTGCTGGTGTTCTTCGCCGTCTTCTTCAACGCCTTCCAGGGCGTGCGGGAAGTGGATCCGAACCTCGTCTCGAACGTGCGGGTGCTCGGGGCATCGCCCCTGCAGGTCGCCCGTCACGTCACGATCCCCTCCGCGATGACGTGGATCATCGCGAGCCTGCACACCGCGTTCGGCTTCGCCATCATCGGCGCGCTGGTGGCAGAGGTGCTCGGCGCGCAGCGCGGCATCGGCCTCATCATCAGCCAGGCGCAGGGATCCTTCGACCCGAACACGGTGTTCGCCTGCATGGTCATCATCGCCGTCTTCACCCTCGTCGCCGAGTACCTGATCTCGCTGCTCGAGAAGCGGGTGCTGCGCTGGCGCCCGCCGACGCGGTCCGAAGCCTCGTCGATCTGAACCCCCTCCCCTCGCAATCCCTCCTCACCAGGAACGCCGGCCCGATCGGCGCAACGAAAGGAAACCCACATGAACAAGCGCGGCATCGTCGCCGTCGCGGCGGCCGGAGCACTGATGCTCGGTCTCGCAGGCTGCAGTGGCGGCACATCCGGATCCTCCGGATCCAGCACCACGGCGGCCGGCAACGGCACCCCTGAGACCGTGAAGATCATGGTCGGCGGCATCGACAAGCAGATCTACCTGCCGTACAAGCTCGCCGACCAGCTCGGCTTCTACAAGAAGTTCGGCGTGAACGTCGAGCTCTCCACGGAGCAGAACGGCGGCGTCGGCGCCGAGGACGCGATGATCTCCGGCCAGGTCGACTTCGCGGGCGCCTGGTACAACCACACGATCGAGCTGCAGCCGAAGGGCAAGGAGGTCATCGACGTCGTGCAACTGTCCGGTGCCCCCGGTGAGCGCCTGATGTGCACCGACAAGAGCGGCGTGAAGAGCGCGTCCGACATCAAGGGCAAGAACATGGGCGTCACCGACTTGGGCTCGGGCACCGACAAGCTCACCCAGTTCATCGCGCACAAGGGCGGGGTGTCCACGAGCGACTACCAGACCGTCGCCGTGCACGCCGGCGCGACGGCGATCGCCGCTCTCAAGCAGGGCTCCGCGGACTGCGCGATGACCACGCAGCCGACCGTGACGGCGCTCACCTCGCAGAACGTCGCGCACTCCGTCGTCGACCTCGCCAGCACCGAGGGCGCGCAGAAGGCGCTCGGCGGGGCGTGGCCTGCAGCCGGCCTCATCGGCAACGCGTCCTACGTGAACAAGCACAAGGACGCCACGCAGCGGGTCGTCAACGCCCTGGTCGCCACGATGCACTGGATCGACGAGCACTCCGCGGCCGACATCGCGAACAAGCTGCCCGCCGAGTACGTCAACAACTCCACGATCACCAAGGACCAGTACATCGCCGGTCTCACCACCGACAAGGGCCAGTTCCTGCCCGACGGCATCATGCCCGCCGGCGGCCCGAAGACGGTGCTCGACATGGAGAAGCAGCTCGGCCTGGACACCTCCAAGATCGACCTGAGCAAGACGTTCACGAACGAGTACGCGCAGAAGGCCAACAAGGACGCCGGCACGAAGGTGACCACCAAGGCGGCCGGTTCCGACGGCTGAGCCGGATCCGACTCCTCCACACGGCTGAACAAGGATGCCGGGCGCTCCCCAAGGGGCGCCCGGCATCCTTGCGTGGAGCGCGGGTCCTCGCGGGATCCGGCCCAGTGCGCACACTCGGCGCGGCGATTCGACTGAACCGGCGGATCGAGGCCGTGATGTCGCCGTCCGTTCACGCGCTGTTCGGGTGTCTTTGCTGATCTCGAAAGCGACAGCCGATCCTCGGACAGCAAAGGACCATCGTGATCTCTCGACGCTCACTCATCACCTCCGGCGCCGCGGCCGGAGCGCTCCTCGCCGTGGAGTCGGCCGCATCGGCCTCGGCGCGGCTGCTGCCCGCCGGTAACGGCAACGGCACGGGGCCGGGCAACGGCAACGGACAGGGCAACAACGGAAACGGAAACGGCAACGGTGGCGGATCCGTCACCACCTTCAACGTCATCAGCGACATCCAGGGCGATCTCGCCGACTTCGCCGTGGCGCTGCAGGACATCGCGCAGATCAACCCGGGCGGCAAGGGCATCGCGATCGCCGGAGACATCACCCCGCGCGGCTACGACTTCGAATACGCGAAGGTGAGCAAGGTGCTCGCCGCGAACCCCGCGCCGAAGTCGCTCGCCTGGGCGATCGGCAACCACGAGTTCTACGTGCCGAAGTACCCCGACCCGAACACGCTGGCCCAGGCCACCTGGCCGAACGGCACCACGGAGGACTCGCTCTTCAAGAGCTTCTACAACTTCGCCGGTCGCAGCACGATCTACAACGAGCAGGTCTTCGGCGACGTGCCCGTGCTGATGATCGGCACCGAGAAGTACATGCACTACCACGACACCACCCTCTGGGATGAGGTGTGGATGAGCGATGCGCAGTTCGCCTGGCTCGAGGACAGGCTCTGGTACTGGCGCGACCGCAAGCGCCCCGTCATGGTGATCAGCCACCACCCGCTGCCGAACACGGTCTCGGGCTCTCGGAACAAGCTCTACATGTCCGACTACCTCCAGACCGACCGTGTGCTTGATCTGCTGGGTCGCCACCCCGACGTGTTCCTGTTCACCGGGCACACGCACTGGGATCTGGCGCTCTCCGACTGGTACGCGCGCCGGATCGTCGCGGGCACGGGCAACCTCGACGGCTTCAACGTGGTGAACACCGGCGCCATCCAGACCGGCTGGACCGACAACGGCTCGGGTGGCGAGTCCGTCGTGCCCGGCGGGTTCAACCAGGGTCTCCAGGTCGAGGTCGGCGCCACCTCCGTGACGATCAAGGCGCGCGACTTCCAGCGCAAAGAGTGGATGAAGCAGATCCGGATCCCGCTGTCCACGCAGTGGTCCTGACGCGTCGCTGACGAAGGGCCGGATGATCCCCACGCGGATCTCCGGCCCTTCCTCATGCGCGTTCTGTTCAATCGCCTGCCCGGTGGTCCTTTCTATCGTCGGAGTCATCCACGAGCAGGAGGTTCGATCATGAGCAAGGTCATCTGCGGTCTGTCCGTCTCCGTCGACGGATTCATCACGGGCCGCGATCCGCGCCCCGGGCACGGACTCGGCGACGGCGGGGTGCTGTTCGACTGGTACGGCAGCGGCGACGTGCCGAGCACCGTGTTCGCCGGGTTCCGGCTGTCCGCCCCGAGCGCGCGGGTGTTCGATGCGCTCGCGTCGCGCGTCGGCGCGAGCCTGGCCGGGCGCACCACGTACGCCGACTCCGATGACTTCGCCGGCGGGGCGCCGCATCCCACCGCTCCGCTCGTCGTGCTCTCGCATGAGGCGTTCCCGCCGGCGAACGCGCGTCAGACCATCGTGAGCACGGGGCTCGCCGACGCGGTGGACACGGCGAAGGCCCTCGCCGACGGCAAGGACGTGGGGCTCATGGGCGGCGTCCTCGCCACGGAGGCGCTCAAGGCGGGGCTCGTCGACGAGCTCATCCTGCACCAGGTGCCCGTGCTGCTGGGCGCCGGCCGTCGGTTCTTCCACGAGCTTCCGCAGCACATCGCGCTGCGGATCCACGAGGTGGTGGCCGCACCCGACGTCACGCACTTGCACTATCTCGTCGAGCACGCCGGAGGCGCCGCGGTGGGGGAGGGCGCACGATGATCCTCGTCACGGGCGGTCTCGGGATGATCGGCGCGCACACCGCGGCCGCGCTGGCCGACCTGGGCGAGGAGGTGGTGATCACCGCGCATCGGCGCTCCGACGTGCCCTCGTTCCTCGCCGGCCGGGTCATCGTCGAGACCGTGGACGTGGCCGACCGCGATGCGTTCCTCGCGCTCGGCGACCGGTACAGCATCGGCGGCGTCGTGCATCTCGCCGGCAGCATTCCGGAACCGGATCCGATCCCGTACTTCCGGCGCGATTCGGCGGCATTGTTCGCCGCGCTCGAGGCCGCGCGGACCTGGGGCGTCAACCGGTTCGCGGTCGCCGGCAGCATCAGCTCCTACGAGGGGCGCGAGGAGCGACCGTGGACGGAGGGCCTCGCATTGCCGCTCGCCGTCCCGCCGCATCCGATCGCGGCCTTCAAGAAGGCGGTCGAGCCGCTGACCCTGTTCGCTCTGTCGGGCACGGGTGTGCAGCCGGTGCTGCTGCGGATCGGCAGCACCTGGGGGCCGCTGATGGATCCGGAATCGCCGTTCAATCCGGTGCCGTCGACGGTGAGCGCCGTGCTGCGCGGCGAGCGTCCGCGCCCGCTGCCCGCCGGCGCCGGGGACTTCGGTTACGCGCCGGATTCTGGTCGCGCGATCGCGCTGCTCATGACGGCGCCCTCGCTCGCGCACACCGCGTACAACGTGTCGAGCGGCGTTCCGTTCACCGCTCGCCAGCTCGTCGACGCGCTGAACGCCGCGCTGCCCGGAGCGGGGATCGAGTCGACCGCACCGACGGCGACAGTGGAGGACGCGCCGTACCTCGACGTCACCCGGATGCGCACGGAGACCGGCTTCGAGCCTGCGTTCGATCTGTCCGGCGCGGTTGCGCACTACGTCGAGTGGCGGCGCGAGAACGCCCGCTGACCGGGGATCCATTGATCCTTGCTTAAATTACTCAATTGAGTAATTATGGACCCATGACACCGACGCGCAGTTACCGCACGACGCAGGAGCGCCGCGCCGAGATCATCGAGGCGACGATGCGGGTGCTCGCGGAGCAGGGGTTCGCGGCCGCGTCGTTCGCCCGGATCCGGGAGGTCGCCGAGCTCAGCAGTACTCGCATGATCTCGTATCACTTCGCCGACAAGGCCGCGCTCATGGGCGCGCTCGTCGAGCACGTCGTGCAGCAGGCTGCCGCCGTCATGGTCCCCGCGATGGAGGCGGAGCCGACGTGGGCGGGCAAGCTCGCGGGGTACCTCAGGTCCAACCTGCGCTTCCTCGCCGACAACCGGCTGGCCGCGCGCGCCGTGATCGAGGTCATCCGCAACGCCCCGCGGGCGGACAACGGCCTTCGTGAGGACACGTCGGCGCTGCTGCTCTCGCTGCTTCTCGCGCAGGGGCAGGAGGCGGGCGAGTTCCGCGTCTTCGACACGCTGGTGATGGCGCGCTCCATCCGCGCCACCATCGACGCATTCGCGATGACCATGCCGTCGGGGGAGGCGGCGACCGCGGTGGCGATCGACGAGATCGTCGCCCTGTATCACCGGGCCACTCGCCCGGAAGGAGGAGCTTGATCATGACTCTCACCGTCGACCGCCTCGCTGCGGTCCGCCCGACGCTCGACACCGTGCGCCGGCTGTGGTGGCTGTGCGCCGCGGTGTCGGTGATCGCTCTGGCCGCCGCGGCGGTCCTTGCGATCGTCGACCCCGCCGAGGTGAACTGGGTGGTGTGGCTGCGCGGATCGGTCGTCGCGGTGGCGAGCCTCGTGTTCGTCGTCGTGACGAGGGCGGCGGCGCGCGGCAGCCGTCGGGCCTTCACGCGGATGCGGTGGATCTCGATCATCGCGCCGATCGGGATCGGCCTGATCATCGTCTCGCCGGACTCGGGGTACCCGATCTGGATGAAGATCGAGCAGGGGCTCATCGGGATCCTGATCGTCGCGATCGCCGTTCTGCTGAACCGCCGCCAGACGCGAGCGGCGTTCCCCAAGGAGAACTGAGGCGCGATGGCCGACACCTACCGCGAGCGGGCGCCGAGTGCGGCGCTCGCCGGGGTGGTGCGCACGATCTGGGTGCAGCACGTCGGCGACGCGCCCGCCGTCCACCGTCATCTGCCCACCGGTGGGGTGGAGATCCACGTGGCGGTCGGCGGGCCGGCGCGGCTGCTCGGCCCGCTCACGGGGCATCGGCTCGAGGTCATCCCGCCGGGCACCACGATCCTCGGCGTGCGGTTCCGCCCGGGCGGTGCACCGCCGTTGCCGATGCCGCTCGAGGAGCTCGTCGACCAGAGCGTGCCCCTTGTGGAGGTGTGGGGCGACCTTGCCGAACGTCTGCTCGACGATGTCGCCGCGTCCGGCGCCGTCGACCGAGGGATCGCTCTGCTCGAGGCGTTCCTGCTGCAGCGATTCCGGGTCGGCAGGGCGGCTGATCCTCTGCTGCGCGCCGCGGTCGAGGCGCTGATGCCCTGGCGTCCGGTCGAGGTCGGCGCGGTCGCCGCAGACGTGGGGCTGTCGGAGAGTCAGCTGCGGCGGCGATCGCTGAGCGTGGTCGGGCTCAGCCCCAAGGTGCTGCAGCGCACCCTTCGGTTCCAGGGGTTCCTCGCCCTCGCCCAGGCTGGCGCGACGCCCAGCGGACGCGTCGGCGTCGACGGCATCGCCGGCCTGGCGGTGGACGCCGGGTATGCGGACCAGGCGCATTTGAGCCGAGAGTGCTTTCGCCTCACCGGGCAGACGCCCCGCGAGCTGCTGCACGGCGACGTCGAACGCTGCGCCTGCGGACACGACCACTCCGCGTCGTACCGTCCGTTCCTCGCCGGGCGGTTCGGCGGTGTCCGTGCGGTGGATGCGTGAGCAGTGCATTGTTCGCTATTTAGCTCAGGTGCTAGATTGCGCTCATGAGCGAAGCGGAGAACAGCGCGTTCGAGGCACTGGCCCATCCGACCCGGCGGCAGATCCTGCAGGATCTGAAGGACGGGGAGCAGGCGGCAGGGGAGATCGCGGCGCGGTTCGCGGTGAGCGGTCCGACGATCTCCCGGCATCTGCGGATCCTCCGTGGTGCCGGCCTGATCGTCGAGCGGCGTGACGCGAACCGGATCCTCTACTCCCTCGCCGGCGACCGGCTCGCCCTGTCGATCGGCGACTTCCTGTCCACGGTCTGCCCCGAACAGATCGTGCTGCGGGAGGTGCGAAAGCGGCGCCCGTCCGATGGTGATCCCGGCGGCACCGGCGAGCACTCGGCGGTGACGGCGTGAGTGTCGTGCCCGGAGTGAAGGCGCACCTGCGCCGCCGCCTGCTCGTGAGCTACCGGCTCGATCCCGACATCGCACGGACGCTCGTGCCCGCACCGCTGCGCCCGCAGCTGATCGACGGGCAGGCCATCGGAGGCTTCTGCGTGCTCGGGCTCGACGCGATCCGGCCTCGCTGGTTCTCGGCACGTCTCGGTCTGCGTTCCGAGAACGCTGCGCATCGGATCGCGGTGGAGTGGGATGAGGGCGACACCGTGCGCACGGGCGTGTTCATCCTGGAGCGCCACAGCTCGGCCTGGCATCCGGTGCTGTTCGGAGGCCGGCTGTTCCCCGGGGTGCACCGCCGCGCGCGATTCGCCGTCGACGAGCACGGTGGCCGCTACGCCATGGGCATGGACGCCTCGGGGGAGCATCTCGATGCGGACGTCGAGGTCGGCGGTGCCTGGACGAGCGCCTTCTTCGGCTCGGTGGACGAGGCGTCGGCGTTCTACCGCTCCGGGCGGATCGGCTGGTCGCTCGGTCACGACGGTCGCACCCTGGAGGCGGTCGCGCTCGCCGCGGAGGAATGGGCGGTGGAGGCGGCCCAGGCGCACAGCGTGCACTCGTCGTTCTTCGATGCGCTGCCGCGAGGGTCGGCCGTGCTCGATCACGTCGTGGTCATGCGCGATCTCGACATCACGATGGAGGCTCCGGCGACCGCCGTCGGAGCGTCGCGGCCGCTCGCGGTCTGAGCCGTTCCCTCCGGACGTCGCCCGCGGGACGCTCATGCGAAAGGCCGCCGGCATCGCAGCGCCGGCGGCCTTTCGCGTTTTGCTCTCAGTGTCGTGAGACGGCGGGATCCACGGATCTGGTCTGCTGTGCTAGGCGCGAGCGGTCGTCCGCGTCGAGGGCGCGCAGATCCGCCCCCTTCGTCTCGCGGGCGGCGGCCACGGCGACCAGCGTGATCGCGCAGGCGATCGCCACGTAGATCGCGACCGGCACGCTCGACTTGTACTGCGCGAGCAGGCTCGTTGCGATGATCGGCGCCAGCGAACCGGCGAAGATCGACGTGACCTGGTAGCCGAGGCTGACGCCGGAGTACCGCATCCGGGTGGGGAACATCTCCGCCATGATCGCGGGCTGACCCGCGTACATCGCGGCGTGGAAGACGAGGCCGAGAGCGATGGCCGCCCAGATGACGATCGGGTTGGCGGTGGCCATCATCGGGAAGGCGAAGAAGCCCCAGGCGGCTCCGAGCACGGCGCCTGCCGCGTACACCGGCTTGCGACCCCAGCGGTCGGAAAGCCGCCCGAACAGCGGGATCACGAGGAAATGAACGACGTGCGCTCCGGCCAGGATGAGCAGCGTCGCCGACGTCGCCTCCTTGACGGTCTGCGTGAGGTAGACGATCGAGAAGGTGACCACCACGTAGTAGAGGATGTTCTCCGCGACGCGCAGTCCCATCGCCACGAGCACGCCGCGGGGGTAGCGGCGCACGACCTCGAGGGGTCCGAAGCTCTGGGAGGCCTCCTGCTCCTGCGCCGCCTTCATCTCCAGGAAGATGGGGGCCTCGGTGACCTTGGTACGGATGTACCAGCCGATGAGCACGATCACGGCCGAGAGCCAGAACGCGATGCGCCAGCCCCAACCGAGGAATGCGTCCTGCGGCAGCGTCGCGGACAGTGCGAAGAGCACGAGCGTGGCGAGCAGGTTGCCGACCGGCACCGCGGCCTGCGGCCAGCTCGCCCAGAAACCGCGCCGCTCGCGCGGGCTGTGCTCGGCGACGAGCAGCACGGCGCCGCCCCATTCGCCGCCGATCGCGAAGCCCTGCGCGAATCGGAGCAGCACCAGCAGGACCGGTGCGAGGTACCCGACCTGGGCGAAGCCCGGCAGGCAGCCGATGAGGAACGTCGCGGCGCCGATGATCAGGATGCTGGCCTGCAGCAGCTTCTTGCGCCCGTACTTGTCGCCGAGGTGGCCGAACACGATGCCGCCGAGCGGGCGGGCGATGAAGCCGATCGCGTAAGTGACGAACGCCGCGATGATGCCGCTGAACGGGTCGTCCGACGGCGGGAAGAAGACGGTGCCCAGCACGAGCGTCGACGCCGAGGCGTAGAGGAAGAACTCGTACCATTCGACGACCGTGCCCGCCATGGAGGCGGCCACGACCCGGCGCAGGCCGGTGGGGGAGGCGGTCTCGTACGCCATGTGTGCTCCTTTGCACGATCAGAGAGGTCTGTCGGTTCTCCAGCCTGAGACGACTTCGCCATTGCGACAATGCCCATATGCGGCGGACGGAGTGTGCACGAATGCACATCGATCCGTTCTAGCGCAGAGCAGGATCGGGTCGGGGCCGACGACGACGCCGGGGGTCGCCGATCAGGCGACGTATTCGGTGCGGGCGCGTCCGCCGAGGCGGGGTGGACTGTTGGTGCCGGGTGGTGGCAGGAACCAGACGTTGGCTCTGATCCCGGTGCCGTCGATGCGGATGGTCCAGTCGTTGTCGTGGATGAGGTGATGGCAGGTCGCGCACAGCAGGACCCCGTTACTGAGGTCGGTTTTGCCGTGGTCGCGTTTCCACCAGGCGATGTGGTGGGCCTTCGTCATCCCGGGTGGGAGTCCGCAGAACGCGCATCCGCCGTCGCGTTCTCGCAGGGCGAGTTTCTGTGGGTCGGTGAACAGGCGTCGGCGTCGTCCCCAGTGCAGGATCTCCCCGTTGCGCCCGCAGAGCCAGTCCTGCACGACCCCGCCGGCGCCCATGCGGCGCACGGTGTCTATGCCGACGGGCTGGTCGATTCCGTCGATGAGCCCGTACCCGGTCCCGTTCGCGAGGTCGGCGGCGTTCACGCGGACGATCACAGTCGCCCCGTTCAACGTCTTGCTCTTCAGACAGGTGAGGGCGTGCTCGGCGAAGTGCACGAGCGCGTCGGCCTGGATCTGCCCCACGGTGCGCCGATCCGTCTCGGCCAGGGCCGGGTCGCGGTCGCGCCTCGCGGCGAATTCGGCAGACACGTATCCTTCGATCGCGGTCTTCACCGCCCCGGCCCGGGCGGGCTCCAGGACGGCGTTCAGATGCAGCATCCCGTCCCGTTCGAACATGCTCAGCGACGCCCGCGCCCGCGCCTCGTCTTCGCGCGGTGCGACACCATCCGGATCCAGGTACGCCTCCATCCGGGTGATCATGCGCCGGACCTCGTCCAATGACAGCCCGGGCGCCTTGGCGGCGAGCAGGCCTTCCGCCTCCGCGGCGATCGCCCGGCCGACTTTCGGGATCATCCGATCCAGGAACCCGACCAGCATGCCCGCGGCGACCGCCCCGATCCGCCCCGCCCCCAGCGCCTCCCGCACGGCGGGGAACTTCGCCGGCAGCACCTCCCCGATCAGATTCGTCCGCGGCGCGGTCGCCTCCCCGACCTTCACCAGCCGGACCGCATCCCCGGTCGATGCGCCCGTGGTCGTGGCAATCAGCTGCGCCGGGCTCCGGTATCCCTGCTGCTTCGCCAGGCTGTCCGGACCCAACTCGCGCCGGGACTCGTACGCGATCCCCGCCGCGACCTCCGCATGCACGCCGTCCGCGGTTCGCTTCACCAGGCCCAGCGCGTCGTTCACCGCCACCAGCTGCGCCCGCGACAACTCCGACCCAGACACTGCCTCACCCCACGCCGCCGCCAGAAGCCGGGTGGCTTCCAGAAGCGGATCGAGGGTGCTGGTCATGCTCCGATTCTACCAAGAATCGAACATTTCTTCTATGTTTTCGAATATCGATTTCACCCCAGATCTGGGGATTCTCTGTGCGGCTCGCGTCTTGATGGTGCGTCTATCTCCCCCGGGGCGGGGGCGCGAACTCCTTCACGCCTCGAGTCGTCCCTGTCAACAGATCCCAGAGCGAGCTGACGAGGGACGACGTGGCGGACGGGAGCGCTGCTGCGGCGCGCGCTCGCCGTCGTCGCGCCGCGAACCCGTCCAGCACGAGTGGCGCGGCGATGCCGATCAGGACCAGCGCCAGTCCGGCGAGCTGCCGCCCCTCGAGCACCTCGCCGGCCACGAGCACGCCGAGCAGCACGCCGGTGACCGGGTTGAGCAGACCGACGAGACCGACGGTGCCGGAGGGCAGGTGCTTGAGCGCTGCGAACCACGCGACGTTGGCGACGGCGGTCGCGACCAGGGTCAGGTAGCCGTACGCGGCCAGACCCGCGCCGTCGACCACGGGCGGCGGGCCCTCGACGACGGCCGCGAACGGGATGAGTGCGAGGCCTCCGAAGACGAGCTGCCAGGCGGTGGACGGGAGGATCCCGACCTCGGCGTTCCAGCGCTTGGCGAGGATGAACCCGATCGACGACATCGCCATCGCGGCGATCGAGGCGATCACGCCGCGAGGGTCGACGGAGTTCGTGGTGCCGAGCAGCATCAGCGCGACGCCGCCGATGCCGACGAAGGCGCCGAGCAGGCGCAGGATTCCCGGTCGTTCACGCAGGATCGCCCAGGCCGCGAGGGCGATCGCGACGGAGGAGGTCGCCATGATCGTCGACGCGATGCTCGTGGGCAGCAGCTGCGCCGCGGCGTAGACGAGCACGAAGAAGGCCCCGACGTTGAGGGTGCCCAGCACGGCGGACTTCCACCACCAGGAGCCCCGGGGGAGCCGTCGGACCAGGGCCAGGAGCAGCAGCCCGGCGGGCAGCGCGCGGATGGCGGCACCCCAGATCGGCGAGTCGGGGAGCCATTCGCGCGTGACGAAGTAGGTGCTGCCCCAGGCGATCGGAGCGATCATCGCGACGACGAACCAGCGCCAATTAGTTTCCATGGAAGACACTATAGCTTCCACGGAAGATATAGTGAAGGGATGACGGAGATCGACGACCAGGTGACGCGGATCCAGCAGGCGTGGCGGCGGGAGCGCCCCGATCTCGACGTGACCCCGATCGGCACGATCGGGCGCCTGCACCGGCTGGCGCTGGCGCTGACCGAGGAGCTCGTCGCCGTCTATCGCGAATACGGGCTGTCGGAGGGCGACTTCGACGTGATGGCCGCGCTGCGCCGTTCCGGCCGGCCGTACGAGGCGAGCCCCACGGACCTGGCGGCCTCGACCATGATCACGAGCGGCGGGATGTCGAAGCGCCTGGACCGGCTGGAGGGCGCCGGGCTCGTCACTCGGCGGGCCGGATCCGGAGACGGACGCGGCCGGGTCGTGGCGCTGACGACGAAGGGCAGGGAGCTGATCGACGCCGCCTTCGCCGATCACGTCGCGAACGAGCAGCGGCTGCTGGCGATGGTGCCGGCCTCGGAGCGGAAGGCGCTGGAGGCGACCCTGGCCGGCTGGCTTGCGCATTTCGAAGCCCGGGACTGACCCCGGCGGTAGGTGCCACCCGCGGGATCAAGTGGTCTCGACGATCCGAGCGACCACGCACCGGTGCGGTGAGATGGCGCGCACGCGGCGGAATCCGTGCTTCTCGAACGTCGGCATGGTCCCGGTGTGCAGGAAGGATCCGGAGACGCGACGGTCGTCGGTCTCCTCGGGGTAGCCCTCCACGGTGCCGCCGCCGAGATCCGCGATGGCCGTCAGCGCGCCGCCGAGGGCAGCCGACGCGACGCCTCGCTTGCGGTGGCCCTTGCCCGTGAAGAAGCAGGTGACCCGCCACTCGGGGAGTGTCGTGAGGCCCTTCTCGTATGCGCGGCTGCTCTTGATTCGCGGCACCTCGGCCGGGCTGCCGAACTGGCACCACCCCACGCAGGCGTCGCGGTCGAACACCAGCGCCGCGTGGGTGGTGCCCGCGGCGACCCGTTCTCGCTTCTCAGCGCGGTTCCGCTCCGCGGTGCGCGCGGGGTCGTTGACGTTCACGTGGAACCCCATGCACCAGCATCCGCCCCAGACGCCGCCGTTGGCCTCGACGAGGGCCGCGAACGCGTCCCACGTGTCCTGGCCGAGCAGCCGGACGGCCAGCCCGTCGGAGGTCTCGTGGAGGACGTCGCTCATCGTCCCATTCTGAGACCGCGGCCACGGCGGGATCCAGTGCGGCGTCAGGGGGCCGGCGCCGTGCCCGAACGGACCCGAACGGTTGTCAAGGGGGTGACGGTGCACTGGTCCCGGACCTACCGTGGCGAAGAGGGGAGCAGGTGAGGAGGAACCATGGACAGTGAAGCGCTGCGGGGAGACGGCAATGGCGACCCGAACGAGCAGAATGAGGGACGGTACACGGACAGCGACGGAAAGCCCGTGACACGTCGCTCCCTGCGCGGCCGCTACACACGGACCGAGCAGGGCGGCCCGGACCGCGAGACCAAGGGCGCTTACACGGACGCGGACCACGCAGACCGCAGCGCCCCGCCGCCTCATTCGGTGCAGGATCGTCCGGGAAAGTACACCCGCCACGACCAGTAGGAGTCGGAAGACCGCCCGCCGATGCGACCCCGGCGGCGCGATCCAGCGCGGTGTTCAGGGACGGTCTGCCGGCACCGTATAGAGGGTGTGCAGCACTCCATCGCCCTGCACGACGACCGTCGGGCCCTCCAGCAGGTGCGGGCCGTCGATCTCTCCGAAGTACGGCCTGCCGGATCCGAAGACGGCGGGGACGACGTCCATCGCGACCTGGTCGACGAGCCCGGCTGCGAACACCTGGCCGCCGACGCGGCCGGCGTTGACGGCGACGATGCGATCGCCTGCCAGATCCTGCGCCACGGCGATCGCATCGGTGATGTTGTCGACGAAGTGATACGAGGCTTCGGGATGCCAGCCGTCCGGCTTGGGGCGGTGGGAGACGACGACCACGTGCTCGCCGGCGGGCGGGCGACCCTCCCAGCCGTCGACGAGGTCGAACAGATGCCGCCCCATCACGATGCAGCCGATCGACTGCCAGAATCCGCGGACGTACTCGGCCGACGCCGGCGACACGCGAAAGCCGCTCCCGGATCCCGAGTGGTCGTGATCTCCCTCTGCGATATCCGGCTCCGAGAGGATCGGGGTGTCCCCGTTGAAGTACCAATCGTGGAGCGGACCGACGCCGTCGTGATCGTCGGCGATGTAGCCGTCGAGGCTCGTCACGCTGTGCATGATCACCGTGCCCATAGTGGGTTCCCTTCGTCGTGCCGGACGCTGACGTCATGATCCTCGCCTGGCGTCTGACGCAGGGCTTGGAAAAATCACTCCGCGGGCATCGGGCCCATGTCGGGCGGGAACGCCGGCTCTTGCGGGAAGCGGCGCCGCAGCGCCAGGTAGTCGGTCGGCGTGCGGCCGGTGAAGTCGCGGAATTCGTTGATCAGGTGCGGCTGATCGAAGTAGCCGGCGGTCTGCGCGAGCTCGGCCCAGGTCGGCGGGGACGACGCGTCGACGGAGAGCACCACTCGGGCGAAGCGGTAGATGCGGGCGAGGCGCTTTGGGGTGACGCCGACCACGGACGTGAATCGGGAGGCGAGGCGGTTGCTGCTGAGGCCGGTCTCGCTCGTCAGGGCGGCGACGGTGCCGGATCCCCAGGACGACTCGAGACGTCGAGCCGCATGCTGGGCTGGCTCCCGCTCGTCCGGAGCGGCATCGACGAGTCGCGACAGCAGTTCTGTCTCGACCAGAGTGAGCCGCGCCGACGGGGAGTCGGCTTCCGCTAGCCGATCGCGGAGCTCGGACAGGCGCGATCCCCACAGCGCGTCGGCGGGCACGCAGCGATCCCGCAGCTCGCCCATCGGTGCGTCCACGAACGGTGCGAGGCCCCAGGGCTTGAGGTGCACGCCGACGACGTTCACCTCACGGCCGTACTCGATCACGTACCGGCGGGTCCAGATCCCGAGGAACCACGCGTCCACCAGCGGCTCGGGTGGGTGTGCACCCGACGGATCATGGAGCACGATCGGATCGCCGAGGTTGATCATGAGGTGGGCGGACGGCATCGGCGGCACCAGCAGCCGGTGCCGGTGGCCCGGGTCGCCGAAGAGGCAGTAGAGGTCATCGACGTAGCGGTCGAGCGGCGGAGCCGGCTTCCTGCCTACGTAGCGCACGCTGCCAGTCTTGCGCGCGGACGGGCTCGGGGACAGCCCTCTGTCGCCGAGGCCAGGTAAGACGAAACCCCCGCGAGGTAGAAGCCACGCGGGGGTTCCTGGAACTCGACCGGTATCGATCCAGTGAGCTTTCGAATGTCAGTTGGATGCTGCGGGGTAGCGGGTGCTCGTTGGTCGCCGTTTGCCGCGTGATTCTGCGGAAACAACCGGTGGTTGGCCGCGGCTGCTTGAGGATGGTTTCAGCGGGGTTCCCGGCACAGAACCGGCACATGGTGAGCGCGAGAGCTAGGCGTTGATTAGATCCCGAAGGCGCTCCGTGTAGGGTGCGGCCCAATCCGCTTCGAAGTCGACCGTGGCGAGGCAGACGCCAATCACATTGCGGTCGGTCGCCGGCGGCAAGGGGCGGGGTGTAGTGCCCTTTTGGACCAGCCATGAGAGGTAATGCGGGAGCCACTTTCCCTTAACAAGTTGGCCTTGGGAGCCCGATTCCTCCGCGTTCTTGACATACGCGTCAGCGGCGGTGAGATACTCGCTCCAGCCGTCGATCATCTGTGCGGGTCGGGCGCAAATGGCCTCAATCAGACTCGGTTCAACTGCTCCGTACTTGTCGACGTTCACAGTGGATCGTTGGGCGAATCGCTGGTCGCCCCAGGCGCAACGGGATGCGGCGAGGCGGAGCACGATCCAGTCGCGCCAGATTTGCGCGAGGGAGATCTCGGGATGCGAGATATCTAACTTTCGAATGAGTTGGCTTGGGAGCCCGAAAATCATTGGTAGAGCACGGTCGAGATCTGCATGCGCGATGATCTCTGCCTCGACGTCGGCGTGCTCTGTGTAGAACACGTGCGCGTCCTCGATTAGATTTTCGCCGAAGCGATCATCGTCGGAATCCATAAAGAAGATGACGTCAACCGTGGTGAATTTATTGGACTGGCGAAGCGCGTCACGTTGCGAAGCCAATTCGTACAGTTTACGAACGTGAGATTTCCCTCCTGCGGTCTTCCCGTCCACGCTGATCAACTCAGCCAGTACGATCTCGACCATAGCGTCGGGCGCGGCCTGCGAAAGTAGGGCTTCGTAGAACGGCGTGTCGAAATCTTTGCCTTCGACTACGGCCCATGCGCGAGTGCGCCCCATTTTTACTCGCTGCAGCCATGACGCGGCGTCGCGAACTAGCTTCCGTCCCATCAGAGCTCAAAGACGCAATGATCGTCTACGTCGATCATTAGTTCGGGGGAGTGCGTCGCGAGTATGAGCTGTGCTTGCGGGTTTACTCGTCGCATTGATGCCACAAGTCGCTTCTGCCAATCAACGTGCAACGACAGTTCTGGCTCGTCAATCATGATTGTGGAGACATCGATAGCGAGAGTCTCAAGAAGAATATGAAGTAGTTGCTTCTCTCCCGAAGAGAGAGCAGATACGGCGATCGACTTGTCGTCGATCATGACAGAAAGTGGATTGCTCGCGTGAAGCACATTGGATAGCTGCAGGTGCTTATTGCCAATATACATTTCGTCAACAACAGATTGGAGTTCTCTTTGGGGCCGCAATACATCATCGACTAGCTTCATGACCGCCTTGATCTTCGCAACGACATGGCGGTTTGGTTCGCTACTATAGCGACTCACGAAGTCACTGCGTCCTAGTGGGAGCTCAAGGCTTTGTTCATTGAGGAAATGTGCAACCAATTCGTAAGCGGCGTCAGGAGTCGTGGGATCGTCCTCGCCAACGGCTCCGTCGATGACGCCTGAGGACTTCCCTCCGAAAAGAATCGCCAGAACTTCTGCCAGCCCTTGCTGCTGGATATCGCGGATCTGCGCAAGGCTTTGACTGCTGTAACGTGTCCACACCGAGTTAACATGACGCGCGAATCGCTCCTCTGTCGACAGGCGTGAGCCCTTTTCAATCCTTGGCTGCTCGACGATGCGCGAGATCGGGAGATAGCGATGAGCGTAGTTGACCAATTTTGCTCGTTGGCTGTCAGGGGCTCGCTTTGAGAGTGTAGTGGGCCATGGGTTTTTGCTCTCCATCGACCTGGCGATTTGGCGAGCGAGGTCCTCATCAAAGTCGAGATGGGATAGCAAGTTCCAGTCCAGTTCAGGTTCGCTTGGCGCTGGAGATTGCTTTTGCTGCTTACCCCGTTCGTAGCGTCGCGTGACGTCGAGATCGCGGCTCTCGGAATGGAATACTACCTCGGCGGATTCGAACGGTAACTTGTCGAGCTCAGCGGTTGAATTCGACAGCGCGGCATCGAGGATGCGAAGGAGCGTTGTCTTTCCCGTTCCGTTTAGGCCCCAGAAAACGTTGACGCTTCGATCGAGGACGTGGTGAATTGTCCCTTTGTGGCCAGCAAGATTCGCAATCTGGAACTCTTTGATGTAAGTCACAAGTGGGTCTCTCTGCAGAGGAAGGCAGGCTTTGAAGCGATCATAGGGGGGTCTTCGGCGCTGAGGAGCGCCCGGACCGCAGCGCCGCGAGGACCGGACGCGCCGCAGGCGGCGCAGCCGGCCGCTAGGCCGGCCTTGAAGGAGCAAAGAAAGTTCTCACAGCTTGGTTGGTGCGCATCACCGGACAAGGCTCAAGCGATGATCTACCTAAGTCCCCGAAGGTACTGGTCCATGTCGAAGCGCTGGAGCGGCGTCCCTCCCCTCACGTAAAGCGGGTGGCGAGGATGCATCTTCAGAGTGGGGGCTCCGAGAGAAACCCAATCGCACCCCGCAGCAGCAGAGATTTTCACGAGATCCTGAAGCAGTGATCGCAAATAGACCCTCTTGGTGATCAAGTTGCCCCAGGCTGCGAGGAGCGTCAGCGGTCGTCCGGCGAGCAGCGCAGCGATATGACGCTCGTTCTCTGACTTCAGGTCTAGACGATGCTCCTCATCCATATCGTCCGGGTTTGTGGCTATCTGCGGGTAGATGTTCAGCATCGTCCAGCTGTCGTAGCCGTTGGCTGCCGCGAAGCTCATCACTCGCTTCACGGTGGGATCCGGAACGCCCGGCACGGCGGTGCTCGGGTTGATGCCGAAGCAGACAAGCGGGTTCCGACCCTGCGTACCTAGAACGAAGCGCGCCGAGTTGTCGGGTGTGCGCTCCCATACCCAAGGGCTCTGCGTTGTCTGCTGCTGCACGCTCCCATCCTCTCCCTGAATGCCGACATCACAACCGCGTTGCGGTGCAAGGGACGCCTACCGGGCGTTAGGCGCATGAGCTACCGGCACCAAACCGGCACAAGCCTCGTGGGCCGGCGCGTTTCGTCTCGCTGCGCTCACTCAACGACCGGAGCGTCGTGCGCTCAACGATCGGACGAGAACGGCCACAGGGGAGCGGCTCAGAAACCGGCTCTCACCGGGGAAAAGACGAAACCCCCGCGATGTAGAAGCTACGCGAGGGTTTCTGGGGTGATTGTAACGATCACCCGTGTGGCTCCGACCGGCATCGATCCGGTGACCTTTCGATTTTCAGTCGAACGCTCTACCAACTGAGCTACAGAGCCGCACAAGCCTGAAGGTGGAAGCTTCTGACCTGCGCCCTATACGACAGGCCTTTCCGAGGAAAGGCCTGTCGCTTGGAGCGACCCTGACGGGACTTGAACCCGCGACCTCCGCCGTGACAGGGCGGCACGCTAACCAACTGCGCTACAGGGCCAGAACTATGAAATTGTATCGGAAAGAGTGACCCCAACGGGATTCGAACCCGTGCTACCGCCGTGAAAGGGCGGCGTCCTAGGCCGCTAAACGATGGGGCCGGAGGCGAACCTCGGGGGTTCCCTTGCCGACGCTCAAGCATAAGGGGTTCTTGAGGGAAAACACCAATCGAGAGCGCGTCGCTCTGGATCCCGGGCGTGTCAAGGCGCACAATGGGAGTTGGTCCCGTCCCGTCCCCGAACGCTCGACCACCAGCCGTCGACCCGAAGAATTCCCGATCCCGAGCGGGATCCGAAGGTTGCTATTGAGGCTGATGTTGTTAGTGTGACATGAGTGAAACCGGCGAAAGGGAGCCGCGTGAACCATCCGAACATCGAAGACGCCCGTCGACCCGGACAGGCGTCGCTCGTTCGGCGTGCCCGCGCGGCGCGCCACGGACGCCGCCGCAGCGGTGTCGCGCTGAGCATCGCCACCGTGGGTGCGCTGATCCTCGGCCTTCTCATGGGTGCTCCGGCCGCCTACGCCGACGACTACCCCAGCTGGGATGACGTGCAGGCGGCGAAGGCCAACGAGGACGCCACCGCGAACGAGGTCGGCCGGATCCAGGGGCTCATCGCCACTCTCACGCAGAACGTGGCAACGACCAAGGCCGCTGCCGATGCTGCGAGCAACGAGGCGTTCGCTGCGCAGCAGGCCGCGAACGAGCAGGCCCGTCGTACCGACGATCTGCAGGCCCAGGCCGACGCGCAGAAGAAGATCGCCGACGACAGCGCCAGCAAGGCCGGCCAGATCGCCGCGCAGTTGTCGCGCGACGGCGGCGACACCACGGCCTTGCAGTTGTTCTTCTCGAAGTCCACGACCAAGACCGACGAGCTGCTGCAGCGCCTCGGCCAGATGGACCGTGTGCTCTCCGGCACGCAGGCCATCTATGACAAGGCCGTGGTGGCCAAGAACACCGCGCAGTCGCTGACGGATCAGGCCACCGCGGCACGCGCCGAGCGCGACCGCCTGTCCCAGGTCGCGCAGGACAAGCTCAAGGCGGCGCAAGCGGCGGCGGAAGCCGCCCAGGCTGCGCTCAACGATCAGCAGACTCACCTCGGCCAGCTGCAGGCGCAGCTCGCCTCGCTGCAGGACACGACAGCCAAGACGGTCGCGGGCTACCAGGCGGGCGAAGCCGCTCGTGCGGCTGCAGAGGCCGCGGCGGAGGCGGCTCGCCAGGCCGCCGCAGAGGCTGCTCGCCAGAACGGTGGCGGCGGTGGCGGCGGGAGCCCATCGGCCGGCAGTGGCGGCTGGGTGCGTCCGTTCGGCGGCTACCAGTCCTCCGGCTACGGTCCCCGCGTGCCCGACTGCAACTCCAACGGCTGCTCGTCGAGCTTCCACGAGGGCGTCGACCTCGCCGACGGCAGTTGCGGCTCGCCGATCTACGCCGCGCACTCGGGCAGTGTGTCGATGGCCTGGTACTACGGCGGCTACGGCAACTACATCCGGATCGAGAACAACGACGGCTCCGGGATGGGAACGGGTTACGGTCACATCGAGTACGGCGGGTTCAACGTCTATCCCGGCGAGTGGGTCAATGCCGGCGACGTGATCGCCTACGCAGGCAACACCGGCGGATCCTTCGGCTGCCACCTGCATTTCGAGGTGTACCAGGACGACTATCCGATCAACCCGATCAGCTTCATGGAGGGCCAGGGCGTCTACATGGGCTGATCCTCGGATCCTCACGCAAGAAGACCCCCGGGCCGCTGAGCGGCGCCGGGGGTCTTCTGCGTATCTGGCGTTCGGTCCCTTCGAGAACCTCAGGGACCGGAACGGGTCAGTGGCCTTCGTTGGCGAAGCGCTCGATGGCCTCGTCGAGGATCCGCTGCGCCTCGGAGGCGTCGCCCCACGCGTCGACCTTGACCCACTTGTTGGGCTCGAGGTCCTTGTAGTGCTCGAAGAAGTGCGAGATCTCCTTCTTCGTGTACTCGGCCAGGTCGTCGACGTCCTGGATGTGCGACCAGCGCGGGTCCTTGCTCAGCACGGCCACGAGCTTGTCGTCGCCACCGGCCTCGTCGCTCATCTTCAGCACGGCGACGGGGCGCACGTTCACGACCACACCGGGGAAGATGGCCTGGTCGAGCAGCACCAGCACGTCCAGCGGGTCGCCGTCCTCGCCGAGGGTGTTGTCGAAGTAGCCGTAGTCGGCCGGGTAGCCGAAGGTCGTGTAGAGCACGCGGTCGAGGTGCACTCGTCCGGTCTCGTGGTCGACCTCGTACTTCACGCGGCTGCCGCGCGGGATCTCGATGACGGCGTCGTGTGCGCCCATGCGTGTGCTCCTCAGAAAAGACGGTTGGATGCCGCGCACAAGCCTACTTCGCGTAAGGATCCTCGCGCGTGGGCCCCGCGCTCACCGGCGTCGCGCGCAGCGGTGCGCGACCGTCGCCCGTGCAGAGGGCGGCCGAGAACCGGTCCGGGTAGCGTGGGAGCGTGCCCTCCCTCTCTCCCGCCGTCGCCGAGATCCGACGTGCTGTGCGCACTGCGCTGGCGGCGCTGCCCGAACGACCGAGCACCGTGATCGTGGCGCTCTCCGGGGGCGCCGACTCCCTGGCGCTCGCCGCGGCGACCGCGTTCGAGGCGCGCGCCGCGGGGATCAGCGTGCGCAGCGTGACGGTCGATCACGGTCTGCAGGACGGATCCGACCGCGTCGCGGCCGAGGCGGCGGCGAAGGCGGCGGCGCTCGGCATCGAGGCACGTGTCGAACGCGTCGTCGTGGCCGAGGCAGGCGAGGGGCCGGAGGCCGGCGCGCGGACCGTTCGCTACGCCGCGCTGCGCCGGATCGCGCGGCGCGAGGAGGCGCCGGTGCTGCTCGGGCACACGCTCGACGACCAGGCGGAGACGGTGCTGCTGGGCCTGGCGCGGGGATCCGGCGCCGGCAGTCTGCAGGGCATGGCTCCCGTGCGGGTCGATGAAGACGGCACCGCGTGGATCCGCCCGCTGCTCGCCGTGCGCCGCGAGACGACGCGGACCGCCTGCGCAGCGGAGGGGCTCGAGCCCTGGGATGATCCGCACAACGCCGATCCCCGCTACCTGCGGGTGCGGGCGCGCGAGCGCGTGCTGCCCGTGCTCGAGGCCGAGCTCGGGCCCGGCATCGCCGAGGCGCTCGCCCGCACGGCCGAGCAGCTGCGCGAGGACGCGGAGGCGTTCGACGAGATGATCCACGAGACCATCGAGGACATCGTGGAACATGCCGAGGCGGGCATCTCCGTCAGCGCTGCCGCCCTCGCCGCGAATCCTGCGGCGCTGCGCAACCGCGTGATCCGCCTTGTCGTGCAGAGCGAGTTCGGGGTCGGCCTGACTCGCACCCAGACCGTGGAGGTCGCGCGCCTCGCGACGGACTGGTCGGGCCAGGGGCCGCTCGACCTGCCCGGCTGCACGGCCGCCCGTGTCGGCGGCCGTATCGTCTTCGCCGCCCGCTAAGAGCCGGAGACGACGGAACGCGACGCCCGGAGGACGCCGCGTTCCGAGGAACGGTCTTGCCGTCGCGTTACTTCTTGCCGCCGAGGAGGCCGCCGATCAGGCCGCCGATGTCGATGCCGCCCGCGCCGCCCGCCGCAGAACCCTGCTGGCCGCCGCCGAACAGACCGCCGAGGCCGCCCAGGACGCTGCCGAGTCCGCCACCACCCGCGGAGGAGCCCTGCTGCTGGCCGCCGCCGAGCAGGCCGCCCAGGATGTCGCCGAGGCCGCCGCCACTGCCGCCCGCGGAGGAGCCCTTCTGGCTGTTCGCGATGAGGCCCATCACGATCGGGGCGAGGATCGGGAGCAGCTTGCCGAAGTCGATGCCGGCCGTCTTCTGGTCGTTCGTCAGGGTCTGCGCGACCTGGTCGGCGTTGTCGCCGAACACGTGCGAGACGATCTTCTGGCCGTCGGCCTCGTCGATGTCGTCCACCGACGCCGCACCGGAGAACCCGTCGTGCTTGGCGAGGGCCGCCTCGATCGCGGAGGAGCCCTCCTGGGTCTCGGCGTTCTTGGCAAGGCCTCCCAGCAGTGCGGCGCCGCCCTCCTGCACCGCCTGGCGTGCGACGTCCTCACTGACGCCGAGTTTCTGGGCGATGTCGCCGATCGGCACCTGGTTGAGGATCTCGTCGATGTCCATGGGACTCCTTCCGTCCGCGACGGGGGCTCGGTTCCCCCAAGCGCAACCCCGCCTCTCCGCTCACAGTAGCGGGCGTGGCACGCCTGCGGGAGAACGGATCCGGTCGCGTAAAATCGATGCATGCGCGCTGCGGACATCCCCGACGATCTGACCGACATCCTCGTCACAGAGGAGGAGATCCGCGCCAAGCTCGATGAGCTCGCGGCGCGCGTCGCCGAAGACTACGCGGGCAAGGATCTGCTGCTGATCGGAGTGCTCAAGGGAGCGGTCATGGTCATGGCCGACTTCGCCCGGGCGCTGCCCTTCTCGGCGCCGATGGACTGGATGGCAGTGTCGAGCTACGGCGCGAGCACGAAGTCGAGCGGCGTCGTGCAGATCCGCAAGGACCTCGACACCGATCTGCACGGTAAGCACGTGCTCATCGTCGAAGACGTCATCGACTCGGGTCTGACGCTGAGCTGGCTTCTGGAGAACTTCGCCTCGCGCGGCGCCGAGTCGATCGAGGTGCTCGCCCTGCTGCGCAAGCCCGAGGCCGCGAAGGTCGAGATCGACTGCAAGTACGTCGGCTTCGACATCCCGCCGGAGTTCGTCGTCGGCTACGGCCTCGACTACGCCGAGCGCTACCGCAACCTGCGCGACGTCGCCGTGCTGGCGCCGCACGTGTACGCGTAAGGTCCTGCCCCTCAGGGGCCGAACGGCAGGCGCCGTCCTGAGCGAGCGGAGCGAGACGAAGGGTACGCCGTGGGCGAATCCCCAGGAGGGCCCCAAGTCTCTCGCGCTACGCTGATCTGATCATGGATGTCAAGAAGATCACGCGCAGTTGGCTGACCTATGTGGTGCTGATCGGCCTGTTCTTGGTCGGCGGTTTTCTGCTGATCAGCAACCTCGGATCCTCCTCGCAGGTCTCGACTCAAGAGGGTCTGGATCTGCTGAAGAAGGGGAGCGTCACGAAGGTCGTCAACACCGACGGCGACCAGCGCGTGGACATGACGCTGTCTGAGGAGTACAAGGGCTCCAAGACGGTGCAGTTCTACTACGTGCAGGCCCGCGCGGCCGACGTGGTGAAGGCGATCGACTCCGCCGATCCCAAGGACGGCTTCAACGACGCCGTGCCGAAGGCGAGCTGGTTCGACGGCTTCCTGTCGATCCTGATCCCCATGGTGCTGCTCGGCCTGCTCTTCTGGTGGCTGCTGTCCAGCGCCCAGGGCGGCAACAGCAAGATCATGCAGTTCGGCAAGTCCCGCGCGAAGCTCGTGAACAAGGAGAACCCGACCGTCACGTTCGCTGACGTCGCGGGCGCCGACGAGGCCATCGAGGAGCTCCACGAGATCAAGGAGTTCCTGCAGGATCCGGGCAAGTTCCAGGCGATCGGCGCGCGGATCCCGAAGGGCGTGCTGCTGTACGGCCCTCCCGGAACAGGCAAGACCCTGCTCGCCCGCGCCGTCGCCGGTGAGGCCGGCGCCCCGTTCTACTCGATCTCCGGATCCGACTTCGTCGAGATGTTCGTCGGCGTCGGCGCCTCCCGCGTGCGTGACCTGTTCACGCAGGCCAAGGAGAACGCCCCCGCGATCATCTTCATCGACGAGATCGACGCCGTCGGCCGGCACCGCGGTGCGGGCCTCGGTGGCGGCAACGACGAGCGCGAGCAGACGCTGAACCAGATGCTCGTCGAGATGGACGGCTTCGACCCGAACGCGAACGTCATCGTGATCGCGGCGACGAACCGCCCCGACATCCTCGACCCCGCGCTGCTTCGCCCCGGCCGCTTCGACCGGCAGATCGGCGTGGACGCGCCCGACCTCAAGGGCCGCCAGCACATCCTCGAGGTGCACGCGAAGGGCAAGCCGCTCGCGAATGGCGTCGACCTCGAGGTCGTCGCCCGCAAGACGCCTGGCTTCACCGGCGCCGACCTGGCGAACGTGCTGAACGAGGCCGCGCTGCTGACGGCGCGCTCGAACGCGCAGCTGATCGACAACCGCGCTCTCGACGAGGCCATCGACCGCGTCATCGCCGGCCCGCAGCGCCGCACCCGCGTGATGAAGGACAAGGAGAAGCTCATCACGGCTTACCACGAGGGCGGCCACGCGCTCGCGGCGGCGGCGATGAACTACACCGACCCGGTCACCAAGATCACGATCCTGCCGCGCGGAAAGGCCCTCGGCTACACGATGGTGCTGCCGTTGGACGACAAGTACTCGGTGACCCGCAACGAGCTGCAGGACCAGCTCACCTACGCGATGGGCGGCCGCGTCGCCGAGGAGATCGTGTTCCACGACCCGACCACGGGCGCGTCGAACGACATCGAGAAGGCCACGTCCATCGCCCGCAAGATGGTGCTGGAGTACGGCATGACCACCGACCTCGGTCCGGTCAAGCTCGGCACCGAGGGCGGCGAGCCGTTCGCCGGCCGCGACATGGGCCGAGGGCGCGAATACTCCGAGACGATCGCCGAGCGGGTGGACACGCAGGTGCGCGCGCTCATCGAGCAGGCGCACAACGAGGCGTACGAGGTGATCAGCGCCAACCGCGACATCCTCGACAAGCTCGCCCGCGAGCTGCTCGAGAAGGAGACCCTGGATCACAACCAGATCGCGGAGATCTTCACCGAGATCCGCAAGCTCCCCGAGCGTCCGCAGTGGCTGTCCAGCGAGGACCGTCCGGTGTCGCTGCTGCCCCCGATCGAGATGCCGCAGCGCGGTGTCGAGGTCGGTGCGGCGGCGGCCGAGGCGGCGCAGCCGTCGACGGAGCGCCGGCCGGGCACCGCGGGCGGCGGGAAGCCGCGCCCCGCGACGGCCTGAGCGATGGCCGTCGATCGGGATCGCGTCGCGAGCCTGACCCGTGAGCTGCTGCTCGCGATCGGTGAGGATCCGGAGCGCCCGGGGCTGAAGCAGACCCCGGCGCGGATGGCCGACCTCTACGTCGAGTTCTTCGCCGGACTCGGTGAGGATCCGGGGGCTCCCCTCGCACACACGATCAGCGTCTCGCACGGCCCCGCCCCCGACACGCTGCCGTCGGGCGCCGTGCTGCTGCGCGGGATCCGGTTCCGTTCGGTGTGCGAGCATCATCTGCTCCCGTTCGCCGGGCACGCGCACATCGCGTACCTGCCGGGCGAGCACGTGGTGGGGCTCGGCGCCCTCGTGAAGGTGGTCGAGATCCTCGCGTCGCGTCCGCAGGTGCAGGAGCGGCTCGGCGAGCAGGTCGCGGATGCGATCGCCTCCCACCTCGATGCGCAGGGTGTGCTCGTGGTGATGGACGCGGTGCACGGCTGCGTCACCATGCGCGGTGGACGTCAGACCGAGGCGTCGACTCTCACGATCGCGGCCCGCGGTGTATACACGGATCCGGTCGCGCGCGCCGAATTGATCGCGCTGATCGGCTCTTCGACGGCCTCAGGGCTCGGCGGCGCATGACCGCGATCTGGGGGATCGTCAACACCACCCCCGACTCGTTCAGCGACGGCGGGCGCTATGCCGTGCCCGACCGTGCGGTCGGGCACGGCGTGCTGCTGCGCGCGCAGGGGGCCGACGTGCTCGACATCGGCGGGGAGTCCACCCGGCCCGGTGCGGTGCGGGTGTCCGTCGCCGAGGAGCAGCGCCGCGTGCTGCCGGTCATCGAGCGCCTCGCCGCGGAGGGGATCCCGGTGAGCGTGGACACCCTGAACGCCGCCACCGCGGTCGCGGCGGTGCGCGCGGGAGCACGCATCGTCAACGACGTTTCGGGTGGACTCGCGGATCCGGAGATGCTCGCGGCCGTCGCCGAAACGGGCGCCGACATCGCGCTGGGGCACTGGCGCGGTCCCTCGTCGGACATGTACGCACGCGCCGAGTACTCCCGGGTGGGACGCGAGGTGGCGACCGAGTTGCGCGAGCGCGTCGAGGCGGCGGCATCTGCGGGCATCGCGCCCTCGCGGATCATCGTGGACCCCGGGGTGGGCTTCGCGAAGACCGCCGGCCAGAACTGGGAGCTGCTGCGCGAGCTTGCCGACGTCGTCGCGCTCGGGCCGCGCGTGCTCGTGGGCACCTCGCGCAAGCGTTTCCTCGCCGACGCGCTGGGCGCTGACGCCGAAGAGGCGCGCAAGGATCTCGCGACGGCCGTGACGAGTGTGCTCGCGGCGCGCGCCGGGGCCTGGGCCGTGCGGGTGCACGACGTCGCCGGGACGCGCGACGCGCTCGCCGTGCTCGGCGCCTGGGACGGCTGAGCGCCCGCGCTTCGCCTGCCGCGGACATCCGCGAGCCTTGTCGTCCCGCCGCCGTAGGCTGGGGGCATGGACTTCCTCGACACGATCACGCTGACCGGGTTGACCGTGTTCGGGCGGCACGGCGTGTTCGACCATGAGCGCGAGAACGGCCAGGACTTCATCGTCGACCTGAGTCTGCACCTGTCGGTGCGTCAGGCCGCGATCAGCGACGACGTCGCCGACACCGTGCATTACGGCGAGCTCGCCGAGCGGGTCGCTGCCGTCGTCGCAGGCGAGCCGGTCAACCTGCTGGAGACGCTCGCCACTCGCATCGCGGACGTGGTGATGGAGGACGAGCGGATCCACGGCGTCGAGGTCACCGTGCACAAGCCGCACGCGCCGATCCCGCTGACCTTCGCCGACGTGTCGGTGACGGTGCAGCGCGTGAGCCACGCGCAGCGCGAATGGAGCGAAGGATGACGCCGACGCACCCGATCCCGCCCGTCCCGCGCGGCCGCAGGCTACCTGTCATCGATCCGAGCCCCGAGGAGGAGCCGGTCGAAGCCGTCGTCGCTCTCGGCTCCAACCTCGGCGACACCACCTCGACCATCGATGAGGCGGTGCGCGCGATCCGCCGGCTGCCCCTCGTGGACGACGTACGCGTCTCGAAGGTCTTCCGCACGGTCGCGGTGCGGCTGGAGGGACCGGATCCGGATGCTCCGGAGTTCGCGAACGCCGTCGCGATCGTCACCACTCGGCTCGCCCCGCAGGTGCTGCTCGGCATGCTGCACGCGATCGAGGAGGAGCACGGTCGCATCCGCGCCGAGCGCTGGGGCGACCGCACTCTCGACCTCGACCTGATCGCGTACGGCGACGTCCGCAGCGACGACGAGCACCTGCTGCTGCCGCACCCGCGCGCGTTCGAGCGCGCGTTCGTGCTGGCGCCGTGGCTCGACGTGGATCCTGATGCGGTGCTGCCGGGACGCGGGCGGGTCTCCGACCTGCTGGCTGCGCTCGAGGACGACTCATGAAGCGGATCTCCCCGGTGGTGCTGTTGGTGCTCGCGCTCGCCGGTGCGGCGGCCGGGTTCCTGCTCGACCACGCGCTGACCACCGCCGGCAGAGCCACCTTCGCCCCGGCCATCCTGCTGCCGATCTTCCTCGTGCTGCTGGCCATCGCCGTGCTCGCGCTGGCGTGGCCGATCCGGCGCAGTACACGGTCGGCGTCGCTGCCACGCGTCAACCCGTTCCACGCTGTGCGGATCGCGATGCTCGCGAGGGCCTCGAGCCTGGTCGGAGCAGGGATCACCGGCTTCGCCGTCGGCCTGGGGGCCTATCTGCTCTCGCGTCCGATCACCCCGCCGATAGGCTCGATCATCGCGACAGCCGTCGCCGCGCTCGTGCTCACGATCGCGGCGGTGATCGCGGAGAGCTTCTGCCTGCTGCCCGGAAACGGGCCCCACGACCCCGACGGCCACGACGGGCCGCGCCTGGAGGACGACGATGACGACCATCCCCGAACCGCCGCAGAACCCGGGCTCTGACGCCGCCGCGCCGCCGACGCGTGCACAGGCGCGCGCCCAGGCCGCCGCCGCGCCCATGGTGCAGGCCGGATCCGCTCCCGCACCGGCCGGGATCCCGGTGCCCGTGCACGCGGCACCCGCCGCTGCCCCGGTGCTCGACGACGGCACCTATCCGGCCCTGCGCACGCCGACGGCCCGCGGCGCGCTCGCGCTGGACGGCGTATGGCACCAGATCTCGCCGAAGTACGTGATCGCCGAGGTGCTGCTGCGCATCCTCCTGCTCGCGGTGATCGCGGTCGGCGCGTACGCCGCCACGACCCTGCTCGCCCAGCCCTGGCCGTGGGCCTGGACGGTGGCGGGCGTGATCGCTGTCGTGGTCCTGTTCGAGCTCGTGATCCTGCCGCGGCAGGCGAGGGCGATCGGCTACATGCTGCGCGCCGACGACATCGTCTTCCGGCGCGGGATCCTGTGGCAGCGCATGATCGCGGTGCCGTACGGACGCATGCAGCTCGTCGACATCACCCGCGGGCCGGTCGACCGGGCGTTCGGGATCGCCAAGCTCAAGCTCGTCACGGCCGCCGCGACCACCGGCGTCGAGATCCCCGGCATGACCGAGGACGCGGCGGAGTCGCTGCGCGACACTCTCATCGACGTCGCCGAGATGCGCCGGACGGGCCTGTGAGCGCGCCCGAGCAGCCGCCGTACGGCTCGCCCCCCGCGCCGGGGCAGGTCGCTTCCTGGGGGAGCCCGCCCGCGCAGGCGCCCGCACAGGCGCCCGGCACGCCCTCGCTGGCCGATGGCGACTGGCACCGGATGCACCCGCTCACGCCGCTCATGAAGGGCGGCCTGGTACTGGTGATCGTGATCGGATACCTGATCGCGAACCTGCGCGAGAAGATCGTGTACTGGTTCATCTCGATGTTCACGCCGGCGCGGGTGCCCGAGTTCGGGGGCGACCCCGTCGATTGGGTGCTGAACAACAACCTGGTGCTGGTGGTGCTGCTGGGCGTGCTCGCCCTGGCGGTGCTGCTCGTGGCGATGTTCTGGCTGATGTGGCGCTTCCACGACTTCCGCATCACCGAGGCGCACGTCGAGGTGCGCAAGGGCGTGATCTTCCGCTCGCACCGCCGTGCGCCGCTCGACCGGGTGCAGGGCGTGAACCTCACCCGCCCGTTCCCCGCGCGCCTGATCGGGCTGGCCAAGCTCGAGGTCGACGGTGCGGGCAACGATGCGAACGTGCCGCTGGAGTACCTCTCCACGGCGAAGGCCGAGTCCGTGCGCGCCGACATCCTGCGCCTCGCCTCCGGGGCACGGCACGCCCGCGACGCGACGCGCGGAGGGGATCCGGCAGCTGCGCGCACGATGCGCGCGCAGCTCGCGGCGTCGATGGACGCCGGCGTCACCGGGCTGATCGCCGGCGTCGACCTCGATGACGTCGCACCGGAGCACGTGCTGCGGATCCCCACCGGGCGTCTCGTGGGTTCGCACGTGCTGTCCGGACTCACGTGGCTCGCACTGTTCGCGGTGATCGTGGGCGGCATGATCGGCACCCTGCCCGCGGTGCTCGCCGATGCGGGGCCGGCCGGCGGCGCGGTCGCGATCGGCATCGCGCTGGCGATGGGCATCCCGCTGCTGCTCGGTGCCATCGCGGTCACCTGGAGCAGGATCGCGCGAGCGCTTCGTTACTCGATCGCCCCCACACCGGACGGCGTGCGCATCACGTTCGGCC
Organism: Microbacterium sp. 10L49; assembly: GCF_056395125.1. NCBI lineage: Bacteria > Bacillati > Actinomycetota > Actinomycetes > Micrococcales > Microbacteriaceae > Microbacterium > Microbacterium sp. 10L49. The sequence goes on from NZ_JBFTIW010000004.1 coordinate 49,491, forward strand.
TGTTCACGACGGTGACGGAGACCATCCCGCCCGGGCGCATCTTCGCCGTCGAGGTGATGCAGCCGCTGCTGTGGCGGCCGTTCGGCTGGTGGTCGGTGCGGATCAACCGGATGAGCGGCAAGGCCGCGTCCCAGCAGCAGTCCAGCCAGGCGCAGCAGTTCAACATCGTGCTGCCGGTGGGTGCCCGCGCGGATGTGGAGCGCGTGCTCGGGCTGATCCTGCCCGACGTCCCCGCCGACGTGCTGCCGCTGATCTGGGAGCAGGGCGTGCTCGGCCCCGTCGCCGACGACCCGTACACGACGATCCCGCCGCGCGCCTGGTGGCGGCGACCACTGTCCTGGCGCCGGCACGGCGCCGCCCTCACCGACTTCGCGCTGCTGCTGCGCCGCGGCCGGATCTGGCGGCAGCTGGCCGTGTTCCCGCTCGCACGGCTGCAGGGCTTCTCGCTGCACCAGGGCCCGATCGACCGGGCGCAGGGCGTCGCCAAGGCTCAGGCGCACTCCGCCGTCGGCCCTGTGCGGGGCGATGTCTCGGGGCTGGACAGCCAGGCGCTGCTCGGCATGCTGAACACGCTGTCGGTGGAGGCCGCGCGCGCGGCCGCCGCGGACCGGGCGCACCGCTGGGCCGAAGAGCACGACCTGGCGCCCGCAAGCCACGGTCTTCCCGCCGGATATGGCCCCGCCGGCGACAGCCTGCCGGCCGGAGACAGTCTCCCGGCCGGGCACGGCATCCCCGCTGGGCTGGGCGGATCCGCTGGGTCGGGCGGATCTTCAAGCCTGGGCGGATCCGCGGACGGTGCCGCATGACCCGCGCGGGGCGCCTCAACGTCGGCATCATCGGTGCGGGCCATGTGGGGCCGGTGATCGGTGCCGCTCTGGGCGGTGCCGGCCACGCCCTCGTCGGCATCACCGCGGGGTCCGACCCGGACCGGGCGACCGCGGTGCTCCCGGGTGTTGCCGTGATGGGCGCACCCGACCTCGTGCGTGCGTCGCAGCTCGTCGTGATCGCGGTGCCGCACGACCAACTGCCCGGACTGGTGGCGGGCCTCGCCGAGGTCGGCGCCTGGCAGCCGGGGCAGCTCGTGCTGCACACCGACCCCGCCTACGGCACGGATGTGCTGGAGCCGGCGGTGCGCAGCGGTGCGATCCCGCTCGCCGTGCATCCGGCGATCTCGTTCACGGGCACCACGCTCGATCTGCGCCAGCTGCACGCCTCGTACGCCGCGGTGACGGCGCCGGCGATGGTGCTGCCGATCGCCCAGGCGCTCGCGGTCGAGCTCGGCTGCGAGCCGGTGGTCATCGAGGAAGCGGATCGGCCGGCCTATGCCGAGGCCATCTCGACGGCCTCGGAGTTCGCACGCTCGATCGTCGGGCAGGCGACCGGGATCCTGCGCGGGATCGGTGTGGAGAACCCAGGCGGATACCTGTCGGCTCTCGTCTCCTCGACCTTCGACAGGGCGCTGCGCGAAGTCTCCACGGGCGATCCGCTCTGACGCTGCGCTGCGTATGTCCCGGCGTGCAGCCCCGCACTGCACTCGACGGGCGCGAAGGCGCACGCCGGTAGACTTGGCGGCGACTTCCGAGGAGCCCTGCACATGACCGACGCGCCCGTCACCGCGCCCACCGACGACACCGCTGCGGCGGACGACACCTTTGAGCAGCGCGAGGTGCGCCTCGCCAAGCGCGAGCGGCTGATCGCCGATCGTGCGGATGCCGCGGGCGGTGCCTTCCCGGTGGCGGTGCCGGTCTCGCACACGATCCCGCAGCTGCGCGCCGAGTACGGCGAGCTCGAGCCGGGTGCCGAGACGGGAGTGCTCGTCGGCGTCGCCGGACGCGTGGTGTTCAGCCGCAACACCGGCAAGCTCTGCTTCGCCTCGCTGCAGGCCGGTGACGGATCCCGGATCCAGGCGATGATCTCGCTCGCCAACGTGGGGGAGGAGTCCCTCGCGCAGTGGAAGGAGCTCGTCGACCTCGGCGACCACGTGTTCGTGCACGGCGAGGTGATCTCCAGCCGCCGTGGCGAGTTGTCGATCATGGCCGACAGCTGGACGATCGCGTCCAAGGCGATCCTGCCGCTGCCCAACGCCTACGGTGAGCTCAGCGAGGAGGGCCGCGTGCGCAGCCGCTTCCTCGACCTGATCCTGCGCGACCAGGCCCGGAGCACCGTCCGCGCCCGCGCCGCGGTCAACGCCAGCCTGCGCCAGACCTTCACGAGCCACGACTTCCTCGAGGTGGAGACCCCGATGCTGCAGGTGCAGCACGGCGGCGCCTCGGCCCGCCCGTTCATCACGCACTCGAACGCCTTCGACACCGAGCTCTACCTGCGCATCGCGCCGGAGCTCTACCTGAAGCGCGCCGTCGTCGGCGGGATCGAGCGCGTGTACGAGATCAACCGCAACTTCCGCAACGAGGGCGCCGACTCCACGCACAGCCCCGAGTTCGCCATGCTCGAGGCCTACCAGGCGTACTCCGACTACAACGGCATCGCCGACCTCACGCAGGAGCTGATCCAGAACGCGGCGATCGCGGTGGCCGGATCCACCCTGGTCACCTGGGCCGACGGCACCGAGTACGACCTCGGCGGGCAGTGGGCGCGCATCTCGATGTACGACTCCCTGTCCGAGGCGGCGGGGCGCATGTTCACCCCGTCCGACCCGGTCTCCGACCTCATCGCGTTCGCCGAGGCGAACGGGGTCGACATCCCGCCGCATGCCACCCACGGCAAGCTCATCGAGGAGCTGTGGGAGCACTTCGTCAAGGGCGGCCTGGAGCGGCCGACGTTCGTCATGGACTTCCCCGTCGACACCTCCCCGCTCGTGCGTGAGCACCGCTCGATCCCGGGTGTCGTGGAGAAGTGGGACCTCTACGTGCGCGGCTTCGAGCTCGCCACGGGGTACTCCGAGCTCGTCGACCCCGTCATTCAGCGCGAGCGCTTCGTCGAGCAGGCGAAGCTCGCCGCGGGCGGCGACCTCGAGGCGATGCGCGTGGACGACGAGTTCCTGCGCGCGCTCGAGCACGGCATGCCGCCGACCGGCGGAATGGGCATGGGCATCGACCGCCTCCTCATGGCCGTGACGGGTCTGGGCATCCGCGAGACGATCCTGTTCCCGCTGGTGAAGTAGCCGCGACGAGCCTGGCGAAGCAGCCGCGACGACGAGCCTGGTGAAGTAGCACGTCCGCCGCGGGCCTGATCTCGCCGGCCTGATCCGTAGGCGTCACGCTGCGGCGGCGCGGAAGGACCAGTCCGGCAGCATGCCGGCGTCGACCACCGTGCGCAGCAGCTGCGCGAAGGTGAGCTCGGGATCGATGGCCTGAGCCTGATCGAGGTACTGCGCGGCGTGCGTCGAGCGGCCGATCGCCCACGACAACCACGCGGCGGCCGCGAGCGGGCCGCCCCGCACCAGGCGTGGGGCGAGCGTGATCGTGCGGCGGACCAGGGCCAGAGCCACGCCCAGGCGATCGCAATCCGGACGCGGGCCGTGCCCGATCAGGATGCCGGCGATGTCCGGCGGCACGGCGGATCCGCTCAGGCCGTGGCCCAGCTGCGCGGCCAGCGCCTGGTCGCCGCGGTCGATGCTGCTGGCCCACTGCACGAGTGCGACATCCCGCAGTGCCGGACGGTTCAGGATCCACACGAGCGCGGCCGTCGCGAACGGCGACAGCGCCTCGGGTGAATCCAGCACCTCCTCCAGGAACGACGGCAGATCGTCCAGCAGCAGCGCCGTCTCCTGCGTCCTCGGATCCGTTCGCTCCACGGCTGCCGGCGGTGTGCGCCCGGGGGCGGCGGAGCCGAGCACGCGTTCGAGGGCGAGGAGCGCGCGGCCGACGGATTCCGCGGCGAACAGTCCGGGGGACGGCAGGTCGGTGCCGCTGAACTGGTCCGGGGCGGGCCCGGCGAAGCCCGGCACCGAGGGCGGGGCCGGCACTTCGGCCAGCGGATGCGGCGCGGCCTGCGGGTCGCGGTAGTCGGCCCAGGAACCGGGCCCGACGAACAGCGCCTCGACCACGTGCAGACCGCACGCCTCGGCGCGACGGACCAGTCCCTCCACGAGCGACGCGGCGGGCAGCCCTGTGTCAGAGAGCGATGCGTCGCCGCCGGACGCAGCCACGGACGCAAGCCCCGCGCCGGGCGCCGTTCGCGGCCTGGGAGCCGTCTCGTCGGCGTGCACCGCGATCGCCAGCGCATCCGTATCGGGGACGCGGCAGGCCAGTCCGATCGCCGTCGCGGCGAACTCCTCCGCGGTGGGGGCGGGCGTCGAGGCGGCGGGTTCTGTGCCGCCGTGAGCCCGAGTCGACGAGGGTGACGGCTGCCCGGTGGGAGGAGCGGATCCGACGGACCCCGCCGGCAGGTCGAAGCGGAGCGCGCCGGCGGTGCGCGATCCGCGGAAGGGCAGCAGCACCACGGAGTTGCGCGGAGTGAAGCCGGTGAGCACGGGGATGGCGGCGAGCAGCTCGGCGGCGCCCGCGGCATGGACGATCGTTGTCATGGATACACGATGGGCATCCGGCCGGACCCGGTTCCGCGTCAGGAACGGAACAGGGGACAGGATCCGCTCGGCTCCGATTGTGCGGACCGATCGAGTGCTCCTGAGGGCACCAGCGGAAACGAGGGCGGGGAAGTCAGGCCGTCCTGCGCGGCCGGCGTTCGCCCCTTGTCGAACTCGACGAGGGGCGAACGCCGTCTCCGCGGGCCTCCACGGTTCCTTTGGGATCCGTCATGGCGCAGCGGCCCCTATGCGGGCCGGGACCACCGCCGTTCAGATCGCGGCGCGCAAGCCGTCGACGAGGGGGGTCGTGGGGCGTCCGATGAGGCGCGCGAGGGTACCGTCGGACTCCGCGAGCGCGCCGGCACGGATGCCCGCGTCGAGCGTGGTGACGAACCAGACCGTCCCGGAGTCCAGCCCTGCGTCCTCCAGCGCGGCCGCGTGCTCCTCGGCGCTCAGCGGCGTGTACCGGACCTCGCGGCCGGTGATCTCGGTCGCCGCGGCGGCGAGGTCGTCGAAGTTCCAGGCGATGTCGCCGGCGAGCTCGTAGACCTGGCCGAGGTGGCCGTCCTCCGTGAGCACCACGGCGGCCGCTTCCGCGAAGTCGGCGCGGCTGGCAGAGGCGATCCGGCCGTCGCCGACGCTGGCGGCGATGACGCCGGTGTCCTTCGCCCGCGCGACGTCTGCGGCGTAGTTCTCGGTGTACCAGTTGTTGCGGAGGATCACGGCGGGGAGTCCGGAGGCCGTGATCGCCTCCTCGGTGGCCTTGTGCTCCGGGGCGAGCACCAGATCACTGGTCGTCGCCTTCGGGGCGCTCGTGTAGACGAGCTTCGCGACGCCCGCGTTCTTCGCTGCGTCGATCACGGCCTGGTGCTGCGGGGCACGCTTGCCCACCTCGCTGCCCGAGACGAGCATCACGGCATCCGCACCGTCCGCCGCCGCCGCGACGGTCTCCGGCGCGTCGTAGTCGAGAGCGACGACCTGCACGCCCCGCGCCGCGAGGTCGGATGCCTTGGCGATGTCGCGCGCGCCTGCTCGGATGCTCGACGCGTCGACGCCGCGGGCGAGGAGGCTGTCGATGATGAGGCGGCCGAGGTGGCCGGTGGCACCAGTGACGAGGATGGTCATGGCGTTCCTTTCCTAGAGGGTTCGCACGTCGCAACGCATCCCGGAACGGACACCTTCCCGAAGATCGGTACCCACTTTGAGGTAAGGTACCCACATGGTCGTTAGTTTTGCGCAGATCCGCTCCACGCAGGATCGGCTTTTCGATGACGGGTGTCAGACGCGTGTCGTTCTGGACCACATCATGAGCAAGTGGGGCGTCCTGGTGCTCTCGGCGCTGTCGGACGACACCCTGCGCTGGGGCGAGCTGCGCCGTCGGGTCGACGGCATCAGCGAGAAGATGCTCGCGTCCACCCTGCGCACGCTCGCTTCGGACGGCCTCGTGCACCGGGAGTCGCTCCCCACCGTCCCGCCCCACGTGGAGTACAGCCTGACCCCGCTCGGCCACGACCTCATGGAGAGGATGCTCCCGCTCGTCGCCTGGGTCGCCGAGCATGCCGAGGAGATGGTGTAGCGCGCCGGGCACCCGACCGCCGACGTGCACTCCTCGTGCCTCGCGGGCGGAGCGGCGACGGCCGCTCCCAGCGGGCCCACCGGAGCCCCGGGTAGGATCGCAGCATGGACGAATTCTGGGTGGCCGCCGCGTGGTCGGTGATCCCCACGATCGTCGTCTGCGTCGTGTTCTGGTTCGTGCTCCGCGGGATCCTGCGCTTCGACCGCACCGAGCGGCAGACGCATGCGCGGATCGAGGCCGAGGAACGCGCCGCCCGCGGCCTGCCGCCGCGCTCCTCCTGAGCCGCGACTGAACTGCCACTGAGCCGCCTCCGGGCGTTGTCCGCTCCAGCCGCTACTGTGGGACGAAGTCGCCGATCGGCGACTCTTCCCGGGTCAGGAGTGGCGCATGGACCCCAACGTGTGGGCCCTGATCATCGCGGTTGCGGCTCTTCTGATCGACCTCACGATCCGCATCATCGCGATCATCGTCGTGCCGCGCAACCGCCGCCCCACGGCCGCGACGGCGTGGTTGCTGGCGATCTACTTCATCCCGTACATCGGCGTGCTGCTGTTCCTGCTGATCGGGAATCCGCGGCTGCCCCGCGCGAGGCGCAAGAAGCAGGACCTCATCAACGAGACCATCGCCGAGGTCACGAAGGACCTGCATCTGGGGCGCTCCGATGCGGAGATGCCGGAGAGCCTCGCCTCCCTGGTGCGCATGAACCAGCGCCTCGGGGCCCTGCCGCTGTTCGGGGACAACGGCGCGCACCTGATCTCCGACTACCAGGCCTCGTTCGACGCCATGGCCGATGCGATCCGGGACGCGACCGAGTTCGTGCACGTCGAGTTCTACATCCTGCAGTCGGATGCCTCGACGGACAACTTCTTCCGCGCGATGGAGGAGACGGCCGCCCGCGGAGTGCCGGTGCGGGTGCTGCTGGATCACTGGGCGAACCGGTGGAAGCCGCGCTACAAGCAGACCATCGCCCGACTGGACGCGATGGGTGCCGATTGGCACCTGATGCTGCCGGTGCAGCCGTTCAAGGGGCGCACGCAGCGCCCGGACTTGCGCAATCACCGCAAGCTGCTCGTCGTCGACAATGAGGTGGCGTTCCTCGGATCGCAGAACGTCACCGACTCGACCTACAACCTGCCCAAGAACATCAAGCGCGGTCTGCACTGGGTCGACCTGATGGTGCGCGTCGACGGTCCCGTGGTCGGAAGCGTGAACGCGGTCTTCCTGTCCGACTGGTACAGCGAGACCGACGACGTGCCGGACTCGGTCGCTTTCGCGCCGACGGAGAGCGGCAGCGGCGACCTGGACTGCCAGATCGTGCCCTCGGGCCCCGGCTTCGAGGCGGAGAACAACCTCCGGCTGTTCCTCGGCCTGCTGTACGCCGCTGAGCGCAAGATCATGATCGTGAGCCCCTACTTCGTGCCGGACGAGGCGCTGCTGCTCGCGGTCTCGACGGCGTGCGACCGCGGGCTCCAGGTCGAGCTGTTCGTCTCGGAGGAGGGCGATCAGGCGATCGTCTACCATGCGCAGCGCAGTTACTACGAGGCGCTGCTGCGTGCCGGCGTGCGGATCTGGATGTATCGCAAGCCGTACATCCTGCACACCAAGAGCCTCACGATCGACGACGATGTCGCGGTCATCGGATCCAGCAACATGGACATGCGCTCGTTCGGTCTGAACCTCGAGATCTCGATGCTCGTGCGCGGCGAGGAGTTCGTGCGGGAGCTGCGCGAGGTCGAGGACCGCTACCGCTCGCTCAGCCGCGAGCTGACGCTCGAGGAGTGGATGCAGCAGCCGCTGCGTTCCACGGTGCTGGACAACCTCGCTCGGCTCACCTCGTCGCTGCAGTAGCGTGCGGCGCGGGTGATCCCGGGACCGCCCGAGGCATGGTGGCCCGAATCCGCGCTGGATAGCATGAGCGCATGAGGATCCGCACCGCTCTGGCCATCGCGGCGCTCGCCGCGTCCGCGACGATCGCCCTGGCGGGCTGCGCGCAGCTCGAGCCGGTGAGCCCACCCGTGCCGACGGCAGAGTCGACCACAGCACCGGAGCCGTCCACGGATCCGGCGGCGGCCTGGCTGGACGGCGGGCGCGGGATCGGGCTCGTCACCTACGGGTCCTCCTCGCTCGCCTGCACCCCCGTCGCCGAGGACGTGAAGGCCGACGGGCAGACGGTCATGGTGACGCTCGCCGAACCGGATCCGAAGGCCGTGTGCACGGCCGACTTCGCGCCGCGGGCGACGTACATCGGCGTCCCCGAAGGCATCGACGCGTCCAAGGACGTGACCCTGTCGTTCCAGGGCGGCGGCTTCCAGGGGCGGCTTCCCCTCGAGGGGAGCAGCGCGCTCAGCACCGGCGGCAGCAGTGACGGCAAACCCAGTGCCGGTTGGTTCTCCGACAACGGCATCATGCTCCTGACCTGGGGATCCTCGACGTGCCGGCCGGTCGTGACCGATCTGACCGAGAATCAGGACAAGACCGGAGCGACCGTGACCTTCCAGACCGACGCCACCCAGGTCTGCACCATGGACTTCGTGCCCCGGATCACGATGCTCGGCGTGAACGCGCCCGCCGATCCTGCCGGCTACACGTTGACGCTCAAGGGCGACCACCTGGACGGGACGGTCACCGTCATCGGCTGACGTCGGTCAGGCCGGGCTGATCACGTGCCCGGCCGGCACGGCCACCAGCAGCGCGCCCGGGTCGATCCGGCAATGGATCCGCACGGCCTCGCCGAACTCGTCGCCGTCCAGTTCGACGGGGGCGGGCTCGGTGGTGGCGGCATCCGCGTCGCTGCCCTGGAGGTAGCGGATCGAGCCGCCGGATCCGGTGAGCTCGATCATGCGCCTCCCGGCCTTGCTGCGACGCAGCACCGAGTTCTGCCACCACACGGTGCGCCACACCGCCAGCCATCCGAACGGACCGCGCGCCTGGATGACCGCGACGTCGAGGGTGCCGTCGGTGATCGAGGCGTCGGGGATGAGCGCGATGCCCGCGGGCAGCGCCCCGCAGTTCGCGAACAGCATGCTGTGCACCTTGACCGAGTGCAGCTTGAGGTCGTCCACCGCGTACATGATGCGGAACGGCTTCGCGCCGGGCAGGGAGCGCGCGGCGCCGTCGACGTAGGCCACCCAGCCCACGGACTTCTTGAGGCCCGGACGGGTGTTCGCGATCATGTGCGCGTCCAGTCCGATGCCGGCGAGCACGACGAACCCGTGCCTCTGCACGTTCCCGTCCGCGCGGGTCAGTTCCGCCCAGCCGATGTCGACCGGATGGCGGTCGCCGTGGAACACCGCGTCGATCACGGTCGACGGGGTGTCCAGCGCCAGGCCCAGATTGCGGGCGAGGAGGTTGCCCGTGCCGCTGGGAACGATCGCCAGAGGCACGCCCGTGCCCGCCATCGTCTCGGACACGGCGCGGACGGTGCCATCACCGCCGGCAACCAGCACGGCGGCGGCCCCGTCGGCGAGAGCGATGCGAGTGGCCTCCTGGCCGGGATCCTGCACGGAGGTCTCGATGATGAGCGGGGCGTCCCAGCCCGCCTCGGCCGACAGCGTGCGCAGCAGCTCGACGAGCTTCGGCGCATCGGCCTTGACCGGGTTGACGACGAGTGCGGCGCGCGGGCGTCCGGCCTCGTCAGTCATGCGCTCAGCCTAGCCCGCGGCCTCCCGCGCTTCTCTCGATCGAGTCGTCCCCCCGAGCGCGACCTATAGCCCGTGCTCAGGGGGACGACTCGACGCAGGGAGAGGCTCGAAGACGACGCCCTAGACTTGTCAGGTGATCGACCTCGCCCTTCTCCGCGACGAGCCCGAGCTCGTCCGTCAGTCCCAGGCCGCGCGCGGCAACGCGCCGGAGACCGTCGATGCGGCGATCGAGGCCGACCGATCGCGCCGTGCGGCCCTCTCCGCGTTCGAGGAGCTGCGCGCCGAGCAGAACGCGTTCGGCAAGCAGGTCGCGAAGGCGCCCAAGGACGAGAAGGCCGCGCTCGTCGCGCAGGCGAAGGACCTCGCCGAGCGGGTGAAGCAGGCGCAGGCCGCGTCGAACGAGGCCGCGGAGGTCGCGGCGGACGCGCTCGCCGCGATCGAGAACGTCGTCATCGACGGAGTCCCCGCCGGCGGCGAGGACGACTTCGTCGAGCTGCGCCGGGTCGGCGAGACCCCGACGTTCGACTTCGAGGCGCGCGACCACCTCGCGATCGGCGAGCTCCTCGGCGCCATCGACATGGAGCGCGGCGCGAAGGTCTCGGGGGCTCGCTTCTACTTCCTCACCGGCATCGGTGCGCGGCTCGAGATCGCGCTCATGAACCTCGCGCTGGACAAGGCCCTGGCGGCGGGGTTCACCCCGATGATCGTGCCCACGCTGGTGCGTCCGGAGATCATGCAGGGGACCGGCTTCCTCGGCAAGCACGCCGACGAGGTCTACCACCTCGACAAGGACGACGACCTCTACCTCGTCGGCACCAGCGAGGTGGCCCTGGCCGGCTATCACTCCGGGGAGATCGTCGACCTGTCCCGCGGCGCCCTGCGCTACGCCGGCTGGTCCACCTGCTACCGCCGCGAGGCCGGTTCGTACGGCAAGGACACCCGCGGCATCATCCGCGTGCACCAGTTCAACAAGCTGGAGATGTTCGTCTACACGACCCCCGAGGACGCCGAGGCCGAGCACCTTCGCCTCGTCGGCCTGCAGGAGGAGATGCTCACGGCGCTCGGCCTGTCCTACCGGGTGATCGACGTGGCGGCAGGGGATCTCGGATCCAGTGCCGCGCGCAAGTACGACATCGAGGCGTGGGTGCCCACGCAGGGCGCGTTCCGCGAGCTCACCTCCACGTCGAACTGCACCACGTATCAGGCGCGCCGCCTCGACATCCGGCACCGGCCGGACGCGGTGGAGGGCACGGCGAAGACCCAGCACGTGGCGACCCTGAACGGCACGCTCGCGACCACGCGCTGGATCGTCGCGATCCTCGAGACGCACCAGCAGGAGGACGGATCCGTGCGGGTGCCGGAGGTCCTGCGTCCCTATCTCGGCGGGCTCGAAGTGCTCCGCCCGCTCGGCTCCGCATCGGTCCCTGAGCCTGTCGAAGGGGCCGTGGAGGCCGAGGGCTCGAACGCATGACGAACGCCTGGTTCATCGCCCTCGACATCGACGGCACCATCCTGCTGCAGGACGAGACGATGAGCCCGGGCGTCCCCGACGCCGTGGCTCGCGCGCGCGACGCAGGCCACGTGGTCATGCTCGCGACCGGCCGCAGCTGGATGGGCACGCACCGCTTCCTCGACCAGCTCGAGATCCGCCCCGAGTTCGTGGTGTGCTCGAACGGTGCGGTCACCGTGCGACGCATCGGGTCGGCCGCGGAGGCCGCAGCAGGCCTCGCCGTAGACGGCTATGAGCGCTGGAACGTGGAGACCTTCGACCCCTCCGCCGTGCTCGCGCTGCTGCACGACCGTCTGCCCGATGCGCGGTACATGGTGGAGCTCGGATCCGGCCAGCGCCTGTACACGGCCGAGCTCGACGACTGGACGCTCGACGGCGGACGCCAGGTCTCCTTCGCCGAGCTGAGCGCCCAGGAGGTGTCACGCGTGGTCGTGGTCTCGCCGGGCCACGACGAGGACGACTTCCACCGGCTCGTGCAGGACGCCGGGCTCAACGAGGTGTCGTACGCGATCGGCTGGACCGCGTGGCTCGACATCGCGCCCCGCGGCGTGGACAAGGGCACCGCTCTGGCTCGCGTGCGGGAGACGCTCGGCGGCGAGGGCGACCTCGTGATGGTCGCGGGAGATGGCCGCAACGACCTCGGCATGTTCGCCTGGGCGCGCGGTTTCGGAGGTCGCGCGGTGGCGATGGGGCAGGCGCCTGAGGAGGTCAAGGCCGCGGCCGGTGAGGTCACCGGCGACGTCGAGGACGGCGGACTCGCCACGGCCATCGAGCGGATCGTGCTCACCGTTCCCGCGGCCTCCTGATCCTCTTCTGCGCCGCCATCAGGCTTTCACTCAGCGGCCGCCCAGCCGCGTCCGGGCACAATGGAGAAGCGCTCGCAGGGCGCTACCCGGTTCTCCGTTAGACTCGACCCCTGTTCGGCGTGCGCATGCGCGCCGAGGAGAGTTGTCCGAGCGGCCGAAGGACCTGGTCTTGAAAACCAGTGGGCAGCAATGTCCCGTGGGTTCGAATCCCACACTCTCCGCTGAGTGAGCGCAGGGTGGCGCGGTTCACCCCGCTGAACGTGAAAGGCACCGTGTGAGCGTGACGCCCCGATCCCGACGCCCCGTCGCCGGACACGGCCAGCTGCGCCGTCCGAGCGCCTGGAGCCAGCTGATGAAGATCCTCGGCATCGCCATGGCCGTGGTGCTCGTCTCGGGTGTCTCCGTCGCGGCATACGTCGCCTACGACCTGGGCCACACGTTCAGTGCGAATGCGGTCGCCCTGGACGGCGAAGCGTCCGTGCCGCCGGATATCGGTGCGATCAAGGGCGGCGTGAACATGCTGCTCGTCGGAAGCGACATCTGCGAGGCGAAGTTCTCGGCGGAGTTCGGCGATCGCTGCTCGGATCCGGGCAACGAGGGCGAGCGCAACGACACGAACCTGGTGCTGCACATCTCCGACAGTCCGCGCCGGGTGACCGTCATCACCTTCCCGCGCGACCTCATGGTCCCGATCCCGTCGTGCACCGATGCGCAGGGCAATGCGACCAGCGAGATGTCCAAGCAGCCGATCAACGTCACGCTCGAGACGGGCGGGCTGAACTGCGTCGCCCGCACGATCAGCAAGGTCTCCGGTCTCGACATCCAGTTCGCCGCGAAGATCACCTGGGGCGGCGTGATCGAGATCACGAACGCGATCGGCGGCGTCGACGTCTGCATCGCGAACGGCATCGACGATCCCGACACCGCCCTCAAGCTCACGCCGGGCACGCACACGCTGCAGGGCTATGAGGCGCTGCAGTTCCTGCGCACGAGGCACGGCGTCGGCGACGGCAGTGACCTCGGCCGAGGCAGCAACCAGCAGGTGTACATGTCGTCGCTGGCCCGCAAGATGGTGTCCGCCCAGGTGCTCGGCAACCCCGGCACGCTGCTCAAGCTCGCGAACACGGTGATGTCGAACGTCACCCCCAGCACCACCCTGACCAGCCCGACGCTGCTCGTGCAGATCGCGCTGGCGATGAAGGACGTGCCGCTGGACCAGATCAACTTCGTGAACTATCCGGTGCTCACCGACCCGGACAACCCGAACAAGGTCGTGCCGGACACCGACAGCGCGGACCAGCTCTGGGCGGCCCTCGCGGCGAACCAGCCGATCCAGGTCGCCGGTCAGCGCGACGACGCGGTCGTCTCCGCGACGCCGGCGCCGACGGATCCCGCGACGACCGATCCCGCGACGACGGTTCCGTCCGCGACCCCGACGCCCGGCGCGACCAGCGGCCCCGTCGAGCTGCCGAAGAACGTCTCCGGCCAGTCCGCGGCACAGCAGACCTGCTCCAACGGCAACGGCTTCGAAGGCTGAGCAGCTTCCCGACGGTAGCGTGTGGGGATGACTCCCCGCACGCGACGGCCGGTTACCGGGCACGGCCAGCTGAGCCGCCCGAGCGCGGGGAGCCAGCTCCTGAAGATCGTCGGCATCGTCCTGGCGGTGATGCTGGTCTCCGGCGTCGGCGTCGCGGCATACGTCGCGTACGACCTGAGCCGCACCTTCGGAGAGGGTGCGGTCGCCCTCGACGGCGAGGAGTCGGTGCCGCCGGACATCGGCGCGATCAAGGGCGGCGTGAACATGCTGCTCGTCGGCAGCGACGTCTGCGAGGACGACTTCAAAGCGCAGTTCGGCGACCGGTGCTCGGATCCCGAGGCCGGCGGTGAGCGCAACGACACGAACCTTCTGCTGCACATCTCGGACAACCCGCGACGGGTGACCGTCATCACGTTCCCGCGCGACCTGATGGTGCCGATCCCGTCGTGCGTCGACTCGGAGGGGAACGACACGAGCCCCAGGGAGAAGGCGCCGCTCAACGAGGCCATCGGCATCGGCGGCCCGAAGAACGGCCTTGCGTGCGTGCACCGCACGATCAGCGAGGTGTCGGGCCTCGACATCCAGTTCGCCGCGAAGGTGACGTGGGGCGGCGTGATGAAGATCACGGACGCGATCGGCGGAGTCGACGTGTGCGTCGCCAACGGCATCAGCGACCCGGACAACACCGGCCTCGAGCTGGGTCCGGGCACGCACACGCTGCAGGGCTACTGGGCGCTGCAGTTCCTGCGCGTGCGGCACGGCGTCGGCGACGGGGGAGACCTGAGCCGGGGCAGCAACCAGCAGGTGTACATGTCGTCACTTGCGCGCAAGATGGTCTCCGCCGAGGTGCTCGGCAACCCCGGCACGCTGCTGAAGCTCGCGAACACCGTGATGTCCAACGTGACGCCGAGTACCACGCTGACCAGCCCCAGCTTGCTGGTGCAGATCGCGCTGGCGATGAAGGACGTGCCGCTCGACGAGATCAACTTCGTCAACTATCCGGTGTTCGACGACCCGGACAACCCCGGCGTCAAGGTCATCCCGGACCGCGACAGCGCCGACCTGCTGTGGGCGGCGCTCGCCGCGAACGAGCGGATCCAGGTGACCGGTCAGCGCGATGCTGTCGTGCCGGCCACGCCCGCGCCCACCGACCCGACGACGCCGGATGGGGCGACGCCGGCGCCCGGCGAGACGGCCGGTCCCGTCACGCTGCCCGAGAACATCACGGGTCAGTCGGCGAACCAGGAGACCTGCTCGAACGGCGGCGACTCCTAGCCGGTTCGCACCGCCCTCGCGGACCCGTTAGGATGGTCCCTGGTGTTCGGCATGCCGGACATCTGGAGACGTCGCATAGTCAGGCCTAGTGCACCACCCTGCTAAGGTGGAGTCCTCGCAAGGGGACCGAGGGTTCAAATCCCTCCGTCTCCGCAACGAAAATCCTGAGCAGAGACATCTTCAGGGTTTCCTCCCGCCGCCCTCTTTCTGACGAGGATCTACCCGTCGTCGAACTCCCGGCGCAGGTACTGGGGCGCCTGCACCCGCCATGCCTCGGTCACGAGTTCGGCGAGATGATCGTCGTCGATCGCCCGCATCCGGAACGCGATCTTCGGCTCGCCCCACCGTGTCGTCTGGCGGAGGAACACGTCCGGCGCCATTTCCCGCAACGCGAGCGCATCGAGCGCGTCGGCGACCTTCACGCCGACCACAAGCTCCGACGCGATGACCTCACGGAGGTCTTCCGGGATGCTCGGCCACGGCGAGCACTCCCACGCGAAGAGCTTGTTGCGGACGAACCAGGCAGCACCGCCGGTCATCGCGCGCTCCTCGCTGCCGCGCAGGCGGGCGGCGACACGTCGCAGATCATCGAGCGTGGCCATGCGTCGAGACTAGGCATCCCCTCGGACACGAACGGAATCGCCCTGGGGCTTCGCCGGGGCCTCCGCGGCATTCGGCGTGATCACTCGCGCTGCAGACGGATGCGGGGTGCGCGGAGACAACCGCGCACCCCGCATCTATCGCCGGGGTCACTGGGCCGGCAGTACGTGCTCCCCGGTGCGGTCGGTCGCGAGCGACAGCGACGAGATGTACTGCTTCTCGCCATTCGGGCCCGGCACTGCCGCGGCGAGCATGTCCGGCCGTTCGAAGGAGATGCCGGTGGCGACGTCGAGCAGCTTCTCCGCGCTCGGGTTGCCGTCCGCATCGAGCAGGGGCAGGTCGATGCCGTCGTCCGTGCGGCGCAGGTAGTAGCGGCCGCGAGTGAGGATCGCCATGACCGGGGTCGCGACGAACGCGATCAGCACGGCGAACACGGGTGAGAAAGGCTGCACGGCCGGTCCGAACGCACCGAAGAACATCGCGATGGAGATGCCGCCGCTCAGCAGCAGGGCGACGATCCCGACCGGGTTCCAGGCGTAGAGCATGCCGCGGCGGAACTCTGGCTGCTTCGGCGAGAGCTTCAGGACGTACTTGTTGATCGCGATGTCGGTCGCGACCGTGACGATCCACGCCATGCCGAGGTTGGCGTAGAACCCGAGCACGGTGTTGAGGAAGGCGAACATGTTGGCCTCCATCAGCACGAGCGCGATGGCCACGTTCACGACGACGAAGACCACGCGTCCGGGATAACTCTTCGTGATGCGGGTGTATGCGTTCGTCCACGCGAGCGATCCGGAGTACGCGTTCGTGACGTTGATCTTGATCTGCGAGATCACCACGAGCACCACGGCGAGCGTCATGGCCAGCCATCCGGGCACCATCTGCTGGTAGATGCCGAGGAACTGGTGCACCGGCTCGTTCGCGCTCGCAGACGCATGCGGATCCAGCGTCGAGATCAGGTAGACCGCGAGAAACAGACCGACGGCCTGCTTGATCGCGCCGAACACGACCCATCCCGGACCGGCGATGATCACAGCGGCCCACCAGCGGCGCCGGTTCGCCGACGTCTTCGGAGGCATGAACCGGAGGTAGTCGATCTGCTCGGCGATCTGCCCGATCAGCGACAGGCACACGCCGGCGGCGAGCATGACGGACGAGAAGGACACGGATCCGTCGCCCTGGCCGTGGAACGAGAAGAAGTCGCCGACCGAGGACGGGTGCGTGATCACCAGGTATGCGAAGGGCAGCACCATGAGCACCAGCCACAGCGGTGTCGTCCACACCTGCAGCTTGGACAGCGCCTTCATGCCGTAGATCACCAGCGGGATCACCATGACGGTGGACACGAAATAGCCCGCCCACAGCGGGATCCCGAGGCCGAGCTGAAGGCCCTGCGCCATGATCGAGCCCTCGAGGGCGAAGAAGATGAAGGTGAAGGTCGCGAAGATCACGTTGGTGATGACGGATCCGTAGTATCCGAAACCGGATCCGCGGGTGATGAGGTCGAGATCGAGGTTGTAGCGCGCGGCGTAGTACGCGAGCGGGATGCCGGTCACGAAGATCACCACGGCGGCGACGGCGATGCCCAGCAGCGCATTCACGGTGCCGTGCGTGATGCCGATGTTGGCGCCGATCGAGAAGTCGGCGAGGTAGGCGATTCCGCCCAGGGCGCTGGTCGCGACGACGCCGGGCGCCCATTTGCGGTAGCTGCGCGGCGCGAAGCGCAGCGTGTAGTCCTCGAGGCTCTCCTTGGTCGCGGCGCGCGCATCGGTCGTCTCACCGCCCTCGCCCGTCGTTGTGGGGCCGGCGTCCTCGGGGCGGGTCATTTCGATGGTCATGCGGATCCGTTCGTCGGGGGATGGACACGGAGCGAGCGGTGCAGGTGAGCCCGCGCCGCTCGTGGGCCCATCCTGTTCCCCCGGGAGCCGCCGACGATGTCAGCCGTGTTGCGATCCTGTTAAGTCGCGTTCCGAGAAACCCGGCTCGAAGTCCCGTTCTGGGAGCTCCGGCCTCAGATGCCTCCGTCGATCGACCGGGGGAACTCGGTCGGGTTCTCCGGGACCATGACCTGGGTGTCGACATTCAGGCTCTCGCCCTGGAAGAACCTCTTCGATCGGGGGAACAGGTACCAGACGAACATCAGCACGAGTCCGATAGCGAGCGAGCCGATGCCGACCACGAAGGTGCCGCCGATGCCGAAGAGCACCGAGTAGCCGTAATCGACATCCCACATGTCGATCGCCGACTGCACGAAGGCGGCCGCGAGCATGAGCCCGCCGAGCAGGGGGAACAGTCCCTTGAAGAAGAAGCTGCGCGGCGAGGTGAAGATGTCCCTGCGGAAGTACCAGACGCACGCGAAGCCGGTGATCGCGTAGTAGAACGCGATGGCCAGGCCGAGCGAGAGGATCGAGTCCTGCAGGATGTTGTCGCTGATCAGCGTCATGCCGACGTAGTACGCGACCGCGACGATGCCCATGATGATCGTCGAGAACGACGGGGTCTTGTAGACCGGGTGCACCTCCTTGAACCTCGCGGGAAGTGCGCGATAGACGCCCATCGCGAGCGTTCCCCGGGCGGTCGGGAGGATCGTGGTCTGTGTGGAGGAGATCGCCGAGATGATGACGGCCACCACCAGCACCCAGCCGAACGGGCCGAGCAGCCCGTCCTTGATCGCGAGGAAGAAGTCATCCGCGTGCTCCTCGTTGCCGAGGCCGGTCCCGGTCTTGCCGAGACCCGCGTACATCATGGCGGCGATCGTCACCGCGACATAGGTGAGGAGCAGGATGACGCAGGTCAGCAGCGCGGCCCGGCCGGGGATGCGCTTCGGATCCTTCGTCTCCTCGTTCAGGGCCAGGCAGGTGTCCCATCCCCAGTAGATGAAGAGGGCGAGGAGGATCGCCTCGGTGAATCCCGACCACGAGGTGAACGCGAACGGGTTCATCCACTCCCAGGAGAAGTCGATCGCGTGCGGAGCGTTGCCGCTGGCGATCTGCCAGAAGACGGCGACGATGAAGACGACGAGAGCGAGGTACTGGATGCCGAGCAGCACGTTCTGGATGCGCTCGCCGATCTCGACGCCGCGCCAGCTGACCCAGGTCATCGCGGCGATGAAGACGACCGCGGCGAGGATGACGCGCCAGTCGCTGTTCTCGAGATCGAAGCCGATCAGGGACCAGAAGTACACGGAGGCGATCTGCGCGAGGTTGGCGAGGACGACCATGCCGGCGACCGCGACGCCCCAGCCGCCCATCCAGCCCACCCAGGGACCGAATGCCTTGGTGGCCCAGGTGAAGGTGGTGCCGCAGTCGGGAACCGCGTTGTTCAGCTCCCGATAGGCGAAGGCGATCAGAAGCATCGGCACGAAGGCGAGCACGAACGCGATGGGCGCCTGGGCTCCGACCGCGATGACCACCCATCCGAGGGAGGCGACGAGGGAGTACACCGGTGCCGTGGACGCCAGGCCGATGACGGTCGAGCCCCAGAGGCCCAGCGTTCCGGCCGCCAGCCCCTTGCCTTCGGGGCGTTCCAGCTGGATGGGTGTTGTTGACATGAACAGAACCGTATGCGGGATACGGTTTCGAGTCAATGTCCGCGCAATAGCAACGAATTACGTATCTGTTACGGGTGCATCACGATGAAATCCGCACACTTACCAACTTTCAACAGTCAGGGTGCCTGATTTGCGGACGAGGTGGCCGGCCGGATCCGTGCGGCGGACCGCCCCGGAGCGCGCTCGCCATGTTGCATCGCGGACTTCCGCCGGAAATCCCCGCGAAATGCGCGGGTGGAAAGGTCCAGTCATGGAAACGTCCTTCGCCGGCTACTGGAGTCGACAGATCGCGGGATCCCGATCCGGTTCGCCCTGGGATGAGATGTTCGACGCGCACGATGCGGGCGCGGAACTCGCCGCCAGGGATCCGTACCGATCCATCCACCGTGCCCTCAGCGACATGTCGGCGGACGATCTCCAAGGACGGGTCGAGGCGCTCGCCGGGGCGTATCTGTCACAGGGTGTGACCTTCGACTTCGCCGGCGAGGAGCGTCCGTTCCCGCTCGACGTCGTCCCCCGGGTGATCGCGTCCGACGAGTGGCGCGAGGTCGACCTCGGCGTCGCGCAGCGGGTGCGGGCGCTGGAGGCGTTTCTCGCAGACGTGTACGGCGCACGCCGGTGCGTCACGGACGGCGTGGTGCCGGCTCCGCTGATCGCCTCCTCGAGCCACTTCCACCGGCAGGCGGCGGGGATCGTGGCCGCGAACGGAGTGCGGATCCAGGTCGCCGGGATCGACGTCATCCGGGACGAGTCGGGTGGGTGGCGCGTGCTGGAGGACAACGTCCGGGTGCCGAGCGGGGTGAGCTACGTGCTCGCCAACCGGCGGGCGCTGGCGCAGATGGTGCCGGAGATGTTCGCGGACATGCGCGTGCTGCCCGTGGTCGACTATCCGAACCGCCTGCTCGGCGCCCTGCGCGCGGCGGCTCCGTCGGCCGCCGACGATCCGACGGTCGTGGTGCTCACACCTGGCGTGTTCAACTCGGCGTACTACGAGCACACGCTGCTGGCGCGGCTGATGGGCGTCGAGCTGGTGGAGGGCCGCGATCTGTTCTGCTCCGGCGGGCGGGTCTGGATGCACACCACCACCGGCCCGCGCCGGGTGGACGTGATCTACCGCCGTGTGGATGACGAGTACCTGGATCCGCAGCAGTTCCGCCCCGACTCGATGCTGGGGGCGGCCGGGATCCTGAACGCGGCCCGGCTCGGCAACGTCACGATCGCGAACGCGGTGGGCAACGGCGTCGCCGACGACAAGCTCGTCTACACCTACGTGCCCGACCTGATCCGCTATTACCTCTCCGAGGAGCCGATCCTGGCGAACGTCGACACCTGGCGGCTGGAGGATCCTGGCGCCCTCGAAGAGGTGCTCGACCGGCTGGACGAACTGGTCGTGAAGCCGGTCGACGGGTCCGGGGGCAAGGGTCTGATCATGGGTCCCGCCGCGTCGCGTGCCGAGCTCGATGCGGCGCGGAAGACGCTCGCCGCCGATCCGCGAGGGTGGATCGCGCAACCGGTCGTGCAGCTGTCCACGATCCCCACGCTCGTGGACGACGGCTTCCGACCCCGGCACTCCGATCTCCGACCGTTCGCGGTCAACGACGGTGAGGACATCTGGGTGCTGCCGGGCGGCCTCACCCGCGTGGCGCTCCCGGAGGGGCAGCTCGTCGTGAACTCGAGCCAGGGCGGCGGCTCGAAGGACACCTGGGTGCTGGAGGATCCGGCGATGCCGCGGGCGTCGGCGACGATCCGCGCCGCCAGGGTCGCCGCGCCGACCGCTGCCGGGCTCTCCGGGGCAGCGGTCCTGCCGCTGCCGGTGCCGCCGCTGGATGATCCGCAGCAGCAGCAGCAGCAGCAGCAGCAACAACAACAGCAACAGCGGCAGGAGGAGGCATCATGCTGAGCCGGATCGCCGAGGCGCTGTTCTGGATCGGGCGATATGTCGAACGCGCTAACGGCACCGCGCGCATCCTCGACGTGCACCTGCAGCTGCTGCTCGAGGATCCGTGGGCCGACGAGGAGTCGGTGTGCCGCACCGTGCTGTCCGTCATGGGCATGCCGGATGCGGCCGGGGGCAACCCGCGTCGCGGTGACGCGCTCCGCGCGCTCGCGACGGATCGGACCAGGGCCATCTCCGTCGCGCATTCGCTGTCCTCCGCCCGTGAGAAAGCCCGCCGCGCCCGCGAGGTGATCTCCCAGGACCTCTGGGAGGTGTTGAACACGACCAACGCCCGCCTGCCGCTGCGCGTCGACTTCGAGCGGTCCCACTCCTTCTTCCAATGGGTGCGCGAGCGCGCGGCGCTGACCTATGGCGTCGCCGAGACGTCGATGAGCCGTGATGAGGCCTGGTACTTCTTCGTGCTCGGGCGTGCGCTGGAGGCCGCCGACATGACCGCGCGGCTGCTGGTCTCCGCCGCGCGCACCGACGGCGGGGGTGCGATCAACTGGATGACGCTGCTGCGCAGCTGCGATGCGTACGACGCCCATCTACGGGTGCATCGGTCCATGCCGACCGCGACCTCGGCGACGGAGTTCCTCCTGGTCGACCGGCATTTCCCGCGATCGGTGCTGTCGAGCGTGATCCGCGCCGAGGAGAGCCTGCAGCGCATCGGACAGAGTTCGCCGCTGCTGCCACCCGACGCCGTGGGACGGGCGATCGGACGACTCCGATCGGATCTGGAGTACCGTCCCGTGGCGGATCTCGTGCTCGTGCTGGAGAGCAGCATGCATCACGTGCAGGAGAGCGTCTCCACGATCAGCAACGCCGTGCAGGACCAGTACTTCCCATCGATCGCCGCACCCGTCTGGACCGAGGAGACGCTATGACCAGGCTCAGGATCGTGCACCGCACCGGCTTCCAGTACGCCTCGCCCGCGACAGCCTCGTACAACGAGGCCCGCATGCTGCCGCGCACGCAGGATCGTCAGCTCGTGCTGCAGGCCCGCGTCGAGACTCAACCGGCGACGCATCCGAACACCTACAACGACCATTGGGGAACTCCGGTGACGGCCTTCGAGGTGCTCACTCCGCACGAAGAGCTCTCCGTCGTGGCGACGAGCATCGTCGAGACGCGGACGGTTCCTGCCCGGGGCCGGGAGATCGGCTGGGCGCAGATCGCGCACGCCGCGGCGACGTCGCTCGACGTCGCGGAGATGCTGATCCAGACGCACGCCACCGATCCGGACGAGCAGATGCGCGAAATCGCGGCCGAGACCGGGGCCTCGCACGACGGCATCGATGACGCGGCGACGGCCATCTGCCGGATCGTCGGCGAGGCGATGACCTACCGCCGCGGGGTGACGGGCGTGAACTCGACGGCCCGCGACGCATGGCCCGCGCGCGCAGGGGTCTGCCAGGACATCGCTCATGTGACGCTCGGGATGCTCCGCGCCGCAGGCATTCCGTCCCGGTACGTTTCGGGCTATCTGCATCCGGACGCGGATCCGAAGGTGGGGGAGACCGTCGTGGGCGAGTCGCACGCCTGGGTGGAGTGGTTCTCGGGCCGGTGGTGCGGGTACGACCCCACCAACCTCGTCGAGATCGGCCCGTCGCATGTGTTCGTGGGTGTCGGCCGCGACTATTCCGACATCGCGCCTCTTCGCGGGGTCTACGCCGGATCCGGCGCGTCGGAGCTGTTCGTCTCGGTCGACATCACACGGCTGGAGTGACGCGGCCGCCGTGACCTGACGGATCCCGCCCCGGGCGAAGCCCTCGCGTTCGCGCGCCGCGGCGAGGATCCTCTTGCGGGCGGCGAACCATCCGACGATGAGCGCTCTCTACGATCGGCGAGCATTGGCAGCCGGATCGACTCGCGAGCATCAACGACTACGACCTCAAGGTGGTCAAGCTGCAGGGCGAGTTCGTCTGGCACACGCACCCCGAGACCGATGAGCTCTTCATGGTGGTGAGTGGACAGCTCACGATCCAGCTCCGAGATCGGGATGTCGTGTTGAACCCGAACGACCTCTTCGTCGTGCCGCGGGGCGTCGAACACTGCCCGAAGGCAGAGGGAGAAGTCCAGGCGATCCTGTTCGAGCCCCAGGGGACGCTCAACACCGGGGACGCGGGTGGAGATCGGACGGCGGAACTGTGCGAGCTCAGTTAGCAGCGGGCGTCGCCGCGCGTTGGTACTGTCAGCCGACAGCACTCCAGAGGGGGAGCCATGACGCGCGATGAACGGGACGAGGCGACCGGGATCCAGACTTGGTCGCTGCCGGTCGTGTGGGTGGGGTTCCAACTGCTCATCATGTCGATCCTCGTCGTCGCGGGCGTGTTCATCCTGGTACGGACAGCGACCGGTCACGCCGGGCCGCCGTTGTGGTTCCTCGCGCTCTGGTTCGGTGCCCTCGGATGGAACATCTACTGGTGGCTGTTCCGAACTGCGTATCGAGTCGAGCTCGTCGGTGAGACGCTGCGGTGGAAAGCACCGTTCGCCAGCGGTGCGTTGCCTGTGAGCGCGATCACCGGTGCGGGCAGGTTCCTGGGCACTCCCGCCACCTGCGTCCTTCGAGCATCGGGTCATCGGTCATTGGTCCTCTTCACGCAGCTCCGCACGTTCGATCCGATGTTCACCGCGCTGAACCGGCTCAACCCGGCCGTGCCTTCCCGCCGGTAGCCACTGGCGCCGTTATCGCTTAGGCATCACGCCGCTCAGCTGTGCCGGAACGTCGCGAAGGAGGGCCGCAGCGCCGCGGGTGATCCCGTCGTGTCGAAGTCGTGACAAGCAGGCGTTGACGTACCAGATCCGCGTGTCTAAACTCGGGTTTACAACGTTGAAGTACAACGTTGTAAACCCGACCGATCAGAGGCGATCGGAATCACGAGAGGCATTCAATGAAGAAACTGCTTGCGGCCGCCGTGGTCGCCGCCGGCGTCACCGCAGCGTTGACCGGGTGCTCCGGATCAACCGGATCCGCTTCCTCGGCACCCGTGACGCTCACCTTCTGGCACGGCTACACCGAGGCCGACGGCAAGGTGCTCGACCAGATCGTCCAGGACTTCAACAAGTCCCAGAAGGGCATCACGATCAAGACCGAGACCAAGACCTGGGCCGTCATCGGCGACACCCTGCTGCCCGCGCTGTCCGCCAAGACCGGGCCGGACATCGTCGCTCTGCCCGCGGAGAACCTTCCGGTCTACGCCGGCAAGGGAGCATTCGCCAAGCTCGACGACTTCTATGCGAGCGACGCCGTGACAAGTGCCTCGCTCAACAAGAGCGCGGTCGAGATGGAGAAGGTCGACGGCTCGTACTACGGAATCCCCACCGGCTTCGTGCCGCTCTCGGTCATCTACAACAAGGCCCTCTTCGACAAGGCCGGCATCACGTCCTTCCCGAAGTCGTGGGACGAATGGGTCGCCGACGCCAAGAAGCTCACGGTCGACGCCGACGGTGACGGCACGCCAGAGCAGTACGGCCTCGCGCTGCCCGATCACGCCACCGTCGGAAACGGCGTGTGGCCCACCCTGTTCTACGGCAACGGCGGCGGGATCGTGGACAACGGGAAGTCCGTGCTCGACTCGAGCGCGAACGCCGAAACACTCTCCTACTGGGCAACCGCGGTGAAGGACGGCAAGATCTCTCCGACCGGTCTCGACGGCGTCGCCGCCGACAAGCTGTTCTCGTCCGGCAAGGCGGCCATGGAGGTCGGAGGTCCGTGGATGGCTTCCGTGGCCACGGAGAACAAGATCGACTACGGCATCGCCGGCGTCCCCGCCGGCCCGAAGGCCGATGCCGTGTCGGCGATCGGCATCTCCGCCGCCGTGACGGCGCAGGCGGATCCCGCCAAGAAGGCGGCAGCCGAGAAGTTCTTCGCCTACTTCTTCACGAAAGACGTGGCGACGAAGTGGTCGCTGGGATCCGGCTGGCCGCCGCTGCGCTCCGACATCCCGTCTTCGGCCGTCTCGTCGAACCCGGTGGTCGCGTCCCTCACCGAGCTCGCCGGTACGGCCCGCCCGCTCCTGCCCGGCGTCGCCGACAGCACCGACGTGCTCGCCGCGGTCGACGAAGCCACGCAGAAGTCTCTGACCGGCGGCGATCCCTCGGCCCTCCTCAAGTCTGCCTCTGCGCAGGTTGCTCAGACGCTCGGCAAATGACCCACTCCGGACGGCCGCCCGCAGGCGGCCGTCCGGCCCACGAAAGCGATCATGACCTCTCCCACCCGCCCCGTCGTGCGCAGACGCGCCTACCGTCCGCCGGCTCCTCTCGGCGGCCGCCCCCGGACTGCGCGGCGCAGCCCGATCGCACTCCTCTTCCTGCTCCCCGCCCTCGTCGTCCTCATCGCCTTCGTCGGGTGGCCGATGCTGTCCGCTCTCCGCCTGTCGTTCACGAACGCGAGCGGCTTCGGAGTCGAGGAGTGGGTCGGCCTCGAGAACTATGTGCGCGTCTTCACGGATCCGCGCATCCTGTCGTCGCTGGGCAATACGGCCTTCTACACCGTGCTGTTCACTCCGACGGCGCTGGTCGCCGCGCTTCTGCTGGCCTTGCTCCTCGGCAACAGGGGGCTCATCGGCCGGGGCTTCTTCCGCACTGCCTTCTTCCTCCCGTTCATCGTCTCCCTCGCCGTCGCGGCGTTCGCATGGACCTACCTGCTGGATCCGCAGGTCGGTCTCCTCAACCATTGGTTGCGTTCGATCGGCGTCCAGCTCGGCAATGTCCTTCAGGATCCGACCCTCGCGATGCCGGCCGTCGTGCTCGTCGCGATCTGGAAGAGCTTCGGCTTCTACATGGTCATCTTCATCGCCGGCCTGCAGGAGATCCCCGAATCGCTGTACGAGGCCGCCAAGATCGACGGCGCGGGCGCCTGGCGGCGATTCACCAACGTGACCCTCCCGCAACTCAGCAACACCCTGGCGTTCGTCGTGACGTTCGCCATGATCGCCGCTCTTCAGGCCTTCGACCAGATCTACGTGATGACCGGGGGAGGCCCCTACCGCTCGACGCAGACGGTCGTGATGGAGATCTATCAGGAGGGCTTCAAGAAGCTCGACCTCGGTGGCGCGACCGCGTTGTCGTACGTCCTCCTCGCAGCAACCCTGATCCTCAGCCTGGTGCAGTTCCGCTTCTTCGGGCGCCGAGAGAAGGACAACCTCTGATGACCGCGCACACCGCATCCGCCACCCGCCTCGCCACCGTGTCCGGATCTCAGGCACGTGCTCCCCGCCGCCGCCTCGGCCGCATCGTTGAGCGCTGGTTGCTGTTCCTGGCTGTGCTGGTGCTGGCTGCTCTCGTGCTGCTGCCGGTGCTGGTCATCGTCTTCACGGCCTTCAAACCCGCCGCGGAGATCAACGCCTACCCGCCGACGCTGCTGCCGGGCGCCTGGACGCTCGACAACTTCACCCGCATCTTCCACGATCTGCCCTTCGGGCGCCTGTTCCTGAACAGCCTGCTGTTCGCAGGCGGGGTGACCGTGTTCGCCCTCGTCTTCGACTCGCTCGCCGCCTATGCGCTGGCGCGTCTCGACTTCCGCGGCAACAGGGTGCTGCTGGTCGTGATCGTCGCGAGCCTGATGATCCCGTTCCAGGCGACGCTCATCCCGGTCTACCAGCTGGTCGCTCAGCTGGGCTGGGTGAACACGTTCGCCGGACTCATCATCCCCCGCGCCGCCGACGCGTTCGGGATCTTCTTCCTCCGCCAGTTCTTCATCTCCCTGCCCCGCGACCTCGACAACGCGGCCCGCATCGACGGCGCAGGGGAGTTCCGGATCTTCCGCAGCATCGTGCTACCCAACGCGGTGCCGGCGATGCTCACCCTGGCGATCTTCACCTTCGTGAACAACTGGAACGACCTGCTCTGGCCGCTCGTGTTCACGACTTCGCCGGAGATGGGGACGATCACCTCGGGCCTCACCCTCCTGACCGGTCCGAGCGGGATCATCCCCTACGGCACCATGATGGCCGGCGCGCTCATCGCGGTGCTCCCGCTGGCCGTGATGTTCCTCATCATGCAGAGGCGCTTCATCGAGAGCGTCGCGACGACAGGACTCAAATGACGACGACGCAACCGCGCCGCTGGTTCCAGGACGGGCGCCTCCATCTCGGCCTCGGCATCGAGGACACCTTCGTACCGCAGAGCCGTCCCGGCGAGCGCGCGATCGACGAATACGAGCTCACCGAGCACTACGAGCGCTTCGCGGAGGACTTCGCGCTCGCCGCCGGAGTCGGAGCCTCGGTGCTGCGCTGGGGCGTCCCCTGGTATCGCGTCGCGCCCGCCGAAGGCGAGTGGGACTGGGCCTGGACGGATCGCGCGATCGAGGCGCTGCTCGCCCAAGGGCTGCGACCCATCGTGGATCTGCTGCACTACGGCACGCCGCTCTGGCTCGAGGACCAGTTCGCGAACCCGGCGTATCCGCGCCACGTCGAGGAGTACGCGCGCCGGTTCGCGGAGCGCTACGGCGACCGAGTGTTCGACTACACGCCGGTGAACGAGCCGGTGATCCACGCGCTGTTCTGCGGCGAGTACGGGTACTGGCCGCCCTACCTGGAGGGCGCCGAGGGCTTCGCCCGGATCGCCGCGAACCTCGCGCGCGGCTTCGTGCGCAGCCAGCGTGCGATCGCCGAGGTCGTCGGGGAGCGTGCCGTGTTCGTGCACGTGGACGCCGCCGTGAGCTTCGTCGGCGACGATGACGCCCCCGAGCACCGTGCGGAGGCCGAGCGCCTGCGTCACCAGGTGCACCTTGTGGAGGATCTGGTGACGGGCCGCGTCGATGCCGACCATCCGCTGCGCGACCGGCTGGCCTCGGCCGTCACGGATGAGGAGCTGGAGTGGTTCCGCGCCCACGCAGTGCGGCCCGACGTCATGGGCGTCAACTACTACCCGCGCCACTCGACCGAGCTGTTCGAGGCGGGGGTGCACCACGGCGGCGGTTTCGCCGATCCTCGACCCAGCATCGACCGCGGCATCGCCGGGCTCCGGGAAGCGCTCGAGTCCTTCGCTCGCCGATACGGGGCGCCCGTCATGGTCACCGAGACCTGCGTGACCGGATCCGTCGAGGAGCGCGTCGCGTGGCTCGAGGACTCGCTCGGCCTCGTCGCCCGCATGCGGGCGGAGGGCGCCGACGTCGTCGGCTACGTCTGGTGGCCGCTCTTCGACATGTACGAGTGGACCTGGCGCCACACCGATGCGCCCCGTGCCGACCACCTGCTGACCATGGGGCTGCACGACCTCGTCGAGTCGCCCGCAGGGCTCCTGCGAGCGGCCAATCCCGTCGCGGACCGATTCCGACGCTTCGCCGCCGACGCGGCTTCGCTCTGACCCCTCTCACCCTTCTCACGGAAGCACGCATGAACAAGGCAAGCCTCTCCCTCCGTCCCTCCGCCGTGATCGGCGCCGTTGCTCCCCGCCTCTACGGTTCCTTCCTGGAGCATCTCGGCCGCGCCGTGTACGACGGCATCTACGAGCCCGGGCACCCGAGCGCAGATGCCGACGGATTCCGCACGGATGTGATCGAGCTGGTGAAGGAGCTCGGCGTCTCCGCCATCCGCTACCCGGGCGGCAACTTCGTCTCGGGCTTCAAATGGGAGGACTCGGTCGGTCCGCGCGCGGAGCGCCCGCGCCGCCTCGACCTCGCCTGGCACTCCACTGAGACGAACGAGATCGGCCTGCACGAGTTCCAGAGCTGGCTCGACAAGGTCGGCAGCGAGCTGATGCTCGCGGTCAACCTGGGCACCCGCGGCACCGCCGAAGCCCTCGAGCTCCTCGAGTACGCGAACCACCGCAGCGGAACCGCCCTGGCCGAGCAGCGCATCGCCAACGGACGCACCCAGCCGTTCGACGTGCGCATGTGGTGCCTCGGCAACGAGATGGACGGCCCCTGGCAGGTCGGCCACAGCACGGCGGAGGCCTACGGGACGCTCGCGGCCAAGACCGCCCAGGCCATGAAGATGGTGGATCCGGATCTCGAGCTGGTGGTGTGCGGATCGTCCAGTTCGTCGATGCCCACGTTCGGCGAGTGGGAGAGGGTCACGCTCACCCACGCCTACGACGACGTGGACTACATCTCCTGCCATGCCTACTACGAGAACACCGGCGACCTCGGCAGCTTCCTCGCCTCGGGCGTCGACATGGACCATTTCATCCGCAGCGTCGTCGCCACCGCGGACCACGTGAAGGCCGTCAAGGGCAGCGACAAGAGCATCGACATCTCGTTCGACGAGTGGAACATCTGGTACAACACCCGGTTCGAGCAGGTCGACCGGATCGCGGGCGTCGACAACTGGCCGATCGCGCCGCGGTTGCTCGAGGACGTGTACACGGTCTCGGACGCCGTCGTCTTCGGCAGCCTCCTCATCACCCTGCTCAAGCACGCCGACCGGGTCACGAGCGCCTCGCTCGCCCAGCTGGTGAACGTGATCGCGCCGATCATGACCGAGCCCGGGGGCCCGGCCTGGCGGCAGACGACGTTCTTCCCCTTCGCGGCCACCTCCGCGCACGGTCGCGGCGTCGCCCTCGACGTCGACGTCACGAGCGGCACGTACACGACGGAGAGGTTCGGCGAGGTCGCGCTCGTCGACGCTGTCGCCACGCACGACGCGGAAGCGGGCCGGTTCGCCGTCTACGCCGTGAACCGCGCCATGGATGCGCCCACCGAGCTCGCGATCGACCTCTCGGAGCTCGGCGACGCGTCCGCGCTCGAAGTGACCGCCCGGGTGCTCGCCGATGCCGACCTCGACGCGGCGAACACGCTCGACGACCCCGATCGCGTCGCCCTGACCGCGTTGCCGTTCACCCGGGACGGCTCGATCCTGCGCCTCGCGCTTCCGGCCGTGTCCTGGGCCGAGGTTCTGATCGGCTGAGCCCGCACGGCGAGTCATCGTCGTGCCCGCCCGCGCCCGCGGCCGGGTCAGCTGGAGAGAGGAAAGAGCATGAGCATCTCCCCCCTCGGGGACAGGTCCCGCGCACGTCGGGCACGCATCGTGATGATCGCGGCGGCCGCCGCCCTCATCGCCGGAGCGCTCGCCGCCGCACCCGCACAGGCGGTGACGACGGGGAACGGGTCTCTCGTGTACTCGCCGGCCGCGGGAACCTCCTTCAATCCGGAAGGAGGCCGCGCGGCCGGCACCACCTACGCGAAGAACATCGTGCTGAAGAACAGCGGAACGGCGAACGGCACCCAGATCGTGACGTTCGACCAGCTGGTGCTGGTCGGAGGTAGGCAGGTCTATCCGATCTACCGCAGCACCGATGACGGCGCCACCTGGACGCACGTGACGGACGTCGTGCCCAGCGCCACGTTCCCCACCCTGACGAGGACCGCGCAGCCGTTCCTCTACGAGGTGCCGCAGGCGACCGGATCGCTCGCCGCGGGCACGTTGCTGCTCGCGGGCATGGTCATGCCGGAGGACCGGTCGAGCAGTCGCCTCGTGGTGTACAAAAGCGCCGATCACGGGCTGTCCTGGTCGTACCTGAGCACGATCGACACGGGCGGCCCCGCCGTCTACGACCCTTCGCCCTCGTCCACGACCAGCACGGTGTGGGAGCCGTCGCTCATCGTCGACGGGCAGGGCGGTCTCGCCGCCTACTTCTCGGACGAGCGGCAGAAGTCCAGCGGCGTGCTGCAGGCGGTCTCGTACCGGCGCTCGACCGACGGCGGCCAGACCTGGGGATCCCTCGTCAACGTCTCGGCGCCGACCAACCAGTCGGATCGTCCCGGCATGATCACCGTCACCAAGCTGCCGGACGGCCGATACCTCGCCACCTATGAGGTCGTGAATCGCCCTTCGCAGACGAAGAACACCGCACCCGTGTATTTCAAGACCTCGCCGGACGGGCTCAACTGGGCTCCGACGTCGAGCATCGGCACGGCGATCGCGCTCGCGAACGGCCGGGGGATCGGATCCTCGCCCTACGTCAAGTGGGTGCCCGCGGGAGGCCCGAAGGGCATGGTCGTCGTGGCGTCGAAGTGGTCGCTCGATGCGACGGGCACCATCGACGGCGGGCAGAACTTCTACGTCAACTACAACCTGGGCGAGGGGCCCTGGGAGCGGCTGCCGATGGCGGTCACCTACGACGGACCCGATGCCGAGGGCGGCACGTTCAGCGGATTCGCGCAGAGCATCGACTCCTCGGTCGACGGGCGCACGCTCTACCAGGCGACGAACGTCGAGAACCCGGCGACCACGTACAACGACATCCGGGTGGGATCCATCCCGCTCGACGCCCAGCAGTACGAGGCGGAGAAGGCCGCGCGCACCTCGGACACGTCGCTCGTGACCGACCCCGACGCCTCGAACGGCGGCAAGGTCGGCAACATCAACAACGCCACCAGCACGGTGACCTTCACGGTGCACGTGCCGACCGCGGGCTCGTACGTCATGAACGTGCGCTACGACAACGGCACCGGCGCGGCATCGACGCACGGCGTGCGTGTGAACGGCGGTTCGTCGACGGCGCTGAACTACCCGGCGACCGTCAACTGGGGTCGGTACGGATGGGCGCAGATGCCGGTCACGCTGAACGCCGGCGCCAACACCATCGCGTTCGCCAAGGGCACCTCGTACGCCGAGCTCGATGCGATCCAGCTCGCGCAGGCCGGCGGACTGGACCCCCAGTTCCGGATCGCGAGCCGCACCAGCGGCAAGTACCTCGAGATCGCCAGTGCGCTGACGACCGACGGGGCAGGGGCGGGGCAGTGGGGCGACACCGGCAACGCCACGCAGGTCTGGAACGTGCGCACGGTGCCCAACGGGCTCCAGCTCCTCAACGCCAACAGCGGCAAGCTGCTCGAGATCCCCGGCGCGCAGACAGCCGACGGCGTGCGCGCCGCCCAATGGGGTCCGACCGGGAACGCCACCCAGGTCTGGGCGCCGAGCACGTCGGGCGGCTACTGGACCCTGACCAACGCCAATTCGGGGAAGCCGCTGGAGATCGCAGGTGGATCGACGGCGGACGGAGCATACGCGCAGCAGCGGACCGCGGACGGATCGGCGCAGCAGCAGTGGCGCCTGCTCCGCGAGGGCATCCAGTAGCGCGCGGGCGTGAGGAGGGCGGCGCGTTCGCCATTGCCCTCCTCACGTCGCGGTCGATCCTGCACCGCTGCGGACGAAGCGCCCGCGCGGTGCGCGATCAGGCCGGGGCGGACTCCCGCTCACGGATCCTGAAGTCGGCCAGCAGAAGCCGCGGCGCCTGATCCAACTCGCCCGAGATGCGCTCGAGCAGGGCGTCCACCGCCGTCTTCGCGATCCATTCGCGACCGGGATCGACCGTGGTCAGCGACGGGATCGAGTACTCCGCCTCGTCCAGGTCGTCGAAGCCGATCACGGCGACGTCGTCCGGCACGCGCCGGCCGGCCTCCTGGAGCACGCGCATGGCGCCGAGCGCGAGCGTGTCGTTGAGCCCGAACACGGCGTCGAACGCCACGCCGCGCGCGAGCACGTCGCGCATCGTGAGTGCGCCGTTGGCGCGGTGCCAGAACGTCGTGTACCCGATCAGATCCTCGTCGAACCCGATCCCCGCCTCCTCCAGCGCCTCGCGATAGCCCTGGAGGCGGAGTGCGGCGGATCCGACGACCTCGCCCTCGTGCGCGCCGACCACCGCGATGCGGCGCCGACCGGACGCGAGCAGATACGCCGTCGCCGCCCGTGCGGCCTCCACATTGCGCATCGTCACGTGGTCGGTGGGCCCGTCGAAGATGCGCTCGCCGAGCAGCACCATCGGGTAGGGGACCTGGAGGGCGGCTGCGTCCTCCTGGCCGAGGCCCAGGGGACTGAAAATGAGCCCGTCGGTCAGCTTCAGGCGGGGGCTGCGCAGCAATTCGCGCTCGCGGGCCGGATCCGCCCCGGTCTGCTCCACCAGCACCGAGACCCCCGAGGCCTCCGCGGCGGCGATCACGGAGGCTGCCAGCTCTGCGAAGTAGGCCAGGCCCAGGTCGGGCAGAGCGAGCGCGATCGCACCGGTGCGTCCCGATCGGAGGTTGCGCGCCGTGAGGTTCGGGGTGTAGCCCAGCTCGGCGATCGCGTCCTCGACCCGCTGCTTCGTGGCGGGGCGGATGTGCGGGTAGTCGTTGATGACGTTCGACACCGTCTTGATGGAGACGCCGGCGATCCGCGCCACGTCGTGCAGCGTCACCGCCATGTGCACCCCCCTGTCCCGAGCCACTCTACAACGTTGCAGAGGGTCGG
Source organism: Microbacterium sp. 10L49 (assembly GCF_056395125.1). Classification (NCBI taxonomy): domain Bacteria; kingdom Bacillati; phylum Actinomycetota; class Actinomycetes; order Micrococcales; family Microbacteriaceae; genus Microbacterium; species Microbacterium sp. 10L49. The sequence continues at coordinate 82,584 of NZ_JBFTIW010000004.1, forward strand.
GCCCCCGTCATGCATGCCGCGGAAGCCCTGTCGACCACGGTATCGCGGGCGAAGCGGGATTCGACGTGGCGAACTCCGGCGAATTCCTATTACCTCCACTTGGAGGTTTCTGCTACGCTGACCGGACGGGCCGCGTGCGCCCGTCCCCTCTCAGAGAAGGAAGGTCGACGTGGCCCTGCCGGAAACCTCGGTTCAGCTGTACACACTCGCGGGGGAGTTCTCCGCCGACATGTCGGGCTCGCTCGACAAGCTCGCCGCCATCGGACTGCGCAACGTGGAGGCGTTCGACTTCGTGCGCCGCCCGGACGAGATCCGCGCCGCGCTCGATGCCTCGGGCCTCGCCTCGCCCACCGGGCACGCGCCGCTGCTCTCCGACGAACTGTGGACTCCGGACGGATCCATCCCCACGCCGGCCCCCGAAGTCGTCTTCGAGGCTGCCGCGAAGCTCGGCATGACCACCGTCATCGACCCGTTCGTGGCCCCTGAGCGCTGGTTCACGCTGGACGGGGTCACCGAGATCGCCGACCGGCTCAACGCCCTCGCCGACACCGCGGCGGGCTTCGGGCTCGCCGTCGGCTATCACAACCACGCACAGGAGTTCGTGGCCGACTTCGACGGTCAGAGCGCTTACGAGCGTTTCGTGGCGCTCACCGACGCGCGAGTCGCGCTCGAGCTCGACCTGTACTGGGCGCTCGTCGGCGGGCAGGACGTCCCCGCCCTCGTCTCCCGCCTGGGCGACCGCCTCGTCGCGGTGCACGTCAAGGACGGCATCGCTCCCGAGAGCAACCCGTTCGCCCCGGGCGCCGGCGAGTTCGGCTCGGACAGCCTCGACCAGCGCCACGCGGGCAGTGGCGATGTGCCGCTCGCCGACGCCCTGCGTGCGGCGTCGGCGGTGCAGTACGCCATCATCGAGTACGACAACGCGCCCGGCGACGTCTTCGCGGACATCGCCGCCAGCTACGCCTTCCTCACCGAGGGCGGATTCGCCCGATGAGCGCGGTCGGGATCGGCGTCATCGGCGGCGGCGTCATCAGCGACACCTACCTGCAGAACCTCGCACGGTTCCCCGACACCGAGGTGCTCATCGTCGGGGATCTGCTGCTCGACCGCGCCCAGGCGCAGGCCGAGAAGTACGGTGTCGCGGCCTTCGGATCCGCCGAGGACGTCCTCGCGCACCCCGGGGTGGACCTCGTGATCAACCTCACCATCCCCGCCGTGCACGTGGAGGTCTCGCGGGCCGCGATCGCCGCGGGCAAGCACGTGTGGACGGAGAAGCCGCTCGGACTCGACCGCGAGGGCGCTGCGGAGCTGCTGCGCGAGGCCGCGGCCGCGGGGCTGCGCGTCGGCTCCGCTCCCGACACCCTGCTCGGTCCCGGCTTCCAGGCCGCGCGCCGGGCGATCGAGAGCGGCGTGATCGGGCGCCCGCTGTTCGCGCAGACCGCATTCCAGACGCAGGGGCCGGACCTCTGGCACCCCAGCCCCGCATTCCTCTTCGCCGAGGGCGCCGGCCCGCTGCTGGACATGGGGCCGTACTACTTCTCGGCCCTCGTGAGCCTGCTCGGCCCGGTCGCGAGCGTCGCGGCGGTCGGCAGCAAGGCGCGTGAGGAGCGCGAGATCCGCACGGGCCCGAACGCCGGAGCCCTGTTCCCGGTCGAGGTGCCCTCGACGATCCAGATCGTCACGGCCTTCGAGCAGGGCGCCCAGGCGCAGAGTCTGCTGAGCTTCGACTCCGCGCTGGAGCGCCACGGCATCGTCGAGATCCACGGCACCGAAGGCACGATCGTGATCCCGGATCCCAACATGTTCGCCGGGCGGATCGCCTACGTGAAGCCTCTCGGTGTGCTGCGCGACGGCATGTCGTTCGAGCAGGAGTGGGTCGAGATCACCCACGAGGACATCGAGATCGGCCGCGGGCTGGGCGCACTCGACATGGTGCGCGCGATCGCCGCGAACCGGCCGCACGTCGCCTCCGGCGAGCTCGGCTTCCACGTGCTGGACGTGCTGCTGTCCGCTCAGGAGTCGGCTCGCACCGGGCAGGCCATCGAGGTCCAGAGCACGGTGGCTCCTGTGCCGCTGCTGCCCGAGGGCTTCGACCCCTTCGTCGCCACGCTCTGAACCGCGCGCGGTGATGACCAGGGGAGGAACGTTTCCCTCCCCTGGTCAGGTTTCCCTTCGCGTGTTCGCGCGTTTGCGGGGAGGGAAACGTGGTGCGGGGAGGGAAACAGGATCCCGGCTCAGTCGGTGCTGTCGTCGCGGGAGAGCAGCCGGTCCAGCATCTCGAGGGCGGCCTCATGGTCGACGGTGTCATCGAGCAGCCACTGCGTCTGCAGGCCGTCGGAGGCTGCGATGACGAGGGCGGCGACGAGATCCGGGTCGAGGTCGGCGCGCACCTCACCCGAGGCCTGCAACTGCCGCACCTGTGCGGCCATCCCGGTGCGGATGCGGCTGAAGCGCTGCGTGATGAACTCCTGCGCGGCGGCGTGCGAATCCTCGAGCGCCGTCGACACCAGCGTCGAATACAGCTGGACGAGACCGGGGATGCGGCGGTTGCGCTCCGCGGCGGTGCGCATCGACAGCGCGGGGCGGACGTCCGCGGGAACCGGATGGGCGGTGTCGGTCGCGCTCTCGGACGCGCGGTAGACCTCGACCAGCAGCTCCTCGAGGGATCCGAAGTAGTGCGTCAGCGCCGCATGGGTGACGCCGACCTCCTGCGCGATCGCGCGCAGGCTCGTCTTCTGCGATCCGCGGCGTGCGAACACCTCGATGGCCTTGTCGAGGATCTCCTGCCGCCGGGCGATGCCCTTGCGATAGCGGCCGGTGCTGCGGGGCGCTGCGGAGGAATCGGCCATCACTCGATGATAGCGAGGCGGCCTGTCGGCGTCGGCGGAGATGCCGCGGGCATGGGAGGCTCTTCGATCGAGGAGTCGACGGACGTCGGCACCAGGATCGCGTCGCCGCGCGGACGGCGGACGGACCACGGGAGAGGATGCAGGGCATGGCGGTCGAACCAGGGATCTACCAGCACTTCAAGGGCGCCCGCTACGAGGTGATCGCGGTGGGCCGGCACAGTGAGACCGAGGAGCAGCTGGTCTTCTACCGCAAGCTCTACGACGACTACAGCCACTGGGCGCGCCCGCTCGCCATGTTCGAGGAGCGCGTCGAGCGCGACGGATACAGCGGCCCGAGGTTCACGCGCGTCGCCTGAGCGAGGCGCGTAGTCTGGCTTCCGGCCGTGTGCGGGAGGAGGTGGGCGGATGACCGGATCCGATCCGCGTTCTCCTGATCCGTCGTCCTCGCGCCCGCCGACCGCCCTGATCCGGGTGTGGGCGCGAAGCCATTTCACGCTCGCGCCGGCTCCGAGCCCTCGATGGCCGGTCGCCCTGCAGGCGGCACTGTCGATGTTCCTGCCCGTGGCCCTGTTCACGCTGCTGGGGCAGCCGGCCGTCGGGGTGATGGCGGCGAGCGGCGCCTTCACGGCGATCTACCTGGTCGGCGCCGCCCCGCTCGTGCGTCTTCGTCTGCTGCCCGTCGTGGGCGTCGCGATCCTCCTGTGCGCGGCGATCGGCGCAGTGCTCGCCCCGTACCCCGCGGCCGCCGCGATCGGCCTGGTCGTGGTCTCGCTCGCCACCGCCGCGTTGCACTACGGCTTCCGGCTGGGTCCGCCCGGACCGGTGTTCTTCGTGCTGGTCTACGGGCTCGCCACGCACGTCACCGGGATCTCCGGCGGCCGGCGGATCGTGGATCCGTTGCTCTTCCTCGGCGCGCTCGCCGTGGGCGCCCTCACCGCCTACGTGATCGCCGTGGCGGCCTTCCTGATCGCGCGCGCCCGGGGCGTCGTCGCCCCGCCGCCGCGGACGCAGATCGCCCGTCGTCCGCGGCTGGACCGCGACGCCCGGGCGCTGCTGCTGCGGGTGGCGGTCGTCGCGATCGCCGGAACGCTGCTCAGCGTGCTGCTCGTCGACCCCCAGCGCGCGTACTGGACGGTGTGCGCCGGAATCGCCGTGATCGGCGTCAACGTCGGCCGGCGGGTCGCCTTCATCCGGGGCAGCCAGCGCTTCCTCGGCACCGTCGTCGGGGCGGGGCTCTTCGCGCTGCTGGGATCTCTTCCGATCCCGGTGATCGTGCTGCCGTTCCTGCTGGCGGGCCTCCAGTTCACCGTCGAGATCTTCGTGGTGCGCAACTATGCGCTCGCGCTCGTCTTCATCACGCCGCTCGTGCTGTTCATCATCACCTCCACGGCGGGCGCCGGCGGCGGGATCCCCTGGGATCTGATCCTGGAGCGCATCGTCGACACCCTGATCGGCGCCGTGCTGGGTGCCGCCACGGGGATCTTCCATCCCCGCGCGGCCCTGCGCCGCTCGTGACGTTCGCGGCCGGGCGGGGCCTCCACCGTGCTCCGAACCTCCTGCGGCCTCGCTCGACGCACCCCGGACGCGGCAGAGTAGAGCCAGAGCACGATCCCGACCTGGAGGTCACCATGACCGACGACCGCGCGTCAGCTTTCCTCGCCCTGCACCACGGCGGCGGCTTCGTGCTGCCGAACGCGTGGGATCCGGGATCCGCGCGAATGCTCGCGCAGCTCGGCTTCCCCGCGATCGCGACGACGAGCGCCGGCATCGCGTGGTCGCTCGGCGTGCCGGACGGTGGCGCGCTGGACCTCGACACCATGCTCGAGAAGGTCGCGGCGATCGTCGCCGCCGTCGACGTGCCGGTGACCGCCGACCTCGAGGCGGGATACGGCGATGATCCGCAGGACGTCGCGCGCACGGTCCTGCGTGCGATCGAGATCGGAGCGGTCGGCGGCAACCTCGAGGACACCGCCGACGGCCTGCTGTTCGACGCAGACGAGGCGGCTGAGCGGATCGCGGCCGCGCGTGCGGTGGCGCCGCGCGGCGCGTTCGTGCTGAACGCGCGCACCGACGCCTACTTCTTCCCCGGCGCGGCCGATCCCTTCGCCGAGACGGTGGCGCGGGCGCAGCGCTATGTCGAGGCGGGGGCGGACTGCGTCTTCGTCCCGGGCGTGAACGACGAGGAGACGATCCGGCGCCTGGCCGCGGAGATCCCGGTCCCGCTCAACATCGTGGCCGGCCTCGCCGCGCACGTCATCCCCGCGCCGCAGCTCTTCGCGCTCGGTGTGAAGCGGGTGAGCCTCGGCGGCAGCCTCGCCCGCGTCGCGCTCACCGCGCTCGAACGCGCCGGCCGCGAACTGCTCGACACGGGCACGCTCGGCTTCCTCGACGGCGCGCTGCCGTACGCGGAAGTGCAGCGCCGGTTCGCCGGCTGAGGGCGAACCGGCGCGGCGACCGACGCGGGCGGCCCGATTCGAGACCGACCCGCGCCGGGCCCGATCAGCGTCCGACGCTCGACATGTCGGCGTAGCGGTCGCCGGCGGCGGACGGGAGCGCCTCGAGCGCGGCGAGCTGCTCCGCCGTCAGCACGAGCGCGTCTGCCGCGACGTTCTCCTCGAGACGCGAGACCCGCTTCGTGCCGGGGATCGGCGCGATGTCATCGCCCTGCGCGAGCACCCACGCCAGGGCGACCTGGGCGGGTGTCGCATCGAGCTCAATGGCGACTTGTTCGACGGCATCGACGATGCGCAGGTTCGCGTCGAGGTTCTCTCCGACGAAGCGCGGGTTGCTCCGGCGGAAGTCGCCGGCGTCCAGAGAATCGGCGGAGCGGATCGCGCCGGTGAGGAAGCCGCGGCCCAGCGGCGAGTACGGCACGAGGCCGATGCCCAGCTCGCGCAGCACCGGCAGCAGCTGCTCGGCGGGCTCCCTGGTCCACAGCGAGTACTCGGTCTCCAGCGCGGTCACGGGATGCACCGCGTGAGCACGGCGCAGCGTCTCCTCGCCGGCTTCGGAGAGTCCGTAGTGCAGGATCTTCCCCTCCGCGACCAGCTCGGCGAGCGCCCCGACGGTCTCCTCGATCGGCGTCTCGGGATCCATCCGGTGCTGATAGTAGAGATCGATCCGGTCGGTGCCGAGGCGCTGCAGCGACCCCTCGACCGAGCGGCGCACGTTCTCCGGGGTGCCGTCCAGCCGGCGGCCGCCATCCGATCCCGCGAGGATGCCGAACTTCGTGGCGATCACGACGCCGTCGCGTCGCCCCGCCAGCGCCCGGCCGACCAGCTCCTCGTTCGTGTGCGGGCCGTACATCTCAGCGGTGTCGAGCATGGTGACGCCGAGATCGAGTGCACGGTGGATCGTGCGGATGGACTCGGCCTCGTCCGTGTTCGCACCGGAGTAGAAGGCCGACATGCCCATGCAGCCGAGTCCGAGCCGGCCGACGGAGAGGGTGCCGAGAGTCGCGTGCTTCATGAGGAGAGCCTTTCGGAGTAGAGAGCGATCTTGATGTCGATGGCGCCGAGGGCGTCGTCCAGCTCCGCCCGCCGGGTCAGCACGGTCTGGCGGTGCTCGCGGAGGAGGGCCAGCCGGTCCGCGCTGGTGCCGTCGCCGGCCCGCGCGAGCTCGACGTAGCGCCGGAGCGTCGCGATCGGCATGGCGGTGGAGCGGAGCTTGCGGAGGAAGCCGAGCCAGGCGATGTCGCCGTCGGTGTACCGGCGGCGGTCGGACGACTCCCGGTCGAGGGGCGTCAGCAGAAGCCCCTCCCGCTCGTAGTAGCGCAGGGTGTGCGCGGTCAGCCCGAGCTCGTGCGCCGCCTCGGAGATCGAGCGCGTCGTGGTGGTTTCCAGCATGCGCCCCACGCTACGACTTCGAGCGCACTCTAAGTCAAGGCGAGAAGGAGATCACACGGCGGCGAGCACGGACAGCACGTTGCCGGCCGGGTCGGTGAACCAGGCGATGTCCGGTCCGCGGCCCGGCCCGCCGTGCGCGATGCCCTTCTCGTCGGTGCCGAAGTCCGGATCCGTGTAGATCTTCGTCACGACGCCGCGGGCGTTGAGGTCGTCCACGGCCGCCTCGACGTCCTCGACGGGGAAGTTCAGGATCGTGAAGCTCGCAGGGGTGTGGTTCGGCTTCGCGTAGACGAGAACGGATCCGCCCTCAGGCAGCCGGATGTCGAGGAACCCCATCGGATTGGTCGAGACGTCCATGCCGAGGATCTCGCCGTAGAAGGTCCGGGCGGCATCGATGTCATCGACGCTGAACCCGCTGAACGCGTGCGTGGTCTGGAAGCCGGTCATGCCCTCAGCATGCGCTCCTCGGGCCGTCCCGTCCAGGGGCGCGGCGTGCCGTCCGCATCGTGGCCGGGCGTGATGGTCAGCCCGCAGCGGTGCGCTCCGCCTGCAGCGCGCGGAACGAGAAGTCGGCGTTCGCGAAGACGACGTACAGGAGCAGCCCCGGCACGAGAGCGCCGAGCACCGGCTGGACGATCACCGCGGCCGCAGAGAGCCCGAGCAGCACGAGCGCGAAGACGCTGAAGTACCAGCGCCGCACGGACAGGTAGACCGCGGCCTTCACGATGGCGCGCGCCGACGCCTGCGGAAACAGCACGAGCCCGGCGAGCGACGAGGTGCACGCGACGAGAGCCCAGGCGGCGACCACCGCGAGCGTCGGAGCGAGCAGGGGCGCCCAGACGGTGCCCGTGAGGACCGCGCCGTCGTAGAGCACGAACCCGACGACGAGTCCTGTGGCGAGGCCCATCAGCGCGGCCGCCGCACCGCGAGTGCGGTAGCCGTGCCAGAACGCCGCGAACGGACGCGGGGGCTCGTCACCGCGCATCCGGCGGAACACCTCGAACGCGCCGGCCAGCGACGGGGCGAGCGTGAGCGAGAGCAGCAGCACGGTCGGCCAGGCCTGCAGCGCATCGCGCGCGACGAACAGCAGCAGGGCCAGGGGCAGGTTCGCGAGCACGAGCAGCAGATCCGTCATCAGGATCGCGTACGCGTACGCGAACATCGACTCCATGGTCTCGTGCCGCAGGTGCAGGATCCGCCGCCGCGGCGGCACGGTGAGATCGTCGGTCACGGTGCTCACCCCTTCATCCCGCTCGTCGCGATGCCGCTGATGAAGTAGCGCTGCCCGGCGAGGAAGATGACCAGGATCGGGACGATCGAGATCACGGATCCGGTCATGATCAGCGCGTACTGCGCGGAGTACTGGCCGATGAACGACTTCAGCCCGATCTGCACCGTCCACAGCTCGTTGCTGGAGAGGTAGATGAACGGCCCCATGTAGTCGTTCCAGGTGTTCACGAACGTGAGCAGGGCGAGCGAGGCGAGCGCGGGCTTCGACAGCGGCAGGATGATCCGCGCCCAGATGCCGTAGTCGCTGAGGCCGTCGATCCGCGCGGCCTCGTTGAGCTCGTCGGGGATGGTCATGTAGTACTGCCGCATCAGGAACACCCCGAACGCGCCGAACGCCTGCAGCAGGATGAGCGCCGTGAACGTGTTCGTCAGGCCCGCCTTCTGCATCATCATGTACTGCGGGATCATGTACGCCTGCCACGGCACCGCGATCGTCGCGATGTAGGCGAGGAACAGGGCATCCCGCCCGGGGAAGCGCACCCTGGCGAAGCCGTAGGCGGCGAAGCTGCCGGTGAGCACTTGCAGGATCGTGATGACGATCGCGAGGAAGGCGGAGTTCGCGAGGTAGCCGGCCATCGGGATCTGGGTCCAGATCTGCGCGTAGTTGCTCCACACGAAGCTCGTCGGCAGCCACTGCACGGGCACCGTGAGCACTTCGTCGTCGTGCTTGAACGACGAGGACAGCATCCACAGGAACGGCAGCAGCACGACGGTCAGCAGCAGGACCAGCAGCACGTACATCGCGATGCGGCCGAGACGCGAGCGGATCCGCCGGCTGCCGCGTCGCGCCGGGACGGGCGGCAGTGCGCGCCCGCCGTCGAGCTCCTGGGCGAGGTCGGAGGTGAGGGTCGACATCAGCGCTCCCTTCTCTGCTGGATCCGGAACTGGAATACGGTCACGACCAGGACGATCAGGAACAGGACGAGCGAGATCGCCGAGGAGTATCCGAACTGGCCGTTCAGGATTCCGTCCTGATAGATGAGCTGCGAGAGCACGAGCGTCGCGCGCCCCGGCCCGCCGCCGGTCATCACGAAGATGAGATCGAAGACCTTGAAGCTCGACACGCTCAGCAGCACGAGCACGAGGAAGGTCGTGGGCCGCAGCGACGGCAGCGTGATGTTCCAGAAGGTGCGCCAGCGCCCGGCGCCGTCCATGGCCGCCGCCTCGTAGTACTCCTGCGGGATCGCCTGCAGGCCCGCGAGGAACAGCACCATGTAGTAGCCCATGTCGCGCCACACGCTGGTGATGATCACCGCGGGCAGCGCCCACCCGGTGCTCGAGGTCCATCCCGGAGGGTTCGCGATGCCGAGCAGATGCAGGAACTGGTTGATCGGCCCGTTCACCGGGTCGAAGAGCATGTTCCACACGATCGCGATGGCGACCAGCGAGGTGATGTACGGGAAGAAGATCGCCACGCGGAAGAACGCGATGCCACGCAGCTTCTGGTTGAGCAGGATCGCGAGACCGAGCGAGCACACCAGGGTGAGCGGCACATGGCCGATCGCGTAGATCAGGGTGTTGCCCAGCGCCACGTGGAAGTTCTGGTCGCCGAAGAGGCGGGTGAAGTTCTTGATCCCGGCGAACGTGGGCGGGTTGTACGCGTCCCAGTTCATGAACGCCAGCACGAACGCGGCGAGCACGGGCACCAGGGTGAACAGCGCGAACCCGAGGAAGTTCGGCAGGATGAAGCTCCAGCCGATGAGGATGCTGCGTCGGCGCATCCGGCGGCTCGCCACCGAGCGCGGCGGGGCCGCGGACGGCCGGTCGGTGAGGGTGGTCATGATCTTCCTTGATCCGGTGCGGGGAGGGATGCCTGGTGCGCCGGATCCGACCCCTTCGACGAGCTCAGGGGCCGGATCCGGCGCGGACCGGAGCTACTGGTTCAGCACCTCGGAGGTGACGCGGCTCTCCATCTCGGCGATGCCGTCGTCCACCGACTTGCTGCCGGTCATGATGAGCTGGTGCTCCTGGTCGAGCACGCCCTGCAGCTGCGCAGCGAGGGTGCCGGTCGCGCCGTCGGGGCGGATCGTGTCGGGCGTGAAGGCCTTCTTCGAGGTCGCGTCCTGCGGCATGCCCTTCAGGCCGAAGTACTGCTTCGTGATCTCGTCGCTGTGGTACGCGGGCACGATGCCGATCGACGCGACGGCCTTCGCGCCGTCTGCTCCCGCCGCGAACGACAGGAACTTCTTCGCCGCATCCTGGTTCTTCGAGTTCTTGCTGATGCCGAAGCCGGTCGGGCCGCCCATCGTGGTCACCTTCGATCCGCTCTTGATCTGCGGGATCGGAGCGATGCCCCAGTCCACCGACGTGGTGCCGGCGGCCGCATCGGCGAGCAGCGGCGAGATGAGCCAGGTGCCCATCGGCACCATGGCGGCCTTGCCGGTCTCGAAGACCGTCTTGTATTGGGCCTGCTGGCTCTTCGCGGTGCCCCAGTCGAGGATCGTGCCGTCCTTCTGCATGCCGAGGGTGAGGTCGTACTGGTCCTTCATCCAGGCGTAGTCGGGCTTGTCGAAGCCCTTGTCCTGCTGTGCGGACGCGTAGCCCTGCACCATCGAGTTCCAGGTGTGGATGTAGGCGCCGTGCACCTTGTCCGCTCCATCACCCTTCGTGAGCTTCTTCGCGTCGGCGGCGAATTCGTCCCAGGTGAGACTGGAAGGATCGGCGACGCCGGCGTCCTTGAACATCTGCTTGTTGTAGAAGAGCACGCTGAAGTCCTGGCGATACGGGACCGCGTAGTAAGTGCCGCCGGCCTTGTACTCGTCGAGTGCCGGGATCTTGTCGGCGGGCAGCGCCTTGACCAGGTCGTTCACCCCGACGAACTGCTTCTTCTGCGCGTAGCCGCCGAAGTCGGTGAGGTTCTTGACCGTGATGATGTCGGTCGTGTCACCACCGGCGAGCATCGTCGTGACCTTGTCCTCGTAGTTCGCGGCCAGGATATCGACGGGCTCGATCGTGATGTCAGGGTTCGCCTCGTGGAACGCGTCGAAGAGCGCCTTGAACTCGGGCGTCTGCGCGTAGTTCCACACCGAGATGCGCAGCGTCGTCTTTCCGCCCGAGGGCGTGGAGGCCGGCGTTGACGTGCCGGCGCAGCCGGCGAGGGCGAGGGCCGCCGCGGCGACGGTGCCGACGGCGATGAGGGATCGCTTCATGCGAGGTTCTCCTTTGAATGTGGATGAAGGGTGGGTGCGGGTCGGGCGGAGGAGTGCGAGGGCGGGTCAGGCGCTGAGCTGCAGGGCGTCGACGGTGACCTCTTCGAGCAGGGGCAGGCCGGCGGTGAGGCGTTCGAGCTCGTCCAGCGCGGCGTCGGTCATGCGGTACAGCTCAGAGCCGAGCGAGCCGGCCAGATGCGGCGTGATCATGACGTTCGGCAGGCGGTACAGCGGCGAGTCCGCGGGGAGCGGCTCGGGGTCGGTCACGTCGAGCATCGCGTTCAGGCGACCGCTCGCGCACTCGCGCTCGAGCGCTGCGGTGTCGATCACACTGCCGCGCGCGGTGTTGATCACGGTCGTGTGATCCTGCAGAGCGTCCAGCTGCGCCGGGCCGATCATGTGCCGGGTGGACGGCAGCTCCGGTGCGTGCAGCGACAGCACGTCGACGCGGGGGAGCAGGTCTTCGAGGGTGGTGTGCACGCCACCCGCCGCAGCGATCTCGGCCGGATCCGCGTAGGGATCCGCGACGAGGACGGTGACGTCCGCGAGCTGCTGCAGGATGTCGACGACGCGGCGGCCCACGCGACTGAATCCGACGACGCCGATCGTGAGGCCGAGGTTGCCGAGCCGGCCGAACCGCTCCGCGCGCAGCCCGTTCTGGCGGCGGGTCTCGGGGTCGGCGGCGATGAACGGCGCCTTCTTGCCGGCGAAGACGACCGCCGCGAGGGTGAACTCCGCCACGGGCACCGCGTTGACCTCCGCGACGGACGCGGCACGGATGCCGCGCCGCCAGAACTCGTCGCTCACCTGCGCGCGGATGGACCCGGCGCAGTGCAGCATCGCGCGGAGGTTCGGCATCCGATCGAGCCGGGCCGCGTCGAGGCGCGGCGCACCCCAGCCGGTCAGGAGCACCTCGACATCGGCCAGCCGCTCGGCGAGGGCCGGGTCGTCGAGGTCGTCCGTGAAGACCGGTTCCGGCACGGTCGCGAGGCGGCGCAGGCGGGCGATTCGAGCAGCATCGAACTGCCGCTCGAATACCTCGCGCGACATGACGACGAGAGCGTTGGGGGTGGTCGTTGCGGTCATTCCCAGGGGGTTCCGTCCTTCGTCAGATCCCGACGAAGCAGGGCATTGCGTCGTCGCTGAACTCAGTAGATACTCGGACTCGTTCGAGACGAAACCAAACGTTCAGAGTCGAACAGATACAAGCACAAGCGAAGGTTGAAATCATGACGCGCAGCCCCGACATGGACGCCCTCTCCCGGGTCAGCGCGCACGCCGTGCCGCCGTACGGCACGGCCGTGCGGACCGCGGAATTCCGCGGTCCGCTGTATGCGGAGTGGGGTCCGGCGATGCGCGCAGAGGCGTTGCGCGGGAGTGTCGGTGAGCTCACTGCCGAGGCACTGCGCGAACGAGTCGGAATCCCCTCGATCGAGCGCCGCGACGTGTGGGAGGACGTGGATCCGATCACGATCGAACGCATCAGCGTCGCGGCCGCGGAGACCCACAGCCGCCCCTGGGCCGATGCGCTCGGCTCTCTGTTCGCGCGCTACGTGCGGGACGGCGATCGCGCGACGTACGAGCGTGCGGTGTCGGAGCGGCAGGAGCGACTCACCCGTGCGGTGATCGCCGCCGCGGTGACCGATGACCCGATGTGGATCGACGAGGCGGCCGACGGTGCCGTGGTGCTCTGCGAGCAGAGCACCTGGTCGCTTCCGGCGCACGACGACGCGCACGCCCGGCGCGGCTTCGTGCTGCCCGACGTCGCCGCGCCCTATCTGGACCTCGTCGCGGGTGAGATCGTGGCGCAGTTGGCGGTCGCGGACCGGGTGCTCGGCCCGTGCTGGGACGAGAGCTGGCCCGGGCTGCGTGAGCGCATCCGGCACGAGGCCGAGGCGCGCGTGTTCACCCCGTTCGAGACCCGCGACGACCTGTGGTGGTTGGGGTACTGGCGCGAGGTCAACAACTGGAACCCGTGGATCCTCGGCAACGTGCTGCTCGCCGCCGTGCTGCTGCTCGACGACCCCGAGCGCGTGGCGTGCATCCTCGCGCGGGCTCTGGACAGCCTCGACCGCTACGTCGCCGAGCTGCCCGCTGACGGGGCCATCGACGAGGGCGTCGCGTACTGGTGGAACGGCGCGGGGCGCATGCTCGAGATGCTCGACACCGTGGCCGCGATCACCGACGGCGGGCTCGACGCCACCCGGATCCCCGTCGTCGGCGAGACGCTGCGGTTCCCGACGCGCATGCACCTCGGCGGGGACTGGTACGTGAACGTGGCCGACGGCTGGGCGCGCTCCCGCGGGCACGAGCCGTGGCAGCTCCCGTTCCGCTGGGGGACTCTCACCGGCGACGCGAGGGTGACCGCGTGGGCGCGGGCCGCACGCCGGCCGGGGCAGCCGGTGGCGGAGGTCGCAGGCGGGCTGCCGCGACTGGTCCGCGCGCTCGTCGACACCGCGTGGCGGGACGCCGTGCCCGCTGCCGCACCGCTTCCGGCCGCGGTCTGGCTCGGGTCCGTGCAGGTGCTGGTGCGCCGTGCCGAGGCCGGTTCGGCCGCCGGGCTCGCGCTTGCCGCGAAGGGCGGCACGAATGACGAGAACCACAACCACAAGGACCTCGGATCCTTCCTCGTCGCCGCGGGCGGCCGGCAACTGCTCGTCGACGTCGGCAAACCCACCTACACCGCGCAGACCTTCAGCGCCGAGCGGTACCGGGTCCGCGCGATGCAGAGCGGCTGGCACAGCGCGCCCGCCCCCTACGGCCTGGAGCAGGGTGAGGGGCCGGCGTTCACAGCGCAGGTGATCACCGCGCCGCAGGGTGAACCGGGCCCGATCCCGCCCGTGGGCGAGGCCACCGTGCTCGAACTGGAGCTCGCGGGCGCCTACCCGCTCGCAGCGGGCGACTCCTGGCGGCGGACGTTCCGCTTCGACGCATCAGGATCCGCCGGCGGGACGGAGCGCATCGAGGTCGCCGACCGGTGGCGGCTGAGCGAGGACGGCGCGCACCGGATCCACGTCATCGCGGCGGGAGTGGTCACGCCGTCCGGCGACGCCGTCGAGGTCGCCGCCGACGGACACCGGATCCGCATCGCCGCGGACGACGGGAACGCACCGGTCGCGCCCTCGCTCGAGGTATGGGAGCTGGACGATCCCGAGCTCATCGCCGTGTGGGGTCCGTGGCTGACCCGCCTCGTCTACGACGTCGGCGGACGGGCCGGCTCGTTCACGACCGTGATCGAGGAGCTGTCGTGAGCGGGCGGGATCCGCTGTTCGCGCTGCAGCGCCGGGAGCGGATCATGGACGAGATCCGCGAGCACGGCTCCGTCAGCGTCTCCACGATCGCGGCGCACCTGGGTGTGAGCGAGCTCACGATCCGGCGCGACATCAACACCCTCGCCCAGCAGGGCCTCGTCACGCGCGTGCACGGCGGAGCGACCCTGCGCAGCAGCCTCGAACCCGGGCTCAGCCCCGTGCTCGCCGGACACGACCCGGCCGTCACCCGCTACACGATCGGCATGGTCGTGCCCTCTCTCGACTACTACTGGCCGCCCATCGTGCACGGCGCGAGGGCCCAGGCCGCACAGCTGCGTGCCCGGCTGCTCCTGCGCGCATCGACGTACGAGCTGCGCGACAACCGCCGCCAGGTCGAGGCGCTGCTGAACACCCCGGGCCTGCACGGGCTCATCGTCGCCCCCGATACGTTCGGGGAGCAGGCGATCGAGATGCTGGAGTGGCTCGACGCGCTGCCGGTGCCCGTCGTGCTCGCGGAGCGCCGAGTGCGCTCCGCGGCCGCGGCGCCGCATCTGGACTCGGTCGTGTCGGACCACACCGCGGGCGCCGCGCTCGCCGTGCGGCACCTGCACGAGCAGGGCCACGAGCGGATCGGGCTGATCACCGAGACCGAACGCCCCACCGGCCGCTACGTGCGGCGCGGGTGGGAGAGCACCCTGCGTTCGCTGGGGCTGCCGACCGATGCCGCCTGCATCAACGGCGTGCGGTTCGACACCGCGGGCCGTGAGCGCGCGATGGACGACGCACTGCAGGTCATCACGGACACCGGCACCACGGCCGTCATCGTGCTTCCGGATCCGCAGGCCCTCGCCCTCGAGCAGCATGCGCTGGACCGGGGGATCCGGGTGCCGCACGACCTGGCGATCGTGGCCTACGACGACGATGTGGCCCGCTTCGGCGACCCCGCGATCACTGCCGTGCGTCCGCCCAAGCAGCACGTCGGTCGCGAGGCCGTGAACCTGCTCATCGCCCGGCTCGAGGCCGGGAGCGGCCGTCCCGCTTTCCGGGTGAAGCTCAGCCCTGAACTGCATGTGCGCGAGTCCTCGCTGCGGCCGAGCATCGCGGCGCCGGCAGATCCCGTCCCGCTCGCACCCGCACCGACCGCCGCCCGCACGAAGGAGACCTTGTGACCGCGTTCGACCCCGCCCGCCTGATCCTGCCGCCCGAGGACCGCGCGCTGTCGCCGCGCACCGGCTGGACGCGCGATCACTGGGCGGCCATCGCCGACCATCTGCTGCTGTCGCTGCGGCCGTACTTCACGCCCACACGCAGCCAGGTGCGCCTGCCAGGGCAGACCAGCAGCAGCGGCGCGGACAGCGACGGCCTGGAGGGCTTCGCGCGCTCGTTCATGCTCTTCGCCTTCCGCCTCACCGGGGAGCGCGGGGAGGATCCGCACGGCTTCCTGGACTGGTACCGCGACGGGCTGGTCGCCGGCACCGACCCGTCGAATCCGGAGCGCTGGATCCTGCCCGCCGAGCAGGCGCAGGCCGAGGTCGAGGCGGCCTCGATCGCGCTCGGACTGCAGCTCACCCGGCAGTGGCTGTGGGACACGCTCGACGCCACCGCACAGCAGCGCATCATCGACTGGCTGGCCCTCAACCCGGTGGGCTGGTACCCGGACAACAACTGGCTGTGGTTCCGGATCACGGTCGAGACGTTCCTCGCCTCGGTCGGCGGACCGCACGAGCCCGCGCGCATCGCGGCCGACCTCGCCCGCATCGAGGACTACTACCAGGCCGACGGGTGGTGGGCCGATGGCACGTGGCGCGCCTACGACTACTACTGCGGCTGGGCGATGCATCTGTATCCGCTGCTCTGGGCGGGATCCGAAGGGTCTGACAGGTTCGGATCCGGCGCGCTCGCGCCCGTCTTCAAGGCCCGGCTCACCGAATTCCTCGACGACTACGCGGCGCTCATCGGGGCGGACGGGATGCCGGTGCTGCAGGGACGCAGCCTCATCTACCGGTTCGCGACCGCCGCGCCGCTGTGGATGGGCGCGTTCTCCGGCGCCACCCGGCTGCCGCTCGGGATGCTGCGCCGGGCGGCCTCGGGTGAGCTGCGCACCTTCGTGGAGCGCGGGGCGGTCGATGAGCGCGGCCTGCTCACGATGGGGCTGTTCGGCGAATGGCCCGCGATGGCGCAGACGTACTCCGGCGCGGGGTCGCCGTATTGGGCGTCGAAGGGCTTCCTCGGACTGGCCCTGCCCGCGGACCACGAGGTCTGGACGGCCGTGGAGGAGCCGCTGCCGATCGAGCAGGGCGACGTGCGCCGCGTGATCCGGCCGGCCGGCTGGCTGGTCAGCGGCACCGCGGCCGACGGTATCGTGCGCCTGATCAACCATGGCGCGGACCATGCCTTCGAGGGGGACCGCACCGGCGACTCGGCGCTGTACGCCCGGTTCGGCTACTCCAGCGCGACGCTGCCGCCGCTCACCGGCGCGACCATCGACGACCCCGCCGACAACATGGTGGGCGCCCTCGATGCCGCAGGGCGCTCCACGCATCGCACCGGGTTCGCCCGCGGTGCGATCGGCGACGACGGCATCGCGGCGTTCGCGACGTCCGTGGCTGACACGCACTGGGTGGACTCGAGCGCCGACGGCGCCGGGTACGACCACGGATCCGGGCGCGCGGGGGTCGTCACCGACGGACCGCTGCTCGCGACGGCGAGCGCGGTCCGCGGCTCGTGGGAGGTGCGCGCGACCCGGCGGCTGCCGCGCGAGGGCGTCGCTGCGGCGCCGCTCCCGGTGCGCGTGAGCGGCTGGCCGCTGACCGGTTCGACCGAGGCGGTCGTGGAGCGGGACGACGCCGCGATCGCGCTCGACCTGGACGGGCTGCGCTCCGAGCTGTGGCCGCTCGCGGGGATCGGCGGCGGTGCGGTCGCCGCGTCGGTGCGCACGGAGACCGGCGTCTCACCGATCGGCGAAGTCGTGTCGATCCCGCGGCTCGACTTCGGGGTGGTGGGCGAGGGTGACGTCGTGATCGTGGCGGTCCGCCTGGGTCGCGGATCAGAGCAGGCGCCCTCGGCGCGTGCGGTCGCGACCGACGGCGGCGACGCGATCCTCGAGGTGAGCTGGCCCGACGGCGCGGTGAGCGCAGTGCGGATCGGCTGAGAGCCCGCGGCGGTCGACGGTCCGGTCAGCCCGCGGTCGTGAGGCGGATCGCGTTCGCCCAGGGATCCTCGAAGGCGAGCGTGCGCCCGTCGTCGCGCGCGGCGACACCGAAGTGCGTCATTCGCTCGGCGACGGATCCGAGGTCGTCCGCGGTGGGCAGCACGATGTCCACGCGTGCGAGGCCCAAGGCCCGGGAGCGCCGGCCGGCACCCGCGCTGTTCCACGTGTTCATCGCCATGTGGTGGTGGTAGCCGCCGGCGCTCACGAACAGTGCGGATCCGCCGAGCTCCGCCGTCGTCTCGAACCCGAGCCGCTGCACATAGAACTCGCGTGCGGAGGTCACGTCGCCGACCGAGAGGTGCACGTGGCCCACGGTCGCGCCGCCGATCACCGGATCCTCGGCGGCGG
Organism: Microbacterium sp. 10L49; assembly: GCF_056395125.1. Taxonomy (NCBI): domain Bacteria; kingdom Bacillati; phylum Actinomycetota; class Actinomycetes; order Micrococcales; family Microbacteriaceae; genus Microbacterium; species Microbacterium sp. 10L49. The sequence goes on from NZ_JBFTIW010000004.1 coordinate 100,527, forward strand.
ACTCGGTGAGGTGCTCACTCAGGAAGGCGTTCGGATCCAGGTACAGGGTGTCCATCTCGATCCGGCCGTGCGCCCAGCTCCATTGCGTGCGATCGCGATCCCAGTACAGCTCGACGCCGTTGCCCTCGGGATCCGTGAAGTAGAAGGCCTGGCTCACCAGATGATCGGCGCTGCCGGTGAAGGTCCCGGGGGCGCGCTGCGCGACCGAGTACAGCGCAGCGGCCAGTGCCGCCTGCGTCTCGAACAGGATCGCGGTATGGAACAGTCCGGCGGCGCGCGGTGCCGCGTGCCTCAGTTCGGGGCTGTGCTGCAGGATCACCACCGGCGTGGTTCCGCGACCCAGCACCACTCGGTCGCCTTCGGCCGACAGCACCCGCAGCGTGACCGCGTCGCGGTAGTACGCGGTCATGGCGTCGAGGTCGGCGACGAGCAGGGTCACGGCGCCCATCGCGGTGTCGGCGGCGAGGAGATCGGAGCGGGAGGAGGTCACTGTCTATGCAACCGAATGGACCGGGGATCCATTCCGGTATGGACCGATCACCGGGCGCGCACCGCGCGGTCACGACCGGAGCGCGGCCTCCCAGCGCGTGCCCGTGGCGAGCAGCCGGGGCAGGCCGGCCACGAACCCGCGGCGGGGGAGCGCGCTCATCATCGCGCTCTCGGCGGGCAGGCGCCGCTGCTCGCCACGGCTCAGCCGCTGCAGCGCGTGCAGCAGGGCGAGCGGGTGCGATTCGAGGGCGCTGTGCCCGTTCTCGATCTCGACGAGCACCGTGTCCGGCGCGGCCTCGGCCACGCGCTGCGCCACGGCGGCCGGGGTGCGCAGGTCACGGGATCCAGTCAGCAGCACGGTCGGCCAGTCGAAGTCCGCCGCCGCGGCGGTCAGGTCGAAGGGCTCGCCGGTGAACCGGGGGAACTGGTCGGCGATCGACGCGTAGGTGAGGGAGGGGTCGAGGACGGATCCGTCCGGATCCGGACCGAATCCCAGCTCGCGGAACGCGATCGCGCCGACGAGATCGAACTCGTAGAACCCGGGCACGTGCGCCTCGGACTCGCCCTTGTCGACGTACGCCTCGAGCGCAGACCACACCGAGCCGCGTCCGGAGGAGCCTCGACCGGGCCGACCACCGCTGTCGCCGGCGCGCCGTGCGCCGCGCACGCGCTGACGCAGCAGCGGCTCGAGCAGCCCCTCGCCGCCCAGCTCGTAGGCCGCGCGCAGCACGCCGAGGAGGATCCGCGGATCCGATCCGTCGTCCAGCAGCTCGCGCACCGACGCGGCGATCCGGGCGTCCCCGTCGACGAACAGCTCGCGGATCATCGCCCGCTCGGCATCGCGATCCGCGACCGACTGCAGGGCGGAGTCCAGCAGCATCCCGGCCACGTGCTCCGGGTGACGGGCGCCGAACCCGGCCGCGACGTAGCTGCCGTAGGAGGATCCCGAGATGTAGGCGCGGCGCACGCCCTCCGCATCCAGCACGGCGGCGAGGTCGTCGATCACGTCGACCATGCGCATCGCCGACAGCGGCAGGCTGTGCCCGTCGAGGTCGGCGCGGGACAGCCCCACGCCACGGTGCTCCATCATGATGACGTCGAGCCCGAGAGCCGCGGCCCGCCGCCGGAAGCGTCGATAGGGGAGCACGGATCCGAGCCCGGGTCCGCCCGGGATCACGACGATCGGCAGGGACGAACGCGGTCCGGTGCGCACATACGCCAGGTCGAATGCGGGCGCGGTCGGCGTCGCGGGGCGGCGCACGCGGTGCACTTCTCGCATCGAGGCGGCGAGCAGGCGCGGCAGCGCGCTGGGAGCCCGCGTCCTGCGCCCCGCCTCGTTCTTCACCGTCGCCATGCCTCGATTATGCGCGGGTGTGTGTAGGCGGGCGCTGGCCGGAACCTATCCGTGGGCTAAGGCAACCCTCGGGGCGGACACGGGCCGACGCGAGGATCCGTCCCCGAGGAGGACGTTCCCGACGCGCTCAGTGGTCGCAGATTGCGGTTCCCCGAGTGCAATAACCGCAATACGCGACCACCGAGCGGGACGCGACCGAGGCGACCGGGCGCTTCGACAGGCTCAGCGACCGGGCGTGACTCAGGCTCCGGGCTTCCCCATCGCCTCCACGGCGTCGTCGGCCTCGGTCACGATCGCGGCCATCGCCGTCGCTGCAGCCTCGGGGTCGCGTGAGGTGATCGCGGCCGCGACGTCCTGATGCAGCCGCAGGGCGGTCTCGTCCGCGCGGTGCGGCATCAGCGCGTGCGCGGTGCGTCCGTGCAGCAGCTCGGCGACGACGTCGGCGAGACCGGCGAGGTAGGGGTTGCCCGAGCCGCGCAGCACAGCCGCATGGAAGTCGATGTCGTGTTGCAGGTAGACGGGCTCGTCGGCCCTGTCGCCGTGCTCGACCATCCCGAGCACCGCCTTCACGAGCGCGGCACGGTGCTCCGGACCGGCCTGGGCGGCGGCGAGTCGGGCGGCGAGCGGCTCGATCGCGGAGCGCAGCTGGCTGAGCTCGTGCAGGGCGCGGAGCCGGCCGGATCCGTCCAGCCGCCAGCGGATCACCTCGGGGGCGTACGGGCTCCACCGATCGGCGGGCAGCACCTCTACCCCGGCGCGGCGGCGCACCTCGACCATGCCCATGGTCTCGAGCACGCGCACCACCTCGCGCATCGCGGACCGGGACGCGCCGAACTCGGCGGCGACCTCTGCGGTCAGCAGCCGGGCGCCGGGCGCCAGGTGTCCCTCCACGATGCGCGCACCGATCGTGTCGAGCAGCCGGCGGTGCTGCGCGGAGGCCGCCTCGCGGGTCCCTTCTGCCATGAAGCCCATTATGGCGATAGCCCGGCAAGATGACGTGCGAATGAACTGTAGAAGGGCTTATTGAGGACCTCTGCTTGATTAAGTCCTACTTATCATTTACGCTGAAGCGAAATCTCTCCGCCAGACCAAGGAAGCTCATGGCCATGTCATCGAACCTGCTCGCCGCCGTCCCCGGGACTCTCCTCTCGGCCGCCGATCCCGTTCCCCCCACCACGACCGCCCCGGAGTGGGTGCTGATCCTCGCTGCGCTCATCGGCATCGCGACGATCGTGGTGCTCATCACCTGGGTCAAGCTGCATCCGTTCCTCTCCCTCGTGATCGGCGCACTCGTCACCGGTCTCGTCGCGGGCATGTCCGCCACGCAAACGGTGCTGAGCTTCACCAACGGCTTCGGATCCACCGCCGGAGGCGTCGGCGTGCTGATCGCCCTCGGTGCGATCTACGGCAAGCTGCTGGCCGACTCGGGTGGCGCGGATCGGATCGTGGACACCCTGATCTCGAAGGCGAGCGCCGCGGCGCTGCCCTGGGTCATGGGTCTGGTGGGTGCGCTGATCGGCCTGCCGATGTTCTTCGAGGTCGGCCTCGTGCTGCTCGTGCCGGTCATCATCCTGGTCGCCCGCCGCTCCGGCGTCTCGCTCATGAAGATCGCGATCCCGACGCTCGCGGGCCTGTCCGCCATGCACGGTCTGGTGCCGCCGCACCCCGGGCCGCTCGCCGCGATCGGCCTGATCGGCGCGAACCTCGGCGTCACCCTCGCGTTCGGCGTGCTCATCGCGATCCCGACCGTGATCATCGCCGGCCCGCTGTTCGGCCGCCTCGCCGCCCGCTGGGTGGATGTGCCCGTGCCGGCGCTGTTCGAGACGGCGGAGGACACCGCGCAGCCCGGTGACACCGCGGCGGTCCAGGCCCGCAGGCGGCCCAGCTTCGGTGCGACGCTGTTCAGCATCCTGCTGCCGGTGATCCTGATGCTGCTCGCCGCGATCGTCGACATCGTCGCTCCGACCGACACCTCGGCCGTGAAGGGCATCATCGACTTCCTCGGCAAACCCATCATCGCGCTGCTCATCGCCGTGCTCGTCGGCATGGTCGTGCTGGGTCGCGGCGGCGGCATGAGCTCCAAGGAGGTCGGCGCCTCGGTGTCGTCCTCGCTGCCGGCGATCGCGGGAATCCTGCTCATCGTGGGTGCGGGCGGCGGCTTCAAGCAGGTGCTCGTCGACTCCACGATCGGCACGGTGATCGCACACGCGATCTCGGACGTCGGCGGCGCGCTGCCGGTGGTGCTGTTCTTCGCCTGGCTGGTCGCGGTGCTGATCCGCGTCGCCACCGGATCCGCCACCGTCGCGACGATCACCGCCGCCGGGATCATGCAGCCGCTGGTGCACGACCTGCACATGTCGGCGGGCGGATCCGCTCTTCTGGTCCTGGCGATCGGAGCCGGTTCGCTGTTCCTCTCGCACGTCAACGATGCAGGCTTCTGGCTGATCAAGGAATACTTCGGCCTGAGCATCCCGCAGACGCTGAAGTCGTGGTCGATCATGGAGTGCCTGATCTCGGTCACGGGCCTCGTCGGCGTCCTGATCATCGGCGCCTTCGTAGGCTGACCGGAGGAGTCGCTGATGTCGCAGAACACACCGCCGACGATCCTCGTGGTCATGGGGGTCTCCGGATCCGGCAAGAGCACGCTGGCCGGAGTGCTGGCCGGGCGCCTGGGCTGGGCGCTGCAGGAGGGGGATGACCTGCATCCCGCGGCGAACGTCGCGAAGATGGAGGCCGGCATCCCGCTCACCGACGAGGACCGCCGCCCATGGCTCGAACTGATCCGTGACTGGATCGTGGCGAAGCAGGAGGCGGGGCAGCCCGGCGTGGTGACCTGTTCGGCGCTGCGACGCAGCTATCGCGAGATCCTGGCCCGGCCCGGAGTGGAGTTCGTGCACCTGAAGGGCACCAAGCACGACCTCGCGGAGCGCCTCGGGCGCCGGCTCGGGCACTTCATGCCGGCGTCGCTGCTGGATTCGCAGCTGGACACCCTGGAGCCGCTCGCGTCCGGTGAAGCCGGCTTCGTCGTGGACGCGGCGCTGCCGGTGCAGGACGCGGCGCAGCAGGTGCTCGACTGGCTCGACGAGCACGGGACGCCGACCCGGCCCTGACCCGGTCGGCACGCGTGTCGGGCCGGGTCGGTGTTGATGGACCCGGTCCGACAAAGCGCAGCCGGCTCCGACGGTGCCACAATGGCCCCATGGGGAACGCGGGCAGCGTGGAGCTCGAGTCGGCCAGGGTGGTCCGGCTCCTGCGCGACTCGATCCTGTCCGGGCAGCGCCGATCCGGCGACCGGCTCATCGAACGGGACATCGCCGAGGAGCTCGCCGTGAGCCGGCTGCCGGTGCGCGAGGCGATCCGGCAACTGCTCGCCGAGGGGATGCTCACCGCACGCCCGCGCTCCTGGGCCGTGGTCCGTCAGTTCACCGAGGACGACGTGCGCGACATCGCGCAGGTGCGTGACGTGCTGGAGGTCCTCGTGTTCGAGATCGCGGCGCTCCGGCACACGTCGGACGGGATCGCGAAGGTCGAGGCGGCGCTCAAGCGCGAGTACGCCGCCGCGGGGGTCGGCGACGCCGAGGCGGCGCATGCCGCAGCGGCGGAGTTCCACCTGATCATGGCGGAGCTCGCCGACAACGCCACGGTCAACGAGATCCTGAGCATGATGCGCGGGCGCCTGCTGCTGCTGTTCCGCGACCACGACGACCTGATCGCCATGGCGGAGGACCACGCGCGCATCTTCGAGTCGTTCGCGGCGCGCGACACGGCGACGCTGCGACTGCGCGTGCAGCGTCATCTGAGGGCGGGCACCGAGACGGCCCTGCGCAAGCTCGCCGAGTACAACGCAGAGACGGCCGCGATCCGTGCGCGCGCCGCGGCCCGCCAGGAGGCCTCCGTCGCCGGCGAGTGACCGATCAGCGCGGCGACATCGGGGTCGTCGTGTCGATCGCCTCGCGCAGCGGGTGCCGCATCGGCCCCCAGTAGCGCACCGGTGCGAGCCGCACCAGCGCATCCACGAGGCGGGTCTCCCGCCCGATCAGCGTGCGAGCCCTGCGCCGCAGCGTGGCGCGCACGATGCGCTCGGCCGCGTCCGCGGGCTCCATGTGGTACATCGCGGCCTGTGCGGCGGCGGCGCGACCGGCCACCCCGGGGTCGATCGACGAGGCGTAGCGCCCGTGCAGGATGATGCCCGTGCGCACCCCCGAGGGGTAGATCGCACCGACCGTGACCGTCGATCCCTCGAGCTCGTGCATGAGCGCCTCGGAGAACGCGCGCACCGCGAACTTCGTCATGGAGTAGGGGATCCGCCCGCCGGGCGAGGCGATCGCGTAGATGCTGGCGATGTGCGTGATGTGCGCAGCGGGGGCGCGACGCAGGGCCGGCAGCAGCGCCTTGGTGATCGAGACCGTGCCCCAGAGGTTCACATCCATCAGCCAGCGCATCTCCTCCATGGAGAGTTGGTCGAGGGATCCGAGCATCGAGGATCCGGCGCACGTGATGAGCGTCTGCAGCTCGGGGTGCGCGGCTTCGACGTCTTCGCCGACGGCGGCCACGGCGTCGTCGTCGCGCAGGTCGACCGGATGCACCGTCACGGTGGTGCCGGTGGCGCGCAATTCATCCGCGATGCGGGCCAGGCCGACCCGGTCCCGGTCGATGAGGGCCAAAGCCGCGCCGCGGCGCGCGAGCGCTCGCGCGGTGTCGGCGCCGATGCCGTTGGCGGCGCCGGTGATGGCACTGCTGCGCCCTGATGCGTCGAGAACGGGCAACGCTCCTCCTACCGCTGCGCCCTCGCACGCTTCGTCGCATGCGTCGGGTGGGCGCAGACGCTTGTCCCATCCTGCCGCATCGCCCTGCTGTTGCGGAACGGGAACCGGTACGGTGGATGCGAGGAGGAGGTCGGAGTGGGAAAGAGCGCGGACGTCATTGCCGAGGGCGTGGCGATCGCCACATCCGCCGCCCGGCTGACCGTCAAGAACCACATCCTCGTGGGCACGATCGCGCAGGGCGGATCCTTCGACGTCGCCAAGTACATGAACGACGCGCACGAGGCGCTGCTCGCACTCGCCGCGGAGTCGGAAGAGGCGGCGGAGCTCGCCAACAAGCTGCGCAAGCGCGCCCACGGCCGGTACTCCGATCCGCACGGCACGCACGACTACCGCGACCGCGACGTGCGAAACCTCAAGAAGCGCGCCAAGCAGTCCTCCGCCGTGGCCGACCGGCTGCGCGAGATGGCCGACGACCCCGAGACGCTGCGGTTCCTCGTGGAGGCGGCGCGTGCCGCCGCCTGGAGCGACGTCGCAGGGAACCTGCAGAGCCGGCTCACGGTCGAGGCGATGCGGCCGGACGAGGATCCGGACTACGCCACGATGCGTGAGGCGCGGATGCAAGCGCTGCGGCTCGTCGACCTGCAGGCGCTCGCCTCGGACCAGCGCGCGCGCCGCAAGAACCGCGAGAAGGCCGACAAGGCTGCGGAGAAGGCCGCGGAGAAGGCCGGCAAAGCGGCCGCGAAGGCGGCGGAGCGCGAGGAGAAGCGCGCCGCTCGCCAGATGCTCTGATCCCCGCCACGCCCGGCGGTACCGTTCGCGGCGCTCTCGATTCGCGTTCCGCCCCGCCTCTGGGGTATTGTTGACGAGGCCCGCGAGAGCGGGCGGTCTTGTGAAAGACCGGATGCGCCTGTAGCTCAATGGATAGAGCATCTGACTACGGATCAGAAGGTTGGGGGTTCGAGTCCCTCCAGGCGCACACTGTGTTGAGACAGTAAGAAACGGCCCGCTTCGGCGGGCCGTTTCGCTTTTCCCGGGTCGAGCCGGCTGGTCGATCGCTGACCGTCTCGCTTGAATCAGCGGACCGGAACGTCAGCGGGTATTCGGATACGCCCGCGCCATCAGACTTGCCCCAGCTGCGCCGCGATGTCGGCGGTGTCAATGAAGATGCGTTCGGAGACGACGCGATCGTCGTCTCCGAACGTGATGACGGCGATCATCTCGAGGGCGATGGCGCGGCCGGTGGGGGCCAGGCCCGCGTATGAGCCGTCGTGCGTTCCCTCGAACCGCACGAGCATCGAACCCGTGTCACCCTCCTGCCCGAGCGGATCGATCGTCGCCCGCAGGTCGCTGAAGCCCTCGAAGAGGGCCTTCTCGCGTTCGAACAGAGCATCGAGTCCCTTCTGGGGACCGGTGAGGGGCGAGTCGTATTCGGCGGGTTCGGCCCAGAGGGCGATGATCGCCGCGGGGTCGTGCGCGTTGACAGCCGAGGCGGCACGCTGGGCGAAGTCGTGGATCTGCATGGTGTGATCTCCTCTGATCAGATGGGGTGAAGCGTGATGGTGCGGGTCTGGGTTCAGGGACGGACGGAGCGTTCGGCAATGTCCAGCGCCAGGCGTTCGGGCAGTCGCGGTGCGAGCCAGGAGACGAACGCGTTGGCACGTCCGTCGACCACCGAGGGGCGGCCGCGCCGGAGGGCGCGCAGCCCCGTCTCGACGACCTGCTCCGGCGTACGCCTGTTGCCGACGGAGGCGGCGTCTCCGGCGGTAGCGAAGAACGCGGTATCGGTCGCGCCGGGGCAGAGCGCGAGCACGTCGACTCCGGTACCGCGCGTTTCTCGCCAGAGCGCACGCGTGAAGGTGAGCACGAACGCCTTCGACGCCGAGTACACCGACATGTGCGGCACGGGCTGGAACCCCGCGGTGCTCGCTACGTTGATGACTGCTCCACGCCCGCGGGCCAGCATCGCCGGCAGCAGGAGCGCGGTGAGCGCCGTGAGACTGCTCACATTCACGGCGATCTGTGTCATCGCAGTCTCCAGACCGGCCGTGCCCACGTCTCCGTGGATGCCGAGACCGGCGTTGTTGATGAGCGCATCGACGACGATCCCCTCCTCGGCGAGCCGGGCCACCAACGTCGCAGCAGCGCCCGGGGAGTCGAGGTCATGGGAGATCGCGGTGACCTGCACCCGATGGTGCGCGGTCAGTTCGCGGGCCAGCTCTTCGAGAACATCCCGGCGACGTGCAACGAGAATCAGGTCGCTGCCGGCGGCGGCCATGCGCTGGGCGAAGGCGCGACCGATGCCCGATGATGCGCCCGTGATCAGTGTGGTGCTGCCTGCGGCGATGGTGCGCACGATACTCCCTTAATTAAACAAACCAGTCGGTCTATTTAAGCGAGAATATACTATGAGGGTGTCTCAGCGTCCAGATGTTCTCGACGAGCCCGCTCCGCGCGCGGGACGGGTCGGTCGACCGGCCGGCCCCACCGCCCAGGGCGCGGCCTCGCGGGAGGCGATCGTCAATGCCGCTGCCGGCGTGTTCGCCCGGCTGGGATACGACAAGGCCCGGATGGCCGACATCATCGATGCGAGCGGCCTGTCCAAGGGCTCTGTGTACTTCCATTTCGACAGCAAGGAGACCCTCGCCGTCGTCGTCCTGGAAGCACGTCAGGCGCGGTGGCTCCGTGACGTCGAGAACCTCCTCGAGGCTGCCGCACCAGGCGTGCCGCGCCTGCGGCGGCTGCTGCCCGCGATGCTCGAGCTGCACCGCGCCGATCCTGACGCCTGGGTGATCTCCCGGCTCATTTCCAATCTCGCGGCGGTCGAATCGACGCGAGAACTCGCGGCGGAGATGACTCAGCGATGGATCGACCTCGTCGCCGGTCTCATCGAGGACGCGACGACGGGCTCGGAGGAGCAGGGCGCCGCCATTCTCGCGACTGTCCTCGTCGGCGCATTCGACGGGTTGAAGATCACCATCGATGTCACGGCGCGGGGCGACCGGGACGCCGCCGCGGAGGCCCTGGCCGAGGGCGGTGCCATCCTGGAACGGATGCTGCTGTCCGCCCTCGGCCTCCCACCGAGCTGAGCTCCGCAGACTTCAGCCGAACGTCTCGTCCAGCGCGGCCCGCAGGTCGGCCAGCAGGTCGTCCGTGTCCTCGAGACCGACCGAGAGGCGCAGGTGACCCAACCTGCGGAACGGCTCGGGGTAGGCGGCGACCCGCCCTCCCTCGGTGCCGGTGTGCACGATCAGCGAGTCGTCATGGCCCAGGGAGAAGCCCGAGGTGATCAGGCGCAGGTTCGCCACGAACCGGTTCTGCGTCGCCGGGTCGCCGTCGACGGCGAACGACATCATCCCGCCGAAGCCGCGATCGAACTGGCGGACGGCGAGGTCGTGCTGCGGGTGCGACGGAAGCCCCGGATAGCAGACGTACGCGACGCGCGGATCCGCGTCGAGGAACTCGGCGATCGCCTGCGCCGACTCTCCGTGCTGGCGCATGCGCATCGGCAGCGTCACGGAGCCGCGCGTGATCAGCCAGGCGTTGAAGGGCGAGATGATGCCGCCGACGTCGACCATGGCGTCGGCCTTGATCGGATCGATGAGCTCGCGACGCCCGACGACCGCGCCGGCCATGGCGTCGCCGTGACCGTTGATGTACTTGGAGAGCGAGTGCACGACGAGGTCGGCCCCGTCCCGCAGCGGGCGGTACACGGGCGGCGGGGTGAAGGTGGAGTCGACCATGAGGAGGGCGCCCGCCTCGTGCGCGATCTCGGCGATCGCGGCGACGTCGGTGACCTGGGTCGTGGGGTTCGCGATCGCCTCGACGCAGACCAGCCGGGTGTTCGGGCGCATGGCCGCGCGGACGGCGTCGAAGTCGGTGATGTCGACGAACGTCGCCTCGATGCCGTAGCGCTGCGGCAGCAGCTCCGACCACAGGCGCCACGTTGCCTCGTAGACCACGTCGCTGACGACGACGTGGTCTCCCGCGCGCACGTACGTGAAGAACACGGCGTGCAGGGCGGCCACGCCCGATGCGAGCGCCACCGCGTCCTCCCCGCCGTCCAGGGCGGCGAGCTTCTCCTGCAGGGCCTGCTGGTTCACGCCCGTGTTGCGGGTGTAGAGGCCCGGCGCATTGGCCGACCAGCTGATCTCGCTGGGGTCGTCGGGCAGCTGGTACGAGTTCGCCATGACGAGCGGGGTGCGCAGCGCCAGGGTCGAATCGACATGGATTCCGCCGTGCACGGCAAGGCTCGAATCGGACAGGGTGCCGGGCTGGGTGCGGTCGGGACGTTCGGGCATGCGATCCTCCTGGGCTGGGGCCGCCGACGGTGGCGGCCCTCATACTTGGTGTGTTATATCTGCATCTTCAGTTGTTTATATTGCACGAACTACGAAGGGTCAAGATGGACGGGACGGACCACAGGATCCTCGCGGAGCTGACGGCGGACGCGCGCACGCCCCTCGTCGCCCTCGCGTCGCGCGTGCATCTCTCCCGCAACGCCGTGAAGCAGCGCATCGAGCGGATGGAGCGCGACGGCGTCATCGGCGGCTACACCGTCGTGCCCGGTGAGGCGGCGTCCCGGAGGACGACCGCGATCGTGCTGGTCTACCGGGAGGACCGCATGCGCGGCGCGCACGTCGTGACAGAGCTCTCCAGGATCCCCGAGATCGTGCGCTGCGATGTCCTGTCCGGCGAGTTCGATCTGCTCGCCATCGTGCAGGCGGACGGCATGGATCGGATCGGCGAGATCTGGGAGCACATCGCCGCGCTTCCTGGAGTGGCGAACACGGTGACGTCGATTTCGCTCGCGCAGGTCATCGATCATCCGTGAGGGGCGTCGCTCGCCGCGCCGCCCCTCGATCGGGTCAGATCGTGAGGCAGACCACCTTCGGTTGCGTCATCTCCTCGAAGGCGAAGCGGACGCCCTCGCGTCCCATGCTGCCGTATTTGGCGCCGCCGAACGGCATGCTGTCGACCCGGTAGTCCGAGGAGTCGTTGATCATCACGCCGCCGGCCTCGATCCGCTCCGACACGCGCAGCGCCCGTGACAGGTCAGAGGTGAAGACACCGGCGTGCAGCGCGTACTCGATCTCGTCGGCCTGGGCGACGGCCTCGTCCTCGGTGTCGAACGGCGAGAGCACGGCGATCGGCGCGAATGCCTCGTCGCACCACAGGGCGCAGGAGAACGGCACGTCCTCGACCACCGTGGGCCAGTACACGGATCCTTCTCGGCGGTGCCCGGCGAGCACCCGCGCCCCCACGGCGACCGCGTCGTCCACGAGACGCTCGGCGCGTTCGGCGGCGGCGTGCGAGATCATCGGCCCCACGTCGGTGCGTTCGTCGGAGGGGTCGCCGGCGATCAGCGCCTGCGTGCGCGCGACGAAGGCGGCGCGGAACTCCTCGTGCACCTCGCGCTGCACGAGGATCCGCTGCGCGCCGACGCAGTTCTGACCGGCTGCCCAGAACGCGCCCGAGACGCAGGCCTCGACGGCAGCGGGGACGTCCGCGTCCGAGAACACGATGACCGGGGCGTTGCCGCCGAGCTCCATCGCGAGCCGCTTGAGTCCGGCGCCGCGGGCGATCGCCTCGCCGGTCGCGAAGCCGCCCGTGAACGACACCAGACGCACGTCGCGCGCGGCGATGAGCGCCTGCGCGAGCTCGCGGTCGCCGTGCACGACGGTGACGACCTCGGGCGGCATCCCCGCCTCGATGAGCAGGCCGACGAGGAAGCGAGCGGTGATCGGCGTGAAAGGAGACGGCTTCAGGATCACCGCATCCCCGGCGGCCAGCGCAGGACCCAGCTTGTGCGCGACCAAGTTGAGGGCGTCGTTGTACGGCGTGATCGCGACGACCAGGCCGAGCGGTTCGCGGGTGAACCAGCCGCGCCGGTCGGCGGATCCCTCGAACGCGTCGAACGGGATCACCTCGCCCGCGTTCGAGCGGGCCGCCTCTGCCGACAGCGACAAGGTCGTCACGGCGCGGCGCACCTCCTTGCGCGCCTGGCGGATGGTCTTGCCCGCCTCCCGGACGATCAGCCCGGCGGCCTCGTCGGACCGGGAGCGCAGCAGCGCGGCGGCGCGATCGAGGATGCCGTGGCGCTCGAATCGGGTGAGCCCTCGCGCGATCGCGAAGCCCGCTGTGGCGCGCGCGAGGATGGACTCCAGGTCTGCGGGAGTGCTGCGCGGCACCGCTCCGATCACCTGGCCGTCGTAGGCATCGTGGACGAGCAGCTCGTCGCGACTCACGTCGGAGTGGCGCGTCTCGGTGGGGGCGGTGCTCATCGTGCCGTCTCCGCCAGGGCGCGCTGGTGCGCGTCGATCGCGATGATGTCGGACAGCAGCGCGTACGCCGTCTCGATGCGGCCGGCGCCGGGGCCCGACACGGTCACGGCGCCGAGCATGTCGGTGTCGAACGAGACCGCGTTGGTGGCTCCGGACACGCCCGCCAGCGGGTGCGCGAGCGGCAGCGCGACCGGCTCCACCGATGCGACGACCTCGCCGTCCGAGGTGCGGGTGGCCGATCCGATCAGCTTCCAGCGCCGGCCCTCGGCGGCCGCCGTGGCGATGTCCTCCGGTGTGATGGCGGAGATCCCGCGACGAACGACGTCCGCGGTCGTGATTCCGGCGCCCAGGATCTCGTTGGCGAGGATCACGACCTTGAGCTGCACGTCGGATCCCTCGATGTCGGCGCTCGGATCCGCCTCGGCATAACCCAGCGCCTGCGCCTCGGCGACGGCGTCGGCGAGCGTCGCGCCGGCCTCCATCCGTCCGAGGACGAAGTTGCTCGTACCGTTCAGGATCCCCTCGACCCCCGAGATGCGCGTGCCGCGGAGCATGTCCGACGCGAAGCGGAGCACGGGGGTTCCGCTCATCACCGCGCCCTCGTGCGCGAACCGCACGCCGTGGTCGGCGGCGATGCGGTGCAGTTCGGCGCCGGCGAGTGCGACCGGGCCCTTGTTCGTGGTCGTGACGCTCTTCCCGCTCTCGAGCGCCGCGCGCACGTGCGACACGGCAGGCTCTCCGTCGACCGGATTCGTGAACGTGGCTTCTACGACGATGTCCGCGGTGGTGTTGCGGATGATGAAGTCGTTCTGCGGCACCGCAGCGCCGCCGGGCATGCCTGCGAACGTGGCGCCCTCGGGCATCGCGAACACCGCGCCCAGGTCGATTCCGTCGGCGCGCATGAGCGAGCCGAGCCGGAGGTCGGTGATCGCGACGACGCGGAGTTCGAAACCGAGATCGTCGGCGAGCGCCGTTCCACGGGTATGGATGATCTCGGCGAGGGCGCGGTTGACGCCGCCGAAGCCGATGAGGGCGAGGTCGTGACGATGCACGGCGGACTCCTTCGAGAGAGTGGATGGATACTGCGGCCCCCATCCTCGAGGCGCGGGGTGGCGGGGCGCGCCTGCCCGAGTGGCGGCGGGGACTGCCGTTGCGGCGGTCCGTCCGACGATCTGTCCGGACCTGCGGCAAGCGGCGGTGTCTGCTGCGCCGGCGCTTGTGCGGGGGTGCGGCGCCGGGTAATGTCCCGAAACAATTCGTGCGACATCGACACACAGCTGTGGTGATATAGCACGAAGCCTTTCGTCTCAGCCCCACCCGAACCTTGAATGCGAGACCTCATGAGCCCACTGCCCGGGGAGAAAGAACTCCCCAACGCCCTGCCCCGCACCACCGCGACCCAGGTACCGCTGCGCCGACTGCAGCGTTCGATGGATGCGCGCCACCTGATCATGATCGCCCTGGGCGGTGTGATCGGATCTGGCCTGTTCCTCAGCTCGGGCTACACGATCAGCCAGGCCGGCCCGCTCGGTGCGATCATCGCCTACCTGATCGGCGCGTTCGTGGTCTACCTCGTGATGGCGTGCCTGGGCGAGCTCGCCACCGCCTACCCGGTGTCCGGCGCGTTCCACATCTACGCCTCCCGCTCGATCGGCCCGGCCACCGGCTTCACGACCGCCTGGCTGTACTGGCTGTGCTGGGTGGTCGCCCTCGGGTCCGAGTTCACGGCGGCGGGCATCCTCATGCAGCGCTGGTTCCCGGCCGTGCCGGTCTGGGTATGGTGCCTCATCTTCGCGGCCGTGCTGTTCACGATCAACGCGATCTCCGCCCGCGTGTTCGGCGAGACCGAGTTCTGGTTCTCGCTCATCAAGGTGCTCGCCATCGTGGTGCTCATCGTGCTCGGCGCCGCCGCCATCTTCGGGTTCACGCCGCTGTCGGCTGAGCACCCGGCCGCGCTGCTGTTCCGCAACTTCGACACGCCCCACGGACTCTTCCCGGGTGGCGTCGGCGGCGTGCTGATGACCTCGCTCGCCGTGTTCTACGCGTTCAGCGGATCCGAGCTCATCGGCGTCGCCGCGGGCGAGACGAAGGATCCCGGCCGCAACATCCCGCGCGCGCTGCGCTCCACGGTGCTGCGCCTGCTCGTGCTCTTCGTGGGATCCATCACCGTGATCGCCGCGATCCTGCCCTACGACAAGGCGGGCGTGACGAGCAGCCCGTTCGTCGACGTGTTCCAGTACGTCGGGGTGCCGTTCGCGCCCGACATCATGAACTTCGTCATCATCACGGCGCTGCTGTCGGCGGGCAACAGCGGGCTGTTCTCGTGCGCGCGCATGCTGTTCTCGCTCGCGGAGGAGGGGCACGCCCCGAAGGCTTTCACCCGGCTCACGCGGCGCGGGATCCCGATCGTCGCGCTCAGCGTGAGCATGGTGCTCGGACTGGTCTCGCTGCTGTCCAGCGTGATCGCCGCTGAGACCGTCTACCTCGTGCTGGTGTCGATCGCGGGCTTCGCGGTCGTGGCCGTGTGGATGTCGATCGTCGCGGCGCAGTTCTTCCATCGCAGGGCATTCCTGCGCCGCGGCGGAGATCTTTCGACGCTGCCCTACCGCACGCCGCTGTACCCGGTCGTGCCGATCCTCGCGTTCGTGCTGCTACTGATCTCCGTCATCGCGATCGCGTTCGACCCGAATCAGGTCGCCGCGCTGTACTTCGGCGTGCCGTTCGTGGGCCTGTGCTACCTGTACTTCTGGTGGCGGTTCGGACGGCGCGGCGCCGCACGCGTCGAGGTCGTCTCGGAGGAGGCGCCGGTCGACCGCGCCGAGGATCCGGCCGCCGAGGAGCCCATCGCAGGCATCGGGCGATGACCCGCGGACCGGGATGGATCGAGGTCGATGTCGACGCAATCGCGTACAACGTCGCGACGGTTCTGCACGAGCTCGGCCCCACGCCGCTGTGCGGGGTGGTCAAGGCCGATGCGTATGGCCACGGCGTCGATCTCGTCCTCCCGGTCCTCATGGCGGCGGGCGTCGACATGATCGGCGTCACCGCGAACGAGGAGGCGCACAGCGCGCGGCGGCTCGGATTCCGCGGCCGGATCCTGCGCGTGCGCCCCGCGTTGCGCGAAGAGATCGAGGACGCGGCCTCGGCGCGCGTCGAGGAGTGGGTGGGCGGCCTCGCCCACGCCCGCGAGATCGACGCGGCCGCACGGATGATCGGTCGCCGGATTCCAGCACACGTCTCGATCAACGCCACCGGGCTCAGCCGTGACGGGGTCGACCTGGGTCGTGCGGGCGGTCGCGACGAGGTGAGTGCCATCGGCGCCCTGCCCGGCCTGCATCCGATCGGCGTCTGCGCGCACTTCCCCTGCGAGGACGAGCGCGACGTCGCCGAGGGGGCGGAGGCCTTCGGTTCACAGTCCGCCGAGGCGGTCGCCTTGCTCGGGCCGGACACGGGCCGCCGCGTCGAGCGGCATTGCGCGACCTCGTTCGCGGCGCTGACCGTGCCGGCATCGAGGTTCGATCGGGCCCGCGTGGGGGCCGCGCTCTACGGAGACACCTCGGCGCGGCCCGGCCTCCTGCGGCCGGCGCTGCGTCTGCTCTCGCGGGTCGCCGCCGTCAACGTCTACCCGAAGGGCAGCACGGTCGGCTACGAGCGGACGCATCGGACGACGCGGACCTCCCGCCTCGCCGTCGTCCCGCTCGGATACGCGGACGGCTTCCACCGCGTGCTCGGCGGCCGCGCGGAGGTGCTCGTGGGCGGACGACGGGCCCCGGTGGTCGACCGGCACGCGATGAACACCCTCATCGTCGACGTCACGGGCCACCCCGGGGTGCAGGTCGGGGACGAGGTGGTGCTCGCGGGTGCGCAGGGGGACGACGCGATCACGATGCAGGATCTGGAGCGGGCCTCGGGTCAGATCGCCGCCGACCTCTACACCGCGTGGGGCCGCCTGCTGGCCCGCCGCGTGCGCAGCGGGACGCCGTCGTGAGCGGTGCGAAAGCCCCGGGTAGGCTGGCCGGATCCGGGTCGCCCCGGGGGCTGCCGGTCGGAGGAGGAAGCAGGATGTCCGCTCCCTCGTCGCTGTCCCAGGGTCTGACGCTGCTCGAATCCGCGGTCGAGCGGGAGCGCTCCGGCCGGGCCGGCCACAACGCCTCGCGACTCGCGGACACCTCCGGCATCGAGCGGAGCCGGGTGTCCCGGTTGACCACGGAGCTGCGGGCGCTGCACTTCCTCGAACGCGATGATGCCGGTGTGCTCAGTGCCGGCGACGCCTACTTCCGCACGGCCGCCGCCCTCGAGCAGCCGTGGCTGCGTGCCGCCCGGAGCGAGCTGCGGATCCTGGCCTCGACGCTGAGGATGACGGCCCTCCTCGCGGCCGCGGACGGCCCTCGGGCGCTGCTGCTGCGCTCCGCGACCGGCGTGGGCTCGACCGACGCCGCCGCGCCCTACGGGATCACCCCGATCTGGTGCACGGGGGCGGGGCGGGCGCTGCTGTGGGACGATTCCCGGCCGGATCTGGGGGAGAGGCTGCGCGAGGTGCGGTTCGTCGGCATCGGCGGTCCGGCTGCCGCACGTACGACGGACGAGGTGCACGACCTGATGGAGCGCGACCGGGCGGACGGGCTCATCGTCGCCGCGGATGAGTACGCGGAAGGCGTGACGGAGATCGCCCTGCCGATCCGCGGTCGGGGTGAGATCGTGGCCTCGGTCGCCCTGAGCGGTGCGCTGCGCAGCGGGGGGCGGCTTCGCACCGCCCGCGCCGCGCTGACAGGGGCGTGCGATCGGCTGAGCGCCCTGGCGACCGGTCAGTGAGCGGCGCGATCCTCACGGCGTCCGTCGGGCGCGCCGAGCGCGGCCGACAGCGCCTCGGCCGCGGCGACGCACGCCTCCGCGAGCTGGGCGGTGCGCGGGTGCAGGGAGCTTCGCTCCCCGACGATCTGCACGCCCGCGGCCACCTCGTCGCGGAAGTCCCAGACGGGTGCCGAGACGGAGTACAGCCCGGGCTCGGCCTCCTCATCGACGATCGCGTACCCGAGAGTGCGCGCCTCCCGCAGCCGGTCGAGGAAATCCTCCGCGGAGGCCGGCGCGTTCGGTCCCGGACTCGTGAACGAGGTCCGGGCGAAGACCGCACGCACCTCCTCGTCGGACGCGTCCCAGAGCACGGCACGCCCGGCGTCGCTGCAGAAGGCGGGATAGGCGCGGCCGACCCAGGATCCGATCATCCCGGATTCCCGGGGGATGCTCTCCACGATGGTCAGAGTGCTGTCGCCCTGCAGGACGCCGAGGAAGCAGGCCTCGCCGACGGTCTCGGCCAGGTCGTCGAGCACCTGCAGTCCCACGGTGCGCAGGCGGCGATCCGTGAGGTCCTGCGCGGTGGCGTACCAGCTCCATGCCAGCCGGTAGCGGTGGTCTTCACCGCGCACGACGAGGTCGCGGTCGGCGAGGGCGGACAGAGTGCGGGACACCTGCGAGCGCTCCCGGTCGAGCGCGACCGCGACGTCGCGGACGGAGACGCCGTCCGGGTCGTCGGCCGACAGCGCGGCGAGCGTGGAGAGCACGTCAAAGCCACGTCCCATGCTCGTCCGGGGCGGGTCGAGATCCTCGGCGAACGGCATGGCATGAGCGTACTCGAACGCCGGGATCCGTCCCGCGGATCGAGCAGAGGAAGGGCGGGACGATGACCCTGTCGATGCAAGCCGATCGTGAGCGCGAGTCCACCGCGCTCACGATCCTGGACGGCGGGATGTCGACCGCCCTCGAGCAGCAGGGGATCGAGGTGGGCGGTGCGCTGTGGACGGCGCGCCTGCTCGCCGATGAGCCGGAGCGCATCGCCCGCGCCCACCGCGCGTTCTTCGAGGCCGGAGCCCAGGTCGCGACGACCGCGACCTACCAGGCGAGCGAGCGCGGTTTCGTCGCGGCCGGTATGGATGCCGCCGAGGCTCAGGCGCTCATGGCGCGCGGGGTGACGATCGCACGGGAGGTGCGCGACGAGTGCGCCGCCTCTCGGCCGGGGCTGCTCGTGGCGGCGTCGGTGGGCCCCTATGGTGCCGTGCTCGGCGACGGATCCGAGTACCGGGGCCGGTACGGCGTCGCCGCGTGGCAGTTGCGTGACTTCCATGGTCCGCGTCTCGAGGCGCTCGCCGCCGCCGGTCCTGATCTGTTCGCGGTCGAGACCATCCCTGACCTCGAGGAAGCCGCGGTGATCGCTGCGCTGCTCGACGACCTCGGTGTGCCGGCCTGGTTCAGCTACTCGGTGCGCGGCGACGGCACCTGCGCAGGGCAGCCGCTGGCCGAGGCCTATGCCGCGCTCGCCGGCTCGCACATGGTGATCGCTGCGGGCGTCAACTGCTCGGACGAGAACGACGTGCTGGGCGCGGTGGAGACGGCCGTGGCGGAGACCGGGCGCGCGGCGATCGCATATCCGAACCACGGCGGCGTGTGGGACAGCGCGACGAAGACCTGGTCGCGGGCCCGTCCCCTCGACCTCGACCTCGTGGATGCCTGGATCGCCGCCGGTGCCCGCTACGTGGGCGGCTGCTGCGGCTTCGGCCCCGGCGACATCGCTGCACTGGCGCAGCGGACGAAGGCCGGCTGACCGCCGCCGCTCTTAGCCTTTCCATAGCCGAACCACAGCAGCTGCCCCGGCGCATTCCCCAGCATGGATCCATGAACCAGCAGGCGCCAGCTGCGGCCGTCCCCCTCCTCGGCCTGCCGCCGATCGTGCGGGCCGACGGATCTCCGGCGCGGGCGCTCGTGGTCGACGACGAGCAGGCGCTCGCCGCGGCGGTCGGCGGGTCGCTGGGCGCCGACGGCTGGGAGGTGCGGGTGGAGCACCGCGGCCGGAGCGCCCTCATCGCGGTGCGCGAGTTCCAGCCGGACGTGGTCGTGCTCGACATCATGATGCCGGACATCGACGGGCTGGACACCCTGGAGCGGATCCGTGCGATCCGGCCCGAGATCCGGGTGCTGTTCCTCACCGCGCTGGACAGCCACGACGACCGCATCGCGGGGCTCCGCGCAGGCGGGGACGACTATCTCACGAAGCCCTTCGCGATCGCCGAGCTGCAGGCGAGAGTGCGGGTGCTGGCCCGCACCGCTGCGGCGATCGGGCGGCCCTCCGAGGCGCAGCTGCGGGTCGGCGACCTCGCGGTGGACAAGGGCGAGGCCACGGCCGTGCTCGCCGGATCGCCGCTCGAGCTCACCCCGACCGAGTTCGAGCTGCTGCTCCTGCTCGCCAACAATGCCGGGCGCGTGCTGCGCCGGGCGCAGATCCTCGAGGCGGTCTGGGGATACGACTTCGGCACGGAGTCGAACCTCGTCGAGGTCTACGTGTCGAGCCTGCGCCGCAAGCTCGCGGCATCGACGGCGCTGAGCCTGGAGACCGTGCGGCTGGTCGGCTACGTGCTGCGCGTCGCGGACGGTGCGGGCAGTGGATCCGTTCGGGTCGACGGATCCGGATCCGGATCCGGCTCTGGACCAGGTTCTGAATCCGGTTCCGGGGGAGGCTCATGAGACGCCCTCGCAGCCTCCGCCTGCAGGTGGTGCTCATCGCCTCGGCCCTGGTCGCGGCGGTGAGCATCGTCGTCGGCGTGGTCGCGGTGCTGTCGTTGCACGACTACATGCTGGGGCAGGTGGACGCCCGCCTGAACGGCGCGGCCGCGCGCGGGGCCGACATCGCCGGGGGCCGCGGGCCGGGTTCGACGCCCGGGACGACACCTCAGACCAGCCCTGGCGCCACGCCGGCGCCCACGCCGCCCCCGCGACCCAGCCGCAACGACGTGGTCGGGGCGCCCGGCCAGTCGGCGGGCACGATCACGGCGATCTTCCGCGATGGCGCGTTCGAGCTCGGCGGCTGGATCGCCTCCGACGGCGTGCGGCACGATCTCACCGCCGCGCAGAAGAGGCTCCTCGCCGCGCGCCTGCCCACCGGATCCGCGGACCGCACCGCGCCGGTCACGGTCGACCTCGGCAGTTCGCTCGGCGAATACCGCGTGGCCGGGCGCACGACGCCCAGCGGTGTGGGCGTCGTCACGGCGCTGCCGCTGGACTCGGTGGCGGCGGTGACCGGGCGGCTGACGCTCGTGGTGGTGCTGGTGGGCGCCGCATGCTTCGTGCTCGCCATCGCGGCCGCGGCCGTCGCGATGGGGCGGGCGCTGCGTCCGCTGCGACGCGTCGCGCACACGGCGGTGGCGGTCACGGCGGTGCCGCTGGACCGGGGAGAGGTGCGGCTCGCCGAGCGCGTCGAGGCGCGCGACATCGCCTCGACCGCCGAGGTCGGCCAGGTCGGCGCCGCTCTGAACGACATGCTCGATCACGTCGAGAACGCCCTCGCGCAGCGCGAGGCGAGTGAGTCGACGATGCGACGCTTCGTCGCGGACGCCAGCCACGAGCTGCGCACCCCGCTCGCCACGATCCGCGCGTACGCCCAGCTCTCCGGCCGGTCCGACGCCGAGGAACGGGAGGTCCGCGGCAACGCGGCGCTCATCGATGTCGAGGGTGTGCGGATGGGCGCGCTCATCGACCAGCTGCTCCTGCTCGCGCGCCTCGACGCGCTGCCCGAGCTGGCGCGCGACGAGGCCGACCTGCGGCTGCTCGTCGCCGAGGCGGTGCTCGCCGCCCGCCTCGCGGGCTCCGAGCACACCTGGATCTTGGAGCTCGGTGAGGATCCGGCACTCGTCCGCGGCGATGCGGCGGATCTGCGCCGGGTCGTGGACAACCTCCTCGGCAACGCCCGCGTGCACACCCCGGCCGGGACGACCGTGCGCGTACGGCTGGACGAGGTGCGGACCGGGGAGACGGCCGGCTCGGTTCGTCTCACCGTCTCCGACGACGGACCCGGCCTGCCCGACGCGGTGCGCGAGACCGTGTTCGAGCGCTTCGCCCGGGGCGAGACCTCGCGCTCGCGCGAGGGCGGCGGCACCGGCCTGGGCATGGCGATCGCCCGGGCCGTGGTCGAGGCCCACGGCGGGGCCATCGCGGTCGGGGTCGGCCCCGGTGCGACGTTCGTAGTGACGCTTCCGACGGCGCATCCGGGCGTGGATCCGGGAGCCTCCGCGCGGATTACGCTGGAGGGGTGACTGCGTACGTCTCGGCCTTCGATCTGTTCTCCATCGGTGTAGGACCTTCGAGCTCCCATACCGTGGGCCCGATGCGCGCCGGCGTCGACTTCGCCGCGCGGCTCGCCGCGAACGGCACTCTCGAGCAGGCGGCCCGCGTCACCTGCTCGCTCTACGGATCCCTCGGCGCCACCGGTCTCGGCCACGGCACGCCCGACGCGGTCGTGGCGGGCTTGCGCGGCCTCACCCCCGAGACCTGCGATCCCGCGGACGTGCGCCGCGCCTGGGCCGATTGGCCCGACGGATCCTCGCTCGCGCTGAACGGCACGCACGACATCGTCTTCGAGAAGGACGACATCACGTTCGAACCGCGCACACGCCTGCCCGGCCACCCCAACGCGATGACCCTGCGCGCCCTCGACGTGGACGGGATCCATCTCGCACAGGAGACCTACTACTCGATCGGCGGCGGTTTCATCCGCCGCGACGGGGAGGAGGCCGGACATTCCCTGCAGAAGGCGGCCTTCCCCTTCGGGTACGCCGATGCCGCCTCGCTGCTCGAGCTCTGCGACGAGAACGGGCTGACGATCGCCGAGCTCGCGCGGCTCAACGAGACGGCGCTGCGCAGCGAGGAGGAGGTCGCGGCCGGGCTCGACGCGATCTGGAACGCCATGTCCGCCTGCGTCGATGCGGGCCTGCACGCCGAGGGAACGCTGCCCGGCATCCTCAAGGTCAAGCGTCGCGCCGGTGCGATCCGCGAGCAGCTGGACGAGGTCGAGTCAGATGGTCACCCCGCCATCCCCGGCGAGTGGTTGGGCGCGTTCGCGCTCGCCGTCAACGAGGAGAACGCCGCGGGCGGACGGGTGGTCACCGCCCCCACCAACGGCGCGGCGGGGATCCTTCCCGCCGTGGCGATGTACTGGTGGCGCTTCCTCGCCGACTCCGGTCTCGGCGCGGGCAACGCCGTCACGCCGTACGGAGAGCTGGTCGGCAGCGCGCTGCTCGGCTTCGGCGCGGAAGCGTCGCTCGTCGCGGTCGGCGCGCTCGAAGACCCCGAGGAGCTCGCCGAGGCCAACCGCCGGCGCGGCATCCGCCGGTTCCTGCTGACCGCGACGGCGCTCGGATCGCTGTTCAAGGCGAACGCGTCGATCTCCGGCGCCGAGGGTGGCTGCCAGGCCGAGGTCGGATCCGCGTGCGCGATGGCCGCCGGCGGGCTCACCGCCGTGATGGGCGGCACGAACCGGCAGATCGAGAACGCCGCCGAGATCGCCATGGAGCACCACCTCGGTCTCACCTGCGACCCGATCGGCGGACTCGTGCAGATCCCGTGCATCGAGCGCAACGCGATCGCGGCCTCCACGGCCGTGACCGCGGCCCGGCTCGCGCTGCGCGGCGACGGTCAGCACTACGTCTCGCTCGACGCCGTCGTGGAGACCATGCGCCAGACGGGCCTGGACATGTCGACGAAGTACAAGGAGACGAGCGAGGGCGGCCTCGCGGTGAACGTCATCGAGTGCTGAGTCGAGTTCTGCAGCCGGGGCGCGCCCTGGGTGCACCCGTCGTAGGGTGAGCAGATGAGCACGACGCGTCGCCGCGGGCGCCCGCGGGGCGAATCCGGATCCCGGGGCCGGATCGTCGCCGCCGCCGAGCACGAGTTCGGCGAGAACGGCTACGACGGCGCCACGATTCGCGCGATCGCGGGACGCGCGGAGGTGGACTCGGCGCTGGTGCACCACTACTTCGGCACCAAGGCGGATCTGTTCGCGGAGGTCGTCGGCATCCCGCTGCGCCCCGATGTGGACGTGCCGGCGATCGTGCAGGGGCCCCGCGACGAGGTCGGCGAGCGCGTGGTGCGCTACGTGCTGGAGGCGTTCGAGCGCCCGGACGTGCGCCGGCGCGGCGTGACGATGATCCGCGTCGCGCTCGGATCCAAGGCGATGTCGCCCGTGCTGGTCGGCTTCCTCGCACGTGAGCTGATCGGCCGGATCACGGCGCTTCTCGAGGTGCCCGATGCCGCGCTGCGGGCCACGCTCGTCGCCTCTCAGATGGCCGGGCTGATCGTGACGCGGTACGTGGTGAGGCTGCAGCCGATCGCCGACGCCCCGATCGACGAGCTCGTCGCGCGCATCGGACCGACGATCCAGCGCTACCTGTTCGATTGACGCGCCCGGCCTTGTCTGGTCGTTGAGCGAGGACGCGCGCAGCGCGACCGAGACGCGGAGCGCCCTCAGGGACCGGCACCTCGCCAGGGCACTCCGTTTCGTCTCGCGAAGACCCGCGCTGGGCGAGCGTCAGCGAGTCGAAGTGTCGCTCAACGACCTCATGGCCCCTTGACCCCCGATCTGCGCGGATCCATAATTCATCACATGATGAATAACGCGGTGGTGATCGACGGGCTGCATGTGCGGCGCGGCCGGCACGACGTGTTCGACGGGCTCGCGCTGACCATTCCCCGCGGCGAGGTGACGGGGCTGCTCGGCCCGTCCGGCTGCGGCAAGACGACGCTCATGCGCGCGATCGTGGGCGTGCAGCGGATCCGCTCCGGGAAAGTCGAGGTGCTCGGGCTGCCCGCGGGATCCGCTGCCCTGCGCCACCGCGTCGCCTATGGCACTCAGGGCGCCGCCGTGTACTCCGACCTCACGGTGCGGCAGAATCTGCGCTACTTCGCCGCCGTTCTCGGGGTCGGCCACGCCGACGCCGACCGCGTCATGGACCAGGTCGGGCTGACGCCGTATGCCGGGCAGCAGGTGTCGGCGCTCAGCGGCGGGCAGGCGAACCGGGTGTCGCTCGGGGTGGCGCTGCTGGGGTCGCCCGAGCTCGTGGTGCTCGACGAGCCGACCGTGGGCCTGGACCCCGTGCTGCGTTCGGAGCTGTGGGATCTGTTCCGCAGGATCGCCGAGGCCGGCACGACGATGGTCGTCTCGAGCCACGTGATGGACGAGGCGCTGCGCTGCGACCGGCTGCTGCTCATGCGCGAGGGGCGGATCGTGTCCGACACGACGCCGGCCGAGCTGCTGGCGGACACCGGCAAGACCGATCCGGAGCAGGCGTTCCTCGTGCTCATCGCCCGGGACGAGGCCGCGGAGAGCGGTGCGCAGCCGCATACCCGCCGGCAGCAGCGTGAGGCGGCGGCATCATGAATCCGCGCCGGCTGTTCGCGACGGCGGGCCGAGTGCTCACGCAGCTGCGGCACGACCCGCGCTCGATCGCACTCATGGTGATCGCGCCGAGCCTGCTGGTCGGGCTGTTCGCCTGGCTCTTCACGGACTCGAGCGGCGTGTTCGACAAGTTCGGCGGCGCGATCCTGGCGCTGTTCCCGTTCATCGTGATGTTCCTCGTGAGCTCGATCACGACCCTGCGCGAACGGCGGTCGGGGACGCTCGAGCGACTCATGACCACTCCGCTCGGCAAGGCCGACTTCGTGCTGGGATACGCGCTCGCGTTCGGGCTGATGGCGGTGCTGCAGGCCGTCGTCACGGTCGCATTCGCGGTGTACGTCTGCGGGCTCACTGTGGACGGGCCCCTCTGGCAGCTCGGTCTGGTCGCGGTCGTGGACGCCGTGCTGGGCACCTCGCTCGGACTGCTCGCGAGCGCGTTCGCACAGACCGAGTTCCAGGCGGTGCAGTTCATGCCGCTGCTGGTGTTCCCGCAGATCATCCTGGGCGGGCTGTTCATGCCGCGCGACAAGATGCCCGATGTGCTGTACGCCATCTCCGACTGGCTGCCGCTCAGCCACGCGATCGATGCGATCCAGGCGGTGACGGCGGGCACCGGTCACTGGGACTTGTGGCGTCCGGTGCTGATCGTGGCGTGCTTCGCCGTGGCGTTCCTCGTTCTCGCGCCGCTCACGCTGCGCCGGCGCACCTCCTAGTCGCGCGCGGGCTGGTCGCGCGCGGCCCGGTTCTTCGTGTGCCGGGTCGGCGTGGCCTGCCAGGGATCCTCCGGCCAGGGGTGCTTCGGATAGCGCCCGCGCATCTCGGCGCGCACCTGGGCGTACGGACCCGACCAGAACGACGCGAGATCGTCGGTGACGGCCAGCGGACGCCCGGCGGGGGAGAGCAGGTGGAAGAGCACGGGGACGCGTCCTCCGGCCAGCCGCGGAGTCTCGGCCCAGCCGAAGCACTCCTGCAGCTTCACCGCGACCACCGGGCGGGCCGTCGCGTCGTCATGGGGCGGATACTCGATCCGGATCCGGGATCCGCTCGGCACTTCCAGACGCTCCGGCGCGAGCGTGTCGAACTCCGCGGCGGCGGGCCACGGCAGCAGCCGGCGCAGCGCCGGGGCGAGGCCGATCCGCGCCGTCGGTGTGCCCGATGCGAGAGCATCGATCTCGGGGCCGAGCCAGTCGTCAAGCGCCGCGGTCAGTGCGTCGTCGGAGACGTCAGGCCATCCGGATCCGAGTGCGTGCCGCAACAGGGCCATCCGGCGGCGCAGCTGATCCGCGCCCTCGGTCCAGGTGAAGACGTCGAGACCGTCTGCTCGCAGCGCGCGTCGCACCGCGTCATGGCCCTCCTGTGCGCTCGGCCGGATCGGTACGGATGAGCGCACGATCGCGCCCACCCGGCGCTCTCGCCGGGCGGCGACCTTGCCGCTCACGAACTGCGCCTCGACCCGGTCCGTGATCAGATGATCGGCGGCCCGCTCCACCTGCGTCTCGGTGATCGCGGCGGCGGCCCGGATCACGGCCCCTGATGCGCCCGCCACCCGCCCGGAGGCGCGCGCGACGTCGGCGACGGCGAGCCATTCCACGTCCGCGAGCGGCGGCCGTACGCCGGCACGGGTTCCGGAGGCCAGCAGGAACGTCGCTCCGTCCGCGGTGCGTTCGACCCGCCGCGCCACGCGCGCGGGGAACGCGAGGGCGATCACGAGTCCTGCCTCACCGACCCCGCCTTGGGCGGGCGGCTGCGGCGGCAGCGGCGACTGCGGTGACCGGGACGGGGGCGGGATGAAGCGCCGCAGCCGTTCGGCCTCCTGTGCCCAGCGGCGGGCGTCCGGTGCTCGGCCGTTCCGCAGGGCGACGATCGCGCCGGCGACGTCCGCATCGGGCACGCGCAGGTCCCCGCCGAGCAGGGCGACGACCTCTGCGGCCAGCCGGGCGCCCACGAGTCGGCTGCCCTCGATCAGGGCGCGGGCGAGGCGGGGGTCGACCGGGATCCGGGCCAGCACCCGTCCTTCGGCGGTCGCGCGGCCGTCGGCATCGGTCGCGCCGAGATCGTGCAGCACGCGCTGGGCCTCGGCGAGGGAGTCGGCGGGGAGTGGATCGATCAGCCGCAGCCCCGTGCCGCCCGGTGCGCCCCAGCAGGCCAGGAGCAGTGCGGCGTCGGCGAGGTCCGCGGTCGCGATCTCGGGCGCCGGCCGGGCCGGCGCTGCCGCGAAGGTGCGCTCGTCGAGGCAGCGGATGACCGTGCCAGGGCCCTGTCGTGTGGCGCGTCCTGCGCGCTGCACCGCGGAGGAGCGGGCGGCGGCGGCGGTCACCAGTCCGCTCATGCCGCGTGCCGTGTCGCGCTGCGGGAACCGGGACAGGCCGCTGTCGACCACGAGGCGCACGCCCGGCACGGTGAGCGACGACTCGGCAAGGGAGGTGGTGACGATGATGCGCGGCGGGTCGGATGCGCGGCGCCCGCGGATCACCGCATCCTGCTCCGCCGCCGGGATCTGCCCGTGCAGCTCGCGGACGTCGAACCTTCGGCCGTCGTCACGCAGGCGGCGTGCGATCTCGGCGACCTCGCGCGCCCCGGGTGCGAAGACCAGCACGTCGGCGGTGGGGTCCTCACGGATGAGGTCACGAGCGGCGGCCGCAGCGGTGTGCGCCACGTGATCGAGGAATCCCCAGGTGACGCCCCTCTCATCCAGCCGGGGGACGGGGCTCGGCGCCCAGCGCTCGGTGAGCGGATGCGCCGGGACCGTGTGCTCGACGATCTGCGCCGGCACGGTGTCGCTTCCGAGCACCGCGGCGATCCGCTCGGCGTCGAGCGTCGCAGACATCGCGACGAGGGTCAGGTCGTCACGCAGTTCGCGCACCTCGCCGAGCAGTCCGATCAGGAGGTCCGTCTCGAGGGCGCGTTCATGCACCTCGTCGATGACGACCGCATCCACGCCGTCGAGGCCGGGATCGTCGAGCATGCGACGCAGCAGCACGCCCGCGGTCACGAACTCGACGCGGGTGTCGCGGCTCACGGAGCGCTCACCGCGCACGGTGAAGCCGACCCGGGTGCCGAGTGGCGAGCCGTCGAGCTGCGCGAGCCGGCGCGCCGCCGCCCTGGCCGCGACGCGGCGCGGCTGGGTGACGATCACGCGGCCCGGAGCGCGGGAGGCAAGCAGAGGCGGGATCAGCGTGGTCTTGCCGGTTCCGGGCGGTGCGCTGATGACGAGAGCCGTGCCGGCGTCGAGCGCCGCGGTGACCTCGTCGAGGGCCGCGGCGAAGGACAGCCCCGTGCCGATCGAACCGAGGTCGAAGGGCGCAGAGGTCATCCGTCCAGTCTGCCGCGAAACGAGCACGGCGCCCGGACCCCGAAGGATCCGAGCGCCGTTCGTGGAGTGGCGTTACTCCGCGGTCTCGTCTTCCTTCGCCGCGCGGGTGGCGGGCGTGGTCGCCCTCACCGCGGTGCCGCCCGCGTGCGCGGCCGAGTGGTGCGTCTCGGACTGGGCGAGGCCGGCGCCGAAGCCGCGGCCCACGGCCTGACCCTGGATGATGCCGGCGAGGTCGAGCCCGGTCGCGGCGTGCACGCTGTCGAACACGCTGCGCAGGGCCTTGGCACTGTCGCCGCCGACGACACTGGATGCGCCGTCGTCACCGGACCCGCCGATGATCGACACATTGCCGATCGTGGAGTAGCCCTTGGCGAACTCGGCCATGATCGACGGCAGCACCTCGAGCACGCGCTGCGAGAGGAACGCAGTCGTTGTCGTGTATGCGATGGTGGCAGCTCTCGCAGAGCAGGATCCCGTTCTCGAGGTTCGTAGGCCCGGCGTCGCGTCTCCACCAGCGGATGTGATGAGCGCGGGTCATCGACGGCGGCAGTCCGCACATCGCACAGCCGCCGTCGCGTTCGGCGAGGGCGAGGCGCTGCGCGGTGGTGAAGAACCGCAGCCGGCGTCCGTAGTCGAGGATCTCGCTGTCTGTACCGAGCACGCAGGGGATGACGCCGCCGCTGGCGGCGAGCTGCCGGGCGGCGCCGATGCTGAGCGGGAGGTCGGATCCGTCGATCGTGGCGTATCCGGTGCCGTCGGCGAGGTCCTTCAGGTCGACGCGCACCACCACGGTCCAGAGCTGGCGCATCGTTCTCGCAGCCGAGGGCGTGCGCGCAAAGCTCGCTGAGCGCCTCGGCGCGCAGCGCGGCGACGGAACGATGGTCGGCATCGGGTGCGTCCGGGTCGAGCTGGTTCTTCTGCGCGGCGAACAGCGCCGACACGTATCCGTTCACCGCAGCGACGATGGGGGCGCCGTGCGCGGCGTCGAAGTCGCCGTCGAGATGGATGTGCCCGTCGCACTCGTAGATGGAAGCGACTGGCGGTCGCGCTGATCCTGCTCTCGCGGGGCGACCCCGTCCGGATCCAGCCACGCCTCGGCGCGGGTGACCAGCCGACGTACATCGTCGTGGGACAGGCCTGCAGCCCTGTCGACCAGTAGCTGCTCGGCCTCGGCGGTCTGTGCGGCGCCGATCTTCAGGCGAACCCTGTCGAGCAGCGCGATGATCACGGCGACGGCCGGGGCGCTCAGCGCACCCGAGGCCAGGGCTCGCTGAGCCGCCGGATACTTCGCCGGCACGGGTTCCCCGACCAGGTTCGTACGCGGGGCCGTGGCCTCGCCGACCTTCACCAGCCGTGCCGCATCGCCGGTGGTAGCACCCGTCGTTGTGGCGATCAGCTGCGCGGCGTTGCGGAATCCTTGCTCCTTCGCGAGCGAGTCCGCTCCCAGTTCGGTGCGGGACTCGTGTGCCACGCAGGCGGCGACCTCGGCGATCATCGCTCCGGACCGGCGATGCAGGAGCCCGAGCGCCTCCGTCGCGGCCATCAGCTGCGTGCGGGAGAGCTCACCCGCGTCGCCGGCTCCGCCCCACACCTCATCGAGACGCTGCCGCGCCTCATGCAGGGGATTGAGATGTCCGGTCATGCCCCGATTCTACGCCGCACGTCCTCAACATTCAAACATATCTACGAAATTTGTGGACAACTTTCCTAGAATGGCAACTGTGAGGAACGAAGGCGATCGACGGCGACTTCCGTAGATATTTCCGTATTCATCGTCGGCGCAGCTTCTCTGTCAGCGTCGTCAGCGTGCGCAGTTCCTCGTCGTCCAGGGTTGACATGCGCTCGGCGATCGAACGGCCGTGCGCGGTGGCCAGCTGGCGGAAGGCGCGCCTTCCCGTCTCGGTCGCGTGCACGAGGGATCCGCGTCCGTCCTCCGGATCCGGGCACTTCTCGAGCAGTCCGCGGGCGACCATCCGATCGACGAGTCGCGAGACACTGGGCTGGCTGATCAGCATGTTCGCCGTGACCTCGCGCAGGCGTGCCGTGTGCGACGCGCAGCGGGTGACGGTGAGCAGCACGTCGTATTCGGCCGCCGAGAGCTCGGCGCCCTCGAAGTCGGTCGACATCTCGGTGAAGATCTCGTGCTGGGCGCGGAAGAGGGTCTCCCACGCGGCCAGGGCCAGCTTCCGGTCGCTCATCGCCTCAGGATATCCGCCCGCGCGGACACGGGGCCGTGCGCAGTAAAGGCCGGTCGGAGAGGCTCCCGACCGGCCTTTGTCCCTTGCACCAAGAGTGTCCTGCAATCACATGCGATGAGAGCCACAGCAAACTTTCACCGTGCGATCAATCTATAACGGCGGGGTAACGAATGCAACGGTTTGGTCACGGTCTGGGTGGATTCATAAGAACGGATTCGATGTATTCGGCCTTGCTGGCGGATGCTCCCCGGCGCTCACATGACGAGGAGTGTCGCCACGAGGACTTCGACTGCCGATCGAACCCGCATCGTTCGTCCGGCGTCCGGGTCGAAGTCGCCCATGAAGACGTTTCCGAGCGCAGCGGAAAGCGTCCCATCGGCCACGGACGCGCGGCGGTCGGGCCCGGCATCTGGAAACTCCTCCGCAGCGAGGTCCGAAAGTTGCTGACGAGTCCGCGCATACGCTTCGGAGAGGATCTCAGCGATTGCTGGTTGCTTCCGTGACAGCTCGACGAAGCCGAGGACGATAGCGTTCTCCGCGTCGGATCTTGTGAATTCTTCGCCGAATAGGAAGTCAAGGGCGCCGCGAAAAGTCGCGACTGTTCGCGGGAGGATCGTGGGCTGCCCGTCCTCGTCGCTGAACACATGCCTCGCGGTCTCTGCGAGCAGCTGGTCTCGGTTGCCGACGAAATGGCGTACGTGCCCTCGAGACATCCCGGCGGCCTCCGCGATGCGGTCCAGCGAAGCGCCGGCAACGCCGTGCTGTGCCAGTGCCTGCATCGTCGCTTCGATGATCTGGTCGCGGCGCTCGGCGGCGACGGTCGGACGTGCCATGCGGGTCCTTTCGCCTTCGGGAGATCGACCTTCGCAGAATATCCCTATGATTCCGATGTTTCTAGTCTAGTCGGACTTGACTAAGTTAGATTTCGCTCATATCGTCACTCTCACAGCCCGCGCATCGCTCCGGACGACCCACCCGAAGGCTGCATGCCGACGTCCGCAACCGCTTCGTCCCGAAGGAGAGACATGGTTCGTTTCACTCGCATCGCACCGGCACCGGTGAGCCCGCTCGCTCGACCGGAGCAGGTGAGCATGCGTGATGGCGTTCGGCTCGCGACCGATGTGTACGTCCCAGGCGGCGACGCGGTGCCGGGTGATGCGATCCTGATCCGTCTGCCTTACGACAAGAGCGGTGACTACGCGTTCATCCCCCTCGTGGCCGAGTACTTCATGGCGCACGGCTACCGTGTCGTCGCACAGGATGTCCGGGGCAAGTTCCGTTCCGAAGGTGAGGCGCTGCTGTTCGTCAACGAGGTGCGTGACGGGGAGGACACTCTCGACTGGATCGTGCGTCAGCCGTGGTCCAATGGTCGTGTTGCGATGTGGGGTGACAGCTACTACGGCTACACCCAGTGGGCGGCAGCCGCGAGCGGTCACCCGGCACTCAAGGCCATCGCGCCCCGAGTGACGGGCACGCTGCTCGGCGAGCCGGTGCGCCGACGAGCCGACGAACGCGCCGGTGGTGTGGAGTGGGCCGTGACGTACCTGTATCCCGTGAGCCATTTCCACGGGAACGACACGTATCTGTGGGAGCCTGACTGGAGTCGGCGTGAATTCGCGACGCAGGTCGAGCAGTTCCTCACGGAGGTGGGCGAGCGCTCGATCTCGTATGACCAGTGGTATCCCCGGCCCGTGCTCCTGCCACGCTTCCCCCAGGGCACCCCGTTCGCCGCACGTTCCGTTCCGGTTCTGCACACGATCGGCTGGTGGGACAACTGTGCGCCGTTGAGCTGGGCCGACGTCGCTGAGGTCGAGAAGCACCCGGCCTGGGCCGCACACCACCATCTCCGGATCGAGTCCATCGACCATGAGGGACACGAGCTGCTCGAGCCCGACAGCGATCGAGTCTCGGAGCGCAGCGAGGATCAGGTGCGTGCACTGCTGCCGCGCACGCTGGATCCCGCCCTGGCGTTCTTCGAGATCTACGTACGCGGCAATGGGGACATCGCTTCGATCCCACGAGTGAGCTGGAACCTTGCCGGAACACACGAGCAACGAGTCAGCGACACCTGGCCGCCGCAAGGCGTCCGCGAAACCGCGCTGGTCGCCATCGCAGACGGCACTCTGCGGATCGCGGCGAACGTGGACGAGCCGCCGAGCACCAAGACGTGGATCCACGACCCCGCCGACCTGGTGCCGTCCAGCGCGGAAGACGCGTTCTCGTTCTTGCGGGAGCTGCCCGACGAGGCACCGATCGGTGACCGTGACGACGTGATCGTCTTCACATCAGACCCCGTCACGCAAGACGTCGACCTTGTCGGGCCGGTCACGGCTCGGGCCCGGGTGTCTTCGGATGGTCCGGTCATGGATCTGTTCCTCCGGCTCCTGGACCTCCGGCCCGACGGCTCTGCCCTGCGGATCGCGCGGGGGCAGCGGCAGCTGCAGCAGGCCTACGACCCAGGGGATCTCGAGATCGACCTGGGACAGGCTGGCTACCGACTCCGCGCCGGGCATCGCCTCCGGCTGCACGTATCCAGCAGCGACTACCCGGAGTTCATCCCCCAGACCGGCACCGGAGGCGACCCGTGGCAGGGCGGCGCGACCGCGCGCAACCTGCAGACGGTCTTCCTCGGTGGGCCTGACGGCCTTCGCCTCACCGTCTCGATCCTGCAAGGAGAGCTCGCATGACCCCGAACCCCGAGCACCCGCCACAGACGACCGAGCGTGACCCCCTGCGGGAACCGCTGCTGGAGTTCGCCTTCGAGATCCGCGTCGACGTCGCGGCCGACCTGCACGTGGGCCGCGGCGCGAACGAGCGGCTCGCTTTCACGCCGATCACCGGGGGCACCGTGGACGGCCCGCTGCTGCGCGGCGAGGTCCTCGCCGGCGGCGGAGACTGGTCCGTCCAGCGCGACGATACGTTCCAGCTCGAGGCGCGGTATCTTCTCCGCACCGACGACGGCGCGACAATCGACATCCTGAACCGCGGCTACTACCGGGAGACCGAGAACCCAGACAGCCCGTACTTCCGCACCGCGCCCGTGTTCCAGACCGACGCTCCCGCACATCGCTGGCTCGCCGAGCACCAGTTCCTCGGCCTCGCTCGGGACGAAGACCAGCAGATCCGCATCAGGGTCTTCGTCGTCCGCTGACTCCCCTCCGCCCGAACGCGGCAAACACCACCCTGCGCAGCGAAGCGCAACCCGCGGGCGGCCGACGACGACCGCCCGAAGACCCGAGAGGATCCGAACCATGCAGCGCACCCCATCCGCACGTAGCGTGCGGCTCGCCACGGCAGTCATGATGACCGCCGCCACCTTGCTCGTCATCACCGCCTGCGCGCCGCGAACGGCGAATGGCGATTCGAGCACTCCGCCTGTCGGCGCGGACACGCTCGTCTCGTCCCTTCCCGCAGCGACGAAATCCGTGGACAAGGTGACGTGGGCCGTCGTTGAGGGCGAGCCTGCGACGCTCGACCCCGCATCGTCGGCGAATGTGATCACCCCGAACCTCTGCGACAACCTGCTGAAGCTCAACCCCGACTTCTCGATCTCCGCCGGGGTCGCTGAGAAGGCCGATTGGGCAGACCCCGTCACCTTCGAGATCAAGGTCCGCTCCGGCGTCACCTTCTGGGACGGCACCCCGGTGACCGCCGCCGATGTGGCCTACAGTCTCGAACGAAACCGCAACCCGAAGTCGCAGTGGTATGCGTCCTTCGCACTGATCCAGAACATCGAAGTCGCCGGTGACGACACCGTGCGCGTGCACTTCAGCGCTCCCGACACGACGTTCCGTGACGCGCTCAGCGGTGCTGGCGGCGCTGTCATGAGCAAGGCTTTCGGTGACAAGGCAGGGGACGCGCTCGGCACCTCCGGCACCGGCCTGATGTGCAGTGGCCCGTACGAGCTCGGCACCTGGAAACCCGGCTCCGAGATCGACGTGACCGCGAACACGCACTATTGGGACGGTGCAGCGAAAACGAAGAACATCTCGTTCGTGTTCGTCACCGACGGCTCCACCCTGACCACCGCGCTCACCGGCGGCGAGATCGATGGTGCGTTCAACGTCCCGCCGGGATCGCGCGACGCGCTCAGCGGAAAGGGCGCTGGCCGCCTCGTTGTCGGACCTTCGACCGCGTCGTACAGTTTCGGGCCCGCCTCGTCCACCAGCGCCGCGGCCAACCCGAAGATCCGGCAAGCTCTCAGCCTCGCGATCGACCGGAAGGACTACATCCACACCGTCGTCCAGGGCTACGGCTACCCCCAGAAGACGATCGTGCCCCCTTTCGTCTGGGCCAACATGGACGCGAAAGATATCTACCAGAAGGCCTACGACGCGCTCCCGGAGCAGAAGGTGGACATCGCCGCGGCCAAGAAGCTCGTAGCCTCCAGCGGCGTCGACACCTCCAAGCCGCTCGTGCTGGCGATCCCGGCGGGATCGAAGGAGCTGTCACAGACGGCCGCGATCATCCAGTCGGCGGCCAAGCAGATCGGCCTGACCGTGACCATCGACGAGCGTCAGCCCGCCGACTTCGGAGCGCTGTTCTTCGACGCCTCTACAAGGGCTGGGGTCGACTTCGTCGCAACCACGGGCTACTTGGAGACTCCCGGCGTGCTCGGCTACCCGCAGCTGTTCATGCTCCCCGCGGAAATGGGGGGCGTGTTCAACTGGACGAATTACTCCAACCCCACCGTGACCTCCAATCTGCAAGCGGCGCGCACGGCGACCGATCCGAAGACCGCGGCCGAGGCGTTCGTCAAAGCGCAGGAGGCATTCGCTCCGGACCAGCTCCAGATCACCCTTGCCGGGGCCTACCAGCTCACGTACCTGTCGTCCAAGCTCACCGGGGTCGTCACGTCCGTAGCGATGTACAGCTCTCCGTGGGCGCTGAAGCTCGGCGCGAAGTAGTCCGGGCCCGGCCGGCTGAACGAAAGGCGATGACATGATCGGATCCGTGCTCCGGAAGCTGGGCGGGCTGGCGCTCACCCTGTTCCTCGCGAGCGTCGTGATCTTCGCCGCCCTCCTGGCGACCCCCGGCGATCCCGTCGCGGCGATCGCCGGGGGGGCTCGGCCGACACCGGAATTGATCGCCCAAATCCGGGAGCAATACCGGCTCGACGATCCGGCGTGGCTGCGATATGTGCACTGGCTGGGCGGCGTGCTCACCGGCGACTTCGGGCACTCCTTCGTGTACAAGACCGATGTCGCGACGCTGGTGGCCTCCCGGTTCGGGATCACCCTGCAACTCGTCTTGCTGACCACGTTGTTCATCGTTGTCCTCGGTATGGGCAGCGGCATCCTCGCCGCTGTGCGCGGCCGTGGCACCGACGCGGTCGTGTCTGTGCTGACGTCGCTGGGGATGGCGCTGCCGACCTTCGTCGTGGCTATCCTGCTGATCTGGGTGTTCGCCACGTCGCTCGGCTGGTTGCCCAGTTTCGGTGCGGGCTCCGAGGGTCTGGACCGTCTAGCGCACCTGCTGCTGCCAGCATTGTCCCTGGCTGTCATGTTCATCGCGTATGTGAGTCGGGTCACACGTGGGGCACTGGTCGCGCAGATGCACTCCGAGCATGTCGAGACCGCGACGGTGCGCGGCATCCCGCGTGGGCGTGTCTTCCGGATCCATGTCTTCCGGAACGCGTCACCGCAGATCCTGGCGATCTCTGGAACCACCATCGCAGGGCTGTTCGCGGCCTCCGCCATTGCCGAGCAGGCATTCGGGCTCGGCGGGATCGGCTCGCTGCTCACCGAAGCCGCCGCCCGTAAAGACCTGCCCGTCGTGCAGATCGTCTCGCTCCTGCTCGTGACCGTGTTCGTTGTCCTCAACGCCATCGCGGATCTGCTCAGCGCCGCCATCGATCCCGACTCGGTCGGAACCAGGAGGTCAGCATGAGCGTCGGACAACTCACCCGCGGGCGCGTTCCCGCGACGGCGCGCCGTACCGCCCGTCGCAACCCCCTCGCCATCGCCGCGCTCGTCGTCTTCGGAGTCATCGTGATCGGCGCCGTGGCAGGCCCCTGGATCGCCCCGTACCCGCCGGACATGCTCCATGCGGGACCGATCGACGGACCCGCATCCGCGGCAAACCTGTTCGGCACCGACGATCTCGGCCGGGACATCTTCTCCCGGGTTCTGGTCGGGGCGGCGCCCAGCCTTTTCGGCCCTGTCGTCGTGGTCCTGCTGTCGACGATTCTTGGCGTGACGCTCTCGATCACGGCCGCATGGTTCGGTGGTGCTGTCCGCGGCGCGGTCGCCCGGCTCGTCGACGTGATCTTCGCGATTCCGGGGCTCGTCCTCGCGGTGCTCGCGGTGGCGATGTTCGGCAAGGGCCAGCTCGCCCCGATTCTCGCACTCTCGGTCGCGTACATCCCCGTCGTCGCTCGTCTCACTCAAACCGCCGCGTCCCGGGAACTGGCTCTGCCATATATCGCCGCACTGAGAATCCAGGGCGTGTCCAATGCCGCGATCTGTTTTCGACACCTGGTCCCCGCCCTGATACCCGTGATCGCAGCACAGGCCACGGTCGGATTCGGCTATGCCATGCTCGACCTCGCTGCGATCTCGTTTCTCGGCCTCGGCGCACAGCCACCCTCGGCCGACTGGGGGTCCATGATCGCCGGTGGTCAACCCGGGCTGCTGCAAGGCGCCCCTGAACAGTCCGTGTTCCCGGCGGCGCTGATCGTCGTCACGGTCCTGGCCGTCGGGGTGCTCGGCGCCCGGGCCACCATCTGGGCAGAGGAGAAGGAACGATGACCGCTGCTGTCCTGGAGCTCCAGGGGCTTGGTGTGGCCATGCCCGGCCCAGATGGTCTGCAACCGCTCGTGCGTAACTGCACGCTCTCCGTCGCAGCTGGTGAAGCGGTCGGGCTCGTCGGCGAGTCCGGTTCCGGGAAGTCGCTGAGCGTGCGCGCCATCGCGGGTCTGCTTCCCGAGAGGTTCGTCACCACCGGCACCATCAGTGTGGAAGGACAGGACCTCGCCGGGCTGGGCGCGCGGGACCTTCGGGAGCTCCGCGCCCGGCGTATCGGCATGGTGTTCCAGACGCCTCGCGCACATCTGAACCCGTTGCGCACGATCGGCGACTTCCTCACCGAGGCGCTTGTGACCGTCGCCGGGGTGCGCCGCGATGACGCAGAACATCGCGCGGTCGAACTGCTCGATGAGGTCGGTGTGACCTCACCAGAGCGTCGGCTCCGGCAACATCCCGGGGAACTGTCCGGGGGATTGTTGCAGCGCGTCATGATCGCAGCCACCCTCGCCATGGATCCTGTGCTCTTGCTTGCAGACGAGATCACCACTGCGCTGGATGTGACCACTCAAGAGGAAGTGATGGCGGTCATCGGGGATCTGCGTCGGCATCGCGACCTCGCCCTGCTCTTCATCACGCATGATCTCGCCTTGGCTTCCGCCGTGTGCGACCGGATCGTCGTGATGAAAGAAGGCACGACAATCGAGACGCTGCATGCCGCGACAATGCGCGCCGATGCACGAGAGGACTACACCCGTACCCTCCTGTCGGCCTCATTGGACGACGCACGGCCCGCGGAGACGGACAGCGACGCGGCTCCGCTCCTCGTCGTGGACGGTCTCGGGAAGTCCTATCAGGTGCGGACCGCGCGCGGTCGCGGACACGAGACCCTGCAGGCTGTCGATGATGTGAGTCTGTCACTCGCCCCCGGAGCGTCCCTGGGCATCGTCGGAGAATCCGGTTCCGGCAAATCCACCACCGCTCGCATTATCTGCGGCCTCGAGGCGGCGGATGCTGGTTCCGTCGAGGTCGAGGGGCGAGACTGGAGCGCCCCTGCTCGCAGTGCAGCCGAGCGGCGTGCTCGCGCCCAGGTCGTGCAGATGGTCTTCCAAGATCCGTATCAATCGCTCGACCGCCGGCAAAGCATACGGCAAGCGCTCACGGAGACCCTGCGCGTGCACCGCCCCGGTGATGATGACGCTGCGATCCGGCGGCGCATCGCGGAACTGATGTCAGCGGTGCGGCTGGACGAGGCGCTCCTCGATTCCCGTCCCCGCTCGCTCTCCGGGGGCCAGCGGCAGCGCGTCGCCATTGCTCGCGCACTCGCTGCGGAGCCACGAATCCTCGTCCTGGACGAAGCCGTCTCGGCACTGGACCGGACAACCCAGGTGGAGATCCTCACGCTCCTCGAACGCATCCGGCTCACAACGGGCGTCGCCCTGCTGATGATCACTCATGACCTCACCGTCATCCGCCGGTTGTGCGACGAGGTCATCGTCATGCGCGATGGCCGTGTCGTGGAGCGCGGGCCGGTCGATGATGTGCTCGACGATCCACGGGCCGAGTACACGCGGGTCCTCCTCGACTCGATCCCGAGGGAAGGGTGGAAGCCCCGCCGCCGGATTACCGCCCGCACCGCGGCCCTTCCTGTTCACAGTCCTTCCCGTACCCGCCCATGGCGGCGGTGATCCGATCGGAGACATTGATGGAACCTGCTCTCGAGTACTGTTTCGATCTGCGTGTGGCGGTCGACTCGCCGCGGCGCATCGGCAGCCAGACCGCGGGAGAGTTGCATTTCACCCCGATCACGGGCGGCACGGCAGTGGGGCCCCGATTGCTGGGCCGCGTTCTCCCCGGCGGTGGCGACTGGTGGGTCGATGGAGGTGAGACTGTTCGGCTCGACGCCCGCTACCTGCTGCAGATCGACGACGACGTCGTCGATGTCGTCAATCGCGGCTATTGGCGAGCGAGTCCTGCCGCGATCGCCAGCCTCGAAGCGGGCGAGCGACCAGCCGAGGAAGAGCTCTACTACCGCACGGCATTCACGTTCCAAACCGATGCACCAGGCTTGCGATGGCTGGCCGAATCGCAATTCATCGGATACGCGACCGGGACACCCGACCAGGTGCACATCCGGGTGTTCCGTGTCGTCTGAGCGCCTGTCCCGCCGACCACCGAACTGCCCGCTGACCGCTTGAATTTGAAGGAGACCCCATGACTGTACCCATCACCGCCGATGTCTGCATCGTGTCCGGTCGCGTCTTCGACGGGCGGATCCGCACGGCCGACACGGCTGTCGCCATCGCAGGCGCCAGGATCCTCGCCGTCGGCGACGACGATGCAATTCGCGCCCTCGCCACCGCTGACACACGCATCATCGACGCCAGCGGCGCGCTGATCCTGCCCGGCTTCATCGACGCCCATGCTCACGCGGCGTTCGCCGGTGTGGAGCGGCTCAGCTGCGACCTCACCGCTGCACGCACCGCTGAGGAGACACTCGCCCTGATCGCCGAGGCCGCGGCGGCGACGGATGCGGAGTGGGTGACCGGCGGGGGCTGGAGCCACGAGCTGTTCCCCGAGCCCACACGGGAGATGCTGGACGCGATCATCCCGGGCCGTCCGGTCGCGCTCAGCGACGCCGGGCACCACACGCTCTGGGTGAACTCCCTCGCCCTGGAACGCGCAGGCGTGGACCGGGACACTCCGGAGCCCGCGAACGGACACATCTACCGTGACACGGACGGCAATCCGACCGGATACCTGAACGAGACCGCCGCCGAACTGGTCGGCCGGGTGGTCCCGCCCGCCACCGATGCCGAAATCATCGCCGGGCTGCGCAACGCGCAAGAGCACCTGTGGAGTCTCGGGGTGACGGGCTGGCATGAAGCGATCCTCGGCGAGTACAACGGCAAAGCCGACTGCACGAACGCCTACCGCGCCACCATCGCAGACGGATCCCTGCGCAGCCGCGTCTCCGGAGCGCTCTGGGTCCCGCCAGGACTCACCGTCGAAGACGTGCCCGCTCTGGTGGCGCGCTTCGTCGCGCAGCGCGCCGAGAACGCGCAGGCCGGATTCGTCACCTCCACCGCCAAGGCGATGGTCGACGGGGTGCCGCACGGCGGAACAGCAGCGCTTCTGGAACCATACTGCCCGCACGCCGGCCCGATCGGCACAGGTGAGCTGCACATCTCCGCAGAAGCGCTCGAGGCGCTCGTCATCGCCCTGGACGCCGAAGGATTTGCCATGCATCTGCACATCATGGGAGACCGCGGTGTCCGGGTTGCCCTCGACGCCGTCGAACAAGCACGGCGCACCAACGGCCCCGGCCCACGGCACCACTTCGCGCACCTGTCGATGGTGCACCCCGACGACGCCCGCCGGTTCGGACCACTCGGCGTCACGGCCAACGTACAAGCGCTGTGGGCGTCCGAGGACACCGCGGTCGTGCCGATGATCGGAGAGGAGCGCATGCGCGCCGGCTACCCGTTCCGCGCGCTGCTCGACAGCGGTGCGGACCTGGCGATGGGATCGGATTGGCCGGTTTCGCCCGCCGAACCCTGGCTCGCGATCCACGTCGCGGTGAACCGCTCCTTGCCCGGCCCCGCCGGCCCTTCCGCGCCTCTGGATGCTGGGCAAGCCCTGACACTGACGGAAGCGCTTGCCGCCTACACCAGCGGATCCGCCGACCTCGTCCTCGGCGGAGGCGGTCGCATCCGGGTCGGCGCGCGAGCAGACGTCGTCGTCGCCACAGCCGACCCATTCGAGCTGCCTGCCGCAGCGCTGATCGGAGTCGGCACCGCCGTCACGATCGTGGCGGGCGAGATCGTACACACGGCGCCCGCACCATCCCCCAACGTCGAAACCGCAAACCTCGAAGAGGGACAGCTATGAGGATCATCATCGCCGGTGCCGGCATCGGCGGACTCGCCGCCGCGCTCAGCCTGGAGGCCGCCGGCTTCCGCGATATCGTCGTCGCCGAACGCAGCCCTGAACTGCTCCCGCTCGGCGTGGGCCTGAACCTGCTACCGCACGCCGTACGCGAACTCACCGAGCTTGGGGTCGCGGACCGCGTCGCCGAACTCGGCGTCCAGCCCGGCACCCTGTCCTACTACAACCGGCAGGGGCAGCTCATCTGGAGCGAAGCGCGCGGACGCGACGCAGGCTACGCGTGGCCACAACTGTCCGTGCACCGCGGACGCCTGCAGTTGCTGCTGCGCGACCTCGTGACCGAGCGACTCGGTGACGTGATCCGCCTCGGCCATCGGCTCGTCAACATCGACGGAACGGAAGACGGTTCGACCGGCGCAACCGCGCGCTTCGCGCTCCCCGACGGTGCAGAGACCGAGCTGGCGGGCGACATCATCATCGGAGCCGATGGGATCCGTTCCGCGCTGCGCGCCCAGTTCGCCCCGGACGAGGGCGACCCCGTCTGGAGCGGACTCACCCTCTGGCGCGGAACGGCCCTGATGGATCCGTTCCTGGACGGCCGAAGCATGGTCATGGTCGGAGACGGAGAACAGAAGTTCGTCGCCTACCCCCTCGCCGGGCCCTTCGAGGACGGGCGCGTTCGAGTCAACTTCATCGCCGAGCAGCGCGGCACCGGCGTCGCAGACGCCGATTGGAACCGCTCGGTCGAGCGCGAACCGATCGCTCGACTCTTCGACGGCTGGACATACGACTGGCTGGACATCCCCGCGATCGTCGAGAACGCCGAGGAACTGCTCGAGTACCCGATGGTTGACCGGGACCCGCTGCCCGGCTGGGTCCACGGGCGCGCTGTCCTTCTCGGCGACGCCGCACACGCCATGTACCCCAACGGTTCCAATGGCGGATCTCAAGCGATCCTGGACGCACGCACCCTCGCATACCAGCTCGCGACCACGACAGACATCGATGCCGCCCTCTCCGCCTACGACGCCGACCGTCGGCCCGCGACGGCCGCATTGCTGGAGCTCACCAGGCAGACTGGGCCAGAGCGCGTCATGCAGATCGCCCGGGAACGCGCACCCGAGGGATTCGCTGAGGTGCACGATGTGATCAGCGAAGACGAACTCCAGCAAGTAGCGCTTGAATACAAGCGCGCCGCCGGATTCGACCCGTCACGCCTGAACGCCCGCAGCACGCTCTCCGTCCCCTCCGCACGTGGTTGACCCGCTCACTCTGACGCTCGTCTGCGAGGTGATCGTCGAGCTCGGGGAACCACTCGAGCTCGGCGCCACCCGCGACGGGAACAGGAGAATCACGCCCATCCTTGGCGGGGAGCTACGCACCGTGCCGGGCCTGGCCTACCTGCAGGACTCGCTCTTCATCGCAGACGGCATACGCGAGCGCTCCGTCGTTCGCCACCTGGTCTATCGAGTCGACTGAACCCCTAACTCAACGAGTCAAAGCTCAGCGGTGTACTGACGGTCACTGTTTATCGGTTTCCGGCGGGCCTAGCGTCGATGCCATGAGCACCGCGAATCTCACTTTGAACAACGGCGTCGTGATGCCGGCCCTCGGCTTCGGCGTCTTCCAGACCCGCCCGACGAGACGAAAGAGGCCGTCGCCGCGGCTCTTGCGACCGGGTACCGGCTGATCGACACCGCGGCCGCGTATGCGAACGAGCGCGGCGTGGGCGACGCGATCCGCGAGTCC
Source organism: Microbacterium sp. 10L49 (assembly GCF_056395125.1). Taxonomy (NCBI): domain Bacteria; kingdom Bacillati; phylum Actinomycetota; class Actinomycetes; order Micrococcales; family Microbacteriaceae; genus Microbacterium; species Microbacterium sp. 10L49. The sequence continues at coordinate 143,522 of NZ_JBFTIW010000004.1, forward strand.
GGGCTCGCCCGGGATGAGGTCTTCATCGAGACGAGGATCTGGATCAGCGACTACGGGTACGACCAGACGCTGCACGCGTTCGACAAGAGCGCACGCAAGCTCGGCGTCGACCAGATCGACCTGCTGCTCCTGCACCAGGCCCTCCTGGGCGAGTTCGACAAGACCCTCGGCGCCTACCGTGCGCTCGAGCAGCTGTACAACGACGGGAAAGTGCGTGCGATCGGGATCAGCAACTTCATGCCCGCCCACCTGAGCACGCTCCTCGCTGAGACCGAGGTGGTTGACCGGGGAGGGCGTCCCTGTCGCCCTCCCCGGTCGGCGAGACTGAGTATGAACGATCAGAGCGAGGTGCGCGAGTTCCTGACCACGCGTCGTGCCCGCCTCACCCCCGAGCAGGCGGGGATCATCGGCGGAGGCCGCCGCCGCGTGACAGGCCTGCGTCGCGAGGATGTCGCGATGCTCGCCGGCATGAGCGTGGATTACCGCCGGCTGGGAGCATTTCGTCACAGGTGCGCACGCGGTCGGCGCAGCCGCACAGAAACTGACGCCGCTCGGGAAGCAGCTCGAGCTCTTCGACGGCGACCATGTCGTTGCTTCCGGCATCGATGCCCGCTGGGCCGCCGGGCACACGCCAGGCACCACGGTCTTCGTGCTCTCGTCCGGTTCCGAGCGGGCGGTGCTGCTCGGCGACGTGGTCCATTCGCCGGTGCAGTTCGGCGAACCCGACTGGACCGTCGTCTGGGACGTCGACCCTCAGTCGCCATCTGACTGCATGGTTGACTGTCTTGCGTGCCAGGGCATCTCGTTGTCAGGGCAGGCCACGTAGACGGATCGCGGATGCAGGAGAAGTCCGCGTCGGGTTCCGCCATGGAGATGGCTCCGACGACACGCCCGCACCTATGCCAAGGCCTCCGCGAACGACTTCTGGTCCGCAGAATGACCGGTTCGACCAGATCCCGCGTCCCGTCACCGTCTCTGGCTGCGGTTGATCACTCGACGGGTGATGCCGATGGTCACGGTGCCGACGAAGAGGACGATGCCGACGATGGCAAGCCACAGGAGCCCCTTGAACGCGAACCCGACGATCGCGACGATCGCCCAGATCACGGCGAGGAGGATGATGACGGTCATATGCTCTGCCTCATTTCCAGGAGAGGACAGGCGAACGGATCGTGCTCCCCGAGGCCCACCCGGTTGATGTAGCGCAGGACGATCCCGTAGGAGGCCCAGAGTCCCGTCTGCACGTACGGGACGTCGTGGCCGCGGCAGTACGCGGCGATGATCGGCGCGGCATGCTTCAGATAGGGCCGAGCCATCGAGGGAAACAGGTGGTGCTCGATCTGATAGTTCAGCCCGCCCATCGCGACATCGACGAACCAGTTCCCGCGGATATCCCGACTCATCATCACCTGACGACGGAGGAAGTCGAGACGCATGCCATGCGGCACGAGCGGCATGCCCTTGTGGTTCGGGGCGAAGGAGACGCCCATGTAGAACCCGAACACTCCGAGCTGCACGGCGAGGAACACGGCGCCCTTGTCCGGAGAGAGCACGAGGAAGACGAGCGTGAGGTATCCCAGGATCCGGATCAACAGAAGGGCGATCTCGACCGGGCGCCGCGCGAGCGGTTCCCGATGGAAGACGCGGTACACGCTCGAGGCGTGCAAGGACACCCCTTCGAGCAGCAGGACGGGGTAGAAGAAGACGCCCTGGTGGGAGATGACCCAGCGCGCGAACGGCGGCCGCTCCCTCGCGGCCTGTTCCGGGGTGAAGGCGATCACGGGAAGATCGATGTCGGGGTCGGATCCGATCATGTTCGGGTTGGCGTGGTGCCGGGTGTGCTTGTGCTGCCACCATCCGTAGCTCATTCCGACGAACAGGTCTCCGAGGATGAGGCTGACCCAGTCGTTCCAGCGACCGGAGCGGAAGATCTGGCGATGCGCGGCATCGTGCCCGAGGAAGGCGATCTGTGTGAAGAGGACGGCGAAGAGCACTCCGGTGAACATCTGCCACCAGGTGTCGCCGATCACGATGAACAGCACGACTGCCGCGGCGACCACCACGGGCACGCAGACCAGCTTCGTCCAGTAGTAGCCGTATCTGCGGCGCATCAGCCCCGCGGACTTCACCACTCGCGCCAGATCGGTGTAGTCGCTGTTGCCGGCCTGGCGCACCGGGCCCACGCTCGATGCAGGGCGACCGGCGTTCCGGACTGTCATGATCCCGCTCCTCTCGGCGTCGCGCCGGGGTCTCGAGCGGATCTGCTTCCCAGGCTACTCCTGTTTGCGCGCGGCGGGTCGGCGAGAGCTCACACGCTCGTCCTCGTGCGATGTCGTCAGGGCCGAGATCGGGAGGGAACGGTTCGTGATCGCCTCCGCGAGGGCGTGGAGCGAAAGGTTCCGATCGCGGGCGTAGCGTCGCAGCAGTGTGAAGGACTCGTCCATGGACGTGCCGTTGACCTGGGCGACCGCTCCCTTGGCCTGCTCGATGAGGACCCGGCTGTCGAGAGCCCTCTGCAGCTGTTCAGCGATGAGCTGCGCGTGCGCGGAGATGCGTTGCTGCAGGATGCTGATGGTGGCGACATCCGCGAGCGCTTGGGCCGCGCTCGTGTCACGGGCGCTCAACGCGCCGACCGACGTGCCGAAGAGGTTCATCGTCCCGATCGTGTCTCCGCGCAGCCGCAGGGGGATCGCGTGCACGGAACGGAAGCCGCGCCGCAGTGCCTCCTCCTGGAACGCAGGCCATCGGGCGGCCGCGGCGACATCGGGCACGGAGACCTGCTCGCCCGTCGCGAAACAGTCCAGACACGGGCCGGCTCCGGCGGCGAGCTGCAGGACCTCGACGAGTTCGGCGCTCTCCGTGGTCGAGGCCACCACCTGGAGCTCCCCGTCGGCATCGAGGAGCAGGAGCCCGCCCGCCTGCACGTTCACGATCTCCGTGCACTCGCTGACGAGCGTGTGGAGCAGGTCGACGACGTCGTAGTCATCGGTGAGCGAGTCGGCGACCATCACGAAGGCGGCGTTGAGACGGTGCTCTCTGGATGCGCTGGTCATGTGCCGCCCTTCCTTGTCTGACATGGTATGCCGGGGATCAGCCGGGCAGATCGCGGAAGTCGAGCGCCCGGTCGACGACGTCGAGGGCGACGTCCTCGAGCGGACGCCCCGTCGAGAACGCGTACGCCCGCAGGATCTCGAGAGCCTCGGCCGTGGTCACGTCCAGTTGGACGAAGACCATGCCGACCGCCTGATGCACTTCGCGGCGCAGGCTATGCCGCTTTGCCTCCGGGCTCCCTTCATCGGCGGCGGCGCGCATCGCCTCCCGCACCGCCGGGGCCGCGACCCGTCTCGCGAGGGAGAGCGCCCGAGCTGTCGCATCGCGATCGAGCACCCCTGGTGTCCGTCGATACAGGTCGACGACGCCCAGCAGCACCGGGCCACTCAGAATCGGGAAGGCGAACAACGCGCCGACGCCGAGCGTCGGGAGGCCGGCGCCGAAGACAGGCCAGTCCGGGTGGCTCTCCCGGGCGACATCCGTGCTGAAGGATGGCTTCGCCGTGCGCGCCACGACCCAGCGCGGGCCCTCACCGAGAGCGAATTGCATGGCGTCGAGACGTTGCGCAAGGGCATCGCTCGTGCACACCGTCGTCGCGTCGCCGTCACGGCGAAGTACGGAGATCGATGCACCGGAGACCGGCAGCAGCTCAACGAAGGGCGCACAGAGGTCATCACCCCACTCCCACTCGGGGATACCCGCCGGGGGAGCGCCGCTCCCCGCATAGAACGCGTCCGTCATGAACCGCTCGCCATCGCTCTCGAGGGAGTCAGCACGCTGTGCGCGATGCCCTGGAACGCGAGTCGAACCAGCCGAGTCGCGCCTTCGTGGCCGCGCTCGTGTTCTCGGCCATCTCCGCATCGAGCGCCATCGCGATTCCGGTTCCCTGCATCACCTCTGCGACAGCGTGGACCGTGCCGTCGCCACCCGCGGCGATGACCACGTCGGGATCGTTCGCGAGTGCGACTCTCACCGGGTTGAAGACCACCGCCGCGCGCTTTCGCCCCGATCCGAGAGTCGAGGAACGGCTGTCGAAGGACGCATCGTCCTGCGTGGGCCGGAGAGCTGCACCCCGCATTGCTGTGTCGCCGCGCGGACGCGCGCGGACGTCATCCATACGCCCTCTTCGTAGGTGTCGTCCCTACGCGCGGACGGCACCGCCTTCTTCGACCCAGTCCTCGATGCGCGACTCGTCGTCCAAGACGTCGACAGCCGGACGACGGGTGAAGGTCACCGACTCGGCCAGCGCCGCGACGTCGGCCGCGCGCGCCTGTTCCCGATCGGAGGCGTCCTGGAAACGACCGGCGGCGACTTCGCGCTCGGCCTGCAGGGAGGCACTGATCTCGGCCAGGAGCTCGGCGATGACGCTCCCGAGTCCATCGCGGAGCTCCTCCAGGTTGGTGTTCGTGATCTCCAGGCGACGGTCGGCGACGTGCAGCTCGACGGTCGAGTATCCCTTTGCGGACAGGCGGGCACGCATCTCGTTGCCCTGGATCGCGGCGACCTCGTCGCGATCCGTCTTGCGCGTGAACACCGCTTCCACGGTGTAGCGGTCCGGAGCGTCCTTCGTCATCAGCGTCGCGGGGAGCGACCCGATCAGAACCGATCTCAGACCCAGCAGTTCGGAGCTCAGCTCCGCGTTCTTCACTTGTGCGTTCATAACCGGACGTTACGCCCCCAACATGTGCGGACTCACAGGCGCGGATCGCCCTGCGCGTCGGGCATACGTCGTGACCGGTTCCGAGAAACGCGGAGGGTCGAGACCCCGGATCGGATCGAGCTGCTGACCACGATGCCGTTCCGGTTCGATTTCGACACGGGCGTCCCCGTGAGCCTCGATCCTCGCTTTCTCGGGATCCTCGAGTCGACGATCGACGATCGACGATCGACGAACCCGACGGAGTCGTCGTGCCCGATATCGCACCCTCGTGATCACATCGGAGCGGCAGACGCCGCGAGCAACCCGGTCGGCCGCAGCAGCGCCGCGAGGGCTGGAAAGCCCCTGGCGCGCACGGAGTCACGGGGCGAACCGCAGGGGAGAATCGGGCGCGGCCCCCGTCTCGCGTGAAGTGCGCGTAGACTCCGGACAGGAGCTCGACCATCTTGGGCCGGGGACGCAGGGTTGAGCTCCTGTTCGGCGGGGCGTTCATCGTGCGGGCGTGCAACGACGCATGGTGGTGCGGTGGACGTCCTTGAATGCGTGTGAGAGAGCGGCGTCGTTGCCCTGGTCCGCGCTGAGTGCGAGAGACCACGCGAGTGTCTGGGAACCTCGGCAGCTTGAGTTGTCGCTCTGGAGCGTCCGAGCACGGGCCGAGTCGAATCCTGACACCTGTCATGAGACAAGTTGCGAACAAGGATCCACCGCCGAACCGCGGGACCATGTCGATCTCCTGTCTCACGTTCTGACAACTTCCGTGAGATCGAACAGGTCAGCGCAGGATCGGAACCCGCCGCACGACCGGCAGGCGCTGCCAGGACGCGTCGAGGCTCGCCGTGCGTGCGGCGGGCGTGATGGCGAGCCCGATCAGGACCAGGGCGTAGACCAGGTGCTCGTCGATGATCGGGTTGGTCGCGCTCTGCCACACCGCGAGCCGCAGCAGCACCATGAGGGCCACGCCAGAGAGCGTCGCGATCCGGGTGGCGATCCCGAGGAGGAGTGCGATGCCGACGCCGCCCATGCCGAGCATGAACAGCCAGTCGATCACGACGTTGCCAGCCAGCCCGTGGAACAGGGGGGACAGCGGGCCTTGGGTCCCGAACTGCAGGAATCCGGTCGTGGGTGATGCGCCGTGGATCCATGCGGCGGCGCCGAACAGGTCGACGGCTCCGGTCTTGGGGTCTCGGCCCGTGCTGAATCCGAGGGCGAACGTCTTGTCGAGGAAGGCCCACAAGAACACCAGGGCCATCGTGATCCGCAGGACGGGCCACACCACGCGGAGGGGCGATGCGGTCTCGTCGGAGGGCGTGCGGAGCGGACCCGCCGTCTCCGCAGCAGGGGTGTCGGTCGATCGGTCGGCAGTCGCGTTCATCGTCTTCATCTCCATCGCTCGGCGCGCACAGGGGACGGAGGCCCCCGTGCGAACCACGAGAGAACGACGTCGCAGGTTCACGAGATCCGGGATCCCGCAGAACTCGCGGCTATTTCGCGCGCTGCTCCAACTCGCGGATCCGGGCCTCCAGGGCCTCAATGCGGTCGTAGAGATCCACCAGTGTGACGCCGTCCGCCACGACACCTGGTCGCCGCCAGTTCGCGCGAACGAATTCCTCATGCGTGCGGAACTCCTCGCGCCGTCGGTAGCCGGGGCTCCCTGGTAGATCGAAGCCACTGAAAAAGCTCATGCGTTCCCTCCGCTGCGTTGGCCGGCCGGCTGCTGACATCCAATCACGCCGCGATGATGCCGGCCTCGGGAGGACAGCACGCCCGATCGCAAGGTGCGAGCGGCGCGTGATCAGGATCGGGCCGCGGCTCCCGTGCGGAGGGTGAGGAGCTCGATCGCCGACGCCACGCCGCGTGCCGCTTCGACGGCGTCGATCCGCGCCAGGGCGAACGCCGCGACGACGCTGCTCGTGATCGCGGTGACCAGCCGTTCGCGACCTTCCGCATCGAGGCGAGGGTCGTGCGCCTCCACGCCGCGGGAGAAGGCATCATGGAGCTCCGCACGATAGTCGGCGATCACGCGGGCGACCTTCGGATCCTGCGCGATCGGGGCGCCGGCGGCGTTCACGAGGAGGCAGCCGTGCGACGCGGGCATCGAGGTCAGGGTGCCGAACGCGTCGTGCAGGCCCTGCAGGTAGACGATGATCGCGTCGGGTTCGACGCTCTCGCCGGACAGGGGCCGCAGTCGAGGGCGGACGACCTCATCGAGGTAGCTCTGCACGGCGGCGTCGAACAGTCCGCGCTTCGAGCCGAACGCGTTGTAGATGCTGGAGCGGCTGAGGCCGGTCGCGGACTCGAGCTCGGGGATCGAGGCGCTCTCGTAGCCGACCGACCAGAACAGCGTGCGGGCCGCGCGCACCACCGTGTCGCGGTCGAAGCTCTGCGTGCGTGCCATGGGCGCTCCTTTTGTGTAACGGTCGGTCTAGTATATATTGGACAGGTCGTTACAGAAAAGGTTTCACCCAGAGGAGTCCCATCGTGGTTGTCGCAGGTCTGATCTTCGCCGGAGTCGCCGCGCTCGTGCACGCCTACATCTTCGTCATGGAGTCGCTCGCGTGGACCACGCCCCGTGTGCGCGCGACGTTCGGCACGAGCGAGGAGGAAGCGCTCGCGACGAAGTCGATGGCGTTCAACCAGGGCTTCTACAACCTCTTCCTCGCGATCGCCGTCGTCGTGGGCATCGTCTTCTTCACGATCGGGGCTCCCGCCGTCGGCGCGACCCTCGTGTTCGTCGGAGCAGGATCGATGGCCGCTGCGGCGCTGGTGCTGCTGCTGTCCAGCCCCGACAAGCGGGCTGCGGCGCTGAAGCAGGGCGTGATCCCCGCGATCGCGGTCGTCATTCTGGCCGTCGGCGTCACGCTCTGATCGCCCCCTGTCCCGCACACCCATCCCCTCACGAAGGAGTTCCATGTCCACTGCCCTGAGCACCCAGATCCAGCTCGCGAAGCGTCCGGTCGGCTGGCCGACGCCGGACGACTTCCAGACCGCGGAGGTGGTCTACGAGGCTCCCGCCACCGGCGAGGTGCGCGTGCGCAACGAGTTCGTCTCCGTCGACCCGTACATGCGCGGGCGCATGAACGACGTCCGCAGCTACGTCCCGCCCTTCGCGCTCGGAGAGACCATCACCGGAGGCGCGATCGGCCGTGTGACCGCGTCGGAGGCCCCCGAGCTCCCGGTCGGCACCCTCGTGCTGCACCAGCACGGCTGGGCCGACGTGGTGCAGGCCGACGCATCGACGTTCCGCGCCGTGCCCGAGGTTCCCGGCCTCTCATCCTCGCTGCGCCTGCACATCCTCGGCATGACCGGCCTCACCGCGTACGTCGGGCTCACCGCGATCGCCGGGCTGAAGCCGGGCGACACCGTGTTCGTCTCCGGTGCGGCCGGCGCAGTCGGCACCGCGGTCGGCCAGATCGCCAAGCTGCTCGGCGCCGGGCGGGTCATCGGCTCTGCGGGTACGCCCGAGAAGGTGGCACTGCTGACGGAGAAGTACGGCTACGATGTCGCCTTCAACTACAAGGACGGCGACGTGCGCGCCCAGCTCGCGGCCGCAGCGCCGGAGGGCATCGACGTGTTCTTCGACAATGTAGGCGGGGATCACCTGGAGGCGGCACTCGACGCGTTCAACGACGGCGGCCGCGCGGCGCTGTGCGGCGCGATCGCCGGCTACAACACGACCGACCGCACGCCGGGGCCGGACAACCTGGCCAACATCATCACCCGCGCTCTGACGCTGAAGGGCTTCACGCTCGCGGCATACCTCGGCCTGGCGCCGGAGTTCCAGGAGAAGATGGCGGCCTGGTTCGCCGAGGGGAAGATCGCCTACGACGAGACGATCGTCGACGGCATCGAGAACACCGTCGACGCGTTCCTCGACATGATGCGCGGCGCCAACACGGGCAAGATGCTCGTGCGCGTCGCCCCCGCGGAAGCCGCGGCGCAGCTCGCCTGAGCGCACCGGATCGCACGGAAGCGGCGGGGGCCCGAAACCCCTGCCGCTCCGCGTCACTCCGCGAAGAACGTGAGGATGCTGTCGTCCGGGGCGGGACCAACGAAATCGCTCGCGACGCAGCGGTCAGTCGTGCCGCTCCGCCGACGCCGGCGTGAAGTGCAGCGCGTCGCGGTCGAGCCGGGTCTGCAGCCGGTGTAGCGTGGCGTCGCTGATCGCGCCGTCGTTGCGGAGGCGGATCACGACGTCGCGGGTGTGGTCGACGAGGGCGAGGCTCAGCGCGGCGTAATCGTGGTCCAGGTCGCGCCGGGTGCTGCGTCCGGGTTCCGGTGAGGCGTCGATCCGCTCGAGCCGTTCCCGGTACTCGTTGACGACTCGTTCGCGCACGTGATCGGGCGCTTCGATCCCCTCGGCGAGGGAAGGTGTCGCCTCGATCGCCGAGCGCAGCGCGGTGCGGTGCGCGCGGGTGAACTCGGCGGACACCATCGTGTCGGGCTCGAGGCGCGCCCAGCGGATCACGGCAGGCAGGAGCATGCCCTGCGCGAGGATCGTGAGGACCACCACCCCGGTCGCGACGAAGATGATCTCGGCGCGACCCGGCATCGCCGCGGGCACGGCGAGTGCGACGGCCAGGGAGATCGCACCGCGGAACCCTGCGACGGTCGACACGACCCTGGCGCGATGCGTCATCCGCTTCCTGCGCTGGGCGGGGCTGCGGTCCACGAGCCGGATCCCCCAAGTCGTGATCATCTGGAACGCGAAGCGGATCAGCAGGATCGCGATCCAGATCAGCACGCACAGCAGCACCAGCATCGGGATGCTCTGCAGGGGGACCGCGCGCATCGCCGACTGCGCTTCGATCCCGATCAGGACGAACAGCGCGCCGTTCAGCGTCGTGGTCGCCAGCGTCCAGAAGCCGTCCCGCTGCTGCCGGGACTGCGGGGTGCCGGAGCGCGGACCGGTGCGACTCAGATACAGCCCCGCGACGACCACGGCGATGACGCCGGAGGCGTGGATCTGCTCGGCGGCGAGGAATGCGGCGAAGGGCACCAGCACCAGCGCGGCGTTGTGCAGGAGCGGATCGTGCAGGCGCCGGAGCACGACGGTCCCCAGAAGACCGCCGAGAAGGCCGATGACGGCCCCGCCGCCGTACGCCACACCGACGAGGGTCGCGATCTCCCCTGCGGAGTAGTCTGCGCCGCTCGCGGCCATCCCGATCATGATCGTGTAGATGACCAGCGCGGTGCCGTCGTTGACCAGGCTCTCGGCCCGCAGCTGGACGATGTTGCGGTGCGGGAGCGCGCGGGCGAGTGCTCCCACGGCGGTGGCGTCGGTGGGCGCGAGCGCGGCGCCGAGGACGAGCGCGGGCAGCCATCCCCAGCCGAAGGCGACGCCGATGCCCGCCGCTCCGAACGTCGTCGCGACCACCAGCAGCGTGCTCAGCAGCAGGATGACCCGCAGATCGCGGCGGACTTCGCGCAGCGGCGTCATCAGCGCCTCCCAGAACAGCAGCGCCGGCAGGAACAGCACCAGCACCGCATCGGACGGGAGGTGGATGTCGCGCACCGCCGGGATGAACCCGACGAGCAGCCCGAGGAGCAGCTGGAGCAGCGGCGCGGGAACACGAAGCCGCGGCGCGGCCCAGGACGCCGCCACCACGAGGGAGCCGACCAGGACGAAGGTGATGAGCGGATCCATGAGCAGTCCTCTCGGGAGACGGGACGATGCGGCGAAACAGGATCCCGCCATCGCGACGCCGACTCGAGGAGCTTCGCCATGCCCAGGGTCGCACCCCCGTGTTTCCAGCCCGTTGCGGGCAGGGGCGGGAGCGGTTTCGCGTCGTCCTCCGAGGTCTTCCGGTGAGGGGATCGGATCCGCACCGTGACGGGACGCGTAGTCCATCTCTCGGGCGCCTTGCAACCCCGTTTCGCGCCTGTGGCGGAGCACATAGCCTGCGAACTCGACAGACACACAGGGCCGCGCCGCTGCGCGGCCGCGGCGCCGAGACAGTGAGGAGTCCCATGAGCCCCCAGGCATCGACCACCACGAAGAACCGTCGCACGCCCGCGCGCGGCGCGCAACACCCCGCCGAGACGAAATGACACCGCTCGCGCCGGCTGCGTCCGCCAGCAACCCCGCTGGTCGGAGGAGTAGACGATGACCGTCATCGATCCTGCCGCCGACGCAGGGGAAGAGCCCTCTGGTTCCGCCACCGCGGGCAGCGGCGAAGAGGAGAAGCCGAAGAGCAATCCGGTTGTGCGCTTCCTGCGCGTGCTGGGTCCCGGTCTCGTCACAGGCGCCGCGGACGATGACCCCTCAGGCGTCGCCACGTATTCGCAGGCGGGGGCCACGTTCGGGAACGGGCTGCTATGGACCGTTCCGCTCTCGCTGCCGCTCATGATGGCGGTGCAGGAGATCTGCGATCGCATGGCCCTCGCGACTGGCGACAGCCTCGGCGCGTTGATTCGCCGCAAGTTCCGCCGGGGCGTCGGTGCATCGATCGGTGTTCTGATCGTTGCGCTGATCGCGGCGAACTGTCTGAACCTCGCCGCGGACCTCAACGCGATCGGGCAGGGCATGCAGCTTCTGCACGCTGGACCTGCATGGATCTGGAGCATCGTCGCCGGCATCGCGATCCTCGTGACGGTCATGCTCGGCTCGTTCGAGCTGATCGGCAGGATCTTCAAGTGGTTGTGCCTTGTGCTGCTCGTCTACCTCGGCGTCCTCTTCGCGACACATGTGAACTGGGGCAGCGTCGCGGCCGGCCTCGCAGGCTTCCAATTCCAGCTTTCGCCGGCTTACCTGGGTCTCGCCGTCGGCGTGCTCGGGACGACCGTGTCCCCGTACATGTTCTTCTGGCAGTCGGCGCAGCGAGTCGAGGAGATGCGCGAAGAGAAACGAGGTGGAGACGATGCGCCCGCTCTCGACGAACGTCCCGCACGCGAGGCGCACCGCCGGTTGCGCAACGGACGAATCGACGTCTTCACCGGTATGGCCTTCAGCGTCCTCATCATGTTCGCGATCATCGCGTCATCCGCAGCGACCCTGGGTGCGCACCACAAGACGGTCTCCAGTGCTGCGGAAGCGGCCAAGGCCCTTGAGCCCATTGCAGGCGATTTCGCGAGCATCCTCTTCGCCCTCGGGTTCATCGGATCCGGCATGCTCGCCGTACCTGTCCTCGCAGCCGCGGGAGCTGCGGGCCTCTCGGCTCTGCTGAACAAGAACTGGGGTCTGGACAAGAACCCACGCCGGGCGCCGCTCTTCTATGTTCTGCTCGGCATCGGCATGATCGGCGGCACCATCCTCGCCGTCGTCTCCACCGACCCGATCGGGCTGCTCGTGCTCAGTGCGATCGTCAACGGCATCGCCGCCGGTCCGTTCCTGATCATCATGATGCTGATCTCCCGCGACCGCACCATCATGGGCAGACACCGAAACGGGAAACTGGCAGCAACGCTGGGATGGGCCACCACCGTGCTCATGTGCGTCGCCGGCGCTTATGGCATCTGGTACACCGTCGCCGGCGGGTGAGTGCAATTCTCGGAGCAAACCCGTGAACCGCGGGCGAGGCGACGTCGCATGATCGCCACGGAGTATTCGTGGCCTATAGCGAGCGCGAGCGGCATCTGTCAATGATCTGGCTTTCTGGCCGATGCAGCGTGATCGTGCAGGCATGCCCGGCGACCACGCACTCTGTGCGGAGATCGACGGGACTGCGGACGTGGTGAGGGAAGAGAGAGCAAAATGCGAAAGTACTTCTTCTGGCTCGGCATCGGGGTTTTCGCGATGGTGGCCTACTTCTATGGTGCGAAGGCGGGTCGGGGCCGGTACCGAGACATCCGAGCGAGCATCGATGCCGTATGGAACGACCCGAAGGTGAAGAAGGCGCGCAAGAAGGCCCTCAAACGCGCAGAAGCGGTCGCACAGGCTGCCGTGAAGCAAGCCAAGAAGGTCGGGAGATGAGCATGGCCGAGACAGGGAGCGAGCCGGAGGATCGCGTGCGCAGGATCAGCGACGCGGCTGCCGGTGCCGTAGAGGAACGCGTGGACAAGGCTGCGGGCGCGGCGTCGGATGTGATCTCCAAGGCATCCGACACGGCGTCGCATGCGGTGGGCGCGGTGGCAGGTGCGGTCACGGATGCGATTGACGCCCGACGTGAGGAGGTCATCGCGGGAGCCAGACAGGCCGCGGACTTCGTGGCGGGGATCGGCGGTGATGCGGTCGACCACGTGAAGCACCATCCGACGCGCACTGTTCTGCTCGTCGCCGCAGGCGCGGCCGTCATCGGATTCATCGTCGGTGCGATGACAGCGAAACGTCGCTGAACGTCGTCGCCCGCGCGAGACGAGCGCGAGCTCCAGCGTCATCACGGCGGACCGGGAGGCCCCCACTCGCGGGGGGAGGGGATGCGAGTGGAGGCCTCCCGGACCACGGTCTTTGCCCGTGATCGATGAGCTGAAGCGACCGCTCCAACCTCAGCCCGGTACAGAAACTACGCCCGCCTCCCAAAGGAACGACAAGCCCTTGCGCCTGTCGGCGTCGTCTCGTATCCTTCCGCGAGCGTCGCCTTCTTGTTCGGTGCTGAGGGATCTGCGGGGTGCCACCGGTCGTTGGATCATCCACCTGACTTTTCTGTCGCCTCGTCCTCGAGTTCGTCGTCGGCCGGTTCCGGTGCTCCGCCGGATGCTGTGTCTGGGCGGCACCGGGAGCACATCGCGACATCTCACAGAGCCTGGTTGCTGCGGAGAGGAGTTCGACACGCAGACGTTACGGCGCACACGACAGCCGGAAACACGGACTTCCTAGCGTGATCGCACACGCACTCCTGGGAGGTCCGCATGACCGGCATCGCCACGAACACCACGCCCACGCACATCGCGGAGAGCCCCGCCACGGGTTCCGCGCTCGGCTTCCTGCCGGGGCGATGGATCTCCGGGTGGAACGCGGAGGACCGCGAGCAGTGGCGCACCGCGGGCTCTGCGATCGCCCGGCGAAACCTGCGCTGGTCGATCTTCGCGGAGTTCCTCGGTTTCGTCGTCTGGCAGCTGTGGTCGATCGTGGTGGTGGCGCTGCCGGCCGCCGGGTTCCACTTCACGGTCTCGGAGACGTTCTGGCTGATCTCGATCCCGAGCCTGGTGGGGGCGACGCTGCGCTTCCCCTACACGTTCATGGTGCCGCGCTTCGGCGGGCGCAACTGGACGGTGGTGTCGGCGCTGCTCCTGCTGATCCCCTCGCTCGGACTCGCGCTGTGCGTGTCGAACCCCGACACCCCGTTCCCCGTGATTCTCACGATCGCCGCGCTCGCCGGCCTCGGCGGAGGCAACTTCGCGAGCTCGATGGCGAACATCACCTCCTTCTACCCGCAGCGGCAGAAGGGCTGGGCCCTCGGGCTCAACGCCGCCGGCGGGAACCTCGGTGCCGCCGTCGCCCAGTTCGTCGTGCCGATCGTGATCACACTGGGAGCCGGCGCGACCCTGCATCTGCCGCTCGCGGGTCTCATCTGGGTGCCGCTCATCCTGATCGCGGCCTTCGGCGCCTGGCGCCGGATGGACAACCTCACGAGCGCCCGTGCCGACATCTCGGCGTCTCTGGCCGCGCTGCGCTATCCCGAACTGTGGCTCATGGCGCTGCTGTACATCGGCACGTTCGGATCGTTCATCGGATTCTCCGCCGTCTTCCCCAAGCTCATCGCCGACCAGTTCCCGGCGTTCACCGCCTTCCCCGTCGGAGGCGCGATGCTGTCGCTCGCGTTCGTCGGGGCGCTGGTCGGGTCGCTCGCACGCCCCTTCGGCGGACGGCTGGCCGACCGGTTCGGCGGCAGCGCCGTGACGATCGCCGCCTTCGCAGTCATGGCGCTCGGCGCCCTCGCCGTGGTGCTCACGCTGCCGCTGCACTCCTTCTGGCTGTTCCTCGGCTTCTTCCTGCTGCTGTTCGTCGCGAGCGGCGCGGGCAACGGCGCGACGTACCGGATGATCCCGACGCTGTTCGCGCTGCGGTCCGGGGCTGACGGGCACTCCTCATCGGGCGACGTCGCCACTCAGCGCGCCGCGGCCGCTGCGCTGGGGATCGTCTCCGCGATCGGCGCCTACGGCGGCTTCCTCGTCCCGCAGGCGCTCGGGCTGTCCAAGGCGGCGACCGGAGGATACGCGGCCGGCCTCGGCTGGTTCGTAGTCGCCTACGTCGTGCTGTGCGGGATCACGACCGCCGTGCTGCTGCGCGGACGCCGCCGCGGGGCGCGGATCTGAGTCGGCCGCGATGGCAACCGGATCCCCGCCCCCGACGGCTCCCGCCTCTTCTGCCGCGGCGGACACGCACTGCCCGTACTGCGCGCTGCAGTGCGCCATGACCCTCACGCAGGATCCGGCCGGTCCGGCCCCGGTGCGGGTGGAGGGGCGCACGTTCCCGACCAACCGAGGCGGGCTGTGCAAGAAGGGGTGGACCTCAGCCGCCCTGCTCGCGTCCCCAGAGCGGCTCACCACACCGCTGATCCGCGATGCCGGTGTTCTGCGCCCGGCGAGTTGGGACGAGGCGCTGGCGCGGATCGCGTCGTCGTTGCGCGCGATCCGCGCGGCTGACGGACCCGACGCAGTGGCAGTGTTCGGGGGCGGCGGGCTCACGAACGAGAAGGCGTACCTGCTCGGCAAGTTCGCCCGGGTGGCGCTGGGCACCTCGCGCATCGACTACAACGGCCGGTTCTGCATGTCGTCCGCCGCGGCGGCGGGCAACCGGGCCTTCGGGATCGACCGCGGCCTTCCCTTTCCCGTCTCCGACCTCGACGACGCCGACACGATCCTGCTGCTCGGCTCGAACGTCGCCGCGACCATGCCACCCCTGCTCTCGCACCTCGCGGGCGCCCGCGCCGCCGGTGGCCTGATCGTCGTGGATCCGCGCCGCTCGCAGACCGCCGAGCTCACCGCGGACGGTGCGGGCTCGCACCTGCAGCCCGCGCCCGGCACCGACCTCGTGCTGTTGCTCGGCCTCATCCACCTCGTGCTGGCGGACGGGCTCGCCGACCGCGCCTATCTGGAGCAGCGCACGACCGGTCTCGACGCGCTGCGCCGCAGCGTCGCACGATGGTGGCCCGAGCGGGTGCAGGCGATGACGGGGATCCCGGTCGCGGTGCTGCGCGCGACCGCACACCGGCTCGCACGCGGCCGCGGCACGTACATCCTCACCGGGCGGGGCGTCGAGCAGCACGTCGACGGCACCGACACGGCGACCGCGGCGATCAACCTCGCGCTCGTGCTCGGGCTGCCCGGCCGATCGGACTCGGGATACGGCACACTCACCGGCCAGGGCAACGGCCAGGGCGGCCGCGAGCACGGGCAGAAGAGCGACCAGCTGCCGGGGTACCGCAAGATTGCCGATCCTGCGGACCGGGCGGCTGTGGCCGCGGTCTGGGGCGTGGATCCGGACAGTCTGCCCGGGCCGGGCGTTCCGGCCGTGCAGCTGCTGGGGATGCTCGGCGAACCCGGCGGCGTGCGCGCCCTGCTCGTGCACGGCGCGAACCCGATGATCTCCGCCCCCGACGCGGGAGCGATCGCCGCGGGTCTCCGTGCGCTCGACCTGCTCGTCGTGTGCGACTTCGTGCTCTCGGAGACCGCCGCGCTCGCCGATGTCGTCCTCCCGGTGACGCAGTGGGCCGAGGAGGAAGGCACCCTCACGACGCTCGAGGGACGGGTCATCCGCCGTCGTCGCGCCCTGACCCCTCCGCCCGGGGTGCGCAGCGAGCTGGAGATCCTCGCCGATCTCGCCGCCCGGCTGGAGGCTCCGTCGGAGTGGCCGACGGATCCGGCGATCGTGTTCGCGGAGCTCGCCCGCGCCTCCGCCGGCGGGATCGCGGACTACTCGGGGCTCAGCCACGCGCTCCTCGACGCACAGCTCGCCGCAGGCGTCGCCGCGCACTGGCCGTATCCCGCCGGCTCGGACGGCACGCCGCGGCTGTTCGCCGAGCGGTTCGCCCACCCGGACGGCCGGGCGCGGCTCGTGCCGGTGCAGCCGCAGGAGCGCGATCCGGAGGCGCCCGACGAGGAGCCGCTCGACGGCGGGGCGGCAGGCGAGCGGCCCCGCTCCGCGCTGCTCACCCTCATCACCGGGCGCCTGCTCGAGCACTATCAGTCCGGGGCACAGACCCGGCGGATCGCCGAGCTGAGCGATGCCCACCCGCGCGCCCGCGCCGAGCTGCACCCCGCGACGGCCGCCCGGCTCGGAATCACGGGCGGGGATCCGATCGTGGTCCGAAATCGCCGAGGACGCGTCATGGCGGACGCTCTGCTGACCGAGCGGATCCGGCTCGACACGGTGTTCCTGCCGTTCCACTTCGCGGATGCGGAATGCGCGAACCGGCTGACCGCCGCGGTCACGGATCCGATCTCGGGCATGCCGGAGTTCAAGCGCACGATGGTCGTCGTCACCCCCGCGGTCGGGGAGAACGGAGTCGCATCCGTGAACGCCGAACAGGTGCCGGCATGAGCGGCCCGATGCGGATCGTGCTGATCGGCTACGGACCGGTCGGCGCCCGCTTCGTCGAGGAGCTGCTGCCCGCGGTGACGGCGGGGCGGGTGTCGCTCACCGTGCTGGGTGCGGAGGCCGAGGACGCGTACAACCGCGTGCTGCTGGCCGAGTACGCGGTGGGCGCCACCTCACGGGAGCGCCTCGAAATCGCGGACACCGCGGCGGCGCGCACGGCCGGGGTGCGGATCAGGCTCGACGAGACCGCGATCGCCATCGACCGTGCTGCACGCCGGGTGCGGACTTCGGCGGGCGACGAGCTCGCCTGGGACCGGCTCGTGCTCGCCACGGGCGCGCGTGCCAACGTGCCGACCCTGGCCGGCCTGGAGCACACCGGGCACGAGCGCGGCGCTGCGCCGGTGCCCGGCCGGGACGGCGGACGCCGGGCGCTGCCCGCGGGCGTGCTCGCGCTGCGCGACGTGGCCGACGCCGAGGCGGTCGCGCCGGTGGTCGCCGGGGGTGGAGCGGTCGTCGTGCTCGGCGCCGGCGTGCTCGGCATGGAGTTCGCACTGCTCGCCGCCGAGCACGGGGCGCGGGTCACTGTGGTGCACCACGGCACGGCCCCCATGGCGCGCAACCTCGACGAGACCGGCGGGCGGATGCTCGCGCGTGCCGCCCGCACGGCAGGCCTGCGGATGGCGGCGCATGCGCGCGCCGAGACCGTCGAGCTCAGGGACACCCCGGCGGGGCCGGTGTTCGACGGCATCGTGTGCGCCGACGGCACCTATCTGCGCGGGCATCTTCTCGTGCTGTCCTGCGGTGTCGCTCCACGGGTCGAGCTCGCGCTCGCCGCCGGCCTTGCCTGTTCGACGGGCGTGCTGGTCGACGCGGATCTGCGCAGCTGGACGGATCCAGAGGTGTTCGCGATCGGCGACTGCGCGCAGATCGCGGATCCCGGCGAGGCCGACGCCACGGGCCACGTGCCGGGAGCGCCGAGCGGCCTGATCGGGCCCGGATGGCGGCAGGCCGCAGCCGTCGCGAGCCGGCTGCGTGCCGAGGCGGCCGGGGTCGGAGCGGGCGAGGAGGCGAGCGTCGTGCGGCACGCGCGCCCGACCGTGCTCATGCTCAAGGCGATCGGGATCGACGTCGTATCGGGCGGGGCGTACGCGGCGGAGCCGTGGGACGCCGACACCGAGGTCAGCATCTGGATCGACGCCGCGCGGGGCGCATATCTGAAGACCGTCGTCCGCGACGGCGTGCTCGTCGGTTTCGTCTCGGTCGGCCTGCCGCAGGCCGGGGCCGAGCTCACCCTGCGCTACGAGCGGGGAGCGGGTCTCGTCGCGGATCCGGCCGCGCTGCTGCGGCTGGACGCGGCCGATGCCGGCGCGGCCAGGGCGACCGACGACCCGCTCGGGCCGGAGGCCACCGTCTGCTGGTGCAACGGCGTGACAGCGGGCCGCATCGCGGAGGCGGTGGCGGACGGGTGCGGCACCGTCGAGGAGGTCGGCCGGTGCACGCGCGCGGGTACGGGATGCGGCGGCTGCAAGGGGCGGATCACCGCGCTACTGGCGGCGGTGCCGGCGGCATAGGGTCGGCGCGCGATCCGGGGTCGTTGAGCGAGCGCAGCGAGACGAAACGCGGTGATCCGCGAGCGTGCCCCGTTTCGTCTCGGTCGGCTCCGCCGTCCTCGCTCAACGACCCCGGAGGGGGTGCTCAGCGACTGCGGAACTGCTCAGACGTCGAGGCGGTATCCGCGCTTCACGACCGTGGCGACGAGCCCGGGTGTCGCGAGGCTCTGCCGCAGTCGGCTGAGCGAGACCTCCATGGTGTGCTCGTCGCCGTCCATCGTTCCGGCGAGCGCCCTGCGCGACACCACGGCGCCCTCGGCGGCGACCAGGGCGCGGAACAGCGTCACGGAGGTGGGGGTGAGCCGCACAGGTGTGCCGTCGACGACGGCGACGCTGCCGCGCAGCTGCACCTCGCCATGCCGGGTGCGCACGCGCAGCGTCGCCCGGTCCTCGAGGTGCTCGCAGACCAGCCGGATGAGTGCGCCCATCCGGAAGCGATCCGGCTGCAGCACCGGGATGCCCGCGGCGATCAGAGGCGCGGAGGTCACCGGGCCCACGCTCGCGGCCACCACGTCCTGCCGCAGCGCGTCGACGACCTCGTCGTGGCGACCGCGGGCCAGGGCCGCGATGAACAGGCCGTCCACCGCGGGGGCGCTCGTGAAGGTGACGCAGTCCAGCTGCCGGGCCGCGACGGCGTCGACGAGGCGGGTGGTCCGCTCGTCCTCGTCTTCGACGTTCGACCAGGTGTACGGCGCGACCGTGAGTACGCGCATCCCCGCCTGCGCGAGCCGTGCGAGCTGCGCATGATCGGTCTGACCGTGCAACTGCACGGCGACCGTGGTCCCCGCTCCGAACTCGGCGACGACTCTGTCCACGAGAGACGCCGTCGTCTCCTCGTCGCTCATGCCCTCGTCGTCGAGCCCCGCGGCGCGCACCGCGCCCCGCGCCTTCGGACCGCGCACCAGGATCGTCGCCGCGGACAGCGCGTCCTGCAGCGCGGCGCCGAGCCCCGCCGCATCGGCGACCTCGAACCAGCGCCGCATGCCGTAGCTGGTCGTGGCGAGCAGGAGATCGGGGCGTGCGGCGAGGATGTCGCGGGTGTCGGCGATGACCGGCCCGTCGTCGTCCGCGTGCCGCATCCGCACCGTCGGGGCGTGCAGCACGAACGCGCCGCGGCGCTCGAACGCGTCGATGAGATCGGCGGAGCGGCGATCGCTGGTCACGCCGATCCGGAAGCCGGCGAGCTGATCCGGACCGAACCCGGTCACCGGATCGATGCGCTCGAAGGGCGTCATGGGGCGTCCCCCGCGAGTGCGACGGCGTCACTGAGCAGCGCGACGGCCTCCCGATCATCGTGTCCGGCGAGTCGGACGACGTCGCCCACGACGATCACGGCGGGGGAGCGGACCCCCGCATCCTCCGCAGCGTCGCGGATGCCCGCGAGGTCCGAGACGGTCGTGCGCTGGCCGGCGGTGAAACCGCGCTCGATGATCGCGACGGGGGTGCCGGGATCCATGCCGTGGCGCACCAGCCCGGCACTGATCGACGGCAGATTCGAGACACCCATGAGCACGACGATGGTACCGCCGAGGCCGGCAAGATGCTCGGCCTCCGACTCTGTGAGCGGTGCGTGCCCGGAGATCACGGTGAACAGCCGGGCGACCCCGCGATGCGTGACCGGAATGCCGGCGGACGCGGGCACCGCGATCGCGCTCGTCACCCCGGGGATGACGCGCACCGGCACGCCGGCCGCGCGGCAGGCGGCCGCCTCCTCGCCGCCGCGGCCGAACACGAACGGATCCCCGCCCTTGAAACGCACGACCTTGGCACCCGCGAGCGCGTGGTCGAGCAGGAGGCGTTCGATCTCCTCCTGCGGGATCGCATGATGGCCGGGGCGCTTCCCGACATCGACCAGTTCCGCCTGCGGCGCCAACTCCGCAAGCAGCGCGTAAGGCGCGAGCCGGTCGTACAGCACCACGTCGGCGTCCCGCAGCGCACGGACTGCGCCGACCGTGAGCAGGTCCGGGTCGCCCGGGCCGCCGCCGACGAGAGTGACCGATCCGACAGCGGCCGTCACGACAGCTCCTCGGCGGGCACTGTGTCGGCGCGCAGGGGGATGCTCGTGCCGGCGATCGGCACGATGCCGGCCGCGCGCTCCTCGGCGGTCGCGGGGCGGAGCTGCCCGCGCTCGGCGACGCGTGCGATGGACGGATCCGCGACGCCCGGCTCGTTCACGAAGGAGCGGAACCGGCGCAGCCGCTCGGGGTCGTCGAGGGTAGCCGCCCATTCGTCCGCGTAGGTGTCGACGTGCAGGGCGACCGCGGCCTCCAGCTCGGCGGCGAGGCCCAGCGAGTCGTTCACCACCACGTCGCGGACGTGGTCGAGGCCTCCGTCCAGATCCTCCATCCAGCGCGCCGTGCGCTGCAGCCGGTCGGCGGTGCGGATGTAGTACATGAGGTATCGGTCGATGTAGCGCACCAGCGTCTCATCGTCCAGGTCCGACGCGAGCAGCTGCGCATGGGCGGGCTGGAATCCGCCGTTGCCGCCGACGTACAGGTTCCAGCCCAGATCGGTCGCGATCACGCCCACGTCCTTGCCGCGCGCCTCGGCGCATTCGCGGGCACAGCCGGAGACGCCGAACTTGAGCTTGTGCGGGCTGCGCAGGCCGCGGTAGCGCAGCTCCAGGGCGATCGCCATCCCCACCGAGTCCTGCACGCCGTACCGGCACCAGGTGGATCCGACACAGCTCTTCACATTCCGCAGCGCCTTGCCGTACGCCTGCCCCGACTCGAAGCCGGCGTCCACCAGCCGGCGCCAGATGTCCGGCAGCTGGTCCAGCCGTGCGCCGAAGAGGTCGATCCGCTGTCCGCCGGTGATCTTCGTGTACAGGCCGAAGTCCTGCGCGACGCGGGCGATCACGCCGAGTTTCTCGGGGGTGATCTCGCCGCCGGGGATGCGCGGCACGACCGAGTACGTGCCGTCCTTCTGCATGTTGGCGAGGGCGCGGTCGTTCGTGTCCTGCAGCGGGCCGCGACCGCCGTCAAGCAGATACTGGCCGTGCTGGGTGGCGAGGATCGATCCGACCGCGGGCTTGCAGATGTCGCAGCCGCGCCCGCGACCGAGGCGGGTGATCGTCTCGTCCCAGCTCGTCAGCCCCAGAACACGGACGGACTCGAACAGCTCCTGCCGGGACAGGTCGAAGTGCTCGCACAATGCGTGCGAGACCGTGGCGCCGGCGGCGGTGAGCTCCGCTTCGAGCAGCTTCTTCACCAGCGGCACGCAGGATCCGCACTGCGTGCCCGCGCGGGTGCAGGTCTTCAGCTCTCCGAGGTCGTGGCAACCGTCGCCGACCGCGGCGCGCACCGTCCCCGCGGCGACGTTGTTGCAGGAGCACACCAGCGCGTCGTCTGGCAGCGCGCCGCTCGTGGGCGGCTCGGCACCGGCGGCGGAGAGGTACGCGGCCGGCTCGGCGTCGAGGGTGCGACCGAGCAGCGGTCGCAGACCGAGGTAGGGCGTGGCGTCGCCGACGAAGACGCCGCCGAGCAGCGTGCGGGCGTCGTCGCTCACGACGAGCTTCTGGTACAGCCCGCGCGCGGGATCCGCGTACACGATCTCGAGGGCGCCGGGATCGCGGGCGAACGCGTCGCCGAAGCTCGCCACGTCGACGCCCGACAGCTTGAGCTTGGTGGCGTCGTCGATCGTGGTGAAAGCCGCATCGCCGCCGAGCAGCTGGTCGGCGACAGTCTCGGCCATGGCGTTGGCCGGCGCGACCAGGCCGATCGTGCGGCCGTCGATCGCGGCGACCTCGCCGATGGCCCAGATCGACGGATCAGCGCTGCGGCAGGCCTCGTCCACGATCACGCCGCCGCGCGGCGCGGTCTCGATCCCCGCCGCCGTGGCGAGTTCGTCGCGCGCTCGGATGCCGATGGCGAACACGACGATGTCGGCCGGAACGCTGCGGCCGTCGGTGCAGAGCACCTCGACGGGGCGGCCGCCAGCGCCGAGCACGATCTTCTGCGGCCGGGTGCCGAGGTGCAGGTCGACCCCGCGGGCCGCGATCAGCCGCCCCAGGGCCTGGCCCGCGCCCTCGTCGAGCTGGGCCGACATCAGCCACCCGCCGGAGTGGATGATCACGGCGTCGGCACCGAGTGCGGCGACGCCTCCTGCAGCTTCCAGTCCGAGAAGACCGCCTCCGGCCACGGCGACGCGCGGAGAACGGCCCAGCTCGTCGCGGAGTGCCGCGACCTCGGCGACGAGGGCGTCCACGTCGTCGATCGTGCGGTACACGCGGGCGGCCGGAGCACCGGGGATCTCGGGCACAGGGGCGGAGGATCCAGTCGCCAGCACGAGATCGTCGTAGCCGAGCACGTCGCCGGTCGACGTTGTCACGGTCTTCGCGGCGCGGTCGATCGCCTGCGCCCGTTCGCCGACCCGCAGGGAGACCGCGGCGTGCTCCCAGCACGACGCCGGATCCAGCGTGAGATCGACGGATCCGTCCGCGAGCCGCTTGCTCAGCTGCACCCGGTCGTACGGAAGATACGGCTCTTCCGCGACGACGGTGATGCGGTGCGCGGCGGCCGGCTCATCGGCGAAGCGCGACAGCAGGGCCTCCACGAGCCGGTGGGCGGCGGGGCCGCCTCCGACGATGAGCGTGTTGCGGGACGTCATGCGTGCCCCCTCCGGTTCGGTGGTTCCCGAGCGTACGAGCGCGCGATTTCCCGACCGTTTCGGCAATGTATCCGTAACATGACAGCGCCCGCACACGACGAGCGGAGGGTTGTGAGGGGACTTTCACACGGCCGACACATGCCGCGACCGCAGCTGAAACACGCGCGACCTACCGTCGTGGCATGACCACCATCACGCAGACCAGGTCCCGTGTCGTCTCCTCGCGCACCGCCCCGGTGCGCACCGTGTGGGAGCGCGCATGCCGCGTCGACGACCTCGAGCCGTCCTGGGGCGAGGCCGTCCTCATCCGGATGAGGCAGATCGCCGTGTTCCTGCTCTCGCCGCGCGAGGTCTACGCGGTCGAGCACAACGATCCCGCCGCAGACGGCGCGCCGGTGATGGCGCGCGGGATCGTCGGATCCAGGGGCGATCGTCCCACCCTCGCGTCGCCCCTGCACAAGGAGATCTACGACCTCGGCACGGGGGAGTGCTATTCGGATCCGGCTCTGCTGCTGCGGACTTTCCGCACGCGCATCGTCGGAGGCTTCATCGAGATCGAACTCGACGACTGAGCCTCATCCTGCGGCGCGGCCGAGCAGCATCGCGGGCCCGCCCGGGGACGGAATCGCCTCGGTCGCCGTCAGCCCTCGGCGAACGACGGCCGACGGGGTCCGGCGCGGGCGGAGACTGCTGGTCATGGACGACGGTGAAGCGCTGGACGCGTATTCGACCATCGTGGTGCGCGTCGCCGAGACCGTGCTCCCCGCGGTCGCGGCGGTCAGCGTGCGCACGGCCGGCGGCGCGGGCGCGGGCAGCGCCACGGTGATCCGCGAGGGGCTTCTGCTCACGAGCGCGCACGTGGTCGCGGGGGCACGCGAGGTGGGTCTCGCGTTCGGCGACGGCACCTCGATCGAGGCCGCGGTGGTCGGATCCGACGTGCTGAGCGATCTGGCGGTGCTGCGCGCCCGCGGGCGGACGCCGGATCCGGTTCCGCTCGGCGACGCCGCACGGCTGCGCGTGGGGCAGCTCGTCGTCGCCCTCGGCAACCCCCGAGGGCTCGCGGGCAGCGTCACCGCGGGCATCGTGTCGGCGCTCGGCCGCTCGCTGCCGACCGCGTCGGGCCGCGTGATCGACGAGGTGATCCAGACGGACGCGGCGCTGAACCCGGGCAACAGCGGGGGCGCGCTGGCCGACAGTGCCGGCAGGCTCATCGGCGTGAACACCGCCGTCGCGGGCGTCGGGCTCGGCCTCGCCGTGCCGATCAACGCCACCACGCTCGAGATCATCGACACCCTCGCCACGGTCGGCCGGGTGCGCCGCGCCTGGCTCGGCGTGGCCGGAGCGAAGACCCCGCTCACCCCGGAGGCCGCCGCGAAGGTCGGCTCCGCGACCGGGATGCAGGTCATGTCGACGGTGCCGGGCAGCCCGGCCGCGCTCGCCGGAGCCCGCCCGGGAGACATCGTGCTCTCGATCGACGGCACGCCGGTGTTCGATCCGACCGGGCTGCAGCGCGTCATGGTCGAGGCGGCGATCGGGCGGCGCATGGAGATGACGGTCTTGCGCCACGGCGCCCTGATCGACCTCGTCCTGGAGCCGGAGGAGCTGCGGCTGGCGTGAGGCCCGCGCCGAGTGGCCGCATGTCGGAGGCGGGGAGCCTCAACAGGCACGAGGATGGTCTCGTGAGCTATGACGCGGACGAGACCGTCTTCGAACATGCGGGACGGCGGATCCGGCTCGAGACGAACGCGCAGTTCGATGCCCTGGTCGGGGCGTTCGAGGCCGCGGTCCCCGCGCTGCCGGAGGAGCAGGCGCTGGCCGAGGTGCGCGGCGGCGACTGGGCGGGGTTCGGGCGGGGGCTGCAGTGGGAGGCGCCCAGCGGGTTCGTCCGGGTCTGGACCTCGCGTCCCGACGCGCTCATGGAGCACGCCGGCAGCGGGGCGCGCAGCGTGGTGTGGCTGATCGCGCACCACGGCATCACTGCGCGGCTGTTCCGGCACGACCCCGGCACGATGCTCTACGCCCCGCTGCGCATCGAGGCGCACACCTCGACGGCGCCGGGAACCACGTTGAGCTTCGAGGTGCCCAGTTCCCGGCTCGCCGGCTTCGGCGTCAACAAGATCACGCAGGCCGGCGCCGAGCTCGACCGCGCCCTCGGTGACCTCGTCGAGGACCTCGGGCTGCCGCGCCCCGCCGCGCTGCGCCGCTGACCCGGCCCACCTCCGGATCGGCCGGTGGCCCTTTCGGGTGATTCGTGGCATCCTCGGGGACACGATCCTCTCGAGCGTTGGGATGAGCCATGCACCTACGCGAAGCGGACGCCCGCACCCGTCATGCGCCCCATTCGACCACCGTCGGCTTCGTCTTCGGTGCTCTCTCCGCCGCCGTGATCCCGGATCCCGTGCTCATCGAAGTGCTGAAGAGTCTCGGACTCACCGACTCCGACGCGCGCGCCACCATCTCACGGATGCAGCGCCTGGGCTGGCTGATCGATGACCGCGGTGGCGAGGGGCCGGTCGTCGCGCACCGTCTGTCGCCCGCGGCGCTCGTCAGGTACCGGGAGCTGGAGGGCACGACGCCGGTGCCGCACTGGTCCGGGGCTTTCCACGGGGTGGTCTTCGACATCGCCGGGGTGCATCCCGAGTTCCGTGATCGCTTTCGCCGGCTGGCGGAGCACGCGGGCTTCGGGTTGCTTCGCCCCGGCGTCCTGATCCATCCGGAGGACCGCTGGCAGCCGATCGCGGAGGGCGTCGGTCGCGCGCCCGAGGACAGCTGGTACTCGTACATCCGCCTCGTGCCCGGCAGCGAGCAGGAGGCTGTGCGGATGACGGCCAAGGCCTGGGATCTCGACGGGATAGCGGACCGCTATCGGGCGGCGATTTCCGAAGTGACGCAGAGCCACGATCTCGTCGTCAGCGGCACCGCCGAACGCGACCCCTGGGAGCTGCTCGACATCTGGCATCGCATGTACGCCAGGGTCATCGTCCTGCGTATGGACGACCCCCGGCTGCCCGGTGAGTTGCTGCCGCAGGATTGGCCGGGCGATGGCTTCGCGCCGGCGCTGCGTGCGATGAACGCGACGATCGCGCCGCGGATCCAGCCGTACCTGCAGGCGGAGGTCTCACAGTGGGACGAGACCGGCGACTGCGTCTTCGCCCCGCCGGCGTGGACGGCGGCGTGAGCGCAGTCCGACGCCTCGGGCGGCTTCCCTCGGCATAGGAGAGGCGTGACGGACACGGAACCCCGGATCGAGACGCTGGGCATCATCGGTGCCGGCCGGGTCGGCGGCGTGCTCGCCAGGCTCGCTGCGTCCGCCGGGTACCGCGTGCTGGTGGCGGGATCGTCGGATCCGGCCCCGATCGCGCGCGCGGTGCGGGCGCTCGGCGCGACGGCGGTCGACGTCGCAGAGCTCGCCCGCAGCGCTGACGCCGTGTTGCTCGCCCTGCCGCTTGCCCGGCACACGGCGCTGCCGGTCGAGCAGCTGCGGGGCAAGCTCGTGATCGACGCCATGAACTACTGGTGGGGCGACGGGCTCCGTGGCGATCTGGACGATCCGCGTACCTCCACGAGCGAGATCGTGCAGCGCTTCCTGACCGGATCCCGGGTCGTGAAGGCGTTCAACCACATGGGCTACCAGGACCTCGAGGATGAAGTCCGCCCGGCGGGCGCGCCTGGTCGCAAGGCGATCGCCATCGCCGGAGACGACCCGGCGGATGTGGCGATGGTGGCCCGGTTGGTCGACGACCTCGGGTTCGACCCCGTGGTCGCGGGTGGCCTGGCCGCCGGCATCATGCTGGAGCCCGGCGCCGAGGCCTTCGGCGCCGACGTCGACGCTGCCGAGCTGCGTGCGATGCTGCAGCGCTTCTGGACTTCGCAGCGCGGCATCGTCGTGGCGAGAGCCCGCGCTGCGGATCCAGCGTCCTGAGCCGGAACCGGTTCAGGACGTGGCGGCCAGTTCTCTCCTGGACGAGGGCTTCGCTGTGCGTCGCATGCCGGTGCTGAGGTGCGTGCCGGCCCGCGCGGCCCGCGGTCGAGCCGAGTCCTCCGGCGTGCCTGCCTCGACCACGACGCGCACCCCGTCGACGAGGGCGTCGGCGGCGCCGCGGACGTAGCCGCCGGGCATCGCCGCGATCCCGCGCAGGAATGCGATCGTCTCGGCGGTGAGGATCTCGCCGGGCAGGACGTTGGGGATCCCGGGCGGATAGGCGGCCAGCGCGTCGGCGGAGACCCGGCCCACGGCGTCCGCCGCCGGGACGATCTCGGTGTGCGCGAAGGCGGCATCCCGCGGGCGCATCACGGCGGGGCCGGTCTTGGGCAACGCGATCGAGCCGAGCTCCCCGCGGGCGGCGAGGTCGCCGACCGGCTGCAGCGCCTCGAGCGCCGCCACGAACGGGGCGGCGTCGGGCGTCGTGCCGGGGCCGACGAACGCGACGATGCAGGATCCGGTCGAGATCTCCGTCATGATCCCCGTGGTGCGCAGGAGCTCCTCGCGCACGGCGTGGCCGTCCAGGCCGGCCGCGCCCACATCGATCGACACCCGCAGCGGATCGTGGTCGACGATGTCGGGGAAGTCGCCGAAACCGTCGCTCACGATCGGGAAGCGTCCCGTCGCACGCACGGCGTCGCGCAGTTCGGCGGCGGCGGTGAGCGACGCGGTGATGCGGTCGTGGCCGTCCTCGAGCGTCGCCCGGGCGAGGTCGAGGGAGGCGAGCAGCAGCGAGCTGGCGCTCGTGGACTGCGTGAACATGAAGGCGCGGTCGATCAGAGGCTCGAGCTCCGCGGCGTAGGGGCCGTCCGCGAGATGGAGCATGGCCGACTGAGTGAGGCTGCCGCCCATCTTGTGCGTCGACGAGACGACGAGGTCGGCGCCGAGCGCGATCGGGTTCGCGGGAAGGTCGGGGTGGAAGCCGAAGTGCGCGGCCCACGCGGCGTCCACGACCAGCGGCACGCCGGCCTCGTGGCAGACCTCGGCGATGCCCTCGACGTCGGCGACCGCGCCGAAGTAACTCGGACTGATGATGTAGGCGGCCTTCGCGTCCACGCCCGTGAGCGCCTCGCGCATCGCGGCGGGCGTCACGCCGTGATTGATGCCATGGTGCTCATCGATCGTCGGCTGCACGAAGCGGGGGTCGAGGCCGCCGAGGATGATGCCGTCGAAGAAGCTGGAGTGCGCGCTGCGCTGCGCGACGACGATCTCGTCCGGGGTGCGGAACGCGGCCAGTGCGAGCGCCGCCATCCGGTTGGCCTCGGAGGCGCCGTTGGTGAGGAACCAGGTGCGCCGCGCGCCCCACGCCCGGGCGGCGGCCTCGCGCGCCTGGGCGAGCGGGTTCACGGCTCCCTTGTCGATGCCGTCCAGCAATGGCTCCACGTCGTAGCGCAGTACGTCCTCGCCGAAGAATTCCGCCAGCAACGGTGCGGCGGTGGGGTCGGCGCTGTGCCCGGGGACGTTGAGGCGCTGCAGGTCGCGTGCGGCGAATCGGCGGATGGCGTCGGCGTAGGGCGTGGATGTCGTCACGGATCGATTCTGACGGCGAGGGATACGATGAGGAATGACGACATATCTTCATTCCTCAATACTCACTATGGAGCGCGGATGCTCGATCTGAGGCAGCTCAAGGCGCTGGAGGCCGTGGCCGAACACGGGTCCGTGCTGCGTGCGGCGGACGCCCTGCAGTGGAGCCAGCCCACCGTGACCCACCACCTCCGCGGCCTGGAGCGCGTACTCGGCGCCGCGGTCGTGACGAGCGGATCCGGCGGCACCCGGCTGACGGCGGTGGGAGAGGCGATGATGCCGCACGCGATCGCGATCCTGGACCGCTCCGAACGCGCCGTCGACGAGCTCAGGGCGCTGGTCGAGTCAGACCGCCGCCGCATCGCGATCGGCGTGTTCCCCTCCGCCGGAGCGAGGCTGCTGCCGCAGGTCGTGCGAGCACTGCAGGAGGCCGGCTTCGACCCGGACGTGAGCGAGGCCGAGCTCGACCCGCTGATGGCGGACGTCGTCGGGCTCCGCCTCGATGCCGCGATCGTGTACGACGCCCCGGGCCGGCCCACCATCTTGCCGCCGGGGTTCCGGATGATCCCGGTCCGCCAGGAGCACCTCGCCGTCATCGTCCCGCCGGCGCACCCGCTCGCCGGCCGCACCGGCGTCGCTCTCGCGGACCTCGGCGACGAGGCCTGGATCGCGGGCGCGACGGAGGCGGATCCGGTCGACGCCGCCCTGGCCCGAGCCGCCGAGCAGGCCGGCTTCACCCCGCGGATCGCGATGCGCAGCGACGACTACGCCGTCGTGGCGGCCTACGTCGCCGCCGGGTTCGGCGCCGCCCTCGTGCCGGAGCTGGCGCTGCCCGCGCATCTGGACACCGTGGCGACCGTCGAGATCGCCGACGCCGTGTTCGAGCGGCGCATCTTCCTCGTCACCGCGCCGACCGTCGACGCAGCGGCGCGGACCGCGCTCGAACAGGCGCTGCGCACGACGGCCGGCGGCTGAGCGGCACGAGCAGGGCCTCGAGAAGCCCCGCGCATCCGGGGCACGCGGCCCGCCGGAGGGCGCCGGAGCGCGGTTGTCGGAATCGGCGCGCAGAATGTGTCGAGAAACGCGCATCGACTCCGACCACATACCGAGGCGGACATCGGGTCGCCCGACGAACAGAAGGAGAACGACCATGAAGTACATGATCCTCATGCAGGTGCGTCAGGACGTGCTGGATGCGCTCACGGCGGAGCAGATGCAGGCGATCGGGGAGGGCCACCAGGCGTTCATGGATTCCATCACCGCTTCGGGCGAGATGCTCGGCACCGTCGCGCTCGCCGACCCCAGCCAGTCGAAGGTGGTGCGCGCCTCGGCGGGCGCTCCCGAAGTGGTCGATGGACCCTTCGCCGAGACCAAGGAGTTCATGGGCGGGTACTACCTGATCGAGGTCGAGTCCGAGGAGCGCGCGGTCGAACTCGCTCAGCAGATCCCGGACGCGGCGATCGACGGTCTCGCCCTGGAGGTCCGCCCCGTGATGTTCTCCGCCGGGTCCGACGTGTGACCGATCGCGGATACGAGGACCTGTGGCGCAGCAGCGCGCCGCAGGTCCTCGCCGCGCTGCTGCGCCGCTACGGTGCCGCACAGCTGGACCTCTGCGAGGACGCGGTGCAGGAGGCGCTTCTCGCCGCGCACCAGCAGTGGCCATCCGAGGGCGCCCCCGAGGACGCGAAAGGCTGGCTGCTCACCGTCGCGCGCCGCCGCATGATCGACCGGATCCGCAGCGAGCACCAGCGTCGCGAGCGCGAGCACGCCTACGTCGATGCCTGGCGACCGCTCGAGGACGCGTCGACCGCAGACGCCGACGACAGCGTGCAGGTGCTGCGGCTGTGCTGCCATCCCGCGCTGAGCATGCCCGCCCAGGTGGCGCTGACGCTGCGCGCCGTCGGCGGTCTGTCGACCGCGCAGATCGCGCGTGCGCACCTGCTGCCCGAGGCGACGATCGCCCAGCGGATCAGCCGCGCGAAG
Organism: Microbacterium sp. 10L49; assembly: GCF_056395125.1. Lineage (NCBI taxonomy): Bacteria > Bacillati > Actinomycetota > Actinomycetes > Micrococcales > Microbacteriaceae > Microbacterium > Microbacterium sp. 10L49. The sequence continues at coordinate 174,355 of NZ_JBFTIW010000004.1, forward strand.
GCGAAGATCCGTGCCGCCGGGGCCGTTTTCCCTGAGCCGTCCGACCCCGAGGACCGTCTGGATCCGGTGCTCGCCGTCCTCTACGTCATGTTCACCGAGGGGCACACCACGACCGAGGGCGCGGAGATCAACGACGTCCGGCTCAGCGACGAGGCGATCCGCCTGGCCCGGATGCTGCACCGCGAACGCCCGGACGACGTCGAGGTCGCGGGGCTGCTCGCGCTGATGCTGCTCACCGACGCCCGCCGGTCCGCGCGCACCGGCACCCGCGGCGAGCTGATCCCGCTCGACGAGCAGGATCGCACGCGGTGGGACCGGGACCGGATCGAGGAGGGCACCGAGATCCTGGACGCAGCGCTCGCCGCAGGCCGCCACGGACCCTACGCGATCCAGGCCGCGATCGCGGCGCTGCACGATGACGCCCCGAGCACCGCGACCACGGACTGGCCGCAGATCCTGGCCCTGTACCGCCTGCTCGAGCGGGAGACCGGCAACCCGGTCGCGACGATCAACCGCGCCGTGGCCCAGGCGATGGTGCACGGCCCGGAATCGGGTCTGGCGGTGATCGATGGGATCGCGGATCCGAGGGTGCGCGGCGACCGCCGCCGCATCGCGTCGGTGCGCGCGCATCTGCTGGAACGCGCGGGGCACACTCCGGAGGCGATCGCCGAGTACCTCGACGCGGCCCGGGCGACGCTCTCGGTCCCCGAGCGCGACTACCTGCGGGCCCGTGCCGCACGGCTGCGGGACTGAGCATCGGCCACCGCCGGGATCGGCGCCGGATGCGGTGCGGACCCCCGACGCGGCGCCGAAGGATCGTAGCCGACGGAGAAGATCGGCCGCCAGTCCCTTCCCGGGCGAGCGACGGCACGGCAGAGTCATCGTGACCGCGGCGGAGTGCCGCCGGTGCGAGAGGAGGCGCGGATGGCCGGGCGGCTCGACGGCGGTTCCCGGTTCCACGGAGCCGGCGGATGACGCGCGGTGCCGCGGGGTCGGGCCTCGTCCGTGCGCGTCCCGACAGCGACCCGGGCTATCGGCGGAGGCGGTCCGGATCCGGGTTCCGCTACACGGATGCGCGGGGGCACGCGGTGTCGGACGCCGATCTCGAACGGATCCGCGCACTCGCCATCCCGCCGGCGTGGCAGGACGTCTGGATCGCGAAGGATCCACGCGCCCACATCCAGGCGGTGGGCGTCGACGCGGCGGGGCGGCGGCAGTACCTGTACCACCCGCGATGGCGGCAGCGCCGGGACCGGAGGAAGTTCCGCCGCGCGATGGCGCTCGCCGCCGCGCTGCCGGGCGCGCGCGCCAGGGTGACGCGCGCGCTCGCGCAGGGCGGCGAGGCGGATCGGGAGCGGGTGCTGGCCGCCGCCTTCCGGTTGCTGGACGATGTGGCGCCGCGCGTCGGCTCGCAACGCTATCTGGCACGCCACGGCAGTCGCGGGCTCACCACGCTCCGCTGCCGTGATGTGCGTATCGACGGGGCCACGACCGTGCTCGCCTTCCCCGCCAAGAGCGGGCGTCGCATGCATCTCGAGGTCGAGGATCCGGCGCTCTCGGCGGTGCTCGCGGACCTCTCGGACGGCGCACGCCCGAGCGCGCCTCTGCTCGCGTATCGCCGCGGACGGCGGCGGGTCGCGGTGACGGCCCGGGAAGTGAACGAGCACGTGCGCGCCCTCACCGGCACGGCCTTCACGGCGAAGGACTTCCGGACGCTCCGCGGCACGATCGCGGCGGCGAGTGCGCTGGCAGCTGCGGGAGCGGCGGACGACGCGGCTCAGCGCCGACGTGCGGAACGGGATGCGGTCGAGGCCGCCGCCGCGGCGCTCGGCAACACGGCTGCGGTGGCGCGGGCGAGCTACATCGATCCGCGGGTGTTCCGCCGCTACGCCCGGGGTCGGGTGCTCGATACGACCGTCACTCCCGAGTCCGCGATCCGGCACCTGCTCGAGAACTGATCCGGGTCTGGCGGAGCCTCTGGTGGCGTGCCCCGCCGAGTGCCACACTGAGGCATGGCGAACGGCTGACCCGCGTCGTCGCGGGCCCGTCGCTGGCGGAAAGGTCAGCATCATGGCAGTCGTCGGCAACCTCGGTCGGTCATCCCACGCGGCGCCCCGCGGGCTGCTCGCCCGGAATCCGCTCACCTCCTACTTCGTGATCGCCTACCTCGTCTCGTGGCTGATCGAGGTGCCGGTCGCGCTGTCGGCGCAGGGCGTGCTGCCGGCCCTGCCGAAACCGGTGATCGCGATCGCGGTCGTCGCCGCGACCTTCGGACCCACGGTCGGTGCCTTCGTCATGACGGGCGTGCTGGAGGGGAAGGCAGGAATCACCCACCTGCTCCACCGGTACGTGCAATGGCGAGTCGGGATCGTCTGGTACCTGTTCCTGCTCGTCGGGGTGCCGATCATCATCGTGCTGGGCACGATCGTCGTGCCGGGGGCGCTGTCGTCGTTCCAGCCGATCGTCGGGCCGCTGCTCGCCGCCTACCCGCTGGCATTCCTGATGACGTTCCTCCTCGGCGGCCCGCTGGGCGAGGAACCTGGATGGCGAGGGTTCGCCCTGCCGCGGCTGCAGGACCGCTACGGTCCGCTGACGGGGAGTGTCATCCTCGGCCTGCTGTGGGCGTTCTGGCACTTCCCGCTCTTCTGGAGCGGGGTGTGGACGCCGCCGACGCTCACGAACATGGTGATGTTCGTGGTGATGATCACGGCGCTGACGATCATGATGACCTGGGTCTTCAACCACGCGGCGGGCAGCGTGCTGATCACAATGCTGATGCACGCCTCCTTCAACACCTTCGCGAACAAGGTGGGCGCGCCGCTCTTCCCCGCGCCGATCTTCAACGACTACGGGCTTCTGCCGGTGCTGATCGGCTTCACGGTCACGGCTCTCGTGCTGATCCTCGTGACCCGCGGCCGGCTCGGCCTCCCGAAGGGGGCGCGATCGCCCGGACTGGACGCGACGACGACAGCGACGTGAGCCGCGTCTCGGCGGCACGCGGCGATCAGTCGATCCGCTGCGGATCCACCATGGTCATGCCCGCCACGGTGGCCCGGTCGAAGCCCGGCAGCAGCGCCGCGGCCTCCTCGAGACCGATGGTGCGCTCGATGAGACGCTGCGGGGCGAGGCGCCCTTCGGCGATCAGCGCCATCATCGCGGGGTAGTCGGCGGCCGCCATGCCGTGGCTGCCGAGCAGGTCGAGCTCCCAGCCGATCACGCGGTCCATCGGCACACGGGGATGCCCGTCGATCGGCGGGAGGAGGCCGATCTGCACGTGCCGACCGCGCCGGCGCAGCCCCAGGATCGCGTCGGCGAGGGTCTGCTCGCTGCCCACGGCATCGACGGAGACGTGGCTTCCGCCTCCGGTCAGCGCGGCCACGGCGGCCGGGATGTCGGTCCCGTCCGCGAGGAGCGTGTGCTCGGCGCCGACTTCGGCGGCCACGGCGAGGGCCTCCGGGTTGCGGTCCACGGCGATGACGCGCGCACCGGCCGCCCGGGCGATCATCACGGCGCTGAGCCCGACGCCGCCGGCTCCGATCACCGTGACCCATTCGCCGTCGCGCACCTGCGCGCGTCCGACGAGCGCGCGGAACGCGGTGGCGAAGCGGCAGCCGAGACTCGCCGCCGTGGCGAAGTCCACCTCGTCCGGCAGCGCGACCAGGTTCACGTCGGCTGCGTGCAGGGCGACGGCCTCGGCGAAGGATCCCCAGTGCGTGAAGCCGGGCTGCTGCTGGTCGGGGCAGACCTGCGCGTTGCCGGAGAGGCACCATTCACAACGCCCGCAGCCGCACACGAACGGCACGGTCACGCGATCGCCCACCTGCCAGCGGGTGACCCGCGGTCCCACCTCGGTAATGATCCCGGCGAGCTCGTGCCCCGGCACATGCGGGAACGCGATGTCGTCGTGCCCGGCCCAGGCGTGCCAATCGCTGCGGCACATCCCCGTGGCCATCACCCGGACGAGGACGCCGTCATCGGGCACGTCCGGCTCGGGGACCGAGCGCACCTCCGGCTGGGAGCGGACCGCATCGAACACCACTGCACGCATGGGCTCATCCTGCCAGGCGGCGGGCCCCGCGTTACAGCTTGTTCACGTCGGGTGCGTTCGACGAAACGGAATGGAAACACAGCGCGCGTCGAGGCGAAACGCACGGGTGACAGTCTGACCTCACCCGACGCTGCAGGAGCGTTCTCACTGAGAGAGGAGCGGACCCATGGATCAGGGAAACACCGCCTTCGTTTTGATCTGTGCAGCCCTCGTGCTGCTCATGACGCCAGGTCTGGCGTTCTTCTACGGTGGCCTCGTCAAGGCCAAGAGCGTGATCAGCATGATGATGATGAGCTTCGGCGCGATCGGTCTGATCGGCGTGCTGTGGGTCGTCTTCGGCTATGCGATCGCGTTCCCCAGCGGTAAGGGCCTGATCGCCCCGTGGACCATCGACTGGTCCGCGATCGGCCTGAACAGCCTGCTCGAGGTTCCGAAGGGCGCAGCGTACCCGCCGCTCGCGTTCGTCGCGTTCCAGGCGACCTTCGCGATCATCACCGTCGCCCTCGTCTCCGGCGCCATCGCCGACCGTGCCAAGTTCGGATCCTGGATGATCTTCGCCGGCATCTGGGCGACGGTCGTCTACTTCCCGGTCGCGAGCTGGGTCTTCAACTTCGGCCTGAACAAGGACGGCACCTTCGCCTACGGCGGCTGGGTCACCAAGGGCCTTCAGGACTGGCTCGGCGTCGGTGCGATCGACTTCGCAGGCGGCACCGCGGTGCACATCAACGCCGGAGCCGCCGGTCTCGCGCTCGCCCTCGTGCTCGGCCGCCGCATCGGCTTCCAGAAGGGCGCCGACGTGCCGCACAACCCGCCGTTCGTGCTGCTCGGCGCCGGCCTGCTGTGGTTCGGCTGGTTCGGGTTCAACGCCGGTTCCGAGCTCGGCGCCGACGGCACCGCCGCGATCGCGTTCGTGAACACCCTCGCGGCTCCCGCGGCCGCTCTGCTCAGCTGGCTGGTGATGGAGAAGATCCGCAACGGCAAGCCCACCTCGGTCGGCGCCGCATCCGGTGCTGTCGCCGGTCTCGTCGCGATCACCCCGGCCTGCGCCGCGCTCACCCCGATCTGGGCGGTCGTGCTCGGCCTCCTCGCCGGTGCGGTCTGCCAGCTCGCGATCGACCTGAAGTTCAAGCTCGGCTTCGATGACTCGCTCGACGTGGTCGGCATCCACCTCATCGGCGGCATCCTGGGAACGCTCTACCTGGGCGTGTTCGCCAACGGCACCGGCCTGATCTTCAGCGGCAGCTTCGCACAGCTCGCGGCCCAGGCGCTCGCAGCAGGCGCAGTGCTCGTCTACTCGTTCGCACTCGCCTTCGGGATCGGATTCGTCATCGAGAAGCTCCTCGGATTCCGGGTGAAGAACGAGGACGAGATCGCAGGGCTCGACACCGTGGTGCACGGCGAAGAGGGCTATGTCCTCATCGGCGCGCGGGTCTGAGCCGGTGAACCCCGCCTTCCTCGCGGCGAGCTCCGCCACGGCCGGTCTCCTGCAGTTGCGGAACCTGCCGAGGCGCGGGCTCGCCGCAGGAGGCGGCCATGTGCGCGAGATCTGCGGACTGCGCGGTCCGAATGGAGAGCTGCACTGGGCCCTGCAGCTCGTCGAGCTGCGGGGCCCGGTGGGCATCCTGCATCTGGTGGACGAGGCGACGCACGTGCTCGCCGGGATCGGCGGCCCGCAGGTCGACGTCGGTCCTGGCGCGCCGGTCGGGCTCCGCAAGGAGCGGGTGCTGCGGCACACGGGCCCGCTCCTGGAACTGCGCCGGCCCCGGCTCCGTGCCGCGGAGCTGAGCCGGATCCTCGTCCTGTCCACGGTGACATCCCGGGCGAGGCCGGCGCTGGTCTTCGCCGACCTGCACGGTGCATCCGATCTGCCCGAGGATACGCGCGCGGTGGTCGTGCGCTCGGGGCGGGTGAGCATGGGCGGCAGCACGGCATCGGCGATGGAAGCGCTGGTGCTGCCGTCCGCAATGACGGGGGACAGTGCGGTCACTCGCGGACCCGGGATCGTCGCCGATGACGCCCGGGTCCTCATGGTCGTCGGCTGAGGCCGCCTCGAACCGGCGGCCCTCAGCTGGCCGGATCAGCCGCGTCGGATCAGTCGCTCAGGATCAGCCGTACCGGATCAGCCGCCCAGCACGGCGATGATCGCGAGGTGATCGCTGGCGCCGGCCGAGGCCGTCCGGCCGGAGGCGGCCGCGAAGCCGCGCTGGAAGAGGTGGTCGATCCGGACCGCGGGGAACGAGGCGGGCCAGGTGAACGAGGGGCCGATCCCGCCGAACCGCACCTCGCCGAGCCTCCCGGCGATCGCGGCGAGAGCCGGATCCGTCGACACGGCATTGAAATCGCCGAGGGCGATCACGCGATGGCTCCGATCCGCACCGATCTGCTCGCCCAGCGCGGAGAGCATCCCATCTCTGGCGCTCTGCGCGCCCGGGCGCAGCGAGGCGGCGTGCACAACGTAGACGCTGACGGGGCCGCCGGGTGCGTCCACCTCGACGCGCAGCGCGCGCTTCCAACCCAGCCCGAGGTCGAGCGCTTCCTCGTCGAGGATCGGGTACCGGCTCCAGACCCCGACGGTGCCGACCCGGTAGGCGTGCGGGTACGCATCGGCGAGCTCGTCCGCGATCGCCGCCCCCGAATCGCCGTCGAGCTCCGTGAATGCCAGGATCTGGGCGCCCTGGCCGGCGAGGGCGCGCGCGGACGCCGCCCCGGTGCCCGATCCTGCCTGCACGTTCTGCGTGGCGACCAGCAGGCCTGAGGCTCCGGGGGACGGATCGCCCTGCCACGGCACGGGGAGGAACCCCCACAGCGCCACGGTCCAGGCGACGACGGGCACCGCCGCGATCCATGCCGTCCGCGGCCGGATCAGCAGGGCGGCGATCACGAGCGGTGTCAGGAGCAGCCCCAGCCAGGGCAGGGCCACGGCGATCGCCGTGCCGAGCGGGCCGGGGACCGATCCGAGCAGCACGGCGACGGTCAGCGCCATGGCTGCCATCAGCAGTGCGACGATGGCACCGCGGCGGGGCGCGGCGCGTGTCGTCCTGACCGGGTCCCGCGTCGCCTGACTCACGGATCCATCCTTCCGGTCCCGGTCTGAGGAACGGCTGACGGTCCGGTTCCGGGGTGCTGCTGCTGGCCTCGTCAGTCGTGCGAGCGGTACGGCAGCCCAGGCTCGGGCCCCGTGTCGGTCAGGCCGGGCACAATGGATCCGAGCCGATCGCCGGAGGGAGCGCCATGGATCCGTTCTGGGACCCGCGCAGCCGCCGGCGCCGGCAGCAGCCGGTCGTGGCAGTGCACCCGGCCGATGACGCACCCTCCGCGAGCGGCACGTGGCCGGCGAGCATTCCCGCGGTCGCCCAGGTGCTGCGGGAGGGCATCGACCTGGATCCGGGAGTGACGTTCCTCGTCGGCGAGAACGGCAGCGGCAAGTCGACGCTGGTCGAGGGCATCGCGGTCGCCTACGGGCTTTCGCCGGAGGGCGGATCCCGCCAGGCCCGGCACAGCACCCGCCCGACTGAGTCGCCGCTGTCGGAGTGGCTCCGCATCCAGCGCGGTGTCGGCGCGAACCGGTGGGGCTTCTTCCTGCGCGCCGAGACGATGCACTCGTTCTACACGTACCTCGAGGAGAACCCGTCAACCGGACCGGAGCCGTTGTTCCACGAGATGAGCCACGGCGAGTCGTTCCTCGCCGTGCTCGAGACGCGCTTCGACGATCCCGGCTTCTACTGCCTCGACGAGCCCGAGGCGGCGCTCTCGTTCTCCTCGACCCTGAGCCTCATCGCCGTGCTGCGCCGGATCGCCGACGAGGGAGGGCAGGTGCTCTGCGCGACGCACTCGCCGGTGCTCGCCGCGCTGCCGGGCGCGACGATCCTCGAGGTCGGGGAGTGGGGCCTGCGCCCGGCGGTGTGGGAGGACCTGGAGCTCGTGCGGCACTGGCGGTCCTTCCTCGACGAACCCGGACGCTACACCCGGCACCTGCTGGACTGAGTGGTGCACGTACTGGACGGGCCCGGTCTGCCAGGGCGACGTGGGCCGGAGGGCCGAGCCGTCACGCGGCTGGGCGGCTCTCGACGGATCAGCCGAGGTCGTGCGTCTCCTCCGAGTGCGCCGTGGAGGGCGGGGTCATCGCGGCGAGCAGGGCGGAGACCTCGACGTGCGCGACGCGGATGCGCTGATCGTCTACCCCGTACGGGATCCACAGCACCCCGTCGTGGACGAGGCCGCCGCAGCTGTAGACGACGTTCGGCACGTAGCCGCCCCCGTTCCGCGGCGGTTCGATCAGCGGCGTGGGGAGCACGCCGATGACCTGGGACGGATCGTCGAGATCCAGCAGCAGCGCGCCGATGCTGTAGAGGCGGAACGGTCCGACGCCGTGCGTGAGGACGATCCAGCCCTGCGGGGTCTCGATCGGTGAGCCGCAGTTGCCGGTCTGCACGATCTCCCAGGGGGCGCTCGGAATGTGCAGGATCGTCTCGTCCTCCCAGACCAGGCCGTCCACGGACCTGGTCAGGGTGATCGACTCGCCGTCGCCGCGACCGAGCGCGAGATGCGTACCGTGGACGGGCCGGGGGAACAGGGCCATACCCTTCGTCCGGGTCGCGGATCCGACGAGGCGATGAATCGAGAAGTCCCGGAAGTCGTCTGTCGTCAGCAGACGCGACGAGATCGCGTGACCGTCGTAGGCCGTGAAAGTCCCCGCGTACGCGGGCCCATCGACGCGCGGTGTCCGGACGAGCCGGAGGTCTTCGATGCCCTGCCGCTCTTCGTCGGCGGCCGGGAGCAGCACGCGTGCGGTGAGCGCGCTGCCCGCCGGGAAGGTCGCGTGATAGGCCGAATCGGCGACGATCCGCATCGCGTCGAGATGCGCACGAGCACCCGCCCGTCGCAGGAAGGGAGCACGCAGCGTCTGAATGGTCTGCTCGATCAGACCGCTCCCGAACCGGTCCGGGAGGATCTGGCCGATCGCGTCCGTGAGCTCGTCGGTGCCGCCGTCGTGCTCGAGAGCACGCAGGAAATGCTCCTTCTGCCACTCGCCCTCGCTGACGGACGCAAGGCGCGGCGGGGCCTGCCTTGGCAGGAAGCGCCATGTCCGTCCCGACCCGATCACCGCTTCGCAGAACTGGATCGAGGAGACGTGCCCCTCGCCGATCGAGCGCAGCGACAGCAGCACGCGCAGTTGCCCGTCGGCCAGGCCGGTCTGATCCGGATGCGGCACGGTGCTCGGGTTGCACAGCGCGGCGCCTTCGAGCGAGTACTCCGCGGTGAAGGTCGCCCCGATGACGAGTGCGGCGTCCTCGTCGAGCTCTGGCGCGTCAGCGAGGCGCACCATGGCGGCGTTCTGAAGGACGCCGCTCAGCAGAGACGGATCCCGCCCCGAGAGACGGTCGCGAACGCGGTGCGCGCAAGCGGCGAGCACATCCGCGGGCAGGGCCAGCACCCGATCGAGCACCGCCTGCGTGCGGGAGGATCCACCCGGGGTGCTCTCCCCGGGGAGGAAGAGCCGAGCGACAACCCGGTCGGACTCCGCGCCGAGCTCGATGCCGGCGTCTTCGGCGAGGACCGTCATCTCAGGCCGGCCCGCGCGGAGCGCGCGCACTGGAAGGCGCTGAGCGCTGCGAGGGTCGACTCCGCCCCGCGGTTCTCGTTGCGTCCGGTCGGCGTGAGCCCGTCGTAGCCGGCGCCTGTGAGCGAGTCGAACATCGCGATGCCGGCGTCGTTCTCGCCGGTGAACCAGGCCCAGATCCGCAGCGACTCGTGGTGCCAGCGCTCGTCGCGCGTGACCGAAGCCGCGCGCAGGCAGGCGTCGGCGATCGTGGCGGGCTCGATCGGCTGCTGGTCGCCCGCCCGCTCCCGATCCGACCGATCCCGTCCCCCGGGGCCCGCGAACGACAGCATCCCCGACGGTCTCGTCTCCAGCCGCAGCAGCGTGTCCAGCATCTCCAGGCCGGTGTCGATCGCATCCGACCGCTGCAATGCCTGCCCTCCCGCGATGAGCGCCTCGCACAGGGCGCCGTTCGCGTAGCGCAGCCGCTGTTCCGGCCAACCCCGATCGGCGCCCTCCGGCCGGGGGACGCGGCGCAGGCCGTCGGCCAGCAGCATCCGGGCGGCGGTGAGCTCCGGGAAGGCGAGGAGGGCGTCGGCCGCGCCGATCGCCGCGAAAGCGGACGCGCGCACGTCGGGGGAGCCCTGCTGCGCTGCTCGCAGGAAGACACGAAGTGCACGTGCGCGGATCCCCGGGTCCCGTGAGTGCCGGATGGCTGCACCGAGTCCGAGGACGGCCCGCCCCCACCAATCGCCGATGCTCGGCGGATCGGTCCAGGTGCCGTCCGCCGCCCTCCGGTTGCGCACAGTACCGTCGGGGGCGACCGCGCTCTCCAAGAAGGACAGGGAGAGCTCGATCAGGTGGTGCAGCTCCACGGTGTTGGGCGAGGCGCGTCGGGACGGTTCCCGGACGGCCACCGCGAGTACCCGGGCGACGTCGTCCGTGCAGTGCCCGTGTTCGAGGCGAGGGGTCTCGCACAGAGCGTGCTCGTAGACCCCGTACGGGCCGGTCAGCGCGATGAGGTGCCCCAGGGGAAGGGGTCCCGCGGTCGTCGCCGGCGCGTCCGGAACCGCGATGGCGGTGGCGGCCGCGTTCATCCGGCCACCTGCAGCGCCATCGTCAGGTCGGCGGCGAGCGCCCGATACTGATCGGCGACCGACGTCCAGCCGTTGGCGAGCGCGCCGTGCGCCGTCCGTGACGCCGCGCTGCGAGCCGGGGCGGGTGCGCGCAGAACCGTGCCGATCGCGGCTGCGATCTGCGTGGGGCTCTGATGCGCGACGAGGATGCCCGCACCGTCGGACAACAGTTCCACGGCGTGCGGGAACCTCGTCGCGATCACGGGTCGTCCCGCCGCGATGGCCTCCACGAGCACGCCCGAGGTGGTCTGCTCGCGGGAGTCGTAAGGCAGGAGCACCACGTCGGCGGTGACCACCTCGAGCGCGAGCTCGTCCTGCGTGCGATATCGCGCGTCGATCTCGACCAGATCTCCCACGCCCAGTTCGTCCGCGAGCGCCCACAGGGATCGGCGGTACTGCTGACCATGCTCCGCGAGGACCTTCGGGTGCGTCTGCCCGAGCACCCGGTAAAGCGGAGGGGACGCGATCCCGGTGCGGCGCATCACGGCGATCGCCATGATGCCCCATTCGATCCCCTTGCCGGGACCGAGCAGCCCCCAGGTCAGCACCGTCGGTCGATGGGGAGCATCGGAGGCAACGACGGGACCCCACTCGTCGACGCCGTGCGGGATGACGCGCAGCCGCGACGCAGACACCCCGAATTCGTCGACGAGCAGTCGCGCTCCCGACTCCGTCATCGCGACGACGGTGTCGCTGTGGTCCACGACCGCGGTGGTGACCCGGCGCTGATGCGGGCGGGGCGCGGCGAGGATCGTGTGCATGACCGTGATGACCGGCCGCCGGATCAGATCCAGCAGATCGATGATCTCCGCGCCGTCCGGACCGCCGTAGATCCCGAACTCGTGCTGCACGATCACGACGTCGCAGCCGTTCAGCGCCTGTGCGGCTGCGCGTCGGCTCGGCGGATCCCCCGGGCTCAACGTCGTGGCGATCCGCAGGCGGAGGCCTGGGACGGAAGGGCCCGCCGGCACGCCGTCGTCGACGCGGACGATCACCGACTCGTCGCCCGGGCTCTTCGACAGGGCCCCCGCCAGCGCGGCGGTGAACGTCGCGAGGCCGCATCGTGTCGGGGGGAACGTGCTGACGAATCCGAAACGTGTCATGAGAAGCACGCCTTTCCGCTCGGGCTCGCGCTGCAGCGCGGAGCCGATGGCGAGACGTCTGCCGAAGGGCACCTCCCGTGGAACCGCGATGCGCGACCCGGTCAGCGGCCGGCCGATCGGCCCAGGTGCCGCTGTTGATCCTCAGCGTACGCCCGCCGAACCGCCTTCGGGGCCGGCCGTCTCGCACGTTCGGGATACCGTGACCTCGGTTCTCGCCGTTCGATGCCCTCAGAACGCGTGTGCGAGCTTGTCGGGGTTGCAGACCTGGCGGAGCCCGTGGATGAGGCCGTCGGCGCCGAACTCGAGGGTGAGCACGTCGGTGCGACCGGAATGCGTGAGTGCGACCGCGGGCTCGCCGTTGACGTCGAGCCGCGCGACTCCGAAAGGCAGCGACGGGTCGGCCGTGGCCTTCTCCAGCACACCGAAGAGGAAGCGCCGCACGCGGTCGGCGCCGAAGATCGGGTTGAGGGCCGCGCGCACTCGCCCGCCGCCGTCGCTCCACAGGATCGCGTCATCGGCGAGCAGTGCGAGCACACCGGAGATGTCGCCGTGCTCGACCGCGGCGAGCAGAGCACCGAGCGCCGCCGGATCCGCCGCCCGCGTCGAAGCGGGATCGTCCGCGAGGTGCAGTCGGCGTTCACCGCGCGAGATGAGCTGCCGCACGGCGGCGGGGGAGCGCTCCAGGATGCGTCCGATCTCCACGGCCGACATCCCGAATGCGCGGTGCAGCACGACCGCCGCTCGCGCATCGGGCGCGAGCTGCTCGGCCATGTGCAGCAGCGCGAGCGAGAGCAGCTCGCGATCGGCCACCGCATCCTCGGGCAGCCGCGTGGTCGCGACGGGCTCGGGCAACCACGGGCCGACGTAGTCCTCCCGCATCGCCGCGAGCGCGCGCACGCGGTCGATCGAGCGGCGCACGCATACCGTCGTCAGCCACGCGGGCCAGGAGCGCACGCGTCCCGCCGAGGAGGAGCTGTCCGCACCCGGCTCGTCCGCACCGGGCCTGTCGAGCCCGTCCGCGTCGCGGCGCTCGGCGCGCTCCTGCTGCAGCGCCTCGATCGCGACCTCGGAGACCACGTCCTCGGCGTGCCCGTAGTCGCCGAGCATCCGGTAGGCGATGCCGATCAGACGCCCGCGCTCCGCCTGCCACGCGCGGGTGGCAGGCGAGGCGAGCGTCATGGGCCCACGGTAGCGCGCCGCCTCCGATACCACTCAGACGATCGGGTGCTTGTCGTCGATCGGCGGCGCCATCTCGGTGGCGATGGCCACGCGGTTCCAGACGTTGATCGTGCAGATCGCCAGCACGAGGGCGCCGAGCTCGCCCTCGTCGAAGTGCTGCGCGGCAGCGTTCCAGATCTCGTCCGTCACGGTCTCCGGATCGAGCTGCGTGACGGCATCGGTCAGGGCGAGTGCCGCCAACTCCTTCTCGGCGAAGAAACCCCTGGCGTGCTGCCACGCGCCGACCGCGTGCAGGGTGCGCTGGGGGATGCCGCGCTTGGCGCCCTCGGTCGCGTGCGTGTCGACGCAGAACCCGCATCCGTTCAGGATCGAGGCACGCAGCTTGATCAGCTCGTACAGCCGCGGCTCCACGCTCTTGCGGGAGTAGGCCTCCAGCCCGAGCACCGCGGCGTAGCCGAGCTTGTTGGTGCGGCCCATGTCGATCCTGGTCATCGTCGTTCCTCTTCCGGCCGACGCCCCGGCGGATCTCGTCGGCGTTCGTGCGGCTCTCATCAGGGATGTCGGAGCGCGGTGCGAAAGTGTGACACGGGTGCTGCATCGATCGCCGGATCGGTGTCGCGGGTGACGATCTGCGGGCGTTGTCCGCGATGTCGGATCCCCGGCGTACGATCGGCGCGTGACCTTCTCCGGCTCGATCGCGACGCCCGTGGGCGTGCTCTCCGTGCACAGCGACGGCACGGCGATCCGCCGGGTGCATTGGCCGCGCCGCGGGCATTCCACGCCGGCGGTTCCGGGCATGTCGTCCGACGCCGCGCGGGATCCGCTGCTCGCCGAGGCCCTCGCCCAGCTCGGCGCCTACTTCGCGGGGGAGCGGGCCGTGTTCGACCTGCCGTTCGACCTCGGACCGCAGTCCGACGTCACGAACGCGGTGCTGCACGCGCTCTACGACACGGTCCTGCACGGCGAGACCGTGACCTACGGCGAGCTCGCCGAGCGTAGCGGCACGTCGGTCCCGGCCCGCGCGATCGGATCCATCATGGGAGCGAACCCGATCCCGATCATCGTGCCCTGTCATCGCGTGGTCGCGAGCGACGGCCTCGGCGGCTACTCCGGCGGTGCGCCCGGCGAGGGACTGCACACGAAGCGCTGGCTGCTCGAGCACGAGGGGGCGCTGCCGCAGGCGCTGTTCTGAGCCGGATGCGATTCTCGTCGGGATCCGTTCCGCGATGGATTTGGCTGCGGAGTACTCTTCCCACTGTCGAAGATATGTTCTATAATTGACGCATGGAGAAGCCCCTCGATCACTACCTCCGCCGTAGCGCGGAGATCGTCGGGGAGTGCGCAGAACTGGGCCGCGAGATCGCTCGGCTGCACGCGCGCCAGGCGGCTCTCGCCCACGAGCGAGTGGCGCTGCTGCTCGAAGAGATCCGCCCCGGATCCGACGGGTTCGACCCGGCTGAGCGGTCGATGATCAGTGAGCTCTCGGCGGGAATGCACGTGTCCCGCTACGCCGCCGCGAAACTCCTCGCCACAGGGCATACTCTGCACGAACGATTCCCCGTGACCTGCGCGGCACTCGAGACGGGGGAGGTCTCGCTCGGTCACGTGGAGGCGATCCTCGAAGCCGCCGCAGACATCCCCCACGACGACACCGCCGCGCTGGCCGAATACGAGGCACAGGTCGTGCCGCTGGCGACCGCCGAATCGCGGGCGCGCACGAAGGCCTTCGCCGAGACCGTGGCCGCGGCGGTCGCGCCGGTCACCCTGACCGAGGTGCATCGACGCGCCCACGATGATCGCGCTGTGAGCGTGACCGACGACGGCGCCGGGCAGGCCACGATGCACGCGACCGGGCCGGCGGCGCTCATCCACGCCGCGTTCGACCTGCTCACGCAGGAAGGCCGTGCCCTCCTCGACGCCGCCAAGCAGGAGGGTGCCGTCGAAGACGTGCGACGGCTGGACCAGGTGCGCTTCGACCGGTTCCTGCTGAAGATCCTCACCGGCCGCATCGCCGACGACGCCGACCTCCTCGACCGCGTCCATGCCACTGTTCAGGTCACGGTCGCAGAGACCACTCTTTCCGGCCACGATGACCGGATGGCGGAACTCGACGGGCGCGGGCCGATGGATCCCGACCTCGCCCGCCGCTTCGCCGCCGCCGCGTTCAGCTGGGAACGGCTCGAACTCGACGGCAGGGGAATGATCGTCCGGACCAGCCCGTACCGACCTCCGGAAGCGATGAAACGGTACCTCCGCGCCCGAGATCGGAACTGCCGGTTCCTGAACTGCCGGATGCCGGCCCGGCGATGTCAGGTCGACCACAACCACGACTATGCCCGGTTCGGGCCCACCGATCCCGTGAACCTCGCGTGCTTCTGCGAGACCCACCACGCGCTCAAGCATCCCGACCTCGACCCGCGCTGGCGCTGGACCGCGCGACAGCGTCCTGGCGGCGTCATCGTCTGGACCAGTCCGTCCGGCGTCGAGTACACCGACGCACCACCGCCGCGCGTGATGTTCACGGATGCGGAAGACAGCAGGGCCGACGCTGCCTGAAACAGGCGGGCGTCGACCCTGTCATCACCCCGCGGTGACCGCCATCACCCCGCAAGCCGCCTGACACCAGCCGACTCGACCCGACAGGGTCAGAACCGGGCGGCGAACAGCTGCGCCCGGTGCGCGACCTCCAGGCAGGCCGGCTCGAGCTGCACGCTCTTTGTTTCTGTACGAGGCGTTCCCGTACGAGGCGTTCCCGTACGAGGCGTCTCCGTACGAGGCACCTCCGCGCGAGGCGTCACTCCGGATCCGCGGCCCACGATGGTCTCGGACGCGGCGACGGCGACAGAGGCCAGCGACTCGGCCGGGCGGAAGCGGACGTTCATCGCTCTGTCTCCGTCCTGACGCGGAACGCGTGGTGGATCCGCGGCCACTCGGAATCGACCCACTCGCCGACGACGCTCGCACGATCCTCGACGGCAGCGGCCGGGAACGCCAGCCCGCGGGTCGGCACGCTCGCGCCGAGTTCCACGAGGAGCGGTCGAAGGGTCGTCTCCACCGCGAGCGCATGCGTCGGGGCTCCGATCGTGAGCACCGGCACCGCGGTGAGACCGCGCAGCCCGTCGGATCCGTAGCGGTCCAGGAACGCCTTCAGCAGGCCTGTATAGGCGGCCTTGTACGTCGGGCTCGCGATCACCGCCACGTCCGCGGTCGCCACCCGGTTCAGCAGGTCGTCGAGCCTTGGCTCGGGGAAGCGGAAGAGCGCGTCCGCGACGTCCGCGAGGTCGATCGTGGCGTCGATGCCCGCGCCGCTGCGCGCACCGAGCAGGGCCGCCACCTCCTCGGCGACGAGACGGGTGCGCGAAGCGGGCTGGGGGTTTCCCACCAGCACTGCGATCCGGGTCATGGGTTTGCCTCCGAGAGTGAAGTCTTGGTCAGAATGACGTCAGGTTGGCGCGCAGACCGCCGTCGGCGTAGCCGTCGCGCAGGATGCCGCGGCGACGAAGCACCGGCACGAGTTCATCGAGCGTGCGGTGGATCGTGACCGGGTGCAGGTCGCCGGAGAAGATGAGGCCGTCATTGCCGGCGTCGTCGCCGAGCGCTTGGATGACATCGGCGATCTCCTCCGCGGTGCCGACCGTCCCGCCGCGACCGTCGGTGATGCGGCCCAGCCGCGCCTTGCCGGCCAGGATCTCCCGCAGCGGCACCCCGTCGAAGGAGTCGTGGTGGCCGAGGAGTCCCCGGATCGTGCCCTTCGACACGTGATCGCCGAATGCGGCGGCGGGATCCAGGGGACTGTCTAGATCGAACGCCGTCAGATCCGTCTCCAGATCACTGGACCAGGCCTCGGCGACCTCGCGCAGCGTCGCCTCATCGGGCGACAGCGACGCCTGCACGATCCGGTCGGACTCCTCGACGCTCGCCGCGACGATGGGCTTGAACACGAACAGGATCGAGATGTCCTCAGGGGGGCGACCGTGCGCGGCCGCGGCCTCGTGCACCCTGGTGCGGTAGGCCCGGATGCTCTCGACGTCGAGATTCGACAGCGCGAGCTGGATCTCGGAGTTGCGTCCGGCGAAATCGATCCCGCGCGGCGACCCGCCGGGAGAGGCGACGATGGGATCCCCGGTCGGCAGCGGTTCGGCGTTGAGCGGCCCATCGAACGAGAAGTACTGCCCGCGGTGCTGCACAGCTCGGATCTTGGATCCGTCGGCGTACACCTGCGAGATCGGGTCGGCGATGAGCGCGTCGTCGTCCCAGCTGTGCCAGAGCAGCCGCAACGCGTCCAGCCACTCCTGCGCCCTGTCGTAGGCCTGATCGTGCGGCAGCCGGTCGGTGCCGAAGTGATGGGCGCTGCCGACGTCCGTGACCACGTTGAGACCCAGGCGGTTGCCGCTCAGATGTGCGAGCGATGCGAACTGCCGTGCCGCGAGGTAGGGCGGGTACGCCGCGGGATTCGCCGTCGGGATCACACCGAGGTGGCTGGTCGCCGCGAACAGGTACGGGGCAAGTGTCCAGGGGTCGTGCTTGGGGCCGCCGTACGCCTTGCGCACCCGCAGATCCAGCGTCGCGGGGGTGATCCCGACCGACAGCGCGTCCTCGATGAGGACGAGATCGAACCCGGCCTGCTCCAGGTCCCGAGCGGACTGCTGATAGATGTCGGGACGCTGCCAGGCGTAGTTCCATTCCTGGTACGGGCGGGCCCAGCCGTGCGGGCCGAAGCCGCGTGACAAGAACCAGCCGAAGTGCTGGGGACGGGTCATCTCACTCCTGCTCTCGTGAGGATCTCCGCCTCGGACGCCACGGTGAGCGCCTGATCGAGGTCGGCGATGAGGTCTTCCGGATCCTCCAGCCCGATCGACAGGCGCAGCAGCCCCTGCCCGATGCCGGCCGCGGCGAGCTCGGTCTCGTCGCGCAGCACGTGCGTCGTCGATGCCGGGTGCAGCACGAGCGAACGGGTGTCGCCGAGATGAGTCATCCGGGTGAACAGGCCCAGCGCATCCGTGAACGCGCGCGCGGCATCGCGCCCGCCGTGCACGGTGACGGAGAGGACGGCGCCGTGGCCCCGCGGGAGGTAGTGCTCGGCGAGCCGTCGCTGCGGGCTCGATGACAGGCCGCAGTAGTCCACCGATGCGACCGCCGGGTGGCTCTCCAGCCACTGGGCGAGGCGCAGGACCGTCGCCGACTGCCGCTGCACGCGCAGGGACAGCGTTTCGATGCCCTGCAGGATCAGGAAGGCGTTGAACGGAGAGGGCGTGGGACCGTAGCGCATCGCGACGTGCCTGGCCTGCTCCAGGAACGCGCCGGCTCCCGAGCGCTCGACCCGGGTCAGCCCGTCCGCCCCGCGGTCGACGGCGAGCTGTGGGTACCGGGTGGCCTGGGCATCCCAGGGAAAGCGTCCGCCGTCGACGATGACACCGCCGAGCACGGTGCCGTGACCAGCGAGGAACTTGCTCGCCGAGTGCACCACGACGTCCGCGCCGTGCTCGATCGGACGCAGCAGGTAGGGCGTCGCCAGTGTGTTGTCGACGATGAGGGGGATCCCATGCCCGCGGGCGATCGCGGCGACGCCGGCGATGTCGAGCAGTTCGTTCTTCGGGTTCGCGATCGATTCGGCGAACAGTGCGCGGGTCTCCGGCCGGATCCCGGCCTCCCAGGCGGCGAGGTCGTTCAGCTCCGAGACGAACGAGGTGTGCACGCCCAGGCGGGAGAGGTCGTCGCGCAGAAGCTCTCGGGTGCCCTCATAGATGCTCGGTGAGGCGAGGATGTGATCGCCCGCGGAGACGAGGGACAGGAGCGTGACCGCCACGGCCGCTTGCCCGCTGCCCACCAGGAGGGCTCCGGCACCGGACTCCAGATCGGCGATGCGACGTTCTGCAGCGGCATTCGTGGGATTCGACACCCGGGTGTAGGAGAACCCGTCCGCGGACCCCGCGAACCGTGCGTGCGCCTCGTCGAAATCGTCGAACACGAAACCTGCACTGAGGTGGATCGGCGTGGCACGCGGCCGATGCGGATCAGCGGAGTCGGCGCCCGCGTGCAGCTGCCTGGTCGCGAAGCCGAGGACGGCGGGGCGGGTCATCGCGTCTCCGCAAGCACGCGGTCGTCCGCGGCGGCGGGCGTGCGGACAGCGAGAAAAGTGGTGTGCCGGCGCAGGACGAACCCGAGGCGCTCATAGACGCGGATGGCTCCGACGTTCGTCGCCGCCGCGTGCAGCAGCGCCTTGTCTCCGCGCCGCTGGATGTGGAAGGCGACATCGAGGACGAGACGCGATGCGATGCCCTGACCGCGGTGCTCCGCATCCGTCGAGACCGCGCTGATCTCCGTCCACCCCTGCGGATGCAGTCGTTCCCCGGCCATCGCGATGAGGCGGCCCCCGCGCCGGATCCCGATGTAGCGACCCAGTTCGACCGTGCGAGGACGGAAGGGGCCCGGCTGGTTGCGCTCGACGAGGGCGAGCATCTCGGGAACGTCGTCAGCACCCAGCTCGATCGCATCGTCGTCCGGGACTGGCCGCAGCGCGTCGGTCTGCACCAGCTGCACTCCCTCGCCACGGCCGAGCTCCTCCCACCCCACGGGGAGTGCGGGATCGGCGCCCGAGATGCCGATCTCCTGCCCGGGGCCGACCAGCTCGGCGAGGGCCTGCCACACGGTCGGGTCCTCCCAGGTGCGCACCGCGACGAAGGGGGCGACGTCGGACGGATACCGGCGCACCAGGTCGCCGCCGAGCGCGAAGGTCGCGTGCGGGCCGGTCAGTGCATGCCACGCCGGGTTGTCGAGCACGTGGTCGCCCGAGGTTGTGGATGCCATGACGCGGATCCCTCTCCTGCATTCGTTGGGTCAGGGACACCCACAGTAGGTACCGCGTGGTGATCTCGGCGAGGGGTGCAGCCGACTGTGTCGCCCGGTGACACGATGCGACGCCGCGTGACGGAGCACGACGGTTCTTGACCGTCTGCATCAGCCCATGACTCCTGCTCGCGACCCGTGCCGCCGCCGATAGGAGCATCGCTCGAACGGAGCCCTCGTGCTCCGCAGATTCCCCGGATCCATGCTGCGAAGCGCGAAAGGAGCACCCCATGTCGACAGCGAATTCGTCTCGATCGGCCGTTGCGCGCTATGTCGCATCGAGACTCGGCCAGGCAGTGATCGTGCTGTGGGCCGCGTACACGGTGTCGTTCCTCGTGCTCTACGCGCTGCCCAGCGATCCGGTGGCGCTCAAGACCGGCGGCGACGCCAGCGACATCACCCCGGAGCAGCTCGCCGCGCTGAAGGCGAAGTACGGGCTCGATCGGCCCCTCCTCGTGCAGTACGTGCTGCGCCTGGGCCACGCGCTCACGGGCGACCTCGGCACGTCGATCGACACGGGGCGACCCGTCTCGCAGGTGATCGGCGAGGCGATCCCGCCGACGCTGCAGCTGGCGGGCCTCGGCTTCGCCATCGCCGTGCTCACCGGCGCCGCGCTCGCCGTGGTCGCGACGTTCGTGCGCAGCCGCGCGCTGTCGACCTTCCTGCTCGGGCTGCCACCGCTCGGCGTCGCGATCCCGGCGTTCTGGTTCGGGCTGATCCTCATCCAGCTGTTCTCGTTCCAGCTGCCGCTGTTCCCCGCGATGGGAGACCGCGGCTTCCCCTCACTCGTGCTCCCGTCCATCGCCCTCGCGCTGCCGACCGGAGCGATGATCGCCCAGCTGCTGTCGAAGAGCCTCACGGCCGCGCTGCGCGAGCCCTACATCGACACCGCTCGCGCCAAAGGTGCGGGGGGTGCCCGGATCCATCTGGGCCACGCGCTGCGCAACGCCGCGCTGCCGGCGCTGACGGTGACGGGACTCATCGTCGGTCAGCTGCTCAGCGGCACGGTCGTCACCGAGACGGTCTTCTCCCGGCCGGGCATCGGCCGGGTCACCGCGACGGCCGTGCAGCAGCAGGACATCCCCGTGGTCCAGGGTGTCGTGCTGTTCGCCGCTGTCGTCTTCGTCACCGTGAATCTCGTCGTGGATCTGATCTATCCGCTCCTGGATCCGCGGATCGAGCTGACATCGGCGCCGCGCCGCCGGCGTCGCCCGCGCGCCGCGACCCCCGCCACGACCCCCGCTCCCGCAGAGTCGACCTCGGTCGACATCGACGCCGTCCTGGAAGAAGTCCGATGAGCGACACCGTTGCCCTGCTGCCCGACGGCACCCAGCACCCCGCGGACGGATTCGGCGGGACGGCCGCGAACCGGTTCGACGATGCGGTCGCGGAGCGCGCCTCGCACCGCGGACGCGAGGCGTCCAGCCCGCGCAGGCGGAGCTGGTTCGCCCGGCGCCCGGCGGCCGCCGCCTCCCTGCTCTGGTTGGCCGTCGTGCTCGTCGCCGCGGTCGCACCGGTTCTGCTCGCTCCTGGTGATCCGCTGGCCGGCGTCCCCGCCGACCACCTCCAGGCGCCCTCCGCGGCGCACTGGTTCGGTACCGACCAGATCGGGCGCGACCTCTACACCCGGGTCGTGCACGGCACCTCGCTGACGATCAGCGCCGCGTCGCTGGCCGTGGCCGTGGGTGTGGTCGCGGGATCCGCGATCGGCCTGCTGAGCGGTTTCGCCGGTGGCCGGACCGACGCCGTCCTGATGCGGGCCGCGGACGTGCTCCTGGCGATCCCGAGCCTGCTGCTCTCACTCGCCGTCATCACGGCTCTGGGGTTCGGAACCGTCAACGTCGCGATCGCCGTCGGTATCGCGAGCGTCGCCTCGGTGTCGCGCATCATGCGCGCCGAGGTCATCAAGGTGCGCGGCTCCGCCTACGTCGAGGCCGCGCGCGCCTCGGGCAACAGCTGGATCCGGGTGCTTCTCCGGCACGTGCTGCCCAACTCCACCGGGCCGGTGATCGCCCTCGGCGTGCTCGAGTTCGGGGGCGCGATCCTCGCCGTCTCCGCGCTCAGCTTCCTCGGATACGGCGCGCCCGCGCCTGCGCCCGAATGGGGCGCCCTGGTGTCCGGCGGCCGCGACTTCCTCCGCAACGCCTGGTGGCTCACCACCTTCCCGGGACTCGTCATCGCTCTCACCGTCCTCGCCGCGAACCGACTCGCACGGGGGCTCGACACCGAACGGACGGACGGATCATGAACGCGCAGAGCCCGCTGCTGGAGATCGAGTCGCTGTCGGTGGCGTACCGGACGTCGCGCGGACGCGTCGACGCAGTGCGCGACGTGAGCCTGTCGGTCGCGCCCGGCGAGACCGTCGCGATCGTCGGCGAATCCGGATCAGGCAAGTCCACGACCGTGCACGCCGTGATCCGGCTGCTCCCCGGTGCGGCGGACATCGCCTCCGGCGCCATCCGATTCGACGGAGTCGACCTGGCCGCGGCGTCGAACGCGGCATTGCGCTCGGTGCGCGGACGCCGGATCGGGTTCGTGCCGCAGGACCCGACGGTGAGCCTCAACCCGGTTCAACGGATCGGCACGCAGGTCGCCGAGGTGCTGCGCGTGCACGGGCTCGCCGATCGGCAGGGCGCCGCGGAGCGCGCGGTGCAGGCGCTGGAGCGCGCCGGGCTCCCCGATGCCGCGCTGCGCGCCCGCCAGTATCCGCACGAGTTGTCCGGAGGGATGCGGCAGCGCGTTCTCATCGCGATCGCGATCGCGGCCGACCCGCAACTGATCATCGCCGACGAGCCGACGAGCGCGCTCGACGTCACCGTGCAGCGGCAGATCCTCGACCATCTGGACGGGCTCAAGCGCGAGCGCGGGGCGAGCCTGCTGCTCATCACGCACGATCTCGGCGTCGCCGCGGACCGCGCCGATCGCATCATCGTGATGTCCCAGGGCCGCATCGTCGAGGAGGGCACCCCCGAGCAGGTGCTGCTGGCGCCCGAGCATCCGTACACCCGTCAGCTGATCGCGGCCGCCCCCGGCCTGAACGCGCGTCACGAGCCGGTGATCGCCGCAGCCTCAGCGCCGGTCGTGCTGCGCGGACGCCCCGGCGATCCCTTCGCCGCCCGGGACGCGGGAGTGCCGCCGACCAGCCCGGCGATCGTCGAGCCCGTGCTGGAAGTCGACGCGCTCGTGAAGGAGTTCGCGGTGCCCGGGACGGGCGGGGCCGTGCAGCGCGCCGTCGACGGCGTCGGCTTCCGGATCGAACGCGGCCAGACGCTCGCCCTGGTCGGCGAGTCGGGGTCGGGCAAGACGACCACCGCCCGGCTGGCGCTGCGCCTCACCGACCCGACCTCCGGCACCGTCCGGTTCGACGGCGCCGACGTCACCGCACTCCGCGGCGCGGAGCTGCGACAGCTGCGCCGCCGGGTGCAGCTCGTGCAGCAGAACCCCTATGCCGCGCTGAATCCGCGGCTGACCATCGAGCGCATCATCAGCGACCCGCTGATCGCGTACCGCCTCGGAGACCGGACCCAGCGCCGCGCCCGCGCCGTGGAACTCGTCGACGTCGTCGCACTGCCTTCCTCGGTGCTGCAGCGCAAGCCCTCGGAGCTGTCCGGCGGGCAACGGCAGCGCGTCGCGATCGCCCGCGCGCTCGCGATCTCGCCCGAGCTCATCGTGCTGGACGAGCCCGTCTCCGCCCTCGACGTGTCGATCCAGCACCAGATCCTCACGCTGCTCAGCACCATCCAGCGCGAATTCGGCCTCAGCTACCTCTTCATCTCGCACGACCTCGCCGTCGTCCGGCAGATCGCGCACACCGTCGGCGTCATGCAGCGCGGTCGCGTCGTCGAGTCCGGCACCGCGCGGGAGATCTTCGACCACCCGCGCACCGAGTACACCCGCACCCTGCTCGACGCGATCCCCGGCGGCCTGCGGATCGCCCTCTGACCATCTCCCACCCGATTCCCCCTCCGTCCCGCACCGGACCGCCCCCCACCAAGGAGCCACCATGAACCCGACCCGAACGGCGTCGCGCCCGCGCACCGCCCTGCGCCTGCGAACGACGGCGCTCGCCTCGATCGCCGTCATCGCCGGCCTCGCCCTCAGCGCCTGCGCGCCCGCGGCGCCCGCGGCCGCACCGACGAGTGCCGGGGCCAAGCCCGTCGACGGCGGAGCGCTCACGTTCGCGATCGCCAACGACCCGACCTCCCTGAACCCCTCCGGGATCGGCTCCGGCAACGACACCTGGTACGTCACCCGGCAGCTGGTCGACTCCCTGCTCTACCAGAACCCCCAGACCGACGAGCTCGAGCCGTGGCTCGCCACCTCCTACAAGAGCAACGCCGACGCGACGTCGTTCACCTTCGAGCTGCGCCACGGCGTCACCTTCTCCGACGGCACGCCGTTCACCGCGGCGAACGTCAAGGCCACCTTCGACGACATCCAGACCGGGGGTGCCCTGACGCAGACGACCAGCAACTTCGTCGGCTACAAGGAGACCAAGGTCATCGACGACGACACCGTCGAGGTCGACTTCAGCACCCCGAACGCCGCGTTCCCGAACTCGACGGCCAGTGTCGGCCTGGGCATCGTCGGCAACGCCACCCTCGCCGTGCCCTTCGCCAACCGCGCCGACGGCAAGGCCATCGTCGGCACCGGCCCGTTCACGCTCGACAGCTACACCAAGAACGTCTCGACCGTGCTCACCGCCCGCAAGAACTACGCCTGGGCGCCCAAAGCGCTCGGCAACACCGGTCGCGCCCACCTCGACACCGTCACGTTCCAGGTCGCGCCCGAGGCGGGCGTGCGCACCGGCAGCCTGACCAGCGACCAGGTCGATGTCATCGGCGGCGTCCAGCCCACCGACGTGCAGACGCTTCAGGACGCCGGGTACCCATTGATCTCGCGTGGCAATCCCGGCATCAGCTTCGGGCTCTCGTTCAATCTGGCCCGCCCCATCGTCTCGGACATCGCCGTGCGGGAGGCCATCTCCGCGGCGATCGACCCGGCCGTCGTGCGGGACACCGCCCTGAACAAGCTCTTCAACGTCGCCACGAGCACGCTGGCGAAGAACACGCCGTCCTGGGCCGACGAGAGCAAGCACTTCTCCTACGACCCGAAGCACGCTGCCGCGATCCTCGACAAGGCGGGCTGGACCAAGGGCGCGAACGGGATCCGCACCAAGGGCGGTGCTCCGCTGACGCTGCAGCTGGCGTGGATCACGAACTTCGGGCCGAACCAGACCTCGCTCGAACTGATCCAGCAGCAGCTCAAGAAGGTCGGCATCGACGTGGTCCTCTCCGGCAGCACCGTGCCCGAGTTCCTCGCGAAGCAGGCGTCGGGCGACTTCGACATCGTGTGGGGCAACCTCTCCCGCGCCGACGGCGATGTGCTGCGCACGCAGTACTCCAAGGCCACCACGAAGCTGCACATCGACGACCCCGAGCTCGAGACGCTGCTGCAGGGGCAGCTGGCGGCGGGCAACCCCGCCGCGCGCGACAAGATCCTCGCCGAGGCGCAGGCGCGCATCGCGGCGCAGTACTACCAGATCCCGGTGCACGAGCTCACCTCGATCCTGTCGACCCAGTCCACCGTGCACGGCATCAGGCTCGGAGCGGACTCACGCCTGGACTCGCTGGTCTCCGCCTGGAAGGACGCACACTGATGAGCACCGCGACCATCGCCTCCGCCGGCTTCACCCTGGCCGGGAACTACCCCGAGGCCGATCCCACGGCAGGACTCGAGGACACGCTGCGGCTGTTCGAGTTCGCCGAGGAGATCGGTCTGCAGGTGGCCGGAATCCGCCAGCGCCATCTCGAGCGCGGCGTCTCATCGGCGCTGACCTTCCTCGCCGCAGCCACGCAGCGCACCGAGCGGATCCGCCTGGAGACGGCGGTGGTGCCGCTCGGCTACGAGACGCCGTTCCGCCTCGCTGAGGACTTCGGCACGGTCGATGCCCTGTCGAACGGCCGGTTGAACGTCGGAGTCAGTTCGTCGGCGCCGCACGGGGCGCTGCTGCGACACCTCGGCCGCATCGAGGACGACGGCGACGTCGACGCCTACGTCCTGATCGGACGCTTCCTCGAGGCGCTGGAAGGCCATGCGCTCGGCGCGGACATCCCCACGCCGTACGGCCCGCAGACCCCGCGGGTGCAGCCGCACATCGCGGGGCTGCGGGATCGGGTGTGGCTCGGCGGCGGCTCCGCCCGCTCGGTGCGGTGGGCCGCCGACCAGGGACTCAAGCTCCTGCTCGGGAACATCACGGCCGCCGCGGGAGCCGCCTCCTTCGAGGACGCGCAGCGCGCCCACATCGACGACTACCACGCGCACTTCGCCGGCGCCGGCACCGGGTCGGTCGGCGTCGAGCGGGTGATCCTGCCGATCGACAGTGCCACGGCCGGCCAGCGCGACCGCTACACCGCGTTCGCGGAGAGCAGGCAGGCGCGCACCGAGCAGCCCGCGAACGGGCACCTGTTCCAGCGGGATCTGTTCGGCACCGCCGAGGAGATCGTCGAGCGGCTCGCCTCCGACCCCGCGATCGACGGCCTCACCGAGCTGCGCATCGCGCTGCCGTATGCGCTGTCGCTCGACGACTACCGGCAGATCCTCTCCGACATCCGCCACGCGGTCCTGCCCCGGCTCGGCTGGGCGCCGGCCGCAGCAGCGCTCGCTTCGGCCGCCGCGTAGCGGGTTCCCCTCGACCGCCCCAGACACATCGACCGTCCCTGACACATCGACCGTCCCAGACAAGGAGCACATCATGAGTTCACGACTTCGCGTCGGCGTCGCCCTCGAGGGCGCCGGCTGGCACCCTGCCTCCTGGCGGGAGCCGTCATCGCGGCCCGCCGAGCTGTTCACCCCCGAGTACTGGACCGACCTCGTCCGCACCGCGGAGGAAGGGCTCCTCGACTTCGTCACGATCGAGGACTCCCTCGCGCTGCAGTCCTCGGATCCCGTCCGCGGGGACGAACGCACCGACGAGGTGCGCGGACGCCTGGACGCCCTGCTGATCGCGTCCCGTGTGGCGCCCGTCACCTCTCGCATCGGGCTGATCCCGACCGTGACGACCACGCACACCGAGCCGTTCCACGTCTCCACGGGCATCGCCACGCTCGACTTCGCGAGCGAGGGTCGCGCAGGGTGGCAGGTGAAGGTGTCCGGGCGGGCCGACGAGGCCGCCCATTTCGGGCGCCGCGCGCACCCCGGCGATCAGATCGTCTGGGGCGATCCTGCCTTCGACGCTCTGGTCGGCGAGCTCTTCGACGAGGCCGCCGACCACGTCGAGGTCGTTCGGCGGCTCTGGGACAGTTGGGAGGACGACGCCGAGATCCGCGACGTCGCGACCGACCGGTTCCTCGACGCCGACAAGGTGCACGAGATCGACTTCGAGGGCCGCTGGTTCAGCGTGCGAGGGCCGTCGATCACTCCGCGCCCGCCCCAGGGGCAGCCGGTCGTCGCCGCGCTCGCGCACGCCGAGGTGCCCTACCGGCTGGCCGCGCGCTCGGCGGACCTCGTCTTCGTCACCCCGGCCGACGCGACGCACGCGGAACGGATCCTGACGGAGGTCGCCGCCGCCGCGGACGGCCGCGGGGGAGAGCCCCTCCAGGTCTTCGCCGATCTCGTGGTGTTCCTCGACGATCCGGACGGGGAGTCCGCCGCCGATCGACTCCGGCGTCTCGACGCCCTCGGCCGCCCGCTCGCGAGCGACGCGCGCGTCTTCACCGGCTCCGCACCCGAGCTCGCCGACCTCGTCGCCCAGCTCGGAGCCCTCGGATACGCCGGGGTCCGCCTGCGGCCCGGGGTGCTGACCGACGACCTGCCCCGCATCGCCGGCGCGTTCGCCGCGGAGCTGCGCGCACGCGGCCTCTTCCACGACGCCTACGAGGCGGGCACCCTGCGCGGGCTGCTCGGCCTGCCTGAGCACGTCCCCAGTCGCTACGCCGCCGTCTGACCGATCAGAGGAGAACACCATGACCACGAGAGCACGCAAGCAGATCATCCTCGCCGCGTATGTCGGCGGAGTGAACGAGCACACCCTGTGGGAGCACCCGGAGGCGGGCAGTCAGATCGACTTCTCCACGTTCCGGCACGTCGCGCAGACGGCCGAGCGTGGGCGCTTCGACTACTTCTTCCTGGCGGAGGGGCTCGCCCTGCGCGCCAGGGCAGGCCGCATCTTCGACCACGACATCGCCGGACGCCCCGACACGCTCGCCGTGCTCGCGGCGCTGGCCGCGGTGACCGACCACATCGGCCTGGTGGGCACGCTGAACGCGACGTTCAACGAGCCCTACGAGCTCGCCCGCCAGATCGCCAGCCTGGACCATCTGTCGGGCGGTCGGGCCGGATGGAACGTCGTCACCTCGTTCGACGCGTTCACCGGCGCGAACTTCCGCCGTGGCGGCTTCCTTCCGCACAGCGAACGCTACGTGCGCGCGGAGGAGACCGTCGCCACCATCCGCCGGCTGTGGGACTCGTGGGCCGAGGAGGCGATCGTCGCAGACAAGGCGACGGGCGTCTTCCTCGCGGACGCCGACGCCGGCGCGTTCGCCCAGTCCAGCACGCAGTTCGACATCGCGGGCCGTTTCACCGTGCCGCGCAGCCCGCAGGGGCGCCCGGTCATCGTGCAGGCCGGGGTCTCGCCGCAGGGCCGGGACTTCGCGGCCTCCACGGCGGACGCGATCTTCTCGCCCTACGCGACGCTCGCCGAGGGCAAGGCGTTCTCCGCCGACATCCGGGAGCGCGCGGCCCGTTTCGGTCGCGGACCGGACGAGATCAAGATCCTGCCCGCGGCGGGATTCGTGATCGGGGACTCGGCCGCGGACGCCGAGGAGAAGGCCCGCCACATCCTGGAGCAGCAGCTCACGGACAAGACCATCCAGGTCACCTTCGAGCAGGTATGGAACCGCGACCTGTCGGCCTACGACCCCGACGGACCGCTGCCGGACGTGGACCCGGATCCCGAAGCTCCGCCGATCATCCAGGGCCGCGCCTTCGTGTTCCAGGACCGGTTCGAGACGGTGCGCAGATGGCGTGAACTCGCCGACGAGCGGGGTCTCACGCTGCGCGGCCTCGCGCACGAGATCAGCCGCGGACCGGGATACGTGGGCACTGCTGTGCAGGTCGCCGATCAGCTCGACGCGTTCGTGCAGGAGGACGGCGGAGACGGTGTCGTGCTCGGCTCCCACCTGGTTCCGTCGGGGCTCGACGAGTTCGTCGACGAGGTCGTGCCGCTGCTGCAGGAGCGCGGTTCGCTGCGCAGCGAGTACGGCGGCACGACGCTGCGCGCGAACCTGCGCCTGCCGTTGCCGGCGCGCGCCGAGGAGCTCGCCGGGGCGACGGAGACGGCACGATGACGCTCCCTACCCCGGTGGAGACAACGCCCGCGCAGACGGCAGACGCGTTCGCGCGGGAGTGGGAGGACTGGCACGAAACGCATGAGGAGCGCCGTGCCGACCCGCACGGGTTCCTCGCCGTCAGCGGCCTGTTCTGGCTGACGGCGGAAGCGCGCCGCTTCCCCGGCCTGCCCGGCGAGTGGTTCACCGGCGTCACCGGGCCCGTCGTGGTCCTCGCGGACGGCGAGGCCCTCACGGTCGACGGCGCCGAGGTCACGGACACGCACGCGTTCGGCCCCCTCGCGGAGCGCGACGGCGTGACGGTCGGGTTCGAGGGAGGCGTCGTCGAAGTCGCCAAGCGTGGCGGACGGGACATCCTGCGGCCGCGCCGCCCCGACTTCCCGTTCCTGTCCGCCTACACGGGGACAGCCGCATTCCCGCCCGACCCGCGCTGGCGGATCCCGGGCCGGTTCGTCCGGTTCGTCGCGCCGAGGGCGATCGAGGTCGGTGCAGCCGTCGACGGCATCAGCCACGTGTACGACTCCCCGGGCTACGTCGAGTTCCTCGTCGACGACGAGCCGTTCCGGCTGCTCGCGTTCGACGGGCACCGACCCGGTTCGCTGTTCGCGTTGTTCACCGACGCGACCAGCGGCGTCACCACGTACGCCGCGAACAGGACCGTGTCGTTCGAGGTGGCCGAGGGCTCCGACGCGGCCGTGGTCGACTTCAACCGGGCGACCAACCTGCCGTGCGCGTACACCGACTTCGCCACCTGCCCGCTGCCTCCCGCGGAGAACCGGCTCCGCATCGCGGTGACGGCGGGAGAGCAGACGCCGGACCGACGTGTGCACGGCGAGGTCTCCGCCGAGGGCCTGATCCCAGCCGAACACCCCGGGGGTCGTTGAGCGAGCGCAGCGAGACGAAACGCGGTGCTCTCGCGAGGGCACCGCGTTTCGTCTCGGTCGCGCTGCGCGCGTCCTCGCTCAACGACCCCAGTACTTTCGGACCCATCGCTCTGAGTACCCGACCTCGGCGCTGAGTCTTGGGTGCCGCGTCGACAGTGCTCTCCGCAGGCTACGTCATGCGTCGGAGGTCTCCGCCGGCGCGATGTCGAGGCCGAACGCCAGAAGCTCGAGGAACACCCCTGGCTCGACCTCGACGCTCTGCTCGCGTTCGTGCAGCCTGCGGAAGCCGAGCTTCGCGTAGAGGGCGTGCGCACCCGTCATCTCAGGTCCGCTGTTCATGACCACTCGTTCGGCCCGCCGCTCGGCGGCGAGGGCGATGACATGCCGGGTGAGGGCCTCCCCGACGCCGCGTCCGCGGGCCGTCGGTGCCACGGCGAGCTGGCGGAAATCGAGTTCGCCGTCGCGCGCCACCTCCGACAGATGCGCACCGGCGCGCGGGACCCAGACACTACCGACGATCACATCCGTCTCCAGCGCGACCCATATGTCTCCCAGCGCCGCGCGCGCGGCCACGTCGCGCAGCGACCGGAGGTACGCGGCCGACAGCTCGGAGTAGCTCGAGACGTAGGCGTCCTCGGTGAGGCGCCCGACGATTCCGTACTCGTCGGGCACGGCGAGCCGGATGGCGAGCGCCGTCGCTGTCGGGCTCATCGCCCGCGCGCCGTGTCGAGGACCCGGGGCGCGCTGCTCTCGGAACCCCATGCGTCGGCGAGCAACGCGAACGAGCGCTCGCGGTCCCGGGGGTCGTGCGTGATCGTGGTGAGCAGCAGCTCGTCGGCGCCGGTCACGCGCTGGAGGGTGTCGAGCCGCTCCACGACGGTCTCCGCGTCGCCCACGAAACGGGTGTCGAGGCGGTCGCCGACCACGCCGAGCAGGTCGGCCGGGTACGGTGCGACGAGGGCATCGTCGGGGTGCGGGTAGGCGATCGCGCCCTGGCCCGCGCGGATGCTGTGCACCCACTCTGCGTACCCGCGGCCGATGCGCTCCGCCCCGGTCGCCGTATCCGCGACGAGCACGTCGGCCGAGACGATCACGCGCGGCTCGGCGAGCGCGCCAGGCCGGAAGGCACGCCGATAGGCCTGCACAGCGTCGAGCACGAAGCTCCCCGCGACGTGGAAATTGGCGCCGAACGGCAGCCCGAGACGCCCGGCGAGCTCGGCGCTGATCCCCGCAGTGCTGCCGTGCAGCCACACCTGGATGTCCTGCCCCTCGGCCGGCGTCGCGTGGATCGGCACGCCCTCGGGG
Source organism: Microbacterium sp. 10L49 (assembly GCF_056395125.1). Taxonomy (NCBI): domain Bacteria; kingdom Bacillati; phylum Actinomycetota; class Actinomycetes; order Micrococcales; family Microbacteriaceae; genus Microbacterium; species Microbacterium sp. 10L49. The sequence goes on from NZ_JBFTIW010000004.1 coordinate 205,742, forward strand.
GCGATGTAGGTGCCCGCGATGAGCGCGAGGATGTCGAGCACGTCCTGCTCGAACCGGTCGGCGTCGCCTGCGGTGCGGCGCAGCAACCGTGCCTGTGCGGCGAACCGGGCGGAGTCGAAGGCGAACGGCTTCGCGGCCGGCAGCAGCAGACCGTCCACGACGCGGGCCTCCGCAGGGGCCGATGCGCTCGGCGCCGAGGGGTGCGATGTGGATCCGGATCGGCCGATGCCGAGGTCGAAGCGCCCGGGGTGGAGGGCGGCCACGACGCCCGCGGCCTCCACCACCTGGAGGGCCGCGTAGTTGCCGATGATGGTCGCGGCGGTGCCGATCCTGATGCGCTCGGTCGCCGCGGCGATGGCCGCGAGCAGCACGTGCGGGGCGGCGCCGGCGACGCCGGGGTTCAGGTGGTGCTCGGCGAGCCAGAAGCGGTGGTAGCCGAGTCGTTCCGCGGTCTGCGCGAGCGCGATCGTGTCACGGAGGCCCTGGCCCGCGGTCGCCCCTTCGCCGAACGGGGAGAGCTCGAGGATGCTGAGCGGTGCACGGTTGGTCATGTGTTCGTCTTTCTCGGGTGCGGATACACGGAAAGGTGCGGGCCGGCATCTGCCGCCGGCCCGCACCTCGGATTCAGGACTTGGGCAGCCCCGGCGGGTTGATCTCCGACTTCGTGACCCCCTCCGAGTCGAGCCCCCACCCCTTGAGCACCTGGGCGTATTTCCCGTTCGCGATGAGCTCGTTGAGCACGATGTTGACGGGCTCGATGAGTCCGTTGCCCTTCGCGGTGCCTGCCGCGATCGCGGCCGCCTGCGGCCACCCGCCCGGGACGATGCCCACGAGCTTCGTGGCGCCGGTCTCCCTGGCCGCCCACGCGGAGGAGGCGTTCGGGCCGAAGGTGGCATCGACGCGGCCCGACTGCAGCGCGAGGGTCGCGGCCGCGTTGTCGTCGTAGTACTGCAGGTCGGCCGGTGCCTTGCCCGCGGTCTTGAGCTCCTCGTTCCACTTCAGGAGCACCTGCTCCTGGTTGGTGCCGGATCCGACGACGATCTTCAGGCCGGAGATGTCCGCGGCCTTCTGGATCTTGGAGATCGTGCTGTCGGACTTCACGTAGAAGCCGAGCAGATCCTGACGGTAGCTGGCGAAGTCGAAGAGCTCCTTGCGCGCCTCGGTGACCGTCACGTTCGAGGTGATCAGGTCGTACTTGCCGGACTGGATCCCGAGCGGCCAATCGGCCCAGGCGACGACCACGGGGTTGTAGGTCAGGCCGAGTCCCTGCGCGATCAGGCTGCCGATGTTCGGCTCGGTGCCGGCGGGCAGGGTCTTGCCGTCCGGGACGTAGCTGAGCGGCGGCACGAAGGCGCCCACGGCGACGGTGAGCTTACCCGGCTCGACGGGGTGGAAGCCGCTCTTCTTGAGAGCCTCGACGGCCTTCGGGACGACCTCGCCCTCGACCCACTTCACGTCGTCGGCCGAGACCTTCGCCGCGCTCTTCGTGGGCTTCGGTGTGCTGTCGGCGGCGGTCGCCGCCGCCGGCTGGTTGAGGGCGACGACCGCGCCGACGGCGACGATCGCGGCGACCGCGACGGCGGCGATGCCGACCACCGCGCCCTGCTTCTTGCTGAGTGCCATGCTGTGTTTCTCCTTGTGGTGAGGGGCCTTGCGATGATGCGGCCGTGCCGCGTTCGGGTCGTGCGGATCAGTTCAGGACCTTGGCCAGGAACTCTCGGGTTCGCGGATGCTTCGGGTGATCCAGGACGTCGGCGGGACGTCCTTCCTCGATCACGGTCCCGTGGTCGAGGAAGACGACTCGGTCGGCGACCTGGCGGGCGAAGCCGATCTCGTGGGTGACGATGATGAGCGTGGTGCCGAACCGGGCGAGGTCGCCGATGACCTCGAGCACCTCGCCGACGAGCTCTGGATCCAGCGCACTGGTCGGCTCGTCGAACAGCAGCACCTTGGGCTTCAGGGCGAGTGCGCGGGCGATCGCCACGCGCTGCTGCTGGCCTCCCGAGAGCTGCCGGGGGTAGGCGCCGGCCTTGTCGGCGAGGCCGACGCGATCGAGCAGGCCGAGGGCGAGCTCTCTGGCGTCCGAGGCGGCCAGGCGCTTGAGAGCGATCGGCGCCTCGACGATGTTCTCCAGCGCGGTGAGATGCGGGAACAGGTTGAAGTGCTGGAAGACGATCCCCACCTGCGTGCGGCGCCGCAGGATCTCCCGCTCGTGCAGCTCATGGAGCTTCTCACCGCGCAGCTCGTAGCCGATCAACTCGCCGTCGACCGTGACCGATCCGCGATCCACGCTCTCCAGGTGATTGATGGTGCGCAGCAGGGTCGACTTGCCGGAGCCGCTCGGGCCGAGCAGCGCGATGACCTCGCCGGGCTGCACGGTGAGATCGATCCCCGAAAGCACCTCGAGCCCGCCGAAGCTCTTATGGACGTTGTGGATCTCGACGAGTCCGCTGGTGGCGGTCTCCGCGCTGATGGTGCTCATGCGCTCGCCTTTCCGGTGGAGCGGATCGCGGCACCGGCCGGTGTCGGATCATCGCCGAGCCGGGCCCATTGCGAACCGACCCAGCGCCGGGCCTGCTGCAGAGGGGTGGGCGGCAGCGCCCGGGCGGAGCCGCGCGCGAAGTGCCGCTCGATGTAGAACTGCGCGATGCTGAGGATCGTGGTGATGATCGTGTACCAGACGACCGCGACCAGGAGCAGGGGGATGACCCGGCTGTTGCGGTTGTAGATGACCTGCACCGCGTAGAAGAGTTCGGGGATCGCGATCACGAACACCACGGACGCGCCCTTGACGAGGCCGATGACCTCGTTCGTCGCGTTCGGGACGATCGAGCGCGCCGCCTGCGGGAGGATGATCCGGAACAGCCGCCGGCCCGCCGGTATGCCGAGGGCGGCCGCCGCCTCGGACTGCCCCTGGTCGACGGAGAGAAGCCCTCCGCGGATGATCTCCGCCGAGTATGCGGCCTGGTGCAGCCCGAGGCCCAGGATGGCTGCGGCGAACGCGCTGACCAGCTGGACGGTGGGGAACTCCACGATCCAGAAGTCGGTGGTGAACGGCGTGCCGAGTCCCAGCTTCGGGTACAGGTAGCCGAGGTTGTACCAGACGATGATCTGCACGACCAACGGCACCGAGCGGAAGAACCAGATGTACGCCCACGCGGCGGAGCTGAGCAGCGGGGACTTCGACAGCCGTCCCAGCGCGATGATCGTGCCGAGCACGAAGCCGACGATCGCCGAGACGGCGGTGATCGCGAGCGTGTACCCGATGCCGATGAGCACGGGGCCCGAGAAGAAGTACTCGGCGAACGTCCCCCACTCGTAGCGGCTGTTCGTGACGAGGCTCCAGCCGAACTGGGCGACGACGAAGAGGATGAGCGCGGCGAACGTCCAGCGCCACCAGTGACGGGTGTGCACCACGGGGACGGCACTGATGTCGACCCTGGTCCGAGTGCGATCCTCCGGTCGGCTCGGTTCGTGGTCGACCGAGCGGCCGAGAGGCGGTGCGGCGATGTCGGTCATGATGCTCCCTCGTGGTTCCTCAGCGCAGCGGGTGCTGCGTGAAGCCACGGTATGAGCACCTTCGGCTGCCTCCACAGCCGGGGATTCACACGCGGCAACCGGCTGATATCCGATGCAACCGGCTGATATACGGCGTAACGGAGCGATGTCCGGCGTCACCCAGGCGCAGAGGACAGGGCGCCGGTCCATGGTCGGACCGGCGCCCCGTCGGCAGGTCGGTTCAGGCGTTGCGGAGGATGTGATCCGTGACGCGCGTCGAGAAGTACACGGCCTCCACCGGGATCCGCTCGTCCGCGGCGTGGAACTCCCCGAACACGTCGAAGTCGGCCGGAACCCGCAGCGGCACGAAGCCGTACCCGCGGATGCCGAGCTGCGCCAGGTGCTTGTTGTCGGTGCTCGCCGGCAGCAGATAGGGCACGACGAGGCCGTCGGGATCCTCGGTCGCGATCGCATCCTGAAGCACCTCGAGCAGCGGAGAGTCGATCGGCGACTCGATCGCGGGCACCGGGCGCCCCCACGAGAGATCGACGTCGTCGCCGACGAGAGCCGCCAGCTCCTGCTGCAGTGCGGCATCCGCCCCCGGCAGGGCGCGGATATCGAGACGTGCGGTGGCTTCGGCGGGGATCACGTTGGTCTTGCCGCCGGCGCTGAGCACCGTCGGCGAGACCGTGTTGCGCGCGGATGCCGTGACGATCGAGGAGACGAATCCGAGCCCGGCGAGCTCCTCGTCCAAGCCGTCGTCCGTGAACCGGATCCCGCGATGCTCCCCGAACACCTGCAGGAAGCGCTTCAGGGCGGGGGTCGTCACGACGGGGAAGCGGTGCGCCCCCACTGCGGCGACAGCACGGGACAGGCGCACCACCGCGTTGTCCGACGTCGGCCGCGAGCCGTGCGCCGCGTGCCCGCGCGCGGTGAGGGTGGCCCACGTGACGCCCTTCTCAGCCGTGGCGACCAGGTAGGCCCTCCGCTCGTCGGTGAGCGGGATGGAGAACCCGCCGACCTCGCTGATCGCCTCCGTGGCGCCGTCGAACAGCTCCGGCCGGTTGTGCACGATCCACCGCGCGCCCCACACGCCGCCTGCCTCCTCGTCCGCGAAGAACGCGAAGATGAGATCGCGGCGGGGCACGACGCCCTCCCTACGGTAGGCCCGGGCGAGAGCGAGGATGGTCCCCGCGTAGTTCTTCATGTCGACGGCGCCGCGTCCGTAGAGGATGCCGTCGTGGATCTCCGCGCCGAACGGCGGATGGGCCCAGTCCGCTTCCACGACGGGCACGACGTCGAGATGCGCGTGCACCACCAGCGCCCCGGCGTCCGGATCCGTCCCGGCCAGCCGGGCGACGACACTCGCCCGGCCGGGTCGCGGTTCGACCAGGTCGACGTGATAGCCGATCTCCTCGAGCTTCTGCTTCACGAACAGAGCCGCCCGGGTCTCGCCGTCGCCGATGGTGGCCGCGTCGCCGGTGTTGACGCTGTCGATGCGGATGAGGTCGCGGATGAGCTCGAGGGCCTCCGCCTCGACGGGCGAAGGAGTCGTCACTGCGCGCCCGCGTGCTCGTGCCCGTGCGCGTGCTCGACGCGCGCGTCGCCGGCGAGCTTGAACGCGAGCCTGCCGTGGGCGTAGCCGCCTCCCGCGCGGATCGCGGTCGCGACCCAGGCGGCCTCGGCGAGCTCCGCCTCGGTGGCGCCCGCGCGCACCGCGTTCTGCGCATGCGCGTCGATGCAGTACGCGCACTGTGTGGTGATGCCCACCGCCAGCGCGATCAGCTCGCGGAACTTCAGCGGGATGGCGCGCCCCTCCTCGGCGAAGACCGCCTGATCGAACGCGGCGAACGCGGCGAGGATGTCAGGCGTCTCGCGCTTGTAGACGCGGGTGAAGGTCTTGTCTGCGGTGCGATCGAAGTAGTCCGACACGTGCTCTCCTCGGAGTCCAGGCCGCGCGAGGGCACGGCGCGCCCTCACGCTAATCCGGGGGCGCGATGCTTCCGAAGCGCACCGTCATCGGGCGACTCGCGGCGTCTTCGACGACGGAATGTTCCGCCGCATGTCGCCGGATTTCGCTCGGGATCCGCGCTCCGCGGCGCGAGCGGAGACTCGTGGGATGACGCATCCGATCGCCCCCCACGCCGCGCGTCGCCCGCCGGTCCTCGAGCAGACCTGGGCGGAGCTCCTGCCCGAGCTCTCCCGCCCGGCGTCCCCCGTGCGCACGCCGGATCCGCGGCTGATCGCGCTGAACGAGGAGATCGCCGGTGAGCTCGGCCTCGAACCCGGCTGGCTCCGGTCCGACGACGGGGCGCGCTTCCTCACCGGCGAGTCGCGGGCCGACGGGACGGCCCCTGTCGCCCAGGTGTACGCGGGCCACCAGTGGGGCGAGTTCCGGCCGATCCTCGGCGACGGCCGCGCCGCCCTGCTCGGGGAGAGACGCGACCGGCGGGGACGGCTGCGCGACGTGCACCTCAAAGGCATCGGCCCGACCTCGATGTCGCGCGTCGACGGCTTCGCCACGGTCGGCCCGATGCTGCGCGAATACCTCATGGGCGAGGCGATGCACGCCCTCGGCGTTCCCACGACCCGAGCGCTCGCGGTCGTGTCGACGGGCGCTCCGCGCGAACGCGACGGCCAGGTGCTGCCCGGTGCCGTGCTCGCCCGCACGGCCGCAAGCCACGTCCGCTTCGGCTCGTTCGAGTACGCCGGCACGCACGAGGATCCCGGCCTGCTCCGGCGCCTCGCCGACCACGTCATCGCCCGCCACTACCCGCAGGCCGCGCGCGCGGAGCATCCCTACCGCGCCCTGCTCGCGGAGATCGTGGAGGCAGCGGCCGCGCTCACCGCGGACTGGATGCGGATCGGGTTCGTCCACGGCGTGCTCAGCACCGACAACGTGCTCGTCTCCGCCGAGACCATCGACTACGGGCCCTGCGCGTTCCTGGACGTCTACGAGCCCGGGGCTCATTTCAGTTCGATCGACGAGTTCGGCCGCTACGCCTACGACAGGCAGCCTGTCATCATGCGGTGGAATCTCGAACGCCTGGCGGAGGCGATGGCGCCCCTGCTCGACGACCACGCGGCCACCGCCGAGCGGATCGCGGCCGACATCACCGCCTCCTTCGACAGCGGCTACCACGCTCGCAGATCCCTGACGTTCGGCCGGAAGCTCGGCGTCGGTCAGAACGTTGAACAGACGGAGGTCGACGCCCTGGCCGACGCGGCCCTCAGGATCCTCGCCGAGCACGCTGTCGATTTCACCGGATTCTGGCGGGATCTCGCCGCGGCCGCGGCCGGCGACGAGCGCCCGGTCCGCAGCCGCTTCCTCGGTCCGGTCCCCGAGCTCGACGCGTGGCTGCACCGGTGGCGCGCCCTCGGCCCCGACGACGAACTGATCCGCAGGGCCAACCCCGTGTACATCGCACGCAACCACATCCTGGACGAGGCGCTCGCGGCGGCGGTCGACGGCGACATCGCGCCGTTCACGCAACTGCTGGGCCTGCTGCGCACACCCTTCATCGAGCGCGCGGGAGATCAGCACCGCCGCTATACCCGCCCCGCACCGGACGGCGCGCCGAGACACCTCACCTACTGCGGCACCTGACCGGCCGCCGTCACTCGATCCGGGACGGCTCTCCCAGGGCATGCCAGGTGCGGCTCACATAGACCAGTGGCGTTGCGGCGATCCCGGTCTCGGACGGCTCGGGGAGGGCGGCGTCGAGCGCGTGCACGATCACCACCGTGGACGTGCCCGCCCGCAGGCGATGCAGCACACGGCCGCGGACCCAGGTGCGCGCCGCGGGGAAGTAGGGCTCACCCGTATCCAGGCGGCTCCAGATCGCGCGATCCGCGAACCGGTCGATGCCGCTGGTGGCGCCCAGCTTCGCCAGGCCGAGCTGCGCAGAGGAGAGCAGGTGGACGATCACGGTGTCCGCGCTGTTGATCGTGGTCGACGCCGACGACTGATCGGAGATCGAGAACACGAGCAAAGGCGGTTCCGCGCTGACCGAGGACACGCTCGTGGCGGTCAGCGCGACCGGCCCGTCGCCGGCTTCGGCCGTGACCAGCGCGACGCCCGCGGGGTGCTCCCGGAACACGCGTCTGAACTCCTCCGCGGAGAGAGCCTCCACCCGGTCGGGGCTGCTGTCCTCGAGTCGGTGGCTCTCCACGCTCCGCGGCCGGTCGATCTGCTGGGTCGACATGACGGATCCCTCCTTCTGCTCGAGACGATGCGGCGGTGCGCGGCACATGCCGGCTCCGTGGCGCCCAGCCTGCCGTCACGACGGCACGCGGAAGCCTCTGTGTCGTCAGGTGCAGAACTGTTGCGCGGGATGACGTCGGGTGACGACATCCGGCGCCCAGCGCACGGCCGCGATCTAGCGTCGCGGTGAGAGGGACAAGACACAGCGACGCGGACGGAGAGGGATCATGGTGACCGGTGAATGGTATTCAGAGCTCGCGGACGATACGTTCGCAGGGCTCTCCTCCGCCTCGCTGTCGCCCGATCCGCCGATCGACGACCTCGGATTCGAGAGCCTGGGCTCGTACGTCTTCGCGCAGGATTGGCAGCACTGGCACGACGATCTCGATGAGCGCAGGCGGGATCCGCACGGACCTCTCGCGTACACAGGACTGCACTGGCTGAGCGCGCGCCCGCAGCGCGTGCCGAGGGTGCCGGGATCGTTCCGCGCGATTCGCGGGTCCGTGCTCCTCTCCCTCGATCCTGACGAGCGCGCCCGATACTCGGGCGTCGACCTCACGGGCGAAGCCCGCATCGACCCCGGTGAGAACGGCACCCTCGAGTTCGCCGGGGGCACGGCCGAGTTCGCCCGGCTCGGCGGCCATGCGGTGCTGCGGAGCCGGCTGGAGCCGAGTCCGTTCCTGGAGAGCTTCGAGGGCACCCCCGCGTTCCGCCCGAACGAGGCGTGGGTGATCCCCGCCGTGTTCCACGCGGATCCGCGTGCATACGAGGTCGACGCCGCCGTCGGCGACTTCCTGCATCTCCTGCAGTCTCCGGGCACGCTGCGGTTCACCATCGGCGGGCGTGGGCACGAACTCGCCGTCTTCGAAAGCGTGTCCGGCAACGGCTGGCGCCTGCCGTTCACCGATGCGACCTCGGGCCGTGAGACGACCGTCTGGGGCCGCGACGTCGTGGTGGACCCGGTCTTGGACGGCGAGACGGCGATGATCGACTTCACCCGATCCAGCAACCTCCCGTGCGCGTACAGCGACATGACGACGTGTGCGCTGGCGCCGCGGTCGAACCGGATCCGGACGAGGATCACCGCCGGCGAGAAGACGCCCCGCCTGCGCCTCATCGCGGGAGCCGACGGGCCGATCGTGGTCAGCGAGCGCTGACCACGATCACCCGGGTGGTCACTGCGCGACGAAGAACGGGATCGCGCCGGTCAGGAGGCCGACCGCCAGCATCACCAGCGAGACCACGAGCGCGCGCCACAGCACCTTGCGGTGGTGGTCGCCGAGGTTCACGCTCGCGAGCGAGACCAGCAGCAGGATCGCCGGAACCAGCGGGCTCTGCAGGTGCACGGGCTGGCCGGTGATCGACGCGCGGGCCATCTCGACGGGGTCGATGCCGAAGTGCGCGGCACTCTGCGACAGCACCGGCAGGATCCCGTAGTAGAACGCATCGTTCGACATGAAGAACGTGAACGGGATCGACAGGATCCCGGTGATCGGCGCGAGGAACGGACCCAGCGCCGGGGGCAGCACATTCGTGATCCACGACGCCATCGCGTCGACCATGCCCGTGCCGGTGAGCACGCCGACGAGCACACCCGCCGCGATCACCATCGACACCACGCCGACGATGCTGGGCGCGTGCGCGACGATCTCGGACGCCTGATCCTTGAGCTTTCGGAAGTTCACCACGAGCGCCAGGGCGGCGCCGACCATGAACACGTAGGGCAGCGGCAGCAGGTCGGCGATGAGCAGCACCATGACGGCGACCGTGAGGGCGAGGTTGAACCAGATCAGCCGCGGGCGCAGCGTCGCCCTGTTCGGGTCGAGCATGGTGTCGGCCATCGCGGTGTCGGTCGGGTCCACCCCGGCCGCGGCGACGGCGCCATGACCGCCGGCGACGGTGACGATGTTGCCGGTCCGCAGCGAGGCGCGCGCGCCAGGCTTGGCGTCGGAGCCGCGGAAGATCGCGGGCACCGCGGCGAGCAGTCCGCCCTCGGCGGTGCCGGTCAGGCGGCTCTCGTCGAGCGCACCGAGGCGGCGACGCTCCTGCAGGCCGAGCATCCAGGCGAAGCCGAGGGAGACGATCAGCCCGATGCCCAGTGAGGGCAGCATCGGCACGAAGATGTCCGTCGGCTGCACACCGAGCGCGGTCGCGGCGCGCACGGTGGGGCCACCCCACGGCACGATGTTGAGCGTGCCGTTCATCAGGCCCGCTACGCAGGTCAGCACCACGGGGCTCATGCCCAGGCGCAGGTAGATCGGCAGCATCGCCGAGGTGGTGATGATGAACGTCGTGGATCCGTCGCCGTCCAGCGACACGGCGCCGGCGAGCAGAGCCGTGCCGATGACCACCTTCGCCGGGTCGTCGCCCAGCACGCGCGTGATCAGGCGGATCAGCGGGTCGAACAGGCCGACGTCGATCATGATGCCGAAGAACATGATCGCGAACATCAGCAGCGCCGCCGTCGGCGCCATCTTGCCGATCGCGTCGAGGATCATGTCGCCGAGGCCCAGTCCGGCACCGGCGAAGAGGCCGAACACGGTGGGGACCAGGATCAGCGCCACCATCGGGGTGAGGCGTTTGGTCATGATCAGCGTCATGAACACCAGCACCATCACGAAGCCGAGGATCACCAGGACCCATTCGGGTGGCGCGAAGGCGATGTCGTACGAGGGCTTTTCGTCGGCTGCGGCGAGCAGACCGGTGAGAACCGTGGGCATGAGGTGACTCCTTCGTCATCCGCCTGTCGTCTTCGACGGACCTCGCCGAGATTAGGGAACGCAGGCGCTGCGGATCCGGAAAGTCGCATTCCGCCGCGTTGTGCGCGTAGCGTGACTTCTGCGCATATTGCTCAAGGAGGACGGATGCCCCGCAGAAACCGGATGCGGTTCGCGACGCGGACCCTCCTGCTGCAGTTCGCGACGGTGGTGCTCGTCGTCGCGCTGTGCACCGGCGTGTATCTGCTGCTCGCCGTGCAGCAGCTGCGTGCCGAGGCCGAGTCCTCGGCACTCGGTATCGCGCGCACGCTGGCGGAGGATCCGGAGATCCGCGCCGAGGTCGCCCGCGCCTCCGCCGACCCCGGCACGCCGCAGGCGGACGACCTGCGGGACGGAGTGCTGCAGCGCACCGCGACGGCGACCGCCTCCCGCACGGGCGCCCTGTTCATCGTGATCACCGACGACCACGGGATCCGGCTCGCGCATCCGGATCCGGCTCGTCTCGGCCAGGAGGTGAGCACCCCGTTCCAGGACGTGCTCGCCGGCCACGAGGTCATCGAATGGGAGACCGGCACCCTGGGCGACTCGGCCCGGGCGAAGGTGCCCGTGCGGGACGGCGGAGGAACCCCGATCGGCGAGGTCAGCGTCGGCTTCGCTCGCGCGGGCGTGTTCGACGACCTGCCGCCGCTGCTCGCCGTGATCGGCGTCGCCGCCGTGGGATCGCTGCTGCTGGCCGGCGTCGCCGCGCTCGTGCTGCGCCGCCGCTGGGAGCGGCTCACCCTCGGCGTGCAGCCGGAGGAACTGGTCGCGCTCGTGCAGAACCAGACCGCCGTGCTGAACGGCGTCGACGACGGCGTGCTCGCGGTCGACCCGGACGGGGTGGTGCGGGTCTGCAACGCCGCCGCCGAGCGGCTGCTGTCGGTGCACGACCTTGTCGGCGTGCCGTTGGATCGGACCGGCCTTCCGGGCGCGGTGCGCGAGGCCGTCTCCGGAGGACGGGCACTCTCGGAGGCGGTGCACGGCGACCGGGTGCTCTACCTCGACACCCGGCCCGTCGAGCGCGACGGGCGACCGCTCGGCACGGTGGCCGTCATCCGCGATCGCACCGAGCTGGTCGCACTCTCGGAGCGACTGGAGACCGTGCGCACGATGACGGCCGCCCTCCGCGTGCAGCGCCATGAGTTCGCGAACCGGATCCACGTCGCCGCCGGGCTCATCGATGCGGAGCGCGTGCAGGACGCCAGGGACTTCCTCGCCGAGCTGATGGTCCGGGGATCCGTGGACTTCCCGGTGGAGGGGCGGGAGCGGCTGACCGACCCGTTCCTGCGCTCGTTCCTGGGCGCGAAGGCGCTCGAGGCGTCCGAGCGCGGCGTGACCCTGCGGATCGCCGAGGACACGCACCTGCTCGGCGCCGTGGTCGAGGCCGAGGACGTCGCCGCGGTGCTGGGCAACCTCGTCGACAACGCCGTGACCGCGGCGGTCGCCGGAGCCGCTCCGCGCTGGGTCGAGGTCACCGTGCTCGACGACGGTGCGGCACTGGTCGTCACGGTCGCGGATTCAGGGGCAGGCCTCGATGCGGCGCTCGAGGAGGGTGCGCCGGGCGACACCGACCCCGACAAGCCCGGCCCGGACGACCGCGCCGACTCCGATGACGCCGGGGCCGTGCACGGTCATGGGCTGGGCCTGCCTCTGTCCCGCGAGATCGCCCGGCGCGGAGGCGGCGATCTGTGGATCATCGACCGTGGCGGCGACGAGCACGGAGCAGTCTTCGCCGCGCGTCTCGACAGGGCGGTCGCACCGCTGGGAGGGGCCGGCCGCGCGGACACCGACGGCGAACGAACCAGTACCCGCCCCGACAAGGAGGAGAGCAGATGACGGATCCGATCCGCACCCTCGTGCTGGACGACGACTTCCGGGTCGGCCGGCTGCATCAGACGATCGTCGACGAGCGCCCGGGGTTCGTCGCGCTGGAGCCCGTGCGCACGCTCGCCGAGGCCCGCGCCGCGATCCGGGACCTGTCTCCGGATCTGCTCCTCGCCGACGTCTACCTGCCCGACGGCGACGGGATCGGCCTCGTGCGGGAGGCGGGCATCGATGCGATCCTCGTGTCGGCCGCCGATGACCCGGCGACGGTGCGGCGCGCACTGCGCTCCGGCGCCCTGTCCTACCTGATCAAGCCCTTCGAGAGACGCACCCTCACCGGGGCGCTGGATCGATACGCCCGCTTCCGCAACCTGATGGCGGGCGATCGAGCCTTGCAGCAGAAGGACCTCGACCGTGCGCTCGCGATCCTGTACGGATCGGGAGAGGCTGCGACGCCCTCGCGATCGGCGACGGAGCAGGTCGTGCTCGCCGCGCTGGGCGAGGCCGAGGCCTCGGCCGCAGAGATCGGCGAGCGCGTGGGGATCTCCCGGGCCACGGCGCAACGGCACCTCGCCGCGCTCGCCGACCGCGAGGAGGTCGAGGTGCGGCTCCGCTACGGCGCCACCGGACGACCGGAACACCGCTACACGCGTCGCGGGTGACGGGGCACCGGCGTTCCCGACGCGCGGACTCGAGCTCAGCGGATCCGGGCTCCGCCGGGGCTCAGCGACCGATCGTCAGCCCCGCCCGAAGAGCGCGCCGCCGTTCACCTGGATGATCTGCCCGGTGGTCCAGCCGCCCTCGGGGCCGGCGAGGTAGGACACGGCGCCGGCGACCTCGTCCGGCGTGCCGGCACGGTTCATCGGCACCTGCGCGAGCCGCGACGCCACGATGTCCGGCGTGCGCCGGCCGTCCCAGAACCCGGTGTCGGGCACGTAGCCGGGCGCGATGGCATTGACCGTCACGCCCTCAGGGGCGAGGTCGGCGGCGAGGCCCATCATCCAGCCATGGATCGCAGCCTTCGCCGCGCCGTAGCCGTTCGCTCCTCGAAGCGCCGCGATCGAGCTGATCGAGATGATCCGGCCGCCCGGCCGCGCGATGCGGGGCAGCAGCGCCTCGGTAAGCAGCACCGCGGTGAGCACGTTCAGGCGTATGTTGGCCTCGTAATTGGCGGCGATCCCGGCGAGGCCCTCACCGCGGTCCAGCACGTTGCCGCCGGCGTTGTTCAGCAGCACCTCGACGCCGCCGGCGATCTCGCCGGCGGCGCGCTCGACGGCGTCCGGATCCTGCAGGTCGGCCGTGATCGTCTGCACCCGGGCGTCCGGCGTCTGCGCGAGGACGCGGTCGGTCGCCTCCTGCAGCACGCCGGCGCGGCGTCCGATGAGCGCGAGGTCGAAGCCGTCGCGCGCGAGGCGCAGGGCCGAGGCGAGACCGATGCCCGTGCCTCCGCCGCTGATGACGGCGAGCGGGCGGGCGGATCCGGAGGACGACTGCGGGATGCTCATGCGCCCAGCCTAAGTCGCGGGCCTGCGGTCGGATCCGGTCCGGTAGCCTTCCTGGCGTGACGACCGCGCGCACGCCGATCGATCCCGCCGGGTGGCGGACGTGGACCGGCGCGCTCCTCGTCATGCTCGCCTGGTGGGTCACCACCTACGGTTTCGGCTCCGTCCCGATCCCTGCCCTGCAGCCGGGCTGGTTCCCGCAGCTGGGGGTCGTGGTCACCAACGGGCTCAGCCTCGCCGTCGCCTGGCTCGTCGCAGCCCTGGTGCACCGCGCCGGATGGTGGGGAAGCACTCCGCTGCGGCGGATCGCGGGGTGGGGCTCCGGCCGGGTCGACGCCCTCGGCTGGCTCGCGCCGGTGCTGGCGATCCAGCTCTCCTACATCTGGATCGGACGGCAGGGCATCCCCGGGATCGCGGGCTCGCCGGGAATGCTGCTCAGCGTCGCCGCCGGAATGCTCGCCGTGGGGATCTCCGAGGAGACGGCGGCACGCGGCCTCGCGCTGGGCGCGGTGATGAGGCGGCACCCCTGGCTCGGCGTCGCCGCGACGTCGCTCGTATTCGGCCTGTGGCACCTCGGCAACGGGCTGTTCTTCGGCAAGAGCGTCGAGGAGACGTGGTGGCAGGTGCTCGGTGCGGCTACCTTCGGCGTCTGCTTCGCCGGCGCCCGGCTCATGATCGGGTCGATCTGGGCACTCGCGTTCCTGCACGCCCTGGGGGACTGGACCCAGGTGCTCTCCCCGGGTGCGGCCCCGCTCTGGTACGAGATCGCGGTGATGGTGTCCGAGCTGACCTGGGGCATCGTGCTGACCGCGGTCGCCGTGCGACGCGGGTACCATTAGGCGCTCTGACCCGACCTCGCGCGCCCGTCTGCGCCGCCGCGACGGATGCGCATGCGCGGCTAGCATGGCCACGATGACTGACGTGCCCCCGATCGCCGAACGCCTGTCGCGGATGATCCAGCTGCCCACGGTGTCCGCCGAACTCGACGAGCGCGGATCCGCGCCGTTCGAGGACTTCGTGGCGCTCATCGCCGAGCTCTACCCCCGGGTGCACGCCGAGCTGACTCTCGAACGCCACACCGACTTCGGGCTGCTGTTCCACTGGGCAGGGCAGCGCACGGCGGCCGACGGGCCGCTCGTGCTCATGGCGCACTACGACGTCGTCCCCGTGGACGAGTCCGACGCATGGACGCACCCGCCGTTCGCGGGCGTGATCGAGAACGGATCCGTCTACGGCCGCGGCGCCCTGGACGACAAGGGGCCGCTCATCGTGATCCTCGAAGCCGTCGAGAACCTGCTCGCGGAGGGCTTCACGCCCGCCCGCGACGTCTACCTCTCCTTCGGAGGCAACGAGGAGACGTTCGGATCCGCCGCCATCGCGATCGCAGATGTGCTGAAGGACCGTGGGATCGTGCCCTGGCTCGTGCTCGACGAGGGCGGCGCGGTGGTGGACGCGCCCCTGCCGTTCGTGCCGGGGAGCGCGGCGATGATCGGTGTCGGCGAGAAGGGCGTGATGACGGTGAGGCTCAGCGCGCGCGGCGAGGGCGGCCACGCCTCGGCCCCGCCGCCGCGCACCGCCGTGCGGCGCATCGCGCGTGCGGTCGACCGGTTGGGCCCCGGCACCTTCCGTCCGCGCACGCCGCGGGCGATCTCGCACATGCTGACGCAGCTCGCAGGCTCCGCCTCCGGGCCCGCGCGCCTGCTGCTGCGCACGCTCGGAGCGCTCCCGCCCGTGTCTGCGCGGGTATTCGCCGCGCTCGGCGGCGAGGCGGCGGCCCTCGTGCGCACGACCGTCGCTCCCACGATGCAATCCGGCGGCACCGCAGCCAACGTGCTGCCGTCGCAGGCCTCGGCCACCGTGAACCTGCGGATCGCCCTCGGCGAGACGGTGCGGAGCGCGACCGCACGCGTACGCCGGCGCATCGCGGATCCGCTCGTGACCGTCGAAGTACTGGAGGGCAGCGATCCGTCGCCCGAGTCGCCCACGGACACGGCGCCCTTCGCTCTTCTTGCGGAGGCGCTCGCTGCGTCGCACCCGGGGATCCCCGCCGTGCCGTACGTGACGATGCAGGCCACCGACTCCCGGCATTTCCACCGGTTCTCGCCCGTGGTGTTCCGGTTCGCGCCGCTGGAGATGTCGAACGCGCAGCGCACCACGATCCACGGTGTGGACGAGAGCGTCGAGATCGCGGCGCTCGAGCGCGGGGAGCGGTTCCACCGCGCGCTCATCGAGCGGTTACAGTGAGCTGACCCGCCTGCGGGCGCCGAGCAGGTCGGCGTATCCGCACCACGTTCCGCCGAGACTGCGGGACTGCACGAAGGAGCAGCGATGACGCGCACCGCCACACTCGGCACCCTGGTGGCCGTCGTCGGATTCCTGGCCTTCGTCGAGTTCACCAGCGGCGTGCTGCAGGGTTACTACACGCCGATGCTGAGCGACATCGCACGGCACCTGGGCATCCACGACGCCGACGTGAACTGGTTCGAGGGCGCGCAGCTCATGCTCTCGGCTCTGGTGGTGCCGGCCTTCGCGAAGCTCGGCGACATGGTCGGGCGCAAGCGCATGCTGCTCATCTCCACGGCGCTCACCGCGGTCGCCGCGTTCGTGCTGCCGTTCACCGCCACCTTCGGCGTCTTCCTCGTGGCCTGGGCGCTGATGGGCTTCTACGTGGTGTGGCTGCCGCTGGAGATCGCGCTCATCTGGTCGCGTGCCCGGCGCATCGAGGGCAGCTCAGCGATCACCGCGAAGGCGGCCGGGATCCTGGTCGCAGCCCTCGAGGGCGGCGCGATCATCGGCGCTCTCGTCGGTGGGGCGCTCGTCGACCATCTGCCGCTCACGGTCGTACTGCTCGTGCCCGCGGTGCTCATCGCGGCGTGCTTCTTCGTGATCCTCTTCGGCGTGCAGGAGTCGCCGGAGAAGACCGGCGGCGTCTTCGACACGACAGGACTCGTGCTGATCTCGCTGTCGCTCATCGGCCTCACCGGCGGGCTCAGCCTGCTGCGCCTGCCCGGCGGCGTCGCGGACCCGCTGTCCTGGATCGTGATCGTGATCGGCGTGCTGCTCATCGTGCCGTTCGCCCTGTGGGAGCTGCGCCAGCAGGATCCGCTCATCGACGTGCGGATGTTCCGCAGCCCCGCGCTCGGCCCGGTGTTCCTCACGGCCGGCCTGTTCGGCGTGAGTGTGCTCGGCGCGCAGGCGCCGCTGTCGACCTTCGCCCGCACGGATCCGGCGGTCTACGGCTATGGCCTCGGCACCACCGGCTTCGCGACCTCTCTGATCATCGGCGTCTACCTCGTCGCGATGATCGCGGGCGCCCTCGGCTACCCGCAGATCGCCCGGTTCGCGACGCCCCGGATCACGCTCATCGGCGCCTCCGTGCTCGTGGGGATCGGGTTCCTGCTGTTCCTGCCGTTCCACGCGGCCTACGGGCAAGTCATCACGAACATGGTGATCGTCGGGATCGGATCCGGAGCGCTCGTCGCCGCGCTGCCCGCTGCGGCGGCCTCGGCGGCGCCGCACACCCAGACCGGGGTCGCGACCGGGCTCACGAACTCGGTGAAGACCGTGGGCGGCGCGATCGCCTCGTGCGTGTTCGGGATCGCGCTCATGCACGCGGTCGCCGGATCCGCCGCGGCCGAAGGCACCGCCGGATCCTTCTCGGGTTACGTCACGGTGTGGGTGGTGTGCGGCGTGACCGCGCTCGCCGCTGCGGTCCTGCTGCTCTTCGTCCCGAAGCAGGCATTCACCGATCGCGCCGGCCACGCCGCCGCCACGGAACCTGCGATCGGTTGACGCCCGGGGCGCGGATGACGCTCAGCGTTCCCTGCGCGACAGCTTCGAGGGCCACCACACGACGCGACCCACGTCGTGCACGAGTGCCGGCACGAGCAGCGAGCGCACCACGAACGTGTCCAGGAGCACGCCGAACGCCACGATGAAGGCCAGCTGCGCGAGGAACAGGATCGGGATCACCGCGAGCGCGGCGAACGTCGTCGCGAGCACGAGGCCTGCCGAGGTGATGACGCCGCCGGTGATCGCAAGACCGCGGCGCACGCCCTCGCGCGTGCCGTGGATCCGGCTCTCCTCCCGCACTCGGGTCATGAGGAAGATGTTGTAGTCGATCCCGAGGGCGACGAGGAAGACGAAGCCGTACAGCGGCACGGCCGGATCCGCCCCCGGGAAGTGAAGGATCCCGTTGAAGACGAGCGCCGAGACGCCCATCGCGGTGCCGAACGACAGCACGGTGGTCACGATCAGCAGCACGGGCGCGACGACCGCGCGCAGCAGGATCATCAGGATGAGCATGATCACGACGAGGATCACGGGGATGATCAGGGTGCGGTCGTGCAGCGAGGCGTCGTCCGTGTCGGTCGCCGTCGCGGTGACGCCGCCGACGAGCGCACCGGTGCCCTCGAGCGAGGTGCGGATCCGCCGCACCGTGTCCTCCGCGGCCGTCGAATCCGCCGCGGAGGTGAGCGTGCCCTGCAGCATCACGTCGCCGTCGACCACGGTCGCCTCCGGGGCGGGAGTGCCGGGCCGTCCGACCTGCTGGACGCCGTCCTGGGTCACGGGTGCCGAGCCGCTCGGCGAATCCTTCGCGGTGACGGTGACGCCGTCGATGCCCTTGTCGGCGAGCAGCACGTCGGCCGTCCTCTGCAGGGAGTCCTTGGCGACGACCACCTGGACCGGGCTGCCGGATCCGCCTGGGAAGTGCTCGCCCAGCACCTTCTGGCCGTCGCGAGCCTGCGACGAGCCGAGCACGAGGTCGGACTGCGGCACGCCGGAGGCGTCGAGCTGGAGCACGCCGAGCGTGCCGATCGCGAGCACCAGGGTCGTCGCGATCCAGATCACCCGCGAGCGGCGCCGGATCAGCTCGGCCAAGCGCGCCCACACGCCGGTCGTGGGCATGCCGCCCTCGGCCGCGACCACCTCGGGGGCGTACACCGGCCGGCGCGGCCAGAACGCCGCGCGCCCGAACGCCATGAGGAGAGCGGGCAGCAGGGTGAGCGCCGACAGCATCGCGAACGCGATCCCGATCGCCGCGACGGGGCCCAGCGCGCTGTTCGACTTCAGATCGCTGAGCAGCAGGCAGAGCAGGCCGGCGATCACCGTGCCGCCCGAGGCCAGGATCGGCTCGAAGGAGCCCTTCCAGGCCGAGAGCACCGCCGTGGCGCGATCCTGCTCGACGCGCAGGGCTTCGCGGAAACGCGACACGAACAGCAGCGCGTAGTCGGTCGCGGCGCCGATCACGAGGATGAACAGGATCCCCTGGGTCTGGCCGCTGAGCAGCAGCACGCCCCACTTCGCGAGCCACCACACCAGCAGCAGCGCGGTGCAGAGGGCGAACAGGCTCGTCAGGAGCACGACGACGGGCAGCAGCAGCGAGCGGTAGACCAGCACGAGAATCACGAAGACCGCGGCGAGGGCCACACCGAGCAGGATCCCGTCGATGCCGGCGAAACCGGCGACGAGGTCGGCGCTGAACCCGGCAGGCCCGGTGATGTAGACGTGCACCCCCTCCGGGGCGGCCTTGTCGAGGGATGACCGCAGCTCCGCGACCACATCGCCGAGCTCTGCGTCGGAGCGGATCGGGATGAACGCCTGCACGGCCTTGCCGTCATCCGAGACCAGCGCGGGGGAGACGTCGTCGCCTACGCCCGCGATGTCCGTCGTGGCCGTGACTGCATCGGACAGGGCGGTGCGCTGCGCCTCCGTGAGTGCGTCGTCGGAGGAGGCGACGACGATCGCGGGGATCTCATCGGATCCGGCGAAGCGCGTCTGCAGCTCCTGCACCCGCGCGGAGTCGGAGGAGGACGGGAGGTACGCCGTGCGGTCGTTCGAGGAGACCTCGTCGACCTTCCCGAACAGGGGGCCGCCGAGCGATGCCGCGACCAGCCACGCGACGATGATGAGGGCGGGTAGGAGGATCCGCAGAGCGCGGCGGAGGCGGTGCGGTGGTGCGACGTGCTGCGGGGCGGTCATCGGGTTCCTTCCGTCCTCGGCAGGATAGTTCGAGTTAGCTAGCTTGGCAAGTAATCATCCTGGCATGAAAAAGGCTCGGTGTAGCATGACGGCATGGCGGAGCGGCGCGACGAGGCGGATGAGCGGGGCCTCGGGACGCGCGCCGAGGCGACTGCGCGTGACGGCGTCGAGGCGAGCGCCGTCTACGACATCGAGGCGAGCGATCCGGACGGCGTGCTGCTCGATCGCGCCGGCATGGACGAGAGCGCGATCCGGCAGATCGCAGAGCTGATGGCGTCCCTCGGCGAGTTGCGCGACGCCGAGCAGCGCCTCGCCGAGGCGTCCCGCCGGTACATGAAGCTGAACGAGACCGACATGCGCGCGCTGCACTACCTGATCGTGTGTGCGAACCGTGGCGCGGTGGCGACCCCCGGCGGGATCGCACAGCACTTGGGCATCTCGACCGCGTCGACCACCAAGCTGCTCGACAGGCTGGAGAGCGGCGGCCACGTGGTGCGGTCAGCGCACCCCTCGGATCGACGTGCGCTGGCGATCTCGATCACACCCGAGACGAAGAAGGCGGCCATGGAGACGGTCGGACGCCAGCAGGCGCGCCGCTTCCACTCGGCGGCGCGCCTGACGGAGGCGGAGCGCGAGGTCGTCATCCGCTTCCTGCGCGACATGACCAAGGAGCTCGCGCTCGACGGCGTCGAATGGGCGACCGCCGAGCCCGAGCTCTGAATCACGCCGGCCCCGAGGAGCGGTCGGCGCGGTCAGGCCTGGCTCCGCCCCGCGGAGCCAGGCGTGCAGATCAGGCGTTGCCCTCCCCGCCGGAGAACATCCAGTCGACGCCGAACCGATCGGTGAGCATGCCGAACTGCCCGCCCCACGGCGCGGGACCGTAGGCCTGGCTGACCGTGGCGCCGTCGGCGAGTTTGTCCCACGCGGCGTGGATCTCGGCCTCGTCCGAGCCGCTCAGTGACACGGAGACACCCTGCGGGGCCTTGTACTCCATGTATCCGGGGGTGTCGGAGGCCATCAGCACCAGGCCGCCGGGAGTGGTCAGCTGAGCGTGCATGACGAGCGTCTGCTCGGCCTCATCCTGCAGCATGCCCGGCATGTCGCCGAAGGTCATCACCTGCAGATCGCCACCGAGGGCCTGCTGGTAGAACTCCATCGCGGCGCGGGCGTCGCCGCGGAACGAGATGTACGGATTGAGGTTGGTCATCGGTGTCCTCCGTGCTCGGATCGACGACGCCGCATCGGCGCCGCACTCAGTCTGAGGCCGGCCTCCGACATCGGCAATGGTGTGTCGCGGATCAGCTCACGGAGGCGTCGCGTGGCGGGTTGTGCACGATCTCGAGCCTGATGCCGTTGTCGTCCTCGACGAAGGACGCGTAGTAGCGATCGCTGAAACGGGGGTACTCCTTCGGCGGGCGCACGGCGGTCCAGCCCGCGTCGATCGCGATGTCGTGCACGCGGTCGACTTCGGCGCGCGAATCGACCGCGAACGCGAGGTGCTGCCAGCCGACGCGCCCGTGCTCGTGCGGGCCATCCGCGTTGTCGCGCGCGGGGTAGAGCAGGATCTCGGGCAGGCCGTCCTGCCGCCAGTACGCGAGATCGGGAGCATCGTGCCTGCGGACGTAGCCGAGTGCGCTCAGCACCGGATCGAACTGCGCGGAGGCGCCGGGCACGTGGTCGACGCTGATGCCGAGATGATCGAGAGTGGCCATGCCCCCCAGCATCGCGGATGCCGGGGACAATGCTCGAGGACCGGTCAGTACGGCGGGCCTCAGCCCTCGACGGATTCCCGCGGCGGGTTGTACATGAACTCGATCCGGATGCCGTTGTCGTCCTCGACGAATGACGCGTAGTAGCGATCCGAGAACCGCGTGAAGACCTTCGGATCCCGCACCGTCGTCCAGCCGGCGTCGACGGCGATGGCGTGCAGGCGCTCCACCTCGGCACGCGAGTCCACGGCGAAGGCGAGATGCTGCCAGCCGATCCGTCCGTACCTGTGCGGCTCGCCGTCGGGCTCGGGGGCGCGGTAGAGGATCAGCTCGGTCTCGTCGTCGCGGGACCATGCCATCCCGCCCTCCAGCTCGCTGCCGTCGGAGAGGCAGCCGAGCGCGGTGAGCACCGGATTCCACTGGGCGTAGGCGCGGTCGAGGTCTTCGACCGTGAGGCCGATGTGGTCGAAAAGAGGCATGGGTTCAGTCTGCCGGACCCGGGTGCGGCCCACCGGTGCGACAGACTGTGGGCATGACAGCCGTGACCCTCATCCACGCCGCGGAGCTCTCCGATGTCGCGCAATACGCCAACGCGGCCACAGCGCCGAAGGATGCGCGGCTGATCTTCCTCGCGGGCGCCTGCCCGCTGAACCGCGACGGATCCACGGCGTCGGTCGGCGACTACGTCGGCCAGGCCGCGAGGTGCATCGAGAACCTCGAGACCGCGCTCGCCGCCGCGGGAGCGGTATTGACCGACGTGATCAGCACCCGCGTGCTCGTCGCCTCGACCCGTCAGGCGGACCTCGGAGCCGCTTGGGCAGTGGTGCGCGAGGCGTTCGGTGCTCACAACGCGCCGAGCACGCTGATGGGTGTCACGGTGCTGGGGTACGACGACCAGTTGGTGGAGATCGAGGCCGTTGCCGCCGTGCTCGACGAGGACTAACCGCGGCCCGTTACTGACCGTGGACCGCCAGGGGCAGGGGCCGACGTTCTCGACCTGTTGGCGGCCTGAAGACGTCAGTGCGGTGCGTGGTACTCGGCCTCGCCGCGCTTCCAGTAGCCCTTCACGACGGCGTGGGCCGTGTCGACACCCCAGCGTGCGAGGAGGGCGCGGCCCGGCTTCACGATCGACGATTCCGCCGCGACGAAGACGAGCGGGGCCTCACCCGGGCGATCGTCCGCACTGAGCGACTCCAGGAAGGCGACGAGGGCGGATCCGGCCGGAGCGTCGCCGCGATGGATCCACTCGACCGGCACGGGTGCGTCGAGAGCCAATTCATGCTCGGCGCCACGCACCTCGATCGCGATGCGGGCGGGGGTGCCGGCGGGGATCTGCGCGGCGAAGCGGCGGATCGCCGGGATCGCGGTCTCATCTCCGGCGAGGAGCCAGCCGTCGGGCTCGCCATCCAGCACCATCGAGCCACGCGGACCGCCGACGCCCACCGTCGAGCCCAGGGGAGCGCTCGCCGCCCAGGGGGCCGCGACGCCCTCGTCGCCGTGCACCGCGAACTCGACGTCGAGCCAGTCCTCGCCCCATGCGAGCGGCGTGTACTCACGACTCGGGGCCGCCCGCAGCTCTTCGACCGATTCGGTCGGACCGTCAGCGAAGAACAGCCGCATGTGGTCGTCGGCGCCCAGGGAATCGAAGCCGGCGAGATCGGATCCGGTCAGCCGCACGCGCACGAAATCGGGTGCGATCCACTCGCGGGAGGAGAGGGTCAGCGTGCGGAAGCGCAGCTCGAGCGGGCGTCGCCCCAGGGCGAAGCCGGATTTCGCGTTGTTCATAAGGTAAGGCTAACCTGTGTACGGCCTCGGTCGAAGTTAGGTAACCCTAACCCGGTGGACCGGTGGTCAACACAGCACATCCCGCAGAACAGGAGCATCTCCATGTCCGTGCCTAGGATCCTCACCGCAACCACGCTCGGCCTCGTCGCCGCCGTCGCCCTCGCCGGCTGCGCCTCCGGCCCCGCCGCGACCCCCACGGAAAGCGCGACCGCCCGCACGAGCACCGTGACCATCGAGGACAACAACGGGGAGCACACGATCTCGACGCCCCCGGCCTCGGTCGTCGCCACCGACAACCGCACGTTCCAGACGCTCGCCGACTGGGGAATCCCGGTTAAGGCGGCTGCGGTGTCGCTCATGCCGGGGACCGTGTCGTACGTCATGGATAAGAGCATCATCGATCTCGGCACCCACATGGAGCCCGACCTCGAGTCGGTCGTCGCCGTGGCCCCCGACCTCATCGTGAACGGTCAGCGCTTCACCCAGCACCACGACAAGCTGGCCGCGCTCGTTCCCGATGCGACCATCCTCGAGCTCGACCCGCGCGACGGGCAGCCCTTCGACGCCGAGCTGAAGCGCCAGGTCACCGTGCTCGGCGAGGTCTTCGGCAAGCAGAAGGACGCGAAGAAGCTCGTCTCCGACTTCGAGGCGGCGGTGGACCGCGCCAAGAAGGCCTATGACGGATCAGGCGTGATGGCCGTCACCACCTCCGGTGGGAAGATCGGCTACCTCGCGCCGACCGTCGGCCGCA
The DNA here is from genome assembly GCF_056395125.1 of Microbacterium sp. 10L49. Classification (NCBI taxonomy): domain Bacteria; kingdom Bacillati; phylum Actinomycetota; class Actinomycetes; order Micrococcales; family Microbacteriaceae; genus Microbacterium; species Microbacterium sp. 10L49. The sequence goes on from NZ_JBFTIW010000004.1 coordinate 229,753, forward strand.
CGCTCGGCCCGGTGTTCGACCTCCTCGGACTGAAGCCCGCGCTGACCGTTGAGGGCGCCGACGACAATCACACGGGCGATGACATCTCGGTCGAGGCCATCGCGGCCTCGAACCCGTCCTGGATCCTGGTGATGGATCGCGATGCGGTGTTCGCGAAGGACGACCCCTCCTACGTGCAGGCCGCGGACATTCTGGAGAAGAACCAGGCGCTGGCCTCCGTCAGCGCGATCCAGCAGAAGCATGTCGTCTACATGCCCTCAGACACCTACCTCAACGAGGGCATCCAGACGTACACGACCTTCCTCAACTCCTTCGCGGACGCCCTCGAGAAGAGCGCGAAGAAGAGCTGACGCCCCAGCGCATCCGGCCATGACCACCCGGCTCACCCGCCTCGCCCCGGGCAGCGCCTCCGCTGCTGCCCGGGGCAGGGCGCGGCTCTTCGATCCCGCTCTGCTCGTCGGCGTTCTCATCGTCGCGGGCCTCCTCGTGCTGTCGCTGTTCGTCGGTGTCTACGACGTGACCGGATCCGCGGATGGGGCGGAGATGTTCGCGATCACGCGCATCCCGCGAACGACTGCGCTCGTGCTCTCCGGGGCTGCGATGGCGATGGCGGGCCTGGTCATGCAGATGCTGACGCAGAACCGCTTCGTCGAACCGACCACCACCGGCACGACGGAGTGGGCAGGACTCGGTCTGCTCGCCGTCTCCATCCTCGTACCGCATCCGAGCATCCCGTTGCGGATGCTCGGTGCCGTGCTGTGCGCCTTCGTCGGAACCCTGGTGTTCTTCGCGTTCCTGCGGCGGGTGTCGCTGCGCTCCTCGCTGATCGTCCCGATCGTCGGCATCATGCTGGGCGCGGTGGTCGGATCCGTCTCGACCTACCTCGCCCTCGCGACCAACACGCTGCAGACCCTCGGGGTGTGGTTCGCCGGGAGCTTCACCTCGGTGCTGCGCGGGCAGTACGAGCTGCTCTGGATCGTCGCGGTCGTCGGGGTGATCGTCTTCATCGTCGCCGACCGGTTCACCATCGCGGGGCTCGGCGAGGAGATCGCCACGAACGCCGGCCTGAATCACGGCAGGGTCGTCCTGCTCGGAACCGTGCTCATCGCCGCGACCACGGGCGTGGTGACGGTGGTCGTCGGCAACCTGCCCTTCGTGGGACTGATCGTGCCGAACCTGGTGTCGATGATCCGCGGCGATGACCTGCGGAGCAACCTGCCCTGGGTGTGCCTGCTCGGCGTGGGCCTGGTCACGGTGTGCGACCTCATCGGACGCACCATCATCATGCCGTTCGAGGTGCCGGTGTCGCTCGTGCTGGGCCTCGTCGGGGCGGCGGTGTTCATCGTGCTGATTCTGAGGCAGCGTCCCCGTGGCTGAGGTGCTGAACTACGCGCAGGTGCCCGCGATGCCGGCGACCGAGCGCTCATCCGGCGCGTTCCCGACGGGCCGTGCCCGGCGACGATACGTCCTCGTGATCGCCGTACTGACCGTGCTCGCGGCGGCAGCGCTGATCGGGCTGCTCGTGCACGGCAACCCCGTGCCGTTCGGCACCGACGGCTTCTGGCGTGTCGTGCAGCTGCGGGTCACGAGCGTCCTGGTGATCCTCGTGGTCGCCATCGCTCACGCCACCGCGACCGTGGCGTTCCAGACGGCGGCGAACAACCGGATCGTGACCCCGTCGATCATGGGGTTCGAGTCGCTCTACACGGCGATCCAGACCACGGCGGTGTTCCTGCTCGGAGCCGCCGGCGTCACCGCGCTGCAAGGAGTGCCGCAGTTCGCGCTGCAGATCGTGCTGATGACGGGGTTCGCCGTGGCGCTCTACGGCTGGCTGCTGTCCGGACGGCGCGGCAGCATGCACGTGATGCTGCTCATCGGGATCGTGATCGGCGGAGGGCTCGGCGCCGTGTCCACGTTCATGCAGCGACTGCTCACCCCGAGCGAGTTCGACGTGCTCGCTGCACGCCTGTTCGGCAGCGTCGCGAACGCCGACGCCTCCTATCTGCCGCTCGCGATCCCGCTGTGCCTGGCCGCATCAACGCTCCTGTTCCTGCGCGCGCGCCGCCTGAACGTGCTGGCGCTCGGGCCCGACGCCGCGAACGCGCTCGGCGTCGATCACCGGCGTGAGCAGCTCCGGGTGCTGCTGCTGGTCGCCGTGCTCATGGCCACCTCGACCGCGCTGGTCGGGCCGATGACGTTCCTCGGCTTCCTCGTCGCGACGCTCGCGTATCAGCTGGCGGACACGCACGACCACCGTCTCGTGCTCCCGGTCGCGATCCTCACCGCGATCGCCGTGCTGGGCGGCGCGTACTTCGTGATGAAGCACGTCTTCGCGGCGCAGGGCGCCGTCTCCATCATCATCGAGCTGGTCGGCGGATCCGTCTTCCTGCTCGTCCTGCTCAGGAAGGGACGTCTATGAACGCCAACGACAGATCCGCGAGACTCCAACTCCGCGACGAGACTGCGGTCCGAGAGCGCAGTCTCGTCGCCCAGATGAAGTCTCGCGGTCAGGGGGAGAGGGCCGGGAGCGGGGCCGGGGCCGGGAGCCGGAGCGGGGGCGTGGGGCGAGGCGGAGTTTCCATCGTGGGGGTGCGCAAGCGGTACGGCGGCAGGGCGGGGCTGGGCGACGAGGTGTCGATCGGTCCGGTCGACCTGGAGATCCCCGCCGAGGGTGTGACGGCGCTGATCGGCCCGAACGGCGCCGGCAAGTCGACGCTGCTCACCATGATCGGGCGACTGCTCGGAATGGACCACGGATCCATCCGGATCTCCGGCTTCGATGTCGGGACCACGAAGTCGAAGGATTTGGCCACGGTGGTCTCGATCCTGCGCCAGGAGAACCACTTCGTCACGCGGCTCACCGTGCGCCAGTTGGTCGGGTTCGGGCGGTTCCCGCATTCGCGCGGTCGGCTCACGCGCGCGGATGAGGAGGTGGTGAGCCGTGCGATCGACTTCCTCGAGCTGGGGGAGCTGGATAAGCGCTACCTCGACGAGCTCTCCGGCGGGCAGCGGCAGCGCGCGTACGTCGCGATGGTGCTCGCGCAGGACACCGGCACGGTGCTGCTGGACGAGCCGCTCAACAACCTCGACATGAAGCATGCGGTGCGCATGATGCGGCATCTGCAGCGGATCTCGGGCGAGCTCGGCAAGAGCGTCGTCGTGGTGCTGCACGACATCAACTTCGCCGCGCGCTACGCCGACCGGATCTGCGTGATGAAGGACGGCGCGGTGGTCGCCTTCGGTCCGGTCGCCGAGATCATGCGCGGCGACGTGCTCACCGAGGTGTTCGAGACGCCCGTCACCGTGATCGACGGTCCGGACGGTCCGCTCGCCGTCTGGCACTAGCCGTCGCGCGACGTGCGCTCACCGCTTCCGGTGGTCCTCCGGGGCCAGGCGCGGGCCGCGTCGGGGCTCCAGGGCGCCGCTCATCCGGATGAGTCGCACCACGCGCTGGCGATGCCCCGCCCAGGGTTCGAGGAGCTCGAGCATGCCCGCATCGTCGGTGCGGTGGCCGGTGAGGGCGAAGCCGACCTCGTGCGGGAGGTGGTAGTCGCCGACGCTCACCGCGTCGGGGTCGCCGAGGGCGCGGATCCGTGTTTCTGCGGCCGTCCACAATCCGACGCCCGGAAGGCTCGTGAGTGCCCTGTCGCGCGTGGCGCCGTCTGCGGCCGCATGCACCGCGCGCTCTATCGCGATGGCGCGCTCGGCCGCACGGACGATCGTGCGGGACTGCGGCGGCTCGACGCCGGCGCGGTGCCACGCCCACGACGGGATGCGACGCCAGACGGTGGCATCGGGGGCGACGGACATCGGGCGCGGGGCGGGGCCGGGAGCGGCGTCGCCGAAGCGCGTGACGAGCGAGCGCCAGGCGCCGTACGCCTGCAGGCCGGTGACCTTCTGCTCGAGCACGACGCCGGCGAGGGCGTCGAAGACCGCACCCGTGCGTGTCAGGCGAACGCCGGGGTGTCGCTGTGCGGTCGCCGCGAGCAGTGGGTGGGAGGACGGGTCGAACCCGTCGGGGTCGTCGTGCGCGCCGCAGAGCGCGGGAACGAGGTCGAGGGCGGCATCGGCGCCGGGGCCCCAGGCGCTCGCCCGCACCTCACCCGACCCCGTGCGCAGCGCGAGCGTCGCGATGCCGGCGTCGGTGCGCAGCGCGAGCCAGAGCACCGCGCCGTCGTGCGCGACCGTGGGGTCGCGCGGCCCGCGGCCCAGGATGCCGACCGTGGCGTGCAGATCGAGCGGTCGCCCCGGCCGATACGCACTCTCGCGCATCGGCCACGCGCGTGGCGCGGGATCCGCGGCGAGGGTCATGGGAACACCCTAGATCCGTCCGCCGACAGCGGGATTCAGGATCCGATTCACACGGATCCGATTCACACGGATCCGATTCACACGGCGCGAACCGGAGAAGCGCTCAGAACCGGTCGGGGGAGGGCGTGCCGACTCCGTAGCGGATGACGACGTCGGCGTGGCGGTCGAAGCGGTAGCCGACGCCGCGCACGGTGCGCACGATGTCCTCGTAGCGGCCGAGCTTGGCGCGCAGGCGCCGCACGTGCACATCGATCGTGCGCTCGCCGGGGGCCTCCTCGTCGGAGGTCTGCCACAGGGCGCCCACGAGCTCGCTGCGCTCGATGGTAGAACCCTCGCGCAGCACGAGGTACTGCAGCAGCTCGAACTCCTTGTACGTGAACGCGGCGGAGTCGCCGTCGATCAGCACGCGCTTGCGGGAGATGTCGACCACGACACCGCCGCCGTCCTCCGGCTCGCGCTCCTCGGCCTCGGCCTTGGAACGGGCGATCGCGCCGGGCTCGTGCAGGGCGAGGCGCACGACGTCGAGGTCGCGGCCGCCGGTCCCCTGCGGGGCGAGGGCGACGGTGGCGTGGGTCTCGGCGTCGGGGGCGAGCTCGGCGAGCGTGCGGCGCAGGGCGTCGACGAGCAGCGGCAGGCTCACGCCGTTCGTGGCGGCCTTGAGCTCGTCGATGCCGACGTAGAGGGCGAAGCCGCGGGGCGACCGGGCCGGCGGCGCGTCGACGGCAGGAGCCGGCGCATCGATCTGAGTGCGCGGCACGGCGTGCAGACGGGGCGCGGCGACGGGGGAGACGGTGACGGGACGCTCGAGGAGGGCGGTGTTCGACATGATGATGGGTCCTTGAAAGGAGGGAGTCGGTCGACGACTCGGAGGGTGTTGCGAATGACCGGCGAGCCGGAGAGATCGAGCACGCGGATGGGTGCTCGGAGACTCAGCTCGCGAAGATCACGACGAGCGAGTCAGACGGAGTGCTGTGGCTTCAGCGACACATTCGGCAACACATACCAACGCAACCGGGCATCATCATCCCGGTCGTCCCGTTCGCCTCCTGGGCGGACAAGGGGCGTGCGTTGGTGGTCATGGGCCCGATTATTACCGACGGTGACCTCCCGTGTCAAAACGGACCCGGTCGAACAATTCGGGCGTAGCGTGAAATCGTGGTGAATTCTGCAGGCCCGGATCGATTCGTACTCACTCGCGAAGTCGATGCGTCGCGCTACACGCTGACGCGCGACGGCGTCCTGGTGAGTGTGCTCGACTATCACGACGACGGACGCACGATGGCGCTGACGAGGGCCTTCACCATCCCGTCTTTCCGCGGATCCGGCTACGCCGCCAAGGTCGTGGCGGGCGCCGTCGACGACATCGCGACGCGAGGGGATCGGCGTATCGACGCGGTCTGCTGGTACGTCGCCGACTGGTTCGACGCGCACCCCGAGCGGGCCGGCCTGCTGCGCGTGCGCTGAGCCTTATCGTCGCGCGCGCCGAGTGTGACGTTCTGTTACACGCAGCGAGGACAGTTCGCCGGGTGGCGCTCCGGCCGCCTCTCCGGCACGCCTCGACGGCAATGTCGGACACCGTCCGTAGCGTTGAGGGCATGAAGATCCTGCACACCTCGGACTGGCACATCGGCCGGACCTTCCACGGGCACTCCACCCTGGAAGCGCTCGCCGAGGTGCTCGCCGCCCTGGTCGTGCAGGTGCAGGAGAACGGCGTCGACGTGGTCGTCGTCGCCGGCGACGTGTTCGACTCCGCCGCCCCGGCCGCTCCCGCCTACACGCTGCTCACCGACACCCTCGTCGCGCTGCACGCGACGGGTGCCCGCGTGATCGTCACGAGCGGCAACCACGACTCGGCGGCCCGGCTGGGCTTCCAGGCACGTCTGCTGCGCGAGGGGATCCACGTCGTCACGGATCCGCGCAGCATCGGCGAGCCGATCACGATCGAAGACGCCGACGGTCCGGTCCATTTCTTCGGGATTCCCTACCTCGAGCCCGCCATCGTGCGGCAGCATGCCGTGTTCTCCGGCGACGCCGAGGGGCGCCCGCTGCGCACCCAGGCGCAGACGCTTGCGCACGCCATGGGGCTCGTCCGGGCCGGGATGGCCGAGCATCCGGGGCGCGCCGTCGTGATCGCGCACTGCTTCACCGCCGGCGTCGACGCGACGGTCGGTCTCGAGCGCGAGATCCGGCAGGGCGGCATCGACATGGTGCCGGTGTCCGTGTTCGACGGCGCCGACTACGTCGCGCTCGGGCACATCCATGGGCGTCAGGCGCTCACCGAGCGCGTGCGCTACGCGGGTGCGCCCCTGCACTACAGCTTCGGCGAGCAGCACAAGCCCCGCGGATCCTGGCTCATCGACCTGGCGGCCGACGGCACGGTCGATGCGCAGTGGCTGGAGCTGCCCGTGCCGCGCCGGCTCGTGACCCTGACCGGGCCCCTGGACGAGATCCTCTCGGCCGAGAACGTCGCAGCGCACCACGACGACTGGGTGTGCGCGGTCTACACCGATGATCTGCCGCAGACCGAGCCGATGCGGCGCCTGCGCGAGAAGTACCCGTTCTGCGCACTCGTGCAGCACGAGCCCGCGCGCACGTCTGCGGTCGAGGAGCGTTCCTACAGCGAGCGGCTGCGCACCGCCGCGACCGACGAGGAGCGCATCGACGCTTTCCTCGAGCATGTGCGGGACGGCGCGGGGGCGACCGCACGCGAGCAGGAGCTGATCCGTGAAGTGCTCGACGACCGCGCGCTGGCGGAAGCCCTCGTCTAGTGCAGCTGCATCGACTCGAGATCGAGGGGTTCGGCCCGTTCCTGCGGCGGCAGACGATCGACTTCGACGCATTCGCCGACGACGGCGTCTTCCTCATCGGCGGTCGCACCGGCGCGGGCAAGTCGAGCATCCTCGATGCCGTGTGCTTCGGGCTCTACGGCAACGTGCCGCGCTACGAGGGCGGCGAGAAGCGCCTGCGCAGTGACCACTGCGAGCCCGCGGATCCGACCGAGGTGGTCGTCGAGTTCAGCACCGTCGCCGGCCGATTCAGGGTCACGCGATCGCCCGAGTATCAGCGCCCGGCGAAGCGCGGCGGCGGGCTGACCAAGCAGGCGTCCGCCGTGGCGCTGGACGAGCTCGTCGGCGGGAACTGGATCGGCCGGGCTGCGCGGGAGGTCGACGTCGCGCACGAGCTGGATGAGATCCTGCAGCTGAACCTGCAGCAGTTCCTGCAGGTGATCCTGCTCGCGCAGGGGCGCTTCGCACGATTCCTGCTCGCGGACAGCAGGGAGCGCCAATCTCTGCTGCGCCGGCTCTTCGGCACCGGCCGGTTCGAGGACTACCAGGCCCGCTTCGACGAGCGCCGCCGCGCGTCGGAGCAGGCGCTGGGCGCGGGACGCGCGACCGTGGTGGCCCGCGTCGAGCAGGCCGAGCAGCTCGTCGCCGAGAACGACCTGCACGGCGCCGGCGCCGGTGCCGAGACGGTGCCGGCCGACGCCGACGCCTCGGTCGACGCACGTCTCGACGCGCTGCACCGGGCAGGAGCGCGGGCGGACTACCGCTCCGAGCAGCGCCGCCAGGAACGCGACCTGGCCGAGGCTGCGCATCGCACCGCGACCACCGCGCTCGCCGCGGCGCGAGAGGAACGCCAGGCGCAGACGGAGCGGGATCGCGCGCGCGCCGCGCTCGCCGCGCTCGACGCCGAAGCCCCCCGGATCGCCGCCGATCGGCGCACCCTGGACGATGCCAGGGCCGCTGAAGCCCTCCGGCATGTGCTGAGCACGGCGGAGCGCGCCGCGGGCGCCGCCACCGCTGCGGCCTCGGTGGCCGCCGAGGCCGCAGCGGCATGGCGAGGGATCGCCGCGGGCGATGATCAGGCGCCGGACGGATCCTCCGCGGAAGCACTGCGGACGTGGGCATCCGACCTCACCCGGGCCAGCGGCGCCTGGCAGCAGGCTGCCGCGACCGAGGGGCAGCTCGCCGGCCATGAGGCGGCGGTGAAGACCGCCCTGAGCGAGCAGGCGGCCGCGGCAGCGGACCGCGCGATCCACGAATCGGAGCGCGCCGCTCTGCCTGCCGCGATCGATGCCCTGACCGCGGAGCGCGACGATCTGCGCCGACGAGCCGATCGTGCCGCGGACCTCGAGACCGCCGTGGCATCGGCGGCGGTGCGGCTCGAGGGCGCCAGGGACGCTGCGGCACGCACCCAGGAGCGGAGTGCGGTCGAGCGGACGGTCGCCGACCGCGAGCAGGAGGCTGCAGCCGCCTTCGCGCGTGCTGCGGATCTGCGCCGCCGCCGCGACGCGGGGATGGCCGGTGAGCTCGCCGAGGCCCTGATTCCGGGCGAGGCCTGCAGTGTGTGCGGATCCACCGAGCACCCGGCGCCGGCCGCGCATGCGGATCCGGTCTCGGCGGACGATGTGGCCGAGGCCACGGACGCGCGGGAGCGCGCCACCGAGCTCGTGCGCGCGGCCACGAAGGCACTGGCTGCGCTGGCTGCCGAGCTGGCTGCCGCGGCCGTACGCGCCGACGGGCGCACGGTCGAGACCGCCGAGGCGGAACTCGTCGCTGCGCGCGCGGAGCAGGACGCCGCTTCGGCCGCGCAGACGGCGGCCGCGGAGGCGGAGCAGCGCCTCGCCGAGCTGCGGGGCAAGGGCGTCCGTCTCGACGCGACGATCGCCGATCTGTCCGCCCGTCACGCCGAGGCGAGCGAGCGCGTGGTGCTCGCGCGGCAGGTTCTCGCCACGGCGCAGGAGTCCGTTGCCCAGGCGCGTGGTGCGTTCGACAGCGTCGCCGCGCGGATCGACGATGCGGCGGTCCGGATCTCCGCCGCGAATGCGCTCGCCACGGCGCTGGACGAGAGTGAGGCCCGCGCCGAGTCCGCAGCTGCCGCGCTCGCAGAGCAGCAGGAGGCGCTGACCGCGTCGCCGTTCGACGATGCGACCGCGGCCGGAGCCGCGCTGCGCAGCCCGGCCGATCAGGTCGGGCTCGAGGAGCGGATCGCCGCACATGCCGCGGAGCGCACCAAGGAACGTGCGATCCTCCTCGATCTCGAACTGCGCACCCTCCCTGACGAGCCGATCGACCTCGCTCCCCACGAATCCGCCGAATCCACCGCGCGCATCGCGTGGACGGCCGCCGTCGACGCCGCCAGCCGGGCCGACGCGATCGCCGCTCAACTCCGAGCCCTCCTCGAGACGGCGGCGGCCGAGCATTCCCGCGGTGCGGCGGCCGCCGCGGACCACGAGGTGCTGCAACAGCTCGCCGATGCCGTGGCCGGCCGTGGGGCGAACACCTATCGGATGAACCTCGAGACCTTCGTGCTCGCGGCCGAGCTCGAGGAGATCGTCGCCGCGGCGAATCTGCGCCTCGCGGACATGTCATCGGGCCGCTACCAGCTGCAGCACAGCGACGCCAGGGCCGCACGCGGGGCCGCCTCCGGTCTCGGGATCGTCGTGTTCGATGCGTTCACCGGCCAGACTCGGCCCGCGCAGTCGCTCTCCGGCGGGGAGACGTTCCTCGGCTCGCTCGCGCTCGCGCTCGGCCTCGCCGAAGTCGTCACCGCTCGTGCCGGCGGCATCCAGCTCGACACCCTGTTCATCGACGAGGGCTTCGGATCCCTCGACGGCGAGACGCTCGACGTGGCGATGCGCACTCTGGACGAACTGCGCGCAGGTGGCCGCACGGTCGGCGTCATCAGTCACGTCGAGGCGATGAAGGAGCAGATCCCCGCCCAGATCACGGTCCGCGCGACCCCCGACGGCCCGAGCGTGATCGAGCCCTGACGGGCGGGCGTGTGTCCGAATCGTGGAAGCCGAGCGCCGTCAGATCAGTTCGTACACCGTCGCGTTCGCCATGCCGCCGCCCTCGCACATCGTCTGCAGGCCGTAGCGGATCCCCTTCTGCTGCATGTGGTGCAGCAGGGTCGTGGCCAGGCGTGCGCCCGATCCGCCCAGCGGATGCCCCAGGGCGATCGCCCCTCCGCGCGGGTTGACGAGGTCGGGATCCGCGCCGGTCTCGGCGAGCCAGGCGAGCACGACCGGGGCGAAGGCCTCGTTGACCTCGAAGGCGCCGATGTCGGCGATGTCGAGGCCGGCGCGCTTCAGCACCTTCGCCGTGGCCGGGATGGGACCTGTGAGCATGAGGATCGGATCCGAGCCCACGACCGCGACGCTGTGCACGCGCGCGATCGGGGTGAGCCCGAGCTCCGCCGCCCGCGCGCTCGTCATCATGAGCACGGCGGCCGCGCCGTCGGAGATCTGGGAGGCGCTGCCGGCCGTCACCACACCGCCGGAGAGGAACGGCGTCGGCAGGGTCGCCAGGCGTTCGACGGTCGAGTCGGGCCGGATCCCCTGATCAGTGGTCACGACACCTGCGGCGGTGGGGACGGGAACGATCTCATCGGCGAACAAGCCGGAAGCGGTCGCGGACGCGGCGCGCTGATGCGAGCGCACCGCGAACTCGTCCAGCTCGGTGCGGGTCAGGCCCCACTTCTGCGCGATGAGCTCGGCGCCGACGCCCTGGTTGCCCAGATCCGGGAAACGCTCGTGCATGAGCGGGCCGTAGGGATCCGCGCCGGCGACGCTGGAGAACATCGGCACGCGCGACATGACCTCGACCCCGCCCGCCACCACGATGTCCGCGTAGCCCGCGATGATCGCCGCGGCGGCGCTCTGAATCGCCTGCTGCGACGAGCCGCACTGCCGGTCGATGGTCATCCCCGGCACATGCTCGGGCAGCCCCGCGGCGAGAGCGGCGTTGCGGCCCACGTTGAACGACTGCTCGCCCACCTGCGACACGCACCCCCACAGCACATCGTCGACGAGGGCGGGATCCACACCGGTGTCCGCCAGCACGGCCCGGATGGGATGCGTGGAGAGATCGACCGGGTGGACGCCGCTGAAGACGCCGCGTTCGGGCTTGCCGATGCCGACCGCCGTGCGGCGGGCGGCGACGATGACGGCGTCTCTGCTGCTCATGAAACCATTGTCTCTCTGCCGGGCAGGCCGGGCGCGTGCGGCGGTCCCGCGATCACTCCACGGTCACCGACTTCGCCAGGTTTCGGGGCTTGTCGACGTCGTGCCCGAGCCGGACCGCAGCGAAGTATGCGAGCAGCTGCGTCGGGATGGTCAGCAGGATCGGATCCAGCTCCGGCTCGTTCTTGGGCACGACGATCGTGCGGGCGTCGAGGTGCGCGAGATCGACTCCGGCATGGGTGATCGCGATGAGTGGCCCCTTGCGCGCGAGGATCTGCTCCGCGGCTCCGAGGTTGCGGTCGGTCAGCTCGTCCTCGGGGATGAGTGCGACCGTCGGCATGTCGGGGTCGATCAGTGCGAGAGGACCGTGCTTGAGCTCGCTCGTCTGGTAGGCCTCCGCGTGGATGTAGCTGATCTCCTTGAGCTTCTGCGCGCCCTCCCTCGCCACGGGGAACCCGCGCACGCGACCGATGTAGAACGCGCTCTTGGCCTTCGCGATGTCCTCGGCGACGTCCGCGATCGGATCCGCATTCTCGAGGATGTCCCGGATCTGCTCGGGGATGCGCTGCAGACCGCGCAGGATGCGCTGTCCGTCGGCGTGCGACAGGTCGTGCAGACGGCCCAGGTGCAGCGCCAGCAGGGCGAACGAGAGGGCCATGTTGGTGAGCGCCTTGGTGGAGGCGACGGAGATCTCCGGCCCCGCGTGCAGGTAGATCCCGCCGTCGACCGTGCGGGCGATCGTCGAGCCGACCACGTTGACGACGCCGATGACGCGGCCGCCCTTGCGCTTGATCTCCTCGACGGCGAAGGCGGTGTCGGCGGTCTCGCCGCTCTGGCTCACCGCGACGTACAGCGTGTCCGACTCGATGATGGGCTGGCGGTAGCGGAACTCGGATGCGGCTTCCGCGTCCGCGGGGATGCGCGCCAGGTCTTCGATGAGCTGCGCGCCGAGCTGGCCCACGTAGTAGGCGGATCCGCAGCCGAGGATCTTGATCCGCCGGAAGCCGCGGAGCTCCCGCGGATCCAGTCCGAGTCCGTCCAGGCGGGCAGTGGCGAACCGCTCGTCCAGCCGGCCGCGCAGGACCATCGCGGCGGCGTCGGGCTGCTCGTGGATCTCCTTGAGCATGTAGTGCTGGTAGCCGCTGAGCTCGAGGTCCTCCGCGGCGACGCTGATCTCGACGGGCTCCGAGCTGGTCGGGGTGTTGCCGCGGTCGAAGGTGCGGAAGCCGGTCGCGGTCACGGTCGCCAGCTCGCCGTCGTTCAGGTGCACGACCCGGTCGGTGTGCCGCACGAGCGCGGCCACGTCGCTGGCGACGAGCATCTCCTTGTCGCCGATGCCGATGATCAGGGGGGATCCGCTGCGCGCCAGGACGATCCGCTCGGGGTGCTGCTCATCGAGCACCGCGAGGGCGTAAGTGCCGGTGATCCGCCCGAGCGCGGAGAGCACGGCCTCCTCGAGGGTCGCCGCCTCCGACTGCGCGATGAGGTGCGCGATGACCTCGGTGTCGGTGTCGCTCGTGAGCGGGACGCCTGCCTCGGCCAACTGCGATCGGAGGGCGGCCGCGTTGTCGATGATCCCGTTGTGCACGACGCTGATCCGGCCGTCCTGGCTGCGTTGGGGGTGCGCGTTCTGCTCGATGGCGGGGCCGTGCGTCGCCCAGCGCGTGTGGCCGATCCCGACCGTGCCGGTCAGCCGCTTCGGCAGGGCGGCCTCGAGCTCGCGCACACGGCCCACGCGGCGGATCGCCGAGGTGCCCTTGCTGCCGAGGACGGCGACGCCGGCCGAGTCGTAGCCGCGGTACTCGAGGCGGGTGAGGCCTTCGACGAGGACGGGGGCGGCGGCCTGGTGGCCGATGTATCCGACGATTCCGCACATGGTGGGCTCCTCAGAGGTCGATGGTGGATGGAGATCCGTGGGGGATGAACGGGGCGGGCTGGGCGGGCGGTGCTCAGCCGTACACGATGCGGCGCAGCTGCCGCTCGGACAGGTCCGGGGCCGCGACGCGACGCCCCCGCAGCTCCGCGGCGATGAGGGCGAACGCCTCGGCGTTGCGCGTGCCGTAGAGCTGCAGTTCACTGTGGCGGCGCCGCACGAAGGCCTCGACCGGCTCGTCGTACCAGGCGAGCACGTCGTCGACGACCCGCGCGGCGACGCTCACCGGCAGACCGGTCGACGCCGAGATCCGGTGGATCAGGTCATCGTCGGTCATGACACGAGTATGCGGATCCGACTCGCCGAATGACAAGAATCTGCCCGAATTCGGGCAGATCTCGTCGGTTGTCGGGCCGATCCGCCCGACGCCTGTCAATTCGAAGCGCGCAAATGGCTGGATCTACCTCCGGATGCAGCCATCTGCGCGCTTCGAAACGAAAGTTCTCAGAGTCCGAGGCTGCGGGCGATCAGCATGAGCTGCACCTCGGTGGTGCCTTCGCCGACCTCGAGGATCTTCGAGTCGCGGTAGTGCCGGGCCACGCGGTACTCGTTCATGAAGCCGTTGCCGCCGAACACCTGGGTGGCGTCACGAGCATTGTCCATCGCCGCATCGCTCGCGGTGAGCTTGGCGATCGCCGCCTCCTGCTTGAACGGCTTGCCCGCGAGCATGAGCGCGGCCGCGTGGTAGTAGGCGCGACGGGCGACCTGGGCGCGCGCCTCCATGCGGGCGATCTTGAACGCGATGGCCTGATGCCCGCCGATGTGCGTGCCGAAGGCCTGACGCTCCTTCGCATAACGGACGGCGTCGTCGACGCAGCCCTGCGCGGCGCCGACCGCGAGGGCCGCGATCGCGATGCGTCCCTCATCCAGGATCCGCAGGAAGTTCGCGTAGCCGCGCCCGCGCTCGCCGAGCAGGTTGTCGGCGGGCACGCGCACGTCGTCGAACGACAGTCCGTGGGTGTCCGAGGCGTTCCAGCCGACCTTGTCGTACGGCGGCGCGACGGTGAAGCCCGGCGTGCCCGAGGGCACGATGATCGTCGAGATCTCCTTGCCCCGCTCGGTCTCGCCGGTCACGGCCGTGACGGTCACGAACGCGGTGATGTCGGTGCCGGAGTTGGTGATGAACTGCTTCGAGCCGTTGATCACCCATTCGTCTGCGCCTGAACCAGCGGTGTCGAGGCGCGCGGTGGTGCGGGTGCGGCCGGCGTCGCTGCCCGCGTCCGGCTCGGTGAGGCCGAAGCCCCCGAGAGTCGTGCCGGCGGCGAGCGAGGGCAGCCAGCGCTGTCTCTGCTCCTCGGTGCCGAAGCGGAAGATCGGCATGGCGCCGAGCGAGACGCCGGCCTCGAGGGTGATGGCGACGCTCTGATCGACCTTGGCGAGTTCCTCCAGCGCCAGGCAGAGCGCGAAGTAGTCGCCGCCCATGCCGCCGTACTCCTCGGGGAACGGCAGGCCGAACAGGCCCAGCCCGGCCATGCCGGCGACCACTTCGTAGGGGAAACTGTGCTCCCGGTCGTGCTGGGCGGAGACGGGAGCGACCACCTGCTCGGCGAAATCGCGGACGGTCGCGGACAGCTCGCGGTACTCCTCGGGGAGTTCGGACGGGATCGCCTCGGACACGCTGATCAGCTCCTCAGTGAACGATCGGTAACTGAAACAAATGTTAGCGCGCGTTCACTCGACTGTCCAGGATCGCTATCCTTACGGGATGACCACCGCGAGGGCGCAGGGGAAGGCACGGACGAGGCAGCTGTTCCTCGACGCCGCCGCCCGGCTCTTCGCCGACCGCGGGTTCCACGCGGTCTCGATCGGCGAGCTCGGCACCGCGGTCGGGGTCAGCGGGCCCGCTCTGTACCGGCATTTCCCGAGCAAGGAGGCGATGCTCGAGGAGATCCTGCTCGGCACCAGCGAGTTCCTGCTGCGCGGCGGATCCGAGATCGCCGGCGCACTGCACTCGTCCGATCGGGCACTGCTGGATGACCTGATCGACTTCCACCTCACGTTCGCCCTGGCGCACCGGGATGTGATCCGGGTGCAGGACCGCGAGCTCGGCACGCTGCCGAAGGCCGCGAACCGTCAGGTGCGCAAGCTGCAGCGCCAGTACCTCGACCTGTGGGCCGAGGTCGTCGGGCGCATCCGGCCCGAGCTCGAGAAGGCCGACCGCCAGGTGATGATGCACGCGGTGTTCGGGTTGCTGAACTCCACCGCGCACAACTCCGTCGCCGGATCCGTGCACGAGCGCGCGATCCTCGCGGCGGCCGCCCGGTGCGTTCTCGTCGGAGGGTGAGCCCCGCCGTTCAGGGTCACAGGGACAGCTCGGAGCAGCCGGTCACGATGCGGGCGTAGCCGAGGACGAGCTCGCGCGCGCGACGGGGGCTCGCCGAGCGGTTGCCGCTGATGATGTGCAGCTCGTAGGCGTCCTCGAGGGAGACGAAGTTCTGCGCGAGGTCGATGATGGGGCCGGCGAGTCGGAAGTGCCCTTGCGCGACGCCGAGCTGCAATGCGGCGAAGTACAGCGCGACCTGTCGGTCGTAAAGCGCCTGCAGCAATGGACCCATCGTGGCGCTGCCTCTGCGGAACAGGTCGATGTCGTGCATGGCGATGACGAGCGCGTCGTCCTCGCTCTTCGGGATGCCCGCGTCGATCATCGCGACGAGCTGCTCCCGCGCATCCGGGATGTCGGCGAGGGCCTGCAGGCGCGTCGTGTAGAACCGCTCGCACGCCCACGTGTAGACATCGTCGATGAGCTGATCGAGGTCGTTGAAGTGGTAGTGCACGGTGCCGGTCGACACCCCGGCCCGTTCGGCGACGTCCTGGACGCGCAGGTTCGCGATCCCGCGGTCGCGGATCGCATCGAGCGTCGCCAGGATCAGCTGGTCGCGACGCTCCGGCGTCTTCTTCGCGCTAGCCATGCGCCCATCCTCTCAGGGTGGGGAGTCGTCCCGCGGATCCGATCGAGATCCTCTCCGAATGTTACGAGTTTGATTCGTGAGTCAAAAGTTCGCGGCCAACCGTTGACTTAACAGGAATCCTACTTTTGACTGGGCAATCAAATAACCCATTCGAGGAAGGGCTCGACGATGAGCGACGGATTGCAGGAAGAGCTCGGCGAGGCGGCCGGCGCGCTGGGGGCGAAGGCTCCAGGGGTCGTGCCCGACGCGGGGAAGTACGAACAGCAGCTCTCCCGGGGGCTGACCTTCAAGGAGAACATCCTGATCACGCTCTCGGCGGTGACGCCCGCGTCGAGCGTGTTCATCATCGTGCCTGCGATCATCAACGGCATCGGCGGGGCGTCGGCCCTCGCCTTCCTGATCGGCGCTCTCGTCGGCGTCTTCGTCGCGCTCTGCTATGCCGAGCTGTCCAGCGCCTTCCCGATCACCGGCGGCGAGTACGCGTTCGTGGCGCGCACGCTCGGCAAGCCCTGGGGCTTCGGGCTGTTCCTGCTGAACCTGGTCAGCGGCGTGCTCATCATCGGCGTGATCGCTTCGGGGGCGGGCCAGTACCTCGGGGTGCTCTCGGAGGCTCTCGGGGGCGGGTGGGTCGGGATCGTGGTGATCCTGGTGACCACCGTGATCGCCTGCCTCGGGATCAGGACCAATGCGTGGGTCACCGGCGTCTTCCTGATCCTGGAGATCGGCGCGCTGGTGGTGCTCACAGTGGTGGGCTTCCTGCACGTGAGTCAGCCGATCTCCACGCTGTGGACGGTGGCCACGAGCGGGCCGGGAGGCGTGCTCGTGAGCGCCTCCGCCGGCCTCGTGGTCTCCTACACGGCGACCGCCCTGTTCGCCTTCAACGGCTACGGCGCCGCGGTGTACTACGCGGAGGAGACCAAGAACGCCCGCTCCACGATCGGTCGCGCGATCCTGTGGTCGCTGCTCATCGCCGTGGTCGCGGAGATCGTCCCCACGATCGCCGTGCTGCTGGGCTCGAAGGACCTCGCGGCCCTCGTCGCTTCTCCCTCGCCGATGACGCAGTTCCTCACCGAGCGTGCGGGGCCGGTCGTCAACACCCTGGTCAGCGTCGGGATCGCCGTCGCCGTGATCAACGCGGTGCTCGCGATCATCCTGCAGTTCGGCCGCACCCTGTTCTCCTCGGCACGCGACCGCTCCTGGCCCGACGCGATCAACCGCCCGCTGGGCCGGATCCATCCGACGCTGCGCACCCCGGTCATCGCGACGATCATCGTCGGCGTGATCGCCGCGCTCTGCCTGTGGCTGGTCCCATTCAACGTCCTGCTCGTCGCCACCAGCGCCGGGATTGTGATCCTCTACGCCTTGGTCGGTCTCGCCGCGTTCGTCGGCCGGATCAACCACACGACCGACGCCGCCGAGTACCGGATGCCGATGTGGCCGGTCGCGCCGATCCTGATGACGCTCGCAACCCTCGTGATCCTGGTGATGAGCCTGATCGCCGACTGGATCCCGGTCGCGGTCGCCGTCGGGATCTTCGCCCTCGGCATGCTCTACTACGCGCTCTACCTGCGCGGGAAGCCGGATCGCTGGACGCTGCCGCTGCCCGCGGACGAGGAGCTCGAGGACGAGGTGCGCGGATGAGCCGGGCACGCGCGCGGGATCTCGGGCTGGTGCGCGGGGGGATCCCTGGTGCGCACAATGCGATCACCGACGTGCCGGGCGTCGAAGTCGGGTACACCACTCTCATCGAGGACGGCGAGGCTCTCATCGAGGGCGGCGAGGCCGTCGTCGTCCGCACCGGCGTCACGGCGATCCTGCCGCGCGGCCGCGCCGGCGCCGGAACTCCTGTCGCAGCCGGAGTGCACTCGCTGAACGGCAACGGCGAGATGACCGGATCCGTGTGGATCGCGGAGTCGGGGAGCCTCGGCACCCCGGTTCTCATCACCAATACGCACTCCGTCGGAGCCGCGCATGAGGGCGCCATCCGCTGGATGCTCGACACGGTTCCGGGCGCGGCGGATCAATGGCTCCTGCCGGTCGTGGCGGAGACCTGGGACGGACGCCTGAACGACATCAACGGTCTGCATGTGCGGCCCCGGCACGCCGTCGCGGCGCTGGACGCCGCCCGGTCAGGGGTCGTCGACGAGGGAGCCGTCGGCGGAGGCACCGGCATGATCTGCTACGGATTCAAGGGTGGATCCGGGACGGCCTCGCGCCGGGTCGTGCTGGGAGATGCCGAGTACACGGTCGGCGTCTTCCTGCAGGCGAACTTCGGCGAGATGTCGGAGCTGACGGTGCGCGGGGAGCCGGTGGGTTCGGTGCTCAAGAACGAGGTGGCCGCGGAATCGGGCGACGTCGCATCGTCCGCGGCGGGATCGGCGACGCCGCCGCAGGGCGCCGGCAGCGTGATCGTGGTCGTGGCGACGGATGCGCCGCTGCTGCCCGGACAATGCACGGCGCTGGCGCGGAGAGTCTCTCTCGGCCTCGCGCGCACGGGGACCGCGGGATCGCATTTCTCGGGCGACATCTTCCTCGCCTTCTCGACGGCGAATCCGGGTGCGCTCGCCAGCCGCTTCCCGGCGGAGGGCGAGGAGGTCGTGCTGGACGAGGTGCGCGCCGTGCCCTGGGGGCGGATGGATCCGTTCTACACGGCGGTGGTCGAGGCGACGGAGGAGGCGGTGCTCAACGTTCTGGTCGCGGGGGAGGACATGGCCGGGCACCGGCAGAGCGTGCGAGGACTGCCGATCGAGCGGGTGCGCGAGCTGCTCGAGGAACGGGCGCTGACGAGATAGGGGCGAGGTCGGGGTCGACGGTGGGCGATGCTCGGGCGCGGCGATCAGCGCCCGAGGATCGCCCTGGCCTGCCGCAGTACGGGCTCGTCGACCATGCGGCCTTCGAACCGGAACACCCCCGGCTGTCCTTCTGCTTCGGCGAGCACGCGCTCGGCCCAGTCGCGCTCGGCCGGGGTGGCGGCATAGCCCTCGCGGATCACGGCGACCTGGCTCGGGTGGATGCACGCGGTGGCGTCGAAGCCGCTCGCCGCGGCATCGAGAACCTCGGCGCGCAGACCGTCGACGTCGGCGATGTCGAGGTGAACGGAGTCGATCGCGGCCTTCCCGAACGCCTTCGCGGCCAGCAGCACGCGAGAGCGCGCGAGGCGTGCGACGTCTCGATAGCGGCCCGCGTGGGCGCCCGCGGTGAACCGGCTCGAGCGTCCTCCCATGCTCGCGACGAGATCCTCCGCGCCCCACATGAGCCCGATCGTCGCGGGGTGCGCGGCGATCTCCTCGGCGTGGACGACACCGCGCGCGGTCTCGCACAGCGCCAGCACGCGGTGCCCCGCAGCATGCAGGGCGTCGAGGTCGGCGGCGGACTCGGCCTTGGCCAGCATCACCGTGCGGTACACGGTGCCGGCGAGGGCGGCGAGGTCGAGCGCGTGATCGGGGGTGTCCGCCGGGTTCACCCGCACGATCGTGCGCCGCGGATCCAGGCCCGCGGCGGCGAGGCGCACACGGGCGGCGGGCTTGTCCGCGGGGGCGACCGCGTCCTCCAGGTCGAGGATCACGGAGTCGGCGGCGGCGAGGGCCTTCGCGTACCGGTCGTCGCGGTCCGCGGGGCAGAACAGCAGTGCGGGGCCCTGCAGCGCGCTCATCGCGCGGCCTCCGCGGGAAGGCACTGCATGAGGGTGGACCGCGTTGCGAGGGCGACCACCGTGCCGTCCTGATTGCGCCCGGTGTGCGCGAACTGAACGACGCCCTGCCCGGGGCGCGACGACGACAGCCGCTTCGACACGATCAGCGTCTCGGCGTAGAGGGTGTCGCCGATGCGCACCGGCGCGGGGAAGGACACGTCGGAGAAGCCGAGGTTCGCGACGATCGTGCCCATCGTGAGCTGCGCGACGGAGAGCCCCACGAGCGTGGACAGGGTGAACATGCTGTTCACGAGCCGCTCGCCGAACTCGGTTCCGGCGCTCCACGCCGCGTCCAGATGGAGGGCCTGGGTGTTCATGGTCAAGGTCGTGAAGAGCACGTTGTCGGCCTCGGTCACGGTGCGCCCCGGGCGGTGCAGGTAGACCGCGCCCTCCTCGAACTCCTCGAAGTAGAGTCCCCGCTGCTCGATGCGCTTCCCCGTCATTCCGCGACCTCCTCGACATCGGTCCCCGAACCGGCACCCGGTTCGGTCCCTGAGCTTGCCGAAGGGTCCGGAGTGATCACGGCCAGGGTCTGCCCTCGGGCCACCGTGTCGCCTTGCGCGACGTGGACGGCGACCGTGCCCGCCACCCCGGCGCGCAGCACGTGCTCCATCTTCATCGCCTCGACCACGAGCACCGGATCGCCCTCCGCGACGTGCGCGCCGTCGGCGGCGTGCACGAGCACGACCGTCCCGGGCATGGGGGAGTCCAGATGCGGGCGGTTCTCCGCCGCCGTCGCACCCGCATGCGAGACCCGCTCCACGGCGACCTCGAACACTGCACCGCTGTGCGCGATGGCAACCCGGCCGGATTCGATCTCGAGCGCGGCGACCGTCCGCGTCATGCCATCGATCGTGATCGTGCGGTGCGAGGCTCCCTCGGCGCGCGAGGCGGCGGCCACCGGACCGGATCCGTCGACCTCGACCGACAGGCGGGATCCGGATCCCGTCACGCGCACTTCGGCGCGGTGCTCGCCGCAGACCAGTCGGTAGCGACGCGGGGCGGGAACGCCGAGGCGCCAGCCATCGCGGCGAGTCCACGGGCCGGACACCGTCGCGGCCTCGGAGCGCGGCGCGGCATCGAACAGCAGCGCCGCCTCGGCGAACACGCGTGCGCCGGCCTCGGCGAAGGCGAGATCGTCGAAGCGGCGGGCGATGAGGTCCGTGTCGAGGTCGCCGGCGACCACCTCGGGAAGCTCGAGCAGCGCCCGCACGAACTCCACGTTCGTCGGGAAGCCGAACACCGCTGTCCCGTCGAGCGCTCGCACCAGTCGGCGGCGGGCCTCGTCACGATCCGCGCCGTGCGCGATGATCTTCGCGAGCATCGGGTCGTAGTCGATCGAGACGTCCAGGCCGTCGGCGATCGCCGTGTCGACCCTGATCCCCTCGCCCTCGGGGTGGATCACGCGCCCCACACGGCCGCCCGTCGGTAGGAAGCCGGAGGCCGGATCCTCGGCGTACACGCGCGCCTCGATGCTGTGCCCCCGCAGCACGACATCCTCCTGCCCGAAACCGAGCGGAGCACCGGCGGCGATGAGCAGCTGCTGCTCCACGAGGTCGAGCCCGGTGACCTGCTCGGTCACGGGGTGCTCGACCTGCAGACGCGTGTTCATCTCCATGAAGAAGAACTCGTCCGGCTTCGCCGCCTCGACGATGAACTCCACGGTTCCGGCGCCGCGGTAGTCCACGCTCCGGGCGGTCTCGCACGCGGCCGCGCCGATCGCCGCGCGCGTGGACTCGTCGAGCAGCGGGGACGGAGCCTCCTCGATCACCTTCTGGTGCCGGCGCTGCAGCGAGCACTCGCGCTCGCCGAGGTGCACGACGTTGCCGTGTGCGTCGGCGAGGATCTGCACCTCGATGTGCCGCGGGGTGGCGAGGTAGCGCTCCAGGAACAGCGCGTCGTCGCCGAAGCTCGCGGCGGCCTCGCGCCGAGCGGCGGCGATCGCGTCGGCCAGGTGCGCCTCGTCCGTGACCACGTGCATGCCCTTGCCGCCGCCGCCCGCCGAGGGCTTGATCAGCAGCGGGTAGCCGATCCCTCCGGCGGCGGCGATGAGGTCGGCATCGGTGAGGCCGGGGCGTGCAACCCCCGGAACCGTGGGCACGTCGCGCTCCGCGACGGCCAGCTTGGCCGTGATCTTGTCGCCCATGGCGCGGATCGCGGCGGCGGTGGGGCCGATGAACACGATCCCGGCGTCGGCGCACGCCTGCGCGAAGGCGGCGTTCTCGGCGAGGAACCCGTAGCCGGGGTGGATCGCCTGCGCGCCGGTCGCCCTGGCGGCGTCCAGCACGGCGTCGATGTTCAGGTAGCTCTGCGCCGCGGGTGCGGGGCCGATCCGCACGGCGACGTCGGCGAGGGCGACGTGGCGGGAGCCCGCGTCGGCGTCGCTGTAGACGGCGACCGAGCGGATCCCCAGACGGCGCAGCGTCGCGATGACGCGGCAGGCGATCTCGCCGCGGTTGGCGATGAGGACGGTGTCGAACACGTAAGGCTCAGTGCGGTGCATCTCACTCACATCCGGAAGACGCCGTATTGCCGGCTTGCCGCTGCGCCGGCGGCCGGCTGGTCGGTCGAAGGGGCCCGCATCACGACGTCGAGCGCGAGGCCGAGCACATCCCGGGTCTGGCCGGGCTCGATGATCCCGTCGTCCCACAGTCGGGCGGTGGAGTAGTAGGGGCTGCCCTGCTCGTCATACGCCGCCCGGATCGGGGCCTGGAACTCGGCCTCCTCCTCGGCCGACCAGGATCCGCCCGCCGCCTCGATCTGATCGCGGCGCACGGTCGACAGCACCGACGCGGCCTGCGGTCCGCCCATGACCGAGACCCTGGCGCCCGGCCAGAGCCAGAGGAACCGCGGCGAGTACGCCCGTCCGCACATCGAGTAGGTTCCGGCGCCGAAGGATCCGCCTACGACGACGGTGAGCTTGGGCACCGTCGCGGTCGCGACCGCGTTCACCATCTTCGCGCCGTGCTTGGCGATGCCGTTCGCCTCGTACTCGCGACCGACCATGAAGCCGGTGATGTTCTGCAGGAACAGCAGCGGGGTGCGGCGCTGCTCGCAGAGCTGGATGAAGTGCGCGCCCTTGAGCGCCGACTCCCCGAACAGCACGCCGTTGTTGGCGATGATCCCGACCCGGTGGCCGTGGATGTGCGCGAACGCGGTCACCAGGGTGGTGCCGTACTCGGCCTTGAACTCGGTGAAGGCGCCGCCGTCGACGATGCCGCGGATGATCTCGCGCGCGTCATAGGGCACGGTCAGCTCGACCGGGACCACGTCGAGCAGGTCGACGACGGGGGGATCCGCGACCGCAGCGAGGGGATCCGGGAGCTGCGGCGACGGCGGCAGCGTCGCCACGATGTCCCGGACGATCTGCAGCGCATGCTCGTCGTTCTCCGCGAGGTGGTCGGCGACGCCCGAGACCCGGGTGTGCACCTCGCCGCCGCCGAGGTCCTCCGCGGTGACGACCTCGCCGGTCGCCGCCTTCACGAGCGGGGGGCCGCCGAGGAAGATCGTGCCCTGATTGCGCACGATCACCGTCTCGTCGCTCATCGCCGGCACGTACGCGCCGCCGGCCGTGCTCGACCCCATCACCGCGGCGATCTGGGGGATCCCGTCCCGCGACATCCTGGCCTGGTTGTAGAAGATGCGCCCGAAATGATCGCGATCGGGGAACACCTCGTCCTGCATCGGCAGGAAGGCGCCGCCCGAGTCGACGAGGTAGATGCAGGGCAGCCGGTTCTCCGCCGCGATCTCCTGCGCGCGCAGGTGTTTCTTCACGGTGATCGGATAGTAGGTGCCGCCCTTGACCGTGGCGTCGTTCGCGACGACCATGACGTGCCGCCCGTGCACGAGCCCGATCCCGGCGACCACGCCGCCCGAGGGGGCGTCACCGCCGTACAGACCGTAGCCGGCGAGCGGTGCGACCTCCAGGAACGGGCTGCCGGTGTCGAGCAGGTGATCGATCCGGTCCCGGGCGAGCAGCTTGCCGCGCTCGGTGTGGCGGAGGCGGCTCTTCTCCGGTCCGCCCAGGGCGGCTTCGGCGCGCCGGGCGCGCAGCTCGTCGACGAGCTCGCGGTAGGTCGGCGCACCGATGCTCGGCGCGGTTGATTCGGACACGGCACCCTCCGTTGGGCGACTTCGCAGCGGTCGTGGACTCGTGATTCAGATTAGCGAGCGTTAACTGAAATGTCCACGACCGGTCGACTGCGGTGCGTTCTCAGACTCCGTACTCGTCCCGGATCTGCTCGCGCAACTGCACGCTGCAGGCCGCGACGGTCTCGTCCCAGACGGTGGTGGCGCCGTCCTGAGCGGTGTCGGAGATCGCGCGCAGCACGCGGATCGGCACGTCGAACTGGTCGGCGACCCAGACGTAGGCGTAGGTCTCCATGTCGACGAGCACCCCGCCGAGGCCGCGGATCCGCTCGACCACGGCGACGTCATCGACGAAGCTGTCCCCGGTCGCGATGACGAGTCCGTCGCGGCCGGTCGCGACACGCGGCGGCAGCGAGACGTGCTGCCCGATCACGCCGTCGAGGTCCTGGACGTCGTGCTGGATCGCCGCGGTGATCTCGTACACGCCGCCGGGGAGATCCGGATCCACGCCTCCCGCCGTGCCGACGACCACGATCTCCTCGTAGGGGGCCGCGTCCAGCGCGCGGGTCAGGCCGTACGCGGCCTTGAGCTTGCCGGGGCCGGTCACGAGCCGGTCGAAGCCCGGAAGCTCCTCGGGGAAGGCCTGCAGTTCGGACGCGAGGGCGGCGACGAGGAGTCTCATGCCTCCATCCTCGCAGGCGCCGCCGGAGCCACGGTGGCGTTCACGCGCGCGAAACGTCGCCGTTGGATACTGGTTCCACGACCGAAGGAGAAGCATGACCCTGCAGCAGGACATCGCCACAGGCCTCGGGGTGCGCCCCGACATCGACCCCGCCGCGGAGATCGACCGCCGGGTCGGCTTCCTCGTCGACTACCTCCAGCACACGCGCGCCAAGGGTTATGTGCTCGGCATCTCGGGCGGACAGGACTCGACGCTCGCCGGGCGGCTCGCGCAGCTCGCCGTCGAGAAGGTGCGCGCCGAGGGCGGCGAGGCGACGTTCATCGCCGTGCGCCTGCCCTACCGGGTGCAGCACGACGCCGACGATGCGACCGCGGCGATGGCGTTCATCGCCGCGGACGAGGGGGTCGAGGTCAACATCGAGCACGGTGTCGACGGGCTCGAGAACGACCTCGAGGCGGCGGGCCTGGAGGACGTGGCGGACTTCCACCGCGGTAACATCAAGGCGCGTCTGCGCATGGTCACGCAGTACGCGATCGCCGGACAGCGCGGCATGCTCGTGATCGGCACGGATCACGCGGCGGAGGCGGTGACCGGCTTCTTCACCAAGTTCGGCGATGGAGCCTGCGACCTCACCCCGCTCGCCGGGCTCTCCAAGCGCCAGGGCAGGGCGCTGCTGCTGGCGCTCGGCGCGCCGGACCGCCTGGCATACAAGGTGCCCACGGCCGACCTGCTGGACGGCACGCCCGGCCGTGCCGACGAGGACGAGCTGGGCCTCACCTACGAGCAGATCGACGACTATCTGGAGGGGCGCGAGGTGGCGGCCGACGTGGCGCAGCGCATCGAGGCGCGCTACCTCGCGACCTCGCACAAGCGCCGCCAGCCGGTCACGCCCGACGACACCTGGTGGCGCTGACGCCGGCCCGTGATGTCGGGGGTCCCGTCTAGGGTCGAAGCGACGGCCCGATCGGTCGCCCCCGAACGACAGGAGCCCTCGTGCGCGTGATCACCGCTTCCGCATCCGATCAGAACGTCGGATCCGACCGGAAGCGCGTGATCTGGAGTGCCACGGATCTCAAGCTCGCGGCCGAGTGCGAGTTCGCCTGGGCGCGCGCGGTCGACGCCAAGCTCGGGAGAGTCGAGCCGGTCGAGGATCCGGAGGACGCGACGCTCGCCCGCGCCGCGGCGATGGGCGACGCGCACGAGCTCGTGGTGCTGGACGACTACATCGCGGAGCTCGGACGATCCGTCGACGGCGGGCCGGGCGTGATCGAGCTGCCCAAGGTGTCCTCGACCGATGCCGAGGCGCTGGCGGAGGTCGTCGCTGACACGCTGCGCGCGCTGCGGTCCGACGCGACGGTGATCTACCAGGCCGCGTTCTCCACGCCCGAGTTCGTCGGGTTCGCGGACTTCCTGCGGTGCGACCCCGATGGGCGGTGGCGCGTGCAGGACTCCAAGCTCGCCCGCACCGCGCGCGTGACGGCGCTCATGCAGCTGGCGGCATATGTCGATCAACTCGACCGCGTCGGCATCCCGCGTTCCGACGAAGTGGATCTGATCCTCGGCGACCGCAGCATCTCGACGCATGCGGTGAGCGATTTGCTGCCGCTGTTCCACGTGCGCCGTGCGCGCCTGCGCGCCCTCATCGCCGACCGCCGCATCGACGAGGGCGCGGCGGGTGCGCCGCTCGCCTGGGGCGACGACCGCGGAGATCTGCAGATCGTCGCCTGCGGGCGCTGCGCCACCTGCGAGCTCGAGGTGGTCGCCCACCGGGATCTGCTGCTCGTCGCGCGCATGCGCCCGGTGCAGCGGGCGCGACTCCGCGCCTCCGGCATCAGGACCATCGACGACCTTGCCGCGGCGGAGGATGCGCCGGAGGGCATGAACGTCGAGACGTTCCAGGCGCTCCGTGCGCAGGCCCGGCTGCAGCTCGCCGCGATGGCGGCCGAAGACGCCGGCGAGCCTGGACGGGACGGCGCACACCCCACGCCGCCGTTCGAGGTCGTCTCGGCGGCGGCGATCGGACTGATGCCGCGGCCCAGCCGCGGCGACCTGTTCTTCGATTTCGAGGGGGATCCGCTCTACACCGAGCCGGGCGAAGGGCAGGCTCGGGAGAACAAGCACTGGGGGCTCGACTACCTGTTCGGCTGGGTCGACGACGCCGAGCAGTACACCGCGCTGTGGGCGCACGACTTCGCGGCCGAGAGGCAGGCGCTGCAGGACTTCCTGGACTTCGTGAAGGCGCGCAGGGCGGCGCACCCCGATATGCACATCTACCACTACGCCCCCTACGAGACCTCGCATCTGCAGAACATGGCGGAGCGCTACGGCGTGGGCGAGGCCGACGTCGACCGGCTGCTCCGGGAGGGCGTGTTCGTCGACCTGTATCCGCTGGTGCTGCGGACGGTGCGCATCGGATCGCGGTCGTACTCGATCAAGAAGCTCGAGCCGCTTTACATGGGGGCCGAGGTGCGCACGAGCGACGTGCAGAAGGGCGACGACTCGATCGTCCAGTACGTGCAGGCGCGGGGGCTCGCCGCCTCGGGCCGCACCGCCGAGGCCGAGGGGATCCTCGCCGACCTCGCCGATTACAACCGCTACGACTGCGTCTCGACGAGGCGGCTGCGCAACTGGCTCGTCGGCCTCGCGCGCGAGGCGGGCGTGCTGCCGGCTCCGCCGGACGAGCCCGAGACGCGCGCCTACGAACCCGCGCCGCTGTCGCTCGCCCTGCAGGCCGAGGGGCAGCGTGAGCAGGATGAGGCTCGGGGCGCGGGCGCGACGGGCGCTGCACTCGAGCAGGCCGGTCAGTTCCATCGAGTCGCGGCGGCCGCGATCGATTATTTCCCGCGCGAGGCGAAGAGCTTCTGGATCTCGCACTTCCAGCGCCTGCGCGAACCGGTGACGCTGTGGGAGTCGACGCGCGATGTGCTGCGGGTGGACCCGGATCGCTCGGCCGTCGCGCAGGACTGGGGCATGGAGGAAGGCGCCCGCGCCGTCACGCGTCTCGTCGACCTGCACGGTGAGGTCGCGCCCGGCAGCACTCTGAATGTCGGCGGCAGTCCGTTCGCGCTCTACGAGGCTCCCGCGCCGTTCTTCGGTGAGTTCCCCGCGCGTGTGATCCACGTGCCGCACGAGGTGGAGATCGTCGAGGTGCTCGACGACGGCTACCGCATCCGCGAGCGCTCGATCGGCGGGCAGACCTGGGACGAGCTGCCGCTCGCCCTCACCCCTGCCTCGCCACCCCGAGTGAAGTCCCTGCAGGGAGCGATCGAGGAATGGGCCGGATCCGTGCTGTCGGCGGCCCCCGCGTTCCCGCAGGATGCGGCGACCGACGTGCTGCGCCGTGTGGTGCCGCGGACTGTCTCGGGCGAGCCGCTCCCGGTCCTGGAGCCGCGGCCGGACGGGCATCCCGGCGGGAACGCCGACACCGCGGACAGCGCCACGTCACCGGATGATCGTCTGCCGGAGGCTGCTGACGCGATCGCGCGAGGTGTGCTCGACCTGGACCGCAGCTACCTCGCTGTCCAGGGCCCTCCCGGCACCGGCAAGACGTATACCGCCTCGCACGTCATCGCCCGGCTCGTGAACGAGCACGGCTACCGCATCGGCGTGGTCGCGCAATCGCACGCGATCGTGGAGAACCTGCTCGAACGGGTGGTGGCTGCCGGGGTTCCGGCCGCCCAGGTGGCGAAGGCGCCGAAGGATCCGCACGGGTCGGAGCCCGTCTTCACCGCGATCCGCAAGGACGGCATGGCCGCGTATCTCGCCGAGCAGCGCGCCGCGGGCCTCGGCTGCGTGGTGGGCGGCACGGCCTGGGACTTCTCCAGCACCAGGCGTGTGCAGCGCGGCGAGCTCGATCTGCTCGTGATCGACGAGGCGGGGCAGTTCTCGCTCGCCTCCACGATCGCCGTGGCGGTGGCCGCGCAGCGGCTGCTGTTGCTCGGGGATCCGCAGCAGTTGCCGCAGGTGAGCCAGGGCACGCACCCCGAGCCCGTCGACACCTCGGCTCTGGGCTGGGTCATGCACGACAAGGCGGTCATCGACCCCGCGCACGGAGCGTTCCTCGCCCGGACCTGGCGGATGCATCCGGAGGTCGCCGCCCCGGTCTCGCAGCTCGCCTACGCGGGCGCGCTGGCGTCGGCGTCCGGCACGGAGCGCCGCGTGATCGACGGTATCGAGCCAGGGTTGCACGTGCGGCCGATCCGGCATCGCGGCAACGCCACGCAGTCGCCCGAGGAGGCCGCGGAGGTCGTCCGCATCGTGCGCGCCCTGATCGGGCGGGACTACACCGACGGCATGGCGCGCGCACTGCCGCGCCCGCTCGAGCAGGCCGACATCATCGTCGTCGCGCCGTACAACGCCCAGAAGCAGCTGATCCTCGACGCGCTCGCGGATGCCGGCCTCGAGGAGGTCGCGGTGGGCACTGTCGACAACTTCCAGGGCAGGGAGGCGGTGGTCTCGATCACGTCGCTGGCCGCATCGAGCGGACGCGATGCCCCGCGCGGGCCGGAGTTCCTGCTGCTGCAGAACCGGTTGAACGTCGCGATCTCGCGGGCCAAGGTCGCCGCCTACCTGGTCCACTCGCCGGCCCTGCTGGACGACCTGCCCTGGACGCCCGAGGGCGTCGCCCGGCTCAGCGCGTTCGCGCACCTCGTCGGCGCCGATCAGGACGCAGAGGCACAGGGCGATGAGCACGATGTCGCCGGCGATGCGCTCGTCGCGGCGGGATCCTCCCGGGATGCCGATGCATTCTGAGACCGAGATCGCCCGCGCCTCGGCAGCCTGGGTGTGGTTCCCGCGTGGGAGCGAGCAGGAGAAGTCCGCTCTGCAGCTGGTCCGCTACCCGGCCCGGTTCGGCGGCGGTGTGCGCGCTTCGCAGGTCGCATCCGACCTCGACGCACCGTCGGTGCTGGACCACGCGATCGCACGCACCCGGGCGTGGGACGAGGACCGGTTGACGTTCTGGACGAACGCCGCCGACCGTCCCGACCTCGAGGACGAGTTGCGACGGCGCGGAGCCGTGCACGACGACACCGTGACCGTGTTCGCGCGCCCGATCCCGGGCGATCCGATCGCAGTGCCGGTCGGCGTCGAGGTCGCTGCGGTGCGCACCGTGCTCGACGTTCGAGATGTCGACACTGTCAACGTCCCTGTCTGGGGCCAGGAGCCGCTGAGCGAGGCCGGCCTGCGTACCGAGGTCGCCGAGGTGACGGCCGAGCTCGAAGCTCGCACGGGGGCCCGCGCACTGGCCCGCATCGACGGGCGCCCCATCAGCACGGGCGGCTGCACCGTCGTCGACGGCTTCCTCCGTCTCTGGGGCGCGGCGACGCTGCCCGAGTTCCGCGGGCGCGGCGCCTACCGGGCGGTGCTCGCCGAGCGGTTGCGCATCGGTGCCGAGTTCGGGGCGACCACGGCGCTCGTCAAGGGGCGCGTCGAGACCTCGGCGCCGATCCTCGCGCGCTGCGGGTTCATGGCCTACGGCGAGGATCGCTGCTACGTGCTGGCCGTGTGATCGCCGGTCTCAGACCGTGCCGTACAGGCGGTCGCCCGCGTCGCCGAGGCCGGGCACGATGTACCCCTTCTCGTTCAGACGCTCATCGAGGGCGCCGAGCACCAGGGTGACGTTGCGGTCGCCCACGAGTGCTTCGATCGCCGCCACACCCTCGGGCGTGCCGAGCAGGCAGATCGCGGTGACGTCGTCCGCACCGCGATCGAACAGGAACTGGATCGCGGCGGCGAGGGATCCGCCGGTCGCGAGCATCGGGTCGATCGCGAAGCACTGGCGTCCGCTGAGGTCATCCGGCAGGCGCTCGGCGTAGGTCGTCGGCTCGAAGGTCTCCTCGTCGCGGACCATGCCGAGGAAGCCGACCTCGGCGGTCGGAAGCAACTTGACGAGGCCCTCGAGCATGCCGAGACCGGCGCGCAGGATCGGGACCACGATCGGCCGCGGCTCCGAGATCTTCACGCCCATCGTCGTGGTGACCGGAGTCGTGATCTCGATCGGGCTCACCCGCACGTTGCGCGTCGCCTCGTAGGCGAGCAGCGTCACGAGCTCCTCGGTGAGCTGGCGGAACACCGGCGACGGCGTGCGCGCGTCGCGCAGCACCGACAGCTTGTGGGTGATGAGGGGGTGGTCGGCCACGTGAACGCGCATAGAGACAGCGTATCCGGTGAGGGGCATGCGGCTAGGCTCGACCGTCGGGAGGACCGGTGAGCGCAGCACGACCCGTCACGGACGACACGGCGATGGAGCGCGCCCTCGCCCTCGCCGCCGCAGCCGCAGCCGCGGACGAGATCCCGGTCGGCGCCGTCGTGCTCGACCCGGAGGGCCGGCCCATCGGGGAGGGGCGCAACAACCGTGAGGAGACGACGGATCCGACCGGCCATGCCGAGATCGTCGCCCTGCGCGCGGCCGCCGCCGCACACGGGTCCTGGAATCTCACCGGCTGCACGCTCGTCGTCACGATGGAGCCGTGCGTGATGTGCGCCGGCGCCATCCTGCAGTCCCGGCTCGCCCGCGTGGTGTTCGGCGCCTGGGATGAGAAGGCGGGGGCCGCCGGTTCGCTCTACGACGTGCTGCGCGACCGCCGGCTGCCGTACCGGGCCGAGGTCATCGGCGGCGTCCGTGAGAACGAGGCTGTGGAGCAGCTGCGCGCGTTCTTCGCAGAGCGGCGCTGACCCCGGCGCACGAGACCGTCGCGAGGTTCCGGATCAGGCCTTGGGGCGTCGCGACGCCAGCCGGGCCAGGCGCTGCACGGCGAACAGATACGCCTGCGCACGCGGGTCGAAGTAGCCGCGGTGCCGCTCGCCGTGCTCGTCGACCTCGGTCTGCGAGGCATGCCCGTCGGTGGACTCGCCCTGCTCGCCACCTGACCCGGGGATGGGGCCGCCATCGGAGGAGTAGACGATCGCGCCCTCGATGTCGCGGGGGTCGACCGGATGCGCGCCGAGCCGTCCGAGGGGCGCGGTCGCGTCGCTCGAGGCCTCCGTCGCGTAGAACGAGAAGGAGCGCTTCGAGATCGCCTCGGCCACTGCATCCGCGGCCATGTGCGTCATACCGGCCGAGGCGATCGAGAACGCCATGGATACGGGGCCCGCGCCGTCCAAGAGCACCAGCTCGCCGAAAAGCGTCGACGAGTACGAGTATGCGAGCAGTGCGATGTGCGCCTGCGGATGGCCGTGCCGCATCCGCACCAGATCGCCGGCCAACCGCGCCGCCCCCACGGTCGCGTGCTTCGTCGCGAGCGCGGACAGGTGGGTGCCGGAGTCGTAGCCGAACCAGGCGACGGTCGCGATCCGGGCGGTCCCCCCGCGCAGCGTGCTCGCGCGGATCGTGTCGGCGCACAGCCGCTGGGCGATGCCCGCCCAGCCCGCGAACGCGGCGAGATCCGTGTCGATCCCGTGCAGCACGACCACGATCAGCTCCGCCGCGTCGACGTCGCCGAACGCCACGGCGGCGCGGGGCTCCTCGCCCTCGAAGAACAGCGAGATCAGGCGAGCCTGCGGATCCTCGCGCAGCACATCCTGCACATGCTGCAGCTTCTGCCGCGCGTCCGCGGAGACCGTGGGGTCGGCGAGTGCGGCCGCGAGCGGGTCGACCACGACGGATCCGCCCGGTCAGTCGGCCGAACGCAGCACGAACGCGTCGGTGGAGGGGGAGGGGTCTTGAGCCGGCCGGTAGATGTCGGGCTCGAGATAGATCACCCGTGCGGCCGGAACCGCCTCGCGGATGCGCGCCTCGATCGTGTCGATGTCGTCGGCCGCGGCCCGCACGGTCTTGTCCGAGGTCAGGGCGATCTTCGCGGCGACGAGCAACTCGTCGGGGCCGAGGTAGAGGGTCTTGATGTGGATGAGCTTCTCGACCTCGTCGCCCGCGTGGATCGCATCGACGATGCGGTCGAAGTCGGCTTCGTTGGCCCCTTCGCCGACGAGCAGGCTCTTGGTCTCGATGCCCAGGACGATCGCGATGAGCACGAGCAGGAGGCCGATCATCAGGGTGCCGAGAGCATCGAAGACCGGATTGTGCGTGAGGAGGGTGAGCCCCACGCCGAGCAGGGCGAAGAGCAGACCCGCGAGCGCGCCGGTGTCCTCGAGCAGCACGACGGGCAGCTCGGGGGCCTTCGCGCGCCGGATGAACGAGATCCACGACTGCCCCTTCGGACGCACGTGGTTGCTCTCCTTGATCGCGGTGCGCAGCGAGAACGACTCCAGCACGATCGACACGATCAGCACGGCGAGCGGCAGCCACCACCAGGTCTTGTCGAGTTCGTGCGGTTCGATGAGCTTCTGCACGCCCTCGTAGATCGCGAACACGCCGCCGACGGAGAAGAGGATGATCGACACCACGAACGCGGACACGTAGCGCTCGCGGCCGTATCCGAACGGGTGCTCGCGATCCGCGCGGCGCTGCGCCTTGCGGCCACCGAGCATCAGCAGCAGCTGGTTGCCGGAGTCGGCGACGGAGTGGATGGCCTCCGCGAGCATCGAGGCGGATCCGGAGAGCAGCCACGCCACGAGCTTCGCGAGAGCGATGCCCATGTTCGCGAGGAACGCCGCCAGGATCGCCTTGCCACCACCGGATGCACTCATGCCACGAGTCTATGCGCGGCGGCGGGACGCATGACGGCCCGACCGGCATCGGCAGCGGGCGGACGCCGGCCCTGCCACCGCACGGAGCGGGCTCGTAGGATGGCGGCATGGTCGATGCCCTTCCCTCTGTCGCGTTCCTCGGTGCCGGTTCGATGGGAGGCGCGATCCTGCGCGGCCTCGTCGCCAGCGGGATCCCCGTCGACGGCGGCATCACCGCCACCAATCGGACCTCGGTGCGCGCGGCCGAGCTCGAAGGTCTGCAGGGTGTGCGCTCGATCGCGCTGGAGCAGGAGCCCTCCGGCAATGACGTGGCAGCGGGCGCGCGGATCGTGGTGGTGGGCGTCAAGCCGGCCATGGTGCCCGACCTGCTCGACGAGATCGCTCCGCATCTGCGGGAGGACGCGATCGTCGTGAGCATCGCGGCCGGCGTCACCCTGGCGACCTTCGCCGCGCATCTGCCGGCCGGCACGAGCGTGCTCCGGTCCATGCCGAACACACCGGCCACCGTGGGCCGCGCGGTCACCGGTCTCGCCGCGGCTCCCGGCGTCACCGACGAGGAGCGCGCCCTCGTGCGCCGGCTGTTCGAGACGGTCGGATCCGTGATCGAGGTCGCGGAGGAGCAGATCGACCCGCTCTCCACGATCTCCGGATCCGGTCCCGCCTACGTCTTCCTGCTCATCGAGGAGTTCACGAAGGCCGCGATCGGCAAGGGCTTCGCCGAGCCCGAGGCGAGACTGATGGCCGAGCAGACCTTCATCGGCGCGACCGCGCTGCTGGAGGCGTCGGGCGAGGATCCTGCAGAGCTGCGCCGACGCGTGACGAGCCCCAAGGGCACCACCGAGCGCGCCATCGCCGTGCTGCAGGACGCCGCTCTGGACGGCCTGTTCGCCCGCGCCACCGACGCCGCGCTCGCGCGGGCACGCGAACTCGCCGCCGGGGCCTGACGCAGAGGGCCCGATGTACCGGGCCCTCCGTCCTCACGCCTCGCTGGCGACCTCGGCGAGCACCTCGGGCCAGCGCCGCTCCAGGATCCGTCCGCCCAGCACCGCGCCGCCCCACATGGCGAGGCCGCCGCACACCAGGCCGAATGCGAGGCTCAGCCAGCCGAGCCACGGCGTCCAGATCGCGGCGATCGCAAGGCCGAACGCCGGCCCTCCTATCGCCAGGCTCAGCGGCGTGATGATCATCATCGCGACCATCGACTGCACCCCGCCGGAGGATCCGCGTCCGAACGGATTCGCCTCAGGGGCGGGTGCGCGGCCGGGCAGGAATGCGCCCACCCACACCCCGAGGCCGGCCGCCGCCGTGCCAAGGCCCAGGGCTGCGCCCAGGCTGGCCGGGATGAGGTCCATCCGCCCCGCGAGCATGCTCGCCGCGACGCACAGCACGATCGTCACGGGCACCGCGATGATCCCGAACCCGAGCAGACGGCCCGCGCGATCCGCCCGTCCCGGCACGCCGCTGTGGATATGCAGGGCGATCGCGTCGTTGTCGTAGGCGATGCCGAGCTGCAGGATCGTGCCGATCAGCAGCGCATTGATCGCCGGGATGAGGATCGCGGCGGGGCCCAGCGCGAATGAGCCCTCCCCGCGTCCGTTCATCAGAGTCATCCCGATCAGGAGCGCGGGCAGCAGCACCATCATCACGGTGTTGATGACCTGGCGCGGATCGCGCGTGGCATAGCGCAGGGTGCGGGCCGCGATCGCTCCGATCGGGGAGGCGGGGAGTACGCGATCGAGCAGTCCGCCCGAGCGCACGCGGCCGCCGCTGCGGCTCTGGATCGGCGCGACCAGGCGTGCGGCGAGCAGCCCGCGCGCGGCGAACCACAGGGCCGCGGCCGTCGCGAGGGCGATGAGCAGCCGAATGCCCGCCGCGAGCAGATCGCCCTGGGCGAGCGCGGCGGAGACGCCGAATACGGCGCCCAGCGGCGTCCATCCGGCGGCGTCGGCGATCGCGGGCAGGACCGCTGAGGGGTCCGAGAGCCGGGCGAAAGCGCGCACGAGCACGTTGATCAGCAGGCCGGAGCAGGCGACGAGCAGCACGCCGAGCGTGATCACCAGGTCGCGCGTCCGCCGTCCGGCCAGCCACCCGGCGAGCACGCCGCTGACCACCCTGGCGCCGAGCACGCACGTCGCGAGCGCGAGCGGGATCAGCACCACGGCGGCCACGAGCGCGAGCGGGCTCACCGACCACCCGACGAGCATGAGCAGCAGCGCCACGGTCGTGCCGATGCCGCCGATCGTGGTGGCGCCCGCGACGACGAGCCCCGGCAGCAGCGATCGTGCCGTGACCGGCAGCAGGGCGAAGCGTTCGGGGGCGAGTGAGTCGTCGACGCTCACCACGATCGAGCCGATCCACCACACGAGCACGATGCCGGAGCCGACGACGACCAGCGTGCGCACGGCCGCATCGGGCGCCGCGATCCGCAGCGCCACAAGACCCGCCGCGAGGGCGGCGAGAAGGCCGAGGGCGATCATCCCCGAGATGATCAGGGACACGATCATCCACGGGTTGCGCCCGAGCTGATGGCCGAGCTGGCGCCAGCGCAGGCCTACGAGGAGCGCAACCATGCGAGCGTCTCCGATCCGAGTTCGTGCGCGCCGACCAGGGAGAGGAAGCGTTGCTGCAGCGTCTCGCCCGCGCGCACCTCGTCGAGGGTGCCGTTCGCGAGAAGGCGCCCATCGGCGACGATCGCGACCCGATCGCACAGGGACTCGACGAGCTCCATGACGTGGCTGGACAGCACGACCGTGCCGCCGCCGTCGACGAACGCCCGAAGGATCTGCCGGATCGTCTCGCCCGAGACGGGATCGACCGCCTCGAGCGGTTCGTCCAGGATGAGCAGGCGCGGCGCGTGGATGAGCGCGCACGCAAGGCCGATCTTCTTGCGCATGCCCGCGGAGTAGTCCACGACCAGCGTGCTGCCGGCGTCGGCGAGCCCCAGCGCGTCCAGCAGCTCGCCGGTCCGGGCGACGACCTCGGCCTCGGTCATGACGCGCAGCAGACCGGTGTAGCGCAGCAGCTCGGCGCCGGTGAGGCGATCGAGCATCCGCACGCCGTCTGGCAGCACCCCCATGCGGCCCTTGGCGGCGGCGGGATCCCGCCAGACGTCCGCACCGAGCACCTGGGCGGAGCCGGCATCGGGGCGCAGCAGCCCCGTGGTCATCGCGAGGGTCGTTGTCTTGCCGGCGCCGTTGGGGCCGAGGAGGCCGAGCATGGATCCGGCGGGGACATCGAGCCAGAGGTCGTCGACAGCGACCTTCTGTCCGAACTGCTTGCGAAGGCCCTGCAGCGAGAGCACCGGCGGCGCGGCGGCGAAGGGCGCTGTGAAGTCGGTCATGTCTCCATCCGACCACGCGCCGGCGCGGTCGGCATCCCCCTCGCGACGGACATGCCGTGACCGCGAAACCGATTCTGCGTGCCGAGACAGCAGATCAGAACGTCGGTCTCGGGACGAGGGTTCGGTCTCGCGGTCACGCCGGGCACGCCGGGCGCCACGTACCGACGGAGGTGCCGGCCCGGTGCCGCGCAGGCTCAGCGATCCAGCGAGGAGAACCGCTCGATGTCGCTGTTCGTGCCCGACACGATGATGAGGTCGTGGTTGGTGACGACGGTGTCGGCCTCGGCGTAGCGGAACGGCTTGCCGGGGCTCTTCACGCCGACCACGGTCACGTTGTACTTGCTGCGCACACCGGACTGGTTCAGGCCCACGCCGCGGATGAACTTCGGCGGATACATCTTGGCCAGCACGAAGTCGTCGTCGAACCGGATGAAGTCGAGCATGCGGCCCGACACGAGGTGCGCGACGCGCTCCCCGGCCTCGCGCTCGGGGTAGACGACGTGGTTCGCCCCCACTCTGGCGAGGATCTTGCCGTGCGACTGCGACACCGCTTTCGCCCAGATCTGCGGCACCTTGAGGTCGACGAGGTTCGCGGTGATGAGCACCGAGGCCTCGATCGAGGATCCGACGGCGACGACGGCGACCTGGAAGTCCTGGGCGCCGATCTGGCGCAGCGCGTCGATGTTGCGGGTGTCGGCCTGCGCGGCGTGCGTGACCCGCTCCGACCACTTCTGCACCAGCTCGAGGTTGGTGTCGATCGCGAGCACTTCCCGGTCGAGGCGGTCCAGTTCGCCGGCGCAGGCGGCGCCGAAGCGGCCCAGGCCGATCACGAGCACCGGAGCGTCGTTGCGCAGCACTTCAACCATGTCGCCCACTTTACTGTCCGCCGCTGGGGCGTTCCGCGTCAGCCGAATCGGGGGAGGACGTAACGCCCCTCGCGACTCCGCCGACCGCGGCTGCTGCGGGTCAGCCGACGATCGGCCGCTCCACGGGCAGCGAGTACAACTGATTGCGCGACGTCGCGGCCACCGCGGCCGCGAGGGTCACCGTGCCGACGCGTCCCATGAAGATCGTCGCGGCGAGGATGTACGTCGCCGCATCCGGCAGCCTCTCGGTGACGCCCGTCGACAGGCCCACGGTGCCGAAGGCCGAGACCACGTCGAAGAGCACCTCCTCCACGGGGTACTTCGTGATCTGGCTGATGGCGATCGTGGACAGCGCGACCGTCGTGGCCCCCCAGGCCACCACGCTGAGGGCGACGCGCTGCACGTCCGAAGGGATCCGGCGCCCGAACGCCTGCACCGAAGGACGTCCCTTGGCCTCGCTGATCACGGCAAGGGCGAGCACGGCGAGCGTGGTGACCTTGATGCCGCCGGCCGTGGACGCGGAGCCGCCGCCGACGAACATGAGCATCGAGGCGGCGAGCATCGAGGATCCATTCAGATCCCCCATGTTCACCACGCTGAAGCCGCCCGAACGCGTCATCGCGGACAGGAAGAACGCCTGGAACGTGGTGTCGCCGGCATCCATGGATCCGAAGGTCTTCGGATTGTCGAACTCGAGCAGCAGGAACACGGCGGCGCCGACCACGAACAGCACGATCGTGGTGAGCATGGTCAGCTTCGCGTGCAGCGACCAGCGCCGCACGTGCCAGCGCTGCCGGGTGAGCGTGTAGATCACCGGGAAGCCGAGGCTGCCCAGGAATACGCCGAGCATGAGCACGCTGAGCACGTAGTAGTTCTGCGCGAACGGCTCGAGCCCCCCGGGGTTCGGGGTGAATCCGGTGTTCGTGAACGCCATCGCCGCGTAGAACGGCGCCTCCCACAGGGCGTTGACCGGATGCACCCCCGCGGTCAGCAGCGCGGGGTAGAGCAGCACCATGAGCCCGGCCTCGATCGTGAACGCCGAGATCGCCACGGTGCGCAGCAGGGATCCGACCTCGCCGAGGCGCACGGTCTGGCTCTCGTTCACGGGGCCGCCGTGCGCTCGCATCGGGTTGGTGTCGCCCGCCGCGATGAGCTTGGCGCGCAGCCCCAGCCGCTTCGAGATCGCCAGGCCCATCACGCTGGCAAGGGTCAGCACGCCGAGGCCGCCGATGTTGACACCCACGAAGATCACGCCGAGCCCGAAGCCCGACCAGTGCGTGGACATGTCGACGGTGGACAGGCCGGTGACGCAGATCGTGGAGACCGCCGTGAACAGCGCGTCCGCGAGCGGCGTCACCGTGCGGTCGGCGCTCGCGATCGGCAGCGACAGCAGCGCCGTGGTGATCAGGATGAGCGCCGAGAACACGACGATCGCGAACCGAGAGGGCGATGAGGTCGTCAGGGTCTTGCCGAGACGGACGGTCCGTCGGGCGATCTCGGAGAAGGATCGCGGGGCAGCGGTGCGCGCCATGGTCGAGCCCCTCCGATCCTCCGTCCGCCAAGCCTTCGTCATGGTACTCCGCCCTCGGCGCGGCTACTGTGAAGGCATGACCGACATCTTCGACGTGATCGCCGACGGCACGAGACGGGACATCCTGCAACTCCTGCGCCAGCGGTCAGAGGACGGGGACGCCGGTACCAGCGTGACGCAGATCGTCAGCGAGCTGGGCATCAGTCAGCCCACCGTCTCGAAGCACCTCAAGGTGCTGCGCGAGGCCGAGCTGGTCACCGTGCGCGAAGACGGACAGCGCCGCTTCTACAGCATCGAGGCCGCGCCTCTGGAAGAGGTCGACGACTGGCTCGTCCCGTTCCTCGCCGACGCGTACGGGGACTCCGCGCCCGACATCTCCGGGCTCATCGGGGTCCCGCCCCTGCCCGACGGCGCCGCGCACGCGGCCGAGGTGGTCGGTCGCGCCGCGGCATCCGCCAAGCACGTCGTGCAGACCGCGCTCAAGCGGCTCGGAGCCTGACGCGCGCGACGCCCGGATCCGGGCGGATCCGGGCGTCGCGTCGATCCTGCGAGGGTGAGCGAGCAGCTGCTCAGCGCCGCGCCTTGCCGAACAGCCAGCGACCCCACAGCACGGAGATCAGGAGGATCGCGGCGCACCAGCCCAGTGCCCAGTACGGCTGGGCGTGCAGGGGCGTGCCCATGAGCAGGCCGCGGATCGTCTCGATGATCGGCGTGATGGGCTGGTTCTCCGCCACCCACTGCAGCCAGGTCGGCATCGTGTCCACCGGCACGAACGCGCTGGACAGGTACGGCACGAACATCAGGATGAACCCGTATCCCGCGGCGGCTTCAGGGCTGCCCGCGGCGAGGCCGATGGCGGCGTAGAGATACGTGATCACGAGGATGTAGACCGCGATCACGCCGAACGCGGCGATCCACTGCAGAACACCCGCGCTCGGGCGGAAGCCGAGCAGCAGCGCGACACCGAACACGACGGCGGTCGACACCAGGTTGCGCGCCAGGCTCGCGATCACGTGGCCGGTGAGCACCGATCCCGGTCGCAGCGGCATGGTGCGGATCCGGTCGATGATCCCGGTGGACATGTCGCGCGACACGTATGTCGCCGTCGACGCGGCGCCGAAGCCGGCGCACAGCAGGATGATGCCGGGCACGACATAGTCGACGTAGCTGCCGTCGTCCTCGATCGCCCCGCCGAAGACGAAGGTGAACAGCAGCATGAGCGTGACCGGCAGCATGATCGACATCGACAGGGTCTCGCCGTCGCGCAGCGACAGGATGAGGCTGCGGCGGACGAACACGCGCTCGGCGGCGAAGCCGCGCAGGCGCGGGCGGATCCCCGACGCGGGCGACGGGACCGGATCCAGCGGGCGCGGGGCGACAGGGGCGGACAGAGCGGTCATGCGAACTCCCGGATGGTCGTGCGGTCGGCGTCGCCGGTCGCGGTCAAGGTGAGGAAGACATCGTCGAGCGTGGGGCGGCGCAGCTGAACGCGTGCCGTCGGATGCGCGGCCTCGAGCTCGTCCAGCGCGCGGCGGATACCGTCGATCGATCCGTCGGTCGCGATCTCCGCGAGCGAGGCCCCGTCGGCGCCCTCCGCGACGAGCACGTCGCTGCCGAACTGCGCCTTCAACGCCGACGCGGTGCCGGTGCGGACGATGCGCCCCTCGTGCAGGACCGCGATGCGATCCGCCAGCTGGTCGGCCTCCTCGAGGTACTGGGTGGTGAGGAAGACGGTGGTGCCCGCGTCGGCGAGACCCCGGATGACCGCCCAGAGGTCCAGGCGACTGCGCGGATCCACGCCGGTCGTGGGCTCATCGAGGAAGAGCACCTGCGGGGTGACGACGAAGCTGAGCGCGAGATCGAGCCGGCGCCGCATGCCGCCGGAGTACGTGGAGACCTTGCGCCCCGCCGCTTCGGTGAGGGCGAACTGCGCGAGCAGCTCGTCCGCACGGCGGCGGGCGGCACGCGGGCTCAGCCCGGAGAGCCGACTCAGCATCACGAGGTTCTCCACGCCGGTGAGCGCGTCGTCGACCGCGGCGGACTGCCCCGTGAGGGAGATGCGCTGCCGCACGCCCTCGGGGTCGCGCCGCACGTCGCACCCGGCGACGACGGCGGTGCCGGCGTCGGCACGGGTGAGCGTGGTGAGGATCGAGATGGTGGTGGTCTTGCCGGCGCCGTTGGAACCGAGCAGGGCGACGATCTCGCCCTGCTCTGCGGTGAGGTCGACGCCGCGCAGCACGGGGGTGCCGCGGTACTGCTTGGTGAGTCCTGCGACTTCGATGGCCGTGGTCATCGCCGTTCCTTTCTGTGTACGGATGAAACTGTTTATGACCATAACACACTGTTTACATCGTAAACAGTCCTATTCTGGATTCATGACCGAAGAGCCGGATCCCGTCGACCTGCCCGATCTGCCGCGCGGCATCGCACTGGCCTGGGGTATGGCGGCC
The DNA here is from genome assembly GCF_056395125.1 of Microbacterium sp. 10L49. Lineage (NCBI taxonomy): Bacteria > Bacillati > Actinomycetota > Actinomycetes > Micrococcales > Microbacteriaceae > Microbacterium > Microbacterium sp. 10L49. The sequence goes on from NZ_JBFTIW010000004.1 coordinate 271,105, forward strand.
AGTCCGCAACGCGGGCCGAAGCGCGAGATGAGCGTGGAGCGCATCGTCGAAGAGGCGGTCGCGCTCGCCGACCGCGACGGGCTCGGGGCCGTGTCGATGGCGGCCGTCGCCAAGGCGCTCGGATTCACGCCGATGTCGCTCTACCGCTATGTCACCGCGAAGGACGACCTCCTGCTGCTCATGCAGGAGGAGGCGTCGGGACTCCCGCCGCTCCCGGAGCCCGGTGAAGTCGATCCGGGCTGGCGGGAGGAGGCGGAGCGGCTCTACCGCGCGCATCTCGACGTCTACCTGCGGCATCCCTGGCTGCTCAGCCTGCCGATCAGCGGTACCCCGGTCACGCCGGGGACCGCCGCCTGGATGGACGCGTACCTTGCGGCCTTCGCAGAGACGCCGCTCGATCAGGATGAGCGGATGGGTGCGATGCTCGCCATCATGGGACAGGCTCGGTGGTTCGGCACGGTGGCGGCAGGCTATGCGGAGGCCGCGCGCTCGAGCGGGCGGACGCTCGAGGAGGTCGGTGCGCAGGAGGCGGCCCTGTTCCGGGCGCTGATCGACGCGGACGCCTATCCGCACACGCGCGCCGCGCTGGACGAGGGGGCGATCGACGGCGACCGGGACCCGATGCTGTTCGGCATCGAACGCGTCCTGGACGGGATCGCCGCCCATATCGATCGTCTCGCCGCCGCGCGGCCGGACGGCGCTCGGACTTCTCCCGTCTTCGTCCCGGAAGACCCCGCGCTCGCCGCAGACAAGCGCGTGCGTGCGGCGGTGAAGAGCGTGCGCGAGGCCGAGAAGGCGTTGCGGGCGGCGCAGAAGAACGAGCGCCAGGTGCGCAAGGACGCCGCGGAGCGCATCGCGAGATCGGCCGCGGTCTGAGCGTCCTCTGTCACAGCGTTCACATGGGTTTACACGTGTCGCCAGCAGCCCCTACAGTTGTCGCAACCCGCCGTGCAGCTCGCGCGACGGGAGAGGGGTGGATGGGGATGCCCGAACAGCTTCCGGACGTGAAGTTCCTGACCGTCGCCGAAGTGGCGGCCATCATGCGCGTGTCCAAGATGACCGTGTACCGGCTGGTGCACGCCGGCGAACTGCCCGCGATCCGCTTCGGCCGCAGCTACAGAGTGCCCGAGTCCGCCGTCACGGCGGCCCTGCAGACTCCGATCGCCGACGCGGGCTGAGCGCGCGCGAGTCCCGCCCGGACCGCCGCGGAGCGTCTCGAACGCTCGTGCGTCAACGTCGGCGGCGCCGTGCGCTAGACTGTTCCGAGGCATTTTTTCATGCCCCGATCCCGGGCATCGTCCGTGTGCGACGCCCAGCCCCTGACTTAGTGAGGTTTCCGTGGGTTCTGTCATCAAGAAGCGCCGCAAGCGCATGGCGAAGAAGAAGCACCGCAAGCTGCTTCGCAAGACTCGCCACCAGCGCCGCAACAAGAAGTAAGCGGCCGCGCGTAGCGCGCAAGTCACTGAGCGCCCCCGATCTTCGGATCGCCGGGGCGCTTCGTGCATTTCCGGCACCGATGGTCCGGCGCGCCTGCGGACACGGGCGTCTGGAAGAATCGGATCCATGAAGACGATCACCGTCGCCCAGCTGGCCGAGCGCACCGAGACGCCCCTCATCGATGTGCGCGAGAGGAACGAGTTCGCCACCGGGCACGTGCCCGGCGCCGTGAACCTGCCGATGTCGGAGCTCGGAGACCTGCTGCATGAGCTTCCGGATGGCGCGTTCGACGTGATCTGCCAGCTCGGCGGGCGCTCGGCTCGTGTCGTGGAGGCCCTCGAGGCCCGCGGCTACGACGCCACGAACGTGGAGGGCGGCACGGCCGAGTGGATCGCGGACGGACGCGCGATCGAGACCCCCGCGCCGTGATCGCACTGACCCTGATCGGCAAGCCCGACTGCCACCTGTGCGACGTGGCGTCGGACGTGGTCGACGCGGTCGTCGCCGAGCTGCCGGATGCGCTCGCCGAGGATATGGAGATCACCGAGCTGTCCATCCTCGACGACCCCGTCCTCTACGAGAAGTACTGGGAGAAGATCCCCGTGCTCCTCATCGACGGCGAGCTGCACGGCCACTGGCGCATCTCGCCGGAGCGGCTGCGCGAGGCCCTCGCCGAGAAGGCCGGCGCAGCGGGAGATGCAGGACGAGCCGCGGACGCGGCGGGAGGAGAGAAGCGATGACGCTGCGGCATGTGGTGACCTGGAAGATGGCGACGACGGATCCCGCCGAGCGCGCGGAGCATGCCGCGGGGGTCGCCTCACGGCTGGAGGGCCTCGTCGGCGTCGTGCCGTCGATCCGCGCGCTCACCGCCGGTGTGAACGCTCTCGCGATCGACGGCAACTGGGATGTGACCCTGATCGCCGACTTCGACGATGCCGCGGGCCTGGATGCGTACCAGGTGCACCCGGCGCACCAGGAGGTCGTGGGCTATGTGCGCTCGGTCTCGGGCGGACGTTCGGCCGTCGACTTCGAGGTCTGACTAGCGGGGGGATCGGGCGTCACCGGACAGTCTCCCCAGGCATCGTCTCGGATCTCAGACATTCTGGGCGGCCCGGAAGAGCCGAGAACCGCGGGAATCCGCGGCTTCCGACCTGCCGATACCGAACCGAGACGCCCGCGCGTCCCGTTCCGTTACCCGGCAGTAACACGACCGTGTCAAGATTGTCGGCAACCCGCACCAGGACGCCCGCGTCCTCGACACAGGAGTCGCACATGGAACGTCGCTCGAAGATCGCCTACGGACTCGCCCTCGCGGCGGCCACCACCCTCGCCCTCGCCGGCTGCTCCGGAGGCGGCGCCACCCCTACCGAGAGCGGATCCGCCGCTGCCGGCAACACGGACTACGGCCTGATCACCTCGGGCACGCTCACGGTGTGCTCGGACATCCCGTACAAGCCCTTCGAGTACGAGGAGTCGGCCGGCTCGGGCAAGTACACCGGCTTCGACGTCGACCTGCTCACCGCGATCGGCGACAAGCTGGGCCTCAAGACCCAGTTCCAGGTGACCAACTTCGACACCCTGCAGTCGGGCGCCGCCCTGCTCGCGGGTCAGTGCGACATGGGCGCCTCCGCGATGACCATCACGGACGAGCGCAAGAAGAACATCGACTTCTCCGACGGCTACTACGACTCGCTGCAGTCGCTGCTCGTCAAGACCGACTCCGGCATCAAGGACATCAACGGCCTGAGCGGCAAGAACGTCGGCGTGCAGCAGGGCACGACCGGTGAGAACTACGCCAAGGAGCACGCCAAGGGCGCCAACCTCGTGCAGTTCTCCGACGACGGCGTGCTGTGGCCGGCCCTCCAGGGTGGTCAGGTCGACGCGATCCTTCAGGATCTGCCGGTGAACCTGCAGCACGAGAAGGACGACGCGTCCTACAAGGTCGTCGAGACCTACAAGACCGATGAGCAGTACGGCTTCGCCTTCGCGAAGGGCAAGAACGAAGCGCTGCGCAAGGCCATCAACGAGCAGCTGAAGGCGCTCAAGGACAACGGCGAGTACAAGAAGATCTACGACAAGTACTTCACCGCGGCGAAGTGACCGGGGTCTGACTCACGCCGATGGCACTGAAGAAGCGGACCCGCACGCGGGTCTACCACTACACCGTCTATGCGGTGATCATCGCGCTGGTCGTGTGGGGGGCGTTCGCCACCGACTGGCCGACGGTCGCCAAGCAGTTCGCGAACCCCGAGGTCGCGCTGAAGATGCTCCCGGGCATCATCACGGTCGGACTCAAGAACACGCTGTTGTTCACGATCGAGTCGTTCGCCGGCGGCCTCATCCTCGCGATCATCCTGGCGCTGATGAAGCTCAGCAGCATCCCGCCGTTCCGGTGGGCGGCGACCGTGTGGATCGAGTTCTTCCGCGGCATTCCTGCGCTGATGACGATCTTCGGCTTCGCGCTCATGCTGCCGATCGCGCTGCACGTCAGGATCCCGGGCGGCCCGGTGGGAGCCGCGACGCTGGGCCTCATCGTGGTGAGCTCGGCGTACATGGCCGAGACCATCCGCGCGGGAATACAGGCGGTCCCGAAGGGACAGACGGAGGCGTCGCGATCGCTCGGCATGTCGCCGACGAGGACCATGGTCTTCATCGTGCTGCCGCAGGGATTCCGCATCATCATCCCGCCGCTGACGAACGAGTTCGTGCTGCTGTTGAAGGACACATCGCTGTTCTTCATCGCAGGGGCGACGCCGCTCACCTATGAGCTGACGACGTACGCGCGCAACGGCCTGTCCACCTATGCGAACGCCACGCCGATGGTCATGGCGGCGCTGCTGTACCTGGTCGTGACGATCCCGCTGACGCGGTTGACGGCCTGGCTCGAGCGAAGGATGGCGAGGGAACGATGACCACCGACCTGATCAATCTGAGCGCGCCTGCGATCGACGTCCAGGGGCTCGTCAAGCACTACGGCGACAATGAGGTGCTCAAGGGGATCGACCTGACGGTGAACGCCGGCGAGGTCGTCTGCGTGATCGGCCCCTCGGGGTCCGGCAAGTCGACGCTGCTGCGCTCGGTCAACATGCTCGAGGAGCCGACCGGCGGGAAGATCGTGATCGAGGGCATCGACATCACGGATCCCGACATCGACATCGACCGGGTGCGCGCGCGCATCGGCATGGTGTTCCAGAGCTTCAACCTGTTCCCGCACATGAGCGTGCTCGGCAATCTCACGATCGCCCAGCGTCAGGTGAAGAAGCGCGGAAAGGCCGAGGCGGAGAAGGTCGCCAAGGCGATGCTGGAGCGCGTGGGCATGGGCCACAAGGCCGACGCCTATCCGAGCCACCTCTCCGGCGGTCAGCAGCAGCGCGTGGCGATCGCACGCTCCCTGTGCATGAACCCGGACATGATGCTCTTCGACGAGCCCACCTCGGCGCTCGACCCGGAGCTCGTGGGCGAGGTGCTGCAGGTCATGCGCACGCTTGCCGACGAGGGCATGACGATGATGGTGGTCACCCACGAGATGGGCTTCGCCCGGGAGGTCGGCTCGCGCCTGATCTTCATGGACGGCGGCCACATCCTCGAGGAGGGCGACCCCCGCGAGGTGCTCGCGAACCCGCAACACCAGCGCACGAAGGACTTCCTCGCGCGCGTGCTGTGACCCGCTGAGACGCTCCGAGGACCTTAGCCGTCCCCGGAGCGTCTCATAGGTTTCTCCAAGCTCGGTCAGGGCCACGGCACCGGTTCCCCTGAGGCGGCACGGATTACGATGGGTCGTCGCCCCGTCCGGAGGCGGGATACGGAGCACGCCTTTCATGCCGCGCTGGTTGCTGGAGCTGAACCTCGCCGACGGACCGGTCCCCTGGATCGTCTGGGGGCTCGCCGCCGCAGGCGTGGTCGCGCTGTTGATCCGCCCACTGCGGCGCCGCTGGGTCATGCGCGCGCTGATCGGCCTGGCGATCGGCGCCGCCATCGGCTGGGGGCTCGCCGCGTGGTCCGACGCTACCAACGCTTTCGAGCTCCCCCTGCCCGCCGCGGTCAAGTGGTGGACGATCGGCGGCTTCGCGGCGGTCGGGCTGTCGATCGTGAGCCTGTGGGACTCCCGCTGGTGGCGCAAGATCGTCGCGATCGTCACGGTCATCGGCGCGGTGCTCTCGATGGGCATCGGCATCAATCAGGCGTTCGGGCTCGACCGCACCCTGGGTGACATCCTCGGCGTCAACACCCTGGGCGCCCTCGACCATTTCGCTCCACCCCTGAAGCCCGGTGAGGACCCGCCCGCGTCGCTCGCGGCGGTCTGGAAGGCTCCCGCCGACATGCCCGCACAGGGTCGTTACGGTGCGCTGAGCGGCGACAACGCGCCCCGTTCCACCGCGGGATTCAAGCCCCGCAACGCGACCATCTATCTCCCGCCGGCAGCGCTGGTGAAGAATCCTCCCGCACTGCCCGTCGTGGTCTTTATGATGGGGCTGCCGGGCTACCCCAATCCGCATCCGATGGTGGACGTCATGAACGAGTTCGCCGCGAAGCACGACGGCCTCGCGCCGATCGTGATCATCGCCGACCAGCTCGGCGCGCAGGATCAGAATCCGGGCTGCATCGACTCCGCCGCCTACGGGGGCGTCGAGACGTACTTCAACACCGACATCCCGAACTGGATCCGCGGACATCTGCGCGTCCTGCAGGATCCGAAGTACTGGACCATCTCGGGCTACTCCAACGGCGGAGCGTGCGCGTTCATCTACGGCGCCAGGCATCCCGACATCTGGGGCAACATCGCCACCGCGTCCGGCGAACCGTGGTCGGGCTTCGGGGATCCGAAGTCGGTGGAGAAGGCGTTCCGAGGGGACAAGGCCGCGTTCGACGAGAACAAGCCGCAGGCGATCCTCGCCGAGCACCCCGGTGCCTACGCCGGGCACTACGCGATCTTCGCGGCCGGAGCGCTCGACAAGAAGTACGGGCCCGCGAACAAGGTGTCGGCGGGCCTGGCCGAAGCGGCCGGATTCACCACGACCTACTATCTCGTGCCGAACGCCACGCACACCGGGCCGGGGCTGCGGGGCGGCCTGGAGAAGGCCTTCGACGTGCTGTATCCGTACCTGGGGCTCGCCCGATGACCGCCTGGCGCGAGACTGCGGCGGCCGTGGGCCGCAGGGCAGGGCGCTATGCGCGCAGCCATCCGTTCGCGATGGTGCTGAGCGTCCTGCTGCTGGTCAGCGGTCTGGTGCTCGGTCCGCTGCGGGGTCATCGCCCCGTGGGAGTCGGGCTCAGTCCGCTCGCGTTCGGCCGGGAGCGCGAGTGGTGGACGCCGCTGACCGCGCTGCTCGTGCCGGACTCGTGGGGCGGCCTGCTGCTGGCCGTGCTGCTCGCGCTCACGCTGCTGGCCTACGCGGAGCGGTTGATGGGAACGTGGCGCGTCGTCGGCGCCTTCCTCATGACGGGCATGCTCGGCGGCCTGCTCGGTCTGGGGATCCAGTCGCTGGCGTGGTCCTGGGGGCAGGTGTGGGCGCGCGTGGACGCGCGAGGCGCCGTGCTCGATCCGTCGATCGGAATACTCGGGGCGATCATGGCGGGCAGCGCCTTCGCCCCCGCGCTGTATCGACGGCGCATCCGCCTGCTCGGCCTCTCGCTGCTGGTCACCTACACGCTTTACGGTGGCGATGCGGACAGCGTGTACCGGCTGCTGGCCGGGCTGACGGGCCTTGTGCTGGGCGTGATCCTCACGAGCGGCCGACCTCGGCCTGCCTGGTACCGCAGCTCCTACCGCGAGACCAGGACCCTCATCGCGGCGATGGTCGCCGTCACCGGCCTCGGCCCGCTGATCGTGTTGCTGACGGGGGTCGGCATCGGGCCGCTGGCGCCGGTGGTCGCGGGCCTCCGCGGCGTGGACATCTCCGGGATCACCGACGCCTGCGCGCGGAACAACGCGTCGGCGCACTGCGTCGCCGGAGTGAGCACGGCGGTCGCCGCCGGCACCGGTGTGGTGCTGATGAGCCTGGTGCCGCTGCTGCTGAGCCTCATCGCCGCGTGGGGCCTGCGCGCGGGACGCCGCGCGGCCTGGTTCCTCGCGATCGGCGTGAACGCCGTGATGGCGCTGCTCACGGGGCTCAGCGTAGCCGCGCATTCGCTCAAGGAGCCGACCGACGTGGTCGAGATCGACCGCCAGTTCCCCGGCTTCTCCGTGCTGGCGATCCTCATCCCGGTCGGGATGTGCATCGTGCTCGCGATCACCCATCGCCGGTTCGCGGTGCGCGCATCGCGCCGCGCGGTACGGCGGTTCTCGCTCACGATCGGGATCGCCTTCGTCGTGCTGGCCACCGCGAACATGATCCTGGTGTCGGTCGTCTCGCACTCGCCGTCGTTCTGGTCCGCCCTGGGCACCACGCTGCGTCGCTTCCTGCCCACCATCATCGGCCACCCCGGCGGGCGCACTCCGCTCACCGGATTCGCGCTCGCGCTGCACCGCGATGTGGGAGCGCTGTTCTGGCTCGTCTTCGCGATCGCCATGGTGGGGCTCCTGCTCGGACGCTCGCGCAGGACGGCGGACCACGCGGAGCGCTTCCGCACCCAGCTGCGCACCACGGACGGCGGCACCCTCGGGTTCATGGGCACGTGGGAGGGCAACGAGCACTGGTTCACGGCGGACGGCCGCGGTGCCGTGGCCTACCGCGTGGTCAACGACATCGCGATCGCGGTGGGGGATCCGGTCTGCACCGCGGGAGACACCGCGCAGACCATCCGCGGGTTCCTGGACTTCTGCGACGCGAACGCCTGGACGCCCGTCTTCTACAGCACGCATGAGGAGTTCGCCCCGGCCTTCCGGGAGCTCGGCTGGAAGAGCATCTCGGTGGCCGAGGAGACCGTGGTGCCGCTCGAGCGCTTCGAGCTCACCGGCAAGGTGTGGACCAAGGTGCGCCAGCCGTACAACCGCGGACAGCGCGACGGGCTGACCACGCTGTGGACCACGTGGGAGCAGCTGCCCGCCGGGCTGGTCGCCCAGTTGGACGCGCTCAGCGAGCAGTGGATCGCGGAGAAGGCGCTGCCGGAGATGCGCTTCACCCTCGGCGGCATGGACGAGCTCAGGGATCCGGAGGTCGAGATCCTGCTCGCGATCGGACCGGAGGGCGAGCTGCAGGCGGTGACGAGCTGGATGCCCGTATGGCGCGAGGGGCGGCTGATCGGACGCACCCTCGACTTCATGCGCCGCGCGGATGGTGCGATGCCGGGCGTGATGGAGTTCGCGATCGCCTCGGCGGCGCTGCACATGAAGGAGCAGGGGCTCGAGGTCATGAGCCTCTCCGGTGCGCCGCTCGCGCAGACCGTCGACGGCGACGCCGACGCGGACCCCGCGATCACCCGGCTGCTGGGCTGGTTGAGCCGGGTGCTCGAGCCCGCCTACGGCTTCGCCTCGCTGCTGCGCTACAAGGGCAAGTTCAACCCCGAGTACCGCCCGATGCGTCTGTTCTACGCCGACAACGGGCAGCTGCCCGCGATCGGCCTGGCGATCGGCCGTGCGTACCTTCCGAACGCGTCGCCGGCCGAGTACATGGCGCTGGCGCGGTCGCTCGCGGGCTGAACCTCGGGCGGATTCGAGACGCAGGTGTTCACGGTCCCGGGGGAGGACCACGTCGGATCTCTCCCCCAGGGGCTGCTGATGACGTTCGGCGCGCTCTACCCGCACCTCGGCCTCGCGCCTGCCGCAGGCTAGCCGGCCTGACGCACCGCCACCGGTTCGGGATCGACCGCGAGTCCCACGATGTCGCCGTACTGCGGGTGGATCCGCGCCGCGTGCTGCACGCGCACGAGCAGGCCGTCCTCGGTGCGCACCAGCGTGCGTCGCATGCTCCCGAGGAACATGCTCTCCTCGACCGTTGCGGTCACGGCGGCCCCGGCGGGCTCGACCAGGCGCACGTTCTCCGGCCGCAGCAGCACGTCCACCTCGCCGGTCGCCGGGAGCTGCAGCGGGATCTCGGCGCCCCACACCCGCACGTTCGCGCCGTCGGCGACACCGCGCGCCACGCTGGACAGCCCGACGAAGGATGCGACGTGCGCCGTGGCGGGGCGCAGGTAGAGCTCCTCGGGTGTGCCGATCTGATCGATCCGGCCGGCGTTCATCACGGCGATCCGGTCGGAGACGCTCAGCGCCTCCTCCTGGTCGTGCGTGACGAACACCGTCGTGATCCCGAGTCGCAGCTGCAGCCGGCGGATCTCGTCGCGCAGCTGCACGCGCACCTTGGCGTCCAGCGCCGAGAGCGGCTCGTCCAGCAGCAGCACGCGGGGCTCGGTCACGAGCGCCCTGGCGAGGGCCACGCGCTGCTGCTGACCGCCCGACAGCTGGTGCGGGTACTTGTCGGCATGCGCGTCGAGCCCGACCAGGGCCAGCGCATCCAGAGCTCGCCGCCGGGCCTCGGCGGTGGCGACCTTGCGCCGGCGCAGGCCGAACGCGGTGTTGTCCACCACGCGCAGGTGCGGGAAAAGCGAGTACGACTGGAACACCATGCCCAGGTCGCGCTTGTTCGTCGGCACGCCGGAGACGTCCTTGCCGCCGAGCAGCACGGCGCCGCCGTCCGCCTCCTCGAGGCCTGCGAGCACGCGCAACAGGGTGGTCTTGCCGCAGCCGGAGGGGCCGAGCAGGGAGACGAACTCGCCGGGCGCGATGTCGAGGTCGATGCCGTGCAGCACCTGGGTGCGGCCGTAGCTCTTGACGATGCCGTCGAACTGGACGCGGGTGCCGTCGGCTCGATCCGCGAGCAGGGGGTTGTCCGCGGTGCGGGGGAGCGCGATGTCGCTCATGAGTCGGCCTTTCCAGACCGGCCGCGGGCGGCCCGTCCGATGATGAGGAGCAGGAGGAAGCTGAACGTCAGCGCCATCAGGGCGAACATCGCCGGGGCCCAGCCGTCCTGCTTCTGCACGACGACGAGCGCGGTCTGCAGCACATCGCGGTTCAGCAGCGACGCGATCGTGAACTCGCCGAGCACGACCGCGATGGACAGGAGGGATGCGGCGAGCAGACCCTGGCGCAGATTCGGCGCGAGCACGCGCAGCACGACCGTGCCCCACCCGGCGCCCAGGGAGCGGGCCGCCTCGGCGAGGGTGGTCATGTCGACGGCGTCGATCGACGCCTGGATGGAGCGGTACGCGAAGGGCAGCACGGTGATGCCGTACGCGAACGCGAGCGTCCAGGCGCCGGTGCCGAAGGAGCGTCCGATCTGCAGGTAGATCGGCGTGAGGCCGACCACGAGCACGATCGCCGGTATCGAGAGCGGCAGCAGCACGACGAACTCGAACACCGGACGCAGCCGGGGGAACCGCAGGTTCACCAGGATCATCGTCGGCGCGAGCACGAGCAGCACGATGAGGACGGTGACGATCGCGAGGATCAGCGAGTTGCCGAGGCCCGTCCAGATCGGCTGGTAGACCGCAGCCTTCGCGGGATCGCCGAGGCCGGCCCAGTGCGCGAAAGTGAACGCGCCGTCCTCGCCCCGGAACGTGTAGGCGAGCGTCGCGACGAGCGGGATGAGGAAGAACAGCCCGACCAGGATCCCGATGATCCATCGGGTGAGCGCGGATGGGGCGAGCCGGTTCATGCCTGCCACCTCGCTGCCCGGCGCTGGACCAGTGAGTACAGCCACATGACGATCCCGACGACGACGATCATGCCGAGCGCCAGGGCGCCGGCGAGGTTCTCCCTGCCCAGCACGGTCTCGCTCGTGAGCGCGGCGCGGATCTGCAGCGGCACGATCTGCGATCCCTGGCTCGCGAGGGCGGCCGCCGTCGCGTAGGACGAGAACGCGTTGGCGAACAGCAGCAGGAAGCTCGCGAGGAACGACGGGGCGAGCACGGGGATCCCGATGCGGAGCCAGAAGCTCGCGCGGGTGCCGCCGAGGGTGACGTTGGCCTCGGCCCACTGCGGCTTCAGCGCCGAGAGGGCGGGCATGAACGTGATGACCATGAGCGGGATCTGGAAGTAGAGATAGGGCAGGATCAGTCCGGGCAGCTCGTAGATCCATGGGCCCCGGGCGAACAGGTCGATGCCGAACGCGTCCTTCATGAGCCCGGTGAGCACGCCGCGCAGTCCGAGGGTGGCGATGAACATGAACGCGAGCATGACGCCGCCGGTCTGCGCCAGCACGCCGCTCGCGGCATCCACCACCGTGCGCACTCCGCTGTCTGCGCGCAGACCCAGCAGGGCGTAGCAGACGAGGGCGCCGACCACCGCGCCGATCGCGGCAGTGAGCAGGGAGAGCCCGGCGGAGTTCGCGAAGGTGAGCATCACCGTCGGATCCCACAGGGCGGAGACGTTGCTCCACGTGAACGCTCCGGCCCGGGTGAAGAATCCCGTCGCGACGGCGAGGATGGTCGGCAGCACGAGGAACAGCAGCAGGTAGGCGGCGAAAGGTACGAGCCCGATGGCGGCGAGGCCGCGACGGAACAGGCTCGTCCAATGCCTTCCGGACGACCCGTGCCGGGCCGGAGCGCGCAGCTCCGACCCGGCACGGGATGCGGCGGGTGCCGCAGCGGTGTCGGAGATCACTGGACGGCCGCAGCCCACTTCTCGCCGAGGAGCTTGCCGGCAGCGGTGCTCTGCGCCTCCGTCGGCACGACCGTCTCCTTGGGAGCGGCGGGCAGGGCGGCGGCGAGCGTCTTGTCGACCGTGCCGGCCTTGGTCATCGCGTCCATGCGCACGGGGCGGGCGCCGCCCTTGAGCCAGAGGTTCTGGCCCTCGTCGCTGTAGAGGAACTCCTGCCACAGGCGCGCGGCGGCCGGGTGCGGGGCCGCCTTGTTGATCGCCTGGTTGTAGTAGCCGGCGTAGCCGGTGCCGGGCAGGACGACCGTCTTCCAGTTCTTGTTGTCCTTGACGTGCGCGGCGTTCAGGTAGTCCCAGTCGAAGACGACAGGGGTCTCGCCACTGGCGACGGTCGCCGTGGTGACGTCCACCTTGAGCAGGTTGCCGGCCTTCTGCATCTCGGAGAAGAAGTCGATGCCCTTCTGGTAGTCGTCGAGCTTCCCGCCCGACTGCACCGTGGCGAGGCCCACGGCGGCGAAGGCGGCGCCGGCCTGGGTCGGGTCGCCGTTCAGCGCCACGGCGCCCTTGTACTCGGACTTCTTCAGGTCGGCCAGAGTCTTCGGCTCCGGGAACTTCGAGGAGTCGTAGCCGATCGACATGTAGCCGCCGTAGTCGCCGGTGAACAGGCCGTCCTTGTCCTTCAGCTCGGCCGGCACCTCGTCCCACTTCTCGACCTTGTAGGCGGCGAACTTGTCGGTGTTCTGCAGGGTCACGGTGAGACCGAGGTCGAACACGTCGGGAGCCGTGTCCAGGCCTTCGTTCGTCTTCGCGGCCTGGATCTCTTCGGCGCTGGACGCGTCGGGGGTGGCCTCGTTCACGGTGATCTTCGGGTACTTCTTGGTGAAGGCCGCGAGGATCTCGCCGTAGTTGGCCCAGTCGTGGGGGAGTGCGATCACGTTGAGCTTGCCCTCGGCCTCGGCGGCCTTCTCGAGGTCGGCCAGGGTGCCGAAGTCCTTGAGGGAGGTGGCGGTGGCGGCCTTGACGCCCGAACCGCCCGAGCTGGTCGGGTCGGCGGAGGCGGATCCGGAGCAGGCGGAGAGCAGGAGCGCGGCGCTGGTCGCGAGCGCGATGCCGGCGCCGATGCGCGCACGACGGTTGCTGATGAGCATGTTTTCCTCTCGGTGTCCGGCGCAGCCGCCGGGGTCGGGTCGAGAGGGAATGTACGGCGGTGGAGTTACCGGTGAGGCGGACCGGGGTGAATGCGGGGTGAACGATTCGAGTCCAGGGCGGGTGGGACCCGGATCCGTCGTCGTGCCTGATCCTTCGTCGGGCCGGGTCCGTTGTCGGGCCGGGTCCGTTGTCGGGCCGGGTCCGTTGTCGGGCCTGATCCGTTGTCGGGAACGGCGCACTGCATGTCGGGGCCCGGTCTGGTTGGATCGGAGCATGAGCACTCTTCCCGACGCCATCGAGCTCGACGGCGCCACCCTGATCCGGATCGACGCGCCGGAGGACATCGCCTGCTGGACCGCGGGGGTCGAGGGCGGGGAGGGCGGCTGGACGGTGAGCATCATCGCGGAACCGGCCGAGGAACCCAGCGCGGAGGCGCGCGAGACGGCCCAGGGCGTCGTGACGGAGTTCGCGGCGCTCACCGAGTCCGCGATCCGCTACCTGGTGGACGAGTTGGCGGGGCCGCGCGGCGCGCTGTCGGACGCCGATCGGGCGCGGCTCGCAGAATCGGAGCCGCCGTTCGGTGCGCCCGAGGCGGTCGTGTGGCAGGACGGGACGTGGATGATGCGGTTCGCGGAGTGCGGCCTGAGCATCGGCGACGAGTACGGCGTGGGCGTCATGTTCGCCGGCCGCACCCCCGTCGCGGTCGAGGACCTGTCGGATCCGGACGAGGCCTGAGCGCCGGTCGTCTTCGTCACCCCCTGAGGGGTGCGTTGTACTTGAAGCCCTTGTGGGATCCGGCGAATCCGAGGCGCTCGTAGAAGCGGTGCGCCTCGACGCGCTGCGCATCCGAGGTGAGCTGCACCAGCGGGCTGCCCAGCTCGACGGTCGCGACTTCCATGATCCAGCGCATGAGGGCGGATCCGACGCCGCTCGAGCGCAGATCGGAACGCACCCGCACCGCCTCGACCAGCAACCGGGTTGAGCCGCGGCGGGACATCCCGGGGATGCGCGTCAGCTGGAAGGTGCCGACGACCGCGCCATCGTGCTCGGCCACGAGCAGGTCGTTGGAGTCGTCGGCGAGCACCGACTCCAGGCCCGCCGCGTAGGCAGGCAGGTCATCGTCGGAGGCGGTGTCGCCGCGCGCCGCGCTGATCGCGTCGTCGGCGAGCAGTGCGACGATCGCGCTTGTGTCGTCCGTGTGCGCCCGGCGCAGCGTCACCGGCCCGATCCGGGTGTCGAGCGGGACCGGAAGCGTCAGATCGGCGAGCATGGTCCGATCCTTTCACGCCCGATCGCGGGCGCTCTGCACGGAGAAAAGCGCTTCGCTCGGACGGAATCCGGGGATCCGTCCGAGCGAAGCGCGCAATTCCGCTGTGAAGCGACCGGCTCAGGCCTCCGCGAGTGCCGGTGCGTCGACCGGCTCGGCCACGGCGTCGACGCCGGCCTCCTTGCGCTGTTCCGGGGTGATCGGCGCCGGGGCTGCGGTCAGCGGGTCGAAGCCGTTGCCGGTCTTCGGGAACGCGATGACCTCGCGGATCGACTCGGTCTTGGACAGGTGCTGCAGCACGCGGTCCATGCCGAGGGCGATGCCGCCGTGCGGCGGAGCGCCGAACTTGAACGCGTCGAGCAGGAAGCCGAACTGCTCCTGCGCGACGTCGTCGGCGAGGCCCATGACCTCGAAGACGCGCTTCTGGATGTCCTCGCGGTGGATGCGGATGGATCCTCCCCCGAGCTCGGAGCCGTTGCAGACGATGTCGTACGCGTAAGCGAGAGCGGATCCGGGGTCGGTGTCGAAAGTGGCCTCGAACTCCGGCTTCGGCCCGGTGAAGGCGTGATGCACGGCGGTCCAGGCGCCGGCACCCACGGCGACGTCGCCCGAGGCGACCGCGTCGGCGGCCGGCTCGAACATCGGCGCGTCGACGACCCAGGTGAAGGCGAAAACGTCGGGGTCCAGCAGGCCCAGGCGGCGGCCGATCTCGACGCGTGCGGCGCCGAGGAGGGCGCGGGAGTCCTTGACCGAACCGGCGGCGAAGAACGCGCAGTCGCCGGGCTTCGCGCCCACGAACTCCGCGAGACCAGCCTGCTCGGCCTCGCTCAGGTTCTTCGCGACCGGGCCGCCCAGGGTGCCGTCCTCGTTGAACAGGACGTAGGCGAGGCCGCGGGCGCCGCGCTGCTTGGCCCAGTCCTGCCAGGCGTCGAGCACCTTGCGGGGCTGCGAGGCGCCGCCGGGCATCACGACCGCGCCCACATAGTCGGCCTGGAAGACGCGGAACGTGGTCTCGGAGAAGTACTCGGTCGCCTCGACGAGCTCGAGTCCGAAGCGCAGGTCGGGCTTGTCGGACCCGTACTTCGCCATCGCATCGGCGTAGGTCATCCGCGGCAGCGGGGTCTGCACCTCGACGCCGATGGTGGCCCACATCGCGCGGATGACGGCCTCCATCATCTCGATGACGTCCTCCTGGTCGACGAAGGACATCTCGATGTCGAGCTGGGTGAACTCGGGCTGCCGGTCGGCGCGGAAGTCCTCGTCGCGGTAGCAGCGCGCGATCTGGAAGTACTTCTCAACGCCGCCGACCATGAGCAGCTGCTTGAACAGCTGCGGGCTCTGCGGCAGGGCGTACCAGCTGCCCGGGTGCAGGCGCGCGGGCACGACGAAGTCGCGGGCGCCCTCCGGGGTGGAGCGGGTCAGCGTCGGCGTCTCCACCTCGACGAAGTCGCGCTCGTGCAGCACATCGCGCAGGGCCTTGTAGACCTTCGAGCGCAGCTGCAGCGGCGCGATCGCGGCGGGGCGGCGCAGGTCGAGGTAGCGGTGCTTGAAGCGCACGTCCTCGCCGACCGGGTCGGTCTCGGCGAGGCCCGTGGAGACCTGGAACGGCAGCGGCGCCGATTCGTTCAGCACGACGACGTCCTGCGCCACGATCTCGATCTCGCCCGAGGGCAGGTTCGGGTTCTCGTTTCCGGCCGGGCGGCGCGACACCTCGCCGGTCACCTGCAGCACGAACTCGCTGCGCAGCGGGTGCGCGATCTCCTCGTCGCGGATCACGATCTGGGCGATCCCGGATCCATCCCGAAGATCGATGAAGGCCACTCCTCCGTGATCACGACGGCGATCGACCCACCCCGCAAGGGTGACGGTCTGACCGATGTGCTCGGCTCGCAGTGAGCCTGCCGTGTGGGTGCGAAGCACGGAATACGCCTCCAACTAGGGAAAAGGGAACCCCGCCATTCTACGGGGACGCGAGGAATCCCTCGTGGGGAGGACGAGCGCATCACTAGACTCGCGGCAGGCACCACCCATCGAATCGACCCTGGAAGGCGCTACACATGCACATCCTCCCCACCGAAGACCCGACCGACGCCGCAGGCAACATCTACGCCGCGCTGTTCTCCGGCGCGAATATCACGGTCTCGCTGATCTTCTACGTGATCGTCGTGATCGCGCTGTGGAAGGTCTTCACCAAGGCCGGTCACCCCGGCTGGCTCGCGATCATCCCGATCGTCAACCTGATCTTCCTCATCAAGATCGCGGGCCTGAGCGGCTGGTTCGTGCTGCTCTACCTGATCCCGATCGTGAACATCGTGATGTCGATCATCGTGGCGATCAAACTCGGCAAGAACTTCGGCAAGAGCGGCGTGTTCTCGTTCTTCCTGCTCTGGCTGTTCTCGTTCATCGGATACTTCATCATCGGGTTCGGTTCGGCTCAGTACCGCCGCGCCTGAGCGGACGTCATCCGAGCTGATGCCCGCGGAACGTCTGCACCTCGTACGGCACGGCGAGGTCTTCAACCCTGCGCACGTGCTGTACGGGCGACTGCCCGGCTATCACCTCAGCGAGGCGGGTCGGCGGATGGCCCAGGCCGCCGCCGACCACGTCGCGGCGATGGACCGTCCTGTGACCGCGCTGCGGTGCTCACCGCTCGAGCGCACGCAGGAGTCGGCCGAGCCGTTCACCGCCCGTTTCGGACTGGTTCCAGGGCTCGATGAGCGCATCATCGAGCCCTGGAACGTGTTCGAGGGCACGCAGATGCGCCGCGCCCTGATGAACCCCTGGAACTGGCGGCATCTGCGCCGACCCTCCGTGCCGAGCTGGGGCGAGCCGTACGTCGCCGTGGCCGCACGGATGCGCGCCGCCATGGACGAGGCGTGGCACGAGGCCCCGGGCGGCGACGTGGTGTTCGTCTCGCATCAGGCGCCGATCTGGATCACGCACCTGTCAGTCGCGGGTCTGCCGTTGCGGCACGACCCGCGCACACGCCGGTGCGCGCTGTCGAGCGTCACGTCCTTCGAGCGCGTCGGCGACGTGTGGCGCGAAGTCGCCTACGCGGAGCCGGCCGCGGCCGGCATCGACCTGGGGGCGGTCTGACCCACGCCTGCGGCGTCGCCCGAAGCGCGGGCTGGGCGACTACCGGGCGCCCTCAGGCGATGTCAGATGCTCGGACCGCGTAGGTCCGTACGCGTGGGTGCGCCCGTGTGGGCGCGCCGCCCCGTGCGGGTGCGGCACGGGCTCGAGACCGAACGGATCCGCGTCGCGGGCGGGAAGCAGGAACCGGCGTTCCGTGGTCGCCGCGACCGGGACGAGCGCGCGGATCAGGGCAGCCCCGCGCACGCCGGCCTCGCGCAGCGCCTCGACCTCGGCGGGGTTCAGGCCGACCGGCTGATCGCCGTTGCCGAGATCGGTCCCGTAGCGCACCGTGCCCCCGTGCGCGTGGAAGCGGCGCAGGTTGTCCAGGGCGATCGCGCGGGCCTCGCCCTCGTGGATCGCCAGTGTGGAGATCCACGCGATCCGGCCGGCCTGGGCGGACACCTCGGCGTTGCTCAGTCTCTCGGTGAACGGGGTGTGCGCGAGGGCTCTGACGCCGAGCCGCGGCATGCGCTGCGCCTCGCCGGGGCCCTCGGCATGCGCGACCACCGGCAGGCCGTGACGATCGGCGATGCGCACGATCGTCTGGAGCAGGTCATCGCCGAAGACGGGGCCGGCCGTGCTGTTGCTGGCGACCTTGATGACGGAGGCTCCGGTCGCCTTCATCAGGGCGACGGCGGCTTCGGCCGCGTCGGTGTCGGCGATCTCGCGGAAGGATCCCTCCGGCGCCCAGCTCCGGTCGGAGGGGTACCCGCCGACCGGGGTCAGGAACGCTCCGGCGAAGGAAACCGCGACGCCCGGCGGATCGGCGGCGATCGACGCGATCGTCGCGGGAGCGGATCCGAGATCCAGCACCCGGCCGAGCAGACCGCCCCTGAGGCGTTCGTGATCGGCCAGTTGCAGGTGCACGTGGTGGTCGGTGAAACCGCCGATGTAGGAGCCCTCGGTCACGGCTGCCTGATCTCCGTGCGCACCGCGTAGAGCTCGGGGAAGAACGTCAGATCGAGGGCGCGCTGCAGGAAGTCGACGCCGCTGGACCCGCCCGTGCCGACCTTGCGTCCGATCGTGCGGGTCACCGTGCGCAAGTGCCGGAAGCGCCAGAACTGGAAGTTGTCCTCGACATCGACGAGCTCTTCGCACGCCTCGTACAGATCCCAGTGATCGTGCGGGTTCTCGTAGATCTCGGTGAGCACCGGCACCAGCGAATCGTGCATGCGGTACGGCTGGCGCACGTCGCGATCGAGGATCTCCGTGGGGATCGGCAGGCCGCGGCGCGCGGCGAACCGCAGGAACTCGTCGTACAGAGTCGGTCGCTCGAACTCCGCGGTGAGCATCGCGAGGTTCTCGGGGTGGAAGCGGAACACGCTCAGCATCCGCTCGTTCTTGTTGCCGAGCGCGAACTCGACGGCGCGGTACTGCACGGACTGGAACCCCGAGGAGTTGCCGAGGTCGCCGCGGAACTGCGCGTACTCGGTGGGCGTGAGCGTCGCGAGCACCGACCACTGCTGGGTGAGCACCTCTTGGATGTGCTTCACCCGCGCCATGTGCTTGAGAGCCGAGCGCAGGTCGTCCTCGGCGAGCCGGTCGCGCGCGGTGCCGAGCTCGTGCAGCACGAGCTTCAGCCACAGCTCGGTGGTCTGATGCTGGATGATGAACAGCATCTCGTCATGGTGCTGGGGCACGCTGACCGGGTGCTGCGCGCCGAGAAGGCGATCCAGGTCGAGGTAGGACCCGTAGGTCATCCGATCCTTCAGATCGGTGACGATGCCCTCTTCGAGCGCGCGCTCGTTCTCGGTCCTCGTGTCCGGCACAGGGCGACCTCCTTGTCGTGGAACCTGTTCAGTATTTCACCGGCGGTTCGGAAGCGTCTGTGACCGGTGCCTCCGGCGCGGCTAGGCTGATCTCGACAGCGCCTAGGGTTCCGGGGTCCGCCCGACTGGTCCGAGCGGCGCCACGTCGGGCCTTCGTGGGCCTGGCGTCATCTGAACGGACAAAAGCCTGGAGGAACCACGTCCGTCGCGCCCGCGCCGGACCGAAGGTTCCCCCATGTCTCTTCTCGCATTCGTCCTCGTCTTCTCCGCGGCTGTCGCGCACGCGAGCTGGAACGTGCTCGCCCACGGCGTGAGCCGCGCCGGCTACCCGTTCCTGTGGTGGGGCGCGGTCTCCAGCACCCTCGTCTGGCTCGGCGCCGTGCCGCTCACCGGCGGCATCGGCACGGGGGATCTCGGCGGGTTCGTGCGGGGCGTACTCGTGTCGAGCGTGCTGCACGTGGCCTACATGGTCGTGCTGCAGCACGGCTACCGCGTCGGCAACCTCTCGACGGTCTATGCCACGGCGCGCGGGACGGGGCCGTTCCTGTCGGTCATCATCGCGATGGTGCTGTTCGGCGAGCGGCCCGCGCCGATCGCGCTGGTCGGCGTCGCCGTGGTCATCGCAGGGATCGTCGCGATCGGCTTCGTGGATCGGGCGGGATCGGCCGACTTCGGCAACTCGGGCGTGCGTTTGGCTCGCCGCCGGATCGATCCCGGGCTGCTGTTCGGCCTGCTCACCGGAGTCGCGATCGCGGTCTACACGATCTGGGACGCCTTCGTCGTGCGCTCTCTGGCGCTGAACCCGGTGGCCTTCATGGTCGGCACCACCCTCGTGCAGATCCCGTTCTACACGGTGGCGGTGCGCGGGCGCTGGGCGGCGCTCGCCGCCTTCGGGCGCAGGGAGTGGCGCCGGATCCTGGCCTTCGGGATCCTCTCGCCGCTGTCCTACATCCTCGTGCTCCACGCGATCAGGATCGCCCCTGTCGCCCTCGTCGCACCGCTGCGCGAGGTGAGCGTGGTGCTGGTGAGCCTGTTCGGCGCGTTCGTGCTGCGCGAAGGACGCCCGGGTTGGCGGGTCGGCGCCTCGGCCGTCGTCGTCGTCGGGATCGCGCTGCTCGCCGTGTGAGGCCGCGCGGTCTCGACCGTCGGCGACGCGCTCAGCCACCCACCGCGCGGAGATACTGGCCGTCGGGGG
The DNA here is from genome assembly GCF_056395125.1 of Microbacterium sp. 10L49. Lineage (NCBI taxonomy): Bacteria > Bacillati > Actinomycetota > Actinomycetes > Micrococcales > Microbacteriaceae > Microbacterium > Microbacterium sp. 10L49. Next base: position 291,588 of record NZ_JBFTIW010000004.1, read on the forward strand.
AGATGCCGGATCCGGAGACCGTGAACCGTACGATGCTGGAGAGGTAACGGTCCTCGCTGGCCTCGAAGATGCGGCCTTCCGCATCGCGCGAGGTGCGGCTGAGGCGCAGGATCGGAGTGCCCTGCGGCACCTCGAGCAGCGCCGCGTCCTGTTCGTCGGCGGCGACGGCGTCGATCTCGTGCTGGAGGCCCACGATCGGGTGGCCCTGCGAACCCAGGAACTCCGTGATCGAGATCGCATCGGTGTCGACGCTGAAAAGCAGGCGGCCGACCTCCTCGGTGTAGAACAGTCGCTCGAGCATCGTGGGGCGGTCGTCGAGGAAACGGAGCCGCACGACGCTCACGATCGTGTCGCCGGGGTCCACGCCGAGGGCCTGGCCCTTCTCGGTTCCCGCCCTCCGCAGACTCAGCTCCTGGGTGCGGGCTCCGGGCCGGGCGCCCAGATCGCGGGCCCAGCGCGTGAACGGCACGGACACGTCGACGGCCTGCGTCGCCTTGCGCTCCACGACGCGCGCGGGCCTTCCTCGGGCGGTTTCGATGAGCCCCTCCGCGCGGAGAGCGGCGAGAGCGTTGCGGATCGGGCCGCGCGACGTGCTCCAGCGCTCGGCGAGCTCGGCCTCGGTCGGCACGGCATCGCCGGGGCGCAGCGCACCGGACGCGATCCGGGCGCGCAGATCGTCGGCGATCTGGGTGTAGACAACTTCAGGCACGTAGGCATACTACTTCGTCGCGCCGGCCGGGCGCGCCCCTGTTCCTGTGGAGTTCACTCAAGCGAATCGCGGGTGAACAGTCGGCGAACAGTGCCGAGGTAGGTATACATCTCGGCCGCGGCCTTGAGAGAGTCTTCGAGGATTCCCTCCGCACCTGAACCCGAAAGGTCCTCATGAAGCTTCGCGCTCTCACCGTCGCGGCCGGCGCCGCCGTGCTCGCTCTCGGTCTTGCCGCGTGTTCCGGCACCGCCGGCGCCGCCACGGGCACCGATGCGCCCGCCGCCGCGAACGGCGGCTACGCCGTCGACGCGAACACCCTCGTCTTCGGTGTCGTGCCCGACTCGGTCGACACGCAGACCAACTACCAGCCGCTCATGGACTACATCGCCAAGGAGACCGGCAAGAAGGTCGAGTACCACGAGTCGACCGACTACGCCGCGCTCATCGAGGCCGCCGTCGCCGGCAAAGTCGACGTCGCGTCCTTCTCCGGCTTCACCTACATCACCGCCACCAACGCGGGCGCCAAGCTGACCCCGATCTCCTCGATCGTCACCAAGCAGGGCCAGGAGCCGGGCTACTACTCCGAGGCGATCGTGCCGAAGGGATCCTCGATCACCTCGATCAAGGACTTCAAGGGCAAGAAGGTCTGCTTCGTCGATCCGTCCTCGACCTCGGGCTACCTGTTCCCGAGCTACAACCTGCTCAAGGACGGCATCGACCCGAAGACGGGCGTCTCCCCGGTCTTCGCCGGAAAGCACGACGTCAGCGTGCAGAAGGTCGGCGAGGGCACCGAGTGCGAGGCGGGCTTCGCCGAAGACTCCGAGGTCGCCAAGAGCGACAAGGTCACCGTCGTCGACAAGACGATGGTCCCCGGCGCCCCGCTGGTCTACAACTCGGCCCTGCCGAAGGAGACCGCCGACAAGGTCGTGACCGCCCTCAAGGAGATCACGATCGACGACATCGTGAAGGCCGGGATCAAGGGCGCGGACAGCGACGCGTTCAAGGCGACCTTCTACGCCACCAAGCCGGTCGACGACAAGTACTACGACATCATCCGCGACATCTGCGAGAAGACGAAGGCCGACCAGTGCAAGAAGTGATCTGAGGATCCCTTCCCGGGCCGCCGGCATCGTCCGGCGGCCCTCCTGCCTACCCCGAACCAGGAGCGCAACATCATGAGCACCCCCGCCTCGTCCGAGCCGGTCATCCACCTCGCCGGCGTCACGAAGCAGTTCGGCGCCACCACCGCCCTCAAGGGTGCGGACCTCGAGGTCGCGCGCGGCGAGATCGTCGTGCTCCTCGGGCTCTCCGGATCCGGCAAGTCGACGCTGCTGCGGCACCTCGACGGCCTGGAGACTCCGACGTCCGGCACCGTCGAGGTGCTCGGATCCTCCGTGCCCGTGCCCGCGCTCAAGGGCAAGGCGCTGCGGAGCCTGCGCAGCCGGGTGGGCTTCATCTTCCAGCAGTTCGAGCTGGTGCCCTCGCTGACGGTGCTGGAGAACGTGCTGACCGGCTCGCTCTCGTCCGTGCGCGGCCCGCGTCTCGGCCTCTGGGGTTATTCGAAGGATGCGAAGCTGCGCGCCCTCGGCCACCTCGAGCGCGTGGGCCTGCTCGATCGGGCCTACCAGCGCAGCGACACCCTCTCCGGCGGCCAGCAGCAGCGTGTGGCCATCGCCCGCGCACTCATGCAGCGTCCCGAGATCCTGCTCGCCGACGAGCCGGTCGCCTCGCTCGATCCCGAGTCCAGCGACCAGGTCATGGCGCTCATCCGCGAGATCGCCGCCGACCAGGGCCTCACCGTGGTGTGCAGCCTTCATCAAGTCGACCTCGCGATCAGCTGGGCCGACCGCATCGTGGGCCTCCGTCATGGCGAAGTCGTGCTGAACACCTCGACCAACGGTCTCAGCAAGGCCGAGGTGATGGAGATCTACGGCCGCGTCGCCACCACCACGGCCGACCTCACCGCGGTGACCACCGAGCTCATCGAGCAGGGGATTGCGACGCCCGCTGCGCCTTCCGGAGCGCGCTCGTGACCGCAGTCGCAGCCCCTCGTCGCGAGGGCTATGTCGGCGGCCTGCTGGCGCGCGCGCCGAAGCGCCCGGTGTCGCCGGAGCGCATCGCGGCGGCGCTCACACTCATCGTGCTGGTCGGGCTCGGCATCGCCTCGCTGGTGCAGAGCGGCTTCTCCCTCGCCGGCGTCTTGTCGAGCTGGGGGAATGCGCAGCGCTTCATGACCCGTGTGGGGGCCCTGACGTTCCCCGCACCGCTCGACCTGCTCTGGCTGATCGCTCTCACGGTGGGCCTGGTGCTGGTCGGCACGCTCGTCGCCGCGGCGCTCTCGGTGCCGATCGCCTATCTCGCCGCCTCGAACACCACTCCCGGCCCCGTCTGGCGCGGCATCGCCCGGTTCATCGGCGTGCTCACGCGCTCGATCCCCGACGTGGTGCTGGCGATGGCCTTCGTGCTCATGTTCTCGCTCGGCACGCTGCCCGGCATCCTCGCGATCGGGATCCACTCGATCGGGATGATCTCCAAGATGTTCGCCGACGCGATCGAGCAGATCGACGAGGGCCCTCGCCTCGCGATCCGCGCCGCCGGAGGCACGAAACTGCAGCAGTTCACGGCGGGCGTGCTGCCGCAGGTGCTGCCCAGCTGGGTCGCGACCGTGCTGCACCGCAATGACATCAACCTGCGCGGCAGCGTCGTGCTCGGTTACGTCGGCGTCGCGGGCCTGGGCCTGGAGATGTCGTACGCGTTCAAGGCGCTCAACTACGGCCGCGGACTGGGCATCGCGCTCGTGATCTTCGTGCTCTGCGTCGTCATGGAGATCGTCTCTAGCGCCGTGCGCGGCGCGATGCTCGGCGAGACGGCGCAGACGCGTTCGTGGATCGACCGGATCCTGCACCCGCGCCTCCGCGCGGAGGCCGGGAGCGGGGCGGCCACCGCGACTGCGGCCAAGCCCGCCTGGGCAGCGTCACCGGCGACCGCCGTGCGCCGCCCCTGGACCCGCGAGCGCCGCCGCAACGCCATCGCCGGCTGGGTCGCCGTCGCGATCGTGATCGGCAGCCTGATCGTGTGCCAGATCCAGTGGGGCGACCTGATCACGGTGTGGGCGAAGATCCCGGAGACCGCAGCGAAGTTCTGGCCGCCCGACTTCGGCAACTACGACACGGCCGTGATGCTCGGCGCCATGCGCGACACGATCGCGATCGCGCTCGCCGCCACCGTGCTGACGCTGCTGCCCTCCCTGCTGCTCGGCTCCTTCGCCGCCCGCAACGTCGCTCCGAACGGCACCGTGCGCGGCATCGCCCGGTTCCTGCTCGTCGGCATCCGCGGCATCCCCGAGCTCATCCTGGCGATCGTGCTGATCGTGGTCACCGGCCTCGGGCCGACCGCGGGCATCGTGGCGCTGGCGATCGGTGGCATCGGCCTGCTCGGCAAGCTCGTCGCCGACTCGTTCGAGGAGGTCGACCGCGGCCCCGAGCGCGCGCTCCGCGCGGTCGGCGCGACCCGGATGCAGACCTACGCCGCCGCGACCGTGCCGCAGGGCACGCGCGCGCTCATCGGGCACAGCTTCTACATGCTCGACACGAACATCCGCGCGGCGACGATCCTCGGCATCGTCGGCGGCGGCGGGGTGGGCTACTACCTGCTGAACGCCGGGCAGGGCTCGCGCTACGAGGTCGTCACGGCGATCGTGCTGATGATCCTCGCCACGGTGCTCGTGGTCGAGGGCCTCGCGATGTGGATGCGGCGGGTCTTCCGATGAGGGACGTGAAGGCCATGACCGTCACGCCGGACGATCGGTTCGACGTCGCGATCGTCGGATCCGGCATCGTGGGCCTCGGCGCGGCGTATGCCGCGGTGCGTCGCGGGTTGCGCGTCGTGGTCGTGGACCGCACCGACCGGCCGGTGGGTGCCACGATCCGCAACTTCGGCCACCTCTGCATCGGCGCGCAGGACGGACCCGCCCGCGTCTACGGTGAGGCGTCGCGCAGCATCTGGTTGCGCCTCGCGGCCGACGCCGGCTTCTGGGCGCGGGAGAGCGGCACGCTGGTCGTCGCGCGTGCGCAGGACGAGCTGGCGCTGCTGGAGGAGGCCGCCCGGGCGGAGGATGACGAGGCCGCGGGGATCCGCGTGCTCTCGCCCGCCGAGGTGACCGCGCTCGCCCCCGTGCGCCCGGAGGTCGTGCGCGGTGGTGCGCTCGTGCCCGGCGATCTGCAGGTGAACCCGCGTGAGGCCGCCGGTGCGATCGTGCGGCACCTGGCCGCTCTCGGCGTCGAGTTCCGCTTCCGTACCGCGGTCACCGCGGTGCAGACAGGGCTCGTGCGCACGACCCGCGGCGACATCGCGGCGGCCGACGTGGTCGTGGCCGTGAACCACGACGTCGACCAGCTGCTGCCTGCTCTCGCCGAGCGCGCGGGTGTGGTCCGCTGCGCGCTGGACATGATGCGCGTCTCGGCCGATCTGCCGTCGCCGCTGCAGGCGCCTCTGCTCACCGGCTGGTCGCTCGTGCGGTACCGCCGCTTCGCCGGTCTGGGTTCGGCGGCGGGGCTGCGCGAGCGTCTGCACGCCGAGCGCCCGGAGCTGGCCGCGCTCGATCTGAACCAGATGTACACCCAGCTGCCCGACGGGACGCTGCTGCTCGGCGACTCGCACCACAAAGCCGTGCAGCCGGATCCGTTCCAGCCCGAGGCCGCGTTCGACGCGTTCCTCGCGGAGGCGCGCGAGCTCTTGGACGTCGGCGGCATGCGCGTGCTCGAACGCTGGCAGGGGGTGTACGCCGCCGCGGCCGAGGAGTTCCTCATCGAGGAGGTCGCACCGCGCGTGCTCGCGCTCGCCGCGACCACCGGCATCGGCATGACCACCGGGCTCGGCCTCGCCGAGATCGAGACCGCCCGCGTCTTCGGCTGGGGCGGATCCGGATCCGCGAATGTCGGCACGTCCGCCCTCGGCGGCACCCAGACCCCCGCCATCGTCGGCGGCGCAGGAACGACCGCCATCGTCGGCGGCATCGCACAGGAGGAGAACGCATGAACCCGCACACCCCGATCGAACTGGTCGTGCTCGACATGGCAGGGACCACCGTGCTCGATGACGGCGTCGTGGAGCAGGCGTTCCAGCGCGCTGCCGAGCGCACCGGGGTGGCCGCGCGGATCGGCTGGGACGAGGCGCTGCAGTACGTGCGCGACACCATGGGGCAGTCCAAGATCGACGTGTTCACGCACCTCGCCGACGGTGACGTGGAGTCCGCCGAGCGCGCCACGGCCCAGTTCGAGGCCGCCTACGCCGAGATCGTGACCGAGCAGGGCGCGACCGCGATTCCCGGTGCGGCCGACGCCATCCGCGCGCTGCGCGCCGCCGGCCTGAAGGTCTGGCTGACGACCGGGTTCGCCCCGGTCACCCGCGATGCGCTCCTGGATGCGCTGGCCTGGCACGACCTCGTCGACGGCGTGCTGAGCCCGGTCGACGCGGGCCGCGGTCGCCCCGCGCCCGACCTGGTGCTCACCGCGCTGCTGCGCGCGGGCGTCTCCTCGGTGCAGGCCGTCGCGGTCGCCGGCGACACCGTCAGCGACGTGCAGTCGGGTCGGCGTGCCGGCGCCGGCTTCGTGGCCGGCGTGCTGAGCGGCGCGCACGACGCCGTGGCGCTGGAGAGCGCCGACCCGGATGTGGTGCTACCCGACGTGACCACGCTGCTCGCGGCGCTCACCGAGCGCGGGCTCGTCCCGGCTCTCGCGCCGATCGCGGCCGGCTGACATGCGTGCGGCGCTGGTCCGCCCCGCCGACGAGGTGCATCGGCACGACGTACCGCTGCGCCCTGCCGCCGTCGCGATGGCCTGGCTCGGCGTCGGCCTCCCGCATGAGGCGCTGGCCGTGCCCGGCGTCGCCCTGGCACCGCACGACGTGCTCGTGGCGGTGGAGATGTCGACGATCTGCGGATCCGACATCCACACCGTGCAGGGCCGCCGCCATGCGCCGACGCCCCTCGTGCTCGGGCACGAGAGCGTCGGCCGCATCATCGCGATCGGTGACGAGGGCGCACGCGCGGTCGACGGCGGGGAACTGCACGTCGGCGATCGCGTGGTCTGGTCGGTGACCGTCTCGTGCGGGCACTGCGACCGCTGCCTCGCGGGGGTCACGCAGAAGTGCCGCCATCTCGCGAAGTACGGGCACGCACGCATCGAACCGCGGTGGGAGCTCACCGGCGGCTTCGCCGGGCACGTGCACCTGCGCGCGGGCACCGGGATCGTGCGCGTGCCGGAGGCGCTGCCGGCCGCCGCGCTCGCACCGGTCTCGTGCGCCACGGCGACCGCCTGGGCGGGCGTCGCGCGCGGGGTTGCGCTGCGCGGACGCCGGCTGCCGGATCCGTCCCCCACCGCGGGGGAGGACGCGGAGGTGCTCGCGTGCGAGCGGGTGCTGGTGCTCGGTGCGGGCCTGGTCGGGCTGACCGCGGCGGTGATCGCCGCGGAGCTGGGCGGCCGCGTGCAGATCGCGGATCCGGATCCGGCTCGGCGCGCGTTCGCCGAGCGGTTCGCGCTCGCTGCGCTCGCCCCGGACGATGTCACGGAGGAAGGGTTCGATCTGGTGATCGAGGCTTCGGGGCACGCCGTGGGGGCGGCGCTGGACGCCGTCGATGTGGGCGGCGCCGTGGTGCTGCTGGGCAGCGTCTTCCCCGCGGACCCGGTGCCGCTCGACGCCGAGCGCATCGTCCGTGGGCTCGTGACGGTGGCGGGGGTGCACAACTACACCGGTGCCGAGCTGCATGCCGCGGCTGCGTTCATGGCGGGCCGCGGGCGCGCGCACCCGTTCGCCGACGCCGTGGGGGTCGTGCATCCGCTTGCCGCGGTGGACACCGCCCTGGTGCAGGCCGCTGCGCCGGGGGCTCCGCTGCGGGTCGGGCTCACTCCGCGCTGAGAGCCGGCTCGCTGCGCCGCTCCCGGTTGCGGGCGGGCGATCGCGGGCGGCGTCACGGGCGACTCGGCGGGTGCGGCGGGTGCGGCGGCGTGGTGCGGGCCCGGACCGTGCCAGGCTTGAGAGGTGAACTCCCCGGAACCGCGGCAGCAGCCTGCGCTCGGCGTGCTGCTGGTCGTCGGATCCTGCCTCTCCCTGCCGTTCGGCGCGGCTGTCGCCACGACCATCTTCCCCGCCCTCGGATCCTGGGGTGTCACCGGCCTGCGCGTGCTCATCGCCGCGGTCGTGGTGTGGATCATCGCGCGCCCGCGCCTGGGCCGGTGGAACCGCGCGCAATGGACTGCCGCAGTCCTGTTCGGCGTCTCGATCGCCGCCATGAACGGCACCTACTACGCCGCGATCGACCGCATCCCGCTCGGGCCCGCGGTCGCGATCGAGTTCCTCGGCCCGCTCGTGCTGGCCGCCCTTCTCACGCGCCGCCTGGCCGACGCGATCTGGGTGGGGATCGCCCTGGTCGGCATGGCGCTGCTCGGGGTCGACGGGCTCACCGGCGCGGAGGCGCTGGACCCCTGGGGCGTGCTGTTCGCCCTGGTCGCGGCGGGGTTCTGGATCATGTACATCCGGATGAGCACCCGCGTCGGCGCGCTCACCACAGGGACCGAGGGGCTGGCGGTCGCGCTCGCCGTGGCCGCCGTACTGCTGCTGCCGTTCGGCGTGCCGGCTGCCGTCACCGCGGTCGGCGATCCGCGGGTGCTGGGCCTCGCCGCGCTCACCGCGCTGCTGGCGTCGGTCATCCCGTACATCCTCGAGCTGGCGGCCCTGCGCCGGCTGCCGCAGCGGGTGTTCGGGATCCTGCTCAGCCTGGAGCCGGTCTTCGCGACGATCGCCGGGCTGCTCGTGCTCGGCCAGCAGGCGTCGCCGCTGCGGCTCGCCGCGATCGCGCTGGTCGTGGTCGCGAGCATCGGGGTCACGGCGGGTGCGCGGCGTCGTCGCGGCGCCGGACCCGACGAGGAGCCGCCGTCGCCGCTGACCGGATCCATCTCGGTGGTGCCGGACTGAACCGACCGTGGGCGACGATCGCCGCCGGTCTGCTCGCTGGTCGCAGAATGCGGTTCTGGCGGCCGGATGACCGCACTTCGCGACCAGTGAGCGGAGGGGAAGCCGCCGTGCCGTCACACTCGCCGAGGCGCCCACGGCCAGGCGTAGCCTCGGGAGCATGACCTCCCTGACCGACGTCCTCGGCATCCGCACGCCCATCCTGCTCGGGCCGTTCGGCGGGCTCAGCTCGATCCCGCTCGTCGCGGCGGTCAGCGCCGCGGGAGGCCTCGGAGCGTACGGGCTGTACGGCTACGACAGCGAGCGGATCCGCACGACCATCGCGGGGATCAGGGCGGCCACCCGCCGGCCGTTCGCGGTGAACATCTGGCTGCCCCGGGGCAACGAGGTCGAGCCCGGTGCCGAGCACGACGACTATGCGGCGGCGCTCGCTCCGTTCTTCGCCGAGGTCGGCGTCGAGGTTCCGGCCCGTCCCGAGGCGTATCTGCCCTCGCTCGACGAGCAGCTCGGCGCGATCCTCGAGACGGCCCCCGCCGTGCTCAGCGTCGTGTTCGGCGTGCCCTCGGCGTCGCTCGTCGACGACGCGCACGGCCGCGGGATCCGCGTCGTCGGCACCGCGACCACGGTCGCCGAGGCGCGCGCCCTCGCCGAGGTCGGGGTGGACGCGATCGTCGCCACGGGCGCCGAGGCCGGGGGACACCGGGTGTCGTTCCTGCGGCCGGCCGAGGAATCGCTGGTCGGGCTGTTCTCGCTGCTGCCGCAGGTCGTCGACGCGGTCGACGTGCCCGTGATCGCCGCCGGCGGGATCTCGGATCGGCGCGGTGTCGCCGCCGCCTTCGCGCTCGGCGCACAGGGCGTGCAGGTCGGCACCGCCTTCCTCGGCACGGCGGAGTCGGCCGCGAACGAGGCGCATCGGGCGGCGATCCGGGCGACGCCCGCGGAGGGCACCATGCTCACCCGCGCGATGAGCGGCCGGCTCGCCCGTGGCGCACGCAACAGGGTGGTCGCCGAGATCGAGGCCGCCGGATCGATCGCCCCGTTCCCGGCGCAGAACTGGATCACCGGCCGCTTCCGCACCGCTGCCGGGCAGCAGAACAAAGGAGAGCTGCAGTCGCTGTGGATGGGGCAGTCGGCGTCGCTGGCCCGTTACGAGACCGCCGCGGAGGCGTTCGCCGAACTGGCTGCAGGGGTGCCGAGCGTCTGAACGAGGCGTCCGGCCTCAGAGGATGACGGTCGAGCGGCCGTGCACGATGACGCGGTCGTCGGCGTGCCACTGCACGGCGCGCGCGAGCACCAGGCGCTCCACATCGGCGCCGCGGGCCTGCAGCTCGGCGGCCGAATCGGCGTGGGTCACGCGGGTGACGTCCTGCTCGATGATCGGCCCCTCGTCGAGGTCGGCCGTGGCATAGTGCGCGGTGGCGCCGATCAGCTTGACGCCGCGGTCCTTGGCGCGGGCATAGGGGTTCGCCCCGATGAACGCCGGCAGGAACGAGTGGTGGATGTTGATCACCGGGGCGCCGAGGCTCCCGATGAAGTCGTCGGTGAGGATCTGCATGTAGCGCGCGAGCACGACCAGATCCACGTTGCCCTGCAGCAGCTCGAGCTGGCGCCGCTCCATCTCGGCCTTGCCCTCGGCACCCGAACCGGACGGGATGTGCACGAACGGCACGCCGAACGAGCGCACCGATTCGGCCAGATCCGGATGGTTGGAGACGACCATGGTGACGTCGATGTCGAGCTGGCCGCGCTGCGTGCGCCAGAGCAGCTCCATGAGGCAGTGGTCGTACTTGGACACGAAGATCGCGACGCGCTTGCGCTTGGAGGCGTCGTGCAGCGACCACTCCATGCCGAAGCGCTCGGCGACCGCAGCCAGGTCCGCCTCGAGCGCCGGGCGTGCGGCGGCGAGCCCGTCGCGGTGGATCACGGTGCGCTGGAAGAAGCGTCCGCCGGCCGCGTCTGTCGAGTGCTGATCCAGGGAGATGATGTTCGCCTCATGCGCGGCGAGCACTCCGGCGACGGCGGCGACGATTCCGGGCTGGTCGTCGCACGCGATGAGCAGTCGTGCGGTATCGGGCTGCGCCATGGCGTCGTCTCCTTGCAAGCGGGTGTGCGTCGATTCTGCCGCGCCCCGGGGCGCGAGGCGAATCGTGCCCGCCCTTCGCGTGCCGAGTGCCGGGGCGGATCCGCAGACGCAGAGGGGGCCCGAGCGCATGGCCCGGGCCCCCTCCGTCGAGGATCCTTCGTCAGAGCACCTCGCTGATCAGTTCCCGCCGCCGGTGAACTCCGCGAGGCTCAGCGTCTGGTCGCCGGGCCGGGTGAACAGCCCCGCCTGCGCGGTGCTCGAGGCACCGTGCGACGCCGGCTTGTCCCAGGTGCGGCCCGGGGTCGTCGCCGCGGCGGAGGTGTCGATGCCCAGCACGAGCCCCGAGTAGCGGTTCACGAGCCGGACGGATCCGGTCGCCTCCCCGCTGGTCGGATCGGTGTTCGGCACGACGAACCACTGCTGCCCGATGCCGGCCGCCGCCTTGTCGGTGAGCGTCAGCCCGGCGCCCCATGCGCGACCGACGGTCGAGGAGGCATCGACGCCCAGGAGCGAGCCTGCCTGCGTCGCGATCGTGTACGCGCCGTCGCCGGTCGCCGTGAAGGTCCAGGCGCCGTTCTTGCGGTTCACGGATCCGGCCGTCGTCACCTTCTTTCCGTTGCCGGACGCGGAGAGCTTGCGCCCGTCCGCGTTGGCGATCGTGTACGCCTTCGTCGTGTCGACCGCAGACGCAGGCGAGACCGAGGAGCCGGCGTCGATCGTGACGTTGGCGAGCTGTGCGTAGGCATCGCCCATGCACCCGAACGAGCAGTACGACCGGAAGGACTTGCCCACGATCGCCGAGCTCGTCTTGTTGGCAGGATCCACGAACCATCGGTACCAGGAGGCCGTGGTGTACGCGGATCCGGTGTCGCCGAGGCGGAACCACTTCTGCGTCGCCAGATTCTTCGTGGCGTAGAACTCCTGCGGTGCGTTGCCCGACTGGTCGGGGTTCTGCGGCTGTCCGATGTACAGCCCGAGGTAGGCGTCGTAGGTGATATCCATCACGAACAGCGGCGAGGTCGGGGGCATCTGCCCCTTCTTGATCTGCTGCTGCGCGGTGCCGGGCGTGTTCGGGTCGTACTCCTCGTCGACCGGCGTGTAGCCGGTCTCGGTGTCGTCGGCGACCGGGACCATGTTGCTCTCCTTGCCGGAGATGCCGGGCTCGGTCCAGGCGCCGTCGTACCACTTCTGCCAGGTGCCGGTGGCCATCTTGCCGGAGATCGGGGCACGGGCGACGTGCTCGTAGAAGGCCACCCACCCGCCGGTCTTGTTCACGACGCGGGAACCGTAGAACGCGTAGAAGTACCCGGAGGCGTGGTCGACGTAGAGGCGGGGATCGCCGTCGCCGTAGTAGTAGGTCTGCTGCGGGAACGCCGCGGTGTCGCCGCGGGTCGTGCTGTACGGCGAGGTGATCGCGTGACCGGGGATGGTCCAGGTCTTGCCCTGGTCGGTCGAGACGGCGTAGTCGATCGCGTCGTAGTGCAGTCCGTCGCCGAAGGGCTTGGGGGTGAACTCGTTGTGCACGAGGCCGTACCAGTCGCCCGAGTCGGGGTCGACCCACATCTGGGTGATGTCGCAGTAGTTCGGCTGCGTGTAACTGGATCCGGCCGGCGCCTTGGTCGACTCCACCCCGGTCGGGCTGGCGTTGCAGAAGTCCGTGGTGTCCGGGTTGGTGCCCGCGGCGTTGAGCGCGCCGTTCGGCTTCGCTGTGTCGAAGTTCGTGCCCGTGTACCAGTTCCACTGGCGGATGTCGCCGTTGCTGCCGTCGGGCTCGTTGTAGTAGTTCGCGTGAGACTCACCGAAATGGAACGTGCCGTCGGCATCGATGAACGGGCTGGCCGGCGTGTCGTCGGGGTACTGCCACGTGCTGTCGTCGACCGAGTCGGTGGTGACCGTCGCGGCGGTGGGCTTGGGCGTGGGGGTGGGAGTCGGCGTCGGGGTCGGCGTGACGATCGGGTCGGTCGTGTAGACGACGATCTCGGAGGCCGAGGCGTTGTTCGACCCGTTCACGGCGTCGAGGACCTTGAACTCGACGTAGCGCGCCGACACCGGGTGGGCGAAGGCGACGTACTGGATCTGCGTGTTGCTGGTCGGCTGCGAGAACGTTGCCGTTCCGGCGGGTGTCCAGCCGCTGTTCCTGCCGTCCTTCGCGACCGCCGGGTCGTTCGTGGTGAGCACCTGGACGTCCTTCGCGGGACCGTTGCCCTGCACCTTCACCGAGTACCCGAGGCCGGTGAGGGGGTGCTCCGCGCCGATGTCGAACGTGAGGTAGTGCGGCATCGGATCGGGTGTGCCGCCGTTGTAGTTCGACGCCCACTGGGTCGAGTAGTCGCCGTCGAATGCGCCCTTCGCGGTGCCGTCCAGAGAGGGCGGCGCGGGGTACGGCGCGGACTCGGAATCGACGTCGAGCAGGGTGTAGCCCGCGTCGGGGATCGCGGCGCCGGCGGGCGGGGAGGTGTCGGCGTGCGCCGAGGAGACGGCGCCGAGGCTCAGCGTCGTCGCGGCGATCGCGAGCGCGGCCGCACCGGCGAGGAGGCCTCGCGAGGTTCGGGGGAGGGACAGGATCTGTGGGGGCATCGGTCTTCCTTGCTGCGTCGTCGAGGCGGGGAGAACATCGGCCACGGTACCTGCAAGTTATCGCTAACATCAAGGATATTCTGAGAATTGCGCCGCAGCTTGGTCGTAACGAGATAGCGCAAACATCACCGCGTGCGCCGTGTCGGCTGCGCGCAGGGTGCGGACGCGGCCGCGGTGCGCGGTCAGTGACGAGGAGCCTGGGTCGAGCTGCGCACGACGAGGCGAGGCGTGATCGACTCCACCGGCGGTACCGCGCCCGGGTGTGAGATCGCGTGCAGCAGGTGCTCCACGGCGATGCGGCCGACCTCGCCGAACGGCTGCGCGACCGTGGTGAGCGCGGGGGAGCAGAACTCGGCGAGCGGGATGTCGTCGACACCCACGATCGACACGTCGTCAGGGATCGACCGGCCCAGCTCGGCGAAGGCGCGGGCGAGGCCGAACGCCATTTCGTCGCTCGACACGAACACCGCGGTGGCCTCGGGGATGCGTGCGAGGATCCGGCCCGCGCGATGGCCCGACTCCGGGGACCAGTCCCCGTCGATCTCGGGCGGTGCCTCCCGGCCGGCATCGGCGAGCGCCTCACGCCAGCCCTGGGTGCGGCTCGAGGCATCCAGCCACTGCTGCGGACCCGCGACGTGCCAGACAGTCTCGTGGCCGAGATCCAGCAGGTGGCGGGTCGCGATCCGTCCCACCTCGCGCTGGTCGACGGCCACCACCTGGGTCGACGCCGTGCGCGAACCGTCGATCGTGATCGTCGGCAGCGTGCGCGTCAGCTCGTCGATCGCGCGCGTGGTCGAGATCAGCGGCACCGCGAGCACGATGCCCTCGACGCCCTGGTCGGCGAGACGCGACATGGCGCGCTCGATCTCGCCCGCATCGAGGGAGGGCGTCGTGACGGAGTTCACGATATAGCCGGCCTCGGACGCGGTGGTCTCGATGCCGACCGCCACCGCTGTGCGCGAGTAGAAGCCCGTGCGCAGCGATACGACGCCGATCGCCCTGCTCCGCCCGGACGACAGTGCGCGGGCGGCGTTGTTGCGGCGGTAGCCGAGCTGCTCGACCGCCGCGAGCACCTTCGCTCTGGTCTCGGGCTGCACGCTCGGGTTGCCGCTCAGCGTGCGGGACACGGTCTGCGCCGAGACCCCGGCCAGGCGCGCGACGTCGGCCATTCCCGGGATGCGGCGGGGATCCGGCGTCGCTGCGGTCGTCATGGGGTCCGATCGTGGGTGGGCGCGGGCGGTCGTCCCGGCACACGTGCATGATATCGATCACATGCGCGGAGGTGTGCGACGCCGGACGGTGGTCGCCGCGCGGGCATAGCCTTGAGCGCGTGATCTCCTCCGAACCGGACGCCCCGCTCGGCGCGCTCCTGGATGACGCGCGCACCGCTCTCTCCGGCGTGCCGCAGGAGGCGCTCGGGCGCGAGAAGACCGGGCGGTGGCGGGCACCGCGCATCGTGCGGGTCGGATCCGCCTGGCACGTCGGCGTGCTGCTCATCGCCGGTGATGCCTTGTACGCCACGGCCGAGGTGCTGCGCGCCGCAGCCCCGGTGCGTCGGGGCTATGCGGCCGAGTCGGCACGAGCCAGGGCGGAGCGCCGGGCGGAGGCCTCCCGCGGTGGCTTCGACGACGGCGAGACCGTGCACGTGGGCTGGACGCCGATCGACCTGGACGCCGTGGCGGCCGGGGGATCCTCCGGCCCGCTCGCGCTGGTGGACGGCGTGCCGTCGGTGCGGTGGTCCGCGGCCGGTTCCCTCATGCCGCTCTCCGCCTACCTCGACGACCGCATCGCCCTCCTCCGTTCCGCCTCCCTTTAGACCGCGAGACTCCATCTCCGCGACGAGACTGCGCTGATTTGGTGCAGTCTCGTCGCCCAGTTGCAGTCTCGCGGTCAGAGGTCAGAAAGCGGCGGCGGGTCAGCGGGCCAGTGCGCGCTCGCCGAAGCGGTGCAGGATGCGCGCCGGCTCGGTGACGACGGATTCGAGCACGGCCTCCTGCACGGTGTGGAAGGCGTCCGGATCGAAGTAGCCGGTGGTGCGGTAGAAGACCATCCGATCGGCGAAGTCGCGCGGCGACGGCTCGGGATGGAACTGCGTGGCGTACAGGTCCGCACCCACGCGGTACGCCTGCACGGGGCAGGTGTCGTTGCCGGCGAGCAGCACCGCGCCCGATGGCACGGCGACAGCGCTCTCCTTGTGCGCGGTGAAGGCGTGGAACACAGGCCCGGCAGGACCGAACAGCGGATCCGCGACGGCGTCGGCCGTGGTGCGGATCTCGGCCGCGGTCGCCTCCTCGGGGTTGTCCATGCCGACTTCTCCGCCGAGGAGGCGCGTGATCACGCCGATTCCGAAGCAGGTGAAGAACGCGGTGGTGGCGCCGTCGATCGCGCGCTCCGCGATGCGCTCCAGGTCCGATTCGACCCGCCGCTGGGTCTCGGACTTGCGAACGTCGGTGACGTTGAACGGAGAGCCGCCGATCACGAAGCCGGCGTAGCGGTCGAAGACGTCCTCGGGCAGGGCGGTGGTGGTGAGGTCGATGCGGTCCAGTGCGTCAGCATCGACGCCGAGGGCGACACGGAACGACGCGCGCTCCGCCGTCGCCGCATCCAGCTCAGGGCGCACGCCGACATACAGGAGCGAGGCCATCCCTGGATTCTAGGCGAGCGGCGGAGGCCGTCGAGGTCCGGATGCAACGGACGGGAATATGAAGGAAGGAGTCGCGTTGAACTTGACAGCACAACGCTCAAGTTTGAGAGGAAGCGAAATGCCCAACGATTTCACCGACGCGGGTTCGGGCTCGTTCGACGAGTTCCTCGCCCGCTACCTGGCCGGTGAGCAGGCCCGGCAGACCCGGTCCATCGACCTCAGCCGGTTCCTGACCGTGCGCACCCAGCGCATCCTGCAGCGCGCCGGCCGCTTCGCGCTCGAGCGCGGCCAGACCGAGCTCGACGCCCTGCACGTCCTGCGCACCATCGTCGAGGACGACGCCGTCGACCAGGCGATCCGCAACATCGGGGTGACCCCGCAGGCCATCGTCGACGCCGTCGGCACCCGCCTGCCCGCCCCTGGCGACGCCTCTGACATCGACGCCGCGACCATCACCCCGAGCGCCAGCCGCGCGCTGTTCCACGCCTACCAGGTGGCGCGCTCATCGGGTGCGACCTACATCGAGCCGGAGCACGTCTTCTTCGCGCTCGTGCTCGGACAGGACGCCCCCGCGGGCCAGATCCTCGCGCGTGCCGGCGTCACCGCCGAAGCGCTCACCCAGAGCCTGCGCGAGCCCGTGACCGCGGGCGCCGCGCCAGAGGCAGAGAACACCCAGTCGGCGTCCGAGACCCCGATGCTCGACCGGTTCGGTCTCGACCTCACGGCCCGTGCCCGCTCCGGCGAGCTCGATCCGGTGATCGGCCGGGCCTCGGAGATCGAGCAGACGATCGAGATCCTCAGCCGGCGCACCAAGAACAACCCGGTGCTGATCGGCGAGGCGGGCGTCGGCAAGACCGCGATCGTCGAGGGCCTTGCGCGCGCGATCGTCGACGGCGCCGTGCCCGCGCAGCTCAAGGACCGTCGCGTCGTGGCGCTCGACCTGCCCGCGATGCTCGCCGGCACCCGCTACCGCGGCGACTTCGAGGAGCGTCTCACCCAGACCATGGACGAGATCGCCGCGCACAAGGGCGAGATCATCGTCTTCATCGACGAGGTGCACACCGTCGTCGGTGCGGGCGGATCCGGAGAAGGCGGCGGCATGGACGCCGGCAACATCCTGAAGCCGCGCCTCGCGCGGGGGGACCTGCACCTGGTCGGCGCGACCACGCTCGCCGAGTACCGCCGGATCGAGAAGGATCCGGCCCTCGAACGCCGGTTCCAGCCGGTCAAGGTGGCCGAGCCCTCGATCGAGGACGCCGTGCGCATCCTCGAAGGGCTCAAGCCCGCGTACGAGCAGCACCACGCCGTCGCCTACACGGACGACGCGATCCGCGCCGCCGTCGAGCTGAGCGCGCGGTACCTGCCCGACCGGGTGCTGCCGGACAAGGCGATCGACCTCATCGACCAGGCCGGCGCCCGTTTGCGCCTCCGCCTGGGCGTCGTGACCGATGTGGCGGCGCTGTTCGCCGAGCTGGCTGACCTCGAAGCGCGCAAGAACGCCGCGGTCGGCGCCGAGCACTACGAGGAGGCCTCGCGGATCCGCGACGAGATCGCCGCGGTCCAGGCGCGGATCGACGACGCCGGCAGCACCGCGCGCCTTGTCGACGCCGAGCCCGCTGTCGTCGGCGAGGCCGAGATCGCCGCGGTGATCGCGCGCGCCACAGGGATCCCGGTCAGCCGGGTCTCCGAGAGCGAGCGGGAGCGTCTGGCGGGCCTCGAGGCCGACCTGCACGCTCGCGTGATCGGGCAGGACGACGCGGTCGCCGCCGTGGCACGGGCCGTGCGCCGCAGCCGTACCGGCATGGGCGACGCGCGTCGGCCGGTCGGATCCTTCCTGTTCCTCGGCCCCACCGGTGTCGGCAAGACCGAGTTGGCCAAGGCGCTCGCCGACCGTCTGTTCGACGACGAGACCGCCGTGATCCGCTTCGATATGAGCGAGTTCGGCGAGCGGCACACGGTGTCGCGGCTCGTCGGCGCCCCTCCGGGATACGTCGGCTACGACGAGGCGGGGCAGCTCACCGAGCGCGTGCGGCGCAACCCCTACGCGATCGTGCTGTTCGACGAGATCGAGAAGGCGCACCCCGACGTGTTCAACCTGCTGCTGCAGGTGCTCGACGACGGTCGCCTGACCGACGGTCAGGGGCGCACGGTCGACTTCCGCAACACGGTGATCGTGATGACCTCGAACATCGGATCCGAGTTCCTCGCGTCGCGCTCCGGTGCGCTCGGGTTCGTGGCCTCGCAGGACGGATCCGCGAACGGATTCGCCTCGCAGGAGGATCTGCGCGCCCGGGTGATGGGCAAGCTCCGCGAGGCCATGCGGCCGGAGTTCCTGAACCGCATCGACGAGATCGTGCTGTTCCAGAAGCTCAGCCGGGAGGAGCTGGGTCGCATCGTGCGGCTCCTGCTGCAGGCGACGTCTCGCCGCCTTGCCGGCCGCGACGTGACGCTGGACGTCACCGACGCGGCCGTGGCCTGGCTCGGCGAGCACGGCTACGAGCCCGAGTACGGTGCGCGGCCGCTGCGCCGCCTGATCCAGCGCGAGGTGGACGACCGCATCGCGGACCTGTTCGTCTCGGGCGAGCTGGGTGACGGCGGCCGTGTGGTCGTGGACGCGACGGGCGACGTGCTGCAGGTCACCGCGACCGCGGAGCTGGCGCAGGCGGCCTGACCGCAACGGTCGTTGAGCGAGGACGGCGAAGCCGACCGAGACGAAACGCGGTGCTCTTTCGAGGGCGCCGCGTTTCGTTTCGCGGAGACCCGCACTGAGCGAGCGCAGCGAGTCGAAGTGTCGCTCGACGGCCCTAGGACTGGCCGCCGAGTCAGCGGGACGAGTTGGCGCGGCGGCCGCGCACAACCCCCACGAACGCCTCGATGTCGGGCGTGGTGGCGTCGGCCGGCCAGGCCAGCAGCACCTGGGAGACGGGAGCGTCCCGCAGGATCCGGTATTCGACGTCCTTGCGGTGATGCAGGCGCGCGAGCGACATCGGCGCGACCAGGATCCCGGCGCCCGAGGCGACGGTCTCGACGGCGTCCGCCACGGTGTCCAGCGGGGGGATCCGCGACGGGACGGTCGGCAGGTCGAGGTCGCCCAGCACGTCTTCACGTGTGGCGAGCAGCGTCTCGCCCTCCAGGTCTGCGGGGGAGAGCTCCTCGGCGGCGAGGAGATGCGACTCGGCCGAGGCGATGACCACGGGGAGCTCCTCGTAGAGGGGGATCGCGTGCATGCCGTCCTTGTCGAACGGGGCGCGCACGAGCGCGAGGTCGACGACGCCGTCGGTCAGCGCTGAGCGCTGCGCGTCGAACGCGACCGGCACGAGCTCGAGGGTCACGAGCGGCATCCGCTCGTTCCACGTGTCGATCCAGCGTCCCGGGGTGGCACCGGGGACGGCGCCGAGGCGCAGCGTGCGTGGCTCCTCCGCGATCGGGGCCGGAGCGTCGAAGACGACCTTCTCCGCCTTCTTGCCGCGAGACGCGGACTTGCCGGATCCTTTGCCCGCGCTCTTGCCCTTACCGGCCGGACCTGCGGCCGTACTGCGGGCGCCGCCCTTGGCGGAGCGCACCGCGGGCTTGCGTCCGCCGGATGCGCCTCGCTTGCTCATGCGTTCAGCGTACCGGCGGGTGCGCGACGATCTCGGCGGGATCGCGACCACAGCCCCGCAGCGACACGCGCGAAGTGCGTGCGCGGGAATAGATCCGCCTCGTTCGCGGTTGCAGATGTATCCGGGGAAAGTCCCGGGCACGGGAGGTTTTCGTGGGTAAGAACTACGTCGACATCGAGGACGGCCGCGGCGGCACCTTGCGCTATCGCAAGCACGCCAACGGCCGTGGTCTGATCGCGCACGGTGCCAAGGTGCACCCGCAGGCGGTCGTGGAGGCCGGCGCCTATGTCGAACCGGGTGCGAAGGTCGGTGCCGGAGCGCATGTCGCGCGCGGCGCCTGGATCGAGCCCGAGGCGATCGTGGGCGTGAACGCCCGGATCGAGGCCCATGCCCACATCGGGCAGGGGTCGGTGATCGGCGACGGCGCCACCATCGGGGTGCGCACCGAGGTCGGGGCCGGCGCGCACATCGCGCGCGGCGCGAAGATCGGCGACGACGAGACGGTCGCCGCCGGCATGACGCTGGACACCGACCGCAAGGGCCTGTGGCTCGCGGCCTGAACACCGCGGCCTGGCCGTGGTGAGAACCGACGGCACCGTCGCAGGCACAAGACGCGCATCTCCCAGAGGGGTGCGCGTCTTCGCGTTCCGGCCGCCGCCGGCCTGCTCAGTGGTGCAGATTGCGGTTCTGCTGTGGCGATGACCGCAACCTGCGACAAGTGAGCGGATGGGATCCGGCAGGCGCAGCCGGCGTCCTGCTCAGCGCTGGCAGCGGGGGCACCAGAAGGTGCGGCGCTCCTCGGTGGGATCCGCGCCGAGCTCGCCGCTCTCGATGAGCGCGCCGCAGCGTCGGCAGGTGCGGTGCGCCCGCCCGTACACCCAGGTCGTGCGCCCGCGCTGGGCGACGCCGGTGAAGGTGCGGTCGAGCCGGTCCCTGTTGGCGCGGATCGTGCGCGCCCCCAGCTCCAGCAGCGGGGTGACGTCGACCTCGTTCGCGGGCGTCGTGGGGCGCACCCCGCGCAGGAACAGCAGCTCGGCGGCGTACTCGTTGCCGAACCCGGCCACGTTGCGCTGGTCGAGGAGGGCGACGTGGATCGGCCGCCGGTCCGCGCCGAGGCGTCGTGCGGCCTCGTCCAGGTCCCAGTCGGCAGAGAGCGGATCCGGTCCGAGGTGCGCCACGAGCGTGTCCTCCTGCGCGGTGGGGACGAGCGCCAGCATCGAGACGTCGAAGCCGACCGCCTCCGCCTCCGCCGTGCTCACGATCGCGCGGGCGGTGTAGCCGGGCGCTCGCCAGCGCTCGCCGGGGCGGTACAGATGCCAAGCGCCATCCATGCGCAGGTGCGAACGGAGTGTGGAGTCGCCGATCCGCATGAGGATGTGCTTGCCGCGCGGCACCACGGCGTGCACGACGGATCCGGTGAGGTCGGCGGTCGCCAGCTCGGGCACGCGCAGGTCGAAGCGGGTGACGACGCCGCCCCGCAGCGCGGCGTCGAGGCGCTGCGCCACCCGGTAGACGGTGTCGCCCTCAGGCATGCGCGGATGTCCCTCCGCTGGCACCCGCGGGCCGGACCTCGTCGGCGGGCGCGGAGATCTCCGCACCGCTCGCGGCGCGGTCGGTCAGGGTCCTGGCGAGCATGGTGGATCCCGCGACAGCGGCCGGCATGGTGATGACCGCTCCGAGCGGCACCCGGTAGCAGAGCTGCGTGGCGACGCCGAAGCCGAGAACGCGCCCCCTTCCGGAGGCGAGGAGCCGCTGCCGTTCGTCGTGGCTGAGGCCACGGGCGTCGAACGCGCGCCCGGTCAGCTCCCGTGCGAGCAGCCGCCCCGACAGCAGAACGCCGACGACGGTTGCGATCGCTCCGCCCACGAGCGGGATGAAGCCCAGGACGAGGGTGAGCAGGGCGACGAGAATCCCCAGCACGATCAGCCGCAGGCCTTCGCCGACCGTGGTCCAGAACCCGGTTTCGCCCACAGGCGCCGCGCCGCCCAGCGACTGTTCCACCCCTCGCCAGATGCGCTGGTAGAACGGGTCGCCGATCGTCAGCGTCAGAGCAGTGAAGACGAGGCCCGACAGCACCGCGGCGGCGACGAACAGCACGATGCCGATCGCGATGCGCAGCGCCTCGCGCCATCCTGCGATCCATCCATCGGCGAACGGCGTCATCCAGGCGGTGATGGAGCCCAGCGAGAAGCCGAACGGGATGAGCACGGCGACCAGGACCGCGAAGCTGATCAGGGCAGGGACGAGCCCGAGCGCGAGCAGCCGCGGGTGCGTGCGCCACAGACCGAATCCCCGTATCAGGGTGCCGAATCCAGCGGCGAACTCACGGATCATGCCACCAGAGTAGGCGTCCCGCCGACCCGCAGCGGATCCGGGTCGGCTCACAACGTCTTCCGCAGGGTGTAGCCACGTGGAGTCGCGACGAATCCTGCCTCCTGCAGCAGCCGTCCGAGCAGAGTTCCCGCGGCGGTGCCGTACATGCCCTCGCCGTTCACCTTCTCGATGGTCAGCGTCTCGAGCCGGCGTGCCTTCGCGGTCGCAGCGAGGTCGGCCGCCGCGGCGCGCAGCTCGTCCTCGTCGTCGGTGAAGGCGAGCACGGTCTTTCCGCCGCGTTCGAGATAGAGGGCGAGTGCTCCGTCGACGAGGACCACGAGAGCGCCCGCCTTGCGGCCGGGCCGGTGCGAGACGTCGTCCCTGCGGGGCCAGCCGAGAGCGGCGCCGTAGGGGTTGGCCGGATCGGTCGCGGCGAGGGTACGCGCCGTGCGCGGCGGCGGATCGGCGAGCCCGGCGAAGGTGCGGAGCCGGTCGATCGTGGCGGAGGCGGCGAACTGGGCGGCGCCGAGCTTCTCGATCACGTAGCCGCGCCGGCAGTGCCCTGCCTCCTCGAACCCCGCCAGCACGCGGTACGCCTGCGCGAACCCGCCCGGCAGCCCCTCCGATTGCACGGATCCACGTGTGACCACGCCGTAGCGGTCCAGCAGCAGGCCCGCCGAGACCGTGGCGCGCCGGGCCGGATCCGTCTCCGCCTCCGGAAGCAGCGACCAGCGCCCTCCGACGTTCAGAGGTC
Source organism: Microbacterium sp. 10L49 (assembly GCF_056395125.1). Classification (NCBI taxonomy): domain Bacteria; kingdom Bacillati; phylum Actinomycetota; class Actinomycetes; order Micrococcales; family Microbacteriaceae; genus Microbacterium; species Microbacterium sp. 10L49. Next base: position 314,238 of record NZ_JBFTIW010000004.1, read on the forward strand.
GCGGCGTGGAGGCGGGGCGGGCGAGCGACATGCCACGGAACGTGCGCGTGCGCGGGGCGCGGCGCGCCACCTTGTGCGCCTGGTTGCCACCGCTCAGCAGAGACCGGATCGGAGCGAAGGTGTCGTTCGTGACGTGGCCCGACCAGGCGAGGTTCCACAGCGCCTCCACCACGGAGGCCTCGTTCTCAGCCCCGGTGGCCTCGCGCAACTGGGCGGCGAAGTATGCGCCGCCCGAGGCCAGGGCGGCCAGCAGCTGGGCGTCGAGGGATCCGGGCTCAGGGGCCTCCTCGGCGAACGGCACCGTGAACGGCGCGAGGTCGACGGGGTGCAGCGAGACCCAGCCGTCCCGGCCGGGCAGGGCTCCGTGCCCGGCCCAGACGACCTCGCCCGAACTGGTCAGCTCGTCGAGCATCGCCGGCGTGTAGTCGCGCACGCGCTGGGAGAGCACGAGCGACTCCCAGGCGCTGGCCGGGATCGGCACGCCCGCGAGCTGCTCGATCACGGTCGCGACGCCGTCGATGCCTTCGAGGGGCCGCGACAGGTGCTGCCATTCCGGGAGGAACCGGGCGAACGCTGCGGGCGGCACCGGCTCGACACTGCCGCGGATCGCCGCGAGCGAGCGCATCCGCAGCCGGCGCAGCACCTCGGTGTCGCACCACTCCGTCTCATCGGGCCCGGCGGACGTCGCGGATGCCCGCGGTCCGGTCTCTCGAGCACTCGACGGGTCCGGCAGGAAGTACCCGCTCGTGACCCGTCCGTCGGCCTCGAGCCGCTGCAGGGTCTGCCGCACGATCGCGGTGCCGAGTCCGAATCGGGTGGCGACGACGGATCCGAGGAACGGTCCGTGCGTGCGGGCATGCCGGGCCACGAGGTCGCCGAGCGGGTCCGTGACGGGCTCCAGGAACGCCACAGGGATCCCCACGGGCAGGGGAACGCCGAGGGCGTCGCGCAGACGTCCAGCATCCTCGATCGCGGCGACCCGTCGCGCGCCGCCGATCGTGACCTCGATGGCGCGGCGGGCGTCGACGAGGGCGGCGAGATGAGCGGCGGCCTGATCGGTCGTTGAGCGAGCGAAGCGAGACGAAACGCGGTGATCCGACAGAGGCAGCGTTTCGTCTCGGTCGGCTTCGCCGTCCTCGCTCAACGACCCGGAGGGATCCGACGCTTCCGTGGGTTCGAGCCGCTCCGCGACCTCGGTCGCGTCCAGCGGCCCGAGGAGTCGCAGCAGATCCGCGACGCCCTCGACGCCTCGCGCCCGCCGGGTCGGATCCAGCCGCTGCGCCTCGCGCTCGAACTGGGCGATGACCTCGGGGTCCAGCAGCTCGCGCAGCTCGACCGTGCCGAGCAGTTCGCCGAGCAGGGCCGGATCCACCGACAGCGCAGCGGCCCGGCGCTCGGCGAGCGGGGAGTCGCCCTCGTACATGAACGCGCCGACGTAGCCGAACAGCAGGTCGCGGGCGAAGGGCGAGGGCTGCGCGGTCTGCACCTCGACGAGCCGGATGCGCCGCTCGGCGATGCCGGTCGCGAGACGTCGCAGCGAGGGCAGATCGTAGACGTCCTGCAGCACCTCGCGCAGCGTCTCCAGGATGATCGGGAACGTCGGATGCTTGCGGGCGACCTCGAGCAGCTGCGCCGAGCGCTGCCGCTGCTGCCACAGCGGCGTGCGCCGGTTGGGGTTCATCCGCGGCATCAGCAGCGCGCGCGCCGCGCACTCCCGGAAGCGCGAGGCGAAGAGTGCGGATCCGCCCACCTCGTCGGTCACGATCCGCTCGAGCTCCTCGGGCTCGAACACGAACAGCTCGGCGCCGGGCGGCTCCGCGTCGGCGTCGGGCACGCGCACGATGATGCCGTCGTCGCTCGCGACCGCCGAGCCCTCCACGCCGAGGCGCTCCCGGATGCGCGCGTTCACGGCGAGGGCCCACGGTGCGTGGACCATCTGCCCGTAGGGGGAGTGCAGGATCACGCGCCAGTCGCCGATCTCGTCGCGGCTGCGCTCGACCGTCAGGGTGCGGTCGGTGGGCAGCGTGCCCGTCGACTCCTTCTGCTCGTTCAGATGCGCGAGGAGGTTCGCCTGCGCCAGCTCGTCCAGCCCCGCGGCCGCGAGACGCTCCCGGGCCTTCGCGGGTGTTGCGCCGTGCACCTCGCGGTTGAAGACGCCGAGCGCCTCACCGAGTTCGAACGGTCGGCCGAGGCCGTCGCCGTGCCAGAACGGCACCTTGCCGGGCTGCCCGTACGCGGGGATCACGTTCACCCGGTCGTGCGTGATCTCGGCGATCCGCCAGCTCGTGGTGCCAAGGGTGAACACGTCGCCGACGCGCGACTCGTAGACCATCTCCTCGTCGAGCTCGCCGACGCGGGCGCCCGTGGTCTCGCCGGCCACGAAGACGCCGAACAGGCCGCGATCGGGGATCGTTCCGCCGCTCGTGACCGCGATCCGCTGCGCGCCGGGGCGTCCGGTGAGCGTGCCGGCCTCGCGGTCCCAGACGAGGCGCGGGCGCAGCTCGGCGAACTCGTCGGAGGGGAAGCGCCCGGCGAGCAGGTCGAGGGTCGCCTCGTACGCCGAGCGGGGGAGGGCGGCGAAGGGCGCGCTGCGGCGCACCGTGTCGAACCACTGCTCGACGTCGAGCGGTTCCAGCGCGCAGGCGGCGACGGTCTGCTGCGCCAGGATGTCCAGCGGGTTCCGGGGCACGCTGATCGACTCGATCTGCCCGGCGAGCATGCGCTCGGTGACGATCGCGGTGTGCAGCACATCGCCGCGGTGCTTGGGGAACAGCGACGCGCGGCTGATCTCGCCGACCTGGTGCCCGGCGCGGCCCACGCGCTGCAGTCCGGAGGCTGCCGAGGGCGGCGCCTCCACCTGGATCACGAGGTCCACCGCGCCCATGTCGATGCCGAGCTCGAGACTGCTCGTCGCAACGACGCAGCGCAGCACGCCCGACTTCAGCTCCTCCTCGACGATCGCCCGCTGCTCCTTGGAGACCGAGCCGTGGTGCGCCTTCGCGAGCACCGGATCCGCACCGGCGGTGGATCCTGCCTGCGCCATCATCGCGGCCGGCGGTCCCTGAGCCGGGGCCCCGCGCCCCGGAGGCTCCGGGCGACGCGAAGCGGCGTTTGGAGTGGGGCGGGGGGAGCGAAGGGCCGCCGCCGGCAGATCGAGTCCGATGCGCTCGCTGTAGATCTCGTTCAGCCGCCCCGTGAGTCGTTCGGCGAGGCGCCGTGAGTTGGCGAACACGATCGTCGAGCGGTTCTGCAGGATCCGGTCGACGATCGCCTCCTCGACGTGCGGCCAGACGGATCCGGTCATCTCGGTGTTCTCGCCGAACGCGTCCGCGCCGCCGACCGCCGGGTCGATCCGATCCGCCCCGAACGGCCGCGGCGTCTCCTCCGTGCCCGGAGGCGGCGGCGGGTTGAGCATGTCCTCGATCGGCACGACGACCTGCAGGTCGAACGTCTTCGACGCGGGCGGTGCCACGATCTGGACCGGCTGCGCGCCGCCGAGGAAGCGCGCCACCTCGTCGATCGGGCGCACCGTCGCAGACAGGCCGATCCGCTGCACGGGCGTCTCCGCTCCCGCCGCCCGTCGCAGCTGGTCGAGCCGCTCCAGGCTGACCGCGAGATGGGCGCCGCGCTTGGTCGCCGCGACGGCGTGCACCTCGTCGATGATGACCGTGTGCACGTCGCGCAGGGTGTCGCCGGCGCGGCTCGTGAGCATGAGGTACAGCGACTCGGGAGTGGTGATCAGGATGTCCGGCGGATCCACGACGAGCCGGCGCCGGTCGGACGAGGTGGTGTCGCCCGAGCGCACGCCCACCGTCACCGCGGGCGCGGGGATCGCGAGCCGTCGGGCCGACTGACCGATGCCGATGAGGGGCGAGCGCAAGTTGCGCTCCACGTCGACGCCGAGGGCCTTGAGCGGCGAGATGTAGAGGATCCGGGTGCGTCCTGGTCGCTCGGCGTCGTTCTTCTTGCGACCTTTCGCGCTGGCGGGCGCCGGCGCCGCAGGCGCGGATCCTGCCTCCGCGGCGCGCTCGCGGAACACCCGGTCGATCGCCCAGAGGAACGCCGACAGCGTCTTTCCCGACCCGGTCGGGGCGACGACGAGCGCGTGCTTGCCGCCGGAGATCGCCTCCCATGCGCCCGTCTGCGCCGCTGTGGGTGCGCTGAACGCCCCGCGGAACCAGTCCTGGGTCGCCGGGGTGAAGCGGTCGAGCACATCGCTCATCCGTCCATCTTCGCGGCTGCCGCGGACATTAGGGGGCGGATCCGCCCTCGGCGCAACGACGAGGGATCTGACGCGGATCTCCAAGCCCGGCGCCGCCGGCGGATGCGAGCATGGATGCATGGCCGAGCACACGACGAACTACATCAGCACGTTCATCGAGGTGGCCGAGGACTGTCCCGTGGAGCACGCACAGGAGCCGCCGGCGGGCCCTTCGACGAGCTCAGCGACCGTCCCCACGATCGCCGCGCTGCACTACCGGATGATCGCGGAGCACCCTTTCGAGCGCACCTCCGATGACGTCATCTTCTCCACGTGGGCGCTGCGTCGGGGCATCGATCCGGATGACAGCGGGGCGCGGGAGGAGTTCTTCGCGAAGGGGCAGGCCTGCCTGCGCGCCTCGCCGTTGGGCAAGCGCTACGGCTGGGGCGTGCTCAGCGACGCGGAGGGACGGGTCGCTCTGGTGCCGCGGGAGTCGGAGGAGTACGCCCTGCTCGCGGCGGACCCGGCGCTCGGGCACACCCGGGCGATGCGGTCGAGGCGCGCCTGAATCGCAGGAGCCGGGGAGGTCACTTCTCCTTCGGGATGAGGATCCACAGCACGATGTAGACCCACAGCGGAAGGCCCGCGAACACCATCAGCAGGATCGCGAGCAGACGCACGAGGAGGACGGGCCAGCCGAACCGGTGCGCGAGAGCGGCGCAGACGCCGGCGATGATGCGGCCCTTGCGAGGGCGGACCAGGGTGCTCATGCCCTCATCCTGCCCCCGTGCCCTGGACGCCCGCTGGATGCACGTCTGGTTTCGAAGCGCGCAAATGGCCGCATTTCGAGGTGAAATCGAGCCATTTGCGCGCTTCGAAACGAGGTCACCGATCAGGAGCCACGCCGAGCCGCCGGCGCGTCAGGGCAGGCGGTTCGCGATGGCGAGGTTGGCGCGCAGCTCCTCGGCGTTCTGCCGCGTGACGTAGGCGGGACGGTCGCGTTCGAGGCGCCACGACTCGCTCAGCGGGCCGGCGCTCACGGTGTCGAACCCGAGCCGGTCGTAGAGGTCGGTCACGAACGCGATCGCGTCATCGTCGTCACTCGCCGTGCCGAGAGCGCGCCGATCTGGTGAGCCGGCCGGAGCTCCGGTCGTCAGGATCTCGGCGGCCCGGATCTGGTTGAACGCCTTCACGACCTTCGAGTCGGGAAGGTGGTCCTGCAGGAGCTGCGACGTGGTGGTCTCGCCGCGGTCGAGGGCCTCGATGTGCCCGTCCCGCTCGAAGTAGTAGTTGTTCGTGTCGAGCACGATCTTCCCGGCGAGCGGCGCCACGGGAATATCGTTCACCGCCTTCAACGGGACGGTGACCACCGCGATGTCTGCGGCCTCGGCGGCTCCGGTCGCGGTGGATGCCGTGACGCGCGGCCCGAGTCGCGTCACGAGCGCGTCGAGGGTCTCCGGACCGCGCGAGTTCGCGATCACGATGTCGTAGCCGAGACCCGCCAAAGCCTCTGCGACGGCGCTGCCGATGTGTCCTGCTCCGATGATTCCGATTGTCGTCATGACGAGCGCAACAGCGGGATCAGGCGGCCGCATTCCCGATGTGTCGGAGATGCGTTCACGGGGCGCACCCGACCGGCCCCGAGGGATCCGGCCGGGTGCGCCTCGCGTCGGGCCGCGCCGTCAGGCTCCGAGCGCGACTTCCGTGAGCGAACCTTCGGCGTCGAGCTCGAGCGTCAGATCCAGGTCCAGGCGCCGCAGGAACGCGTCGTCGTGGCTCACGATCAGCACCGCCCCACGGAACGCGCGCAGCGCCTGCACGACCTGGCCGACGGTGTCGAGGTCCAGGTTGTTCGTCGGCTCGTCCAGCACCACGAGGTGCGGTGCGGGGTCGGCCAGCAGCAGCGTCGCCAGGGCGACTCGGAAGCGCTCCCCGCCGGACAGTGCGCCGACCTGACGGTCCATGGCCGCGCCGCGGATCAGGAACCGGGCCAGCCGGTTGCGCAGCTCCTTCTCGGGGATCTCCGGGGCGCGCTCGGCGACGTTCTCCACGACGGTCGCGGTCTCGTCGAGCCCGTCCATCCGCTGCGGCAGGTATCCGATGCGGTCCGTGTGCGCGACGCAATTCAGGCTGGATTCCGTGGATCCGCGGAAATCCGCGGTTTCATCCGCTGAATCGGCAATCGAACCTGAATTCGGGACGGGCACCGGATCCGCGACTGGGACGGTGGTCCAGCCTGAGCTCGGCGCGCCGTCGTCCGGAGCCTTGCGGGCGCCGTCGACGAGCCGCCGCAGCAGCGTGGTCTTGCCGACCCCGTTTCGTCCGATCAGAGCCACCCGCTCCGGGCCCTGGATCGTCCAGGACCGCTCGGCGTCGCCGATCGTCGCGATGCGGCGGCTCCGGGAGACGCCCGGATCCGGCAGCTCGATCTTCATCGTGGCATCGTCGCGGATCCGCCGTCCGGCCTCGTCGAGCGCGGCGCGGGCCGAGCCCTCCTTCTCGGCGACCTCGGTGCGGAGCTTGCCGGCCGAGACCTGTGCCGCCATCTTCCGGCCGTTCATGACGATCTTCGGTTCGCGCTTCTCCTCGAAGGCCTTCTTCGCCATCTGGGATCGGGTCGCGAGCTTCAGCTCGGCCTCGATGCGCTGCCGCTTCTCTTTCTTGAAGGCCTGCTTGGCGTCCCTCTCGGCCTGCCGGGCGGAGTCCTGCTCGGCGTCCAGCCAGGCTCGCCACTGCGAGTACGGACCGCCGAACACGCTGAGTTCGCGGCCGTACAGCTCCGCGGTATCGTCCATGAACTCGAGCAGCCCGACATCGTGGCTGACCACGATGAGCGTGCCGCGCCAGGAGCGCACCATCTCGCCGAGCCGCGCCCGCGCGTCGCGATCGAGGTTGTTGGTCGGCTCGTCGAGCAGGGTGATCGGGGCTCGCCGTGCGCGGATCCCGGCGATCGCGACGAGCACCGCCTCGCCGCCGGAGAGCTCGCCGACGGTTCGGTCGAGGAAGGACGGATCCAGGCCCGCTTCGGCCAGGGCCGCGGCGGCGCGGGCCTCCACGTCCCAGTCGTCGCCGACCTCGTCGAACCGGTCGGGGTCGACGTCGCCGGCCGCGATGGCGCGCACGGCGTCGAGCGCACGGGCGACGCCCAGCAGCTCGGCGACGCGTGCGTGCGTGTCGAGCGTGAGGCGCTGCGGCAGGTACGCCACGTCGCCGTTCGCGCTGATGTGGCCGGACGTCGGCGTGAGCTCTCCCGCGATGAGGCGGAGCAGCGTCGACTTTCCGGATCCGTTGCGTCCGACGAGTCCTGTGCGGCCCGCACCGAAGGCGCCGGAGACGGCGTCGAGCGCCGTGGATCCGTCGGGCCAGGTGAAGGTGACGCGGTCGAGCACGACCGCGGAGGAGGTGGTGAGCAATGACATGGGCGGCTCCCTGAAGATGTTCGGGTGCGCTGATGCCGGACCGGTTCGTGAGCCCGTCGAGGGGCGGGACCGTCGCAGAAGGACGGATCCGGAGGACCGGAGATGCCTGTGCCGAGAAGTGCGAGGGCAGGAAGGAGTGTCGGATCAGCGCGTGGATGGAACGCGGAGGCGACGACTCAGATCAAGGGACTTCCTTACACGGCGGACAGGACCCGGACGACGATACCGGGCCCCCGGGATTCGTGCAACCCGGGCGTGTCGCGAGCATCTAACCGCGTCGATCGAGCCCCGACAGTGGCGGATCCGGATCAGGATCCGTCCTACGGCGGATGCCGGCCCGCCGCAGGAGATCTAGCCTGGAGGCATGGAAGAACAGCGTCCGGCGTCCGGTGAGACGCTCCGCCGTGTGGGGCTCGGTGCCGGGCTCGCGATCGGCATGGGCGTCGGGGTGGCCCTCGGCGTCGCGCTGCACAACATGGGCACCGGGATCGCACTCGGACTCGTGATCGGCGCCGCCGTCATGGTGCTGTTCACCTGGGCGGGCATGCGCATGCAGCGCGAGGAGCAGCGGCGTCGAGCCGGTGAGCAGCCGGATCAGCCCTCCGGCGACTCCGGCGCCTCCGGAGTCTGAAGGCTCTCCAGCCAGCCGTCGAGGAACCGGCGCACGTCGGCCAGCTCCTCCTCGGACACGCTGTGCGTGAGACCCGGATACACGCGCCCGGTCAGCTCCGCATGATCCGGCAGCCACTGCGCGGTGTGCACGATGAGGGCGGGCGGGATGACGTCATCCCGCGAGCCGCGCCCCCAGAACATCGGGGTGCGCCGCTCGCGCAGCTCGGCGTCGCCCGGCAGATCCCCGGGGGCCGCGTAGCCGCTGAGGTTCACCACCGCGGCGATCCGCTCCGGATCCTGGCGGGCCGCCTGTAGCGCCACCGATGCGCCCTGCGAGAACCCGAGCAGCGCGATCGACGACGCATCGGCGGCCTCGGCGTCGATCCAGCGCAGCACGGCATCCGCAGCGGCGGTCACGGAGGCCGGGTCGCGTCGCTCCAGTTCGTCGATCGAGTACCAGGACCGTCCGGACATCGGCCACGGTGCGGGCAGCGGTGCGGGCAGCGACGCCACGGTCGCACCCTCGGGCAGGAACGGCACGAGCGAGAACAGGTCGCGCTCATCGGATCCGTACCCGTGCAGCAGCAGGAGCAGTGGCAGCTCCTCGCCCTGTCGCGCCCAGTGCACGGCGCTGCGATCGATCTCCACGGATTCGGCCATGGTTCCATCCTGCCGCAGGCAGCGACAGGGCGGATGCGGCACCCGCCTCGGACGAGAAACCGCGGCAGTCCGACACTCACGGGGAGACGCTGGTAGAAAGAGACCATGGCGGTACGCACACCCGATCCCGATCCGGCCGACGACGACGGTCTCCCCGACGCGCTGTCCGGGCTGTCCGGCGGGCTCGACGGCCTCGGAGCGTCGGGCGGGGCGAATCCCGGCTGGCTGACCGACTTCGAACTCGCCCAGGCGCGTCGCCGCCTGCCGATGCTCTACGTCGAGGCGGTGCCGGTGCGCACCGACGGAGCAGGCGTGGTCACCGACATCGGGATCCTGCTGCGCGCGACACCGCTCGGCGAGATGACCCGCACGATCGTGTCCGGTCGTGTGCGCTACGGCGAGACCGTGCGCGATGCGCTGTTCCGGCACCTGGAGAACGATCTCGGTCCGATGGCGTTCCCGATGCTGCCGCCGTCGCCCGCCCCGTTCACCGTCGCCGAGTACTTCCCGCTCCCCGGTGTGAGCGCGTATCACGACGACCGCCAGCATGCGGTGTCGCTCGCGTTCGTGGTACCCGTGACCGGCACCTGCGAGCCGCGTCAGGACGCGCTCGAGGTGACCTGGTTCAGCCCCGAGGAGGCGGCCAGCGATGCGCTCGCCGCCGAGATGGAGGGCGGTCGCGGCACGCTCATCCGCCAGGCGCTCGCGCACCTCGGCCTGCTGCGCTGAGCGTGCTGCGCTGAGCCGACCGAGGCGCGCGGATCCGGATCCCTACCGGCTGGTCTCCTGCGCGACGAGCGCGACGAGCGCGTCGATGTCGGACTCGGCGGTGTCGAAGCCGCACATCCAGCGCACCTCGTTGCGAGCGGCATCCCAGTCGTAGAACCGGAACGTGTCGCGCAGGCGGTCGGCGACGCCGTCGGGCAGCGTCGCGAAGACGCCGTTCGACTGCGTCTGCTGCGTGAAGCCCACGCCCTGGATGGATCCGTCGGCGATGCCCGCTTCGAGCGAGGAGCGCAGCCGCTGGGCCATCGCGTTGGAGCGGCGGGCGTTGCGCAGCCACAGGTCGCCTTCGAGGAGCGCGATGAGCTGCGCCGACACGAAGCGCATCTTCGAGGCCAGCTGCATGTTGAACTTGCGGGAGTAGACCAGGCCGTCGGCGGCCCCCGGGGTGAGGACGACGATCGCCTCGCCGAGCATCGCGCCGTTCTTGGTGCCGCCGAAGCTCAGCACGTCGACGCCGGCGTCGCGCGTGAAGGCGCGCAGCGGCAGGTCGAGGGCGGCGGCGGCGTTCGAGAGGCGGGCGCCATCGAGGTGCAGCTTCATGCCGCGTTCGTGCGCGTGGTCGGCGAGCGCCCGGATCTCGTCCGCGGTGTAGAGCGTGCCGACCTCGGTGGACTGCGTGATCGAGACGACCAGCGGCTGGGCGCGGTGCTCATCGCCCCAGCCCCAGGCCTCCCGGTCGACGAGCTCGGGCGTGAGCTTGCCGTCCTCGGTGGGCACGGAGAGGATCTTGAAGCCGCCGATGCGCTCCGGCGCCCCGCCCTCGTCGACGTTGATGTGCGCGGTCGACGCCGAGATCACGGCGCCCCAGCGGGGCAGCATCGCCTGCAGGCCGGTCACGTTGGCGCCCGTGCCGTTGAAGACGGGGAAGGCCTCCACGCCCTCGCCGAAGTGCTGCCGGAAGACCTCCTGCAGCCGCTCGGTGTACTGATCCTCGCCGTAGGCGATCTGGTGGCCGTCGTTGGCCTCCACGATCGCCGCGAGCACCTCGGGGTGGATGCCGGAATAGTTGTCGGACGCGAAGCCGCGCAGGGCTGTATCGTGCAGAACGCTCACCGCCCCAGTCTATTCTGCGGCGGTCCGCTCAAGAGGCCGCGGGGCGCTGCCACCGAAGCGCTGCCTGGGTTCCGGATGTCCCCACCCCGCCCTACGCTCGAGCACATGAAGGGCACCGTCGCCTCACGGGCATTCGTCAGCGTGCTCGTCAACACGCTGATCGCCAACGTGACGACCAGCTTCCTCTGGTTCGCCCTCACGTTCTGGGTCTACATCGAGACGCGCTCGGTGCTCGCCACGGGCGTCATCGGCGGCGCGTACATGCTCTTCATCGCGTTCTTCGCCATGGTGTTCGGCACGATCGTCGACCGGCACCGCAAGCACACGGTGATGGTGCTGTCGAGTGTGGTCTCCGCCGCGGCCTTCCTCGTCGCGGGAGCCATCTACCTGGCGCGCCCCGAGGCCTCGCTGCTGGACCTCGGCGGACCCTGGTTCTGGCTGTTCTCCGCGGTGATCCTGTTCGGCGGAGTGATCGAGCAGCTGCGCAACATCGCCCTCTCCACCACGGTCACGCTGCTCGTACCGACGGAGAAGCACGCCAACGCGAACGGGCTGGTCGGCACCGTGCAGGGCATCGCCTTCCTCGTCACGAGTGTGTTCTCGGGCCTGTCGATCGGCTTCCTCGGCATGGGATGGACCCTCGCGATCGCGATCGCCGCGATGGTGCCCACCCTGCTCCACCTGCTGTTCGTCCGGATCCCCGAGGATCGGCCGCAGCAGGATCCTGACGCATCCGGCGCGCTCGACTTCCGCGGCAGCGCGAAGGCGATCCGTCAGGCTCCCGGACTGTTCGCGCTGATCGTGTTCTCCACGTTCAACAACCTCATCGGGGGCGTCTATATGGCGCTCATGGATCCCTACGGTCTGACCCTGTTCGATGCGCAGACGTGGGGCTTCGCGCTCGCGTTCTCGTCGACGGGCTTCCTGATCGGCGGTGCCGTCGTGGCGAAGTACGGGCTCGGCACGAAACCGATGCGCACCATGCTGCTGGTCGTGATGGCGATGGGGCTGCTCGGAGCGATCTTCATGCTGCGGGAGTGGTGGCCGCTGTACTTCGTCGGCATGTGGATCTACATGGCCCTGGTGCCGCCGGTCGAGGCCGCCGAGCAGACCGTGATCCAGAAGGTGGTGCCGTTCGCGCGCCAGGGGCGCGTGTTCGGGGTCGCGGCCGCGATGGAGGCGGCGGCCGCTCCCATCACGGCGTTCCTGATCGCCCCACTGGCGGAGTTCGTGATCATCCCCTATATGAAGGGCGACGCCGGGCAGCGGCAGTGGGGATGGCTGCTCGGAGAGGGCGAGGCTCGCGGCATCGCCCTGATCTGCCTGTGGGCGGGACTCATCATGGTGCTGGCCGGCGGGCTCGCCTTCTTCACGCGCTCGTACCGCAGGCTCACCGAGCTGTACGCACAGGCTCCTGAGCAGGCGCCTTCCACGGAGCGTCCTCTGGACGGCCCCGCGACCGATAGCGGTCCTGCGGTTGCGCGCGATGACGGAGCCGGGACCGGAACACCCGTGACCGAGGACGCCGATGAGCGAGGGTGACGACATGGCGGGCGGGCGCGGCGCCTTGACCGGATCCGGCGAGTACGGGAGCATGCGGGAGTGAGCCAGCCTGCCGTGGATGCCGAGACGCCGACGCCAGAGGATGAGATCAGGCCGATCCTGTCCGCGGAGCGACTCAAGGCCTTCATCGATGCCGTGGTGGCGATCGCGATGACGCTGTTGATCCTGCCGCTGCTGGAGAGCGTTTCCGAGCTCGCGCGCGAAGGCAAGAGCTCGCTCGAGTTCGTGCAGGAGGAGAACAGCCAGCTTTTCAGCTTCGGTCTGAGCTTCCTCATCATCGCCGTCTTCTGGATGACCCATCATCGTGTTTTCGACCGCGTGGAGAGGGTCACCTCTCCGCTCGTCTGGCTTCAGGTCGGGTGGATGCTCACGATCGTCTGGTTGCCGGTATCGACGGCGCTGCTCGGAGCGATGGATCCCGACACGACGCAGAAGCTGCTCTACATCGGGGCGCTCATGGCGTCATCGCTGCTCATGCTGGCGACCCGGCTGTATCTGCGCAACCATCCGGAGCTCCATCGGATCGACCCGGAGTCGCTGCGTCGCGGCATCATCGCCGAGATCGTGACGAGCGCGATGTTCGCGATCGCTCTGCTCATCGCAGTGCTGGTCCCCGCGATCGGCTATGGGGCGATGTTCCTGCTGATGCTCTCGGGGCCCGTTCAGGCGCTCTTCGCCCGCCGGGGCGGCGCGCGGAGGAGCAGTGCTCGGAAGGACCCCATCGCGAAGGAAAGAGCCGCACGCGACTAGCGGGATCCGGGGTCTGGATCCTGGCGGTCTGGATCTGGCGGCCGGATCCGGTGACGGATCCGGTCAGGCCACGTCGATGACGCGGTCGTTCAGCTCCGCCGCATCCTCGGCCCACAGCGCGACGATCCGCGCGGCGACCGCATCGATGACGTCGTCGAGGCCGCGCACGCGCAGCACCACGGCGGCGGCGCGCAGCGGCTGCTCCGCGTCTCGGGCGGACTTGGCGAAGCCCTGCGCGACGGCGCGGGTCCAGGCCTCGCTCGCTGCCTTCACCGCGGCGTAATTCGCGCCGCCGGCGAGCGGCCGGCCGACAGCAGTGGAGGAGACGATTGCGAACCGGCCCGCCTCGGAGGCGCGCAGGTCGGCGTCGAACGCGCGGCTCGTCACGCGCACCGCGGTGAAGGCCTGTTCGAGGAAGCGGTAGTCCTCCTCGGTCTGCCCGGCGAGGCCGCCGCCGCCACGCCAGCCCCCGACCAGCGGCACCAGCCCGTCGACGTGTTCCCCGCCATCCGCGAGCCGGGTGGCGAGCATGGCCACCTCGGCCTCGTTCGTGAGCGAGCACCGCTCGGTACGGATCGACCCCGCACCGGTCGCCGCGCTGGGATGCGCAGCCGCCGCGAGTGCGTCGAGCTTGCCCTGGTCGCGTCCCACGGCGATCACGCGCGCCCCGGCAGCCAACAGGGCTCGGGCGATGGCCAGGCCCGAGGGGCTGGTGGCCCCGGCAAGAAGAACGGTGCGTCCCGTGACGGTCATGTCGTTGCTCCTCTGAGAAGTCGAAGACGAAGTGGATAAGAAGTCGAAGGCGAAGCGGATCCGGAATCTCTGCGGATCCGCGCGCCATTGTTGCAGTGCGTGCCCCGTCTCGGGGTGCCTCCCGACGAATCGGGGCACATCTCGCCACAGTTCTGCGGTGAGACGCGCCCCGAATGACGGTCAGACGTCGATGCTGGCTGGCTACTGATCGGTGCCGGTTACTGATCGGTGCCGCGGATGCCCACGGTCGACTCGATGACCGGCTTCATCTTCTTGTCGAGCGTCTCGAAGAACATCGACAGCGGGAACTCGTCGTCCAGCACCGCGTCGGTGTAGCCCTTGGGCGCGCCGGCGAGGATCTCGTCGGAGAGGCCGCGGGCCCACTGCGAGGCGGGGTGCGGCGTCAGGGTGCCGCGGACCAGCTCGTAGGCGGCGAGCCAGTGGGCGGTCTTCGGGCGGTCGATCGAGTGCCAGTACAGGTCGTCGATCGCGTCGCCGAGCGCGACCACGGCGTCCGGCACGTTCTCCCAGTCGAAGGCGAGCGCGGTGTCGGTCCAGTGCAGCACGCCGCGCTGGTGCAGCCAGGCGAACAGCAGCTGTCCGCCGACGGCGTCGTAGTTGCGCGTGCGGGTGCCGGTGATCGCGAAGCGGAAGATGCGGTCGAAGATCACCGCGTACTGCACGAGGTGCGCGTAGTCGTGCATCTCCTGCTCGCTGTCGGTGAGCTGCTCGCCCGCCGCGACGCGCGCGTCGAACGCCCGCTCGATCTTGACCGACTCGCGGAACGCGGTCATGTCGCAACGCATCTCCTCGAGCGAGTAGAGGAAGAACGGCATGCGCTGCTTGATCATGAACGGGTCGAACGGCAGGTCGCCGCGCATGTGCGTGCGGTCGTGGATGATGTCCCACATCACGAACGTCTTCTCGGCGAGCTCCTGGTCCTCGAGCATGGCGGCGGCGCGCTCGGGCAGCTCGAGGTTGGTGATCTCGCTCGCCGCACGCACGACGCGGCGGTAACGGGCGGCCTCGCGGTCCTGGAAGATCGCGCCCCACGTGAACGACGGGATCTCGCGCATCGCGACGGTCTCGGGGAAGAGTACCGCGGAGTTCGTGTCGTAGCCGGGGGTGAAGTCGACCAGGCGCAGCGAGACGAACAGCTTGTTGCCGTAGTCGCCGGCCTCGAGGTCGGCGATGAACTCGGGCCAGATGGTCTCGACGATGAGCGCCTCGACGAGGCGGTCGCTCGAGCCGTTCTGGGTGTACATCGGGAACACGACGAGGTGACGGATACCGTCGACGCGGTGCTGCTGCGGCTGGAACGCCATGAGCGAGTCGAGGAAGTCCGGCACGCCGAAGCCCTCATCGGCCCAGCGCTCGAAGTCCTTCACCGAGGCCTTGAGGTACTCGGCGTCGTGCGGGAAGGCGGGAGCCAGGGCGCGGATCCCGGCGACGATCGCGGCGACGTGTGCGCGCGCGGCGTCGTGGTCCTCGGCGTTCGGGACGGAGCCGTCCTTGATCTGCAGAGGGCGGATCGCGATCGCCGCGTCCTTGAGGAGCTTCCACGCGGCGGACTGCTCAGCGGTGGACGCGTCCTCGACGACCTCGGGTTCGCCGATGAGAGCGTTGCTGTGGGTGGAAATGAGGGACATCGGGACCTCCGATCGGGGATAGCGCAGGAAATATTCCTGCGGAACTTCTCTGACTCCGATATTATTCCATGCATGGACGATCCTGTCGACCTCGCTATCCTGGCCGCCATCTCTCAGGACGGGCGCGCCACGCTGGCGCAGCTCTCAGAGACCGTGGGGCTGTCGGTCTCGGCTGTGCAGGCGCGGCTGCGCCGGCTCGAGTCGCGCGGCGTCATCTCGGGTTACCGCCCCGTCATCGACGCCGAGGCGGTGGGAAAGCCGCTGGCGGCGTTCATCGAGATCACCCCGCTCGACCCGGCCCAGCCCGACAATGCGCCGGAGCTGCTTGAGCACCTCGACGCGATCGAGGCGTGCCACTCGATCGCAGGCGACGCGAGCTACATGCTGTTCGCGCGGGTCGCTTCGCCGAGGCACCTCGAGCAGCTGGTGCGTGACATCCGCCTCGCTGCGAACGTCAGCACGAGGACGACCGTCGTACTGCAGACGTTCTATGAGCACCGTCCGGTCGTGCCCGCGCTGACCGAGCGCTGACCTCGGGCATTGCCCCAGTTCAGGTCGCTACGAGAGGGGCCGAATCGTTCCGGTTGTGCGCCCGACGTTCCGTGCGGACTCGCCCCCGGGTCAGTCGGCGGCTTCCGTGAACGAGACCGACTTACCGGCGGTGCGTGCGTAGTCGATCTCTCTGCGAGTGGACTCGCCGATGTACCCGCCGGGGTTGACGACCAGAACGCGATCGGCCAGATCGATCTTCCGGAGATGCAGCGCATCCAGCAGCGCCTTCTGCTCGATCGTGATCACCTCGCCTGCCTCTCCCGGTGCGAGGACGATGGCGCCCGCGAACGTCAGCTCGCGGTTCGCCGCACGCATCTCCTCGACGAATCGGAGGGAACCGCAGATGCAGACGATCTCAGGCCTGTCAGGCATGGGGCCAGTCTCCCATCTGAGCCTCCTTACCTGAGGGGCGTCACCGCACGGGGCGTCGCTGCAGGGACGGGAGAGGCTCGGATCCTGACCTTCGCCCTTGCTGCGGTGCCTCAGAACGGTGCGGCTTCATCGGGCGGTGGATCGGGATTCGGATCCGGTTCGTCGATGGTGAAGGTGACGGGTGCGGGTGGTTTGTCGATGTAGGTGGATCCGGCGGGGCTGGTCCATTCCAGAACCCCGGCTCCCCGTTGCTTCACTTTCCACGCGGCCTGGTGCTTGAGTACATGGTGGCGTCTGCAAAGACCCCCGAGATTCCCTTCCTCGGTCGCGCCGCCGTAGGCGGCGTCGATGGTGTGGTCGAGGTCTTGGGCGGCGGGCGGGAGTCCGCAGGTGGGGAATCGGCAGCGGGAGTCGCGGGCGTGCAGGAGCCGGCGCAGGTGAGCGTTGGGCCGGTAGTGGTCGACGGCGAAGATCGCCCCAGTGACGGGGTGGGTGAGCACCCGTTCCCAGGCCGTGGCACCACCGGCGAGGATCCGGGCGGTATGCGTGTCGATAGGTTGCCCGCCGGCGAGTTCGCCGGGCTGCTCCACCCGGACACCGTAGGCGGAGCCAACCGTTGTGCTGGTGGTCATCACCGTGAAGACGGGGACCGTGACTTCGACCCGGGCCTGGATCGCGGACAGCAACCCCTCGGTCGTGTCATGGCCAGACGCGGCACCCGTGAGGAGCGTGTCCGCGCAGAGGTCGGCGCGGAGCTGGTCGATGGTGCGGTCATCGTCCGGGTCGCCGAGCCCTTCCGGATCCGATTCCGACCCTGCGTTCGCGTTCGCCTTCTGCACCATCCGGGCCTGCTGGGTGAGCCGGTCGTAGATCCCATCGATCACGGCGGCCGCATGGATCAGCCCGAGCATCTTCTGCCCGTCGGGGAGTTCTTCGCGCCACACGGTGCGCTTCTCCTGCGCCTCCCGATGCCGTTCCGTCAACGACCGCGGGGCGAGCCGTTCCGCGACGCGTTCCACGACTCGCTTGGCCCGGTGCGGGGTCTCACCCTCGCAGGCCGCGACGGCCGCCCGTTCGAACTCGGCACGCACCTGATCGTCCAGCCGTGTCCCGGCATCCTGGATGAGGCGCACGTGGGCGGCGTTGATCCGCGCGTCGGTGAATGCCTGCATCGTGGCGGGGAACTTCGTCATCAGTTCCGCGGCCCGCACCATCCGCCCTTGCACGACCCGGTCCGACATGTGCAGCACCGCCGCCAACTCCGCTGCAACACTGCGGGACGCGAGATCCACCGACTCGCCCCGCACCCCGGACGCACCGTCCGCGGCGGCGAGGTCTTCCGCGAGCCGCTGCGCGACGGCCAGGTGCGCTTCCTTCAACGCTTGCAGGCGGGTGATCGTCGCCTCGGTCGTCGCCAACCCGTCCACGAGCGCGGCCAGCACAGCGACCGGATCCACCGGGTCAATCCCGGGATCCACCGCCGTGCCGGTCGAGCTCGTCATACCTCCATTCAACCCGGGGGCACCGACATTCGAGGCTCGAAAAGGGCCAGATCAGATCCGGAAAAGATCACAAAACGGTCACAGGATTCGACGGTCGCATCCCGGGGTCCGAGCGCTCTGAGCGTCTCGTGAACGATGCTCACGGCGTGGCCTTCGACGATCGCGGGTGGCCACAGATCCGGCGCCGCCTCCGCTGCGGGGACTCACCCTAGGCTTGGTCCGTGGCGGAACCGATGATCCAGGGCAGCACGGCGCATGAGATCGCCGATTCGATCCGCGCCCAGATCGGATCCGGCGTGCTCGCCGTGGGGGAGGGGCTGCCCACCGTGCGCGCCCTCGCCGACCGCCTCGGAGTAAACCGCAACACGGTCGCCGCCGCCTACCGTGCGCTCGCCCGGGCCGGCGCCGTGGAGAGCCGCGGTCGCGGCGGCACCGTGGTCGCGGGACCCGTGCGCACGGAGGAGGAGGGCTTCGCGGCGGAGACGGTGCTGCGTGACCTCGGCAGCGGCAACCCGGATCCGGATCTGCTGCCCCTTCCGGTGCTCGCCGAGGTCGACCTGCGCACGCCGGCGCTCTACGGCGACGCGCTCATCGACGAGGGGCTGCGCACCTGGGCGACGCGGTGGCTGGCGGAGGCGCAGCCGCGCGGCGCGGAACTGTCCGTGACCTCGGGCGCGGTCGACGCGCTGGAGCGTCTCCTCGTGGCATCGCTCGCCCATGGCGACGTGGTCGGACTCGAGGACCCGTGCTTCCTCTCCAGCATCAACGTGGTCCGACTCGGCGGATACCGCCCGGTCGGCATCCCCCTCGACGAGGAAGGCATCACGGTCGCGGGGCTGCAGGCGGCGATCGATGCAGGTGCCCGCACGGTGGTGTGCACGCCTCGGGCGCACAATCCCACGGGCATCAGCCTGAGCTCGGAGAGGGCGGCCGAGCTCCGCGCGGTGTTCGCGGAGGCGCCGCACGTGCTCATCATCGAGGACGATCACTACTCCCTGCTCTCGCGACGGCCCTACCACACCGTGATCCCCGAGGGGCATCCGCGCTGGGCGCTGGTGCGGTCGATGTCGAAGTTCCTCGGTCCGGATCTGCGCCTCGCGCTGCTCGCGTCGGATCCGGACACTGCGGCTCAACTGCGCACTCGGCTCTCGCCCGGCAAGACCTGGGTGAGCCGGATTCTGCAGCGGGTCGCCGTCGGCATGCTCGATCATCCGGACACACCGGCGGCGCTCGAGCGCGCCGGAGCGCACTACGCCGAGCGCGGCGATGCCCTGCGCGCGCTGCTGCGCGAGCGCGGCATCACGGTGCGCGGCGACGACGGTCTGAACGTCTGGGTGGAGTGCGGCGTCGACGGCCGCGCCGTGTCCGAGGCGATGATGCGCCGCGGCTGGCTGGTGCGCACGGGCGGCGGATTCCTGCTCGAGCCGGACGAGGCCTCGCCGCAGATCCGGCTCACCGCGCACACCCTCGGCGACGCCGAGCTGCGCACCCTCGCCGACGACCTGCAGGCCGCGATCGCCGACGCGCGCCGGCGCTGAGGGGATCCGGGCGCCATAACCGCCGCCGCTAGGATTCCTGCGTGGCTAACCGCAAGACCAAGAAGACCGCACCCGCGTCCGCTCGCCCCGTGACGCGCGCCCGCTCCGGCAACCCCGCGAAGCGCCCGGTCGAGCAGCTGCCGCCGGTCACC
This sequence comes from Microbacterium sp. 10L49, assembly GCF_056395125.1. Taxonomy (NCBI): domain Bacteria; kingdom Bacillati; phylum Actinomycetota; class Actinomycetes; order Micrococcales; family Microbacteriaceae; genus Microbacterium; species Microbacterium sp. 10L49. The sequence continues at coordinate 333,800 of NZ_JBFTIW010000004.1, forward strand.
CTGGGCGACTGGATCGGCGCCGCCCGTCCGCGCACCCTGCCCCTGGCGATCGCTCCGGTGCTGGTCGGCACGGGGGCCGCGCGGCTGGGGGATCCGCAGTTCCACTGGGTGATCGCGCTCGCGTGCCTCGCGGTCGCCGTGTGCCTGCAGATCGGCGTGAACTTCACGAACGACTACAGCGACGGCGTGCGCGGGACCGACGCGCACCGGGTCGGCCCCGCACGCCTCACCGCCTCGGGCCGGGTGAGCGCCAAGAGCGTGCTGTACACCGGGCTCGCGTTCTTCGCGCTCGCGGCGATCGCGGGCCTCGGCATCACGATCCGCACCCAGCAGTGGTGGCTGATCGCGGTCGGCGCGGTGTGCATCGTCGCCGCCTGGTTCTACACCGGCGGCAAGCGCCCCTACGGCTACAACGCGCTCGGCGAGGTCTTCGTCTTCGTGTTCTTCGGGCTGGTGGCGACGCTGGGCACGACCTGGGTGCAGTCGCTGAAGCTGCCGCAGGAGGCCTGGATCGGGGCCGTCGCGGTGGGGCTCTTCGCGTGCGCGGTGCTGCTGGCCAACAACCTGCGCGACATCGACCAGGACCGCGTGGTAGGCAAGCGCACGCTGACCGTCCTGATCGGCAAGCGGGCCACGCAGGTCGTGTACACGCTGTTCGTGATCCTGCCGTTCCTCGCCCTCGTGCTGCTCGCCCTGTTCTACCCGGTCGCCTGGGTCGGGCTGCTGGCGCTGCTGGCGTTCCTGCCGGCGCTCGTGATCGTCTGGGCGTACCGGGAGCCCAGGGAGCTCGTGGTAGCCCTGGCGCTCATCTCGCTCGGCACGCTCGCCTATGCCGGAGCGCTGTTCTGGGCGTTCATCTCGCCCACCGTATGAGCGGATCCGGATCCGCTCGGGTGAGCGCCGTCCGGCGCCCGCCCACCGTGTGCATAGGGTCTTTTCGTAGGATTCGGAGCATGCCTCTGAGTTCGTCGCGCCCGTCCGCGCCCACCGGCTCACTCGGTGATGCCGCTCTCGGAGACCGATCGGTGGCACGCTCATCCCGACGTTCGCGCCTTGTCCGGACCACGGCTGCCGTCCTCGGCGTCGCGCTCGCGGCCGGTCTCGCGGCCTGCTCGAGCGATCCCGTGGCCGATCAGTACCGCAACGGCGACAACAAGGGCTACATCGGCTCCGACGGCATGCGCGTCGAGGAGATCAAGCCGGCCGACCGCAGCAAGCCGGTCGCGTTCGCGGGCACTCTCGAGAGCGGTAAGAAGTTCAGCAGCACTGAGATCGCGGGTGATGTCACGGTCGTGAACTTCTGGTACGCCGCGTGCGGCCCCTGCCGCGTCGAGGCGAACGACCTCCAGTCGGTCTGGCAGAAGTTCGACGGCAAGGGCGTCTCGTTCGTCGGCGTGAACACCTACGACCAGGCCGGCACTGCCACGGCGTTCAACGACAAGTACGGTGTCACCTACCCGAGCATCATCGATGTGAACACGGGCGACGCGAAGCTCGCCTTCGCCGAGGTCACCTCGATCCAGGCGACGCCCACCACGCTCGTGCTCGACAAGCAGGGCCGCGTCGCGGCGCGCGTGATCGGCCCGATCGGATCCGCCTCGATCCTGGAGACGCTCGTCCAGGACGCACTGGACGAGAAGGCATGAGCGTGCGCGCACCTCGCACGTCTGTCGTCCCGGTGAGGCCGATGCCGACGGCTTCCGTCCCGGCGACTCCCGCCCCGCGGAGGTCGCGGGCGTGAACATCGACGCGATCGTCGGATCCGGCGCCCTCTGGGCGGCCCTTCCGGTCGCCATGCTCGCAGGGCTCCTGTCCTTCCTCTCGCCCTGCGTGCTGCCGCTCGTGCCCGGCTACCTCGGGTTCGTCGGCGGTGCGGTCGGCGGATCCGCGCCCCAGCAGGACGGAACCACGAAGGCGCCCACGCGTCGCCAGATGGTGCTCGGGGTGCTGCTGTTCATCCTCGGCTTCACGGTGGTCTTCATCCTCATGGCGGTCGTCGGCGGCACGGCGGGCGTGTTCCTGCTGCGCTGGGGCGACCTGATCACCCGCATCCTCGGCGCGGTCATCATCGTCATGGGCCTCGTCTTCATCGGCGTCTTCGGCTTCGCCCAGCGCACCGTGCGGATGAACGTGTCCGGCCGCGCGGGGCTCATCGGCGCCCCGCTGCTCGGCATCGCGCTGGGCATCGGCTGGAGCCCGTGCCTGAGCCCGACGCTCTCGGCGATCGTCGCGCTGTCGGTCAACGTCGGCGATGTGAGCCGCGCGGTGTGGCTCGGCGTCGCGTACTCGCTGGGGCTCGGGATCCCGTTCCTGCTCGTCGCGCTGGGCTTCGGCTGGGCTACGCGCTCGCTCTCGTTCCTGCGCCGCCACGTGCGCGTCGTCAACATCGTCGGGGGCGCACTGCTCATCGTGCTGGGACTGCTGATGGTGACCGGCGTCTGGAAGGCGATCATGTCGAGCATCGGGGCGGTGGTCGGCAGTGTCGAACTCCCGCTCTGACTCCTCGTCGACCGTGCTTCGACAGGCTCAGCAACCGTGCGACCGCGCCGAGGCGGCCGCGACCACGACCGTTCGAGCCCTTCGACAGGCTCAGGAACCAAGCCGCAGGGATCGAGAATGAACAAGGACAGCTCGAAGAAGGACGCGGGCGCTGATCGTTCGACCGACCCGCTGCGCCCGAGCGACCACATCGACGGCGACGGCGATTCCCGTGGCGACGGCGTCGACTCCCCGAAGCTGAACGTCGTCGGCTGGCTGCGCTGGGGCTGGCGGCAGCTGACCAGCATGCGCACCGCGCTCGTGCTGCTGCTGATCCTCGCGATCGCCGCGATCCCGGGCTCGATCTTCCCGCAGCGGATGGCGGATCCGAACGGCGTCACGCAGTGGAAGGCCGATCATCCGGATCTGTTCCCGATCCTGGACGGCATGCAGCTGTTCGACGTCTACCTGTCGGCATGGTTCTCGGCCATCTACCTGCTGCTGTTCCTGTCGCTGGTCGGCTGCGTGATCCCGCGCATCAAGCACCACCTCAAGGCGCTGCGCGCGCGCCCGCCGCGCACCCCCGTTCGGCTGGCCCGCCTCGACGATCACCGCGTCCTCGAGCGCGCGGTCGCCGGCGATGCTTCGACAGGCTCAGCACAGGCGCGGGCCGCGGCCGAGCAGAGCATCGCGATCGCGGAGAAGCAGCTGCGCGCCCTGCGCTACCGCGTGGAGCGCTACGACGACAAGCGCGGTTTCTCGGTGTCGGCTGAGCGCGGGTACGCCCGCGAGACCGGCAACCTGCTGTTCCACCTCGCCCTGCTCGGGGTGCTGGTCTCGGTCGGCATCGGCGGCAGCTTCGCCTACACCGGTCAGCGCGTGGTCGTGCAGGGCACGAGCTTCGTGAACACGCTGCTGGACTACTCGTCGATGAACCGCGGCCGCTTCGTCTCCGACGATGCGCTCGCGCCCTACCGGATGACGCTGGACTCCTTCGACGTCACCTACCAGCCCTTCGAGCAGGGCAAGTCGTCCTCGGGCCAGGCCGGGAACTTCGCCGCGAACGTCACCGTCTCCGAGCCCGGACAGGATCCGCACAAGGCCGAGGTGAAGGTGAACCACCCGCTCGGCATCGCGGGAGACCGGGTCTACCTGCTCGGCAACGGCTACGCCCCGACCATCACGGTGCACGACGCCAAGGGCGACGTCGTCTTCCACGACTCCGTGCCGTTCCTGCCGCAGAACAACAGCACGATGATGTCGATCGGCATCGTCAAGGTCGCCGATGGTCTGCCCCAGCAGCTCGGCCTGCAGGGCTTCTTCTACCCGACCTCGGCGAAGCTGACCTCCGGCGCGCTCACCTCGGTCTACCCGGCCCTGGTGAATCCCACGCTGACGCTGAACGTGTTCGCCGGCGACCTCGGCATCGACGACGGGACTCCGCGCTCGGTGTACGTGCTGGACACGGGCTCGATGACGCAGCTCACCGGCGGCAAGACCGGGGTGAAGTCGATCGAGCTCGCCCCGGGCGAGACCACCGCGCTGCCGAACGGTATGGGCACCATCACGTTCGACAACGAGGCCCCCAAGGACGCGAAGGACTACACGCAGTCCGTCAAGCGCTACGTCTCGCTGCAGATCCACCACGACCCCTCCGAGCAGTGGGTGCTGGTGTTCGCCGCGCTCGCACTGGTCGGACTCGTGCTGGCGCTGTTCGTGCCGCGCCGCCGCATGTGGGTCAAGGCGACCGTGGTCGACGGCCCGGGCGGAGCGAAGACAGTCCGCCTCGAGTACGCCGGCCTCGCACGCGGTGAGGATCCGACCCTCGCCGCCGCCGTCGAGGACCTGCGCGACGGACATGCCCGCCTTCTCGACGCCGACGGCATGACCGCAGCGGTTCCCGAGGAGGGGCCGATTCCTGATGCGGATCCGGTTCCCGGTACGGATCCGGCTGCAGCGGACGTTCCCGACGCCGCCACCCTCGACGAACCAGAGCCCGATGACAGCGGAAATCCGCGGAAGTAGGCTGACAGCATGAACTTCGACTCCCTGTCGATCCTGACGATCTGGACGGCGGTGGCGATCTACGCCGCCGCGTTCATCGCCTACGCGTTCGACCTCGCCAAGCGCTCGCAGCTCGCCGCCGACGCCAAGGCCGTCGTACCGGAGCGCGAACTGGTCGGGGCGACGGTGGGCGCATCGGCGTCCTCACCGGCACGCACCGCGGGCTCCGCCGGGGCGGGAGCAGGGCCGACCGCCCCGCAGCGCTTCGTCATGGCGCGGATCGGCACGGCGCTGACCACGCTCGGATTCCTGTTCCACCTCGCCGGCGTGGTGCTGCGCGGCATCGCCGCAGGCCGGGTGCCGTGGTCGAACATGTACGAGTTCTCCATGACGGGGACGCTACTGATCATCGCGGTGTACGTCGGGGTGAACATCTGGTTCGACCTGAAGTACCTCGGCACCTTCATCGTGGGCCTGGTCGTCGTGCTGCTCGGCGGCGCCGCCACCGGCTTCTACGTCGAGGTCGTGCCGCTCGCGGATCCGCTGAAGAGCGTGTGGCTGGTGATCCACGTGTTCGTGGCGTCGCTGGGTACCGCGTTCTTCGCGCTCGCCTTCGCGCTCAGCGTGTTCCAGCTCATGCAGGCGCGCCGCGAGGCGAAGATCCTCGCGGACGCGCCGAAGGCGGGACCGCGCTTCCTCGCGACCCTGCCCTCCTCGGAACGGCTGGAGGGCCTCGCGTACCGGTTCGCGACCGTGGGCTTCATCTTCTGGACGTTCACCCTCATCGCGGGATCCATCTGGGCCAACGACGCCTGGGGCCGCTACTGGGGCTTCGACACCAAGGAGACCTGGACGTTCATCATCTGGGTGCTCTACGCGGGCTACATCCACGCCCGCGCGACGCGGGGCTGGCGCGGATCCCGTTCGGCGTGGCTGTCGATCGTCGGCTTCGCCGCGGTGCTGTTCAACTTCACCATCGTGAACCTGTTCTTCAAGGGTCTGCACGTCTACTCGGGCCTGAGCTGAGCGCGTCGTCCCAGGGGGCCCGGCGGTGACCGCGCGGCGGGCCTGGCTGCGGCCCGGCGCGCTGGCCGTCATCGCCCTGGCCCTGATCGCCACGGGAGTCGTCGTCAGCGGACTCCTGCCTCTCGCGGACGCGGGCTCGCTGGCCGGGCGCACGGCTCCGGTGCTCGGCTTCGTGATCGCGATCACGATCGTCGCCGAGCTCGCGCGTGATGCCGCCGTGTTCGACGTGATCGCGCAGCACCTGGCCCGATGGGGGCGCGGCCGGGTGATCGCGCTCTGGGGCGCTGTGATCCTGCTCGCGGTGATCAGCACGATCTTCCTCTCTCTCGACACGACCGCGGTGATCGTCACACCCGTCGTCGTGCTCCTCGCGCAGGGCGTGGGGGTCTCGCCGCTGCCGTTCGCGCTCGCGACGGTCTGGCTCGCCAACACGGCCTCGCTGCTGCTGCCGGTGTCGAACCTGACGAACCTGCTCGCCGCGCCGACCATGGGCTCGGATCCGCTCGCCTTCCTCGCGCTGAGCTGGGCACCCGCGCTCGCCGGCGTGCTCGTGCCGGTCGTGATCCTCACCCTCGCGCACCGGCGCACGCTCTTCGGCCGGTACTCGGCGCCTGTGCGGGCTGAGCCCGCCGACCGGGTGCTGTTCGTCGTCTCAGCCGTGGTGCTCGTCGCCCTGCTGCCGCTGCTCGCGCTCGTCCGCGATGTGTGGATCCCGGCCTCGGCCGCCGCCGTGATCCTGATCGTGCTGTTCGCGGTCCGCCGGCGGCGCGCCCTGCGCCTCTCACTGGTGCCGTGGCAGGCGCTGGGGCTCGCCGCCGCGCTGTTCGTGATCGTCGAGACCGCTCACGTGCGCGGGCTCGCGGCGCTCCTCTCACCGCTCGCCGCGAGCGGGCACGGTCTGCTCGAGATGCTTCGCGTGGCGGGCATCGGCGCACTCGCGGCGAACGGCATCGACAACCTTCCCGCCTACCTCGTGCTCGAGCCGATCGCCGGGCACGACCCGGTCGCGCTGATGGCGCTGCTCATCGGCGTCAACCTCGGCCCTCTGGTGACGCCCTGGGCCTCGCTGGCGATCCTGCTGTGGCACCACCGCGTCTCCGCGCTCGGGGTGTCGATCTCGTGGGGGCGCTTCGCCCTGTGGGGTCTCGTCGCCGCAGTTGCCACGGTGGGCGCGGCCGTGCTCGCGCTCGCCGCCGTTTCCTGAATCGCGAATCAGGGTTATCGTCGCGGCATGTGCCGCAACATTCGATGCCTCCACAACTTCGAGCCGCCGACGAACGATGACGAGGTGCGCGAGGCCGCGCTCCAGTTCGTCCGCAAGGTGAGCGGATCCACGCATCCGTCGCGCGCGAACACCCCTGCCTTCGAGCAGGCGATCGACGAGATCGCGCTCGCGACCCGGCGCATGCTCGACCAGCTCGTCACGAACGCCCCGCCCAAGACACGCGAGGCCGAGGCGATCAAGGGGCGCCAGCGGCACGAGAAGCGGATGGAGCGCGAGGTCAGGATCCGCACCGCGAGCGCTTAAAGGATCGGCGTCGCCACGGGCGGGGCCTTTCGCGGGCGGGCTTCCGGCACCGTACGCTCGACGAGAAGCACGACAGTGCAAGAGGGGGCATCATGCGCAGACGTCAGGTGACGATCATCACGGGGGAGCCCGGCCCGGCGGCCGGCGGAGTGCGGATCGAGCCGTTCACGTTCGGCCTCGTCGGCGCGCTCGGCGTTCTGGTCGCGCTGCTGATCGGCGCGATCGTGGGGCAGCTGTCGACGGTGCTCGTGTACATCGGGATCGCACTGTTCCTCGCCCTGGGGCTCGACCCGATCGTGCGAGTGATCGAACGGAAGCTGCCGCGCGGAGCCGCAGTGGCGATCGTGGTCATCGTCGTGGTGCTGGCCTTCGCCGGCATCCTGCTGGCGATCGTTCCGATCGTGGTGCAGCAGATCGCCCACCTCGTCGAGACCGGACCGAAGATGATCGATGACATGCTGCGTAGCGACTGGTACCGGCAGCTCGCCGCGCAGTACGGCGACTCGTTCAGTCAGGCCGTGGACGGGATCGCGAAGTTCTTCAAGGATCCTGGCAACATCACCAAGATCGGCGGCGGAGTGCTCGCGGTCGGCGCCGGCATCGCGGGCGGCTTCACCGGCTTCACGATCGTGCTGATCCTGACGCTCTATTTCATGGGATCGCTGCGCACGATGAAGCGCACCGCCGCCCGGTTCGTGCCCGCCTACCGGCGCCCGCGGTTCACGGAGATCGTCGAGGACGTCTCGGGCGCGGTCGGTCGTTACGTGATCGGTCAGGCGAGCCTGGCGCTCATCAACGGCGTGCTGAGCCTGTTCTTCCTCACGATCATCGGGGCGCCGCTGCCGGCTCTGCTCGCCCTGATCGCGTTCATCGGCTCGCTGATCCCGCTGGTGGGGACCCTGTCCGGATCCATCATCATCTCGCTCATCTGCCTGTTCGTCTCGCCGGTGACGGCGCTGATCGCGTTCGCGTACTACCTCGTCTACATGCAGATCGAGGCCTACGTCATCAGCCCGCGCATCATGAGCAAGGCGGTGGCCGTTCCCGGTGCGCTCGTCGTGATCGCCGCCGTCGGCGGCGGCGCACTCGGCGGGATCCTCGGTGCGCTGGTCGCGATCCCGGTCGCCGCGAGCGCGATCATCATCATCCAGAAGGTGCTCTTCCCCGCGCAGGATGCCAAGGTCGTCGCTCCGGAGGACGCGCGCACGGCGTGAGCGCCTGACGACGCGAAGACAGGCGCGGCCCCGGGGGAGGTGGGGTCGCGCCTGCCGCTTCCAAGCTCAGATCGCCGGAGCCAGTATCGCGCGGACCGAGGTCGTGCGCCGCGCCGCCACGGCCAGCGTCGTCGCGATCAGTGCGAGCGCGGCCCAGACCAGCAGCGCCGCGATCGCGGATCCGATGCCGTCCTCGCCCAGCAGCGCGGTCGCCGCGGACGAGGTCGGCAGGAACCCGGCGATCGTCGCGAGCCACCCGGGCAGCGTCGAGATGATCCCCGCGCCGAGCGCGGCCACGCCCATGACCGCGGAGATCCAGCGGCCGACGCCGCCGAGTACGGCGACCAGCGCCTGGTTCACGGCGGCGAAGGCGATGCCGGCGAGCACGGCGACGCCCGCGAAGCCCCACCACCGCGACGGGTCGTACTTCGCGACGATCTCGACCACGAGGGCGACCAGCAGGCCCTGTCCGGCGCCGATCGCGGCAGCCGGAGCGAACCCGCGCAGCGCGAGCGAGCCCGAGGCGCGGCGGGAGGTGAGGGCTCCCGCGGTGAACGCCCGCATCACGAGGAACGTCACGAGGCCGCCGAACCACAGCACGACCGCCGCGAGCAGCGGGATCGCGGTAGGGCCGAACATGCCGCCCGAGGTGTCGGCCGTCACCGGGTTCGCCACGACCTCGGCGAGCGACGACGCCTCGGAATCTTTGCGCTTCGGCAGCGAGTCGGCAGCCTGGTGCAGACCCGACGCGAGGCCGGACGTGCCCGTCGCGAGCGAGCCGATGCCGGTGCTGAGCTGGGACGCGCCGTCGGCGAGCTGGGTCGCACCGGACTGCAGCCCGGTGGCGCCCGTGGCGAGCCCCTCCGCGCCGGTGGCGCTCTGGGACGTGCCGTCGGCGAGCTGGCCCAGGCCCGCGGACAGCTGGTTGACGCCGTCGGCCGCGGTGCGGAACTGGCCGGCGAGAGTGGAAGTGGCGGCCGTGTTGAACGCTGTGAGGCCGGAATCGGCGCCGTCCGCGTAGCCGCTCGCCTTGCCCGCTGATGTCGCTGCTGTCTCAGCATCTTGGGCCGCGGCGCCGACATCGAGGCAGAACGCCGACGAGGCCAGAGTCGAATCCTTCGCGCAGTCCTGTGCGAGTTCTCCGAGCTTCTGCGCGAGCGCCGCCGTCTCAGCGGCCGAGGTCTTCGCATTGCTCGCCGCCGTCGCGGCAGCGCCACTGAGTTCCGCCGGAACGAGCCCCTGTGCCTGCAGTGCATCTGCACCCTGTGCGAGTCCCGCGCCGGCCTGGTTCGCTCCGGTCTGCGCCGACGTGATCCCCGAGGTGATCGTGCCGAGGCCGTTCGAGAGCTGCGAGGCGCCGTCGGCGAGCTGGCCCGCACCGTCGGCGAGTTTGGTCGCGCCGTCCGGGAGCGCGGCCGCCCCGGTCGCGGCGGAGGAGGCGCCCGCGGCGAGCTTGTCGGCGCCGTCCGCCGCCTCGCCGATCTTGTCGCCGAGCGTGCCGAACCCGACCAGCACGTTCTGCAGCGTGTTCTTGGAGATCTCGGCGCCCATGGTCGACGCGGCGGTCGCGGCGATCTGGTTGGCGATGAGGCCGTCCGCGGCGCGAGCCTGCGGAGCGGTCGTCACCGAGATCGTCGCCTTCTCGGCGGGCTTCGCCGGATCCTGCACGGCACTGCCGCCCGAGATCGCGGCGGCGGAGAAGTCCTTCGGAATACGCACGACGGCCTGGTACGTGCCGTCCTTGAGGCCCGCGGCAGCGTCCTTCTCGTTCGAGATGACCCAGGTGAGGTTCTCATCCTTCTTTCCGGTGCCGTCGACGAGGCCGGCGGAGAGCTGGCGCCCGAGCGGGGCGAGCTGTCCGTTCACCGTGACCGGCTTGTCGTCGTTCACGATCGCGGCGGTCATCGTGTCGAGGCGCTGGGTGGGGTCCTGCAGGGCGGCCACGAGCACGCCGCCGAGGACGGCCGGCAGCAGCAGCACGCCGATGAGGGTGAGGGCGGTGATCGGCTTGTGCGAACGGGCGCGTTCGATCAGCGCGGACAGGCGATTGGTCATGCGGTCACCTCGTCGAGGTCGGTGGTGGGCGCGTCGGGGGCGAGCGGTTCTGGTCGGACCTGTGGATGGTCGAGGTCATGCGTCTGCGGGGCGGCCCAGCCGGCGTCGGCCAGCAGCCGGACGGCGGCGGAGGCGTCGGCGGACGTGGTGACCACGGCGAGAGTGCCGCGGCGCGCGGCGTCGCGCAGCATCGCGACGGCCTGCTCGCTCTGGGCGAGCGTGAGGCGGTCGGCGCCGTCGATCACGACGAGCGTGGTGCGCCCGCGCAGGGCGTCGCGCAGCTCCCGCAGCGGATCCGCCCCCGTCCGGCCGTCCACGATCACGCAGCCGACGTGCGCACGCACCCAGGCGGCGCGCCCCGGCAGGAGGTGCCCCGCCACACGCAGGCGTCCCCCGGAGGGCACGCGCGCCGTGAGCGCGAGCGCCACCGCACGACGCACGGCCTGGTCGGCGCCGGTCAGCACGAGCGCGGATCCGGCCGGCACGCGCAGATCCCGTCCTTCCACGGCGCCCGCCACGGTCAGAGCATCCGCGGCGATCACCGAGTCGTCGCCCGGCCAGGCCGCCAGGTGCCGCTCGCGCTCCACGGCCTCGCCCTCGATGTCGACGCTCGGCAGGACCTTCTCGAGCCACGCGGGGATCTCCCACGCGCGCTCGCCGAGGATCGCCATGAGCGCGGGGATCAGCGTCATCCGCACCAGGAACGCGTCGATCGCGATGCCGGCGGCGAGGCCTAGCGCGATGGGCTTGAGCGAGGAGTCGCCCTCGGGCACGAAGGCCACGAACACGGCGAACATGATGAGCCCTGCCGCGGTGACGACCTTCGCGGATCCGGCGAAGCCGCCGCGCACCGCGCGCAGTGCAGCGGCCCGGCGCTCGGCGTGGTCGGCGCTGCGGGAGCCGGCATCGTGCACGTAGTCCTCGCGCATCCGGGAGACGAGGAAGACCTGGTAATCCATGGCCAGGCCGAACAGCACGCCCATCAGGATGATCGGCATGAAGCTGATGATCGGTCCGACCCGGGCGACGTGCAGGGCGTCGGCGAACCAGCCCCATTCGAAGACGGCGGAGACCACGCCGAACGCGGCCACGATCGAGAGCAGATAGCCGAGCGCCGCCGTGACGGGCACCCAGATCGAGCGGAACACGATCGTCAACAGCACCAGCGACAGACCGATCACGAAGATGCCGAACGGCAGCAGCGCGGCGCCGAGCTGGTCGGAGATGTCGATCGCGACGGCGGTGAACCCCGTCACCTTCACGTCGATGCCGAACTTCTTGAGCCACTCGTCATGGTGCGAGCGCAGCTCGCGCACGAGGTCGGCGGTGGCCGGAGCGTCCGGCGCGGTCGTGGGGATCACCTGGACGATGCCGGTGTCGGCGGTCTGGTTCGGGGTCGCCAGTGCGATCTCGGCGACGCCGGGGAGCTTGGCTACCGCATCGCCCAGATCCTTCATGAGGCCGACAGGATCCTTCGACGTCACGATGGTGCCGGTGAGGATGAGCGGTCCGTTGAACCCGGGGCCGAAGTGCTCCGCGGTGAGGTCGTAGTTCTCCCGCGCCTCGGATCCCTTCGGTTGCACGCCCGAGTTCGGCAGGGCGAGTGCGAGGTTCGCGGCGGGCACGGCGACGACGCCCAGTCCCAGGACGATCGCGAGCGCGACCAGCACCGGGTGCCGGGTGACGCCGCCCACCCAGCGCTCGGAGAACCGGCGACGGGGCGCCGCCTCGGACGCGCCCTTCTTGGCACGGCGGGGCTTGGCGAGGCGGCCGGCCGCTCGGGCCTTGAGGAAGCCGAGGATGGCCGGCGTCAGGGTGACGGCGATGAGCACGGCGATCATCACGGCGACCGCCGCCGCGATGCCCATCGTGGTGAGGAACGGGATCCCGGCGAAGCCGAGGCCGATGAGAGCGATCAGCACGGTGATGCCGGCGAAGACCACCGCGGATCCGGCCGTGCCGGTCGCGCGAGCCGCCGACTCCTCGGGATCCACTCCCGCGCGCACCTGATCCTGATGTCTCGCCATGATGAACAGCGCATAGTCGATGCCCACGGCGAGCCCGAGCATGAGCGCGAGCAGCGGGGTGGTCGAGGAGACCGAGGCGAACGCCGTGGCGGCGAAGATCGCGGCCATCGAGACGCCCACGCCCAGCACGGCCGTGAGCAGCGGCATGCCCGCCACGACGAACGAGCGGAACGTCACGATCAGCACGAGCAGCGCGATCACCAGGCCGATCCCCTCGGTGATCGAGATCGCGGGGATCGACATCGAGAACAGGTCGCCGCCGATCACGGCGTGCGCGCCCTGCGGCAGATCCTTCTCGAGATCGCTCACCGCGGTGCGCAACGTGTCCTTCGTCGCGGCGGAGACGTCTGAGGCCTGGCCGTCGAACTGGAGGCGGACGATCACAGCCGAGCGGTCGTCGGAGACCATGCCCGTCACGTGCTCGTCGTAGGGGCTCGTCGCGGCGAGCACCCCGTCGACCTTCCCGAGGTCGGCCACGGTGCGCTCGATCGGCGTCTTGTAGTCTGCGGCGGTGACGCTGTCGCCGTCGGCCGCCACGACGATGAACTGCGCGCTCGTGCCGCTCACCTGGGGGAACGTGCGCTCGAGCTGCTCCAGACCGGCCTGCGACTCGGTGCCCGGGATCGTGAAGGCGTTGTCCGTGCCCTTGCCGAGGGCGAGCGCCGCGCCGCCGGCGATGCCGAGCACCAGCAGCCAGGCCACGAGCACGCGCCACGGGTGCCGGAAAGACCAGCGGCCGAGCGAGGAGAGCAGTGTGGACACGGGTTCCTCCGAGGGGGTGCACGGGGCGAATTCGATACACTCGTGTATTCGATACGTCAATGTATCGTAGATCGAAGAGTGCGGGATAATCTGTGCGCGGGATGTGAATCGCGCAGTGGCGCGCGACGACGGAGGTGCGGATGACCGGCAATGCGACCAGGAGCCGGGAGAACACGCGGGCACGGTTGCTCGAGGCGGCGGCGCTGGTGTTCGCCGAAGAGGGGCTGGACGGCGCGACCGTCGAGGCGGTGTGCGAGCGCGCGGGCTTCACTCGGGGCGCGTTCTATTCGAACTTCGAGTCGAAGGACGAGCTGTTCCTCGAACTCGCCGGCACCGTGTCGGCCGAGCGCCTGACGGCCGTGCGGGCGCGGGTGACCGAGCTGAACGAAGCGGGGGCGCTCGCCCAGGACTGCGACGCGACGTCGCTTGTGCAGCAGGTGATGGACTCGGGCAAGGACGACCGACTCGGCGTCATGCTGCTCAGCGAGATCCGCCTCCGCGCCCTGCGCGATCACGCCTGGGGTAAGGCCTATCTCAAGCAGGAGCAGGAGATGGTCGCCGGCATCGCCCGGATCATCGACGACATCGCTGCGACCGGCACGATCTCCCTACGGGTCGACTCCGAGGTCGCTGCCCGCATGCTGCTGATCATCTGGGAGGGCACGACCGTGCGCGGCGCGATGGCCGGCAAGGACGACGCCCAGCTCCGCCGCACGGGCAGCGTCGAGCTCGGCCGGATGGTGTCCCTGCTGCTCGGCTGAGTGCTCGTCTTCGGCTCACTGGGCGCATCCTGCGGCCATCCGCCATCGGAAGCCGCATTCTGCGACCAGCGAGCAGATCCGGAATGTGCCTATCGGGCGGTCAGCAGCGCATGGCAGCGGGTCACGCGCTCGAGCCACCACTCCCACCGCTCTGCCGGTGCCTCCAGCCGTGCCAGCGCGCCGGGATCCGGCGTCACTCGGGCTGCGGACACCACCCCGCCGCGCGGGCGGGCATCCGCGACGTCGTCGGCGAACAGCGACGCGGTGCCGAGGCCGCAGTCGTGGTCGAGAACGGGCAGGGCCGCAGCCAGGGCGGCGCCGAGCGACAGGCCGACCGCGGTGTCGAGCGCGCTCGAGACGACCACGGGCAGCCCCGCCTCGGCGACGATCCGCAGCGCGCGCTCGATGCCGCCGAGCGGCTGGGCCTTGATGACGAGCAGATCCGCCGCACCCGCGCGGGCAACGGCCAGCGGGTCCTCCGCCTTGCGCACGCTCTCGTCCGCCGCGATCGGGATGTCGAGGTAGCGGATCCGCTCGCGCAGCTCGGCGAGCTCCTCGACGGTCGCGCAGGGCTGCTCGGCGTACTCCAGGTCGAACGGGGCAAGGGCATGGATCGCACGTTCGGCCTCGTCGACGTTCCAGCCGGCGTTCGCATCGATCCGGATCCTGCCCTCCGGCCCCATCTCCGCCCGCACGGCACGCACGCGGGCGACGTCGTCGGCGAGGCTCTGCCCCGCTTCGGCGACCTTGACCTTCGCCGTGCGGCAGCCGTCGAACAGGGCGAGCACATCGGGCACCCGGTCCGCCGGCACGGCGGGGATCGTCGCGTTCACACGGATCTCGGCGCGCACCGCGGCCGGCCGCGGGTGCCAGGCGTCCGCGATCGCGGCGGCCAGCCAGGTCGACGCCTCGGCGTCGCCGTACTCGGTGAAGGGGGAGAACTCGGCCCAGCCCTCCGGGCCCTCGAACAGCAGCGCCTCGCGGACGTCCACGCCGCGGAACCTGGTGCGCATCGGGAGCGCGACCACCCGCGCGGAATCGAGGATATCGGCGAGCGCGGGGAGGTCGGTCATGCCCCCATCATGCACCCGCGCATGCCGTCAGCCGATCCGCTTCTGCAGCTCCGCGAGTCGCCCTGAAGGGCGGAATCCGAGGGCGACGTTGAGGGCCAGCATGTGCTCGTTCGACTCGGCGTTGTAGGTCACGACCCGCGGCGTCCGCGGCAACTCCTGCTGCAGTCTGCGCAGGTTCTCCAGCTTCACCCGCATGCCGAGCCTGTGGCCGCGGTCCTCCCGGCGCACGAGCGTGCCCCACTGGTACGCGGAACTGTCATCCCCGGAGACCACGAGCTGCGAGTAGGCCTCGACCTGACCGTCCGGGCTGAGCGCGACGACGCAGAATGAGGTGCGGCCCTGCGCGGCCACGAGCTCCTCGCTCTCGCGGACCTCCGCCACGCTGGGGGTCCCGGCCTCGATGTCGAGGTCGCCCATGGGCGCTTCGGTGTCGAGTGAGCTGGAGAGCGCGGCCCACCCCGCGACGAGGTCCTCGGGCACGGGGCCGGTCCAGCTGCGCAGCACGTAGCCGTCGTCGGGGGTTCCCGCGCCCAGGCGATCGAGCAGCTCCGGGGCCACGGGCAGATCGAGCACGCTCTCCCGGTCGCCCAGCGCGAGCGCATACCCGTGCCGGCGGCCGAACTCGACGCCCGGATGCCCTGTGCCGTCGGGGGGCGCGGAGGCGGCCCAACTCGTCTCGGCCAGGAACGTCCGCCGGGAGCGCGCGATCGCGCGCGCCTCGATTTCGTCGAGAAGCGCGGATCCGACACCGGTCCTCCGCGCGTCCGGCACCACGTACACCGCGACATCGGCGAGATGGGTGTTGTCCTTGAGTGGCAACCCGAGTCCGGCCGCGCCGACGGGACGGTCTTCGAGCCGGGCGAGGAGTACTTGCCGTTCGAACACGGCGGAGGCCTGTTGCAGCTCCTGACGGGTCTCCTCGAGCGACCACAGCACGGCGTCGTCACCGCGGTCGGCGCGCAGGGCGGCGGCGTAGACCTCCCACCAGGCGTCCACCGCCGCGACGTCGAAGGGGTCGACGGGCTGGATCTCGATCGTCATGCCTCCACGCTACGGGAGTGCGATCGACAGGAATGTGCCATTGACAATAGTGTGCGACATACAATATCGTGATGGACGTGAGCGAAGACGAGTTCGACGGACACCTGCAGGAGCTGCGGCGCGGCACGGTCGTGCTCGCAAGCCTGCGGCTGCTGCGGGAGCCCGGGTATGGCTACGGTCTGCTCGAGCAGCTGAGCGCCGCGGGCTTCCCCACCGACTCCAACACCCTCTATCCGCTGCTGCGACGACTCGAGAAGCAGGGCTATCTCGCGAGCGAGTGGAACACCGAGGAGGCGCGACCGCGCAAGTTCTACCGCACCTCCGACTCCGGGCTCCGTCTGGCCGACACCCTCGCCCGCGACGTGCAGGCCATCGCCGCGGCCACCGCCGCCCTGACCGAAGGGGAACGCCGATCATGACCGCCACCGCATCCACCTACGCAGACCGCTACCTCGCCGCGGTGGGCCGCGCCGTTCCGGCTTCCTCGCGGGCCGAGATCCTCGCCGAGCTCGAAGCGTCCATCGCCGAGCAGGTCGAGCCCCGCGTCGCCGAGGGGGAGGACCGAGTCGCCGCCGAGCGCGAGGTCGTCGCCGGTCTCGGTGAGCCGATCGCCTACGCGTCCTCCCTCATCGATCGCCCGATGTGGGTCGTCGGCCCTCGCTATTACGCGGCCTGGCTGCGCCTGCTCCGGCTGCTGCTCTGGATCGTTCCGCTGTGCGCGGTGGGCGGGGTCGTGCTCGGCCAGCTCATCGCCCGTGCGTCTGCGGGCGCGATCTTCGGCAGCGCCATCGCTGTGCTGATCCAGACCATCGTGCATGTGGGCTTCTGGACGACGCTGGTCTTCTTCGTGCTCGAACGCACCGGATCCACGGGCCACACGATCCTGGACTGGAACCCCGACCACCTGCCGCAGGCGGCTGACGCCCGCTCCGGCCGCACGGATCTGATCGCCTCGCTCGCGTTCCTGGCGGTGACTGCCGGGGCGATCGTATGGGATCGCGTCCTCGGGTTCTTCCCGACCGGCGGCGCACCGATTCCCATCCTGGACCCGACGCTGTGGCCGTTGATCGTGCTGTTCGGCTTCATCGCGCTGGAGGCGGCGTTTGCGATCGTGTTGTATCTCCGCCGCCGCTGGACGACGAGTCTGGCCGTGCTCAACACGGTGCTCGCCGTGGCCTTCGCCGCGGCGACCCTGACCCTGCTCGTGCGCGGCGAGCTCATCAACCCTTCGCTGCTCTCGTTCATCACGGAGAAGGGCGGTGAGGGCTTCGCGCAGGGCCAGCGGGGATCGGCCGCACAAGGCGGTGTCTTCAGCATCCTCAGCGTGATCCTCGGCTTCTGCCTCGTCGCGTTCCCCGTCTGGGACATCGCCGACGGCTGGCTCAAGCTGCGCAGGCTGCGGCACAACGGGGTTCCCGTCGTCGTCGCCGAGGTCTGATCCCCCGAGCACCCGGAATAGGCTGGATCCGTGACTGACAAGCTCGTCTCCGACCTGTTCGATCCCGCTGAGTGGACGCTCGCTCCTGGCGCGGGGGAGTACACCGACATCACGGCCCACGTCTCGAACGACGGGCGGATCGCCCGCATCGCCTTCGACCGGCCCGAAGTGCGCAACGCCTTCCGCCCGCACACCGTCGACGAGCTGTACCGTGCGCTCGACGAGGCCCGACAGGATCCGCGCATCGGCGTCGTGCTGCTCACCGGCAACGGACCCAGCCCGAAGGACGGCGGCTGGGCGTTCTGCTCGGGAGGTGATCAGCGCATCCGCGGTCGCGACGGCTACAAGTACTCCGAGGATGAGAACACGGTCGTTGAGCGAGCGCAGCGAGACGAAACGCAGCAGGCGCGGGCGGGTCGCCTGCACATCCTCGAGGTGCAGCGGCTGATCCGGTTCATGCCGAAGGTCGTCATCGCGGTCGTGCCCGGATGGGCGGCCGGCGGCGGACACTCGCTGCACGTGGTGTGCGATCTCACGATCGCGAGCGCGGAGCACGGCCGGTTCAAGCAGACCGACGCGGATGTCGGATCCTTCGACGCCGGCTACGGATCCGCCTACATGGCCCGCCAGACCGGGCAGAAGTTCGCCCGGGAGGTGTTCTTCCTCGCCGAGGAGTACTCCGCCGAGCGCGCGATGCAGGCGGGGGCGGTGAACCGCGTCGTGCCGCACGCCGAGCTCGAGCGCGAGGCGATCGCGATGGCCCGCACGATCCTGACCAAGTCGCCGACCGCGATCCGCATGCTGAAGTTCGCCTTCAACGCCGTCGACGACGGGCTGGTCGGGCAGCAGGTCTTCGCGGGCGAGGCGACCCGCCTGGCCTACGGCACGGACGAGGCGGTCGAGGGCCGCGACTCGTTCCTCCAGAAGCGCGAGCCGGACTGGTCCCCGTACCCCTGGCACTTCTGAACATGGCCTCTTCGGGTTTCGAAGCGCGCAAATGGCTCGATCCGCACCGCGGATGGGGTCATCTGCGCGCTTCGAAACCGGGCGGAACGGGCGGCCGGGGGTGAGGCTGCGGGTCGCCGACGGTGCGGATCCGGTTGCGGTCGGGGCTGCCGTGCCCGGGGCGCTCGACGGGGCTGCACCCCTCGCGCTCGGCTTCGTGCCGGGTCCGGATGACGAGGTCGCAGAGGGCACCGCCGTCGTCATCGCGACCTCCGGCTCCACGGGCGTACCCAAGAAGGTCGTGCTCTCCGCCGCCGCTCTGCGCGCGAGCGCGGAGGCGACTGCGCTCCGTATCGGATCGGGCCGCTGGCTGCTCGCGCTGTCCGCCGGCTATGTGGCGGGGCTCCAGGTGCTCGTGCGGGCGCACCTCGCGCGCACGACACCAATACTCCTGGACGGGCGGTTCACGCCGGCCTCGTTCGTCGCGGCGACGCGCGAGTTCGGCGCAGAGCCCCGGTACACGTCGCTCGTGCCGGCGCAGCTGGCGACGCTGCTCGATGCCGCCGATGACCGCGACGTACAGGCCGCGCTGGCGTCGTACGAGGCCGTGCTCATCGGCGGCCAGGCGCTTCCGCCCGCCCAACGGGAACGCGCCCGGGACCTCGGCGCCAGGATCGTGCGCACCTACGGATCCAGCGAGACCGCCGGTGGCTGCGTGTACGACGGCCTCCCGCTGGACGGTGTGCGCGCCGCTGTCGTCGACGGCGAGATCCGTCTCGCCGGGCCGACACTCGCCGACGGCTACCTCGGCGACCCCGACCTGACCGCGCGCACGTTCGTCGCCGACGGGGCCGGCGACCGCTGGTACCGCACGGGCGACGCCGGAACCGTCTCCGACGGCGCGGTCGCCGTGACCGGGCGCATCGACAACGTCATCGTTTCCGGCGGCGTCAACGTATCGCTGGACCGGGTCGAGCGCGCCGTGCGCGCCGTGCCGGGCCTCGAGGGCGCGATCGTCGTGGCGATCGATCACGACCGATGGGGCCAGGCGTCCGCGATCGTCGCCGCCGGCCCGGACGGCGCGGCGGGCGCGCTGCTGTCCGCCGCGCGGGACAGGGTCGCGGCCGAGGTGGGAGCGCCCGCCCGGCCGGACCGGATCCTGCTCGTCGCCGACCTTCCGCTGCTCGCCTCCGGCAAGCCCGACCGCCGCGCGATCGCCGCGCTGGCCGGGGGTCACGCGGCGACGGATACATCTCCCGGCGGATGACCGCATCGGATCCGGTCGCGTACCGTGAGGGGGTGTTCCGCACCATCCCGCGCTTCTGGCTCGTCTTCGACATCGTGGGCAGCGCCATCGGCCTCCTGCTGACGCTGCCGCTCACGTACACGTTCGAGGCCGGCACCATGAGCCGGTGGATCCCCGACGGGCCGGTCTCGGTCGTGCTGGTGCTGCTGGTCGCGGTGATCCTCTGGGGTGCGGCCGCGATCAGCCGGCTCTCTCCGGTGCTCGCCCTGATCGTGGCGTGGATCGGCGCCCTGCTGCAGATGGCGTGCGGATTCTCCCCGGGCGCCTACGACCTCGCGATCCTCGCCGTGGTCTTCGCGACCTCGGCGTGGGGCTCGATGCGCCTGCTCTGGATCGGCGGCGCGTCGGCGCTGGGCGGGGGGATCCTCGCGGGCGGCTACATGTCGCTGATCAACGAGGAGGCGCTTCTCCAGGACACCGAGACGGGCCTGCGCATCGCGCTGGTCGCCGTGCTCCTGGGCACGGTGTCCGTGCTCACCCTGGTGATGGCATGGGGTGCCGGCCTGCTGTGGCGGGTCGTGCTGAACGGTCGTCGCACGCGCGACGCGCAGGTGCGCGCCGAGGCCGTCGCCGTCGCGGAGCAGGAGCGGGTGCGGATCGCCCGCGACATGCACGACGTGGTCGCGCACTCCCTCGCGGTGGTGATCGCCCAGTCGGACGGTGCGCGCTATGCCGCGGCCGCGGATCCGGCGCAGGCGACCGCGGCGCTCACCACGATCGGGCAGACGGCGCGGGCGGCCCTCTCCGATGTGCGGCTGCTGCTCGCGCAGCTGCGGCACAGCGAGGGGCAGGGACCGCAGCCCACACTGGCCGACCTCGAGACGCTGTACACGCAGGTGCGCGCCGCCGGGATCGAACCGCGCGTCACGGTCGACCCGATGCCGCCGGGGGAGCCGCCGGCCGGCATCCAGCTGGCGGTGTACCGCATCCTGCAGGAAGCGCTGACCAACGCGATCCGGCACGGCACCGGCGATGTCGACATCTGGCTCGGCTGGCATCCGGACGGCGTGCAGATCACCGTCCGCAACGGTGTTCCGCCGGTGCCGCGGCAGGCGCACACCGAGCGCGGACACGGCCTGATCGGCATGCGCGAGCGCGCACAGCTGGTCGGCGGGACGCTCAGCGCCGAGCTCGAGGCGGAGGGCTTCGTCGTGCGTGCCGCGCTCCCGATCGGGCCGACCGCGCCCTGATCTGCGGTCCCGGGCCCGCGCCGGAGGATGACAGACTCTCTGGAGGCGCGGATCCCAACGCGCGGAACGAGGAGGCAGGATGATCCGGGTCGTGCTGGTCGACGATCAGGCGCTGTTCCGTGCCGGAATACGCATGCTCGTCGCGTCCCAGCCCGACCTCGAGGTCGTCGGCGAGGCGGGGAACGGGCAGGAGGCCATCGAGGTCGTGCGGGCGACGCGCCCCGACGTCGTGATGATGGACATCCGGATGCCGGTCATGGACGGGCTGACCGCCACGGCGCGCATCCTGGAGGAGGCGGATCCGCCGCGCATCGTGATGCTCACGACCTTCGACCTCGACGAGGCGGCCGCGCGCGCGATCCGTCAGGGGGCGAGCGGCTTCCTGCTGAAGGACGCGGATCCGGAGTTCCTGCTCGCGGCGATCCGCACGGTGCACTCGGGATCCAGCGTGATCGCGGCTTCCGCCACCCGCGACCTCTTCGCGCACTTCGCAGCGCCCGCGCAGACTCCGGTGCCGGCGAGCTACGGCGATCTCACCGAGCGCGAGAAGGAGATCTTCGCGCTCGCGGCGCGCGGCCTGTCCAACGCCGAGATCGCCGCTCGCGAGTTCCTCTCCGAGGCCACCGTGAAGACGCACATCAGCCGCATCCTCGCCAAGCTCGCCCTGCGCGATCGGGTGCAGCTCGTGGTGTTCGCGTTCGAGCACGGCCTGAACTGACCCGCCCTCAGCCCGCTTCCTGCTGCTGTCCTGCTCGCGCTCAGTCCGCCTCGCGCAGCAGCTCCCACAGCGCGCGTGCGGCGCGGGTCGGCGTCGCCCGCCACACCACGCCGAGGCGCGAGCGCACGTGCGGAGCGTCGATCGGGATCGCTCGGATCCCCTCCCAGCGTCGGCAGGTGGCGGCACTGACGACACCGACGCCGAGGCCGCGCACCGCGAGCTTCTCGACCGCGGAGGGCGTGGACACCTCCCAATGCGGGGTCCCCGCGCCCGGGCGTCCGGCGAGTAGGGCGTCCAGAGCCGCCCGGTCGCCGGTGCCCTCCGGGAGGGCGATGAGGTCCATGCCGATCAGCTCGTCCGGGCGGATACGACGCCGCGCCGCCCAGGGATGGGAGGGCGCCACCACGGCGACCATCGGATCGTCGAACACGACCTCGGACCCCAGACCCTCCGGCGCCTGCTCAGCCCAGGCGACGAGCGCGATGTCGATCTCGCCGCGGCGGACCGCGCCGGTGAGCTGGGCGGACGTGTCCTCGCGCAGCCTCAGCTCGAGCCCCGGATGCGCAGCGCTGATCTCGGCGAGCGCGTCGTAGAACCGCGGCCAGGTGAGGCCGAACACGGTGCCGACGCGGAGCGTCCCGAGCAGCAGTCCGCGCAGGTCGGCGGCGGTGGCGCCGATCTCGCCGATCGCCTCGAGCGCCGCCCGGATCGCGGGCATGAGCCGCTCGCCCTCCTGGGTGAGAGCCACTCGGCGCGAAGTGCGGTCGAACAGGGCGATGCCGAGCTCGCGCTCGAGCTTCTGCACCTGCGTGCTCACGCCGGACTGACTCACACGCACACGTGCGGCGGCCGCGGTGAAGGAGCCGGTCTCGACGACGGCGAGGACGTAGCGCAACTGGTGGATTTCCATCTCTCAGACAGATGATAGCGATAGGGATCAGCTGTTGGACGGATGGATCCGCATCGTCGATTCTGAAGAGGACGAAAGGAAACACCATGACCATCACCGAGACCTCGACCCAGACCGAGTCGACCGTCCCGATCCCCGTCCGTCTCGACATCGACACGGTCGCCCCGCGCTTCTCCCGGGCGCTCGCCGGGCTCGACGCGGCGATGGTCCGCGAGCTCGACGCCGCGGGCATCGACGCACGGCTGCGCGAGCTGGTGCGGCTGCGGGCGTCGCAGATCAACGGCTGCAGCTACTGCGTCGACCTGCACGCGGGCGACGCCGCCAAGGCCGGCGACACCGCCGCCCGGATCGCCGCGGTCGCGGTGTGGCAGGAGTCGCCGTTCTTCACCGCGCGGGAGCGTGCCGCGTTCGCGCTCACCGAGAGTATCACCCGCCTCTCCGAGACGCATGTGCCGGACGCGGACTGGGCGGCCGCCGCCACGCGCTTCTCGCCGGAAGAGCTCGGTGCGCTCGTCTCGCTCATCGTGGTGATCAACGCCTGGAACGCGGTCGGCGTCTCCACGCACGCCTGGACCGGATCGATGTGAGTCGCGAGCCCGATCGCGCCGGGCGGGTCGCCCTGGCCGTCAACCGGCCGGGGTGACCTCGGATCGATCTCGAGCCCTCGGCGAACTCACAGCGACCTAGACTGTCTATGCATCGACTGTCTAGGTAAAGTCGGCTCATGGCAGACGAACGACTCCGAGGCAATCTCGAGATGCTGATCCTGGCGACGCTCGCGCGCGGATCCGCCCACGGCTACGCGCTCGCCGAGGCGCTGCGCACGGCGAGCGGCGGCGAGTTCGACGTGCCGGAGGGCTCGCTGTATCCGGCGCTGCACCGGCTGGAGCGAACCGGTTCGATCGCGAGCGAATGGGTGCACGACGGTCGGCGGCGCCGTGTCTACGCGATCACGCCCGTCGGTGCGGCTCAGCTGACCCGGGAGGCCGGAGCGTGGCAGCGTTTCGCCGACGGGGTGGCCTCGGCGCTGGCGGCGCCCGCGATCCGGCCGGCCGTGCAGGGGGCGTGAGATGACCGACGCGATCGATCGCTACGTGACGCAGCTCGCCGACCGCCTGGGCGCGGGCGAGGACACCTGGCGCCTGCTCGCTGAGACGGACGGGCACCTGCGCGATGCGCAGGCGGCCCTTCAGGCGCAGGGCGTGGAATCCGCCGAGGCCGCGGAGGTCGCCGTGCGACGATTCGGAGACCAGGCCGCCGTGGCCAGGACGCGTTCTCCGCGGCGCCGGGGCCTGGGACTTCTCAGCGGAGGATGGCTCGTCGTCGCCCTCGGGTTCATCGTGATCGGGCTCAGCGGGCTGGTGTCCTGGGCGCTCGAGGCGATCTGGGGGCCTGCATTCCTCGCCGGCGACACGTACGGCGTGACGTACACGGCTGCGCGATGCGGCGACTTCCTGGGGTTCTTCCCGCAGGCGGGCAGCTGTGCTGCTGCTGCGGCGATGCACCACTCCGACGAGATCGTCTCCGAGCGGCTCGCGGCCGGAGTCCTCGGCGTCGTCCTGCTCGCCGTCTGGTTGTTGGTCCGGCGTCTCCGCGGGGCCGTGCCGATCGCTCGGGAGGACCGGCGCATGCTTCTCATCGCGAGCGCCGTGGCCTTCCTCGGCGTGGGTCTGGCCGGGTTCGGCTCGGGTGCGCTCTCGGTCGCCCTCGACCTCGTGCGGGGCCTCGCCGTGGCCGGGGTCGGCGTGCGCCTCAGTGACGGCGCGATCGCCCTGGTCGCGGGCGTCGTCGCCCTCGTCGTTCTCGCTCGCTTCCTCCGCCACGGCGTCTCCGCACCCGCCGCGCCGGCTCCTGCCTGAGCTCCTCCTCCTTCGCCCTGGAGGCGGAGACGGCGGTGGGCGCCAAGACGACGGGTGCGCTCAGCGGAGGAGTTGAAGCGCGTCAGCCGCCGGGCTGCCGGGAGCGGCGATGTGGGTGAGGAGGCGCTGACCGTTGCCGTCAGGCAGGTGCAGCGCTTCGTAGTGCAGATCGACGTCGCCGACGAGGGGGTGGTGCAGCTTCTTCTCGCCGCTCGAGCAGAGTCTGACATCGTGCTTCGCCCAGAGTCGGGCGAAGTCCGCGCTCCGCATCGCGAGGTCGCCGACGAGTTCGGCGAGCATCCGGTCGTCCGGGTACTGCGCGGCGATGTAGCGCACTGAGGAGACCGCGAGCGCTGCCTCGTCGGCCCAGTCGCGATGGAGCTCGCGAGTGTGAGGGTCGAGGAAGAGCATCCGCATCTGGTTGGGTCGCGTCGCGGGGGCGTCCGGCGCCGTGAAGGGGAGATGCCCGGCCAGCAGAGCATGCCCCAACGGGTTCCAGGCCAGGATGTCGTTGCGTCGGCCCAGGAGCAACGCGGGAACCGCGGGCATCGACGCGAGCAGCGCGAGCGCGCCGGTGTTCGGAACCTCCGCGCGGGTGCCGCGTCGGCGCGGGGCGGGAGTCGGCCGCGCCAGCTCGAAGAGATGCGCGCGTTCTGCGTCGTCGAGGTCCAAGGCTCGGGCGAGCGCGTCGATGATCGAGTCGCTCGCGTTCGCGGAATGGCCCTGCTCGAGCCGGGTGTAGTAGTTCACCGAGATGCCCGCGATCTGGGCGAGCTCCTCGCGTCGCAGTCCCGGCACCCTGCGCGCACCCCACATGCTGATCCCGACGTCGGCCGGCGCGACGGCGTCCCGCCGGCTGCGGAGGAAGTCACCGAGTTCGCTCGCCGGGCGGGCGTGTTGGCGGGTGCTCATCGTTCCAGTGTGGCGGACTGCTCGACGTGCAGGGTGCCTCTGTCGGTGGTACCCAGCGCAGGATCTGGTTGAGAGTCATGTCGCGTTTGAAGGTTGACGACATGACTGCTCATCCCTCGCTCACGCCCGCTGGTCCGCGCGCGCCGCGCTCCGTCTTCAGTATCAGACAGCGCGTCGCGCTCCTCGTCCTGCTCACAGCGAGCTTCACGCTGGCCGTGGACTTCTCGATCCTCAACGTCGCTCTGCCGCGCATCGGCGTCGACGTCGGGTTCGGCCTCGCCGACCTGCAATGGATCTCGACCGCCTTCGCCGTGTGCGCTGCAGGGTTCACGTTGCTCTTCGGCCGCTTCGCCGACCTGTTCGGGCGGCGACGTCAGTTCCTCGCCGGGATCGCGCTCCTCGGCGCGGCCTCCCTGGTCGGTGGACTCGCCGACGAACCGTGGCTGCTCCTGATGGCGCGCGTGGCGCAGGGCATCGCCACCGCCGCGGTGACTCCGGCGGCACTGTCGCTGCTGACCACTTCTTTTCCGGAGGGAGCGATGCGGGAGAGGGCCCTCGGCATCAATGGGGCGCTGATGGCTGCGGGCTTCACCACGGGGGCGATCCTCGGCGGTCTCCTCACTGACCTGATCAGCTGGCGATGGGCGTTCTTCGTCAACGTGATCGTCGCGGTGGCCGTGCTGGTGATCGGTCCGGCGGTGCTGAAGGAGACCAGGGCGCCGCAGCGTCGACGGCTGGACGCGGCGGGAGCCGTGACGGTGACCTTGGCGCTCGTCGCGGGAGTGTACGGCCTGACCCAGGCCGGCCAGCATTCCTGGGGTGACATGCGGAGCTGGGGGCCTCTGGGAATCGCCGCCGTCCTGGTCGTCGCGTTCCTTCTCATCGAGCGTGCGGTGCCGGAACCGTTGGTGCCGCTGCGGGTGCTGTCGCGGCGGACGACCGGCTGGGGCAATGTCGCCGGCATTCTCGCCTTCGCCACGCAGACATCCGTGGTCTTCCTGCTGACGGTCTTCCTCCAGGAGGTGCGCGGATACACCGCGCTGCAGGCGGGGCTCGCATTCGCGGTGATGGGCATGGGCACCGTGATCGGAGGGGTGATCGCACCGCGGATCATCGGCTGGATCGGGGGCAGGCGCGCCATCGTCGCCGGCCTCGTGATCCAGGGGCTCGCCACGATCCCGCTCGCGTTCCTCGGCGATCTGCAGGCATGGCTGGCCGTGCTCCTGATCGCGACCTTCATCGGCGGCGTCGCCAATCTTGTCGCCATCGTCGGGTTCATGGTCACCGCCACCTCTGGCCTGCCGGACGCCGAGCAGGGGCTGGCGACAGGGCTGGCGACCATGAGCCAGCAGATCGGCATCGCCCTGGGCACGCCCGTCATGTCGGCGATCGTGACCGCAGCCGCCGGGGCCGCGGTGGTGGGGACCCTCCCGGTGCTGACAGGGGTGTCGACCGCTCTCTCGATCAATGCGGCCGTCTGCTTCGCGGGCGCGGTCGTGACGGCATTCGCGATTCCGCGCGCACCGAAGAAGGCGGCCTGAGTCTCCCGCAAGGTGGCGACGCGCGAGAGGAGGCGCGGATCATCCTTGCGATGTACGGGGATGGATCCGCAGGCCGACGCGGAGGGCCGATGCGGATCCTTAGCGTCGAAGGCATGGAGATCACGACGACCGACCTGGGTCTTGCGGCCCGCGTCCAGCACCTCACCAAGACCTACGGATCCGGCGAGGGCGCGGTGCGCGCCCTCGACGATGTCAGCGTCGGCATCCGCCGTGGCCAGTTCACGGCGATCATGGGCGCCTCAGGGTCCGGCAAGTCCACGCTCATGCACATCATGGCGGGGCTCGACACCCCCACCCAGGGTCGCGCCTGGATCGGCGACACCGAGATCACGGGGCTCGGCGACCTCGACCTCACGATCCTGCGCCGTCGCCGCGTGGGCTTCGTCTTCCAGGCCTTCAACCTGATTCCCACCCTCGACGCGCTCGGCAACATCCTGCTGCCGTTCGAACTGGACGGGCGCCGTCCCTCCGCGATCGAGCGGGCGCGGATCGACTCGCTGGTCGACATCCTCGGGATCGGGCCGCGCCTGCGGCACCGCCCGCACCAGCTCTCCGGCGGTCAGCAGCAGCGGGTGGCGATCGCCCGGGCGCTGGCCACCGCACCGGATCTGGTCTTCGCCGACGAGCCCACCGGAAACCTCGACTCCGCCTCCGGTCGCGAGGTGCTGCAGTTGCTCTCCACCGCGAGTCGTGAGCAGGGCCAGTCGATCGCCATGGTCACGCACGACGCGGTCGCCGCCAGCTACGCCGACCGCGTGCTGTTCCTCGGCGACGGCCGGATCGTCGCCGACCACCCTCGTCGCAGTGCCGACGAGATCGCCACGCTCATGCTCTCCGGCGGGGCTCCTGCGCCCGTGGGTGCGCACTCGGCGGGGGTGCCGGCATGACCGCCGTCGCCCCGACCCTGCTCGAGACTCCGCTGACCCCGTCGCGGCTCGCGTTCCTGCGGGAGCGCGGCATGGGCTCGAGCGTGTTCGTCGCCGCCCTCACCGCCGCCTTCGGTGTGATCCTCGTCGACACCACGTTCTACCTGGGCGCCCTGCTGCAGAACGATCCGTTCCTCGGCGATAGCGAGACCCTCGCCTACGTGGTGCGGATCCTGTCGGTGCTGCTCACCGCCGTGGCGATGTATGTCGCCGCGATCGTCACCGCCAACACGTTCGCGACCATCGTCGCCGGCCGCACTCGGCGCATCGCCCTGATGCGGCTGATCGGCGCCTCGGCGCGGGCGCAGCGGTCGGAGGTCGCGAGTCAGGGACTCGCGGTCGGCGTCATCGGCGCCGTGCTGGGGCTCGCCGCGGGCGTCCTGCTGAGCTGGGCCGGTGCCGCGATCGGATCCCTCGCCTTCGCCCACCCGCCGCAGGGCTTCTCGCCGCTGCAGCCGGGGGCGCTGATCCCCGCCGTCGGCGTGGCGCTGACCACGTGGCTCGCCGCCTGGGCCGGATCCAGGCGGGTGCTGACCGTCACCCCGCTGCAGGCACTGGCGGGCTCCGCAGAGCGCTCGGTCGCCGAGACCGCGGCCGGAGGCACCAGGCACCTCGGCGCGATCACGATGTTCGTGCTCGGCGGCGTGCTGCTGGCCGGCGGTGTCGTGGTCGGGCTGTCCTCGCCGCTCGGCGTCGTGGTGGCCTTCTTCGGCGGAGTGTTCTCGTTCAGCGGGCTCGCGATCGGATCGGTGCTGGTGATGCCGCCCGTGCTGCGGCTGGTGGGGCGCCTGTTCGGCCGCGGTGCGACGGCCCGCCTCGCCGCCGAGAACGCGCTGCGCCATCCCGAACGCTCGAGCCGCATGGCGATCGGCGTGGTGATGGGGGTCACGCTCGTGACCATGTTCGCCGTGGCGCTGGAATCGGCGAAGGCGCTCATGGTGCGCTCGAGCGCCGAGGAGCTGCCGCCCGGGTTCTTCGCCCCGTTCGACGCCTTCGGCACCGTGATGATGGTGCTGGTCGCGGTGTCGGCGGTGATCGCCGCGGTCGGGCTGGTGAACCTGCTCACGATCGGCGTCGTGCAGCGCCGGCGCGAACTGGGCCTGCTGCGCGCGATCGGGCTGAGCAGCCGCCAGGTGCGCCGCATGGTCCTGCTCGAGGCCGCGCACGTGACGATCGCCGCTACGGCGACGGGCCTCGTGCTGGGTGTCGCCTACGGCTGGATCGCTGCGCAGTCGCTGCTCGGATCCGTCCCGTCGATGCCCGACTTCCAGCCCGCGGGGCTCATCCCGCCGGTCGTGCCGTGGATCCCGGTCGTCGCGATCGTGGCCTGCACTGCTGCGCTCACGCTCGTGGCCTCCGCCACCCCGACCCGGCTCGCGACCCGCGTCGCCCCGGTCGAGGCGCTCGCCGCGGACTGAGGATCGGCTCGCCGCAGACGGAGTCAGACAGGGCCGCGGGACTGCTCCGCGGCCCTGCCCCAGCCGCGCGCGAGTCGGCGGATCCGCCACCCGCGCCATTGCCATGCCGCCCACAGCACGGGCAGGAGCAGAGCGGATCCGGGGCCTGCGAACACGAGCCGGTCACGCCAGAGCGCCCGACCGTCCGGCAGGGCGGAGACGGCCATCCGGTGGTCCCAGACGTCGAGGGAGGCGAGCGGACCGGTGAGCGGGATGCCGCTGTCGCGCAGGATCCGCACGGTCTCGCCCTTGTGCTCACGGGACTCGTCGTACGCCCCGATCAGCTGGGTGCCCACGGTGATCAGACCGAACAGGCGCAGCCGCACCGCGCTGTGCAGCAGGGAGCCCTCGTCGGCGTGCGTGAGGGGTTCGACGACGAGCACGGGTGCGTATAGTGCGGTGAGCACGGCAGGGGAGTGCAGAGCCGCCCACGCGGCGTCCGCACTCGCGGAGATCCGGAACTTCAGCTGCACGTGCCGCAGCTTCAGATTCGTGGTCGTCATCGCGGCAGCACCGCCGCCCGGCGGTCCGCGGCCGTGATCTCGCGGCGGGTCCAGACCAGCAGGAAGCGGTCGTCGTAGCGACGCGAGCAGCGCGCGCACGAGGACGCCCGAGTGGGGCGCCGGTGCCGGTACGTCACATGGCCGGTCGGACAGCGGCCCACCCACGGCGCCAGCTCGGTCGCCGTCTCGCCATGGTGCGTGGTGCCGCCCACGTATCCCAGCGTGCGGGCGACCCGCTTCCAGGCGGCTCCATGCGCGGCGTCGTGGCCGGCCACGGCGTGGGCCACCTCGTGCAGGAGCACCTGGTGGATCTCGTCGTCCTCGAACCGCGCCGCGAGATAGCGGGAGACGGTGATCCGCTTGTCGCGGTAGTTGCAGGCGCCGGCGCGGCGCTTGGCGTTGTCGAAGCCGAACGTCCAGGTCGGATCCAGATGCAGGCGGATCAGGGCTTCGCCCCAGATCCGCACTCGCTCCAACTCGGCCATGCACTCACGTTAGGCGATGCCGCGGACACTCCGGCGCGCAGCACGCGCAGCACGCGCAGCACGCGGATCCATGCCCGGGTCCGCGTCGGCCGTGCTCGGTCCCGCGTCAGCCGTTGACGGCCACCGGGTCGCGCCGGCGCTCGACCGTGTCGACCGCGAGCAGCGCGGCCTCCAGCGCCGCATCGTCGGCGCCGGCCTCGCGACGCAGGAACACGGTGCGCTTGAAGCTCTCCCTGGCCTGGTCGAAGTCCCCGGCCTCGAACGCGTTGCGGCCGCGGTGCTGGTGCGCGAACGCGGCGATCGGCACCCAGCCCTGGCCCTCGGCCTCGGCCACGCAGGCCGCCAGCTCGTGGTCGGCGGCGGCGTGCGCGCCGCGGTACTGCTGCACCGTGGCGCGCAGCACGCGAGCGCGCAGCAAGTCCTTGCGGGTGCCCGCCATACGCGCCTGCCGCACGGCCTCGTCGGCCAGCACGAGTGCGTCGTCCAGGCGGTCGAGCACCTTCAGCAGCCACACCCGCTCGAGCATCGACGGGAGGCTCCGCAGGTCGGAGATCTCGACCAGTCGCGCCTCGCACTCGGCCGGATCCACCAGCTCGCGCAGAGAGTCCGGGTCGTATCCCTTGATGTAGCCCACGCGCCCGTCCTCCTGCACTGCCTCGCCGTGTCCTCCAGTCTGCCTGCGTCTGCGGCGCATCCGCGAAGGCCCCAGGGCGTGCCGTGAGAAACCGGTGCTTCGGGCTGAGCGATGCGACCGGATCCTGAGAGCATCCGGTGTCCGAGGGCCGTGCGATCAGACGCTCAGCGCAGGAAGAGGCCGGCATCCGGCCGGGGCGAGGCCACCGCGGTGGCGTCGGTGACGATCGCCGCATCCTTGGCGAACGCGGTCACCTCGGCGCCGTGGGCCAGCTTCGCCGGATGCGGACCCGCAGCGAGGATGCGCGGCAGCGCGTCGGCCGGGAGCGGCGCGTTCGACGCCGCGAGCACGAGGTTGCCGAACCGGCGGCCCTTCAGGATCTGGGCGTCGGCGAGGATCGCGACCTCCGGCAGCACCGCGCGGATGGTCGCCACCTGGCGTCGGGCGAACGCGAGGCCGGGGCCGTCGGCGACGTTCACGAGCAGCACGCCAGCCGGCGCCAGCAGCTGGGCGAGCTCGGCGTAGAACTCGACGCTGGTCAGGTGCGCAGGAGTCTGCGCGCCCGAGTAGACGTCGGCGACCACCAGGTCGACCGACCCGCGCAGCGCCGGCGGAAGGCGGCGCACGCCTTCGCGGGCGTCGCCGATCCGGATGCGGATCGCGGCCCCCCGCGGCAGCGGAAGATGTTCGCGCACCAGCTCGACCAGCGGCGCCTCCAGCTCGATCACCTGCTGCCGGGATCCGGGGCGAGTGGCCGCGATGTAGCGCGGGATGGTCAGCGCGCCGGCTCCGAGGTGCACGGCGGTGATCGCCGCGCCGGGGGAGGCGAGCTGGTCGATCAGGGCGCCCATCCGCACGATGTACTCGAAGTGCAGATGGGTGGGATCGGCGAGGTCCACGTGCGACTGCGGGGTCTCGTCGATGAGCAGTTCGAACCCCCCGCCGAACTCTGCGGGGATCACCCGCGCGATCCCGCCGGATCCCAGACGTGCCGCCGGATGGTCGGTGTCCTTCGCCCGCGCTCTGCCCATGACACGAGCGTAGGGCGATCCGCGGCGACCTGCGCGCCGGCGCCGATCGTCGCCGCGGAGCAGGCGCACGGCAGCCGTCGCATGCTTGCACCAGTTTTGTTAGTAGTGGATGCTTAATGCGGCGCGACGACGCCGACGGATCGACGAGGAGACCCCATGACGCCCGACCGCAGCGCCGCCCATGCCGACGATCTCTCCCGCCTCGCCAACGGCGTGCTGTGGCCCGGCTTCTTCGGCGCCGAATTGCCGGACTGGCTCGCCGCGGAGCTGCGGGGCGGCCTCGCCGGCGTCGTCTACTTCGCGCAGAACCTCTCGCCGCACCTGGACCGCCTGAGCGCGGCGATCCACGACGCCAACCCTCGTGCGCTCATCGGCATCGACGAGGAGGGCGGCAGCGTCACCCGCCTCGAGGGCCTCACCGGGTCGACCGTCCCGGGCGCTGCGCAGCTCGGCGCCCTCGACGACCTCGCCGCCACGCGCGCGACCGGAGTGGAACTCGCCCGCCGCGTCCGCGAGGCGGGCGGCGACGTGCTCATCGGCCCCGTCGCCGACGTCAACACCGATCCCCGCAACCCCGTCATCGGGGTGCGGGCGTTCGGAGCGCAGCCCGGGCTGGTGTCCCGGCACGCCGCGGCGGAGATCGAGGGCATCCAGGGATCCGGCGTCGCGGCATGCGTCAAGCACTTCCCCGGCCACGGCGACACCGCGGTCGACTCGCACCACGGTCTGCCGCGGATCGCGGGGGATCCGGCTGAATTCGATCGGGTGCACGTCGAGCCGTTCCGCGCCGCGATCGCGGCGGGGGCGCTGTCCGTGATGACGGCGCACATCGTCGTCCCTGCATGGGGGGAAGCGCCCGCCACGCTCAACCCCCGCGTGCTCGGGATGCTCCGCGCCGAGGGGTTCGACGGCGTGATCGTGACCGACGCCCTCGACATGGCGGCGATCCGGGAGTCGGTCGGCATCGGCGGGGGAGCGGTCGGCGCGCTTGCCGCGGGGGCCGACCTGCTCTGCATCGGCAACCCGACCAACCCGGGGGACGCCGCGGCGGTCGATCAGGATCAGCGCGACTTCCATGCCGCGAAGGACGCGATCGTCGAGGCGCTCGCCGATGGAACGCTGAGCGTTCAGCGCGTCGCCGAGGCGGGAGCGCGGGTCGCGCGTCTGGCCGACCTGCTCGCCGCGGAGCGTGCCGGCGCGGACGCGGTCCCGCCGGCCGACATGCGCGACATCGTGCGCCGTTCGCTCACCGTGCGCGGCGACCTCGGCGCCGCGACGGGCGGACTCGCGGTGCTGGATGCGCGTCGCCGCGCGACCCTCGCCGTCGACAGCGCCGCGCCGTACGTCGTCGACGCGCTGGCGGCCGGCGGCTGGTCACGTCGGGTCGATGTCGAGCGCGCCGGTGCCGCGGAGATCGCGGGAGCCGTCGACGAGGCCCGCTCCGCGGCCTCCGCGAGCGGATCCCGGATCGCGGTGCTGGTCGACCGGATCGATACCGACGAGGCGCAGCGCAGGTTCGTCGCGGCGGTCGCGGACGCTGCTCCCGGTGCGGTCGTCGTGAACGTCGGCCTGCCCGGCGCCGACGTCGCACTGCCCGTCGTGGACGTGCGCGCCAGCAGCAGGATCGCTGCCGAGTTCGCCCGAGAGCTGCTCGTCCGCGCCTGACGCCCGTGGTTATACCCCCCTCGGGGCAGAAGGTCAAGAATCGCGCTTGCCATGTCGCGATTTCGGAACTATAGTTGATCTTTGCGCCTCGCTCCTCCCTGCCCTCATATGGTGGTCGGCAGAACTCCGTACGTCCTCGCTCCTCGACAGAGCGCCTTCGGCGTGCGGCCGTGTGACGCGGCGCACTCCACCTGACGACGAGGAATCGAGACGCCCTTCGGGGCTCACGGAGGTTATTCCCTTGGCTGCTGCTCGCAACGCATCCACCCCCACCACCAACAAGAACGGACGCGGCCACTCCCGCCTCTCGTTCGCCAAGATCTCCGACACGCTGACGGTCCCCGACCTGCTCGCCCTGCAGACCGAGTCCTTCGACTGGCTCGTGGGCAACGAGGCCTGGAAGAAGCGCGTCGCCGACGGCAAGAAGTCCGGCCGCAAGGATCTGGCCGAGGCCAGCGGCCTCGAGGAGATCTTCGAGGAGATCTCCCCGATCGAGGACCTGAGCGAGACCATGCAGCTCTCGTTCACGAACCCGTACCTCGAGCCCGAGAAGTACTCCATCGAGGAGTGCAAGGAGCGCGGCAAGACCTACGCGGCCCCGCTCTACGTCGAGGCCGAGTTCATGAACCACCAGACCGGTGAGATCAAGACCCAGACGGTCTTCATGGGCGACTTCCCGCTGCAGACCGCCAAGGGCACGTTCATCATCA
This sequence comes from Microbacterium sp. 10L49, assembly GCF_056395125.1. Lineage (NCBI taxonomy): Bacteria > Bacillati > Actinomycetota > Actinomycetes > Micrococcales > Microbacteriaceae > Microbacterium > Microbacterium sp. 10L49. The sequence goes on from NZ_JBFTIW010000004.1 coordinate 368,020, forward strand.
ACGGCACCGAGCGCGTCGTCGTCTCGCAGCTGGTCCGCTCCCCGGGCGTCTACTTCGACAAGACCGCCGACAAGACCAGCGACAAGGACATCGTGTCCGCGCGCGTCATCCCGTCCCGCGGCGCCTGGCTCGAGTTCGAGATCGACAAGCGCGACCAGGTCGGCGTGCGCATCGACCGCAAGCGCAAGCAGTCCGTCACCGTCTTCCTCAAGGCGCTGGGCCTGACCAGCGAGGAGATCCTCGCCGAGTTCGCCGGCTTCGCCTCGATCGAGGAGACCCTCGCGAAGGACACGATCCTCACCAAGGAGGACGCGCTCCGCGACATCTACCGCAAGCTCCGTCCGGGCGAGCAGGTCGCCGCCGAGGCCGCCCGCGCGCTGCTGGACAACTTCTACTTCAACGCGAAGCGCTACGACCTCGCCAAGGTCGGCCGTTACAAGATCAACCAGAAGCTGGGTCTCGACCTGCCGCTGGACGAGTCGGTGCTCACGGTCAAGGACATCGTCGAGACCATCAAGTACCTGGTGCGCATTCACGCCGGCGTCGAGACCTTCGAGGGCATCCGCGGTGGCAAGAAGGCGGAGATCCGTCTCGCGACCGACGACATCGACAACTTCGGCAACCGTCGCATCCGCGCGGTCGGCGAGCTCATCCAGAACCAGGTCCGCACCGGTCTGTCCCGCATGGAGCGCGTCGTCCGCGAGCGCATGACTACGCAGGACATCGAGGCGATCACCCCGCAGACCCTGATCAACGTGCGCCCCGTCGTCGCCGCGATCAAGGAGTTCTTCGGCACCTCGCAGCTGTCGCAGTTCATGGATCAGAACAACCCGCTCGCGGGTCTGACCCACAAGCGCCGCCTCTCGGCCCTCGGCCCCGGTGGCCTCAGCCGCGACCGCGCCGGCGTCGAGGTGCGCGACGTGCACCCCTCGCACTACGGCCGCATGTGCCCGATCGAGACCCCGGAAGGCCCGAACATCGGCCTGATCGGCTCGCTCGCCACGTTCGCGCGGATCAACTCGTTCGGTTTCATCGAGACCCCGTACCGCAAGGTCGAGGACGGCAAGGTCACCGAGCACATCGACTACCTGACCGCCGCCGAGGAGGTCGACTTCAACATCGCGCAGGCGAACGCCCCGCTCGATGCCGAGGGTCGCTTCACCGAGGCGCACGTGCTGGCGCGCCCGAAGGGCGGATCCGGCGAGGTCGACATGTTCCTGCCCGCCGAGATCGGCTACATCGACGTCTCGCCGCGCCAGATGGTGTCGGTCGCGACCTCGCTCGTGCCGTTCCTCGAGCACGACGACGCGCAGCGCGCGCTCATGGGCGCCAACATGCAGCGCCAGGCCGTGCCGCTGCTCCGTTCCGAGTCGCCGTTCGTCGGCACCGGTATGGAGGGCTACGCCGCCATCGACGCGGGTGACGTGATCACCGCCGACAAGGCCGGTGTGGTCTCCGAGGTCTCCGCCGACCGCGTCGTGGTCATGCTCGACGAGGGCGGCACGCAGGAGTACTACCTGCGCAAGTTCGACCGCTCGAACCACGGCACCTCCTACAACCAGAAGGTCGTCGTCTCCGCCGGTGAGCGGGTCGAGGTCGGCGAGGTCATCGCCGACGGCCCCGCCACGGAGAACGGCGAGCTCGCGCTCGGCAAGAACCTCCTCGTCGCGTTCATGACGTGGGAGGGTCACAACTTCGAGGACGCGATCATCCTCAGCCAGGACCTGGTGAAGGACGACACCCTCTCCTCGATCCACATCGAGGAGTACGAGGTCGACTCGCGCGACACGAAGCTGGGCAAGGAGGAGATCACCCGTGACCTCCCCAACGTCAGCCCTGAGCTGCTGAAGGACCTGGACGAGCGCGGCATCATCCGCATCGGCGCCGAGGTCCGCCCCGGCGACATCCTCGTCGGCAAGGTCACGCCGAAGGGCGAGACCGAGCTGAGCGCCGAGGAGCGCCTGCTCCGCGCGATCTTCAACGAGAAGAGCCGCGAGGTCCGCGACACCTCCCTGAAGGTGCCGCACGGCGAGCAGGGCACCGTCATCGCGGTCAAGGAGTTCAACGCCGAGGACGGCGACGACGAGCTCGGCTCCGGCGTCAACCGCCGCGTCGTGGTCTTCATCGCCCAGAAGCGCAAGATCACCGAGGGCGACAAGCTCGCCGGCCGCCACGGCAACAAGGGTGTCATCGCGAAGATCCTGCCCGTCGAGGACATGCCTTTCCTCTCCGACGGCACCCCGGTCGACGTCATCCTGAACCCGCTCGGCATCCCGGGCCGCATGAACTTCGGCCAGGTGCTGGAGACCCACCTCGGGTGGATCGCCAAGCAGGGCTGGAAGATCGAGGGCAACCCGGAGTGGGCCGCGCAGCTGCCCGAGGAGGCGTTCGACGTCGCCCCCGGCACCAAGGTCGCGACCCCGGTGTTCGACGGCGCTCACCAGGAGGAGATCGAAGGTCTCCTCGACTCGACGCTGCCGACCCGTGACGGCGTGCGCCTGATCGACTCGTCCGGCAAGACCACCCTGTTCGACGGCCGCTCCGGCGAGCCGTTCCCGGGGCAGATCTCCGTGGGCTACATGTACATCCTGAAGCTCCACCACCTCGTCGACGACAAGATCCACGCGCGCTCGACGGGCCCCTACTCGATGATCACCCAGCAGCCGCTCGGCGGTAAGGCCCAGTTCGGTGGCCAGCGCTTCGGTGAGATGGAGGTGTGGGCGCTCGAGGCCTACGGCGCCGCGTACGCGCTGCAGGAGCTCCTCACGATCAAGTCCGACGACATCCTCGGCCGCGTCAAGGTGTACGAGGCGATCGTCAAGGGCGAGAACATCCAGGAGCCGGGTATCCCGGAGTCGTTCAAGGTGCTCATGAAGGAGATGCAGTCGCTCTGCCTGAACGTCGAGGTCCTCTCGGCAGACGGCACGGCGGTCAACCTCCGCGACACCGATGACGAGGCCTTCCGCGCCGCCGAGGAGCTGGGGATCAACATCTCCAGCCGCTTCGAGTCCGCATCCATCGACGAGATCTGAGCATTCGGGGGATCCGGATCCGTTCCTGATCCCCCGAGGCCCTGACTTTTCCTTAAGAGAATTTCGACACAGGAGAACTAGTGCTCGACGCAACAACCTTCGATGAGCTTCGCATCGGCCTCGCCACCGCAGACGACATCCGCAAGTGGTCGTACGGTGAGGTCAAGAAGCCCGAGACCATCAACTACCGCACGCTGAAGCCGGAGAAGGACGGCCTCTTCGGCGAGCAGATCTTCGGCCCTTCCCGCGACTGGGAGTGCGCCTGTGGCAAGTACAAGCGTGTCCGCTTCAAGGGCATCGTCTGCGAGCGCTGCGGCGTGGAGGTCACCAAGAGCTCCGTCCGTCGTGAGCGCATGGGCCACATCGAGCTCGCCGCACCCGTCACCCACATCTGGTACTTCAAGGGCGTGCCCTCGCGCCTCGGCTACCTGCTGGACATGGCGCCGAAGGACCTCGAGAAGGTCATCTACTTCGCCGCTTACATGGTCATCTCGGTCGACGAGGACGCGCGTCACCGCGACCTGGCGACCCAGGAGAACAACATCCGCCTCGAGCTGAAGACGCTCGGCGACCGCCGCGACGCCAAGATCGCGGAGCGCCTGGCCAAGCTGGAGGAGGAGCTCGCGGCCCTCGAGGCCGAGGGCGCCAAGGCCGACGCCAAGAAGAAGGTCAAGGACGCCGCCGAGAAGGAGATGTCCCTGATCCGCAAGGGCGCTGACGAGGCGATCGTCAAGCTCGAGCGCGTGTGGGAGGACTTCCGCACCCTCGAGGTCGGAGCCCTGCGTCCTGAGGACGACGTGTTCCACGAGCTGCAGGACCGGTTCGGCCAGTACTTCGAGGCGCACATGGGCGCCGAGGCGATCCAGCGTCGCCTCGCGGCCTTCGACCTCGCCGCCGAGTCGGAGAAGCTGCACCTGCAGATCTCCGAGGGCAAGGGTCAGCGCAAGATCCGCGCGATCAAGCGCCTCAAGGTCGTGAACTCGTTCCTGGAGACCGGCATGAGCCCGGCCGCCATGGTGCTCGACGTCGTGCCGGTGATCCCGCCGGAGCTGCGCCCGATGGTGCAGTTGGACGGTGGCCGCTTCGCGACCAGCGACCTGAACGACCTGTACCGCCGCGTGATCAACCGCAACAACCGTCTTCGTCGTCTGATCGACCTCGGCGCCCCCGAGATCATCGTCAACAACGAGAAGCGGATGCTGCAGGAGGCCGTCGACGCGCTGTTCGACAACGGCCGCCGCGGTCGTCCCGTCACCGGCACCGGCAACCGCGCCCTGAAGTCCCTCAGCGACATGCTGAAGGGCAAGCAGGGTCGCTTCCGCCAGAACCTGCTCGGCAAGCGCGTGGACTACTCGGGCCGTTCGGTCATCATCGTCGGCCCGCAGCTCAAGCTGCACCAGTGCGGTCTGCCGAAGACGATGGCGATCGAGCTGTTCAAGCCGTTCGTGATCAAGCGCCTGATCGACCTGGGCCACTCCCAGAACATCAAGGCCGCCAAGCGCGCCGTCGAGCGCATGCGCCCCGAGGTCTGGGACGTGCTCGAGGAGATCATCCGCGAGCGCCCCGTGCTGCTGAACCGCGCCCCCACGCTGCACCGCCTGGGCATCCAGGCCTTCGAGCCGCAGCTCGTCGAGGGCAAGGCCATCCAGCTGCACCCGCTCGTCTGCGCGGCGTTCAACGCCGACTTCGACGGTGACCAGATGGCGGTGCACCTGCCGCTGTCGGTCGAGGCCCAGGCCGAGGCCCGCGTGCTGATGCTCGCCTCGAACAACATCCTCAAGCCGTCCGACGGCCGCCCGGTCACCCTGCCCTCGCAGGACATGATCATCGGCCTGCACCACCTGACCACGGTCAAGAGCGGTGCGCTCGGCGAGGGTCGTGCGTTCGGCTCCGTGGGCGAGGCGATCCTGGCCAAGGACGAGGGCACCCTCGACCTGCAGGCCAAGGTCCGCATCCGCATCCCGGGTCTGACCTTCCTCGAGGGCGAGGCCCCCGAGGGCTATGCGAGCCACGGCCTCGTGGACGCATCGCTCGGCCAGGCGATCTTCAACGACACCCTGCCCAAGGGCTACCCGTTCGTGCGCGAGGTCGCCGACAAGGGCAAGCTCTCGCAGATCGTCAACAAGCTCGCCGAGGAGTACCCGAAGGTCGAGACCGCCGCGTCCCTGGACCGCATCAAGGACGCCGGCTTCTACTGGGCCACGCGTTCGGGTGTGACCGTCGCGCTCAGTGACGTCATCACCCCGCCGAACAAGGCGGAGATCGTCGCGGGCTACGAGAAGCAGGCCGAGAAGATCCAGGCGCAGTACGACAAGGGTCTGACCACCGACGCCGAGCGTCGTCAGGAGCTCGTCGAGCTCTGGACGAAGGCGACCAACGAGGTCCAGGCCGAGATGCAGGCGAACTTCCCTGAGGACAACACCATCAACCGCATGGTGTCGTCGGGAGCGCGTGGTAACTGGCTGCAGATCCGTAACATCGCCGGTATGCGTGGTCTGGTGAACAACACCAAGGGTGAGTTCATCCCGCGTCCGATCATCTCCTCGTACCGCGAGGGCCTGTCGGTGGCGGAGTACTTCATCGCCACGCACGGTACCCGTAAGGGTCTCGCCGACACCGCTCTGCGTACGGCCGACTCGGGCTACCTGACCCGTCGTCTGGTCGACGTCTCGCAGGACGTCATCATCCGTGAGGACGACTGCGGCACGTCGAAGGGCCTGGAGCTGCCGATCGCCGCGCCGAACAGCGCCGGCGAGCTGGTGCGCGACGCGAACGTGGAGAACTCCGTGTTCGCCCGTACGCTCGCCTCCGACGTCGTGAACGCGGCCGGAGAGGTCGTCGCGACGGCCGGTGAGGACGTCGGCGACGTGCTCATCGACAAGCTCGTCGCGGCGGGCGTGGAGTCGATCAAGGTCCGCTCCGTGCTGACCTGCGACTCGGCTGTCGGCGTCTGCGCGCAGTGCTACGGCCGCTCGCTCGCCACCGGCAAGACGGTGGACATCGGCGAGGCTGTCGGCATCATCGCGGCCCAGTCGATCGGTGAGCCCGGTACCCAGCTGACGATGCGTACCTTCCACCTCGCTTCGGCCGGTGACATCACCCAGGGTCTGCCCCGTGTGCAGGAGCTCTTCGAGGCCCGTACCCCGAAGGGCGCCACCCCGATCGCCGAGGCCGACGGCCGCATCACGATCGAGGAGACCGACAAGTCGAAGAAGGTCATCCTCACGCCCGACAACGGCGACGAGGAAGTGGTCTACCCGGTGCTGAAGCGTGCGACGCTTCTCGTCGAGGACGGCCAGCACGTCTCGGTCGGCGACCCGCTGCAGGTCGGCACGCTCGACCCCAAGGAGGTCATGCGCGTCATGGGCGCCCGTGAGGTGCAGCGCTACCTCGTCAGCGGCGTGCAGGACGTGTACCGCTCCCAGGGTGTGCCGATCCACGACAAGCACATCGAGGTCATCGTGCGCCAGATGCTCCGGAAGGTCACCGTGGTCGACCACGGCGACACCGGTCTGCTGCCCGGTGAGATGCTCGACGCGCGTCGGTACCAGGACGTCAACCGTGCGACCGTGGCCGCGGGCAAGCGCCCCGCGTCCGGCCGTCCGGAGCTGATGGGTATCACGAAGGCGTCGCTCGCGACCGAGTCGTGGCTGTCGGCCGCGTCCTTCCAGGAGACGACCCGCGTGCTCACGCAGGCCGCCATGGAGGGCAAGAGCGACCCGCTGGTCGGCCTCAAGGAGAACGTCATCATCGGAAAGCTGATCCCCGCGGGGACCGGTCTGCGCCGCTACCGCGACATCACGGTGGAGGCGACCGAGGAGGCCAAGAGCGAGCGCTACCCGAACCGGATCTTCGCATCCGACGGCGCGTACGCCGAGGGCGACTTCGGCTACGTCGACTTCGACGCGTTCTCGACCGACGACATCACGCCCGGCACCTACAACTGAGTGACGGACTGATCGTCTGACGAAGACCCCCGGATCCACACGGATCCGGGGGTCTTCGCGTTTCCGGATCCGCGAACCCGCACCTTCCAAGGAGGAGAACTCGCGTTCGGGAGGAGGATACGCGTGCGTTCCTCCGCCGATCCGCGAGTTCTCCTCCCGAACGCGAGATGCGTCGGAGGTCAGGATCCGAAGATGCTCGCCACGATGCTCGACGTGTAGCCGTTCGGGGAGAGGTTGGAGTACCGCGTGTCGATGAGCACGTCATCGCGCCAGAACAGGGTGCGCCCGTCGGTGACGGGGTACTTGGGATCCGCCCATTCCTTCTCACAGCGCGTGCCCTTGTCCGGTGTGTAGCAACTGAAGCCGTCGGTCTTGACGAGGCCGTTCAGCATGTCCAGAGCCTCACCGCGGTACTTGCGCGAGATCGTGGTGGTGATGTTCGTGGTGTCGGCCTTCGGATCCGCCCAGATGCAGATCAGGCTGCCGTCGGACTGCACGCCGCTCGGCCCGTACACGGGGGAGTTCAACGGGGTGTCGCCGAGCTGCGAGAGCACATCGGCGGACAGGATCGCCCTGCAGTCGGTCGGCAGGGCGACCGGCGTCGACGTCGGACTGGGCGTGGGTGAGCTGCTGGTGCCGGGGGAGGGGCTCTTCGTCGGGTGCGCCGGATCCGATCCGGCCGCGGTGCCGCCTGCGGAGGCGGACGGGCTCGAGGCGGTACCGGGCATCGTCGGGGTGCACGCGGCCAGCGCGGCGACGAGGGTGAGGGCGGCGAGGGCGACCGCGGCGCTGCGTGTCTTCATGGCGTCAGGATAGGGCCAGGGCTTCGCCGGTCCGGGCGGCGCTCCGGAGTAGCCTGGGGAGACCTGCGGAGCGACTCCGCAGGGAAGGGGGGCGGCATGGCCGAACAGCGGGTGGTGATCCTGGGAGAGGCGTGGGTCGACGAGATCCGTGACCCGGGCGGGATGCGTGAGCGCGTGACCGGCGACGCCGTGGAGCTCGCGACGGCCCTGCGCGGCGACGGCCTCGTCGTGACCGTCGTGACGCCGCTCGGAGACGACGCCGACGGAGAACGGGTACGCACCGCCCTGCATGATCGCGGGATCCGCCTCGTCCCCGTTCCCGCGCCCGAGGGCACCCTGCGCCGTTCGATCGTGCGGGACCGCGCAGGCGCCGAGATCGAGCTGCGCCGGGGCAACGGTGCGTTCCCCGACACGCGCCGGTCGCTGGCCGCGCAGACCGAGGCCGACGTGATCGTGGATCTCCGCGATCGTGCGATCACCACGGTCGCCGAAGCTCGCGACGAGGTGCTGGCAGCCCTCGGGCTTGCCGTCGTCGCGCCGGCGTCGCTCCCGCAGGAGTCGGTGCTGCGGGAAGGGGATGCGGTCGAAGAAGCGGCCAGCGACGGGGCACTCGCCGATGCGCCTGCCGACGGTGCACTCGCCGACGCCTCGGCAGAGAACCCGATGGTCGTCGAGGCGCCAGGGCGTCCGCTGCTCCTGCCCGCCCCGATCGTCGCGGGGACGTACCGCCACTCCCCGGTGCAGCTCCTGCCCGCGCCGCCCGCGGCACACGCACCGGCACCCGACTGGTACGGCCTCGAAGCCCGGATCGCGCGCGTCGCGACCTGACCTCGCGGGCGCTGCCTGACCCCGTACATGCTCGTGTTGCGCGACCATTGACCGCAGGAGCGCGCCGACGAGACGTGTACGGGGCGCAGAGTCCGATCCGGTCAGCCGCGGGGCACCCAGCGCGTCGGCGGGTGCGTGCGGCGCACGAGTCCCCGCAGCTCTTCGAGGGGGGCATCGGCGCCGAACGCCCCGACTGCCCGCGCCTGCACGAGCACGTTCCCGAGTGCGGTGGCCTCAACGGGGCCGGCCAGCACCGGCAGTCCCGTGCGGTCGGCCGTCGCCTGGCAGAGCAGCCGATTGAGGGATCCGCCCCCGATGAGGTCGATCGCCTCGATCGCCGTGCCAGTGAGTGCGGATGCCGTCGATACGGCGTCCGCGAACGCCTGCGCGATCGATTCGACGATCATGCGCACGAACGCCGCCCGTTCGGATGGCGGCTCGGCTCCCGTCGCACGCACGACTGCCGCGATGCGCGCGGGCATGTCGCCCGGACTGCCCACTGACGGGTCGTTCGCGTCGAACAGCGGCACCTCCGGACTCGCGGCAGCGGCGTCGAGCAGCGCGGGCAGATCGATCGGCGCGCCGTCTTCGCCCTCCCAGGCGCGCACGGTCTCGCTGAGCAGCCACAGCCCGGCCACATTGTGCAGGAAGCGGATCCGTCCGTCCACGCCGAGCTCGTGCGTGAAGCCGGCATCGCGTGCGGCGTCGGTGAGCACCGGCTCGGTGGTTTCGAGCCCGACCAGCCCCCAGGTGCCGCAGGAGATGTACGCCGTGGACGGGGAGGCGAGGGGTGCGGCAGCGACCGCCGAGGCGGTGTCGTGCGAGCCGACCGCGACGACGGGCAGATCCGCGCCGATCCGCGCGGCGATGGCGGGGAGCAACCGTCCGATCCGCGCGCCAGGATCGACCAGCGGCGGCAGCAGTGCCGGACGGATGCCGATCCGTTCCGCGAGCGCGAGATCCCACTCCCGGTCGTGCACGCCGAGCAGCCCCGTCGTGGAGGCATTCGTCCGCTCGGCGACCCTGGCGCCCGTCAGACGATGCGCGAGGAGGTCGGGGATGAGCAGCAGGGTCTCCGCCTCGGCGGCGCGCTCGTCGGCGGCGAGCTGGTACAGGGAGGTGAAGGGGAGGAACTGCAAGCCGTTGCGGGGGTACAGCTCGGCGAACGGCACGCGCGCGTGCACGAGGTCGGCCCCGCGCGCGCCGCGCTCGTCGCGATAGTGGAACGGCTCGGCCAGCAGCGCGTCGCCCCGCAGCAGGCCGTAATCGACCGCCCAGGTGTCGATGCCGATGCTCTCGATCGCGGGCTCGCGGCGCACCGCTTCGGCGAGACCCGCGATGACATGATCCACGAGCATCTCGAAGTCCCAGTGCAGACCGTCCGCGCACCGCACGGGCCCGTTCGGGAAGCGCGCGACCTGCTCGAGCTCGAGCACGTCCGTCCCGACGCGGCCGATCATCACCCGCCCGCTGGTGGCCCCGAGATCGACCGCGGCGAAGGCGCGCGGGCGGTGCGCGGCGTTCACAGAGCCGGCTCCTGCACTCGACGAGCCGTGCGCGTCCGCAGGCCGCGTGCGTGCTGCGGCGCGGTCATCGCAGGAACGCGGCCGCGACGCCGGAGTCGACCGGGATGTGCAGGCCCGTGGTGCGGCTGAGCTCAGGGCCGGTGAGCACGTAGACGGCGTCCGCGACGTTCTCCGGCACGACCTCGCGCTTGAGGATCGTGCGGTTGGCGTAGAACTGGCCGAGGTCCTCCTCGGCGACACCGTAGGTGGCGGCCCGGTTCGCGCCCCACCCGGAGGCGAAGATGCCAGATCCGCGCACCACGCCGTCGGGGTTGATGCCGTTCACCCGCACGCCGTGCTCGCCGAGCTCGACGGCCAGCAGTCGCACCTGGTGGGCCTGGTCGGCCTTCGTGGCGGAATAGGCGATGTTGTTGGGGCCGGCGAACACGCTGTTCTTGGAGGAGATGTAGACGATGTCTCCACCGAGCTTCTGATCGATGAGGATCTTCGCGGCGGCCTGCGAGACGAGGAAGGATCCCTTCGCCATCACGTCATGCTGCAGATCCCAGTCCTTCTCCGTGGTCTCCAGCAGCGGCTTGGAGAGCGAGAGCCCCGCATTGTTGACGACGAGGTCGACGCCGCCGAACGCGAGCACGGCCTCGTCGAGAGCGGCCCGCACGGCGTCGGCGTCGGCGACGTTCGCCGCGACGCCGATCGCGACGTCGGTGTTGCCGAGCTCGGCGGCCGCGGCCCGGGCCTTGTCCAGGTCGAGGTCGGCGACGACCACGCAGGCGCCCTCCGCCGCGAGACGGGTCGCGATCGCCTTCCCGATCCCGGATGCGGCTCCCGTGACGAACGCGATCCGTCCCTGGTGCGAGCGCGGCTTCGGCATCCGCTGCAGCTTGGCCTCCTCGAGGGCCCAGTACTCGATGCGGAACTTCTCCTCGTCGGAGATGGGGGAGTACGTCGATAGCGCTTCGGCGCCGCGCATCACGTTGATCGCGTTGACGTAGAACTCGCCGGCCACGCGCGCGGTCTGCTTGTTCGCGCCGTAGGAGAACATGCCCACCCCGGGGACCAGCACGATCAGCGGATCCGCTCCCCGGATCGCGGGAGAGGCGGCGTCGGCGTGGGCGTCGTAGTACGCCTGGTAGTCCGCGCGGTACGCGGCGTGCAGTTCGTGCAGGCGCGCGATCTGCTCCTCGACGGTCGCCGTCGCGGGCAGGTCGAGGATGAGCGGCTTCACCTTGGTGCGCAGGAAGTGGTCGGGGCAGCTCGTGCCGAGCGTGGCGAGGGCCGGCGCCTTCTCGGAGGCGAGGAAGTCGAGCACCGCGTCGGTGTCGGTGAAGTGGCCGACCATGGGCTTGTCGGTCGAGGCGATCCCCCGGATCGTCCCGGCGAGGGCGGCGGCGCGCTTGCGGCGCTCGTGTTCGGGAAGCGCCTCGAACCCGGCCCGGACGCCGCCGAACGGCTCGGCCTTGCCGTGCTCGGCGATGTGGGCGGCGGCGGTCTCGATGATCCAGAGCGAGTTCGCCTCGGCCTCCTCGGACGTGTCGCCCCACGCGGTGATGCCGTGCCCGCCCAGGATGCAGCCGATCGCGTCGGGGTTCTCGGCCTTGATCCGTGCGATGTCCAGGCCGAGCTGGAATCCGGGGCGCCGCCACGGCACCCACGCGACACGCTGTCGCCCTGCAACATCGCCGAAGATCTCCGCGGTCAGCGCCTCCCCATCGGCCGCGGTCGCGATCGCGATGCCGCTGTCGGGGTGCAGATGGTCCACGTGCACGGCGTCGACGAGCCCGTGCATCGCGGTGTCGATCGACGGGGCCGCCCCGCCCCTGCCGTGCAGGCAGTAGTCGAACGCGGCGACCATCTCGTCCTCGCGCTCAACGCCGGGGTACACATCCTGCAGTGCACGCAGGCGGTCCAGACGCAGCACGGCCAGGCCCTGCTCGGTGAGGGTGCCCAGGTCGCCGCCCGAGCCCTTCACCCACAGGAGCTCGACGGGCTGCCCCGTGACGGGATCCGTGTCGGTGCCCTTCGCGGAGGTGTTCCCACCCGCGTAGTTCGTGTTCTTCGGGTCGGCGCCCAGGCGGTTGCTGCGCTCGATGAGTGCGGCGGCGGTGGGGGTGGTCATGTCGGTTCCTTGGTCGCGGTGATCGTTCGGGATGCAGTGGGGGAGGGTGCGCTCAGGCGCCCCAGCCGGCCTGGGCGCCGCCGAGGCGCTCGGCGGCGATCTTCTCGAGATAGCCCGAGGCTCGGAAGGCCGCCATCGGGTCCGCGGGCAGGCCGCGGTCTTCGCGCCAGGCGGCGAGGGCAGGACGGACGTCCGTGTAGAACGCGTCCATGAGCACGCCGTTCGCGGCCAGCACGTCGTTCGCGCGCTGGGCTGCGGCCAGCGCCTCGCGGTCGATCAGCAGGGCGCGTGCCGTCATCTCCTGCACGTTCAGCACCGAGCGGATCTGTCCGGGGATCTTCGCCTCGATGTTGTGGCACTGGTCGAGCATGAACGCGACGGCGGGGTTGTTCAGGCCACCGCCGCGGATCACCTCGGCGAGGATGCGGAACAGCTGGAACGGATCCGCTGCCCCTACGATGAGGTCGTCGTCGGCGTAGAAGCGCGAGTTGAAATCGAACGAGCCGAGCTTGCCGAGGCGTAGCAGCTGCATCACGATGAACTCGATGTTCGTGCCGGGGGCGTGATGCCCGGTGTCCAGGCACACCATCGCCCGCTCGCCGAGGGCGGACACCTGCGCGTAGCTGGTCCCCCAGTCGGGCACGTCGGTGTGATAGAACGACGGCTCGAAGAACTTGTACTCCAGGACCAGACGCTGCTCGGCGCCGAGCCGCGCGTAGATCTGCTGCAGCGAATCCTGCAGGCGGTCCTGCCGGGAGCGCATGTCGTTCTGGCCGGGGTAGTTGGATCCCTCGGCGAGCCAGATCTTCAGATCCCGGGATCCGGTCGCGTGCATCACGTCGATGCAGGCGAGGTGGTGGTCGATCGCCTTCTGCCGGATCCGGTCGTCCTCGTGCGCGAGGGCGCCGAACTTGTAGTCCTCGTCCTGGAACGTGTTGGAGTTGACCGTGCCCAGGGCGACGCCGTGGTCCTCCGCGTGCCGACGCAGGTCCTCGAAGGAGTCCACCAGATCCCACGGGATGTGCAGGGCCACGGTTGGCGCGAGAGCCGTGTGCGCGTGCACCTGGGCGGCGTCGGCGATCTTCTCGAACGGGTCGCGCGGCGTGCCCGGGGTGCCGAACACGCGGAAGCGGGTGCCGGAGTTGCCGAACGCCCAACTGGGCAGCTCGATCGCCTGCTTCTCGAGTTCGGCGAGGATCACTGGGGAGAGCGTGGTCATGATGCGGTGCTTTCTTCGATGCGGGTGGCGCGGAGGGTGTGCGTGCCAGGGGTGAGCTCGGTGGGTCCTTCCAAGATCCAGCCCGGGGCAAGGGCGATGTCGGCCGTGACTCCGAACGGGACCTCGACCGTGAGATCCGCGCCGGCGGCGTCGCGCCGCCAGTCCACCGCGATCCGCCCGGCGGGGGCGTCCACGTGCGCCTGGCAGTGATCGAGCACGCCGTCGAGGTCGGGGGCGATGCGCGTACGCCGATACCCGGGCTCGATGAGCTCGATCCCCGCGACGCGGCGCATCATCCAGTCGACGACGCAGCCGAAGGCGTAGTGGTTCATCGACATCCGCTCGACCGTGCCGTCCTCGTGCACGGCTTTCCACGCCTCCCAGATGGTGGTGGCGCCGTGGTCGACCTCGTACAGCCAGGAGGGCGCCGTGTCCTGCACCAGCAGTGCCCGTGCGAGGTCGGCGTGCCCCTCGTCCCACAGCACGTCGAGCAGGAACGGCACGGAGACGAAGCCGGTGTCCAGATGCACGCCCGCCTCGTGAACGAGCTCGACGAGCCGGGCGACGACGCGCGGGCGGAGATCATCGGGCACGGCGTCGAAGGCGAGGGCGAGCACGGCGATGCCCTGCATGTCCGGCCCGATCCGGCCGTCGTCGCCCACGTACTCGGCGGCGAAGGCGGCGCGCACCGCGGCGGCGTGCTCCCTCGCCTGAGCGGCGGTGGCCGTATCGCCGAGCGCCTCCGCGGAAGCGGCGTAGAGATCCAGAGAGCGGATCTGGAACAGCGGTCCCGTGAGCTCGGCCGTCAGCTGCGGGGCGAGCATGATGGCCGCGAACTCATCGAGGCCTTCCGACTCGGGACGGGATCCGTCCAGGGTCGACGGCGCGAGCCAGTCGCCGAAATTCATGCGCCCGTTCCAGAGCAGCCGCTGCCGGGCCAGGCGCTCCGCGGAGAGCGTCTCCGGATCCAGGTGCGCCGGCAGCGCGGCGGCGGCGTCGGCCGTCTGGTGCTCGACCCAGGCGCGCATGGCGTCGATGTTGTCGCGCAGGAAGCGAGGATCGCCGTAGTGGCGGTACAGCTCCCAGGGAGCGATCGTGATCGCGTCACTCCATCCCGCGGCGTCGGTGATGTCGCCGAGGCCCGCGTTCGGGCGGTCCGGATCGTCCATGGCCGGCGGCATCGGCACGATGATGGGCACGATGCCGTCGTGAGCTGCCTGGTCGACGCGGACGTTGCGCAGCCAGCGGTCCAGGAACGAGGCCACGCCCATGAGGGTCGCCGCGGTCGGCGTGAAGATCTGCAGGTCGCCGGTCCATCCGGCGCGTTCGCGCTGCGGGCAGTCGGTCGGCACCGCGAGGAAGTTGGAGCGCTGCGACCAGATCGTGTTCTCCACCAGGCGGTCCAGCCGCGCGTGAGACGAGGAGAAGGAGGCGGTCTGCGCGAGGTCGTTGGCGATGACGACCGCGGTGAAGTCCTCGGGCGCGGGCGTTCCGGGGTAGCCGATCAGCTTGACGTAGCGGAACCCGTGGAAGGTGAACAGCGGCTCCCATTCCTCGCCGTCCGGGTGGCCGGCCAGCACGTACTCGTCGGCCTGGTCCTTGTTCACCCCGAGGATGTTGTCGAGGAAGTTGCCCTCCGCATCGACCACCTCGGCATGTTCGAGGCGGACGACGGTGCCGCGCTCGCCGCGGACCCGCATGCGCACCCGGCCGGCCATGACCTGGCCGAAGTCGATCACGGTCTCGCCGGCCGGCGTCGTCAGGATGCGCTGCGCCGGCAGCTCGCGGACGCGCCGGATCGGCTCTCCGACGAACGGCACGAGGGGCACGGACACGGGGACGAGCGCGCACGGCGTCCACTCCTGGGATGCCACGGCGTCGGCCGACGGCTCATCCCACCCCGGCATCTCGGCACGCGCGTCATGGCGCTCCCCGATGAAGATGTCCGACCAGTCGATCGGGCCGCGGGAGCTGCGCACCGACGCATCCGGGCGGATCACGCGCCGGGTGCCGTCGGGGAGGTCGATCTCCAGCCGCCAGGTGGCGCGGAGGATGTCGCCGTACTGGGCGCTGCGCCCGAGGATGGAGATCCGCCCGGCGTACCAGCCGTCGCCCAGGATCACGCCGAGCACGTTGGCGCCTTCGCCCAGCAGCGAGGTGACATCGTGCGTCATCACCGAGATCTCGTGCTGATAGCTCTCGTAGCCCGGCGCCAGCAACCCGTCCCCGACCGGGCGGCCGTTGAGCGACGGCTGGTGCACGCCCTGGCTGCTGATCCGCAGACGTGCCGAGACCGGCGCGGCGGGCAGATCGAACTCCTGGCGCAGATGCCGTGGCGGGTGCAGGCGCTCGCCGGGCGGCGTCGCGTCCGCGGCAGGGGCGAAGGTCTCTGGACCGATCGCGAGCGGTCCCTCGACGAGCACGCGCTCCTGCTCGGGCTCGGCCCACGGCGCGTCCCATTCGGAGAGACCGATGCCGAAGCCGGCGGACGCCTCGACCACGCCGCCGTCCGCATCGCGCACGGCGAGCTGCCAGCGGTAGTCCGTCCCGCAGGCAGCGACGAAGCCGTCGGGTTCGAGGGCGAGGTCGTCCGATTCGATCCATCCGGAATCGTGCGCGAGCTCGCCGTCAGCCGAGGTGATGCGGATCCGGTGCGCGCGGGGCGCGGACGCCGCTTCCTCGGTGCGCACCCGCCAGGTGAGCCGCGGGGTGGTGCGGCGCAGCGCGAGCGGGTTCTCGAGGTGATCTGCGCGGAGGTCGGAGAGAACGAGAGGCATCGATGGGGCTCCTTTGCTCTGAATCGATTCAAAAGTCTGAACTTGACGATACGACCTCCCCACCGAGTCGTCAAGTAACCCGTACCTGCGCAATGAGCGTCTCGCAAATGGGATCCGACATCGGGCTTGTGAATCGATTCAAAGCTTGCTAGCGTGCAAGCATCCCGGATCCGCAGCGCCTGCCCGGCCGCCGCGCTCCGCATCGCTCACGTTCAAAGGAGAACCATGACCGTCGAAGCCCCCGCCGTCCGTCATCCGAACCCCTGGTGGGTCGGCATCGTGTGCGGCATGGCGTCGTACATCGATGCCGCCACGATCGTCGCCACCGGCATCGCGCTCGTCATCTATCAGCACACGATCGGCATCACGCCCGATCAGATCGGCGTCCTCTCCGGGATGCTCACGCTCTCCATCGCGATCGGCGCGATCTTCGGGGGACGGCTCGGCGACGCGCTCGGTCGTCGCACCATCTTCCTCGTCACGATGCTCATCGTGATCGGCGGCATCGCCCTCCTCGTGTTCGGGGCCTCCTTCCCCGCGCTGCTCGCCGGTGTCATCCTGGCGGGACTCGGCACGGGAGCAGATCTGCCCGTGTCGCTCTCGACGATCTCGGAGGCGGCGTCGGAGAAGAACCGGGGCGCGATCATCGGGCTCTCCAACATCCTGTGGGTCGTGGGGATCCTGGGGACCATCCTGATCGCGACGTTCGCCGGCGGTCTCGGGCGTCTCGGCGGTCAGCTGCTGTTCGGCCAGGTCGGGATCGTCGCGGCACTCGTCTTCCTCGCGCGGCTCACGATCCCGGAGTCGCCGTTCTGGCTGGCGGCGCGCGATGAGCGACGTCGCGGTGCCGTGACCGTGCGGGCCGACCGCGCCTCGGTGCGCGACCTGCTGCGCAAGCCCTACCTCGGCCCGTTCGTCGCCCTGCTGATCTTCTACGCGCTCACCAACGTCGGCGCCAACACCGGCGGCCAATTCGGCACGTACCTGGCGGTCAACGTCGCGGGCATCCCCGTCCAGCTGAACTCCGCGATCGGTCTGGCGTCGTTCCCGATCGGGTTGCTCGCGGGCCTCTGGTTCATGCGCATCGTCGACGGCAAGCGCCGGATGACCTACTTCGTCTTCGGGGCGGTCGTGCTCCTCCTCGGGTATCTGACGCCCGCGGTCCTCGGCTTCAGCCTGCCCACGATCATCGCCATGAACCTGTTCATGGGCGTCGGCGGCGCCTTCGCGTTCGAGGGCATCATGAAGGTGTGGACGCAGGAGTCGTTCCCGACGCTGCTGCGCACGACGGCGCAGGGCGCCGTCATCGCGATCGCCCGAGTCGTCGCTGCGCTGCTCGCCTTCGTCACCCCCGCCCTCATCGCTGTCAGCCCGCAGGGACTGTACGCGGTGCTCAGTGCGGTCGTGGCCATCGGCCTCGTCGTGGCCTGGTTCGCCTTCCGTCACGCGGGCGAGAGTCAGTTCGTCACGGAGTCGCTGCCCACCGTCGTCGTCGAGGCGGAAGCCGAGGCCGCCGCGCCGATCGATTCCTGACTGCTCGACCACACGCCGACCCCGATCCGGAAGGACCGAGATGCACACCCCTCTCCACCACGCCGACTTCCTCACCGCGGTGGCTCCGCGCGAGGCCGCGATCCGCTTCCGGCGGGCCGTTGCGACTGCCCAGCCACGCGACGCCGTCGCCTCCGCACGTCTCAGCGCCACGGCGCTGGGCGTGTACGAAGCGCGACTCGACGGAGCACCGGTCTCGGACTCGGTGCTCGACCCGGGCTGGAACGCGTACGAGTGGCGGCTTCCGTTCCAGAGCTGGGACGTCACGGAGGCGGTGCGCGGCGGATCCGGGGATCTCTCCCTCGAGGTTCTGCTGGGCAACGGCTGGTACCGCGGCGACCTCGGGTTCGAGGGTGCGAACGCGAACTACGGGGAGGAGATCGCGGTCGCGCTCGCCCTGGAGCTCGTCTTCGACGACGGCACCGTGCAGACAGTCATGACCGACCCGGAATGGACGGCCGAGACCTCCGAGGTGCTGCGCAACTCGCTCTACAACGGCGAGACCATCGACGCGCGTCTTCGCGACGAGCCGGGGGAGGCGCTGACCGTTCAGGCGGTCGACGTGGACCGAACCCGGCTCGTCGCGCAGGCGGGCCCGCCGGTGAAGAGGCAGGAGACCCTGCACCCGGAGCGCATCTGGGTCTCGCCTTCGGGCCGCACGCTCGTCGACTTCGGCCAGAACCTGGTGGGCTGGGTGCGGGTGAACGTGCAGGGGCCGAGGGGCGCCGAGATCGTGCTGCGGCATGCCGAGGTGCTCGAAGACGGTGAGCTCGGCACGCGTCCGCTGCGCGCCGCGCAGGCCACCGACGTGTTCGTTCTGTCGGGCGGGCAGGACGTGTTCGAGCCGACGCTGACCTTCCACGGCTTCCGCTACGTCGAGGTCACGGGCTGGCCGGGGAAGTTGCGTGCCGAGGATCTGGAGGCTGTGGTCGTTCACTCCGAGATGCGCCGCACCGGGTCCTTCGAGTGCTCGGAGCCGCTGGTGAACCAGCTGGTGCAGAACTCGGTGTGGGGGCAGAAGGGCAATTTCCTCAGCGTTCCGACCGACTGCCCGCAGCGCGACGAGCGCCTGGGCTGGACGGGTGACATCGCCGCCTACGCGGCGTCGGCGTCGTTCCAGTTCGACACCGCCGACTTCCTGCACGACTGGCTCGAGGACCTGCACGCCGAGACGCGCAACTCCCCGGCCGGGATCGTCCCGATCGTCGTGCCCGACGTGCTGAAGTACGCGCAGTTCGGCGAGGACTTCGCGTTCCCGGAGTTGGGTGCGACAGCGATCTGGGGGGACGCGGCGGTGTGGGTGCCGGAGGCGCTGTGGCGCGCTTACGGCGACCGCGAGCGGCTGGCGGCGCACTATCCGGCGATGGTGCTGCACCTCGAGTCCGTCGAGCGGGTGCTCTCGCCGACCGGCCTGTGGGATCAGGGCTTCCAGTTCGGCGACTGGCTGGACCCGGACGCACCGCCGGAGAACCCGGCCGCGGCGAAGGCGGATCCGCATGTCGTCGCCACCGCGTGCCTCTACCGCTCTGCCGCGTTCGCCGCGGAGGCGGCGGGAATCCTGGGGCGCACCGAAGAAGCCCGACGCTGGCAGTCGCTGGCGGATCGGGTGCGCACGGCGTTCCAGGAGCACTACGTCGAGGACGGCCGGGTGCGCTCCGACTGCGTCACGGTCTACGCGCTGGCGATCTGCTTCGGGCTGATGAAGGACGCGGACAGGGAGAAGGCCGCTGACCGTCTGGCCGAGCTCGTGCGGGCCGGCGGCTATCGCGTCACCACCGGGTTCGCCGGCACTCCGTTCGTCACCTGGGCTCTGTCCGAGACCGGGCACGTGGAGGACGCCTATCGACTGCTGCTCGAGAAGGAGAACCCCTCCTGGCTCTACCCCGTGACGATGGGCGCGACGACGGTGTGGGAGCGGTGGGACTCGATGCTGCCGGACGGATCCATCAATCCGGGCGAGATGACGAGCTTCAACCACTACGCGCTCGGCGCCGTCGTGGACTGGATCCATCAGGTGGTGGGCGGCATCCGTCCGGCCGAGCCCGGCTACGCGAAGCTGCGCATCGAGCCGGTTCCGGGGCCCGGCATCAGCTGGGCGCGCACGCAGTACGACGCCGCCGCGGGCGAGGTCGCCGTGCACTGGCGCACCGACGAGGACGGTTTCGTGCTCGAGGCCCGGATCCCCGATGGCGTGCCCGCGGAGATCGTCCTGCCCGACGGATCGACGCACGAGGTCGTCGGAGGCGAGCACCGCTTCGTCGCATGAGGCGGCCGCGCCCGGAGGTCCCGGGCGCGGCTGCACCCATGCCCTAGGCTCGCTGTGCGGGAGAGGGGACGGCGATGGTCGTGAGCGTCCGGGAAGTGGCCGAGGACGCCGGTGTGTCCGTCGGCACGGTGTCGAACGTCCTGAACCGTCCCGATCGCGTCGCCGCTGAGACCGTGACCCGCGTCCAGGCCTCGATCGCGCGCCTCGGATACGTGCGCAACGACGCGGCCCGGCAGCTGCGCGCCGGACGCAGCCGCACCATCGGGCTCGTGGTGCTGGACATCCGCAACCCCTTCTTCGCCGAAGTCGTCCGCGGTGCCGAGCAGCGCGCCGACGAGCACGGGATGTCGGTGCTCGTCGCCAATAGTGACGAGAGCGCACGCCGCGAGGGCATGCTCCTGGACCTGTTCGAGGAGCAGCGAGTGGCGGGGGTGCTCATCACGCCGGTCGCCGAGGCGCTGCCGCGGCTGCAGCAGATGCGCGATCGCGGCACCCTCAGCGTCCTCGTCGACCGCGAATCGCGCGATCCCGGGTTCTCCTCCGTCGCCGTGGACGACGTCGAGGGCGGGCGGATCGCCGCCGCGCACCTGCTGGAGAGCGGACGCCGCCGGCTCGCGTTCGTCGGCGGACCGGTCTCCCTGCGACAGGTCTCGGACCGATTGAGTGGAGCGCAGGCCGTGGCCGCCGCGGCCGGGGTGGGCCTGGAGTTCATGGCGACGGGAGCGCTCAGCGTGGAGGAGGGTCGTCGCGCGGGGAGGCTCCTCATGGATCGTCCCGCGGCGGAGCGCCCGGACGCCGTGTTCGCGGCGAACGACCTGGTCGCGCTGGGCATGCTGCAGAGTCTGGTGATGGCCGGAGACGCGCGCGTCCCGCAGGACATCGCACTCATCGGATACGACGACATCGACTTCGCCGAAGCCGCGGTGATCCCGCTGAGCTCGATCCGCCAGCCCGCCGAACTCATCGGATCCACGGCGGTCGACCTTCTGCTGGGCGCGTCCGACGGCGGCGCAGCGGCCGCCGAACGGGTGCTGTACCGGCCGGAACTCGTCGCCCGCGCCTCGACGCTGGGCACCTGAACGCGGGCCTCGGGGCGGCTCCGGCCGCTCGATTTCTCGTGGCCGGATCCGCCGGGTATGCTTGATCTTCGCGCCCCCGGTCGGCTGGAAAAGCGGGACGGGCGTGCATTGGCAAGTTGCCCGAGCGGCCAAAGGGAGCTGACTGTAAATCAGCCGCGTTATGCTTCGGGGGTTCGAATCCCTCACTTGCCACATCGATCGAAGGCCTCCGCAGCGCGGAGGCCTTCGTCGTTCGCGGATCCCTCAGCGCTGGGCGGTCTTCGGCGTGCGGTTCTCCGCACTGACCATCCAGGAGAGCTGCTCGATCCGCTCCAGGATCGTGTGCAGGATGTCGGCCGTGGTGGGATCCTCCTCGTCCACCTGGTCGTGCACCTCGCGGCAGGTCGCCGCGACGCCGTCGAGGCGTTCCGTCATCAGGTCGATCGCGTCACTGGTCGCGATCTCGCCCTGGGGGCATTCGGGCAGTGATGTCGTCTCGGCGACCACGTCGCTGCGGCCGTCGGGCAAGGCATGGAGCGCACGCATGCGCTCGGCGACCGTGTCGGCGAACACGCGGCTCGCCTCGATGATCTCGTCGAGCTGCAGGTGGGTGTCCCGGAAGTTGGTGCCGACGACGTTCCAGTGCACCTGCTTGCCCTGCAGGGACAGCTCGATGAGATCGACGAGCACGCGCTGCATGTCGTCGCTCAGCGTCTGGGACGCCGTGAAGCCCTTCTCGGCGTTCTCCTCAGCGGTGCGCTGCGCGCCGCGCGCGGGCTTACGACGGTTCTTCGTGGCGGTCGATGCCTGGGGGCTCATGGGACTCCTCACTGTCACGGCGGCGCGGCATCCGCGCGCCCGTCTGCTCATACGCCCCGCACGCTAACCAAGCGCGTGCGGGAACGGTACGGGCTTGCGCCTCGCCACGGTGAGCATTAGGGCAACGGACGACCGTTCCCCGGAGCGGCGCGCACGCGCTACCGGACTTCGATGGCACCGTCAAGCCCCTCCACGCCGACGCCGTCGATGTCTACATTCGACGCTGTCAGCAAGAATGCGCTCCCGGCGCATGCGGGGTCCCCCAGGCCTACGGGTCGCCCGCCAAGCCGCGGAACGCTGAGGGGTCCGGCCGGGTTCGCCTCCGGTCGGACCCCTCTTGTCAAGGGTTCTGAGAACACTGGGCATCCCATGCGAGAAAGGCGCGATCCCTGCGGGCATCGGCTGCGAGGCGTAGCGTCCGGAGCATGTCCACTCTCTATTACGGAAGCGCAGAACACGCCATCGAGATCGAGGATGTCACCCTCGCTCACCTCAAGGTCGTGATCGCCACGAAGCTCCGGCGGAACGAGAGTTTCACCCTGTCCTGGCAGCATGACGGCGACCAGCCGCTCGGCCGCACCACGGTCTGGCTGCACCCGTCGATCGAGCTCCGCTTCGAGTTCGCCGACCCGAACCCGCCGGAGCTGGACCCGGCGAGGATCCAGGCGATCGCCAATTCGGCCAACACCTCGGGCGGGATCCTGATCCCCTACGAGCAGATCCTCGAGGCCGCCTGACGCTTGCCGAGACGAACTCTCACGCGACCCGAGACGAAGGGGCCCCGCTGCGGGCCCCTTCGTCGTCCCCCGGATGCGTGTGGCGGTGCCGGGCGCGAGTTCCGAGCCCTGCCGGACATGTGCTTCTTAGACTGGTCCTCATGCGTGCGCTCACCGAAGACCAGATCCGGGCGTCGTTCCGCAACGCCGAGCCCGACGAGGCCGCCGAGATCGCGATGCCGCACGACCTGTTGCTCGCCGAGTGGGATTACCTCGACTTCTTCGCGTGGCGGGATCCGATCGCATCCCGCAGCGGTTACATCGTCATCGAGCAGGCCGGCGAGCCGGTCGGGATCGTGCTGCGGGCAGCGGATCCGTCCCGGGTGCGCTCCGGCATGTGCAACCTCTGCCACACGATGCAGCCCGGCAACCAGGTCGCTCTGTTCGCCGCTCGCCGCGCAGGGGAGGAGGGACGCAAGGGATCCGTCGTGGGCACCTACATCTGCGCCGACCTCTCCTGCCATGAGAGCGTGCGGATCGTGCCTCCACTCGCGCCCAACGAGATCCGCGCGGATCAGCACGCCGACCGGCGCCTGGACGGCACGCATCGGCGCGTGTACTCCTTCGTCGCCTCTGTGCTCGGCGACGCCTGACACCGGCGCGGCCCGAGGCGCGGCGCTGAGCCTCAGGTTCACGAAGGTTGAGACTGGGTACCACCGGGGGTGGTGCCGCGGGTAGGCTGGACGCGCGGCTCACGGCCGCATGATCGCCGTCGATCCCGAAGGAGCACCATGTCCGAGCCCCTGCTCTACCGCGTCGAGGACGGCCTGGCCCGCATCACCCTGAACCGGCCGCAGCGACTGAACGCCTTCAACGCCGAGCTCGCGCACGCGTGGGCCGATGCGACGGCCGCCGCCGTGGGCGACAGCGCGGTGGGCGCGATCCTGATCGAGGGCGAGGGGCGTGCGTTCTGCGCGGGCGGCGATGTCATCGACATGGCCACGGGCATGGGCGGGAATGAGGAGATCGAGCGGCTCGCGCAGGTCATCCACGCCGGCATCACGTCTCTGACGACGTCCGCGGTGCCCGTCGTCGCCGCCGCACACGGCACCACCGCCGGCGGAGGGCTGGGGATCCTGCTCGCGAGCGACTACGCCGTCGTCGGATCCGATTCGCGCTTCGGTAGCCTGTACGCCAACGTCGGGCTCACCCCCGACCTCTCCGTCAGCGCCCAGCTGGCCGCAGCGGTCGGCCAGCGCCGCGCGCTGCAGCTCCTGCTCACCGACCGCATGCTCTCCGCCGCCGAGGCGATCGAATGGGGCATCGCTGCGGAGGCCGTCGGCGAGGGCGACGCGGAGGCGGTCGCTGCCGCGGTGCGCACCCGAGCCGAGGAGGTCGCGCGGTTCTGGCTCACGGGAGCTTTCGGCGCGTACGGACAGGCGAAGCGCCTGATCCGCTCCCGGCCGGAGCGCACGTTCCCGGAGCAGCTGGACGAGGAGGCCCGCACGATCGCGGCCGCGTTCGGAGGATCCGAGGCGCAGGGGCTGATCGCGGCGTTCGCGCAGCGGTCCTCCGGACGCTGACGGTCCCGCCGACCCGGCGCGACGCGCGTCCCCGCATCGCATCCGCCTGCACAGAGTCCCGCGGAGACGAGTTCTCCCCTGATCGTGCATCGCCCGCAGAAGCCGCGACATCGCGTGCGAGGATGAGAGCACGACAGACGGGGGACCCCATGGCGAACACGACGACGGCCAAGTCCGGGCCGAACACTTCACTGCTCATCCGAGGAGCGATCTGGATCGCGATCGGAGCCCTCATCGCCGCCGCCCTGGTGTGCGTCGTGTGGGTGCTCATCGGCGATCAGCAGGGCCTGATCGGACGGGCGTTCCTCACGATCGTGCTGCTCGCCGGGTTCGCGGCGATCGCGATCCTCGAGGCCAGTCTCGCGCCGAACCGTCAGGACTGGCTCGCGCTGCTCAGCATGATCACCTGGATCGTGGCGCTGCTGGTCGGTGCGGTGAAGATCTGGCTGCCGGATGACAGCTACTTCGGTGGCGTGGAGCGCTTCTTCCAGCTGATCCTCGTCGTCGGCATCCTGCAGCTCGCGCTGCTGCACGTACGGCTGTTCCAGAAGGCGGCGGCCCGCCACGAGACCGCGTTCACCCGGGGGATCGTCTGGGTGACGTACGCGTTCCTCGCGTCCCTGGTCGTGATGCTGGTGTTCTACCTGACCTTCCCGCACACGTTCGACTACCAGGAGCTGTACTGGCGGATCGTGGTCGCCCTCACGATCCTCACCGCGGTCGGCACGATGCTGATCCCGCTGCTGAACGCGTTGTTCGCCCCGAAGCGCCCTGCGCCGGGCGCACCGGCCCTCGTGGCCTACGCCGCGCCGGCCGCCGTGGCGTACCCGGCGGCCGAGCCGCAGCCGTGGCCCACTTATGCCGACGGGCGCACGCCCCTGCCCTTCTTCGCGGACGGCAGCCCCGATTGGAACGCGTACTACACGGGCGTGCCTTCGCCGGGAGCGACGATCCCGGGGCAGCCGGCCGCGGCGACCCCGCCGGCGTCCGCTGTGCCGACTCCGTCGCAGCCCGCGATCCCCGCGGAGTCCGCGGCCGAGGCTGCCGCGGCGGCTCCCGAGGCTGTCGCGGGTGGCCACGGCCTGACGGGCGCACTGCACTCGGAGACTGCGGCGGCCGAGACGGATCCGGCTGCTCCGTCGGCGCCGGCGATTCCGGCGTTCCCGCCCGCGCCGCCTGCTCCGTCTGCCGGGCCGACGCCGCCGGCCGCCTCGTGACCGCCGTCGAACTCCGCGACCTCGCGATCGACATCGCCCGCGAGGCGGGGGAGCTGGCTCGACGTCGGCGGGCTGAAGGTGTCTCGATCGCGGCGAGCAAGTCGACACTGGCCGACATCGTGACCGAGGCGGATCGCGAGGTGGAGGCGCTGATCCGTGCGCGCCTGGATGCTGAGCGTCCGGGGGACGGCTTCCTCGGCGAGGAGACCGGCGGTGGCGAGGGGACCACGGGCATCACCTGGGTCGTCGACCCGATCGACGGGACGGTCAACTACGCATCGGGGATCCCGCTGTACGCGGTGAGCATCGCCATCGTCGAGGGCGGCAGCGATCCCGATCGCTGGACGGCGCTCGCCGGCGTGGTGCAGTCACCGGTGCTGGGGGAGACGTTCTCCGCGGTTCGCGGTGAGGGCGCCTACCTGAACGGCGAGCGCCTCCGCATCGCCGAGCCCGGGGCCGCCGGCGCCCTGCTCGCCACGGGTTTCGGGTACGACCCGAGCACCCACGCAGGAGACCTCGCCACGGTCGGCCGGGTCATGCCCGTGGCCCGCGACCTTCGCCGCGGGGGCAGCGCCGCGACCGACCTCGCGTATGTAGCGGCGGGACGTCTCGACGGATACTTCGAGCGCGGCCTGAGCCCGTGGGACTTCGCAGCGGGAGCGCTTCTCGTGCAGGAGGCGGGTGGCGTGTTCGCCCGCCCGGAAGGGCCCGATGTCGCACGCCGTCTGAACCTCGCCGGCAGCGCGGATCTCGTCGCGGAGCTGCGCAGACGCATCCTCGAACCTCGCTGAGATCGGCCGGGGCGAACGCGGACACGCCCGTGTGACGGCGGGGTCGCCTCGATTCGGCCACGCGCCGATTCTTTGGTATTCTCGTCTGGTTGCCCTCTGAGGGCAGCACGCCCCGATAGCTCAGTGGCAGAGCACTTCCATGGTAAGGAAGGGGTCGTCAGTTCAATCCTGACTCGGGGCTCGCAGTATCCATCGGATGCCGTGCGGCAGGGTAGCTCAGTTGGTGAGAGCGCACGACTCATAATCGTGAGGTCGCGGGTTCAAGCCCCGCTCCTGCTACAGACAAAAACCCCCGGTTGCCCCGGGGGTTTTCGCGTACTCGGCCACGCGGCTCGGCTGCGCGGGGACGGCTGGTCGCGCTAATGGGAGATCACGCCCGCCGCGCCGTCGACAGTCACCTCATCTCCGGTCGAGATCAGTTCGGTCGCGCGGGCGACGCCGACGACCGCGGGGATGCCGTACTCGCGGGCGACGACCGCGCCGTGGCTGTTCGCGCCCCCCATCTCCATGACCAGGCCGCCGGCCGTGAGGAAGAGTGGCGTCCAGCCGGGGTCGGTCGACGGCGCGACGAGGATCTCTCCCGGCTGCAGCTCGGCGCCGACCGGATCCACGATGACGCGGGCGATCCCCGTGACTGTTCCTGCCGATGCGGGCGTGCCGCTCAGCGCGCCCTCCGCGACCGCTGCGGCGGTGCCGATCGCTTCAGGCTCTGTCCCATCCGACAGCAGCACGCGCGGCACATGCCTGCGCTGCAGTTCAGTGTCGTAGCGGGCGCGACGCTCATGGATCACGGCGCGCAGATCGTCGCCCGCGGCGACGCGCTTCGTCTCCTCGAAATCGAGGAAGAACACGTCCTGAGGGTTCGCGAGCGTACCGGTCGCCGCGAGCTCGTGCCCGATCCCGAGCATCGTCTCGTGCGCCCGCCGCAGCGCCAGGATCACCAGATACTTCGGCGCTTCCCGCATCCCCACGAGTGCGCGCGCCCGCCGCAGGCAGCCGCGCGCGACGCGGGCGCGAATCCGCCGGTGCGGGCGCGCACGACGGTACAGCGTCTCGATCATGGCTGTGGCCTCGGCTGCGCCCTCGGCGAAGTGCTGGGCCGGGGTGTCCGCGTCTGCACCGAGGCGGAGATAGCCGGACAGCACGCCGAACAAGTGCGCGGGATCGTCGGCCCATCGCGGCATCCCCAGGTCGATCTCGGCGACCGCGCGATGACCGAAACGATCGAGGAAGGCGGCCATCGCGTGCTGCAGCACGGGCGGCAGCACGCCGTCGAGGAAACCGTCGGCGAGTTCTCGCGCAGAACTGGTCTCCAAGGCGACGGCCGAGTCGGCGTCAGCACGCGCGCGCACGGCGAGTTCCCACAGGTCGAGATCCATCTGCGTCGTCACGTTGTCCGGTGCACTGCGCAGTACCGCCTGGATGTCGCCCGGCCGGATCGCCGGGCCCAGCAGGCGCTGTGCGAGGCCCAGCATCGCGAAGCCGGCGGCTGCGCCGGGAAGGCTGCGCGGTGCGTACGGCATCGCCCGGAAGATGAGGTCGACCACGCCGTCGACACGATCCGCGATCGTGCCCGATGGGGCGTCGAACGCGCGCACTTCGGCCTCGAGACGGCGCACGCGACGCTGTGCCGCACGCGGTTCGGCGAGCGCCTGTGCGACCACGAACGGAGCACGGATACGGGCGGCGGCATGGAGGAACGCGCGCAGGAAGCGCCGGCGCGAACCGGGGGCGACGGCGAACCGCGGATCCTCGAACAGGCCGCGCAGCACGACCGCAGACCGCGCCTCCATGACGTCGAGGGCCCGCGGAAAGATCGCGCGCCCCGCCGCAGAGCGGACGATCGGGGTCGCGTCGACGAACAGGCGATCGCCGCCCACGGCGAGGCCTCCGGGGCCGTCGACGATCCGTGCCGGACGGCGGCCGATGAGGTCCAGGAAGCCGGCACCGATCACGCGGAACGCCGCGATCCCCATCGGCGTGATCGGCCGACGCAGCCCTTGGGCCAGGCTGATGCAGAAGAAGGCGCGGATCTCATCCGGCGGCTTGGGCGCATCGCGCACCGGAACCGGATACAGAGTCGTGATCGGCCGCGACTGCGTGAGCCACAGCTTGCCGTCGCCGTCGGTGGCCCACTCGATGTCCTGCGGTGCCCCGAACGCGCGCTCCACGCGATCGCCGAGGGACGCGAGCGCCACGACCTGCGCGTCGGTGACGCTCACGGCATCGCCGCCACCGCGCCGGCGTTCGAGGATACGGCCCGTGGCGGTGTCGATCACGAAGTGATCCGGATCCACGGATCCGGAGACGACCGACTCGCCGAGCCCGCGCGCCGCATCGAGCACCGCTTGGCGATGCCGGCCTGTCACGGGGTCCGCGGTGAAAAGCACTCCGGCGGACTCGGCCTCGACCATCGTCTGCACCACGACAGCCAGGGCAATGCCCGCGCCGCCGATGTCGTGCGCATTGCGGTACGCCACGGCGCGGTCGGTCCAGAGCGATGCCCAGCAGCGCTGCACGGCGCTGAGCACGTCGTGGATGCCCGTGACGCCGAGGTACGTGTCCTGCTGGCCGGCAAAGCTCGCGCCGGGGAGATCTTCAGCGGTGGCGGAGGAGCGCACCGCGACCGGCCCGGCGCCGAGCCGGGAGTAGGCCGCGCGGACGGCGCTCTCCACTTCGGCCGGGATCGGTGCCGCCATGACGGCGGCGCGTGCGGCCGAGGCGTCGGTCATCGTTCCCTCCTCGATGACGGTGCCGTGCACCGTGCGGCGATACGCCGCGGTGGTGATGCAGAACCCCGAGGGCACGTCGAAGCCGGCGCGGATGAGTTCGCCGAGATTGGCCGCCTTCCCGCCCACCGCCAAGAATTCGGCGGCCGAGAGCTGCGCGAGATCGAGGACGAGGGATGCGCTCGGCTGGGGTTCGTCGCGGTCCACGGATGATCCTTCCACTAATTCATCAATTGAGGAATTAATGGAAGGATCGCACCTCGCGGGCCGGGCCGCAAGGCTCGCCAGATCAGCGGTGCGCGGTCGCCACGAACGCGCGGATCGGCGTGCGGATCGGTCCAGGGCCGAAGCGCTGCTCGAGCAGCTCCGCCGCGATCGCCTCGATGCGGGCACGCACCTCGTCCCCGTACGGCTCGAGCTCTGCACGCATCGGTGTACCCCGCGGGATCGCGACCGCGGCAGCTGCCGCCGACTCCGCCGTCCCGATCAGGTCGACCGCCTCCACCGCGTCGACGATGAGGCCGCCGGCCTCGGCGTCCCGGCGGATGGTCTCCGCGTCGTGATACCCGTGTGCGACGCGGGTGACCACATTCGGCGGCGCGTCCGGGAGCACCCGGCGATAGGCCTCATCGACCGCCAGGGCGACGGCGTTGGTGGCGATCGAGTCCCATGCCGAGAACAGGTAGGTGCTTCCGGGTCGCAGCACTCGTCGCACCTGAGCGTGTGCGGCCGGCCGATCCGGGAAGAACATGACGCCGAACTGGCACACCACGAGGTCGAAGGTCGCATCGTCGAAGGGCAAGGCCTGGGCATCGGCGGGCTGCCAGACCACGGCGGGGGCGCCTGCCGGCCGGGGCGCGCCGCGAGCTTCGGCGACGGCGAGCATGCCGGCATTGAGATCGGTGGCGACCAACGTGCTGCCGGTTGGCAGCGCGGTCGCGAGCCCGCGCGTGACTGCACCGGTCCCCGCGGCCAGCTCGAGCACCGCAACAGGATTGCGTGCCACGGCCCGGGCGACCATGTCGTCGGCAAAGGGCCGGAACATGAGGGGCACCATGAGCTGCTCGTAGGCGTCGGGGACCCCGCCCCGGAACAACTTCGCGGCCGCGTCCTCGGGCATCTCCGCCCCTTCCTCTGCCGACTGTTCTACGCCCGCTCGCAGAGTGCTGTCCAGTGTGCGACGGAGCGGGAGGAGCAGGCCCTCCGCGAAACGCTGGAACGGATGATGACGGCCGCGCCCGTCAGCCCTGCCAGCTCTTCCCGGCCCACGGGTCGTAGTCGGCGAGCAGCGGCTCCTGCGCTGGACGCTGCTCCTCGGGCACATGCTGCAGATTGACCCGCACGCGGTACCAGAGCGAGCTCGATCCGCGCATCCCGTCGATCAGGACATCGGCCGGATGCAGCATCGACGCCACGGACGCATGCGTCTCACGCCACTGCTCGAGCGCAGCGAGCGCCTCGGGCTTGGTCTTCGTGCGGGCGATCTCGATGAGCGGCATGGTCGAAGCGCGGCGCCCGGATCCATCGGATCCGCGCGGTGGCTTCTCCGCCGGACCCAGCTTTTCGGCCAGAGCGAGCAGCGCTGACAGCGACCCCGCCTCCCGATCGATGCCCCGATGCGGATCGCCGATCTCGGCGAAGCGCGTGCGCACGGTCGGCACCGTGAACTCGTCCGGGCGGCGTCGGCGCACCTCGTCCCAGGCGAGCGGAGTCGACACGCGCGCATCCGGCAGGGCGCGGATCGAGTACGCGGAGGCGACGGTGCGGTCCTTCGCGTTCTGGTTGAAGTCGACGAACACGCTCTCGCCGCGCTCCTCCTTCCACCAGCGCGCGGTGGCGAGCCCGGGCGCCCTGGCCTCCACCTCGCGCGCCAGCGTCTCGGCAGCGAGGCGCACGGCGGCGAAGTCCCACTCGGGCTGGATCCGGACCAGGATGTGCATGCCCCGGGAGCCGCTGGTCTTGGGCCAGCCCACGAGCCCGCAGTCATCGAGCACCTCGCGCACGACGAGGGCCGTGTCGACGATCTGCGACCATTCGACGCCGGGCATCGGATCCAGATCGACCCGCAGCTCGTCGGGGTGCTCCAGGTCGGCCGCGCGCACCGCATGCGGGTTGAGATCGAGGCAGCCGAGATTCACGATCCAGGCGAGCCCCGCGGCATCGGTGAGGACCGCCTCCTCCGCGGAATTGCCCGACGCATAGCGCAGCACCGCGGTGCCGATGTAGTCGGGATGCTCGGGCACCCGCTTCTGGAAGAACGGCTCGGCGTCGATGCCCTTCACGAACCGCTTGAGCACCATAGGACGCCCGCCGGCTCCGCGCAGCGCTCCGTCCGCCACCGCAAGGTAGTACTCGACGAGGTCGAGCTTGGTCAGCCCCGCCTGCGGGAAGACGACCTTGTCGGGGTGCGATACGCGCACCTGGGCGCCGTCGATCTCGAGGAAGGTCTCGGCTCTGCCTGCCATGGATCCACGTTAGATCGTGAGCGTCGTCGCGGCGAGAGCAGCGGACGATCCGAGACGGGGCGATGCGCTCTTGCGGTTCCCGCAGACGCGACGTAATCTACAACCAATCAGTTGTATTTAATCTCGAGGAGGAAGCATGTCGGACAGCGCAGCACGGACCGTCGTCACCCGCACGGTCGGCGAGGGCGATGACGCGATCACGTACGACATCCATGGTGATCTCGCCACGGCGAGCGTCGAACGGCCGGCGCTGTTCCTGTTCGGTGCGCCGATGGACGCGACGGGATTCCAGATCCTCGCCTCGCATTTCGGCGACCGTCCGGTCGTCACCTACGACCCGCGCGGCGCGGGGCGCAATCCGGTCGGCACCGCGGACATCACGGTGCAGCGGCACGCTGACGACCTGCACCGCGTGATCGCCGCGCTCGGCGTCGGACCGGTCGATGCGTTCGGCAGCAGCGGCGGAGGCGTGAACCTGCTCGCCCTGCTCGCTGCGAATCCCGACGATGTCCGCATCGCTGTGGTGCATGAGCCTCCCGTGGCCGACTTCCTGCCTGACCGGGATGCCGTGCTCGCGGTGACGGCCGACATGAAGCGCACCTTCGCAGCGGAGGGGAGCGGCCCGGCGCTGGCGAAGTTCATCCAGTTCGTGATGCTCGACGGCCCGGTGCCTGAGGGGTACCTCGACGGCCCGGCACCCGACCCCTCGATGTTCGGACTGCCGACGGCCGACGATGGCAGCCGGACGGATCCGCTCTTCCGCAACATGCCGGCGACTCTCGCCTACCTGCCGGAGATCGCGGCGCTCCAGGGTCTCGGCGAACGCCTCGTGATCGCGTTCGGTGCCGAATCCGGAGAGACCATTCCGGCGCGCGCGGCACGGGCGGTCGCCGCCGCGCTCGGGATCGAGGCGACCGTCTTCCCGAGCAACCACGGCGGATTCACCGAGCAGCCGGGGTTCCCCAGCGATCCGGAGGGTTTCGCCGCGCGCCTGCGCGAGGTGCTGGGCGAACGAGGCTGACAGCGCGGAACGGTGCGCGATCGCGGGGCCCGCGATCGCGCACCGTTTCCGTGTCAGGAGGCCTGCGGCAGGATACGCAGCGCCACGAGCATCCTCGTGAGGGCGCCCTCGCGGCGGGCCGGAATGTGGAAGTCGGGGTCGACGTCGATGAGCGGGTAGATCGCCGCGCGTCGTGCGACGTCGCCCTGGCGCTCGGGGCGGTGGTTCTGCGTGCCGGGGGTCTGGGGCATCATCGCCTCTTCTCTCGCTCTGTATTCCGAATGATGGAATTGCTCTATCGAATAATGAAAGAATATGATGATCCGGCTCGAGGGTCAAGAGTTTTCCGCCTGGATCCGTCGGAATGTTGCTTCGGTTCCCAGCTGATTGACAGGAACCCGGTATTCTGGCTCGGCAATCCAGGGTGCGCCGGCCGGCGTGCGGGAGATTCCGCCCTCACCCTCGACCTGACAGAAAAGGCATTCAAAATGACTGGTACTGCTGGAAAGGCGCTTACTGAGGCGATCTCGACGTTCCTCTTCGTGTTCAGCATCATCGGCGCGGTCAACAGCAAGAGCCCGCTGACGCCGCTGGCGATCGGCCTCGCGCTGACGGTTCTCATCTACGCCTCGGGGCACATCTCCGGCGGCCACCTCAACCCCGCCGTGTCGTTCGGCGCCCTCATCCGCGGTGCCATCGGCGTCACGGACTTCGTTGCGTACATCGTTGCCCAGTTCATCGGCGGCGCGCTCGCGGCACTGGTGAGCTTCGTGGTCTGGCCGCACGCCGAGAAGGCGACCGAGATCAAGGTCGGTCCGGCCTTCCTGGTCGAGGCGCTGTTCACCCTCGTCCTCGTCTGGGTCGTGCTGAACGTCGCGACCTCGAAGGACAACGACAACAACTCGTTCTACGGCCTGGCCATCGGTGGCACCGTCTTCGTCGGCGCCGTCTCGGTCGGCGGCGTCTCGGGCGGTGGGTTCAACCCCGCCGTCGCACTCGGCCTCTCCATCAGCGGCCAGTTCGCCTGGAGCAACCTGTGGCTGTACATCGTGGCCCCGCTGGTCGGCGCCGCGATCGCCGCACTGCTGTTCCGGGTGCTGAGCAGCAACGACAAGAAGGCTGCTGCCTGACCCGCACCGCTTCTGGAACGCCCCGTGCTCGACGAGCGCGGGGCGTTCTGCTGTCCGGGGTCGGAGGCTTCTCTCAGCGCGCGCGGAGGCCGTCGAAGATCACGCGAGTGACGTCGTTCACCAGCTCCTCGGGGGTGAGTGACGTATGCGCGGGCCGATACCACTCGATGATCGAGTTGATCATGCCGAACATGAGCCTCGTCGTCACCGAGGGGCGGATGTCGCGACGCAGGGCGCCCTCCTGCTGCGCCTGCCCGACCAGGTGCGCGACGCGCTGATCGAAGATGCGGCGGCGCTCCAGGGCGGCGCGCTCGACCTCGCTGTTGCCGTGCACGCGCAGCAGCAGCGTCACCTGGGGCAACCTGCTCGTGAGCACGCGCACGGCCCCGGCGATCACCGTCACCAGCCGCGTGGCGGCCGTGCCCTCGTCGGCCAGCGCCCCGTCGAGCACCGACTCCAACCCGCCGAGCGCGTCGTCGAGGGCGATCTCGAGGATCTGCTCCTTCGATGTGAAGTGGTGATACAGCGCGGCTTTGCTGAGTCCGAGCGCGGTCGCCAGCGATGACACGCTCGTGCCGTCGTAACCCTGCTCGTTGAAGAGACGCACGGCGATCTCGAGCACCTGCGCGCGGTCGTAGCCGGGGCGTCCACGGCGTGCGCGCGGTGCGGCGTGCTCGGCGTCGGCGATCTCGGGCGCGTCGGCGACGCTCGATTCATCGGCGGCGTGCGCGGATCCGGTGCTCATCCGCATCATTCTCCCTCATCGGCCTCGCGGGCGGACTTGCCCGCTCGGGATCCGTCTGACATTCTTTTACTGAACGATCGGTCGGGAAACAGTCGGATCCCGATCCGAAGCACCCCTGTCGACGACGACCCCGGGAGGACGAGCATGTCGGAGGCCTACCTCATCGGCGGTGCGCGCACGCCGGTCGGACGATACGGCGGCGCTCTCGCCGGCGTTCGGCCCGACGATCTGGCCGCGCTCGTCATCCGCGAGGCCGCCGAGCGTGCCGGCGTGCCCGATGACGCGTTCGATGAGGTGGTCCTCGGATCCGCGAACCAGGCGGGGGAGGACAACCGCAACGTCGCGCGCATGGCCGTGCTGCTCGCCGGTTTCCCCGATGCGCTGCCGGCCTTCACGGTGAACCGGCTCTGCGCCTCAGGGATGACGGCCACAGCCCTCGCCGCGCAGGCGATCCGAGCCGGCGACGCCGACGTGATGATCGCGGGTGGCGTGGAGTCGATGACGCGCGCCCCCTGGGTGCAGGCCAAACCCGAGCGCGCCTGGGCGAAACCGGGTGAGGCGTTCGACACCTCGATCGGCTGGCGGTTCACGAATCCGCGCCTCGCCGCGCGTGACAAGGCCACCTACTCGATGCCGGAGACCGCGGAAGAGGTCGCGCGCCTCGACGGCATCACCCGCGAGGATGCCGACGCGTTCGCCCTGCGCAGCCACCAGCGGGCGATCGCTGCGATCGATGCCGGGCGCCTTGCTCCGGAGATCGTGCCGGTGCCCACGCCGCGCGGCGGACTCGTCGACACCGACGAGGGCCCGCGCCGCGACACCACGCTCGAGGTGCTCGCGGGGTTGCGGCCCGTGGTCGCGGGCGGCAGCGTGGTCACCGCGGGCAACGCCTCCTCGCTGAACGACGGGGCCTCCGCGATCGTCGTGGCCGGATCCGCCGCGGTGGATCGGCACGGACTGACACCGAGGGCGCGCATCGTCGCCTCTGCGTCGGCCGCGCTCGCCCCGGAGATCATGGGGCTGGGCCCGGTGCCCGCGACGGAGAAGGCGCTCGCGAAGGCGGGGCTCACCGTGGCCGACCTGGGCGCGGTCGAGCTGAATGAGGCGTTCGCCACGCAGTCGCTCGCCTCGATCCGAAGGCTCGGCCTCGACCCGGACATCGTGAACGCCGACGGCGGCGCCATCGCGCTCGGTCATCCACTCGGCTCCAGCGGCAGCCGGATCCTGATCACGCTGCTCGGCCGAATGGAGCGCGAGGGGGTCCGGTACGGGCTGGCGACCATGTGCGTCGGAGTCGGACAGGGCACCGCGATGATCGTGGAGCGGGTCTGATGGCCGACGCATCGACGGCTCGGCGCCTGCGCATCGAACGCACGGAGACCAGGGTCACCGCGACGCTCGACCGGCCCGAGACCCGCAACGCGATCGATCAGGCCATGATCGATGAGCTGCACGCGCTGTGCGCCGAGCTCGAGGAGGATCCGCGGATCCTGATCCTGATCGGATCCGGCGGGATCTTCGCCTCCGGCGCCGACATCGCCCAGTTGCGCGACCGCCGCGCACAGGACGCGCGGGCCGGCATCAACACGACCGCGTTCCGGCGCATCCGGCAGCTGCCGATGCCCGTGATCGCGGCGGTCGACGGCTACGCCCTCGGCGGCGGTGCGGAGCTGGCCTACGCGGCGGACATCCGCATCGGCACCCCGTCCACGCGCATCGGCAACCCGGAGACCGGGCTCGGCATCATCGCTGCGGCCGGAGCGACCTGGCGGCTGCCGCAGATCGTCGGCGAGGCGCGTGCCACCGAGCTGCTGCTGACCGGGCGCCAGCTCGGCGCGCAGGAGGCGCTCGCCTGGGGGCTGCTGTCGTCGCTGCACGAGTCGGAGGATCTGCTCGCGGCGGCACATGCGGTGGCCGACCGCGTCGCCGCGAACGATCCGCTCGCCACCCGGCACACCAAGACGGCCCTGCTCGCCCCGCCCGACCGGCATCCCGAGATCGAGCTGGAGCTGCAGGCCGAGCTGTTCGAGAGCCCGGAGAAGCACCGGCGGATGACCGCCTTCCTGGAACGGAGGAGCCGCCGATG
The DNA here is from genome assembly GCF_056395125.1 of Microbacterium sp. 10L49. Taxonomy (NCBI): domain Bacteria; kingdom Bacillati; phylum Actinomycetota; class Actinomycetes; order Micrococcales; family Microbacteriaceae; genus Microbacterium; species Microbacterium sp. 10L49. The sequence goes on from NZ_JBFTIW010000004.1 coordinate 404,424, forward strand.
AGCGGACAGGATCCCCACGCGCTCGAGCTGACGGCGGCTCCCGACCGGGTCGGTGTGCTGGGCGGGGGACGGATGGGCGCCGGCATCGCGCACGCGTTCCTGCTCGCCGGATCCCAGGTCGTCGTGGTCGAGCGGGACGAGGCCGCAGCGGCAGCGGCGGGAGAGCGGATCCGCACGAGCCTGCAGCGCTCCGTCGACCGCGGGAGCACCGAACGCACGATCGCCGCGCTCGAGGGAGCTTTCGAGACGAGCATCGACGCCGCCGCGTTCGCCGATGCCGGACTCGTCGTCGAGGCCGTTCCCGAGGACCGTGCCCTCAAGGTAGAGAGCCTGCGCCGCATCGAGGCGATGGTCGAACCGCGCGCCGCGATCGCGTCCAACACGTCCTCGATCTCGATCGACGACCTCGGCGCGGAGCTCGCTCACCCGGAGCGGTTCCTCGGCCTGCACTTCTTCAACCCCGTGCCCGCCTCTTCGCTCGTCGAGGTGGTCGTGGGAGCGTCCACGAACCAGGAGCTCGTCGACGACGCCCGGGGCTGGGTCGCCGCCCTGGGAAAGACCGCGGTCGTGGTCGCAGACGCACCGGGGTTCGCATCGAGCCGGCTGGGCGTGGCGATCGCGCTGGAGGCGATCCGGATGCTGGAGGAGGGCGTGGCGACCGCCGCCGACATCGACGCCGCGATGGAGCTCGGCTACCGGCATCCGACCGGGCCTCTGCGCACCACCGACATCGTCGGCCTCGACGTGCGGCTCGGGATCGCCGAGGAGCTCGAGGCGAAGCTCGGGGCGCGGTTCGCGCCGCCGCAGCTGCTGCGCGATCTGGTCGCCGATGGACACCTGGGCCGCAAGACCGGCCGGGGATTCTACGAATGGAGCGAATGACATGACCGAGCTGCTGCCCAGCTATCTGCAGGGAGCCTGGTGGACCTCCGCGTCCGAGGCCGGCACGATCGTGCGCGACGCATCGACGGGCGAGGAGATCGTCCGGGTCGACTCTGCGGGCATCGACCTCGCCGGCGCCATGGACTACGCGCGCACCGTGGGCCAGCAGAGCCTCGGCGTGCTCACCTTCCACCAGCGGGCGATGCTGCTCAAGCAGATGGCCGTGGAGCTCACCGCCCACAAGGAGGAGCTGTACGAGCTCTCCAAGCGCAGCGGATCGACGGTCCGCGACTCCTACGCCGACGTCGACGGCGGCATCGGCGTGCTGTTCACGTACTCGTCCAAGGGGCGTCGCGAACTGCCGAACGCGAAGGTCGTCCTGGACGGCCCGGTCGAGCCGCTCTCCAAGGACGGATCCTTCCTCGGCCGGCACGTCTACACGCGCCTGCCCGGCGTCGCCGTGCAGATCAACGCCTTCAACTTCCCGATGTGGGGTGCGCTGGAGAAGTTCGCCCCGGCCTTCCTCGCCGGCGTGCCCTCGATCGTGAAGCCCGCGACCCCGACGGGCTACATCGCGGAGGCGTGGGTGCGGATCCTCACCGACTCCGGACTGCTGCCGGACGGTTCCCTGCAGCTGGTCAGCGGATCCCTCCCCGGGATCTTCGACCTGCTGCGCCTCGGAGACCTCGTCGCCTTCACCGGAAGCGCTTCGACCGCGGCGGGTCTGCGCGCCCAGACCGCCGACGGGGTGCGCTTCACGAGCGAGACCGACTCGATCAACGCCTCAGTCCTCGGTCCCGATGCGACGCCGGACACCCCGGAGTTCGACGCCTACGTGAAGCAGCTCATGATCGAGCTCACCACGAAGGCAGGGCAGAAGTGCACGGCGATCCGCCGGGCGATCGTGCCGGCGCCGCTCGTGGACCCGCTCGTCGAGGCGCTTCGGGCGAAGATCGCCGAGCGCGTCGTGATCGGCGACCCGCATGCCGCGTCCGTCACGATGGGACCGTTGGTCTCGATCGCGCAGCGCGACGAGGTGCTGCGCCAGGTCGCGGCGCTGCGCGAGGCCGGCGGCGAGCTGCTCTTGGGATCCGTGGACGCACCGGACGTCGTCCACGCCGACGGCACGACCGGCCCCGCCCCGGAAGGCGCCTTCATCGCGCCGATGCTGGTGGGCTTCGCGGACACGACGTCGCCTGCCGTGCACGAGATCGAGGCGTTCGGCCCGGTCTCGAGCGTGCTCGGGTACACGACCGTCGCCGAGGCCGCCGAGCTCGTCGGACTCGGCGGGGGATCGCTGGTGACCTCTGTCGCGACCAGGGATCCGGAGGTCGCGACCGAGCTGCTCACCCGTATCGCTGCGTACAACGGACGCGTGCTGTTCCTGAACCGCGACGACGCGAAGACCTCGACCGGGCACGGCTCCCCGGTGCCGCACCTGGTGCACGGAGGCCCGGGGCGCGCCGGCGGCGGTGAGGAGCTCGGCGGGATCCGCGCGGTCACGCACTTCATGCAGCGCACCGCGATCCAGGGCACTCCCGAGATCCTCACCGCGATCACGGGCGTCTGGCACACCGGCGCCGGCACGGACCGCGCGGTGCACCCGTTCCGGAAGTCGCTGGCGGAACTGCGACTCGGCGACCAGGTCGAATCGGGGCTGCGCGAGCTGTCGCTCGCGGACATCGAGGCGTTCGCGTACTCGACCGGCGACACCTTCTACGCGCACATGGACGAGGAGGCCGCCGAGGCGAACCCGTTCTTCGGCGGGAGGGTCGCGCACGGCTACCTGCTGGTGTCCTGGGCGGCCGGGCTGTTCGTCTCGCCCGAGCCAGGGCCTGTGCTCGCCAATTACGGACTGGAGAACCTGCGCTTCGTGACGCCGGTGAAGCCCGGTGATGCGATCCGGGTGACCCTCACGGCGAAGCAGATCACGCCGCGGGAGACCGACGAATACGGCGAGGTGCGCTGGGACGCGGTGATCCACAACCAGCGCGACGAGATCGTGGCGACTTACGACGTCCTGACGCTCGTGGAGAAGGAGCTGGCCCCGGCCTGACGAGGGCTTCACCCCCCGGGGTCGTTGAGCGAGGACGGCGGAGCCGACCGAGACGAGACGCGGTGCTCTCACGAGGGCGCCGCGTTTCGTCTCGCTTCGCTCGCTCAACGACCCCAGGTGGGGTGTCCGTGGCTCGGGCTAACTTCGCTGGATGACGGGTTACGCGTACATCCTGAGGTGCAGTGACGGCACCTTCTACGCGGGCAGCACGAACGATCTCGAGCGCCGAATGGAGCAGCACGCCGCGGGGGAGGGCGCCGCATACACACGCAGACGACTGCCCGTGACCTTGGTCTGGCACGCCGAGTTCGAGCGCGTCGACGAAGCATTCGCCTGGGAGAAGCGGATCCAGGGGTGGAGTCACGCGAAGCGTGCCGCCTTCATCGAGGGCGGTCTGGATGCGATCCGCGGCTGGAGCGCCAGAACCCGGGGTCGTTGAGCGAGGACGGCGGAGCCGACCGAGACGAAACGCAGTGCTCTTGTGAGGTGCGGCGTTTCGTCTCGCTACGCTCGCTCAACGACCGGGGGTGTGGTGTCCTTGCGGGGTGCCGCGTTTCGTCTCGCCTTCGGGTCGCTCAACGACCCCGGGTGCGGCTCAGCGGAGGTCGTACAGGCGCTTGTACTTGCCCTCGCTGCGGGGGAGGGATCCGGGCTCCTCGACCTGCACCTCCACCGACGTGCCGATTGACGTCTTGATCCGCAGCTTCAGCACCTCGGCGGCGGCTTGCGCTGCGGCGGGGTCGATGTCGGGGTGCCGCTCGATCCGCACTGTGAGGGAGTCGAGGTGGCGCTGCCGGGTGAGCTCCAGCACGAAATGCGGGGTGAGCGTCTCGATGCCGAGCGCGATCTCCTCGATCTGGGTGGGGAACAGGTTCACGCCGCGCAGGATGATCATGTCGTCATCGCGGCCGGTGATCTTCTCCATCCGCCGCATCGCCGGGAACGCGGATCCGGGCAGCAGCCGGGTCAGATCCCTGGTGCGGTAGCGGATCACGGGGAACGCCTGCTTGGTGAGCGAGGTGAACACCAGCTCGCCCGGCTCGCCGTCGGCGACGGGCTCGCCCGTTTCGGGGTCGATGATCTCGGGCAGGAAGTGGTCCTCCCAGATGTGCGGGCCGTCCTTCGTGGCCGCCGCCTCCATCGCGACGCCCGGGCCCATGACCTCGCTGAGCCCGTAGATGTCGACGGCGTCGATGTTCAGCCGCTGCTCGATCTGGTGGCGCATCTCATTGGTCCAGGGCTCTGCGCCGAGGATTCCGACCTTGAGTGAAGTGGAGCGCGGATCGATCCCCGCCGCCTCCATCGCATCCGCGATCGTGAGGAGGTAGGTCGGCGTGCACATGATCGCGTCGGGCTCGAAGTCGCCGATGAGCTGCACCTGCTTGGCGGTCTGCCCGCCCGACATCGGGATCACCGTCGCGCCGAGGCGCTCGATGCCGGCGTGCGCGCCAAGGCCGCCGGTGAATAGGCCGTAGCCGTAGGCGTTGTGCACCTTCCAGCCGGGCTGGACTCCGGCGGCGCTCAGCGAGCGGGCGATGAGATCGGCCCAGTTGTCCAGGTCGGTCTCGGTGTAGCCGACCACCGTCGGACGGCCCGTGGTACCCGATGAGGCGTGGATCCGCCGCACATCGGCCATCGGCACCGCGAACATGCCGAACGGGTAGTACTCGCGCAGGTCGTTCTTGGTGGTGAACGGGAGACGCGCGATGTCGGCGAGGGTACGGATGTCATCGGGATGGATCCCGGCGCTCTGAAAAGCCAGGCGGTAGAACGGCACGTTCTCATACGCGTGGCGCACGGACCACTGCAGGCGCTCGAGCTGCAGCGCGCGCAGCTGCTCGGGATCCAGCCGTAGCGCGTCGGCGTTCGTGACCCGGTCCGTCGCGATCTCGGTCATGCGTTCTCCTTCGGGAAAGGACGGTTCGTAGTGAGGGAGCGGCCGCGGAACTCGGCGACGATGTCGCCGGTCTCGTCGGTCACCGTGATGTCGTACAGGCCCGTGCGGCCGTTGCGCGCGCGGCGCGACCCCGTGGCGGTGAGCACCTGGCCCTCCCTCGTGGACTTCAGGAACGTGATGTCCGCACCGGCGGCGACGGTCACCTGCTCGTCCTCGTTGCAGACGATCGCGAATGTCGTGTCGGCGAGCGCGAAAACCAGCCCGCCGTGCGTGATGCCGAAGCCGTTCAGCATGTCGTCGCGCACGGTCATCGAGACCACGGCGCGGCCCGGCTCATCCACCTCCACGCGCATGCCGAGAGCGGTCGACGCGCGATCGCGTCGCATCATCGGGCGAAGTTCGGTGACGGGTTCTGCCATCGGTTCTCCTTCGAACGGGCGGGCATGGATCCGGTTCGAGAAGAGCCGTTCTTCTGCGAACGTTTCGAGTGTGCCATAATTACTGTACGAACGGTAGGTAATTCACACACTGTTGAACCAGCACAGGGAGTCGACGATGACTGTTCCACCGGTGGCCGAGGTGCGGGACCTCGACGCGCAGGCCCTCTTCGACGAGCTCGTCGAGAACGAGCAGCGCATCGAGCCGCGCGACTGGATGCCGGAGGCGTACCGCAAGACGCTGATCCGGCAGATCTCCCAGCACGCGCACTCCGAGATCATCGGGATGCAGCCCGAGGGCAACTGGATCACGCGCGCTCCGAGCCTCAAGCGCAAGGCGATCCTGATGGCGAAGGTGCAGGACGAAGCGGGGCACGGGCTCTACCTCTACTCCGCCGCCCAGACGCTGGGCATCACGCGCGATCAGATGATGCAGCAGCTCATCGACGGCAAGGCGAAGTACTCCTCGATCTTCAACTACCCGACGCCGACCTGGGCCGACATGGGCGCGATCGGCTGGCTCGTCGACGGCGCAGCGATCTGCAACCAGGTGCCGCTGTGCCGTGCGTCGTACGGGCCGTACGGGCGCGCGATGGTGCGCATCTGCAAGGAGGAGTCCTTCCATCAGCGGCAGGGGTTCGAGATCCTGCTCACCCTCATGCAGGGATCCGAGGAGCAGCGCGCCATGGCACAGGACGCGGTGAACCGCTGGTACTGGCCGGCGCTCGCGATGTTCGGCCCGCCCGACGACCAGTCGCCGAACTCGGCCCAATCGATGCAGTGGAAGATCAAGCGCTTCTCGAACGACGACCTGCGCCAGCGCTTCGTCGGCATGCTCGTGCCGCAGGCCGAGATCCTCGGCGTGACGCTGCCGGATCCCGAGCTCCGCTTCGACGAGGAGACCGGGCAGTACGCGATGGGCGAGATCGACTGGGACGAGTTCTTCGAGGTGGTGCGCGGCAACGGCCCGTGCAACGCCGAACGGCTGCAGCGTCGCCGCGACGCGCACGAAGAGGGCGCGTGGGTGCGCGAGGCGGCCGCGGAGTACGCCCGCAAGCAGGCCCTGCGGCAGGAGGTGGCGGCATGACCACTCCCGGAGCATCCCCCGAGGAGACCTGGCCCATGTTCGAGGTCTTCGTGCGTGCGAACCGCGGACTCAGCCACGTGCACGTCGGATCCCTGCACGCCCCCGACGCCGACATGGCGTTGCGCAACGCGCGCGACCTGTACACCCGGCGCAATGAGGGCACGTCGGTCTGGGTCGTCCCGGCCGACGCGATCACCACGAGCGACCCCGACGACAAGGGTGCGTTCTTCGAGAGCCCGGCCGGCAAGAACTACCGGCACGCCGTGTACTACACGGCCTCCGAGGGGGTGCCGCACCTATGAGCGCCCTTCGACAGGCTCAGGGACCGGATCTGGACGGCGCGATCGACCCGCACGGCGACGTCTCGGTCGACGCGCTCGCGCTCGCCGAGGAGCTCGCCGGTTCGGGGGAGCGCGCCGGATCCGCCGACATCGCGGAGTACGCGCTGTGGCTGGGCGACGACGCGCTGATCCTCTCGCAGCAGCTCGGCGCGTGGATCACCTACGCGCCCGAGCTCGAGGAGGACGTGGCGCTCGGCAACATCGCCCTGGACCTGCTCGGGCACGCCCGCTCGTTCCTCCGGTACGCCGGATCCTGGGACGGGCGCAGCGAGGACGACCTCGCCTACTTCCGCGACGAGGCGGAATTCCGCAGCTGCTGGCTCGTGGAGCAGCCGAACGGCGATTTCGCGCAGACGATCGCGCGGCAGTTCCTCGTGAGCACCTACATGCTCGAGCTGTACTCCGCGCTGCGCTCCAGCACGGATCCGACCTTCGCCGCGATCGCCGAGAAGGCGGTCAAGGAGGTCGACTACCACCGCGACCACGCCGTGCAGTGGGTGCTGCGCCTGGCCGGCGGCACGGAGGAGTCGCGTGCGCGGATCATCCGGGCGTTCGGCGACGTCTGGCCCTACGCCGCCGAGCTGTTCCGCGACGAGGAGCTGATCGACCGCCTCGGCGACGCGGCCGTGCGCCCCCCCACGTTGCGGGCGGGCTTCGACGCTGTGGTCGCGGCGGTCTTCGCCGAGGCCGAGCTGAAGATCCCCGCCGGACCGACCTCCGCCGGTGGTGGCCGGCACGGCTCCCACGCCACGGAGCTCGGGCATCTGCTGTCCGAGATGCAGGTGCTCGCCCGTCGGCACCCGGGGGTGACCTGGTGACCGCGTCCGCCTCTCGGCCCACCCCGCTCGCTGGTCGCGAATTGCCGCCATCGGTGCGGAATCAGGGCAATTCGGGACCAGCGAGCGGACTCGGCGACCCCGGGTCGCGCGAGCGCGCCTGGGAGGCGGCGGCCGCGGTGAAGGATCCGGAGGTGCCGGTGCTGACCATCGAGGACCTCGGCGTGCTGCGCGATGTCGTCGTCGACGGCGACCGGATCCGCGTCGACATCACCCCGACCTACAGCGGCTGCCCGGCGATGGATGCGATCCGGGACGACGTCGAGCTCGCCCTCCTTCGCGCGGGTTTCGACAGCGTCGAGGTGCGCCTGGTGCTGGCTCCCGCCTGGACGACGGACTGGATGAGCGACGAGGGCAAGCGCAAGCTCACCGAGTACGGCATCGCCCCGCCCAGCGGCCACGCGGCCCTGCGACGGGCGCAGGGGCCGGTGCGCGTCTCGCTCGGCGTGCGCTGTCCGCGCTGCGGATCCCTGGACACCCGCGAGCTCTCCCGCTTCGGCTCCACGTCGTGCAAGGCGCTCTACGAGTGCCGCGCGTGCCTCGAGCCCTTCGACCACTTGAAGGCGATCTGATGACGCTCTGGCACCTCGACACGCCGTCGCCCGCCCGCGCCACCGATGCCGCCGCCACCGAGCGGGTCGCCGGGGCGCTTCTCAACAGCGTGGTCGGCGGCTCCTCAAGGGGCGCAGGCGCCCCGGCATCGCCCCGCCGGCGCACCCGCTTCCACACCCTCGCTGTGCAAGAGGTGCGACCGCTCACCGATGAGGCCATCGAGGTGACCTTCGCGGTGCCGGAGGAACTGGCAGGGGAGTTCGACTACCTCGCCGGGCAGCACGTCGCCCTGCGCGCCGAGCTGGACGGGCACGAGGTGCGACGCTCCTACTCCCTCTGCCGTCCGCCGTCGCCCGGATCCGTCAGCGTCGCGATCAAGCGCGACCGCGGAGGCCGCTTCTCCACGTGGGCGCAGAGCGAGCTGCACGCGGGCGACCGCATCGACGTGATGAGTCCGCAGGGGACCTTCACCTCGGCGCTCGCCGCCCTCGACGAGGCGCACGTCGTCGGCATCGCCGCGGGGTCGGGCATCACGCCGCTCATGGCGCTCGCCGCGACGGTGCTCGCGCGCTCCGAGACCAGCCGCTTCACCCTCGTCTACACGAACCGCCGGGCGACCGACGTGATGTTCCTGGACGACCTCGCCGACCTCAAGGACCGCTATCCGGCGCGCTTCGCGGTGCACCACGTCCTCACCCGCGAGCAGCGCTCGGCTCCGCTGCTGTCGGGCCGCATCGACGAGGAGCGCCTGCGCGGCATCCTCGACGCGCTCGTGCTGCCGGCGACCGTCGACGAGTGGTTCCTGTGCGGGCCGTTCGATCTCGTGCAGCTCTGCCGCGACACCCTCGCCGACATCGGCGTCGAGTCCGCGCACGTGCGCTACGAGCTGTTCACTACGGGCGAGCCGGGGCAGGAGCGGCCGGAGGCGGGACGCCCGATCGAGGTGCGCGAGGACGAGCCGGTGCGCACGATCGAGTTCACCCTCGACGGCCAGTCCGGCTCCGTGGACACCCCGGTGTCCGCGAACGAGTCGATCCTGAACGCGGCGCTGCGCGTGCGTCCCGACGTGCCGTTCGCCTGCGCAGGCGGCGTCTGCGGCACGTGCCGGGCGCGCCTCGTCGACGGATCCGTCACGATGACCGAGAACTACGCGCTCGAGCAGGACGAGCTCGACCGCGGCTACGTGCTCACCTGCCAGTCCCACCCCACGACGGATCGCGTCGTGGTCGACTACGACGTCTGAGCGCGCGGGCCCTGCCTCTTCGACAAGCTCAGCCCGTTCGACAAGCCCAGCGACCAAGGAGGAACCATGATCGACCTCGCGATCGACGGCGCCGTCGCCCACATCACGCTGAACAATCCCGCCAAGCTCAATGCCCTCGACGAGCAGGCCGTGCGCGACCTCGGAGACGCCTACGCCGAGGCGGAGCGCGCCGGAGTGCGCTCGCTCGTGCTGACCGGCGAGGGCCGGGCGTTCTGCGCGGGGCGCGACATCTCGGGCGTCGACCCCCGGGACGACGACGTCATGGGCTATCTCGACGGGATCGTCACGCCCGTGATGCAGCGCATGTCGGCGTTCCCGGCGCCCACCTTCGCGGCGGCGCAGGGTGCGTGCCTCGGGGTGGGCCTGGGCCTGCTCATCGCGACGGATGTCGTCTATGTCGCCGACACCGCGAAGATCGGATCCCCGTTCGCCGCCCTCGGCGCGACGCTCGACTCGGGCGGGCACGCCCTGTTCGTGGAGCGGCTCGGCGCGCACCGCACCCTCGACCTCATCTACTCCGGCCGGCTGATGAGCGGATCCGAGGCGGTGACCGCGGGGCTGTTCTCGCAGGCGATGCTCCCCGAGATGGTGCACGACGCCACCCTCGAGGCTGCCGCGCGCGCGGCGAAGGGCGCGACGGCCGCTTTCGTCGCGAGCAAGCGCCTCGTCGCCGCTCTCCGCGATGAGCGTCTCGGGCTGTGGCAGTCGATGCGCCAGGAGAACGCGGCCCAGGCGGCGCTCTGCGACACGGATGACTACCGCGAGGGCTTCGCCGCGTTCCAGGAGAAGCGCCCGCCGCTGTTCGAAGGGCACTGAGCTCGCGCGAGATCGCGGGCCGCAACGATCTGCACAGCCTGCGACGATCTGCACACGCCGTGCGGGCTATCCGTGTGCAGATCGTCGCGCCGTGTGCAGATCGTCGCAAGGCGGAGGGGAGCCGATGGGCGGCTCGCCCCCTCGGACTACGCTGGACCGTGCTGCTCCGCCAGGAACGGCGGACAGGAGCGAGTGTGGGCGAGGGCGCCGTCGAGCGGATGCGAGGGCCGCGCGCCTACGCGTCGTTCGTCGGGATCGGCGTGGCCGCGGGCCTCCTCTCCGGGCTGTTCGGCGTCGGCGGCGGGACGATCATCGTCCCCTTGCTCGTGCTGCTGCTCGGCTTCAATCAGCGCCTCGCGGCGGGCACCTCGCTCGCGGCGATCGTCCCCACCAGCATCGTCGGCGTGACCAGCTACGCGCTGCACGGAGCCGTGGCATGGATCCCCGCGCTGATCCTCGCGGCGGCGGCTGTCGTCGGCGCGCAGGTCGGCACACGGGTGGCGACGCGGATCTCGCAGCCGGTGCTGCGCTGGTGCTTCGTCGGGTTCGTGGTGATCGTGGTCGTGAGCCTGTTTCTGGTGATCCCCTCCCGTGACTCGCAGTTCCTGCTGAGCTGGTTCTCCGGCGTGGGCCTGGTGGTTCTGGGGTTCGGCACCGGCGTGCTGGCGGGTCTCATCGGGGTCGGCGGCGGGGTGATCGTCGTACCGATCCTGATGCTGCTGTTCGGGTTCAACGATCTCGAGGCCAAGGGCACGTCGCTGATGATGATCATTCCGACGGCCATCTCCGGAACGGTCGGAAACCTGCGCCACCGCAACGTCGATCTCCTCGCCGCGACGATCATCGGGCTCTCCGCGTGCACCATGACCGCGCTCGGCGCCTGGCTCGCGACGCAGTTCGATCCGAAGGTCGGGAACATTCTCTTCGCCGTCTATCTCGCCGTCATCGGCGTTCAGATGGGGCTCAGAGCCGTTCGAGACCGCCGGAAGGCCTGAACCGCGGTGCGTTGCGGTTTCCTCCCGGCTGGGCCGGGACGACAGTGCGGCGATCGCATGCTTCCGGCGGCATACTGGCTCCATGGCGTTGGATGAGATCGACCGCCGAGTGATCGGCGCATTGCAGGTCGACGGTCGCGCCTCGTGGCGGCGCATCGCCGGCATCATCGGCGTTCCCGTCAGCACAGTGGTGCGCCGCGGCAACGCTCTGCTGGAGTCGCAGGCTGTTCGCATCGGCGTGGTGCGGTCGACGCGCACGGTGCTGCTGGAGGTGCAGGCGAACGCCGCCGATGTCGACGCGATCGCGCGCGCTCTCGCCGCACGGGAGAGCAGCATCTTCGTGTACGTGCTGGGATCCCCGCTGCGCATCCTCGTCGAGGAGCAGGCGCCCCCCGAGTACGCCGATCTGATCCTGCGCGACATCCCGTCGATCCCCGGCGTGACCGGCATGGCCGTCATCCCCATGCTGGAGTACTACCGCACCCTGTCGGGCTGGATGCCGGGCCAGCTGACCGGGGACGAAGCGCACGCGCTGAACCCGGACTTCGGGCGCCCGCCGCTGATCGATCAGCCTCTCCTCGAGCTCGACGACGGCGACGAGGCGATCCTCGCCGCGTTGGAGCGGGACGCCCGTGCGTCGGCGATCGACATCGCCGAGATCGTCGGACTCAGCGAGTCGGCCGTCCGGCGGCGGTTGAGCGTGCTGATCGGCGGCGCCGTCGACGTGCGCGCGATCATCGCCCCGTCCACCCTCGGGCTCCCGATCGCAGGGTTCGTCTGGCTGCGCGTCCCTCCCGCCGCGGTGGCGTCCGTGTCCGCCGCGCTGCAGGCCTCGCCGTTCGTGCGGTACGCGGCGTTCATCCTCGCCGACGAGCAGATCCTGGTCGACGTCGCGGTTCCCACGGTGACTGAGCTGCGCCGATTCCTCACCGAGAGCCCGTGGTCGACCCAGGTGGACGGCATCCGCGCGGCCTCCGTCGTCGCTGCCTACAAGCGCAGCGGAGTGCTGGTCCGCGAGGCCTGATCGCCGCTCCGCCGGATACGACGATCGCACCGGCGTGCGATCGTGCGCGGATGACGCATTCCGTGCGTCGAGATCGATGATCTGGTGCGTTCCGGTCGTTATTTTCCGATTTCTTCTTTACTTCGCTCGTCGAGTCCGTTACTTTGGCCCAAACGATGCATCAAGGCATCGAATCTGGCACAGAGCGGTGCGAAATGGAGTTGAAGTGGTTGAATCCGGCGATGTCGTGGAACTCAGCGCCAAGGAGCAGGCCCGTCTGACACGCAGCGGCGAGCTCACGGCGGTGGAGTTGCTCGACGCGCACCTCGCCGAGGTGTCCAGGCGCAACGGTGAGATCAACGCCGTCGTCGCCCTCGACGAGGAACTGGCGCACGAGCATGCCCGCCGCGTGGACGGCCTGGCACCGGAGCGTCGCGGCGTGCTGCACGGTGTGCCGACCGCGGTGAAGGACTTCGGGCACGTCACCGGTTTCCCGAACACCCTCGGACACCGCCATTTCGCCGGCAGCATCTCGGACCATGACGATCTGCACATCGCACGGATGCGCGAAGCCGGAGCGGTGTTCTACGGCAAGACGAACATCCCCGAGCTCGCGGCCGGATCGCACAGTGCCAACGAGGTCTACGGTGTCACCCGCAATCCGCATGATCCGTCCCGGTCGGCCGGCGGTTCGAGCGGCGGAGCCGCCGCCGCGCTGGCCGCGCGGTTCACGGCGATCGCCGACGGCAGTGACATGGGCGGATCCCTGCGCAATCCCGCCGCGTTCTGCGGCGTGGTGGGTATGCGTCCGACGCCCGGGGTCGTCCCGAACGCGGACAGCCCGAACGTCTTCGACCCGCTGGCGACCGCGGGGCCGATGGCGCGCACCATCGACGACACCGCACTGCTCCTGTCGGTCATGAACGGCGAGACGCGGGACGTGCCGTGCGCTCCGGAGCTCGATCGTGCCCGCCTGCGCGAGCTCCGTGAGCGCGATCTCGCCGGTGTCCGCATCGCCTATGCCGCCGACCTCGGCGGTCGCGTGGTCGTGGAGCCCGCCGTGCGCGCAGTGCTCGACGAGGCGGCCCGTGCACTGGAGGCGGCCGGGGCGATCGTCGAGATCGGCTGTCCCGATCTGAGCGGCGCGGATGAGGCGTTCCGCACCCTGCGCGCCGCGGCGTTCAACGCCGGCTGGGGCGCGCTGCTGGAGGCCGAGCCCGAGAACTTCAACGACTTCGTCGCCGGCAACATCCGCGAGGGCGAGAAGGTGAGCGGACCGGACGTGATGCGCGCCTACGGCGAGGTCACGCGTCTGACCAGGGCCGCGGCGCGTTATTTCGCCGACACGGATGTGGTGCTCGCCCCCGTCACGCAGATGCTTCCGTTCCCCGTCGAGCGGGACTGGCCCCGTGAGGTCGCGGGCACGCCGATGACCGACTACCTCGACTGGATGCGCGCCGCCTGGCTGTTCACGCCGCTCGGCGTTCCTGCGCTGTCTCTCCCGGCCGGCTACGCCGGTCGCCTGCCGGTCGGCGCCCAACTGCTCGCGGGCCCCCGCCAGGACGTCGAGCTGCTCGAACTCGCGAAGGCCATCGAGACGCTGCTCGCGGTTCCCGCCGCAGCATCGGCATCGCACGCCGCCTCCTGACGTCCGACTCATCCCGATCCCTCAGATCCTCAACCCCACCCGACCGTTCCACCGTTGTTCGAAGGAGAACACCCATGACCCCGTCCACCTCCGGCGCTGAGACGCCGGATACGCCCACCGGCGCGATCCGCGTCACCGGGCGCATCGCGACCCCCGCCCGCGTGGCGGTCGCCGGCATCCCGGTCCTGCTGATCCTGATCACGCCGTTCCTGCCGTTCGCCGTGACGCCCACGCTGTGGTGGGGTGTGCCCGCCGTACTGGTGTGGATGGCCTTCAACGTCGTGCTCACCGTCGCCCTGCTGAACGTGGTCGACGCCGGCATCCGGCGTCAGGTGCGCGAGCACGGTGAGTCGACGCCCGTCGAGTCCGCGATCGGTGGTGAGCACGCATGATGACCGTCATCATCGTCGCCGGCATCGTCTTGATCGGTCTCATCGGCGTCGCCGGGCGCCGCCGGGAGAAGAGCATGTCCGGGTGGTTGGTCGCCGGGCGCAAGCTGCCGGTGTGGACCTCGTGGTTCCTGCAGGCGGGAGAGTCGCTGACGACGTTCAGCTTCCTGGGCCTGGCCGGGCTCGCGTTCGTCGGCGGCGTGAGCGCGACCTACGCGATCGGCTACCTCACCGCGTGCCTGTCGATCCAGTACTTCGTCTCACCGCGGATCCGCAACATCGCCGCGTCGCGCGGCTATCTCACGATGGCCGACTTCTTCCGCGACCGTTTCCGCTCGCGGACGCTGAGCGTGATCGTCGCCGTCGTCGGTGCGCTGTTCCTGATCCCGTACCTGGAGCTGCAGCTCACGGGTCTCGGACTGATCGTCCAGCTCGCGACCGGCTCCGCCTCGGCCCGTGGGCTCAGCATGGTGCTCGCCAGTGCCCTGGTGATCGTGTTCGTGCTGTGGGGCGGCATCCGCGGCATCGCCCGTGTTTCGATCTTCAAGGACTTCGGGATGCTGATCGCGCTGGTCGTGGTCACGGTCGGCGTGGTCGCGGCAGCCGGCAGCTTCCCCGAGGTGTTCGCGCAGGTCGCGAAGGCGAACGACACCCTGCTCACCACGCACGCGCCCGGCTTCGACGCGATCTGGTGGGTCACCTCGGTCGCGATCACGGTGATCGGTGCCGGCTTCCAGACCTTCCCGCACCTGTGGCCGCCGATGCTCGCGGCGAAGAGCGGCAACGTCGTGCGCAGCAACGCCAAGTGGCTCGCCGTGTACCAGCTGCTGCTGTTCCTGCCGGTCACCGTCGGCATGGTCGCGGTGCTGAAGATCCCGGCCACGACGATCCCGAACCAGGTGCTGTTCACCGCCGCGCAGCAGGCGTTGCCCGAGTGGCTCGTGGCAGTGGTCGCCGTGTTCGGAGCTGCTGCCGCGATGGTGCCCGCTGCTGCGATCTCGATGGGCATCGGCTCCCTCGTCGCCAACAACGTGACCTACCGCCTCTCCGAGCGCGGCCGGTTCATCACCACTCGGGTCGTGATCGTCGCGGCGATGGGGCTCGCTCTCGCCTTCGGCTTGATCAAGAGCGACATCGGCGCACTGCTGCTGCTCACGTACGGAGGGCTCGCGCAGATGGCTCCGGCGGTGGCCGCCGGTCTCGGCCGACGGGTGCGCGTGAGCACCGTCGCGGTCTCGTCCGGTCTCGTCGCCGGCACCCTGTTCGTCGCCGTCACCACGTTCGCGAACATCCCGCTGGGCTCCTGGGACAACGGCTTCCTGGGCCTCGTACTCAACGTCGTCGTGTTCGGCGTCGTCGAGGCGATCGTACGGATCACTCGTGGGCCGCGTGCGGGCATCGCGACCGACGAGATCCCGGCGGAGGAAGTCGAGGTCGGTTCGTGAGCGGTCCCCTGGACGGGATGCTGGTCGTGGATCTGTCCCGTGCGCTCGCCGGACCGCACGCGGGCATGATGCTCGGCGACCTGGGCGCTCGGGTGATCAAGGTGGAGCGGCCGGACGGCGGCGACGACTCCCGGGCCTGGGGTCCGCCGTTCGTCACGGCAGGGGAGGAGCAGGTGTCCACCTACTTCCTCTCCTGCAACCGGAACAAGGAGTCGGTGGCCCTCGATCTCAAGGACGACGCCGATCGGGCGATGCTCACCGAGCTGGTCCGACGCGCCGATGTCCTGATCGAGAACTTCCGGCCCGGAACGCTGGACCGGCTCGGCTTCGATCCGGCCCGGCTGGAAGAACTGAACCCGCGGCTCGTGCTGCTCTCGATCAGCGGATTCGGCCACGACGGCCCCGAGGCGCGTCGTGCCGGGTACGACCAGATCCTGCAGGGGGAGGCGGGGCTGATGTCGCTGACCGGTGCAGACGCCGCGACTCCGCAGAAGGTGGGTGTACCCATCGGGGATCTCCTCGGCGGGATCCACGGCGTGGTCGGCGTGCTCGCCGGCCTCGTCGAGCGCGAGCGCACCGGCCGGGGGAGTGTCGTGCGCACCTCGTTGCTGTCGTCGATCGTCGGAGTCCTGGCGTTCCAGGCGACCCGATGGACCGTGGGCGGGGAGTCTCCCCGAGCGATCGGCAACCAGCATCCGTCGATCGCGCCGTACGGCGCCTTCCGCTGCAACGACGGCGTCGTGCAGATCTCGGTCGGATCGGACGCGCTGTGGCGGGCGTTCGCACCGATCGTCGGCGTGGATCCCGAAGAGGAGCGCTGGGGGACGAACGGCCGGCGGGTGGCCGACCGGGACGCCCTGATCGCCCACATCGAGGCCGCGTTCTCGAGCCGCTCGCGTGATGAGCTGCTCGAGACGCTCGGCGCCGCGGGCGTGCCCGCGGGCAAGGTGCGCACGGTCGACGAGGTGTTCGCCTGGGATCAGGCGCTCAGTCAGGGCCTCGCCCTGGGCGTGCACCACGACGTCCTGGGGGACCTCACCCTGCAGGGCGGGCCGTTGCGGATGTTCGACTTCGACGGCACCGAGACCGGGCGCGTTCAGCACGATGCGCCGCCGCTGCTCGGCGAGCACACCCAGTCGATCAGGGAATGGCTCGCGTCGTGAGCACGGCGGACGGCTGGCTCGACGACGTCCTCGACCCCGGGTCGTTCTGCTCCTGGGATATCGCGATCGGCGTGCCGGCCGACGCGGATTACCGCGACGTGCTCGCGCGGGCAGCCACGCGGACCGGCGCGGACGAGGCGGTGCGCACCGGCAGCGGATCCGTCCGGGGCCGCGCGGTCGCGGTGATCGTGAGCGAGTTCGGGTTCCTCGGCGGCTCGATCGGCGTCGCGACGGCCGAGCGCATCGTCGCGCTGTTCGACCGCGCGCGCCGAGAGCGGATCCCGGTGCTCGCCGGGCTCGCGTCGGGTGGCACCCGCATGCAGGAAGGCGCCGCTGCCTTCCTGACCATGCGCACGATCACCACCGCGGTCGGGGCCTACCGCGCCGCAGGCCTGCCCTACCTCGCTCATCTGCGGCACCCCACGACGGGCGGCGTGTACGCATCCTGGGCGTCGCTCGCACACGACGTGAGCGCGGAGCCCGGCGCGCTGGTCGGGCTGCTCGGCCCCAGGGTCGTCGCGGCACTCGCCGAACACGGCGGTGCGCCGCCGATCTCCGAGGGCGTGCAGACCGCGGAGAACCTCCGGGCGCACGAGCGCCTCGACGCGGTTGTGGACGCCGCCCGGTTCCGCGACCGCGCCGCGCGCCTGCTCGCGGTCTTCGAGACCGCGGACGGTGCGGTCGCACCAGACCCTGTCGGCGACGCCGTCTCGCCGGCCGCAGCCACGAGGACAGGGGTCCCGTCCGGCGCGGATTGGGCGGCGGTGCAGAACGCAGCGCGTCCCGGCCGGCCTGCGCTGGGGGAGTTCATCGCGGCCTGCGACGAATTCGTCGGCCGCCGCGGCGGACCGGGTGAACTCATCACCGGGTGGGCGCGATCGGGGAAGGCAGCCTTCCTCCTCATCGGGCAGGATCGCACCCGCCGCACGGCGACCACGGTCGCGGACGTCGTCGCCGCACGCCGGGCCATGGCGCTCGCCGCCGCCCTGGGCGTCCCGGTGGTCGCCGTCGCCGACACATCCGGTGCCGAAGTGTCCACCTCGGCGGAGGAGGAAGGGATCGCCCAGGAGGTCGCGCTGACCCTCGCCGCATCCGCATCGCTGCCGGTGCCCTCGGTCACGCTTCTGCTCGGCGAAGGCACGGGGGCGGCCGCCATCGCGCTCTGCGGAACGGATGCGCTGGTGGCCGTCGAGGACTCCTGGCTCGCCCCGCTCCCGCTCACGGGGGCTGCGGCTCTCCTCGCCGGGGACCGGGCAGGCGGAGAGGAGGCCGTGCGTGCGCAGCTCGCCGGGCAGCAGCGGATCGGCGCGGCGTCGCTGTTCGCAGACGGCCTGATCCAGGGGATCGCCGGTCGTGACGGCGTCACGATGTCGGCGCTGCTGGACGGGTGCAGGGCGCGTCCGCTGGCTGCGCGCGTGCTGGCGATCGCGGCCGGTCTCGTCTCGTCCGAGCCTCAGGCCACGCCGCGTGGTGCTCCGATCTCGCCTGCGCTCATCGGCGGCCGCGGCTGAGGCGCCCCTGCTCGGCGAGGGATCAGCCCCGCTCGGTAGGATCGAGGGGTGCCCGTGAATCCTGAACTGGTCGGCCGGGAGTTCCCGCCGACGGCCCCGTACCTCGTCGGTCGTGAGAAGGTGCGCGAGTTCGCGCGCGCCGTCTTCGCCGATGCTCCGCAGCACACCGACGTCGAGGCAGCTCGGGTGCTCGGGTTCGCCGACGTCGTCGCTCCGCCCACCTTCGCGATGGTCATCCAGGACCTCACGCTGCAGCAGCTGCTCGGTCTGGAGGACTCCGGGATCGTGCTATCGCGCACGATCCACGCCGAGCAGCGCTTCTCCTACACGCGTCCGATCGTCGCCGGGGACGAGCTCACCGCTCAGCTGACCGTCACCGGCATCCGCGCGATGGGCCCTGCCGCGATGATCACCAGTGACGCCGAGATCCGCGACGCCGCGGGCGAGCACGTCGTCACGGCCACGTCGGTGCTGCTCGTGAGCGATGCGCCCGCCGAGGAAGAGGAGGCCGCCGCGTGAACGTCGGAGACATCATCGCCGAGCGCACCGTGCATCTCACGCGCGAGTCGCTGGTGCGCTACGCCGGCGCATCCGGCGACTTCAACCCGATCCACTACCGTGACGACGTCGCCGCCGAGGTCGGTCTGCCGGGCGTGCTCGCACACGGCATGCTCACCATGGGCGTCGCCTCGTCCGTCGCGATCGCCGCGCTTCCCGGCACCGCACGCGTGCTGGATTACGGTGTGCGCTTCGCCCGCCCTGTCGTGGTCGACCCGCAGGACGGCGCTGACGTCGCGATCACCGCGAAGGTCGGTGCGCTCGACGAGACCGCAGTGCGGATCGACCTCGTCGTCAAGCACGCCGACACCACGGTGCTCGTCAAGGCGCAGCTGCGCGTCGCGGCGGACTCGCTCTGACATGGCGGAGATCTTGTCCGTGCGTCTTGCCGAGCTGACCACGCTGCAGACCGGTGCGGCGCCGGCGCGGATGATCGATGCCGCCACCGAGGACGAACTGGTCGCCGTGCTCCGCGACGTGTGGGCGACCGGTGACGCATGGTTCGTGCTGGGCGGCGGATCGAACCTCTTCGCGGGGGACGCGCCCTTCGACGGCACCGTGATCCGCATCCGCACGAGCGGCATCGAGGAGCTCCCGTCTCCGCATCCCGGTCGGATCCGGCTGCGCGCGCAGGCCGGGCACGACTGGGACGCGCTGGTCGCCTATGCGGTCGAGCACGGCTACGCGGGCGTCGAGGCGATGTCCGGGATTCCCGGCACCGTCGGCGCAGCCCCCGTGCAGAACATCGGCGCGTACGGCCAGGAGATCCAGGAGACCCTCGTCGAGGTCGAGCTGCTCGACGAGCACTCGGGCGAGGTCGTCGTGACTCCGGCCTCCGAGCTCGGTCTCGGCTTCCGCACCTCGGTGCTCAAGCACCACTACGGATCCGTCGCCGAACGCCGCGCCGTGATCCTCTCCGTCACGCTCGATCTCGCAGTCACGGGCGACGCCGGACGCGAGGTGCGCGGCGAGCAGCTGCGCCGTGCGCTGCAGCTCACGAGCGACGAGCCGGTACCGCTGGCGTGGGTGCGGCAGCGGATCCTCTCCACTCGTGCGGCCAAGGGAATGCTCTTCGACCCCGCGGATCCGGATACCCACGGCGCCGGATCCTTCTTCCAGAACGCGATCGTCTCCGAGGCGACGGCACGCACGCTTCCGCCCGAGTGCCCGCGCTGGCCGGTGACACCCGACCTCGACACGGTCACGGTGATCCCCCTGGACTCGTACTACGGCCTCGCCCCCAAGCCCGAGGCGCCGCCGAGCGACGTGAAGGTGAGCGCGGCCTGGCTCATCGAGCACGCCGGCATCCGCAAGGGATTCACGCTGCCGCGTTCGCGCGCCGGGGTCTCCACGAAGCACGCGCTCGCGCTCACGAACCGCGGCGGGGCGACGGCGGGGGAGATCGCCGAGCTTGCCCGGTTCATCCAGAACCGGGTGCATTCCGAGTTCGGCCTGCTGCTGCAGCCCGAGCCGGTGCTCGTCGACGTCGAGCTCTAGGCGCGAGGACGCGAGGCTCCGCACAGGTCCCGCCCGTCGCCTCGGCGGGGGACGGGACCTGTGCGCCGCTCAGGGACGGGTCAGATCGTGCACGTTCCAGGTCGGGAGACGCAGGTATCCGGCGCGGTCGAGGTCGAATCGCGCCGCGTCGCCCGAGCTGACGCGGTACGGCAGGAGATCGTTCGCCGTCGCGTTCACGATGACGAGTCGCTCCACGCCGGCCAGCTCCAGCTCGAGCACGCGCGGCTGATAGGCGGCGACGACGAGCACACCGTCGAGTTCGGCCGTCACGACGGGGTACCCTTCGCCGGGAAGAGCCGCCCGGATCCTGCCTCGCACGAGCACCTCGCGCAGCTCGTGCCAGGCTCTCAGGAGTTCGGCCGCGACGGCGACCTGCTCCGGTGGCAGGGCATCCATCGGCATCGAGAACTGCGGCACCGAGAAGAACGCGTTCAGGATCTGCCGCGCGGCAGCATCGGCACCCGCCCGAGGGTCCCACATCATCGGATCCGAGTGCACGACCTGGGAGGAGTCGAGCAGTCGCAGATCCACGGTCGAACGACGGTTCTGGTCCGCGTCGGCCGGGCAGTCGTTCGCACGGATCACGTCCGCGAAACCGGCGATCTCGGGTGAGACGTAGGGCTGCCGGAACTCGATCAGAGCACCGGGGAGCACCGCGTCGACGGCATCGGCGATCTCGCGCAGGAGGGTCTTCATCGCCTCACCGACGTCGGCGATGTCGCCCGGGGAATCGGTGCCCGCGTAGACCATCGCGTTGTTCAGGAAGTCGATCTTCAACCCATCCAGTGCGTAGTCGGCCATCAGCCGGGCACAGGTGGCGACGATGTGCTCTCTGACGGCAGGGATCCGCGGATCCAGCACGTGCGCGCGCAGCCCCTCGGAGATGAACGGGGCATGGCCGGAGAGCGTCGCGTAGGCCTCGCTCTGCTCGCCGAGCAGGAGAGGCGCGATCCAGGCGATGACCCCGAGCCCGCCCTCGTGCAGCTCGCCCACACTGGCGCGCAGATCCGGGAACTTGGCGGTGTCCGGCACCCAGTCGCCGCAGCCGGCGTACCAGCGGCCGTCGCCGAACGCCTGCCAGCCGTCATCGATGAAGACCGACCGGCAGCCCAGCCTGCGCGCGTCCAGCCCGTGCGACCGCACGATCTCGGCGTCGATCCGCTGCGAGAACGCGTACCACGTCGAGTACACGGGCTCCAGCGCGTAGGACGAGGCGGGACGCACGGGCAGACCCTTGCGCAGCTCGGCGGACAGCAGGCGGATCGCGTCCTCATACGGTTCGCGCTCCGCGACGAGGAGCAGCCGGAACACTCCGTCGCCGGCGTCGAGAAGTGCGTCGTCGACGGCGAACCGTGCCACGTAGGACTTGAACTCCTCCGAGACGCCGTACTCGATCAGGCCCACGGCGGTCATGCAGTCCAAGCCGAACGCGATCTGCGCACTGCCGTCGACATCGCACAGTACGTTCACCGGCAGCGACCAGACAGCACTGAACTGTTCTTTGCCAGCCCAGTCGGCGGGGAGACCGCGGATCGGGTCGTAGCCGGCGTGCCAGACGCCCGACGCGTTGCCCAGGGGGCCGTTCAACAGCACCTGGCCGGGGGCGGAGGCCACGACGGCGACCTCGATCAGGGCGCCGACGCGTTCGACGGAGCGGATAGCGCAACCGCCGCTGACGCCGAGGACGATGTCCCGGCCCAGAGCGGTCCACTGGACCTGGTCGAGCTGATGGTCTTCGAGAAGCACAGGGATCCTTACTGCTTGACGGCGCCGGCGAGGATGCCGGCGACGAACTGGCGCTGGAGGAAGAGGAACAGGATGAGGATCGGCACCATCGACAGCATGGTTCCGGTGAGGAGCTGGCCGTAGTCGGTGGTGCCGACGCCCTGTAGCGTCGCCAGGGCCACCGGCGCCGTGTACGCCTCGGGGGTTCGCAGCACCACGAGCGGGAACACGAACGCGTTCCACTGCGCGAGGAACAGGAAGATCGCGAGAGCGGCGAGCGCAGGCCGAACGGTGGGCACGACGATCCGGGCGAACGCGCGGAACTCACCGGCGCCGTCTACGCGGGCGGCCTGCAGTAGTTCGTCGGGCACCGACATCATGGTCTGGCGCATCAGGAACACCCCGAACGGCAGAGCGAGGCTGGGCAGGATGATGGCCTGATAGGTGTCCAGCCAGCCGAGCCACACCATCATCTGGAACAGCGGCACCAGGGTGACCTGCGAGGGCAGCGCGAGTGTGACCAGCAGGACCGCGAACATGGCCGACTTGCCGCGGAACTCGAACTTCGCGAACGCGTACCCCGCGGCCGTGCACACCACCAGGCCGAGCAGCGTGTAGACGCCGGAGACCACGACCGAGTTCCACAATGCCTGCCCGAATCCGGTGTCGCCGAAGAGACCGCGCACGTTGTCGAGGAACGCGTTGCCTGGGAGCAAGCGGGGCGGGGCGGAGAACATGTCGTTGCCGCGGTAGGTCGACGCGATGATCAGCCAGTAGAACGGCAGCGCCATGAGCACGGCGCCGGCGGCGATCACGGTGGTGAGCACGAGGGAACGGGCGCGCTGAGGCGGGCCTGCGAGGGCGGTGGTCATCGCTTCTCCCGGAAGAGTCGCAGCTGCAGCAGGGAGATCAGGCCGATGATGATGGTCAGGGCGTAGCCGATCGCCGAGGCGTAGCCGAAGTCGAAATACTTGAAGCCGTTCTGGTAGAGGTACATCCCGACCGTCAGGGTCGCGTTGACCGGACCGCCGTTGGTCAGCACGTAGGGCTCGTCGAAGAGCTGCAGCGTGCCGATGGTCGACAGGATCACGGTGAGCACGAGCGCGGGGCGGAGCCCCGGCAGAGTCACGTGCCAGAACCGCTGACGGGCGCCGGCGCCATCGACCGAGGCCGCTTCGTACAGCTCCGTCGGGATCGACTGCAGCTGCGCGAGATAGATGATCGCGCTCTGACCGGTGTAATGCCAGGTCATCGCGATCACGATCGTGATCTTGGCCCAGAACGGATCCGACAGCCACGGGATCGGGCCGATCCCCACGGCGCCGAGGATCTGGTTGACGAAGCCGTCCTCGGAGCTGAACAGGGCGCGGAACAGGATCCCATAGGCGACGAGGCCCATCACGATCGGGACGAAGTAGAGCGTTCGCCAGAGGGCACGGAACTTCAGCAGCACCGAGTTGAACGCCACGGCCAGCAGCACGGCCAGCGCCAGCATGATCGGGACCTGCACGATGAGGATCACGAAGGTGTTCCACAGCGCAGTGTAGAAGAGCGGATCCTGTGCAAGGCGGACGTAGTTGTCGAGTCCGGCGAAGAGGGTCTGCCCGCCCTGCGATCGGGTGAGGCTGAGCCACAGCGCGTACACGTACGGGTAGCACGTGAAGACGGCGAACAGCAGGATCGTGGGCAGCAGGAACAGGTACGGCGTCGCACGCGGGTGCGCGGAGAAGCGCCGACGTGTCGGGGCGGGCCGCGCTGGGGCGCGGGTGGGGTGCGGTTCTGCGATGGCAGTCATGATCGGCTGCGGTCCCGAGGGCCAATCCCTCGGGACCGCGATCCTCTTTCCTCAGTCCTTGGCGATCTTGCGGCCGGTCTGCTGTGCGAGAAGCTTCGCCGCCTCGTCGAGCGCCTTCTTCGGATCCGCGCCCTTCAGCAGTACCTCGGTCTGGGCGTCGGTGTAGACCTTGAGAGCGCGGGCGTAGTCGCTGGTGTAGTTGACGACGGGAGTCTTCTCTTTCAGTTGCGCGATGAAGATGTCGTTGACCTTGGCGTTGTCGTAATAGGGCATCGGCGTCGAGAAGTCTTTGGACCCGATGAACGGCTCAAAGCCGGGGAACATCCCGCCGGCGTCATACGTCGCCTTCTGGCCCTCGACCGTTCCCATCGCGTACTGGACGAACGCGGCTGCGGTCGCCTTGTTCTTGCTCGTGTTCGAGACGGAGAGGTACGTCCCGCCGTTGATCGCGGCCGTGAGCCCGCCGGGCCTGACAGCGGGAGGCTTCTGCACGCCCCACTTCCCTGCCATGTCGGGGGCGTCGTGCGTGATCTCGCCGGCCATCCAGCCGCCCGCGGTGAACGTCGCGACGGGCTTGTCGCCCTTCATCGCGGCGACCAGATTGTCCCAGGTCCCTGGACGGTCCTCCACGATGCCGGCGTCGTTCGCCTTCTTGATGATTTCCAGCGCCGTCACTCCGGCGGCGTTGTTGATCGTGATCTCGCCCTGGGCGTTGAAGTAGAACGAATCCTGCTGGTTGGCGAGTAGCTGCCACAGGCCACCCGAATCGCCCTGGGTCGCGGCCTTGTCCATCGACATCAGCGGGACGCCGGTCTTGTCCTTGATGGTTTTGCCGGCCGCGAGCAGGTCGTCCCAGGTCTTGATGGAGGACGGATCCACCCCTGCCTGCTGGAAGATGTCGGTGCGGTAGAAGAAGCCGGTGGCGTTCACCTCGTAGGGGATTCCGTAGACCTTGCCATCCGCGCCGGTGCCGCTCTTCCACGCGCCCGCGGGGAAGTCCTTCGCGAGCTTGTCCGCGCCGTACTGGCTCAGGTCCACAAGCTGATTCGGGAACTTCTCCACGTAGTTGCCCATGTAGTCGATGCCGATGTTGAGCACGTCGGCGAGGCCTGCGCCGCCCGCGGCCATGCCGGTGGTGATCTTGTCCCAGATCGCGGGGTTGCCGACATCCTGCACGTCGATCTTCACGCCGGGGTGCAGTTTCTCGAAGTCGGTCGCTGCGGCGCGCAGACCCTTGGCGGGAGCGGTCCAGGACCACACGGTGATCTTTCCGTCGATCTTTCCGTTGTCGGCGGCTGTGGACCCGCCGTTCGTGGAGGAGCAGGCACTGAGCGTCAATGCCGCCACGCCGGCGATCGCCAGCGCGGTGAGGCTGCTCTTTCGTGCAGAGAACGTCATCGTTCGAGTTCCTTTCGGGGCGGGGGACATCGCGACATCGCGATGGGTCACACACTACCGGATATCAGCAAATGTGCAAGAATCTATTGCAAGATTGCAGAACGTGCCGTGAAGACTCGAAGGAGAGCAATGAGCGCCGAGACCGTGCACCTGACCGCTGGAGGTGTGAGCGTCGTGCTGGCGCTCGACGTGGACGCGATGCCCGTCGTCGTGCACTGGGGCCGCGCGCTCGGCCCCGTCGATGACGAGATCCTGGCCGCGCTCGCCCGCAACGGGCACCGTCAACGCGTGGTGGACGAGCCCGACGCACCACGGCCCGTCGGTGTGGTTCCCGAAGCGCGGCAGGGATGGCTCGGCTTCCCTGGCGTCGCCGGTCTGCGCGAGGGGCGAGCGCCGTTCGCGGCGTTCGCCCGCGTCGAGGCCACCGTGGCGGGGGAGCGGGCGGTCGTGACCGGGCGCGACGACGCGGCAGGGCTCATGCTGCGGCAGGAGATCGAGCTCACCGGAACAGGGGTGCTCCGAATCCGCGCTGCTCTGCGCAACATCGGCGAGGATGCGTTCACGGTTTCCGGGCTCGACATCGCGGTGCCGATCCCGGCCAGGGCCGCCAGCCTCCTCGACTTCACCGGGCGGCACAGCGCGGAGCGGCGACCGCAGCGTGCGGAGATCGTCGACGGCACGCACCTGCGCGAGAGCCGACACGGGCGGACAGGGCCGGATGCGGTCACGCTGCTCGTCGCGGGTGAACCCGGGTTCGGTCCGGCGCGTGGAGAGGTGTGGGCTGCGCATCTGGCGTGGTCCGGCAACCAGCGGGTCTGGGCTCACCGGACCAACGGCGGGTACTCCTTCCTGGGCGCCGGCGAGCTGCTGGACGCCGGCGAACTCGTGCTCGAGGGCGAGGAGGAGTACACCACCCCGTGGCTGGTGCTCACGTACGGCGAGGGCCTGGACGAGGCGTCGGCGCGGATCCATGAGATGCTGCGGGCCCGTCCCGAGCATCCTGCCGTCGGACGCCCGATCACGCTCAACACCTGGGAGGCGGTGTACTTCGACCACGAACCGGCGCCGTTGTTCGCCCTCGCGGACCTCGCCGCCGGGATCGGCGTGGAGCGGTTCGTGCTGGACGACGGCTGGTTCCGCGGGCGTCGGCACGACCGTGCCGGGCTCGGCGACTGGTACGAGGACGAAACCGTGTGGCCAGAGGGCCTCGCACCTCTGGTTGATCACGTGCGCGCGGCGGGGATGCAGTTCGGGTTGTGGTTCGAGCCGGAGATGGCCAATCCGGACTCGGACCTTGCGCGGGTCCACCCGGAGTGGATCCTCAGCCCGATCGACCGCGACGCTCCGCTCGCGCGCAATCAGCTCGTGGTCAACGTCGCGCATCCCGACGCGTTCGCGTACCTGCGTGAGCGACTCGTCGACATCATCACCCGCCATCGTGTGGACTACGTGAAGTGGGATCACAACCGCGACCTGATCGAGCCCATCGACCGGCGCCTCGATCGCCCGGGGGTGCATCGGCAGACGCAGGCCGTGTACGCGCTCATGCGCGCGGTGAAGGACGCCTGCCCGTGGCTGGAGATCGAGTCGTGCTCCTCGGGCGGCGGCCGCATCGACCTCGGCGTCGTCGAGGTCGCCGACCGATTCTGGACCAGCGACTCCAACGACCCGCTGGAGCGGCAGCGCATCCAGCGCGGCACGAGTCTCCTGGTGCCGCCGGAGATGCTCGGTTCGCACGTGGGTGCGCAGGTCGCGCATGTCACCGGCCGGGCCTCATCGATGACGTTCCGTGCGATCACCGCCCTGACTGGCAGCTTCGGCATCGAGTGGGATCTGCGCGAGGCGACCGATGCCGAGCGGGCGGAGCTCGCCGGATGGATCCGCATCGTGAAGGATGTCCGTCCGGTCGTCGAGCGCGGGCGCCTCCATCGCCTGGAGACCGAGGACGCGTTGATCGCACAGGCCATCGTTGCTCCCGGGAGAGAGCGGGCGATCGCGACGCTCACCGCGATCGACTCGCCCGCGCACGTACCCGGCGGATTCCTGCGGATTCCCGGCCTGGATCCCGCTGCACGCTACCGGGTCCGGCGGATCCTGCCCGACGGCGCGGACGACCCGACGCGGCGCCGCGCGCAGCCGGGATGGTGGACCGAAGGAGCGAAGCTGCCGGGCGGCATCATCGCCGAGATCGGATTGCCGCTGCCGACACTGCGCCCGCAGGATGCCGCGCTGGTCGAGTTCACGAGGATCTGATCGTGCTCGCCCTGCGCACGGATGACGGGGAACTCCGCGACATCTTCGAGACCGCGCGTGCCGATGCGCTCTCCCACCTCGTGGCGGGCGGGCAGCGCGGTCCGCGCGATGTCTCCGAGCAGTGCCCGGCAGGAGCCGGCACGGTGCTCTACCGGGACTCGTATCGGGCCGGATACGGGCACCGCAGCGGGTACTATCTGCGCGACCTCGCGCATCAAGCCGTCGGCGCACAGATCCTCGGGCTCGGCATGCGCACGGCGGCCATGATCGAGTCCTTCCTGCGCTCGGCCGACGAACGACGGGGTGGCTGGCCGTATTGGGCCGTCAACTTCGACCACGAGACGCCCCTCGCGATCGACTACCGGGGGCCGGACGACTTCGTCCGCGAGCTGCCCGCGGTGTTCGAGCTCGCGGAGACGGTGCAGGTGCTGCACCGCTGGGGCGCCGACCCGCGCTGGGCCGCCGAGGCGGATGCCGTGCGCCGCATCGTCACCGCCTTCGTCGACCGGCACGACCAGGCGCCGCGCAACGGAGTCGCCGAGGCGAGCGGCGCGGGGATCTTCGAAGGCACAGCCAGCTACAACGAGCTCCCCGGGATCGTGCTGCGCGAAGCCGGGGACGGCTTCGCGGCGCAGTATGCGGCGACGCGCCATGTCGCTGCGCTCGCCGGAGGCGCCGGGGCGCCGGATCCCGAACTCGAGCAGCAGGCCCGGCTCCTCCGTCACCACTACCGAGACGTCTGGAGCAGGCATCCTTCGGGCGACGTCGTGTGCGGCTGGACCGCGGAGGGGGAACCGGTGCGCGCCTGGTCGCGGGAGTCGACGTGGTTCCCGCTGCTCAAAGGGCTGCTCGTGGACGAGCGCGCGGGGTACGAGCTGGACCGTGTCGATCGCCTATGCCAGGCGCCCGAAACGGCGCCGAGGAACGTGGAGGCGCTGACGTACCTGCCCGACCTGTATTTCCGGCATGCGCGTCCCGAGCAGGCCTGGGACTGGATGCGCCGGATCCACGCCCTCCGCGGACAGCCCCACGAGGTCTCTGCGCAGGGGACGAACGGCAGCTATCCGGAGGTGCCGTTCACGCTGCTGGCCCAGATCGTGCTCGGCCTGGTCGGGCTCGAGCCCGATGCGCCTCGGCGCACGCTCACCCTGCGTCCCGGGCTGCCGTCCGCCATCGGCGAGATAGAGCTCGCCGATGTACCGTTCGGGGACGGCGCCGTCACGGTCGCGGTGACGCCGGCGGAGTGCCGCGTGATCAACCGGACGTCGACGTACCTGCGTGTCCGGCTCGCGGATGCTCGGGGCTTCCGGGATCCGCACCTCGGCGGCGCGGCGCGCGAGGCCGGTGCGGTCGCGCCGGAGGGCGAGATCCGGATCGCACGGCACTAACTATCGCGAGGAACATGCGCGGCGCCGGTCAGCGGTTGATCGGATGCGTCGGGCGTGCGCCGACGAGTGGTCAGGGCTCCGATCCGGCGGCCCGGACTGGTCCGGTCGACCGGCGCACTCGCAGCTCCGGCTCGACCAGTACTTCCTCGGTGCGGATCGGGCGATCCTGCACCATCGTGACCAGTGTCCTGGTGCAGATCTCGGCGATCGTCTCGATCGGCTGGCGCACGCTGGTGAGGGGCGGGTCGGTGAAGTCGAGCACGTACGAATCGTTGTATCCGATCACCGACACGTCCTGAGGTACGCGCAGCCCGCGTCGGGTGATCGCGCGGTACGCGCCGAGCGCCATGTCGTCGCTCGACGCGATGATCGCGGTCGCGCCTGCGGAGAGCAGCTCGTCGGCGGCGCTGCGCCCGCCTTCGATCGAGTAGTGCACGCGCACCACGAGCTCCTCGGCCGCGGGTATGTCGCGTGCGTCCATCGCGTTGACGAAGCCCTCGACGCGGCGATCGGCGGGGATGTTGCTCGTCGGTCCTGCGATCAGCCCGATCCGACGATGGCCGAGATCGTACAGGTGCGCGACGGACAGCTCGGCCGCGTGCCAGTCGTCGGTGGAGACCGTGGGCGCGTCGGCATCGGCGAACGGGCCGTTCACGGTGAGGAACGGAACTCCGCGGGATTCCAGCAGCTGATGCGCGACCGGATCCGAATTGCGCATCGTGTTGCTGGAGGAGAGGAAGATCGCGCCCGCGATCCCCTTGTCGATCATCATGTCCACGTAGTCCTGCTCCACGATGGAGCCGGGAAAGACGGGGCAGATCACCGCGCGCAGGCCGTACGGCGAGAGATACGTCTCGATCTCGTTGCACATCTCCGCGAAGATCATCCCCTTGAGGCTCGGCACCAGGATGAGGACGATCTCGCCCTTGACGGAGCGTTCGTACCCGACCTCGCGCAGCGCCGCCTCGACCTGCTCACGCGTCTTCTGGGCGACGCCGTACTTTCGGTTCAGGACGCGGCTGACCGTCGCCTCGCTGACTCCCGCGATGGTCGCGATCTCGGACAGCCGCATGGAACCGGCCGGAGAGCGCGTCTTGCGCGCCGCGGAGTCAGAGGACATTCCTCCATCATGCATGAGCGCGACGCGCCGTGCGGTTCTTGGGCGGAAGCGCTGCGGACACGTTCGCGCGTCGGCAGCGGCTCAGCCCACGGCTCGGAGGATGAAGCCGATCCCGGCCGTCTCGCCGCGGGCGAGGACGCGCAGGTCGGTGCCGGAGTTGAACGCATCGGGTGCACAGGTCATCGGCTCCACTGCCACGGCGTCCCGGTGGGCCTCGTCCGTCGACTCGTCGGCCGTGTACACCTGGATCCAGCGCGTCCGCGCATCCCACTCGATCTCCGAACCGCGCCCTTCGGCATCGAGCAGGCGTGCCACGAGACGTCCGTCTGTGCTGGCGCGGAGGGCCGTGAACGCGTTGTTCACGGAGAGGTCGCCGATCCGCCGCGGACGCCGGAAGTCGAATCCTCGCCCCTCGCGCTCGACGGGGACCAGCCGGAACGGCAGCATACGCGGAAGAGAAGTGAGCATGACCTCGTCTGCAGGAAGCTCGAGGAAGCACCCGTCGATCGACCCGCGTCCTGCGTCACCCGCGCGCAGGTAGGGATGCGCGCCGAGGCCGACCGGAGCCGGATCCTCCGACAGGTTCGTGGCGCGGATCTCCTGAGCCAGCCCGTCTGCGGTCAACGCGAAGGAGACGTTGATGCGCAGCCGCCACGGATACCCGGGGCGAGGTTCGACCGTCGCGGAGAGCTCGAGCTCTGCCGGCCCCTGACGCAGGAGGGCGAACCGGGTCCCGGCGATCAGGCCGTGCGCGGCGCACCCCGTCGCGGGCTCGGTGATCGGGAGCTCGTGCACCTCGCCGCCGAACCGATAGCGTCCGTCCGCGAGCCGGTTCGGCCAGGGCGCCAGCACTGCGCCGCTCATCCGGGGCCTCGACTCGTGCGCCGAGTACCCTGCGATGATGTCGCGCCCCCGGTGCCGGAGTTCCCGCAGGGATGCCCCCGTGCTGTCCACGCACGCGGAGTATCCCGCGGCGCTCAGGGCGAACTGCCCTCTCGGTGGTGCAGGGGAAGCGGGAACGATCATCGGTCCTGCATCGAACGGGAGAACAGCTGCATCTCCGGGAGGCTCGTCGCGAAGTAATCGGTCTCGCCGTCCTGGCTGCGCGCGATCGGAGCGACGTACTGCGCGCGCTTCTCGCCGAGGGTCGCCGGCGGGTCCGCGGGGGACAGCCCCATCGCGGCGTGCACCGCATCCCACGCGGCGATCGCGAGCCCCTCTCCGCCCTCCCACGGGTGGAACCGGCGGGTCGTCAGGATCTCGTATGCCCGCGCGGGATCGGATCCGGCGAGCAGCGTCGAATACGCGATCGTGAGGTCGTCGCGCTCGAGCACCACGACCTCCGCCGCACGGAGCCGGTTCAGACGATCCAGGTCGGAATGCCCGAGAAGGGCGGCGAGCTGGTCCTGCTCGTACAGCAGGCGCGCGTCCGCGGGTGCGGCAGCCACGGCGCGGGCGTAGAGCCGCCACGCCTTGGTGTCGTCCTGCTCTGCCGTGTACGCCGCCAGCGCGGCGTTTCGCAGCAGCACGGGGTCGCCTGCGCCGAGCGCGAGCGCGCGATCCCAGTGCACGGCGGCCTCCGCCCGTCGTCCGTTCCCGTACAGCAGCATGCCGAGGAGGGAATGCGCGACGGCGTCATCCGGCTCCGCGGTCAACGCGGCGGTGAGCACGTCGAGCGCATCGAGGCCGGAGGGGAAGACGTAGGTCAGGTCGGCGCGGCGCGCGGCAGCGCGCGCCCTTCGAGCCGCGTCCGCTTCGCCTCGAAGACTATGGATCCCGGCTGCCGCATAGTGCGCGATCGGTGCGAAGCCTCCGCCCTCCGTGGCCGGCGCCGATGCCGCCTCGGAGAGTAGGCGCAGCGCTTCGTCGAACGCCCCCGCGTCGCGGAAGTCGATGGCGGCGTCGAGGAGCAGTCCGGCATCGGAGAGCGGTCGCCCGGCGAGCACCCGCAGCGCGACGTCCAAGGGATCCTTCTGGAGCGCCGCACGCACGAGTGCGTCCGCTGCGCCCTTCTCGCCGAGTCGCTGCAGCAGGATGGCTCGGAGCGCGATTCGACGGGTGTCGTGTCCCACCGTCGCATCCAGCGAATCCAGAACGCGCAGTGCGGCCCGGTTCTGTCCCCGGAACGCCAGGGACCGCGCGAGAGCGAAGCCTGACGCCGCGGCCCAGGTGCCGTCCCATCCGGCCTTGCCGAACGCGCGCTCGGCCTCGAGGTCGTGGCCGAGCCGCCGGAGCACCAGCCCGAGCAGGTGATAGGCCTCGGCGTCGACCGGATTGGCGTTGCGTCGCGTGAGCCGGTCCAGCGCGCGCCGGACGAACGCGAGTGCGAGATCGTAGCGGCCGGATCGATAATGCCGTGCGGCGACGGCGATGTTGGTCCTGACATCGCCGGAGTCGCGGGACAGCGCTTCGTTCCAGTAATTCATCGGCGACCTCGTCGGGTGCCGATACTGATCGAGATGAACCCCGGTGAGGTAGAGCTCCTCCACCGACTCGATGTCCTGGGGCGCCGGAGGCGCGGTCGCCACCCGGGGCTCCTCGTCGGCGGCGGTCGACGGCGTCCAGCGCACGAGAAGCCGTCCGGAGGCGCTGCGGAGCTCCACGGAGTCGTCTGCGCCGAGATCGGCGGAGGAGTGCAGGCGAGCCACGTCCCCGGGGCGCAGATCCTTCGTCTCGGACGCGACGACGTCGGTTCCGCTCAGGATGCGCAGCACGGCCCCGGACTGCGCGCGGGTGACCGCGAAGGCGGCCGTCGTGCCAGGCCCCCGTTCCACGTGCACCGCCGCGTCCGGCGTTGCCTGATGGGCGACGCCGATGGCCGGGATCGGGAACCAGTGCTGTGTGAACGTCTTCGTCTCGCCGGGCAGGATCCAGCTGAAGTCCGGTTGATTGTCCGTGTAGACACCCGCCATGAGCTCCACATACGGCCCGTCGTCGTCCGTCAGCTGGTCGTCCCAGGCGTGGCCGAACGGTGCGTCTCCCCAGGTCCAGAGCTTCTTGCCCGGAGACACGCGTCGCTCGGCCCAGTGCACGAACCCTGCGCCCGCCGCGTGGTCGTACCCGCCGAAGAAGTCCTGCTGCGAGTCGACGATCATGTAGGACGTCGGAACCGGGATGTTCCGGTACCAGTCGATTCGGTCGGCCCCCGGACTCTTCGCACTGCGCTCCGGGTAGTCGACGCCGTAATACGAGCGATCCGCCGCAGGAAAGGCAGTGAGCGCCCGACGGGCGTGATCGGCGACGTGGCGAACGTCCTCGGGGAAGAACGACTGGTAGTCGTCACCGACCTTCGCGGCGACGTTCGCCCACCAGAGGAAAGACTGCCGCTCATCCGTGCGGTTGTGCAGGCGCACCGCGAGCTCCACTACCGAGCTGCCGGGGCGCAGTCGTACACCGTGCTGGGCGGACATCCGCGTGAACGGGTCGTGGTCGTGGCACCACACGGTCACACTCCCGTCGTCCGCGTACTCGATCGAGGTCTGCACGGGAAGGAAGGTCGCAGGGCGATGGTGCTGCGGCCAGTTGAACTCCACTCCGCCAGAGATCCAGGGGCCCGCGAGCCCGACCAGCGCCGGCTTGATCACGGTGTTGCGGTAGAAGAAGTCATAGCCGGTCGTCTTGTCGTACCCGACGTGGATCCGGCCACCGAGCTCGGGGAGTACCACGAGGCGGAGGAACTCGTTCTCGAGATGGATCGCATCCCAGACCCGTGGCTCCGCGTGGTCCGCGACGCTTTCGATGAACGGCAGCGGGTAGACCTTGCCACTCGACCCCTGATAAACGCGCTGATCCAGGTACATCGGGTACTCGCACGGGGCGCCGGGGGCATAGGTGCGGATCGTGACCGCCTCCCGCCAGGCGACGGCACGTCCCCGACGGATCCTCTCGGCGAGGTCCGCCGGGGCGTCGGGCAGTAGGGGATCGGTGCGGTCGCTTGTCATCGGTCATCCTTCTTCGCAGTGCGTGGGGCGACTCAGACGCTACGGGCCGCCGAGCGGAATGGGTATGGTGAGAACGGGGGGAAACATGGACGAATCGACGGCATCGGGTGAGCCAGCGCGCGCCGAGGGGTTCCTCGGGCAGCGGCTGTGCGTGGTGCCTCGGCCTCTCGTCGCGACGGCGCTGCGCGCACCGGTCACCCGCCGCCTCACGGTCACGGACATCGGCCTGTTCCCGCACGCGGCCGGTCATCGCCGCAGCCGAGATCACGGCGCGGCGGAAACCATCGTCATCCTCTGCATCTCCGGATCCGGCAGCGTACGGATCGGCGACGTGCGCTATCCGATCGGGCCGTCCGATGCGATCGTCATCCCGGCAGGGGCGGAGCATGAATACGGTGCGGATACGGCGGATCCATGGACGATCTGGTGGATGCATGTGCGCGGCGAGGACGTCGCAGAGCTGACTGGACCGGTGCTCGGGGCGCGGTCTCCGCTGCATCGGCTGAGCGCTCCCGACCGGGTCATCGTGCTGTTCGACGAGATCCTGACCCTGCTCGAGCGCAGACTCTCGCCGGGTCACCTCCTTTCGGCGTCCGGCGCCGCGTGGCAGCTTCTCGCGAGGATCGCGGCCGACGCGGCGCTGCCCGTCGACGACTCGCCCCTGGACCGCGCCATGCAGTTCCTCGAGTCACGGGTCGAGGCGGACATATCGGTCTCCGAGCTCGCCGCGATCGTCGGGCTCTCGCCGTCGCACCTCAGTGCGCTGTTCCGCAGAGCGACCGGCAGCGGCCCGGCCGCGTTTCACACGACCCTGAAGCTGGCCCGCGCGCGGGCGCTGCTGGATTCCTCCTCGCGCACCATCGCCCAGGTCGCCGCGGCGGTCGGCTACACGGATCCGTTGTACTTCTCCCGGCAGTTCCGCCGCGTGCACGGCATGAGCCCGTCCGCGTATCGCGCGCTCGACAAGGGGTGAGGTCGTCTCGACCGTGCCTCGCCGGAGCCGGGGCGTACGCTCGCAGCATGACCGGACTCGTTCCTTACATCCTGTTCCCCGGGACCGCCGCCGATGCGCTGCCGTTCTATCAGGCGATCTTCGGCGGGGAGGCGGTGATGCACACCTACGCCGAGTTCGGTCGTGCGGACGGCCCGGGCGATGCGATCGCGCACGGCATGCTCGTCCGCGGCCCGGTCGAGCTCGCCGCCGCCGATGCCGGGCCCGACGACGACGCCGTGCACATGAACGGCCTGTTCTTCTCGCTGCTCGGCACCGCGGATCCGGAGACCCTCACGCGCTGGTTCGCGCAGCTCGGCGACGGCGGCCGTGTGATCGACCCGCTGCAGCAGCGCCCGTGGGGCGATCACGACGGCACCCTCGTGGACCGCTTCGGCGTGCGCTGGCTCATCGGCTACGAGGGCTGAAGGCGCGGCGTGATCCCGTCGTSCGGCCGGGGCGCGGCCCTCCGGGAACACCTGGTCCGTCAGCGTCACCTGCCCCTGATCGGCGTATACCTCGACCGTGTCGCGATCGACCAGGATCCGCAGCGTCACCCCGCCGTGGTCGAGGGCGAGGGGAGCCGTCTTGACGTTCGGGAACGCCGAACTGAAGCTCGCATCCCCTGATTCCGTCCGGTCGAGGAACAGCCGGCCGTTCACGGTGTCGTATCCGATCCGGGTGCGCTGCCCGTTCCCCGTGCGCACGTCGAGCCCGAAGGTCTTCGCGTCACCGGCGCTCAGGTGCGTCGTGAGGTCCAGCGTCGACCCGCTGATCGCGAGCGGCGCCGAGCCGTCCGACGCGGTGACCCCGCGCGCCTTCACCGGCGCACCCGTGCGCAGCGAGGCGATGTCCGCCACGGGTTGCTGCACGAGCTGCACCCTGCCGTCGATCGTGGCCAGCTTCATCGTGCGAGGCAGGCTCTCCGCGCCCATCCACGGGCTGGTCGGCACCTGACCGGCGTAGTCCCAGTTGCTCATCCAGGCGACGCCGATCCGCTGCCCGCGCGGTGCGCCGTCCCAGGTCGCGAAGGCGTAGAAATCAGAGCCGAAGTCGACCCAGTGCGCCCGCTCGTTCGTGCTCAGAGCGGGCTGATCGCTCAAGCTGAAATCGTCCGCGAGGATGTGGCCCCAGCCGCCGGTGTTGTCGTCCACGATCTGGAGCTGCGCCCGCTTGCCCTGCAGGTCGCTGAGGTTCCACGACGTCCAGTCGAGCGCCTCGCTGTTCGCACCGCTCGCGGAGCGCACCACTTGGCCGTCCACAAGGAGATTGACGCTCGTCTGGACCTCCCACGGCTGCACCGCGCTGTCGGCGAACAGGATGTCGCCCACCATCAGATGGCCCCAGCCGGTCGAGCCGTCGCTCTGGTCCACCACCTGGATCTGTGCCTGCTGGCCCTGGTACTGCGAGACATCCCAGTTGTTCCACCCGAGCGAGCCGCTGTTGTTGCCCGTCGCGGTGGCCACGACCTGGCCGCCGACGAGGAGGTTCACCGCGGTCGGGTTCGCGCCGCCCCACGGGTGCTCGCCGCCGGCCGTCTGCAGGTCGATGAAGGGACTCGACACCGTGAAAGTCGGCGAAGTGATCGTGCCCGTGCCGCCGTCGCCGTCCGGCGGCCACGTGTCGAGCGCCTTCGCGGCGATCTGGCCGCCCAGCGGACCGGTGGACGGACCCGAGTTCGTGAACGAGCCTGTTCCCGTCCAGCCGAGGTCGGCGTAACTGCTGGTGCCCGGGGTCGACCAGTCGGCGAACACCGTGTGCGCGGGCAGGGTTCCGGCCGGTACCGCGCCGGTGACGTACGGGTGGTTCCCGCCGCCGACCTGGAAGTTCAGGTGGTTCTTCGCGATCGTGAACGCCGGCGAGGTGAGGGTTCCTGTGGATCCGTCGCCGCCGTTGAAGCTGTTCACGAGGTGGGTGCCGTCGAAGCCCGTGACCGGTTGCTGGTCTGGCAGTGCGCCGGTCGCGGGCTCGGCCCCGAACGCCGTACCGGTCGTGGTCCAGTCGCCGTAGCTCCCGGAGTCGAACGCGTCGAGTGCCGTGCCGGCGGGCGGGGTGTACGTCGCCGGGTCGTCGGACGTGAACGTCGTGCCGTCGAAGTCGCCGGTGAAGTACTGCACACCGGTGCTGCCGACGCTGACGCTCATCACCCACTTGAGGTTCTTCTTGTCGCCGTCCACCGGCATCGGGTACAGGTCTGGGCACTCCCACACCCCGCTCACTGAGCCGCCGGGACCGAAGTCGCTGAGATGGCTCCAGTTCTTCAGGTCTGGCGAGGAGTAGATCGCCACCTTGTGCTGGTCGGAGAGGCTGACCACCATTCGCCAGGCGTGGGCGGGCTCGTACCAGAACACCTTCGGGTCGCGGAAGTTCACCGAGTTCAGGTCGAGGACGGGGTTGCCGTCGTAGCGCGTCCAGGTGCGCCCTTTGTCCGTGCTGTAGGCGATCGACTGCTTCTCGACGTTCGTGCCGTCCTGCACGCTGGTGTACATCGCGACCATCGGCGGGTTCTTCGCCGTGCCGAATCCGCTCGTGTTGCCGGTGTCGATCACGGCGCTGCCCGAGAAGAACGTGCTGCTGCCGGCATCATGCGCGGGCCCGCTCACCGGGATGTCTGTCCAGTGGACGAGGTCGGTGCTCGTCGCGCCCTTCCAGGTGCCGAAGCTGAACAGGTAGTACTGGCCGGCGTCGTAGACGAGCCCGTTCGGGTCGCCGATCCATCCGGTCGGCAGGGTGTAGTGGAACTGCGGGCGGTAGGGCTCGTCATATCCCGCTGAGCCGGGCGAGGGTGGTGCGGCGGCGGCGGCGCTGAGCGCTGGCGCGGTGAGTGCCGCGGCGACCAGGGCGGACGCCACGGCGACGGCGGTGCGACGCCGTCGGGGGGAGTTCGACATCGGGGGAACCTCCTTGTTCGGAACCGGGGAAGTGCTATTTCGAATAAGCGCTAATTCGATTTAACACAGGGTTCATCGTGGCTCGTTTCCGCTGTCGGCGCAAGGGTGGATCCCGCGGGGCCGCAGCGGATCCGGATCAGGGAGACCGAGGGGCGGCGACCGAATCCCGTTCGACGAGTTCGCCGCGCACGTCCTGGCGCGGCGGAACGGGCGAGCCGGAGATCAGCGCGAGCAGAGCGTCGGCGCCTTTCAGCCCGAGCTCGTAGAACGGAAGGCGCACGGTGGTCAGGGCGGGCCGCACGCTCCCGGCGAGCTCCTCCTGGTCGTCGTAACCCACCAGCGACACGTCGCCGGGCACATCGAGTCCCTGCGACTGCGCGGCCAGGAGGGCGCCCAGTGCGATGCGATCGTTGCCGCACAGCAGAGCCGTGGGGCGATCCTCGGCCTGCAGCAGGGCCAGGGCGCGATCGTATCCGGAGTCGATCGTGTACGGGCCGGGGACGATCGAGCCGCGGCGTACAGCGAGGCCGGCAGCGCGCATCTCCTTGCGGAACGCGGTCGTGCGCTCCTGCGCCGCCCAGTCGCCGTCACCGGGAAGGGCGACGATGTTGCGATGGCCCGCGGCGAGCAGGCGGCGGATGGCCAGAGCTCCGCCGAAGCGCTCTGCGGGGCGGACCGACGGGATCCGCGGTTCGCCGGGCGCGGGGAAGCAGTTCACGAGTACAGAGGGGACCGACGCCAGCTCAGGCAGGGGTGCGATCTCGCGCGTCACGGTGGAGGCGAAGATCAGGCCGTCGACGCGACGATCCAGTAGTTCGCGCGCCGCGGCGCCGCCGAGGTCGGCATCGCCCCGCGTGTTGACCAGCAGCAGTACGCGCCCCGAGCGACGAGCCGCGTCCTCCACGGCGCGAACGATCTGGCCCGCGAACGGGGACGACGCGATCCCGTCGGTCAGCATCCCGATGGAGTGGGTCTGCTGCAGTCTCAGCTGTCGTGCAGTCAGGTTCGGGCGAAAGCCGAGTTGCGCGGCCGCTTCCAGGACCTTTGCCTGCGTGGCCGCGGAGATACGGCCGTCCTTGCGCTCGTTGAGCACGAAGGACACGGCAGTCGGCGACACCCCCGCCGCGCGAGCGACGTCTCGCATCGTCGGGCGGCGGGAGGTGCCGTCATCTGGCATCGAGGCTCAGGAGGCGAACAGGCGCTGCAGGCGCTGCACGCCCTCGAGCAGCTGGTCGTCGCCGAGCGCGTACGACATGCGGATGTAGCCGGACGGGCCGAACGCCTCGCCCGGGACCACGGCCACCTCGGCCTGGTCGAGGATGAGGTCGGCGAGCTCGAGCGAGGTCGTCGGGGTCACGCCGCCCCAGGTGCGTCCGAGCAGGCCCTGCACGTCGGGGTAGACGTAGAAGGCGCCGGTCGGGTTCGGCACCACGAGGCCGTCGATCTTGGACAGCTCGGCCACGATGAGCTTGCGGCGGCGGTCGAACGCCTCGCGGAACTGCTCGGCCTCGGTCTGCGGGCCGTTGAGGGCGGCGATCGCGGCGCGCTGGGCGACGTTGTTCACGTTGCTCGTCAGGTGGGACTGCAGGTTGCCGGCGATCTTGATGGCGTCGGCGGGCCCGACCATCCAGCCGACTCGCCAGCCGGTCATCGCGTACGTCTTGGCGACGCCGTTGACCAGGATGGTCTGACCGGCGACCTCGGGCAGCGCCTCGACGACGGATGTCGCCTTGACGCCCTCGTAGGTGAGGTTCTGGTAGATCTCGTCCGAGATGATCCAGATCCCGTGCTCGAGCGCCCACGCGGCGATCGCGGTGGTCTCCTCGGGGGAGTAGACGGATCCGGTCGGGTTGGACGGCGACACGAACACGAGCACCGTGGTGCGATCGGTACGCGCGGCCTCGAGCTGGTCGACGGTGACCTTGTACTCCTGGTCCGCGCCGGCGAAGACCTCGACCGGCACGCCGTCGGCGAGGCGGATCGCCTCGGGGTAGGTCGTCCAGTACGGCGCCGGCAGCAGCACCTCATCGCCGGGGTTCACGACGGCCTGGAACGCCTGGTAGACGGACTGCTTGCCGCCGTTCGTGACGATGACCTGGCTCGGCGAGACTTCGAGGCCGGAGTCGCGCAGCGTCTTCGCGGCGATCGCCTCGCGCAGCTCGGGCAGGCCGGCGGCCGGGGTGTAGCGGTAGTTCGCGGGGTTCGCGAGGGCCTCCGCCGCCGCGTCCACGATGAACTGCGGGGTGGCGAAGTCGGGCTCACCCGCGGCGTACGAGACGACGGGCTTGCCCTCGGCCTTGAGGGCCTTGGCCTTGGCATCCACCTTCAGCGTGGCGGACTCGGCGATGGCGGAGAGTTTGCGGGAGAGAGGTGCGCGTTCGGTCACGCCACCAGCGTACTCGCGCGCCTGTCGTGAGAAATGGCCATGACGTACAAAGCACAGGCGTCGTTCTCCGTCGTGGCGAACAGGTGCGTATGTCGGATCGGGCATACGTCGGCGACCGCCGGATCCGGCATTCGTCAGCGTCTGCGGGGGCTATCCGGTCGCCGTCACGTCAGGAACGACGGCGGGACGGCGCAGTAGTCGGCCAGGCGCCGGGTGGGCGCTTCGGGATCCGTCACGTCGACCAGCGCGGTGGCCGCCGTATGCGGCACCTCGTCGCCGTCGATGAGCCAGATCGAGAAGTGCCACAGTCCGCGGGTGCGCTCGGCGAGCAGGCCGGTCGTGCCGGAGACGATCTGGACGACGTCCGCACCAGCGGCGCGGAAGGGCGCCACGATGTCAGACCGCAGGCCGGCCTCGTCGCGGTCGTCCTGGGCGGCGACGGCCACCTCGATGCCTCGGGTGCGCAGCACATCGGCGAGTTCCTCGGCGAAGGCGGCCGAGCGCTCCGCGGATGGGCTGGCGACCGCGAGCAGCCGCGCTCCACGGGGATAGTCGCGGAGGAACTCTTCGGCGAGGTCGTCGAAGAGGGGGCGCATGGCAGGCCGGGCGGTCATGCCTCCAGCGTAGGCGCGGTCACCGCCCATGCGGCGCGATCCCGGTCTGCGGGCTCCGGCGCTCGGATCCGGGCCCGCACGGAGGATCTCGGCGCGCGGATCCGGCCGGGCTGATCAGGTGACGGCGTCGCGCTCCTGGAACTCGGGAGCGCGCCACAGCTCCTCGTCGAGCACCCGGCGCAGGATCTCCACGGCGTCCCACACGTCGGCGTGTCCCAGATACATGGGGGTGATCCCGAATCGCAGCACCTCCGGTTCGCGGTAGTCGCCGATCACGCCATTCGCGATGAGCGCCTTCATCACCGCGTAGCCCTCGGGGTGGCGGAAGGAGACGTGGCTGCCGCGCTGGGCGTCGTCGCGCGGCGTGATGAGCGTGAGCGGGTGGTGCGCGAGCCGGGTCTCCACCAGCCGGATGAAGAGCGTCGTCAGCGCGAGGGACTTGCGGCGCAGCGCTTCCTGGTCGACTTCGAGGTGCATGTCGAGCCCGACCTCCATAGTGGCCATCGACAGGATCGGCTGGGTGCCCACGAGGAAGCGCCGACCACCCGGAGCGGGGGCGTAGGAGTCGGTCATCGCGAACGGGCGATCGTGCCCCCACCAGCCGGTGAGCGGCGTCTCGACCCGGTCGAGGTGGCGTTCGGCGACCCAGAAGAACGCAGGGGAGCCGGGGCCGCCGTTGAGGTACTTGTAGGTGCAGCCGACCGCGAAGTCCGCGCCGGCATCGGCGACGGCGACGGGCACCGCGCCGACCGAGTGGCAGAGGTCCCAGACGGCCAGGGCGCCCGCATCGTGGATCTGC
Source organism: Microbacterium sp. 10L49 (assembly GCF_056395125.1). Taxonomy (NCBI): domain Bacteria; kingdom Bacillati; phylum Actinomycetota; class Actinomycetes; order Micrococcales; family Microbacteriaceae; genus Microbacterium; species Microbacterium sp. 10L49. The sequence continues at coordinate 446,123 of NZ_JBFTIW010000004.1, forward strand.
GCCGTCGCCCCCGCCATGTCCCACAGGTGGCCCGTGCGGTAGTTGACCTGGGTGAGCAGCACCACGGCGACGTCCTCGTCGAGCGCCGCGTCGAGGTCCTCGGGCGCGTCGATCAGCCGCAGGGAGTAGCCGCGGTCGAGCAGGGCCATCAGTCCCTCGACGATGTAGAGGTCGGTGGGGAAGTTCTCCCGCTCCGACACGATGACCCGGCGCTCCGGGGCGTCCTGCTGCTGCAGCCGGATCGCGGCCGAGACCGCCTTGAAGACGTTGATCGAGGTGGTGTCGGTCGCGACGCACTCACCTGCGCCACCGCCGATGAGCCGGCCGATCTTCTCTCCGATCCGGAGGGGCAGGGCGAACCAGTGGTTCTTGTTCCAGCTGCCGATGAGGTCCGCGCCCCACTCGCGGCTGACCACGTCGGCTGCACGGGCGACGGCGTCGCGGGGGAGCGCGCCGAGCGAATTGCCGTCGAGGTAGACGATGCCCTCGGTGAGGGCGAAGCGCTCGCGGAGGGATGCCAGTGGGTCGATCCGGTCGGCTTCCTGGCACTGCTCGCGGGTGATCGGCGCGGTATCCGTCATCGTGGAATCCTCCTCGGTCGTGGATCCGGCTCGGGCAGCCGGGATCCGGAGATCACGTTCCATGATGACGAATCGTCGACACAGCACCTAGGATTCCGACAGATATCCGAGATTCCCGTTGAATTGCGATGGATCACCGGATCGATGACGCCTCAGGAGGCACGATGGCGGACGGAATCCGGCTCACTGCGACGGATCGGCGGATCCTCGAGGAGCTGTCCCGTGACGGGCGGCTGTCGAACAAGGAGCTTGCCGCGCGGGTCGGCCTGCCCCGCTCGACCTGCCACGGACGGGTGCGCGCGCTCGAGGAGGCCGGCGTGATCCGGGGCTATCACGCCGAGCTCGACCCCGTGGCGGCCGGCGCCGGCGTCGAGGCGCTCATCATGGTCGCGGTCAAGGAGGACGCGCGGGATCAAGTGCCCGCCATCACGGCCCGCCTCCGCACGATCCCCGGTGTGCAGCGCGTCTACCTGATCGGAGGCGTGCACGACCTCGTCATCCACGTCGCCTGCGAGAGCGTCCCGGGGCTGCGCGACTTCCTGCGCACGCATCTCGGATCCGTGCCGGCGCTGGGGCAGACCCAGACCCAGCTCATCTTCGAGCAGCACGCCGGTGCCGCGGTCATTCCGGGGTGAGCAGCGAGCCGCTGCGCCGCCGCACGGCCGGACGCAGCCCCGGCACGAGCGCGGGCGTGCGCTCGGCGTAGCGCGCGTAGGGCTCGCCGAGCTCCGCACGCAGATCGCGCTCCTCGAACCGGATCCCGATCGCGATGTAGCCGCTGAACGCCGCAGCGAACAGCGCGTGGCCCCAGGTCATGATCGGCGTGACCCAGAACGCCAGGAGCAGGCCCAGCATGAGCGGGTGCCGCACGAGCGCATAGAGCCAGCGAGCCTGGAAGGCGGAGGCGGGCGGACGCCCCGACACGGCCTGACGGAGCCCGACGAAGCCCAGGTGGTCGATCAGGAACGTGGAGCCGATCGCGATGAGCCATCCCAGTGCGCAGACCGCCCACAGCGCGGTGCGCCAGGGCTCGGCGCCCACGTCCCAGATCACCGTCGGGATCGGCCGCCATTGCCACAGCACGAGCGCCAGCAGCGCACTCGCCGCCAGCACGTACGTCGAACGTTCGACTCGCACGGGGAGCATCCGGGCGAACCGTCGCTTGGTCGAGGCGCGGGCGAACACCGAGTGGTGCAGCGCGAACACGGCCACCAGCAGCAGGTCGATGGCCGCCGCGATCGGCCAGGCCGTGGCGGGCCCGCGGTCGACGGCGGTGGCGGGTCCGATATCGGAGAGGAACGCGACCGCCCGGACGATCACGGCCAGGAAGGCAAGATAGGCGACGGTGGCGTAGGCCGTGGCGAATACTCGCGTCATGACATCCCCGATCCGCGGTTGCTCACACCGGACGGCCGATGAAGCCGTGATCGATCGCGAACAGGCTCGCCCCGACCCGGTTCGCGACGCCGATCTTCGCGTAGGTGTGCTCGACGTGATTGCGTACGGTCTTCTCGCTGAGCGTCAGAACCGCGGCGATCTCGCGGTTGCTCCGCCCCTGCGCGACGAGCGTCAGGATCTCCGCCTCGCGAGGGGTGAGTCCGGCGGGAAGGGGCGGTCGTGTCCTCCGTGCACCGGTGCCGCCCGCCGCCGCCGCCGCGACCGCGGCGACCGCCTCCCCGTCGAGGTGCCCGGCGGCCACGCGCCGGCGCAGGCGCTCGATCGCCTCACCCGGTTCGAGCGCGGCACGGTACGGGCGCGGCTCGATCGCCGCCCGGAACGCGACGGCGGCGGCGAGCAGGCGGTCGGACCGGGTGAGGCTCGTCCCGGGCACTCCGGCCGGATAGCCGCTGCCGTCCAGGTGCTCGTGATGCGCGCGCACCAGGGCCGATTCGGCAGCGAGGCCCGGGATGCGCGCGAGCACGCGTCCCCCGAGGTACGGATGCATCCGCACCCGCTCCCAGTCGCCGTCGTCGAGCACGTCCGGCTTCGACCAGATCAGGTTCGACACGCCCAGTCGCCCGATGTCGTGCAGATGCGCCGCCCGCCGGAGGGTCGCGACCTCGTCGGCGGGCACGCCGATCTCCCGGGCCGCCGCACCCACGATCTCGGCGACCCCGCGCGAGTGCCCCAGCAGGAACGGGCACTTCAGGTCGGCGAAGTCGCCGATGGCGGCGACGGCGGCGTCGAGCGCATCGCCGTGCAGCACGTCGTCCCGATCGGGCGCGCACTCCAGGGCGGCGCGCCACGCGGCGGATCCGTGGGGGATGTCGAGCAGCGCGGCCGCATCGGCGGTGAACGCATCGACGATCAGGGGATCGAACTGTCCGCCTCGGCGCTCGCGGGCCATGCGGACCGCCGCTTCCGCTCCGCCGAGTCGATCGTGCACCTCGGCCGTGTCGGCGAGCTGCGCGATCCGCATCGCGATCGGGATCTCCTCACCTGCGAGCCCGCGCGGCAGGCCACGACCGTCGTATCGTTCGAAGGCCGCGGACACGGCCTCCTGCACCGCGCGCGGGAGGCCCAGGCGCTCGGCCAGCAGCGCAGCCGAAAGGCAGTGCGAGTGCAAGAGCGCGCCGAGTCGTCCGCGGGAGTCGATCATCAGCTCGGCGAGCGTGGCCGCGCGCCGGACGGGGGAGCGCCCCTCGGCGACGTGTTCGACGAGGAAGCGCAGGAACGGCAGCCCCGACCAGTCCACGAGGTAGGAGGCGCTGCGCACCGCGATGTCGTCGCCGAACCAGCGCGCGTACTCCTGCGAGTCGGCCGTGCAGCCGATCCACATGAGCAGCGTCGCCTGATAGGCGGTGCCGCGCTGCCCGTCGTCCAGGCCCAGGCGCGCGGCGAGGCGATCGGCGAGGAGCGCGGCGCGCATCATGTGCTCCGCCGGCTGGCCGAGGCCCAGGTCGATCGCGACGGAGACCGCCGCGATCATCTCGCCCCGGGTCGGAGCACCGGCTGTCGCGCCCACAGGTCCATTGTCGGCGACGCGGTCCTGCAGGGCCAGAGACATCAGCGCGGCCGCGCATCCTCGGTGCGGCCGTCCTCGGGCACGATCACGGCCGTGTGCTCCGCGGGATCGAAGGCGCTGAACCGCGCGTCCCCGACGTAGAACAACCCCCGCTGCGGCATCCAGAAGTCGCCGAGACTGCTCTGCCGGTCCAGCGCCCCGATCGGGCCGAGGTCCCGGCCCTGGATGGACGCCGTGCTCGCCGCGACGCGCCAGATCCTCGTCGGAACGACCTGGAAGCGCTGCCGGTTGGGGGCGGCTCCGGCCATCCGCATGCGGCCGGCGCGCAGCATCGGACGTGCCATCGGCCCCATGGCGCGCAGCATCGGGTCGCTGCGGCGTGCGGCCGTGGGAAGAGCGGATCCGAGCGCGGACATCGTGCGGGTCGCCGGCGTCGCCCGCAGCGTGAGCTCCCACTCCAGCACCCCGGGGATCCGCACGTGCAGATGCCTCGGATCGGGCCAGTGCAGGTCGATCTCGGGCACGCGCTCGAACGTCGCGGCCGAACTGAAGTAGCGCGGGCAGCTGTGCACCGGATCGGTGGTGGTGAACATGTGCCAGGCGCCGTCCGGAGTCCGGTGCCAGACCGCTCGGTACGCGGGACCGATGCTGGTCCGGGTCATCACCCGCAGCGCAAGGCAGTCGCCGCCGCGGAACGCCAAGCCGAGCACGCCGAATCCGGTGAACCGCTCGTCGTCGCCCTCGGGAAGGCGAGGGTGGCCCGTCACCTGGACTGAGGCGGCCTGAGGAGTGCTGGGGGTGGACATGGATCCACCTTCGCGCGGCGGGTGTGCCAGCGCATGAGGCATCCGCCCCGACTTCCGGCGCGGATGGAGCCGACCCACGCGGGACGCGTCAGCGCTCGACGAGCACGCCGTCCTCGTCGGCGTAGAGCCGTGCGCCGGGACAGAACTCCACGTCGCCGAAGCGCAGCATCACGTCGACCTGTCCGATCCCTGCCTTGGCGCTCTTGCGCGGGTTGGTGCCGATGGCCTTGACGCCCAGGGGAAGCCTGCCGATCGCCGCGCAGTCGCGGATCGCGCCGTGGACCACGACGCCCGCCCAGCCGTTCGCGACCGCGCTGGACGCGATCATGTCGCCCATCAGCGCCGTGCCGAGGGATCCGGATCCGTCGACGACCAGCACGGCGCCGTCGCCCGCGGTCGCGAGCAGGTCCTTCACGAGCTGGTTGTCCTGGAAGCAGCGCACCGTGCGAATCGGGCCTTCGAAAGCCGTGCGCCCGCCGAAGTCACGCAGCTGCAGGGCGAGGGACTGGAGGGTGTCACCGTGCTCGTCGTAGAGGTCAGCGGTGGAGGTCATGCGGTGGGTCCTTTCATGTTTCTCTGGGGCCGTTGAGCGACGACGCGCGGAGCGCGACGGAGACGAAACGCGGTGATCCGACGAGCATGTCAGATCACCGCGTTTCGTCTCGGTCGCCTTCGGCGTCCTCGCTCAACGACCCCTGCGGGGTGTCAGCTGAACTGGTTCATCGTGTTGTGCTGACCGCCGGCCTTCAGGGCCGCGTCGCCGGCGAAGTACTCCTTGTGGTTGTCGCCGAGGTCGGATCCGGCCATGTTCTGGTGCTTGACCGTGGCGATCCCGCCGCGGATCTCGCGGCGCTGCACACCCTTGACGTAGGCGAGCATGCCCTCGTCGCCGAAGTAGCCCTTCGCGAGGTCATCGGTCGACAGCGCGGCCGTGTGGTAGGTCGGCAGGGTGATGAGGTGGTGGAAGATGCCGGCGCGGGCGGATCCGTCGCGCTGGAACGTGCGGATCTTCTCGTCCGCGAGACGCGCCAGCTCGGTGTCGTCGTACTCGACGCTCATGAGGGCGTTGCGGTCGTAGGCGGAGACGTCCTGGCCCTGCTCGGCGAGGAGGTCGTACACCTGCTGACGGAAGTTCAGCGTCCAGTTGAACGACGGGCTGTTGTTGTAGACCAGCTTCGCGTTCGGGATCACCTCGCGGATGCGGTCGACCATGCCGGCGATCTGCTCGACGTGCGGCTTCTCCGTCTCGATCCACAGCAGGTCCGCGCCGTTCTGCAGCGACGTGATGCAGTCCAGCACGCAGCGGTCCTCTCCGGTGCCGGGTCGGAACTGGTACAGGTTGCTCGCCAGGCGCTTCGGGCGCAGCAGCGCGCCGTCGCGCTTGATGACCACGTCGCCGTTGCCGAGCTCGGACTCGGAGATCTCCTCGACATCGAGGAACGAGTTGTACTGGTCGCCGAGGTCGCCCGGCTCGTGCGTGACGGCGAGCTTCTGGGTGAGGCCGGCACCCAGGGAGTCGGTGCGGGCGACGATGATCCCGTTGTCGATGCCGAGCTCGAGGAACGCGTAGCGGACCGCGTTGAGCTTGGCGATGAAGTCCTCGTGCGGCACGGTGACCTTGCCGTCCTGGTGACCGCACTGCTTCTCGTCCGAGACCTGGTTCTCGATCTGGATGGCGCACGCGCCCGCCTCGATCATCTTCTTGGCGAGCAAGTACGTCGCCTCGGGGTTGCCGAAGCCGGCGTCGATGTCGGCGATGATCGGGACGACGTGGGTCTCGTAGCCGTCGATCTGGGACTGGATGAACTCGGCCGCCGTCTCGTCTTCGGCTGCGCGCGCCGCGTCGAGCTGCGTGAAGAGCAGGTCCAGCTCCCGGGCGTCGGCCTGACGGAGGAACGTGTAGAGCTCCTCGATGAGCGCGGGCACCGCGGTCTTCTCGTGCATCGACTGGTCCGGCAGGGGCCCGAACTCGGAGCGGAGCGCGGCGACCATCCAGCCGGAGAGGTAGAGGTAGCGCTTGTTCGTCGTCTTGAGGTGCTTCTTGATCGAGATCAGCTTCTGCTGCCCGATGAAGCCGTGCCAGACGCCGAGCGACTGCGTGTACAGCGACGAGTCGGCGTCGTACTCCGCCATGTCGCGGCGCATGATGTCGGCGGTGTACTGCGCGATCTCGAGGCCGGTGCGGAAGCGATTCTGCGCCCGCATGCGGGCTGCGGACTCGGGGTCGATGGCGTTCCATCCGGATCCGGCCGCCGCCTTCAGCGCCTGGATGGCGTCGATGTCGTCCTGGTAGCGAGTCATGGTCATTCCTTCGTTCGTGGGCGATGGGTCGGGCGTCGAGGGGATCAGGCGGTCTCGACGAGGAAGCGGGAGTAAGCGGGCAGCGTCAGGAACGCCGGGAACTCGGGCTGCAGCGCCACCTCGCGGAACACCGCCGCGGCGTCCTCGAAGCGGTCGTCGGTCCCAGAGCCCGTCGAAGGGCGGGGGGTCTCGGCGAGCACGTCGGAGATCAGGCCCTCGACGTACTCGGCCGTGATGGGGGTGCCGTCCTGGGTGGACTGGCCCTGGTGGATCCACTGCCACACCTGCGAGCGGCTGATCTCGGCGGTCGCCGCGTCTTCCATGAGGTTGTCGATCGCCACGGCGCCGAGGCCCCGCAGCCATGCCTCGATGTAGCGGATCGCCACGGAGACGTTGTCGCGCACGCCCGAGGCCGTGATCGGCCGGCCGATGTGCACGTCGAGCAGCTGCTCCGCGCGGACCTGCACATCGTCGCGCTGCCGATCGAGCTGGTTGGACCGCTCGCCCAGCACCGCGTCGAACTCGGCCTGCGCCGTGGGGATCAGGTCGGGGTGCGCCACCCAGGTGCCGTCGAAGCCGTCGCCGGCCTCGCGCTTCTTGTCTGCGGCGACCTTCTCGATGGCCCGGGCGGTCACCTCGGGGTCGCGCCGGTTGGGGATGAAGGCGCTCATGCCGCCGATCGCGTAGGCGCCGCGCCTGTGGCAGGTCTGCACGAGCAGCTCGGTGTAGGCCCGCATGAACGGCACGGTCATCGTGACCTCGCTGCGGTCGGGCAGCACGAACCGGGCGCCGCGACCGCGGTAGTTCTTGATGATCGAGAAGATGTAGTCCCAGCGTCCGGCGTTCAGGCCGGCGCAGTGCTCGCGCAGCTCGAACAGGATCTCCTCCATCTCGAACGCGGCCGGCAGCGTCTCGATCAGCACGGTCGCGCGGATCGTGCCGCGGGGGATCCCGAAGTACTCCTCGCTGAACGTGAACACGTCGTTCCAGAGCTTCGCCTCCTCGCTCGACTCGAGCTTGGCGATGTAGAAGTACGGCCCGCGACCGGCTTCGATCAACGCCTGCGCGTTGTGGAAGAAGTAGAGGCCGAAGTCGACCAGCGAGCCCGAGGCGTCCATGCGGCGACCGGTGCGGTCCGTGAACTCGAGGTGCTTCTCGGGCAGGTGCCAGCCGCGGGGGCGCATCACGATAGTGGGGGCCTGCTCGGCGGTGACTCGGTACTCCTTGCCGTCCTCGCTCGTGTGGGTCAGCCGGCCGCGGATCGCGTCGCGCAGCGACAGCTGCCCGCCGATCACGTTGCGCCACGTCGGGCTCGTCGCGTCCTCCTGATCGGCCAGCCACACCTTGGCGCCGGAGTTCAGCGCGTTGATGGTCATCTTCGGATCCGTCGGGCCGGTGATCTCCACGCGGCGGTCCTCGAGGCCGGGGCCGGCGCCGGCCACGCGCCAGTCGGCGTCCTCGCGGATGTGCCGGGTGTCGTCGCGGAAGCGCGGGTCGTGCCCGTTGCCGATCTCGAAGCGGCGGCGCATGCGGTCGGCGAGGCGATCGTGCCGGCGTCCGCCGAAGCGGTGGTGCAGCTCGGTGAGGAAGGCCACGGCAGCGGGGGTGAGGATCTCGCCGAAGCGCTCGTGCATGGGGCCGGTGATGCGGATCGCCGGGCCCTCGGTGCCGGAGACGGCTGCGCCGACGGTCCGGATCGGGGCGGTCGGCGACGCAGTGGGAATGGTCATGATCTGTCTCCTCCGTGAGTGGATCCGGTCCGGCTCGGTTGCTGAGCCTGTCGAAGCAGCCGGGGTGGCTTGAGACCACTCTGAGTGAAGATCTGGATTCGGCCAGACCAAATCGATGGAGAAGTTTGGTCAGATTTCTGTTTTCGTGACAGAATCGGCGCCATGGTCACCGCAGACACGGCAGAAGAGGTCGACGCTCTCACGATCGGGCGCCGCATCCGGCAGCTCCGCACGGCGGCCGGGCTGACCCTCGAGCAGCTCGCGACCGCGATCGACCGGGCGCCGAGCCAGGTGTCCATGATCGAGACCGGCAAGCGCGAGCCGAAGCTCACCCAGCTGCAGCTGATCGCCCGCGCGCTGGATACGACGATCGACCAGATCCTCGCCGAGCAGCCCCTCGATGAGCGCGCTGCGATGGAGATCGCGGTCGAGCGCGCGATGAAGGGGCAGACGTTCCAGGCGCTCGGGATCGCGCCGTTCCGGATCGCGAAGACCGTGCCGGACGAGGCGCTCAAGGCGCTGCTCGCCCTGCACAGCGAGATCGACAAGCTCCGCGACGAGCGTGCGGCGACGCCCGAGGAGGCCCGGCGGGCGAACGTCGAGCTGCGTCACCTCATGCGCCGTCAGGACAACCACTTCGCAGACCTGGAGAAGAAGGCGGCGGAGATCCTCGCCGCCGTGCACCACCCGGGCGGCCCGCTGACGCAGCGCAGCGCGAGCGACATCGCCGCACACCTCGGCTTCACCCTGCACTACGCGCCCGATCTCCCGCAGTCGACGCGCAGCGTGGCCGACCTCGCGCATGGGCGGCTCTACCTGTCCAGTCGCGTGCCGGGGAAGGGCGATGCCCGCACCGCGGTGCTGCAGGCGCTCTCCAGCCGGATCCTCGGCCACTCCGAGCCGCGCAGCTACGCCGAGTTCCTGCGTCAGCGCGTGGAGACGAACTACCTCACCGGCGCGCTGCTGATGCCGGAGGAGCACCTGGTGCCGGCGCTGAAGGATGCGAAACAGCGCCGGGCGATCTCGATCGAGGACCTCCGCGACGCCTACTCGGTGTCGTACGAGACCGCCGCGCACCGGTTCACGAACCTCGCCACCCGGCACCTGGACATCCCGGTGCACTTCCTCAAGGTGCACGAGTCGGGCACCATCACGAAGGCCTATGAGAACGACGACGTGAACTTCCCGACCGACCGGCTCGGATCCATTGAGGGGCAGATGTGCTGCCGGCGGTGGACCAGCCGAGTCGTGTTCGAGGAGGAGGACCGGTTCAACCCGTACTACCAGTACACCGACACCGGCAACGGCACGTACTGGTGCACCGCCCGCGTGGAGGCGTCGAGCGAGGGCCTGCACTCGGTGAGCGTGGGCGTGCGCTTCGACGACACGAAGTGGTTCATCGGTCGTGACACGCCCAACCGCGGCGTCTCGAAGCACTCGGTCGAGGTGTGCTGCCGGCGCGCTCCGGCGGATCTCGAGAAGCGCTGGCGGGAGCAGTCCTGGCCGAACGTGCGCACGCCGCGCACCCTGCTCGCCACGCTGCCGACCGGAGCGTTCCCCGGTGTCGACACGACCGACGTGTACGAGTTCCTCGAGGCGCACGCCCCGGACTGAGGCGCGCCATCCGCGACGAACAAGCTGCCGGGCATCGCCCAGCGATATCCGGCTGTGTCCGCCGCGAGCTGAGCTGAGCTGAGCTGAGATGAGCACAGCGAAGACTTCACCTTCCGCGAAATCGCCGTCGTCTCATGCTCCGGCGATTCGCATCGCAGCGCACGGGAACGGTGGCGAACGCGGGACTCACTCGACTCCCGATCGAGCCATCGGCTGCATTCCGGAGGGATCCGGTCCCATCCGACGATGCGGCGGCGCGTGCGTCCTCGACGAAGAGGAAGAAATGTTATCGCTCACGGCTTGAAGGCCATGAGGCGACGGCTGCTCGATGCAAAGCGCCCATGCTGACAGCCTTGTTATCAAATTGTGATCGCTCACAACGTGGCGCTGGGAGAAATGTGAAGGCTAACATTTCGGCACAGGCCTCCCAGGCCCACACGAGACTCCGGCGAGGATGCCGGATTGAACAAGGAGGTTCCAGTGAAGAAGGGCATCATCGCGGGCATCGCGCTGCTCGGCGCCGTGGCCATGGCGGCCACCGGTTGCTCCGGAGGATCTTCGGCCGCATCCGGCGGGTCGAAGGGGGACGGGGTCGTCACGGTCGGCTTCGCGCAGACCGGGTCGGAGAGCGGATGGCGCAGCGCCAACACGGAGTCGATGAAGGACGCGTTCTCCGCCAAGAACGGCTTCAAGCTGATCTTCAACGCCGCCGACAACAAGCCGGAGAACCAGATCGCTGCCGTCCGCAACTTCATCAACCAGGGCGTGGATGCGATCGTCATCGCCCCGGTCGTCACCACGGGATGGGACGACGTGCTCAAGGAGGCGAAGGATGCGAACATCCCGGTCATCCTCGAGGACCGCACGATCGATGGCTCCAGCGATCTGTACAAGGCATGGATCGGCGACGACTTCAAGAAGGAGGGGGAGACCGCGGGCACCTGGGCGAAGCAGACTCTCGGCGACAAGGCCACCAACATGGTCGTTCTCGAGGGCACCACTGGTTCCGCCCCCGCCATCGATCGCGCCACCGGCTTCGATGACGCGATCAAAGGCAGCCAGATCAAGAAGCTGGACTCGCAGACGGGCAACTTCACGCGCGCCGATGGCAAGACGGTCATGGAGGGGTTCCTGCAGAAGTACGGCAAGAGCATCAACCTGCTCTTCGCGCAGAACGATGACATGGGCCTCGGCGCCCTCGACGCGATCAAGGCCGCGGGCCTCACGCCGGGCAAGGACATCCAGATCGTGACGATCGATGCGACCCACGATGGTCTTCAGGCCGCCGCCAACGGCGAGTTCAACTACGTGGTGGAGTGCAACCCGCTGCTCGGTCCGACCGTCGCCAAGACCGTCAAGGACGTGCTGGCCGGCAAGGACGTCGAGAAGAAGCAGACCGCCGTCGACCAGTCGTTCACCCCGGAGCAGGCGAAGACGGCCTTGCCCGACCGCAAGTACTGAGGATCCGAGGGGAGGGCGCCTCGCGTCCTCCCCTCGCCTCGTGAGAAAGGCAATCATGGTCACTGGCGACCACCGCAGCGTCATCGAGATGCGCGGCATCAACATCTCCTTCCCGGGCGTGAAAGCACTGCAAGATGTCGACTTCACCCTCAGGGCCGGCGAGGTGCACACCCTCATGGGCGAGAACGGCGCGGGCAAGTCCACCCTCATCAAGGCGCTCACCGGGGTGTACCGGATCGACACCGGCCTCATCCGGGTCGACGGAACGGACAAGGTGTTCGGCGGCACCGCCGACGCGCAGGATGCGGGTGTGTGGACCGTGTACCAGGAGGTCAACCTCTGCGCGAACCTCTCCGTCGGTGAGAACGTCATGCTGGGGCAGGAGATCCGCGGTCCGTTCGGCATCGACTGGCGGCGCACGCACGATTCAGCGAGCAGGCACCTGCGCAGCCTCGGTCTGACGATCGATCCCCGTTCGCCGTTGTCGTCGCACTCGATCGCCGTGCAGCAGCTGGTCGCGATCAGCAGGGCCATGGTCTCGGACTGCAAGGTTCTCGTGCTGGATGAGCCGACTTCGAGCCTGGACCGCGACGAGGTCGACCAGCTCTTCGCCGTCATGCGCGATCTGCGCGATCGGGGCGTCGCGATCCTCTTCGTCACGCACTTCCTCGATCAGGTATACGAGATCTCCGACCGCCTCACGGTGCTGCGCAACGGTTCGCTCGTGGGCGAGTACGCGGCGTCCGAAGTGGACCGCACCGAGCTCATCGGGCTCATGCTCGGCCGCGAGCTCCAGGAGCTGGAGTCCATCGACACCGCAGAGCGGCATGTGGATCGCTCCGGCATCCCCGTGCTGCGCGCGACCGGCATCGGCCGTCGCGGAGCCATCGAGCCGGTCGACCTCGAGGTCTTCGACGGCGAGGTCGTGGGGCTCGCCGGTTTGCTCGGGTCCGGTCGTACCGAACTGGTGCGACTGCTCTCCGGCGCCGACACCGCCGACAGCGGGCAGATCGCGGTGCACGGCGAACGGGTACGCATCTCCGCGCCCCGCGACGCGATCGATGCGCGCATCGCGTTCACCTCCGAAGACCGCAGGGAGGAGGGGATCGTGGGAGACCTCACGGTCGCCGAGAACATCGTGCTCGGCATCCAGGCGCGCCGCGGCTGGATGCGCAAGGTGCCCCAGGCCGAACAGGACGTCGTGGTGGGCGAATACATCACGGCGCTGGGCATCCGGCCTGCGGACCCGAATGCTCGCGTCCGCAACCTCTCCGGGGGCAACCAGCAGAAGGTCGTCCTGGCGCGCTGGCTCGCCACGGCACCTGAGCTGCTCATCCTGGACGAGCCGACCCGCGGCATCGACGTGGGCGCCAAAGCGGACATCCAGCGTCTCGTCTCACGGTTGTCCTCGGAGGGGCTGTCGGTCGTCTTCATCTCCTCCGAGCTGGAAGAGGTCCTGCGCCTGTCGCAGCGCATCGTGGTGATGCGCGATCGCCGTAAGATCGGCGAACTGACCACCACCGCCGACACCGAGGTCGACGAACTCGTCGGCATCATCGCCAGGGGATCGACGGACGCCGCGGATGTCCTCGACGAGATCACGAAGGAGCACGCGGCATGACCGATGCGGCACGCGGCATCTCGCTGAAGAAGATCCTGACGCACCGACTCGCGCTGCCCATCGGCGCGTTGCTGGCGCTGGTGCTGCTGAACACCATCGCACGGCCATCCTTCCTGGCCGTCTCCCTGCGGGACGGCCAGCTGTACGGCTCGCTCATCGACATCATCCGCAACAGCGCGCCTCTCATGCTCGTCGCGCTCGGCATGATGATCGTGATCGCCACCCGCGGCATCGATCTTTCGGTCGGCGCGATCATGGCGGTCTCGGGCGCAGTCAGCCTCACCATCATCAAGGGATCGCCGAACCCGAACGACCTCGGCGTCATCGCCCTGGCGATCCTCGCGGGCCTGATCACGACCCTGCTGTTCGGGGCCTGGAACGGATTCCTGGTCGCGGTGCTCGGGATCCAGCCGATCATCGCGACTCTCGTCCTCATGCTGGCCGGGAGAGGCATCGCCTTCCTCATCACGCAGGGCAACATCACCACGATCAACAGCGCGCCGTACCAGTTCATGGCACAGGGCTACGTGATCGGACTTCCCTTCGCGTTCCTCGTCGCGGTCGTGGCGATCGTCGTGGTCGCGCTCGTCGAACGGCGCACCGCCCTCGGCATGCTCACGGAGGCGGTCGGCATCAACCCGACCGCGAGCCGGATCGCCGGCGTGCGAGCGCGCGGCATCATCTGGGGTGCCTACGCGGCCAGCGGGCTCCTCGCCGGCATGGCAGGCGTGCTCTACACGTCCAACATCATGGCGGCTGACGCGAACAACGCCGGCGTGAACATCGAAGTGGACGCGATCCTCGCCGTCGTGCTCGGCGGCGCATCGCTCATGGGCGGGCGCTTCACGATCGCCGGCACGGTGATCGGCGTCTACACGATCCAGACGCTCACCTCGACCATCACCTTCCTCGGCGTCCCGCCGGCTGTCACGCCGGTGTTCAAAGCTGCGGTGATCGTGATCGTCTGCCTGGCGCAGTCCACCCGCATGCGCGCCTGGTTCCGGGGCCGGGCATTCCGATCCGCCGGATCGGGACCGATCCGGCGCGAGTCGGCAGAGACGCCCGCCCTCGTCGGCGCGGGGGAGGGGAAGGCGTGATGAGCGCCACTGTCACGGGGCTGTCCCCCGAAAGCGATCTGACCGGCCGCCTGCGCGCCTTCGCCGTACGACACAGCGGATGGGTGCCGGTGCTGGCCGCAGCCGCGATCTTCGTCGCGATGCTGATCGGCGGGCAGGTGTACTTCGGCACCTTCGTCTCGCCGCGGCTGCTGTCCTCGCTGCTGCTCGACAACGCCTACCTGCTGATCCTCGCGGTCGGCATGACGTTCGTGATCCTCAGCGGCGGAATCGACCTCTCGGTCGGGGCGGTCATGGGCTTCACGGGCATCCTGGGCGCCAAGCTCCTGCTCTCCGGTGTACCGCCGTTCATCGCGGTACCCGTCATGATCGCCGCCGGCGCCGTGATCGGCCTGTTCATCGGGGTGCTCGTGCAGTACTTCGACGTGCAGCCGTTCATCGCGTCTCTGGCCGGGATGTTCCTGGCCCGTGGCCTGGCGTTCGTGGTGAGCCTGGACACCCTGCGCGTGTCGGATCCATTCCTCGGCGCTCTGCAGTCCTCCCGGTTCCGCCTGCCCGGCGGCTGGTACATCACCCCGACCGTCATCATCGCGCTCGTCGCCGTCGTGATCGCGGCGTGGGTGCTGGGCTGGACCCGGTTCGGTCGCACCGTCTACGCGGTGGGCGGCAACGAGCAGTCGGCGCGCCTCATGGGCTTGCCGGTTGCGCGCGCCAAGCTGCTCGTCTACGCCATCAGCGGCACGTGCGCGGGCCTCGCCGGGGTCGTCTTCACCGCCTACACGAGCTCCGGGTACAGCCTCAACGGTATCGGTACCGAGCTCGACACGATCGCGGCGGTGGTCATCGGCGGGACGCTGCTCAGCGGTGGCAGCGGCTATGTGCTCGGCTCGCTGTTCGGTGTGCTCGTCTACGGTCTGATCAAGACCGTGATCAGCTTCCTCGGTGTCGACACCTCCTGGATGCGGATCACGATCGGCGCCCTGCTGCTGGTCTTCGTCGTGGTGCAGCGCTTCCTGGTGATGAGGGCGCGCCGACGGTGAGCCCGAATGCGGAAATCGGGCGACGACATCGGACACGATAGGAACATGTCGAAGCCTGTCGAGCCGCTCGTCGAGATCCGGGGCGCCACCGTGCGCTTCCAGGGCTCGACGGCGCTCGCCGACGTCGATTTCCGGATGTTCCCCGGCGAGGTGCATTCGCTCATGGGGGAGAACGGGGCGGGCAAGTCGACGCTGATCCGCGCGCTCACCGGTGCGCTCGCCCTGGACGCCGGCATCATCCGGCTGGACGGGACCCGGGTTCGCTTCGCCACCCCGGCCGATGCGTTGCGTCACGGGATCAGCACGGTGTACCAGGAGATCGATCTGCTGCCGAACCTGTCCGTCGCAGAGAACATCTGGCTCGGCCGGGAGCCGCGCCGGTTCGGTGGGATCGACTTCCCGCAGATGCGGCGCCGCACGGCGACGGTCCTGGACGACCTGGGGGTGGCGATAGATCCGGCCTCTCCGCTGGGAGCGCATCCGCTCGCCATCCAGCAGCTGGTCGCGATCGCGCGGGCGATCGCGACCGACGTCAGGATCCTGGTACTGGACGAGCCGACCTCGAGTCTGGATCTCGACGAGGTCGCCGAGTTGTTCCGAGTGATCCGCAAACTCAAGAAGCGCGGAGTGGCGATCCTCTTCGTGTCCCATTTCCTCGACCAGGTGTACGAGATCTGCGACCGGGTGACCGTGCTGCGTGGTGGGCGTCTCGTCGGCGAGTATCTGACGACAGAGCTGCTGCGGATCGACCTTGTCGAGAAGATGCTCGGCCGGTCCCTGCCCGCCCACCTCGCGTCCCCGCCGGAAGTGGTGGAAGATGACGAGGTCGCTCTCCTCGCCGCCGAGGGGCTCACGGTCGGCAGAGGCATCGTGGACGCCGACCTGCGCATCGGGGAGGGCGAGGTGCTCGGCGTCGCCGGGCTGCTCGGCTCCGGGCGGACCGAACTTGCCCGGGCGCTCTCCGGCGTCGACCGCCTGGATGCCGGGATTCTGCGCGTCGAGGGCACGGCGAGGACGTGGCGTTCTCCGCGGCAGGCGATCGATCTCGGCATCGTGTACTCGTCCGAGGACCGTCGGACCGAGGGAATCGTGGGCGGCCTCAGCGTCCAGGACAACATCACGCTCGCGGTGCAGGCGCAGCGCGGCATACTGCGCCGTATGCGCCGGTCCCGTCAGCGCGAACTGGCGATGAGCTGGATCGAGGCGCTCGGGATCCGCCCCGCTGATCCGGATCTGCCCGCCGGAATCCTGTCCGGAGGCAATCAGCAGAAGGTGCTGCTCGCGCGCATGCTGGCGCTGTCTCCGCGCGTGCTGGTGCTGGACGAGCCCACCCGCGGCATCGACGTCGGCGCTAAAGTCGAGATACAGAAACTCGTGGGCGAGTTCGCTGACAACGGGCTGTCGGTCGTGTTCATCTCCGCCGAACTGGAGGAGGTGCTGCGCGTGGGCCATCGCGTCGTGATCCTGCGCGGGGGGCGCGTGGTCGACAGCGCCGCCACGGCTGACCTGACGGTGGATTCGCTGCTCGCTCTCGTTGCGCGCCCCGAGGACGAGGAGTGACGTGACCGACGACATTCCCGCCCGCGCTGCGAACATCTTCGACGTCGCGCGGCTTGCCGGCGTCTCGCACCAGACCGTGTCGCGTGTGATCAACGACCTGCCCAATGTGCGGCCTGCGACGAAGGCCCGCGTCGAGCATGCGATCGCGCAGCTGCGCTACAGCCCGTCGCCTGCGGCCAGGGCGCTGGTCACCCGACGCACCAGGACGATCGGGCTGGTGACGCCCGGGGTGCCCGACTTCGGCCCGTCCGCGATCGCGATGCATTTCAACGCCGCCGCCCGAACCGCCCGGTACACGGTGGACTCGGTCAGTCTTCTCGATGAGGACCCGGCGATCGGCGTGCGCTCGGCGGTCGAGGGCCTGCTGCGCCAGCGGGTGGATGCGATCGCCCTCGTGGTCGTCGATCTTGCGGCGTTGGAGACGGTGCGCAGCATCGAGCTGTCCATCCCAATGGTCGCCTCGGCGGCCACGCCTCGCCGGCACGCACGGCTGGTCTCGATCGATCAGTATCGCGGGGCGCGGCAGGCGGTGCGGCATCTCGCCGAACTCGGCTACACCCGGATCCTGCATCTCGCCGGTCCCCAGCAAGCGCCGGACGCCGTGGAGCGGGTGCGGGGCTGGCGTGATGAGCTCGCCGAGCGTCGTCTGGAGATCGTCTCGCCGGTCGCCGGGGACTGGAGCGCCGCGAGTGGATACCGCCTCGGGTCAAACCTGGACATCGCGCAGGGCATGGCCGTGTTCGCCGCGAACGATCAGATGTCGATCGGGCTGCTCTCCGCGCTGCGGGAGCGGGGCCTGCGCGTCCCCGAGGATGTCAGCGTGGTGGGCTACGACGACGTCCCCGAAGCGGCCTTCCTGTATCCGGCGCTGACCACGGTGCGGCAGGACTTCGCGGCCCTCGGCGAACTCATGATGCAGAAGCTGCTTCTCGCGTTCGAGGAGCCCGATCGCATGACCGAGGACACCCCGATCCCGACCAGGCTCATCGTGCGTCAGTCCACCCGCGCGGCGCACGCACCGGACTGAGGCTTCGGGTGGCCGCGGTGCGCTGACCCCGTCCGACACACGGATGGCGCCGGCCCCGAAAGGCCGACGCCGTCCGGCGTTTTCTAGCGCGTTACGCGCGCCGGACCCTGGCGCGCGCGAGTAGCAGGCCGCCCGCGATCAGTGCGAGGGCGACGAGCGCCACCGCGCCGATCGTGCCACCCGTGAGCGCCAGGCTGCCGCCGTCGTTCCCGCTGCCCGGCGGGAGCGCGACGGCCGGAGCGGTCGGGCCGGGCGACGCGGTCGGGGTGGTCGGTGCGCCCTCGGCGACCGTGAACGTGACGCTCAGGGCCTTGCCGGTCTGCTCACCGGTCACGGCGATCGTGTACTCGCCCGGCTCGGTCGGCGCGGTCAGCGGCACCGCCACGCCCCCGTCGATGACATCCGTGCGGCCGATCGTGGTGGCGGCGGCGCGTGCGGTCGCCCCGGACGCCGAGACGGATCCGTTCACCTGCCGGTCGCCGTTCAGGCCTGCGGCCGTGATGGTGAGCGTGCCGCCGGGGGTGACCTTCTCGGGTGCCGTGAGGGTGGCGCCGGCCGACAGCGCGACGAGGTCCCGGTTCAGTTGCAGGGCGCCCGCGATGGTGAAGAAGTTGTCGGTCTGGTCCGTGAGTCCCACGACGTTCGCCGCCCCCGGACCGTAACCCGCGATGCGCACCTGGGTGCCCGTGTGCTGCTGCGAGCCGCCCGCCCCTGCGGTGCCGTAGGAGACCTTCATCGTGGAGCCCTCGGTGGTCTTCAGCGCGATCGAGAGCGAGGTCGGCGGGGTGCTGTCCACGATCTGCGAGGTGTGCGCGTGATCGGCGGTGACGATCACGAGCGTGTTGCCGTCGGCCTTCGCGAAGTCGAGCGCGACCTGCACGGCCTCGTCGAGATCGATGGTCTCGCCGATCTGGCCGCAGGCGTTGGCGGCGTGGTCCTGCTTGTCGATGGACGCGCCTTCGACCTGCAGGAAGAAGCCCTTGTCGCCCTTGAGCAGGTCGATCGACTTCTGGGTGAGCGCCGCGAGCGAGAGCGACGAGTCCAGGCGGTCGACGCTCTCGGTGCAGGCGACAGGCGCTGCGTCGGCGCCGCCGACGGTGGCGGTGGTCTCGGCGAATCGGGTCGGGAAGTTGCCGGGGGTGAACGTGCCCAGCACCGGCCGGGTCTGGTCCGCGGCGCTGATCGCGGAGAGATCGGCAGCCGTGCGGGCGACCTGGTAGCCGCGGGTCTCCGCCTGCTGGAACAGGGTCGCGCCCGGCCAGGCGCCCGCCTTCGCGATCTGCTCGAAGGATTCGGATCCGCCGCCCAGCGTGACGTCCGCGCGGGTGTCCAGGATCTGCTCGCTGATCGAGCCCTTGCCGCCGTTCTCGAGCAGGTCGGCGCCGCACTGCTTCACCGAGTCGGGTCCGTAGCACTTGCGGCCGGCGACGTGCGCGGCCTGCACGGCCGGGGTGGCATCCTGCAGCTCGGCCGTGGAGACGTTGCCCGTCTTGCGCCCGTTCGCCTTGGCCAGCTCGACCAGGGTGTCGTGCCCCTTGCCCGCGATGTCGACGGAGATCGCGCCGTCGTAGGTCTTGGTGCCGGTCGCCCAGGCGGATCCGGTCGCGGCCGAGTCCGGCACGTAGTCCGCCGAGCCGTCCTTGTTCAGCGAGTACGTCGTGTACGAACCGGTCAGCGGCAGTGCATCGATGCCCGGCAGTTGTCCGCCCGCGCCGTACTGGTAGTCGCGGGCGACCGTGATCTCGGAGTCGCCCATGCCGTCGCCGATGAGCAGGATCACGTTCTTCGCGGGGCCGTCGACGATCGCGTCGCGCAGGGCCGCCGTGCGGTCGCCGTCGTTGCGGGTGGCGCCGCCTGGGGCGGACGGGTCGACGGGCGCGGCCGCGTAGGCGGCAGGTGCGGCCAGCGCGGCGCCGGCGACGAGGGTGAGCGCGATCGCGGAGCGCGCGATCGTGGTTCTGGCAATCATGGCTGTCTTCCTCTGGGGAGCGGGGGACGGCCCGGCGGCTCGCTGGTGCGCGTGCCGGATCCGAGCTCCCTCAGCCCACCAGCGCGGGCGGTACGGCGGGTGACGGCCAGGTGACGAATCGATGAATCCGCTGAGTGACGACCATGAGAAAGCTGGATCCGCAATGGATCCGGATCGGTTGGCGCCGTGGATCAGGCGGCGTTCCAGCGCAGGCGCGACGCGGCGTCGTCGAGGTCTCGACGGATCGGCTCGGCCTGTGCCACGGGCAGCAAGGCGACCAGGAGCGGCGACGTCCCCGGGGCTGGCGCCACGGCGTAGGCGAGAGCGCGGGATCCGTCGTGCTCGTGGCTCAGCACGGCGCGGGTCGCCCTGCCCTCGGCGAGCGAGTACCAGGAGAACTCCCCGCCCGAGGCGAGCAGGACGGAGGCGGCGTGCGTCGCGCGGGCGAGCAGCGTGCCGGATCCCTCCCACGGAACGAAGTGCGCGCCGTCGAGACCCAGGCCCCTTGCCAGATCCGCGCCGAGCCAGCGTTCGCGGTTCCGGTCGGCATCGACGGCCGACAGCAGAGATGCGTAGGTCTGCAGCAGGCCGGCGTTGCCGATCGGCCACGCCGCCCTCAGCCCTGCCCGCTCGTGCAGGGCCTCGAACAGCGCCTTCGGGACGAGCGCCTCACCCGTGCGTGCGTCGATCGCGGTGGCCGCACCCCAGCGGCCGAAGAGCCCATTGGTGCGGTCCGCATCGATCGCGGCGATGAGCCAATCGATCGTGGTGAGCGCCTCGGCGGGCGCCTCCTGGGTGGAGCCCGAGGCTGCGGCTGCCGCCCGGTCCAGCTCCTCGATGCGTCCCATGTCGCCACCTTACGCCGGTGCGCAAGGGCATGGGCAGGGCCGTGGCAGGGGAAAGCCGTGCCGCGGGACAGGGATCAGCGGTGCGCGGTGAGCGCGTCCGCGAGCGTGGTCAGGCCGAACTCGAACGCCTCGTCCACGTCGCCGCCGAGCTGGAACGCGCCGGCCTGCTCCATGGTGCAGAAGCCGTACGCCCAGGCTGTCAGCGTGCGTGCCGCGGGGAGTGGGTCGCCCGGCGCCGCGGCGCGCACGGCGTCCAGCAGCGTCCGGGTCAGCGCGACCATGCCATCGGACTGGGGTTCGGCGCTGAGCGCAGCGCCCGAGAACAGCAGCGAGGCGGCGTGGGGGGAGCGGGTGCTGAACGCCCGGAATGCGCGGGCGATCGCGGCGAGCGACGCGGCGGAGTCGGTCGCGGATCCGGCCAGAGCCGTGACATCCTCGTCGAGCTCGCGGGCGGCGTCGTCGGCGATCAGCCGCAGCAGATCGTGCCGGTGCGCGACGTGCTTGTACAGGCTCGGCGGGCGCACCCCGACGGCGGTGGCGACCGCGCTGATCGTGACGGCGTCGATGCCCTCCTCCTCAGCGATGGCGCGCGCGGCGGCGGTGAGCGCGACGCGGGTGACGCGTTGCGGTGCGGGCATCGGGTCCTCCTCTGTGTCGACCGCAGATGCGGGTCGGCGCTTTTCGATCATAAGGCTATTGACAATAGCCATGATAGCTATCTAACGTAGCCATCATGAACGCAGAGCTCATCCGGATCGGCGACGACATCGTCGCCATGCACGCCGTCGTCACCGACGAGGGCGTCACGCTGATCGACGCGGGCCTGCCGGGTGACCGGCGGATCCTGCAGCAGGCGCTCGCCGCAGCGGGCCGCCGACCTGAGGACATCCGCGGCATCGTGCTCACCCACGGCGACAGTGATCACATCGGCATCGCCGAGTGGTTGCGCACCGCCTACGGCGTGCCGACCTTCGTGCACGAGGCGGATGCGGGCAGGGCGCAGGGGGAGAAGACGCCGGGCGCCTCGGGCGGCGCCATGAAGCTGGGGCCCGCGCTGCAGTTCTTCGCGGCCGCGCTGCGCCGCGGCGGCCTGCGCACGAAGCACCTCGGCGCCGTGCGCACGATGGGGGACGGGGATGTCCTGGATCTGCCCGGGGCGCCCGAGATCATCGGCCTGCCGGGGCACTCGCCCGGATCCGTCGCCATCCGCGTCCCCGCGGTCGACGCGATCTTCGTCGGCGACGCCCTCACCACCCGGCACGTGCTGAACGGGTCCACCAACGTGCAGCTCGGACCGTTCAGCGATGCGCCCGAGGAGACGCCGGAGAGCCTCGAGCGCCTCCGCGCCCTGCCCGAGCGCACGATCGTGGTCGGGCACGGGCCGATCTTCCACGGCACCGCGGCCGAGATGATCGCGGCACGCACGCGCTGAGCGGCTCGCACGCGCGCTGACATCGGTGCGCCGACACGGATGTCGGTGCGCCGGCACGGACTTCGGCGGGCTGGCCGCCTGTTGCGATGTTCAGGTGACAGTTGCTTCGTTCAGGTCGCAGTTGTCTCGTTCAGGTCGCAGTTTTTGCTGCTTCGGGACTGTTGTCGGAGCACATTCTGCGACCTGAACGGATCCGGTCCGCTCGCTGGTCGCGAAATGCGACTTACGGAGCCCCTTGACCGCAATATGCGACCACTGAGCGGGGATGGGGTGCGCGGATCCGGCCGGTCATACGGATCCGATCCGCTCACTTGTCGCGAAATGCGGCTCACGGAGCCCCTTGCCCGCAATACGCGACCACTGAGCGGGGTGGGGCGCGCGGGAGTCCGGCCACGCGCGGATCCGAGCGGTCACGCGGATCCGGCCGGTCATACGGATCCGATCCGCTCACTTGTCGCGAAATGCGGCTCACGGAGCCCCTTGACCGCAATATGCGACCACTGAGCGGGGTGGGGCGCGCGGGAGTCCGACCACGCGCGGATCCGAGCGGTCGCGCGGATCCGGCCCGGCGGGATCCGGCCAGCAGGGAGACGCCGGGGGTCAGTCGCCGGCGGTACGTAGCGCGGCCCAGAGCTCGGCGCGCGCGGG
The DNA here is from genome assembly GCF_056395125.1 of Microbacterium sp. 10L49. Taxonomy (NCBI): domain Bacteria; kingdom Bacillati; phylum Actinomycetota; class Actinomycetes; order Micrococcales; family Microbacteriaceae; genus Microbacterium; species Microbacterium sp. 10L49. The sequence goes on from NZ_JBFTIW010000004.1 coordinate 468,802, forward strand.
GAAGGATCCCAGGTCCGCGCCGAGGATCGACGCCGCCTGTGAGATCCGGGTCCGCAGCGTGTGCCGGTGCACGCCGAGGACGGCCGCGGCGGATTCCAGGCGGGTGTCGTGCTCGAGCCACACCCGCAGCGATCGCTCCAGCTCCGCGCCCTCCTGTGCGTCGTGCTGGCGCAGCGGGGCCAGCAGGGACTCGGCGATCAGTCGCGCCTCGTCTGTCGCGAACGCCGCCAGAACACTCGACTCCGCGCTGTCCGCGTAGTGGGTCACGCCGTCGTCGCCCCGACGCAGCGCCGTGAGCGCCTGCGCGTGCGCCCGCGAGAATCCGCTGTACTCCTCGGGTGCCGAGACGCCGATGCGCACCTCCGTGCGCGCGGCGACCTCGTCCAGCACCCCCGCGTCGGCGACGCTCAGGCACATGACGAGCCCGTCGTCGGACTCCGCGAGGAACGCCGACGGGGCGGCATCGCCGCGCTGCCGTTCCCACCACTCGATGACCGTGCCCTGGCGCTGTCCCGCGGCGACGGCGACCACCACGGGTGCCGGCGGCAGGGCGCCGAGCACGCGCCGGGCCAGGGTCGGATCGTCCGAGAGCAGGGAGGTGAGCAACTGCCGATGCAGGCGTCGGCGGCTGCGCGCGAGCTGCTCGCTCTGTTCCAGCGACAGCCCGGCCATCGCGATGACCGAGGTCACCACGGTGCGCGTCTCGGGATCCAGTGTGTCGCTCGCGATCGCGACGACCCCGCGCAGGTGCCCCGCGCGCCCCACGGTGAGCAGCGTGTGCGCGGTCTCGCCGTCCTGCACCACGCGGTTCGCGGATCCACCACGGGCGAGGAGATCGGCCGCGGCATCGGCGACGACGGGGGACGCGCCGCCCGCGGGATGCTCGTGCACGAGCTGCCCCGCGGCGTCGTACATGCCCACCCTGCAGCCGAGACGGCGTGACAGCTCGGTGAGCGTCGACTCGAGCCCGTGGGGACGGAGGGCTGCGACCGAGAGTGCGCGCTGGGTCTCCAAGGCCCAGGTGCGCCGGGCGTAGGCCTGTGCGGCGATCGCCTCGGCGTGCGCCCGCGCGACGGCCAGGAACGGCGTGCCGTAGGGCACCTCGAACAGGGGCAGGCTCGCGGCGGCGCAGGCGTCGGCGAGGTCGGCGGGGATGCCGCTGCGATGCACCTCCGTGCCGAAGCCGAGCGCCACCACCCCGCGATCCACGAGCCGGTGCACGTAGGCGCGTACGCCTGCCGCGTCGTCGTCGGCGAACTGCGTGCCGGTCGTCAGCAGGGCCAGGTCGTCGGTGAGGAACGGGGTCGGATCCACGAGGTCGGAGTTGTGCACCCAGCGCAGCGGGTGATCGAGGGATCCCGTGGGCAGCGCCGATTCGTCGCCGACCAGGCGCAGGTGCAGGTCGCGCCGGCGCAGCAGCGTGCGGAGGGTGGGATCCTGGTCCACGGGTGCTCCTTCCGCGCCGGCATCGTCATGGCCGCACCGGCGAAATCGTGATCCAGATTGTACGCCACGGCGAATGCTCTCGAGCGGTCGCCTCCGTAGTCTCGACGCCATGACCACCATCGACGCGCAGGCTGACACCCTTCCCCTCGGCGGCCCCTCCCTTCCCCAGGAGCGCCGCCTCGTCACCGAGCTCCCCGGCCCGCGTTCGGCCGAGATCCTCGCCCGCAAGGCTTCGGCCGTGCCCGCCGGCGTGGGTCACACCGTGCCGGTCGCCGCGGTCGCAGCCGGTGGCGGCGTCGTCGTCGACGCCGATGGCAACTCGCTCATCGACCTGGGCTCCGGCATCGCCGTGACCACGGTCGGCAGTGCGCACCCGAAGGTCGCCGCGGCCATCGCCGCGCAGGCCGCGCAGTTCACGCACACCTGCTTCATGATCTCCCCGTACGAGTCCTACGTGGAGGTGGCCGAGGCCCTCAACCGCCTCACGCCCGGTGCCTTCGCCAAGAAGACCGCGCTGTTCAACTCGGGCGCCGAGGCCGTCGAGAACGCGATCAAGATCGCGCGCAAGCACACCGGTCGTCAGGCCGTCGTCGCCTTCGACCACGGCTACCACGGCCGCACCAACCTGACCATGGCGCTCACGGCCAAGGCCATGCCCTACAAGAGCGGCTTCGGCCCGTTCGCCCCCGAGGTGTACCGCGCGCAGGCCTCCTACCCGTTCCGTGACGGCCTCTCCGGCGCCGAGGCGGCGGCACGCACGATCCTGCAGCTCGAAAAGCAGATCGGCGCCGACAACCTCGCCGCAGTCATCATCGAGCCCATCCAGGGCGAGGGCGGTTTCATCGTCCCGGCCGACGGCTACCTGCCCGCGATCGTCGAGTGGTGCCGCGCGAACGGCGTCGTCTTCATCGCCGATGAGGTGCAGACCGGCTTCGGCCGCACCGGCGCGATGTTCGCCAGCGAGATCTTCGGCATCGAGCCCGACCTCATCACCACCGCCAAGGGTATCGCCGGCGGCATGCCGCTGGCGGCCGTGACCGGCCGTGCCGAGATCATGGACGCCTCGCACTCCGGCGGACTCGGCGGCACCTACGGCGGCAACCCGGTGGCGTGCGCTGCGGCACTCGCCGCGATCGACGCCTACGAGACCGAGGGCCTGCTGGAGCGCGCGGTCGAGATCGGCGCGCTGCTCAAGGACCGCCTCGCCGTCATCCAGGCCGCGGATCCGCGTCTGGGCGACATCCGCGGACACGGCGCGATGATCGCGGCCGAGTTCGTGGACCCGGCCACCGGCGCCCCGGATGCCGCGCTCACCGGTGCGGTCGCCAAGGCTGCGATCGCGCAGGGCGTCATCGTCCTCACCTGCGGCACGTTCGGCAACGTGATCCGCTTCCTCCCGCCGCTGACGATCGGCGACGACCTCCTGAACGAGGGTCTCGACGTCATCGCCGCCGCACTCGCGGCCTACCCCGCCGGGGCCTGATAAACGTCCGGGCGCGATCGGGATCGGGGGATGCTGGATCGCGCCCGGCAACTTTCTGCATGAAAACCGCAGGGGAACCTGCACAGCGCACCAGACGGTGCGAGACCGATGAAGGAGTCGAAATTGGCCGATATCACCCGTGACGTGCTCATCGTGGGAGCGGGCGCCGCTGGCACCACCGCCGCGAACGAATTGCGCAAGGCGGGCTTGTCGGTCGTGGTGCTGGAGGCCCGTGACCGGGTCGGCGGCCGGCTCTGGACCGACGTGATCGACGGCGCCATGCTCGAGATCGGCGGCCAGTGGGTCTCGCCCGACCAGGATGCGCTGATCGAGACCATCGACGAGCTGGGCCTGGAGACCTTCAGCCGGTACCGCGAGGGCGACAGCGTCTACGTCGGACCCGACGGCGCCCTGCACCGCTTCACGGGCGAGATGTTCCCGGTCGCCCCGGAGACCGAGAAGGTCATCGCCGAGATCACCGAGCGTCTCGACGCCATGGTCGCCGAGATCGACCCCGACCGCCCCTACGCGCACCCGAAGGCCGCCGAGTGGGACTCGATCACCTGGGATGCATGGCTGCGCGAGCAGAGCGACGACGACGAGGCCGTGCGCAACCTCGCGTTCGCGACCGGATCCGCGATGCTCACCAAGCCGACGCACGCGTTCTCGCTGCTGCAGTCGTTGCTGATGGCGGCATCCGCCGGCTCGTACTCGAACCTCGTCGACGCCGACTTCATCCTCGACAAGCGCGTCGTGGGCGGGCTGCAGCAGGTCCCGCAGCTGCTCGCCGAGCGCCTCGGCGATGATGTGCTGCTGAACCAGCCGGTGCGCACCCTCGAGTGGGACGAGCACGGCGTGACTGCGACCACCGACTCGCTCACCGTGCGCGCACGCTACGCGATCCTCGCGCACGCCCCGGTGCTCTACGACCGGATCTCCTTCGTGCCGTCGCTGCCGCGCCGCCAGCACCAGATGCACCAGCACCTGTCGATGGGCTTCGTGATCAAGGTGCACGCCGTCTACGACCGTCCGTTCTGGCGTGAGCAGGGCCTGTCAGCCACGGCGTTCAGCCCCTACGAGCTCGTGCACGAGGCGTACGACAACACCAACCACGGCGACGAGCGCGGCACCCTGGTCGGCTTCGTGAGCGACCAGAACGCCGACGACGTGTTCGAACTGAGCGCCGAGGAGCGCAAGGAGCGGATCCTGGAGTCCCTCGCGCACTACTACGGCCCCGAGGCGAAGAACACGGTCGTCTACTACGAGAGCGACTGGGGCTCCGAGGAGTGGACCCGCGGCGCCTACGCGGCGAGCTTCGACATGGGCGGTCTGCACCGCTACGGCAAGGACCTGCGCACGCCGGTCGGCCCCATCCACTTCGCCTGCTCCGACCTGGCCGGCGCCGGGTATCAGCACGTCGACGGCGCGATCCGCATGGGTCGCCTCGCCGCGTCGCAGATCCTCGACGCGGACCGCGGCGAGGAGGCCGGCGAGCTCATCGCCGCAGAGGCGGCCGAGGTCTGATGACCACCTCCATCGTCGTCGGCTACACGGCGACGGAGACCGGTTCCGACGCGCTGGCGCTGGGCGTGCGACTCGCCCGTGCCACGCGGCGGCACCTGCACGTGCTCATCGTCCTGCCCGGCCACGGCGAAACCGCCGGCGCGGAGCAGGACAGCCCGGCCCAGGGGCAGGCGGCACAGTGGCTCGACGAGGCGCAGGAGATGATCCCCGCGGACGTCGCGCACACGGCGCACGTGCGCGTGCACGACTCCTTCGCGGAGGGGCTCGTGCTGGCGGGCGAACAGCTCGAGGCTGCTCTGATCGTCGTCGGTGCGGCGAACGGGGCGACCATCGGTCTGCACCGGATGGGCAGTATCGCGCAGGCGCTGCTGCACTCCTCGCCGATCCCGGTGGCGCTGGCGCCGGCCGGCTTCGCGCACAGCGTCGACGTGCAGGCACCGATCTCGCGGATCACCGCCGCGATCGGCAATCGCCCCGGCGCCGACGCACTGCTGGAGACGGCGGTGGCGCTGTCCGGCGCGACCGGCGCGACGCTGCGACTCGTCTCGCTCGTCGCGTTCGACGTGCCGCGCGGGTTCGACCCGAACTCCATCCGCCTGGTGAGCGCGGCGCACGGTGACGACGTGCTCGCCCGTGCGGAGATGGAGCTGCCGCGGGGCGTGCGCGCCGAGCTCGAGCGGGCTCCGGGGGACACGGTCGAGGAGGCCGTGGCGCAGCTGGCATGGCTGCCGGGGGAGCTGATCCTGGTCGGATCCAGCCGGCTCGCGCAGCCGCGGAGGCTGTTCCTCGGCTCGACCGCGGCGAAGATGCTCGACATCATCCCCGTACCCATGATCGTCGTTCCGCGCACACGCCTGGACGACAGCGCAGACTCTGGGTCCTGACCGGACCCGCACCACCCGATTGCATGAGAATCGAAGCATCTGACAAGGAGGATCGTATGACCGATCTGGAGAAGACCCTGCTGGAGAGCGTGCCCACCGGGCTCTACATCGCCGGCGAGTGGATCGCCGCCGAGGGCGACAAGACCTTCGACGTGCGCGACCCCGCCACCAACGAGGTGGTGCGCACGATCGCCGACGCCTCGCCGGCCGACGGCATGCGGGCCCTCGACGCGGCCGTCGCCGCTCAGGACGCCTGGGCCGCGACCCCGCCGCGCACCCGCAGCGACATCCTCCGCCGCGCGTTCGACCTCGTGCAGGCGCACAAGGAGGACCTGGCGCTGCTGATGACCGTCGAGATGGGCAAGCCGCTGGCCGAGGCCCGTGGCGAGGTCGTCTACGGCGGCGAGTTCCTGCGCTGGTTCAGCGAGGAGGCGGTGCGCATCTCCGGCCGCTACGGCCTGAACCCCGAGGGGACCGGCCGCATGGTCGTCTCGCAGCGTCCCGTGGGCCCGTCGTTCTTCGTCACGCCGTGGAACTTCCCGTTCGCGATGGCCACCCGCAAGATCGCGCCCGCGCTCGCCGCCGGCTGCACCGTGGTCATCAAGCCGCCGGCACTGACCCCGCTCACCACGATGTACTTCGTGAAGCTGCTCGAGGAGGCGGGCCTGCCGGCCGGCGTCGTGAACGTCGTTCAGACCTCGCGCTCGTCGGCCCTGTCGGCGCCGATCATCGCCGACCCGCGTCTGCGCAAGCTGTCCTTCACCGGATCCACCGAGGTCGGCCGCAAGCTCATCGCCCAGGCGGCGGAAGGCGTGCTGCGCGTGTCGATGGAGCTCGGCGGCAACGCCCCGTTCGTGGTCTTCGAGGATGCGGATCTGGACAAGGCCGTGGAGGGTGCCCTGGCGGCGAAGTTCCGCAACATCGGCCAGGCGTGCACTGCGGCGAACCGCTTCATCGTGCACCAGGACGTTGCGGACGAGTTCGCCCGCCGCATCACCGAGCGCGTGAACGCGATGAAGATCGGGCGCGGCACCGAGGACGGCGTCTCGATCGGCCCCCTGATCGACCACGACGCTGTGGCCAAGGCCCAGGAACTCGTCGGCGACGCCGTCGAGCGCGGCGCGACGCTGCTCTCCGGCGGCAAAGCGCTGGAGGGTGTCGGATCCTTCTACGAGCCCACCGTTCTCGCGAACGTGCAAGCCGGCAGCGAGATCCTCCGCGAGGAGATCTTCGGCCCGGTGCTCGCGATCGCGACCTTCGCCGACGAGGCCGAGGCCGTGCGCCTCGCGAACGACACCGAGTACGGCCTGGTCTCCTACGTGTTCACGCAGGACCTCGCGCGCGGACACCGGATGATCGACGCCCTCGAGACGGGCATGATGGGTCTGAACGTGGGCGTCGTCTCCAACGCGGCCGCTCCCTTCGGCGGAGTCAAGCAGTCCGGCGTGGGGCGCGAGGGCGGCTTCGAGGGCATTCACGAGTACCTCTCGACCAAGTACACGCTGATCCCGGTCGACTGAACGCCAGCATCGGCGGGCTCGGGTTCCGCACGGATCCCGAGCCCGCCGGGACACCCCACAATGATGTGACACCGAAAGGAACGACATGACCGATTACGCCGTCGTCAACCCGGCAACGGGCGAGACCGTCGCCACCTACGAGACCTTCACCGATGCGCAGATCGAGGATGCCGTCGCGCGTGCGCACGGCGCCGCTGCGGTCTGGGGGCGCACTCCCGTCGCCGAGCGCGCGGCCGTGATCCGCCGCATCGCCGAGGGGCACCGCGCCCACCGCGACGAGCTCGGCGCGATCATCACACGTGAGATGGGCAAGCCCCTCGCCGCTGCTGTCGGCGAGGTCGACTTCGCCGCCGACATCATCGAGTTCTACGCCGACAACGCCGAGAAGATCAACGCCGACCAGCCTCTGGACATCCTGGGCGACGGCACCGCGGTGATCCGCAAGGCTCCGCTCGGCGTGCTCTTCGGCATCATGCCGTGGAACTTCCCGGCCTATCAGGTCGCGCGATTCGCCGGCCCGAACCTCGCGGTCGGCAACACGATCGTGCTCAAGCACTCCGAGCAGTGCCCGGAGTCGTCGGCCCTGCTCGAGAAGATCTACGAGGAGGCCGGGCTCCCCGACGGCGGCTACGTCAACGTCTACGCATCGATCGAGCAGGCGGCCACCATCGTCGCCGACCCGCGCGTGCAGGGCGTGTCCGTGACCGGATCCGAGCGCGCCGGTGCGGCTGTCGCGGAGAACGCCGGCCGCAACCTGAAGAAGGTCGCGCTCGAGCTCGGCGGCTCCGACCCGTTCATCCTGCTCTCCACCGACGACCTCGACGCGACCGTGCAGGCCGCGGTCGACGCGCGCCTGGACAACAACGGCCAGGCCTGCAACGGCGCCAAGCGATTCATCGTCGTCGACGGGCTCTACGACGCGTTCGTGGAGAAGGCCGTCGCCGCGCTGTCCGCGGTCACGCCGGGCGACCCGACCCAGGAGGACACCGTGTTGGGCCCGCTCGTCTCGGAGGCGGCCGCGGTCAACCTGCAGAATCAGGTCGACACCGCGGTGGCACAGGGAGCGACCCTGCTCACCGGCGGCACCCGCGACGGCGCGTTCTACACGCCGACGCTGCTCGCCGACGTCACGCCCGAGATGGACGTGTACCGCCAGGAGCTGTTCGGCCCCGCCGCCGTGGTCTATCGCGTCGCGGACGAGGACGCGGCGGTCGCGCTCGCGAACGACACCTCCTTCGGTCTCGGCTCGTACGTGTTCACCACCGACGACGCCCAGGCCGAGCGAGTGGCGAACGGCATCGACGCGGGCATGGTCTACGTCAACGTCGTGCTCGCCGACAGCCCGGAGCTGCCCTTCGGTGGCGTGAAGCGCAGCGGCACCTCGCGCGAACTCGGTCTGCTCGCTGCCGACGAGTTCGTGAACAAGAAGCTCGTCCGCGTGGCCTGATTCCGGCAGCTCGGATTCGTCCCGCCGCACTCAGCGGGAGAGAAGGGGCGGGCGTCGCATATCCTGCGGCGCCCGCCCCTTCGTCATGCCAGGGAAACCCGACGGGAGCGTCAGGATCCGCTCTGCGCGCGGGCGGCGAACACGGTCAGCGCCTCGGCGTAGCGCTCCGGATCCGCCCGCGTCTCGGCCGTCACGAGCAGCGCGGAGGGGCCGGCGATGCGAGTGAACTCGCCGCGGCAGGGGATCTCGATGACCCGGGTCATACCTGCCCTCCACGCCAGGATCAGGGCGTCGAGGGCGCGCCGCTCCGGGTGCTCCTGCACTGGCGCGCGGTATCCGGCGATGCGCTCCTGGACGCGACGCGAGACCCAGTCGGAGAAGGAGGCGTCGAACGCCTCTGCGCCGAAGCGGTCGCGCCACGTGGGGCCTCTCAGCTGCTCGAACAGTGCGCGCCGCTCGTCCGAGCCCGGCGCGGTCGATTCGATCTTGGCGATCGGCGGCAGCGGGTCCAGATCGGCGAGATGAGTTAGGGCCCCGCGCCACAGCTCGGACCACGCGTTCGACGATGCGGTCGCGTCCGTCGGCGAGCGGCGTGCCGTGGGCGGATCCGTCAGCGGGGGCGGCACATCACCCGGCGGTCGCAGCCCATAGACATCACGCACCCAGAGCAGCTCGAGCAGGGCGTGCGGATCGTCCTCCACGCTGATCGACATGTCGTGCGGCCAGGGGTTGCCGGGGATGGGGCGGGCGGAGCGCATGCCCTCAGGGTGCTCGCCGCTCCGGGCCGGGTCAAGGCCGGCTCCGCGGGCGGAGCAGGTTCAGCCCGCCACGGGGAGGAGCCCGGGGAGCACCACGTCCACGATCCCGGTGGCGATCCGCTCGGCGTCGGGCACCCCGTCGAGGCCCTCGAACGCTGCGAGGAACCCCTGATGGAACGCCGCCCCGACGAGCACGCGTGCGGCAGAGGCGGTGTCGGCATCCGCGCGGATGCGCCCCGCGCTCTGCTCTGCGGCGAGGCGGGCGCGGACGCCGTCGATCACGGTCGCGGGACCGCCGCCGTACGAGCCGACCCCTTCGCGGTGCTCAGTCAGCAGCGTCGGTGAGCCGAAGATCGAGGCCGCGATCGGGAAGGTGCGGGTGAAGAACGCCATGAGGTCGGCGACCAGCGCGGCGAGCCCGGCGGCGAGGTTCTCGCCGCCGGCATCCCCCTCGAAGCGGGCGCGCGGAGCGCGCTCCCGCAGCACGCTGAGGAACAGCTGCTGCTTGTCGGCGAAGTGCTTGTAGAGCATCGCCTCGGACAGGCCCGCCTGCACGGCGATCAGCTTCGTCGTGGTGTTGGCGAGTCCGCGTTCGCGCATCACGAGGAGTGCGGCGTCGAGGATCCGCTCGCGGGACGACGCGTGAGGTATGACCGGAGGCATCCTCCGAGTATAGTGAGTGAGTAATCACTAACCCGGGCTGAAGGAGAAGCGGATGCGCGTCGTCATCGTCGGAGCATCGGGTCGATCGGGCAGAGCCGCGGTCGCGCACGCCCTCGCCGCCGGGCTCGAGGCCGTCTCGGTCGTGCGCAGGCCCGCCTCCGCGCCGGAGGGGACGATCGTGGCGACCGCGGACGCGCGGGACGTCGCCGCGCTCACGACGGCCCTGCGCGGCGCCGATGCGGTGATCTCCACGATCGGGCACGTCCGCGCCGACGGCGATGTCGTGCTGCTGCAAGAGGGCATGGCGGCACTCCTCGCGGCGATGGAAGCCGCCGGGGTGTCCCGCGTGATCGCCGTCTCCGCATCCGGGGCGTACGTGGCCCAGGACGATCCGCTCTCCCGCTTCGTCGCGAAGCCCATCCTCGAGCGCGTGCTGAAGGCGAACAACTCCGACACCCGCGCCATGGATGCGGCGCTCGCCGCCAGCGACACGGAATGGACGAGCCTTCGCCCTTCCCGGCTCATCCCCGGAACGGGCGCTGCCGACTACCGTGTGGGCATCGATCGCACGGTGCGCTGGCACTACAGCACCCGCTTCGACACGGTCGGGCGGGCCGCAGTGGAGGCTCTGTCCCGTCCGGAGTGGATCCGGCACGCCGTCTACATCACGGAGTAGCGGGCCGCCCCACCCGCGGCCCGCGGGCGTAGCCTCGAGATGTCCTGTTGCTTTCACGAGAGGCCGCCATGACCACCGTCGCCGAGAACATCGTCAGCACCCTCCGCGCGAACGGTGTGAAGCGCGTGTACGGGATCCCGGGGGACTCCCTGAACGGCTTCACCGACGCCCTGCGCAAGGACGGCGCCATCCGCTGGGTGCACGTTCGTCATGAGGAGACGGCCGCGTTCGCCGCGGCCGCGGAGGCCGCGCTCACCGGAGAACTGGCGGTCGCGGCCGGATCCTGCGGCCCGGGCAACCTGCATCTCATCAACGGGCTCTACGACGCCAACCGTTCGCGTGTGCCGGTGCTCGCGATCGCCGCGCACATCCCGACCAGCGAGATCGGCACCCAGTACTTCCAGGAGACCCATCCGCAGGAGCTGTTCCGCGAGTGCAGCGTCTACGTCGAGTACGTGTCGGATCCGGCCCAGATGCCGCGGTTGCTGCAGATCGCGATGCGTCAGGCGATCGAGAAGCGCGGGGTGGCGGTGCTCGTCATCCCCGGCGACATCGCGCTCGCGCCGGCCGAGGACGACCGCGTCACCGTGATCGAGCGCAGCCGGCCCGTGGTGGTCCCGAGCGGTGCAGAGCTCGAGCGCGCGGCGACCCTGCTGAATGCGGCGTCCAAGGTCACCATCCTCGCCGGCGCCGGAGCGGAGGGCGCACACGACGAGATCGTGGCGCTCGCGGATCGGCTCGCCGCGCCCGTCGTGCACGCCCTCCGCGGCAAGGAGTTCGTGGAGTACGACAACCCCTTCGACGTGGGCATGACCGGCCTGCTCGGCTTCGCGTCCGGCTACCGGGCGATGGACGGTGCCGACGCCCTGCTGATCCTCGGATCCGACTTCCCGTACCCGCAGTTCTACCCGGCGAACGCGACGACGATCCAGGTCGACATCCGCGGCGAGAACCTGGGGCGGCGCCATCCTCTGGATCTGGGTCTGGTCGGAGACGTCGGCGCGACCGCTGCGGCGCTGCTGCCGCGGCTCAAGGCCGACCGTCGGCGCACCCACCTCGACGATGCCACCGCGCACTACCGCAAGACGCGCGCCAAGCTCGACGAGCTCGCGGTGCCCTCGCGCGGCAAGGCGCCGATCCACCCGCAGTACCTGGCCCGGCTGCTCGACGAGGCCGCCGCGGATGACGCCGTGTTCACCGCCGATGTCGGCTCGCCCACGGTCTGGGCCGCCCGCTATCTGCACATGAATGGCCGGCGCCGGCTCATCGGATCGTTCAACCACGGTTCCATGGCGAACGCCCTGCTGCACGGCATCGGCGCGCAGGCGAGCGAGCCGGAGCGTCAGGTGGTGGCGCTCGCGGGCGACGGCGGGCTCACCATGATGCTCGGCGAGCTCATCTCCCTCACCCAGAACCAGCTTCCGGTGAAGACGATCGTGGTGAACAACTCCTCGCTCAACTTCGTGGAGCTGGAGATGAAGGCGGCCGGTTTCGTGAACTACGGCACCGACCTGCGCAATCCCGACTTCGCCGCCGTCGCGGAGGCGATGGGCATCTTCGGGCGTCGCGTGGAGCGCAGCGAGGATCTTCCCGGCGCGCTCGCCGAGGTGCTCGCGCACGACGGGCCGGCGCTCCTGGACGTCGTGACCGAGCGGCAGGAGCTGTCCATGCCCCCGGCCGTCAACGCCGAGCAGGTCAAGGGCTTCGCGCTGTACGCGATCCGCACCGTGCTCTCCGGACGCGGCGACGAACTGCTCGACCTGGCGAAGGCCAACTGGCGTCAGCTGTTCTGACCGGTGCCGGATCCGGTCCCGTGCCGTGCCGCCGGGACCGGATCCGTCTCAGTCCTCGGCGAGCCGACGCACCTCGGCGGCCTCGGCATCGCGCCCGAGGCCCTGCAGCACGTCGCCGAGTTCGAGGGCCGCGATCTGGCGCAGAGGTGGGATGTCCGCAGCCTGGTCGAGCACCGCGCGGTAGGCGGCGACGGCATCGGCCGAGCGCTCTGCGCCATTGAGCGCCCTCGCGGCGAGCAGCGCGGAGCCGCCCGCCGACTGCGCATCGCCGACGGCGGCGAAGGCATCCGAGGCGGTGAGCGCCGCAGCGACGCCCTCGTCCACCCGCTCGGCCGATAGCAGCGCCCGCGCGCGGGAGTCCGCCACATCGGCGATCACCCAGTCCGCGTCGTTCGCCCGCGCGACGGCCTCCACTTCGTCGAACAGTGCGAAGGCGCGAGGATCCTGCTGCGCGCCGTACGACTGGCCGAGGTTGTGCAGCACCTCGACCACCGCGGCCGGCGCATCCTCGGCCGTGCGGACGATCGCCGCGGCCTCCTCGAGCGTCTCGACGGCCTGGTCCCGCTCGTCGTACTGGGCGAGGATCTGCGCTCTGTTCATCAGGGCGAGCGCCTGATCGGCGGGGTTCTCGGCCTCGCCGAACAGCTCGGCCGCATAGCCGAAGGCGCCGTACGCCTGCCCGCCCTCGCCCGCGGCTCGCAGCGACCGCGCCAGCATCAGCGCGGTCATCGCCCTGCTGCCCGCGGGGACCTCGTCCGCCTCCTCGAGCTGCAGCACCTCGCCAAACAGCTCCGCCGCCTCCTCCACGGCTCCGGAGTTCAGCATGCTGCGCGCCACGCGGTACTTCGCGCCCGGGACGTCGCCGCCGATCTGCTCCAGCAGCCGAGCGCCGACGCGGTAGCGCGCGAGCGCCTGCTCCGGCTCCTCCGCGTCCTCCCAGAGTGCGCCGGCGAGCATCTGCGCCCCCGCGAAGCCCGACCTGCTGCCGAGCTCGGCCAGGATGCGGCCGGCCTCGTCGGCGTCGGCCGCGCCTTCGGCGAACGCGCCGCGTCCGCCGTGGACGCGTGCCCGCATCTCGAGCGTCCGCGCACGCACGCCGCGGGTGATCGCCGCGTCGGCCAGCAGGGCGTCGATCCGTGCGAGCGCCTCGTCGCCGCGGTCCGCCCGCAGCAGCGCCATGGCCGCCGCGATCTCCGCGCCGTGCCCGAGGCGGGCGTCTCCTGCCTCTGCGAACAGGTTGGCTGCCTGCTCCGAGAGCGCGAGGGCAGCGGCCGGGTCGTCGCCGAGATCGAACGCCAGCGTCAGCGCGATGTCGCCGCGGGTCGCAGGCGGCAGCGCGCGGGGGCCGGACGGATCCGCGGACGCCGCGAGCAGGTCGGCGAGGGCCGCGTTGTCGGCCTCGGTCGCGGTGCCGAACAGAGCCAGCCCGAATCGCTCCTCGACGCCGGCCTGAGCATCGAGGCCGGCGGCGCGCAGGGCCTGGATCCGGTCGGGCAGGAGCGCCGTCGCCTCGTCGATGCGCTCGAGGTTCACCAGCGCGGCGAGCCGCTGGCCGGTGAGCACCGCGCGGCGTTCGGCGTCGACGCGGTCGATCACGTGGGCCAGCGCATCCAGTGTGTCGGCGGCGGCGCCGTAGCCGGCGAGATCGAGCACACGGCGGTACCAGCCGTCGTCGTCGGTCGGGGCGGTGTCGACTACCGGCGCGGCGAACACGTCGCTGCGGATCGGCACGTCGTAGCGCTCCGCGGCGGTCTGCCGGGCGAGGCGCAGGCGCTGCGCATGGTTGTCGGTGCCGTCGCGCTCGTCGAAGCGCGCCCCGATCCGCTCGGCCGCGGCCCAGGCCGCCGCCGCGAGCCCGCCGGCGGACCACGACCCGCCGTCCGCGCCGTCGCGCACGCCGAAGAAGCGCTCGAGATCGGGGGAGTCGGCCCCGCGCACCGGCGTGGCTCCGTGACCTGCCGCCGTGACTGCGTCGAGAGCCGTGCCGATCGCGGTGAGCATGCGGAAGTGGCCCTGTGCGTTGAGCGCGTCGTGGGCGAGCCAGGGCAGATGCCGCTCGACGAGCGCGAGCGCGCGGGCCTCGTTGCCGCTCAGGGCGCAGAACCGGATGCTGTTCGCGATCGCCGTGAGCAGATCCGGGTTGTCCTTCGCCAGCCGGTAACTGCGCAGATGGGCCGCACGAGCCTGCTCGCCGCGGCCGAGGCGCAGGTACGGCAGCAGGGACACCGACAGCGCGTGCTCCGGCTCCTCGCCGCAGGAGAAGCCGCCCTCGAGCATCTCCTCGACGAGGCGGATCGCGTCCTCGTCGCGGTCCGTGTCGGCGAAGAACCCGGCGATCTGGCTCCGGCCGCAGGCATCGCAATGGCTGTGCGAGTCGCGCGGCGTGGCTTCCAGCTGCACGCGCAGCCGCTCCGCGTCGTCCATCCGCCCCGCCGCGTGCGCATCCTCGAACCGCGCCATCAGCACGCCGCTCATGCCGAGCCCTGCGGTGCGGTAGTGCGCCTCCATGTCGTCCAGCACCGCCGCGATCTGCTCCGGCGCGAAGGCGGGCGAGCTGCGCAGCGAGGAAGCCATCCACTTGAACTGCCACATCAGATCGGCCGCGCCGTTGTCGATGTCGGCGGGGAACCGGACCGGATCCGCGTCGTGGTGCGCGAGGCACCAGGCGAACGAGCTCAGCATCAGGTCGGTGAGCCCGCCCATGTTCGCAGAGGCGGTCTGCCGCATGCGGGCCTGGTACTCGAGCTGCGCGTCGCCGATCTCCTGTGCGAGCGCGACGGCCTCGGCGACGAGGGCGCGCTCCTGGGGCCCCCAGGGGGTGCGATCGATCTCCTCGAAGAGACGGTCCAGCTGCTTCTTCGGTCCTGCCATGTCGTCCTCCGGGTGTGTGCGGCCTCGCGGTCTCCGCGAGGGAAGTGCTCCCGCCGTCGTGCGGGATCCTGGCCCCCGTCGTCAGGACGGGGTGAGGGGATCGGGTTCGTCGGCCAATGGGGGCAGCTCGAGGCCGGTCACTCCGGCCGACAGCGCGACGAGATCGGACAGTGCGCCGGTCATCAGGGCCCGGTCGGCGTCGCCGAGCGGACGGTGCCCGGCGAGCAGCGCCTGGATGTACAGCAGCTGCACGGTGCGCGCGAACACCGCGTCGTCGGCGACCGCGCTCAGCGAGCGCACCACACGATTGCCCCAGTTCAGGCACAGCCGGGCCGTGAGGTCGTCGTTCCGGTCCTCGCCCACCGCGCCGTCGATGCGGTCCAGCACGCCGCCCCAGAGGGAGCCCGTGATGTCCTTGGTCCTGGTGCGGTCGATGCGCCGCAGGACGGCGGGGTCCGCGACGTACAGCGAGGGCAGCTCTGGCTGGTCGATGGTGCGCACCACGACGGCGCACCCGACGTCGGCCAGCACGGCGCCCGCACGATCCTCCAGCGCGACCGCGGCGGCCCTGTCGTCCAGCGGAGGCGGGTCCAGCCGGTCCAGTTCGCTCACGACGTCGACCCGCTCGACGGTGACCGCCGGAAACAGCTCCGGGAGGCGGCGGATCAGATCCGCGTCGTACAGATAGCCGCCGTTCACCAGGATCTGCTCGGCCCGGCTGATGCCGGCGACCTGGCGGAATTCGTCCACGGTCTCCGCGTAGCGGATCCGCTCGTAGCGTTCGACGAGGTCTCCGACGCTCAGCGTGCCGTGCGTCGTCTCCACGGTGAGCCAGCGCGTGATGAACCGGGCGAGCTCGTCGTCGTGCCGGATGAGCGACTTGAGCCCCACCTCGTGCACCGCAACGAACTGCGCGAGCCGGTGCGGTTCGCGCAGTCCCAGCTCCAGCACCCAGCGCCGCAGCGCCGCGCCGAGCTGCTCCCGCACGAGGGCGAGCGCCTCGTCGTCGACCAGCGACTCGCGGCTGGCCGTGGGGTTCAGGCCGTTGGAGTCGATCACGGCGCGCACGAAGAACGCCCAGTCCGGCAGCACGTCGTCCGCGCGCTCGGACAGCAGCATGCGGCCGAGGTACATCCGCGTCGCCTGCCGGGCGCCGGGCGGGGGAGCGAAGGGCAGCACATAGGCGACACCGCGCGTCCCGGTGGCGGGCTCGGTGAGCTCGATGATGTCGAGCGGAGCGGATCCGATGATCTCGCGGCCGTAGGCGGCCGTCGCGGCCGGATCCTGCCGCGGGTCGAGGAACGGCGCCTCGTGCGTGATCCGCACGTCGCCGCCGGGCAGCTCCAGCAGCACGGTCGTGGGCAGGAACTCGGCGAAGGTCGTGGCGAGCTCGCGCACGGCATCCGCGCGCAGCAGGTCGCCGGCGTCGAAGCGCGGCACCAGGTGCACGCTGGTTCCGATGGGCAGGTCCTCGTCGAGCTCGCGTACCCGGAATGTGCCGTCGGCGGATCCGATCCACTCGACCGCCCGACCGCCACGGGCGCTGCGGGAACGGATCACGATCTCGTCCGCCACCATGAAGCAACTGAGCAGCCCGATGCCGAACTGGCCCAGGTAGTCGCTGCGGGGCAGGTCGAAGATGTCGCGCTTGGAGCTGCGTCCGACCGTCGCGAGCAACTCGGCGACCTCGTCGGCGGTGAGGCCGACGCCGTCGTCGCTGAGCACGAACTCGCCGCCCTCGGCAGGGAGCGGACGGATCCGGATGGTGCCGCCGAGCCCGTCGACCTCGCGCCGCGCGGCGAGGGCGTCCCGGGCGTTCTGCAGCAGCTCGCGCAGGTAGACCCGGGGTCCGGAGTAGATGTGGCGGCTGAGCAGGTCCACGACGCCGCGCAGGTCCACCTGGAACTGCTGCGCGTCCGCGGGTGCCGGATCCTCCGCCGCCATCGACTCTCCCTCCGCGGGCGCCGATCCGTGGAGGTTCGTCGACCGCATGCCGAGCCTAACAAGCACGGCTCGGGTCGACGGGCGGCCGCCGCGCGGGGGAGTCCGGTGCCCATGTGCCGCGCCCGGGATGCAGCCCCGGTTCGGAGGGCCGGTGCGGATGCCGTACACTGGACGAGCAGTTGTTGTCTGCATTCTTTCGCCGTGCCCCGGGTCTCCCGGAACGCGGAGAAGATGCGGACAGAGATCCTCGGATCTCTAGGGCGGTAGCTCAATTGGCAGAGCAGCGGTCTCCAAAACCGCAGGTTGCAGGTTCGATTCCTGTCCGCCCTGCGCGTCGGCGCGCAGCCGGCACACGAAAGGTACTCCAGGATGGTTCAAGACGCATCGGGCGCCGTGGTTCCCACGGCGAACGGCGGCGCGAGCCGCGACAAGAAGCTGGGCTTCTTCGGTCGCATCGCGCTGTTCTTCCGTCAGGTGATCGCCGAGCTCCGCAAGGTGGTCACCCCCACGCGCAAGGAGCTCGTCAAGTACACCCTGGTCGTACTGGGCTTCGTGATCGTGATGATGGCCCTCGTGTACGGGCTCGACATGGCCTTCTCGTGGCTGACGACGCAAGTCTTCGGGGTTCCCGGGAAAACCGCGTGATCCCGCGGCCCGGTGGCAACTGACCCCGGGCCGAACCTGAAGGAGAGAAGAACCAGTGTCCGAACGCGAACGATACCTCGGAGACGACGTCGACTGGGCGACCGCCGCCGAGCAGTCCAGTGAGGACGACGAGGCCCAGGAGGGCGACGTGCTCGCCTCCGAGGAGCGCGCCGTCACCGCCGCCGAGCGGGTCGCCCTGCACATCGAGGGCGACGAGGACGACGTGGACGACGAAGACATCGAATTCGAAGATGACCCGGAGGCAGACGCGATCGTGAACGACGCTCTCAACCTGGACCAGGCGGCCGAGTCCGAGGCCGCAGCAGAGGTCCTCAACGACTCGGTGGCCGAAGAGGCCGCAGACCGCAAGGCCGCTGCTGCTGACGAGGTCACGCCGTACGACGGCCCCGACGTGAACGGCGAGGAGGACGCCCCCGTCCTCGACCCCGAGGAGGTCGCAGAGATCGACGCGGCCGCCGGCGTCGTGGACGCGGTCGAGTCCGAGCTCGATCCTGCCGACGCAGCGAGCGCGCCGAGCGACGCCGACGAGGCCGACGCGGAGGAGGACCCGTACGAGGCCTTCCGCATGGACCTGCGGATGCTCCCCGGCAAGTGGTACGTGATCCACTCCTACGCCGGCTTCGAGCGCAAGGTGAAGGCCAACATCGAGCAGCGCAAGTCGACGCTCGAGGTCGAGGACGACATCTACCAGATCGAGGTCCCGATGGAGGACGTCGTCGAGATCAAGAACGGCCAGCGCAAGATGGTCACGCGCGTCCGGATCCCCGGCTACGTGCTCGTGCGCATGGAGCTCAACGAGGACACCTGGTCCGTCGTGCGCCACACGCCCGGCGTCACCGGCTTCGTCGGTAACGCGCACAACCCGACTCCGCTGCGCTTCGAAGAGGCCTTCAACATGCTGAAGTCCCTCGTCGAGGTCAAGGACGTCCCGACCGCCAAGGCCGTCGCGGCCAAGGGCGGCGTCGCCGTGGCCCGCCCGCTCGCGGCCGAGGTCGACTTCGAGATCGGCGAGACCATCACGATCAAGGAGGGCTCGTTCGCGGGTCTTCCCGGTTCGATCTCCGAGATCAAGCCGGAGAGCGGCAAGCTCACCGTGCTCGTCTCGCTGTTCGAGCGCGAGACCCCGGTCGAGCTGTCGTTCGACCAGGTCACCAAGATGATCTGACGCTTCCCCGGAAGCGCACGCGGAACGGCCGTCCCCTCGGGGGCGGCCGTTCTCGCTTCGTCATCGGCGTGGTCGCGGGCCCCATGTCGCGCCGGCGTCCTGGCCCGGTGGCTGCCTGTGCGCGGACGCGCCCGGGATCCGGTAGACTTCTATGGTTTGTGCGCCGCCTCGTCGTGCGCGCGAACGCCACCGCGTTCCGGAGATGCCGGATCCGCGGGAGAGGGATGCCTCCGGCATCCGCTCGAGAAAGGAATCACTATGGCACCGAAGAAGAAGGTGACCGGCCTGATCAAGCTCCAGATCAACGCCGGTGCCGCCAACCCGGCGCCGCCGATCGGCCCCGCGCTCGGTCAGCATGGCGTCAACATCATGGAGTTCTGCAAGGCGTACAACGCGGCGACCGAGTCGCAGCGCGGCAACGTCATCCCCGTCGAGATCACCGTCTACGAGGACCGCAGCTTCACGTTCATCCTGAAGACCCCGCCGGCCGCCGAGCTGATCAAGAAGGCCGCGGGCGTGCAGAAGGGCTCCGCCACTCCGCACACCGTCAAGGTCGCGAAGATCACCGCCGAGCAGGTCCGTCAGATCGCCGAGCAGAAGCAGGCCGACCTGAACGCGAACGACATCGACGCCGCGTCGAAGATCATCGCCGGGACCGCCCGTTCCATGGGCATCACGGTCGAGGGCTGAGGGAGATAACAATGGCTACCAAGTCCAAGGCTTACAACGCTGCTGCCGCGAAGATCGAGGCAGACCGCTTCTACACCCCGACCGAGGCCGTGGTCCTCGCGAAGGAGACCGGCTCCGCGAAGTTCGACTCGACCGTCGAGGTCGCGCTGAAGCTCTCGGTCGACCCGCGCAAGGCGGACCAGATGGTGCGCGGCACCGTCATCCTCCCGCACGGCACCGGCAAGACCGCCCGCGTCATCGTGTTCGCGACGGGTCCGGCCGCTGAGGCCGCGATCGCCGCGGGTGCGGATGAGGTCGGCGGCGCCGAGCTCATCGAGAAGGTCGCCGGCGGCTGGACCAACTTCGACGCCGCGGTCTCCACCCCGGAGCTCATGGGCCAGGTCGGCCGTCTCGGCAAGGTGCTCGGCCCGCGTGGTCTGATGCCGAACCCGAAGACCGGCACCGTGACCCCGAACCCGGCCAAGGCCGTCGAGGAGATCAAGGGCGGAAAGATCGAGTTCCGCGTCGACAAGCACGCCAACGTGCACTTCGTCGTCGGCAAGGCATCGTTCTCGGCCGAGCAGCTCGACGAGAACATGAAGGCCGCGCTCGAGGAGATCGTTCGCCTCAAGCCGTCCAGCTCGAAGGGCCGCTACATCCAGAAGGGTGCGGTGTCGACCACGTTCGGCCCCGGTATCCCGCTGGACGTCAACGCCATCTGAGCCTGACGCTCATTACGAAGACCCTCGCCCCTCGGGGCGGGGGTCTTCTGCGTTGCTGATCGTTTCGCGGGTGGCGCTGACCGTCGCGGTCGCCGTTCAGCGCACCACCAGCGCGACGCACAGCAGCACCAGGGCGAGTCCCTGCAGCGTGGCCCGCAGGGGGATGATCGACTCCCACCGATCCTGCAGGGCCCGGACGTCGGTCGGCACGGTGCCTCCGAATGCAGCAGCGGTGAGCGTCGTGTTGATCGGTTTCGCGATCGTGCCGAACAGCACGAGCCAGAGCAGCAGGGCCACGAGCGCGACGGTCGCGAGGACGGCGGCGGCGAGGCTGCCCCAGAATGCCGAGAGCGCGGCGGTCGCCACCGTGAGCACCACGCCCGCGATGCCGACGCCCGGCAGTCGGCGATCCCCGTAGTAGTGGCCGCGGCCGACCACCTGTACGAGGGTCGGTTCATCGACCTCGGCGTAGACGGCGCGCAGCACGACGGCGGCGAGCACGTCGGTGCCGAAGATGACGGCGATGGCGGTGATGGCGCCGATGGCGGTGGTGATGATCGCAAGGGACATGGCTTCTCCTTCTTTGGGTTAGCGATGCTAACAGTTAGCGATGCTAACATCGTGCCATGACCCCGTCAACGCCCCCGCGCGCCGATCCCGCGGAGCGCTCCCGTGCCATCGTCGACGCCGCCCGACGCGTCGCCGAGACGGAGGGGTGGTCGGCCGTGACCGTCCGGCGGCTGGCGGCCGAGATCGGCTTCAGCCAGCCGATCCTCTACCGCAGCTTCCCCGGCGGGAGGGACGAGATCGTCGAGCGGGTGATGATCGAGGGGTTCGCCGCGATGGCGGACGAGCTTGCGGACCCAGTCGGCGAGGGCGACCGTCTCGCGCATGTGGTGCACACGTATCTTGCGTTCGCCCAAACGCATCCGGCGCTCTACGAGGCGATGTTCGAGGCACGCACCCGCATCGTCTTCGCGACTGTGCAGACCCCGGAGCCGTTGCGTGCGGCGTTCGGGGCGTTCCTCCGCGCGGTGTCGGCCGCGGGCATGGCCGAGCAGGATGCCGTGGTGCGTGCGGAGCTGCTGTGGAGCACGCTCCACGGTGTGGCGAGGCTGGCGGCGTCGGAGAGGCTCGACCCTGCGCTGGAACAGGCGCGTCTCGGCGCGATCATCGCGCTGTTCGTGTCCTGACGCCTGAAGCGGCCCCGCTCAGAACGCCGCACCGCCCTGGGCCGCCCACCAGATGAGCAGCATGGTGGCGAGGAAGCCGCACACGTAGTTCAGCAGGAGGAAACGGCGCCATCCTCGGTTCGTCGCTTCCGATCCCTCGTCCGAGACCGAGCGGAACGGCCAGACGGCGCCGATGTACGGCAGCACGAGGACGGCCCCGAGCGGGCCCGGCCACGACGTGAAGAGCATGAGCGCGCCAGCGAGCGCCCACATCGCCGACGCGAAGCGCACGGTCCGCGTCGCGCCCAGCACGGTCGCGATCGAGGCGATCCCTGCCGCTCGGTCCGGGACGACGTCCTGCACCGCGCCGAACGCGTGGCTCGCGACGCCCCACGCGAAGAAGGCGAGTAACAGCACCACGAGCGCCGGCGTCGGTGTCGCGCGCGCCAGCACGAGCCCGTAGACGGCGGGAGAGACGAAGTGGAGGCTCGACGTCGCCGAGTCCAGGAAGGGGATCTCCTTGAACCGCAGCCCTGGCACGGAATAGGCGATCACGGCGAACAGGCTGATCGCCAGCACGAGCCAGGACACCGGATCCCCGATCGCGACGAGGAAGACGATGAACGGCACCGGGAGCAGCAGTGACCATGCCATCACCACGCGGTGCAGAGTCGGAGAGAGCACGGCGCCCTCCGCACCGCCCTTGCGCGGGTTCGCGAGGTCCGACGCGTGGTCGAAGACGTCGTTGATGCCATACATCGTGAGGTTGTACGGCACGAGGAAGAACAGCGTGCCGATCGCGAGGGCAGCGTCCACGCGGCCGGTCGTCAGGATGTAGGCGGCCGCGAAACCGAAGGCGGTGTTGATCCAGCTCAGCGGGCGCGAGGTCAGCAGCAGATCGAGTGGCAGGGATCGTGCTGTGGTCATGCTCATCGTGGTCGGTCCTCAGGGGTGCGGGCGTCGGGATCCGGTTCAGCCCTCTGCAGCCGCTCCTCGGGTGACGAGCGGCGCAGGTTCCACGCGGCCGAGCCGAGCAGAGCGGCCGCGATGGGATACGCGAGGTCCTCGATCGGGGCCAGGCCGATCCTGATCCCGCTGATCAGGCGCGGCGCGTACGTGAACAGGCCTGCGGCGATCATGAGCGAATCGAAGACGGCGGTGAGCAAGACGAGGCCGAAGGTCGCGAGGACGAGCGCCGCGCCGTGACCTGCAGGCGCCCGACGCCAGGTGAGCCACTGCATCACGATGCAGGGGACGAGGAAGGTCGCGTCGACCATCAGATACGTGCCGTTCATCGACGGTGCTCCTCGCGTGCACGCAGGATCCGCAGTGCGCCCGTGTAGAGCACCATGGTCAGCTGTATCAGGAACACGAGGAACACCGGCTCCTCGATCGGCAGATGAGGCAGGAGCAGGACGCCGGTGGAGAGCGGGTTGGTCTCACGCGTGAATATGCCGGTCGCGATCCCGACGACATCCCAGAGCAGCAGCACGCCGGCGCCTGCGGCCAGGATGAGCAGCGCTCGCCTCGGCTCCGCCCAGAGGAACAGTCGCCAGCGCCGATCGATGACGCCGACGCCGGCGATCGACACCAGCAGCAGCGCGAGATGGAGGAAGCCCATCACGTTTCCGCCGGCACGGGCAGCGGTCCGCTCGTGCGATCGTCGCGGAACGCCTTCAGCACGAGCTCTGCACTGATGAGGCACATGGGCAGACCGATCCCCGGCAGCGTCGTCGCGCCCGCGTAGAACAGTCCGCGGGTCGTGCGGGAACGCGTGCGACCCCGTAGGAAGGCACTCTGCCGCAGCGTGTGCGCGGGGCCGAGCGCCGACCCGCGGTAGGAGTGCAGGTCGCGGGCGAAGTCGGCAGGACCCACGGTGCGCCGTACGACGATGCGCTCCGCGAGATCGGGCGCGCCCGCGTGCGCCGCGAGCTCGGAGATCGCCCGATCGGCGATGCGTTCCACCGCGGCGGCGCCGCGGCCGTCGAGACCTCCCGCACCGATCGCCGGATCCGCGGGCACGGGGACGAGCAGGAACAGGTTCTCGTCACCCTGTGGCGCGACCGTCTCGTCGGTGGCGCTGGGCATGCACGCGTAGAACGACGCCGGTTCCGGCACCCGCGGGGCGGATCCGAAGATCGCGTCGAAGTTGGCGTCCCAGTCCTCGGTGAAGACGAGGTTGTGGTGGGCGAGCCCGGGCAGGCGTCCGCGGACGCCCAGCATCGCCAGCACCGCGCCGGTTCCGGGGTTCATCCGCCGCCAGCGCCCGGGCGAGCGTTCGCGGGCCGCCGAGGGCAGCAGTGCCATGTCGCTGTGGTGCATGTCGACCGTGCTCACGACGCGATCGAACAGCTCCTCCCGGACGACGCCGTCCCTGGCCACGGCGATGCCGTGCACGGCCCCGCGTTCGATCAGGATCCGGCGCACCTGTGCACCGGTGTGCAGCCGGGCCCCGGCGGCGCGCGCTCGCCGCGCGAACGCGTCGATGACCGTGGTGAAGCCGCCCTGCGGGTACTGCACGCCGTCCTCCAGATCGAACGTGCTCATCAGATGGAACAGCGCGGGGGCGATCGAGGGCGCCCCGCCGAGGAAGACCGCGGGGTACTGCAGGATCTGCCGCAGCCTCCGGTCCGAGAAGGAGGACTCGACCATGCTCTGCAGCGAGGTGCCCAGCAGCGTGGCCAGGCGCGGCAGCTCGCGGACGTCGCTCCCGGGGAGGAACGCTCGCGGGTGCGAGAAATCGGTGTACAAGAAGCGGTCGGTGGCGATGCGGGCCGTGCGCGCCGCGGAGTCGAGGTGGCGGGCGAGGGCGGCCCCGGCGCCGGGCTCGAGTGATTCGAACAGGGCGAGTGAGCGGTCGCGGGCGGAGTGCATGTCGAGCGGCGCCTCGTCGTCGGAGAACACCCGGTAGGCGGGATCGAGGCGGATGAGATCGAGCTCCTTCTCGGCGCTCGTGCCCAGAAGGCGGAAGCAGTGGTCGAACACCTCGGGCATGAGGTACCACGAGGGGCCCGTGTCGAACCGGAAACCCTCCCTCTCCCAGCTCCCCGCACGTCCGCCGAGTCGGTCGGACTGCTCGAAGAGGGATACGTCGTGGCCGTCCGTGGCGAGCAGCGCCGCCGCCGCGAGGCCGGAGATCCCCCCGCCGAGAACCGCGACGCGGCTCACCGGGCGCCCCCGCCGCGGAGCATCGCGCGGCCGAACAGGGCGGCCTTGCGCGAGCCGGGTACGCGGATCCGTCGGACGACCAGTTCCTGCGCGGGCGTGCGCCGCAGCCGGGTGGAGAGATCCGCATAGAGCAGGTGCGCGGCCGCCACTGCCCGGCGCGAGGACGAGGGCAGCTCGCCGATCACGGCGTCGGCGATCGAGAGATCCGCGTCCACCCGATCCAGGATGCTGTCGCGCTGCGCGTCAGTGAACGAGTGCGGGTCGACGCCGGGGAAGTAGGCGCGTCCGAGCGCGTCGGCATCCTCGCCGAGGTCGCGGAGGAAGTTCACCCGCTGGAACGCCGATCCGAGGGCGATCGCTCCTCGATCCCAGCGCGCATCGCGCACAGGATCCGGCTCCAGCCCGCGGCGGAACGAAGCCAGGCACATGAGTCCGACCACTTCGGCGGATCCGTACACGTACTCGTCGAGCTCGCGCTCGTGCGTGAAGACGACGGGGGTGAGATCGCGCCGCATCGATGCGAAGAACGGGCGGGTCAGGTCGGTGCCGATCCCGGTCGCGCGCGCGGTGGCGGCGAACGCGTGCACGACGAGGTTCGCGCTGTATCCGGCGCGCAGTGCGGTCTCGAGCTCGCGTTCGAGCCCGTCCAGCACCGCACGGCACTGCGCAGCGGAGAGCCCGGCACCAGCGGCGCAGCCGTCGACGATCTCGTCGGCGACCCGCACCAGCGCGTAGATCGCGGCGAGGTCCGCGCGCACGACGGGTGAGCACAGCCGGCTCGCGAGCCGGAAGGACGTGGAGTAGCTCACCAGGATCTGGGCCGATCCGCGCGCGGCGGCTCGATCGTAGAGGGCCAGCCCCGTGTTTGCGGTCATCGGCGGCGCTCCGTCGCGCCGACGATCAGGTGCTCCAGGTCGTCCCTCAGGCGTGCGGGAAGGTCGGTGAGCAGCATCGAGGCGCGCGCCTCGACGACGAGGCTCGAGATCACCGCTTCGGTGCGGGCGAGCCCGCCCGAGCACTCGATCGCGGTGCGGATCTCGGCCGCACCCCGCTCATCGAGCTCGGGATCGCCGAAGAGATCCGCCACGGCCCGCCATGCCGGATGGGTTCGCGAGTGCGCGATGAGCAGGGTCAGCTTGCCCTCCCGGAGGTCGGAGAGGACGGACTTGCCGGTCTGGCGAGGGTCGCCGAAGACTCCGAGCACATCGTCGCGTGCCTGGAAGGCCAGGCCGATGGTCGTGCCGATGAAGCCGAGCGCCTCCACGGTGGCGGCCGGAGCACCGCCTAGCAGCGCTCCGATCCGCAGGGGTGCGCTGAACGAGTAGCGGGCGGTCTTGTGCTCCATGGTGCGCAGGATCGCCGCCTCGCCCGCCTCGCCCCGGATGCCGAGCCGGATGTCCGCATGCTCGCCGACCGCAGCGGCGTCGATCGCATCGGCCAGGATGCTCGGGAGCGCACCGCGCGGCGCTGCGGAGGCCCCGAGGCCGGCGATGAGACGGTGCGCGGCGGACAGGAGCAGGTCACCCGTCAGGATCGCGCAGCTCTGGCCGTAACGGAGAGCGGTCGCCTCGTCGGCGCCGTCGGCGAGGGCCGCATCACGGCGCAGGGCGATCAGGTTGGGTCCGCCGCGGCGCACGAGGTCGCGGTCGATGACGTCGTCGTGCAGCAGGAACGCCAGATGGAGCAGTTCGACGGCGGCTGCGGCGCGGATCGCGTCGTCGGAGGGCTCGTCGGCGAAGGCGCGATGCGCGGCGAGCACGAGCCGGGGGCGCAACATCTTGCCGCCCTGTGCGCCGCGGCGGGCCTGAGCCCACACCGTGTCGAAACCTTCGATTGCGCCGATGCGCTCGGCAACGTCGTGGAAGCACTCGTCGACGACGGCGCCGACCTCGGCGAGCACGTCCGCCGAGAGCATGCGGTCGCTCACGATGCCAGCTCCTCGAGCCCTCTGCCTCCGCCGAGGAACGGGAGTAGCTCGGCCTGGAGGACGAGCCAGGGGCTGAACGCCCACGGGGTGCGGCGCACGGACGCGGCGAGATCGTCAGGGTCGACCCAGCGGTGCTCGATCACCTCGTCGGGGTGCGCGCGGGGCGGCTGCGTGGTCGTCGCGATGTACACCGGGCAGATCTCGTTCTCGACGATGCCGGACGCGTCCGTCGCGCGATAGCGGAAGAACGGCAGCACCGGTTCCACGGAGTCCAGGTGCAGTCCGAGTTCGTGCTCGGCTCGTCTGCGCACGGCATCCACGAGCCCCTCCTCCGGGGCGGGGTGTCCGCAGAACGAGTTGGTCCAGACGCCCGGCCAGGCGGTTTTCGTCAGCGCGCGGCGGGTGACGAGCAGGCGCCCTCGCGTGTCGAACACGTGGCAGGAGAAGGCGAGGTGGAGCCGGGTGGCGGCACCGTGGATGCTGCTCTTCGGCGCGACGCCGATCCGGGTGCCGTCGGCGTTCAGGAGCACAACCATGTCGGCGTCAGGGATCACGATCATCCTTTTGCTAACTAAGAAACTAACTAACCAAGTTAGCGGTAACTCTATGGCATAGAGTCCTCCCGTGGAAGTCCGCGAATCCGAACCCCGCCTCGATCGAGCGATGATCGATCCTCGGCTCATCGATCCCGCCGCGGAGCTCGTGCGGCGCGACCACCTGGCGGACGGGGAGGTCGACGAGATCGTCGAGCTGATGGCGGCGCTGCGCGCGTGGCACGGCGCGGCCGAGCGCATGAGCGCGGCCTCCCGGCGGTACATGAACCTCAATCAGAACGACATGCGCGCCGTGCGCTTTCTCATCGCGGTGGAGAACGCCGGGCAGGTGGCGACCGCCCGCGCAGTGGCCGACCATCTCGGGGTCAGCACCGCGGCCACGACGAAGATGCTCGATCGACTGGAGCGCGGCGGGCACATCATCCGGCGGCCGCATCCAGCCGACCGGCGATCGATCGTGCTGCAGGTCACCCCTGCGACGCGTCAGGCGGCCCGGGAGGGGGTCGGGCGTCTGCATGCGCGGCGCTTCGACGTCGCTGCCCGGATGTCGTCAGCCGACCGCCGCGTCGTCACCGGCTTCCTGCGTGATCTCGCCGCCACGGAGGCCGAGACCGCGGGCGGCGAGGAGTAGCGCCCGGACGTCGCCGTCGCCGACATGTCCCGCGGCCCGACGCGGATCAGCGCTCAGCCGAGGAAGACCGGCAGCACCAGGCTGACCCCCATCACCACCAGCAGCGCGGCGATCACGGTGTCCAGGATCCGCCAGGCGCGCGGCGTGCGCAGCCATCGGCCGAGATGGCGCGCGCCGAAGCCGAGCGCGAAGAACCAGGTGACGCTCGCGATGATGGCGCCGGCCGCGAACAGCCACCGGCCATCGCCGTGCGTGGCGGCGATGGATCCGATGAGCAGCACCGTGTCGAGGTACACGTTGGGATTCAGCCAGGTGAAGGCGAGCGTCGCCAGGATCACGGGCGCGAGCGGGGCCGTGCGGGCCAGGGTGGTGGTGCCGCCGGATCCGTTCTCCGGAGATGCCGCGGAGGTGACGCGGGCATCCGAGGCGACAGCGGTGGCAGGCTCGGCGAGCAGTGCTTCGCCGCCGGCCCTCCACGCACGGCGGGCCGCCAGCACGCCGTACACCACGAGCGAGATCGCCCCGGCCCAGCGCGCGACCACGATGAGCCAGGGCAGGGTCTTCACGAGGTAGCCGAGCCCTGCGGTGCCCGCCAGCACGAGGGCCGCATCGGAGGCCGCGCAGATCAGGACCACGGGCAGCACGTGTTCGCGGCGCAGCCCCTGGCGCAGCACGTACACGTTCTGTGCGCCGACGGCGATGATGAGCGAGAACATGAGACCGAGGCCGGAGAGCAGGATGAGCACGGATCGAGAGTATGGCCGGGATCTGATTCAGCACCAGCGAAGATTCCTTAAGTCAGATTAGAATCGCTCATGTGCAGGTGGATCCGGAGTCCGCGCGGACGGTGGCCGCGGTGCTCGACGAGGGCAGCTTCGAGGCGGCAGCCCGTCGGCTGCTGCTGACGCCCTCGGCGGTGAGCCAGCGGATCAAGACCCTGGAGCAGCAGCTCGGCCGGATCCTGCTGGTGCGCAGCAAGCCCGTGAGAGCCACCGAGGCGGGGGAGGCCGTCGCCCGGTTCGGCCGTCAGATCGCTCTCCTCGAGCGCGATGCGATCGCCGGCTTCGGCCTGTCCGCGGAGGGGGAGGGCGCGCGCATCAGGATCCCGCTCGCGGTCAACGCCGACTCGATGGCGACCTGGTTCCTGGCCCCGCTCGCCCGGCTCGCCGAGCGCTACGACGTCGAGTTCGACCTGCATCGCGACGATCAGAACTTCACCGCACGGCTGCTCGAATCGGGCAGCGTGATGGCGGCGGTGACGAGCGAGTCGGAGCCGGTCGGCGGGTGCAGGGTCGAGGCGCTCGGCGCGCTGCACTACGTGGCCGCGGCGTCTCCGGGCTTCGCTCGACGCTGGTTCCCTGACGGCGTGACCGCCGAGTCGCTCGCGCACGCGCCGTTCGTCGACTTCGACCGGCGCGACCTGCTGCAGCAGGACTGGCTGCGTGAACGGGGTGTCGACCCGTGGCCGGTTCCACGGCACCATGTGCCGGCCTCCGCGGACTTCTCGGTCGCCGTGGAGCTCGGGCTGGGCTGGGCCTTGCTACCGGTCCCGCATGCGCAGGCGGGCCTCGCGGACGGGCGCCTGGTGCGGCTCGATGACGAGGAGTTCTCCTCGCCGCTGTTCTGGCAGCAGTGGAACCTGCGCTCCGAGCTTCTGGACGCGATCGCGGCGGAGATCCGCGCGGAAGCCGATCGCGTGCTGCGCTGACGGCGAGCTGCTCGCGGTTTCTCACGGATCCGTGGCGCCGCGTCGGCGGCGCACCCTAGGGTCGAGTCATGGCATCCGAGCGCATCACGCTGACCGTTCCCGGACCCGACGGCGACCGGACCCTGGACCTTTCCAGCCCGAATCGCGCGGTCTGGCCGGCTGCGGAGGGCGGCCCGATCACGAAGGGCGAGCTCGCCGACTACGTGCAGACGGTGTCGACGCCGTTCCTCACCTCGACCGGCAACAGGCCCGTCTCGCTCGAGCGCTATCGGGACGGCATCGACGGTGAGAGCTTCTTCTCGAAGAACCCGCCCAAGGGCACGCCCGACTTCGTGCAGAGCGTGATGTGCACGTACAACAGCGGACGCAAGCATCCGCAGATCGTGCTCACCGAGACCGCCGCGATCGTCTGGGCCGTGCAGATGAACACCGTCGTCTTCCACCCATGGGCCTCGCTCGCGTCCGACACCGACAATCCGGTGGAGCTGCGCATCGACCTCGATCCGCAGCCGGGCACGGGCATCGCCGAAGCGATCCCCGCGGCGCATGAGCTGCGCGCCGTGCTCCGTGAGGCAGGACTGGAGGCGTTCATCAAGACCAGCGGCAACCGCGGGCTGCACGTCTTCTGCCCGATCGTGCCGGAATGGGAGTTCCTCACGGTGCGGCACGCGGTGATCGCCGCGGGCCGCGAGCTGGAGCGGCGGTTGCCCGATCGCGTCACCACGGCGTGGTGGAAGGAAGAGCGCGGGGAGCGCATCTTCGTCGACTTCAACCAGGCCAATCGCGACCGCACGATGGCCGGCGCCTACAGCCCGCGTGCGCTGCCGGCTGCGACGGTCTCGACGCCGATCGAGTGGGACGAGCTGGACGACGTGGATCCCACCCGGTTCACGGTCCGCACCGTGCCGCAGCGTCTTGCCGATCTCGGGGACCCCTGGGCGCGCATGCAGGAGAGCCCCGGACGCATCGACACGCTGCTGAGCTGGTGGGATCGCGACGTGGAGAACGGTCTCGGCGAGATGCCGTTCCCGCCGGAGTTCCCCAAGATGCCCGGGGAGCCCCCGCGCGTGCAGCCTTCGAAGAAGGTCGCCGCGAACTGGGACGAGAACGGCGAGCGCGTCGGGGAGTGAGCCCCGTCGTCAGTCGATGACGTCGGCGAGGTCGTAGCCGGCCACGGTCTCCAGCTGCTCATAGCTGCAGGAGCGCGCATCCCGGTCGTCGCGCCAGCGTTCGAACTGCACGGTGTGCCGGAACCGCCAGCCCTCCAGCTGGTCGTAGCGCACCTCGAGCACGCGCTCCGGACGCAGCCGCACGAACGACGTGTCCTTCGCGCCGCTGAACCGCGAGCGCTCGCCGTCGCCCGTCAGGGGGGCGCCGGATTCGTCGCGCTCCACGAGAGGCGCGAGGTCCTCGACGAGCTGCTGGCGCATCGCGTCGCTCCACGCGGCGACGCCGCCGACCTGGCGCAGCACGCCGTCGTCGCCGTACAGACCCACGAGCAGGGATCCGACTCCGGATCCGCTCTTGTGGATCCGGTAGCCGAGCGCGACGACGTCGGCGGTGCGGGCGTGCTTGACCTTGATCAGGGTGCGCTTGTTGGGCGCGTAGGGCTGATCCAGCGGCTTGGCGACGATGCCGTCGAGGCCGGCGCCTTCGAACTCGGCGAGCCAGCGCCGGGCGGTGCCGGGATCCGTCGTCGTGCGGGTCAGGTGCAGGGGATGGGGCACTTCGGCGAACAGGCGCTCGAGCCGTGCGCGGCGCTCGCCGAACGGCAGGGCCTGCAGGTCGTCATCGCCCTCCGCGAGCAGGTCGAACGCGATGAACATCGCAGGGGTCTCCGCCGAGAGCTTCTGCACCCGTGAGGCGGCGGGGTGGATGCGCTGGCTCAGAGCCTCCCAGTCCAGGCGCTGCGATCCCGCAGGTCCGGTGGCGACCACGATCTCGCCATCGAGTAGGCACGGACCCGGCAGCAGCCGCGGGATCGCCTCGACGAGCTCCGGGAAGTAGCGGGTCAGCGGCTTCGCCCCGCGAGAGCCGATCTCGACGTTCTCGCCGTTCCACGACACGAGTCCGCGGAAGCCGTCCCACTTCGGCTCGTACAGCAGGCCGTCGGGGAACTTCGCCGGATCCGGCACAGCGGCGGCGGCCTTCGCGAGCATCGGTGCGGGGATCTCGTAGCGCATGGATCCCATCCTGCCGCCCGACGGCCCTCCATGGCCATCGTCAGCCCGCCGGCGTGGATCCGAACAGGTCTCCTAGATCGACGCGCTCGCCGGCGTCGGCCAGCGCGGTGCGGGCGGCGTGCCAGCCCGCCATGAAGTTTACTCCGGGCCCTGGCGGTGTCGCGGCCGAGGCGAGGTAGACGCCCGGCATCGGCGTGCGCCACGGCGCGGGGGAGAGTACGGGGCGCACCACGGCCTGGCGCATCGTGAACGCGCCGCCGAAGATGTCGCCGCCGATCTCGGCCGGGTTGAGATGCGCGCGCTGGCGCGGAGTGACCGCGTGGGTGGCGAGGATGCGGTCGCGGAAGCCGGGGGCGTATCGCTCGATCTGCCGCACGACCAACTCGGTCGCGTCGACGTCGGAGTTCGCAGGGGCGTGGATGTAGGCCCACAGCACCTGCTTGCCGGCCGGGGCCCTGGTGTCGTCCAGTACCGAGGGCTGCGCGACGAGCGCGTACGGCCGCTCGGAGACGCGCCCCTGGGCGACGGCATTCTCGCTCGCCCACACCTGAGCGCGGGTTCCGCCGACGTGCACGGTCGGGGCGAGGGCGACCTCGGGATTGGCCCACGGCACCGGCCCGTCGAGGGCGAAGTCCACTTTCGCCGCCGCCGCGCCGTAGCGGTACGCGCGCACCGCCTTCGCGTAGTGCGGCGGCACGTCGCACAGCGTGAGGGCCAGCCGTGGCGACGTGTTCAGCAGCAGCAGATCGCCGCGGTGCGGATCCCCCCAGTCCAGTGCGGAGAGGTCGACCACGCGCGTGCCGGTGCGGATCGTGCCGCCGTGCGCACGCAGATCCTCGGCGAGCACGTCGGCGATCCGCTGCGCACCCCCGCGCGGATACGCCCAGCCGCCGGCGTGCGCCTGGGCCATGAGCAGCAGGCCCGCCGCGGCGCCGCTCAGCGCCGGCAGAGCGGTGTTGGCGTGTGCGACCACGCCGGCCGCGAGCGCCGCCGCCTCCGGGGTGCGGAAGGTGCGCGTCGCCATTGCGGAGCCCTGCTCGAGCGCGCGCAGCCCGTAGCGCACTGCGGTGACCGGGTCGCGGGGGAACCGCAGCAGGGACCCTCCGGTGAAGTCCAGCACGCCCTCGATGTGCGAGCTCAGGGGGCGCAGCAGCGCACGCCAGGCCCGGGCGTCGGGGCCGAGCCCGTCGGCCGTGCGCTCCAGGTCGTGCCAGGCGATCCCCGCCCGCCCGTCGTCGAGGGGATGCGCATATGCCGCTTCGGGAATGATCCAGTCGATCCGGTCGCGGCCGAAGGCGCGCAGGAACGGGGAGGAGTAGGCGGCGGGATGCACCGCCGAGCAGACGTCATGCACGAAGCCGGGCAGGGTGACCTCGGCGCTGCGCACCCCGCCGCCGATCGTCGCGCCGGCCTCGACCACCTCGACGACGTAGCCGGCCCGGGCGAGCGAGACGGCCGCGGCGAGCCCGTTCGGCCCGCTTCCGATGACGGTGGCGCGGGGCATGCGGCCAGTCTTACACGCACGCAGGTCGCGCAGAGCAGAACGTGGGATGCTTGGAGCAATATGAATGAAGTCCAGGGTCCCACCCCTACTGGCACCTCCCGTCCTTACAAGTCCCTCGCGGACGCCCTGCGCGCGCACCGCATGGACTCCGCGAACTACGACTTCATCCGTGCGATCGTGGAAGCGGTCGGCATCAGCAGCCTCATCGATCGCGGCCGCTACATCGAGGCGATCCGCCTCGGCGAGGGCGCGGCCCTGCACATCGGGCGCACCTACACCAACGGCTTCGCCGAGGGCGAGCAGGTCGTCGTGGCCGGACGTGTGCTTCCCCTCGCTCCGAGCGAGGGCAGGGCGCCGTACTTCTACGTCACCCACCCCAGCGAGCTGCTCGGTGGACCGGCCGGCGTCTCGCGCCCGGCGCGCTCCGCAGGCACCCGCACCCCGGCGAAGCCGAAGCCGGAGCCGCGCGCCCCGAAGGCGACTGCGCGCGAAGATCGCGACTACGGCATCTGCGACGTCTGCTTCATGGTGAAGACGCCTTCCGGAGGCTGCGGCTGCGACTGAGTCGCAGCGCGGGCCGTGCGTCTGGGACGAACGGCCCGCTCGTCAGGCGAAAGCGCTCATCCCGGTGATGTCGCGGCCGATCAGCAGGGCCTGCACGCTCTCGGTGCCCTCGTAGGTGTGGATCGCCTCGATGTCGGCCATGTGCTGCATGACGCCGTTCTCGAGCAGGATCCCATTGCCGCCGAGCAGATCGCGCGCCGTCGACGCGATACGTCGTGCGGCGCGGGTGTTGTGGAACTTCGCCAGCGACGCCTGCGTCGGGCGGAGTGTGCCGGCCTCGTCCATGTCCGCCATGCGGCGGCAGTACAGCTGCATCGCGGTGAGCTCCTCGAGCATGTGCGTGAGCCGCTCCTGGACCATCTGGAACTTCGCGAGCGGCTTGCCGAACTGCACCCGGGTCTTCGCGTAAGCGAGGGCGGCCTCGTAGCAGGCGGTGGCGTGCCCGAGCGCCGACCAGGCGACGCCGGAACGCGTGGCGTACAGCACGATCGAGGCGTCCTTGAAGCTGCGCGTGCCGGGCAGCACCGCGTCCAGCGGCACGCGCACGTCGTCCAGGCGGATGTGCGCCTGGTGGATGCCGCGCAGCGACACCTTGCCCGTGATGACGGAGCCGAGGTATCCGGGGCGATCCTGCTCGACGACGAAGCACCGCACGGATCCGTGCTCGGCCGCGCCCTCGTCGTCGATGCGCGCCCAGACGAAGGTGATGCCGCCAGAGGCGCCGTTGCCGATCCATTTCTTCGCGCCGCGCAGGACCCACGCGTCGCCGTCGCGCCGCGCGACGGTCTCGAGCGAGACGGAATCGGATCCGTGATCGGGCTCGGTGAGTGCGAAGGATCCGAGCACGGATCCGTCGGCGAGCGGGACGAGCCAGCGGTCCTGCTGCTCGGGGCTGCCGAACAGGGCGAGCGTGCGCAGGGCGAGCCCGCCCTGCACGGCGAGGACGGTGCCGAGGGAGCCGTCGCCGCGGGAGATCTCCATGTTCACGAGCCCCGCGGCGAGAGGGCTCATGCGAGTGAGGGCGGGGTGGACGATGCCGTCCACGACGAGGTCCATCTCGCCCATGCGGCGCGCGACGGCGAGCGGGTACTCGGCACGATCCCACGCGTCCTGCATCTGCGAGCCGACCTCGTCGACGTAGGCCTGCGCCCGCTCCCAGTGCGCACGGTCGGCGGAGGGGATGTCGGAGAAGACCTCGTAGTAGTCGGTGCCGCAGCGTCCGGTCACGTCGTAGGAGGTGACGGCTTCGCCGGGGAAGAGGGCGTCGTTGCTCATGGGGTCTCCATCCGGGGAGTGAGACTCAGTCTCAAGATTCATGAGACAGCGTACCGTCTATCGACTGCTTTCGCGCACCCCGACGGCGCCGCGCTGCGGCGGGCGGGAGGTGGGCCGACTGCGGGTCAGCCCAGCTCGTCGCGCAGGCGGCGGGTGATCTCCGCCATGGGCATCGAGCGTGGGAACACGGCGACGACCACCGAGTCCTCACCCGGATCCGCCGCGGCGTCGGGATGCACGCCGTAGCGGCGCAGCACGTCGTCGAGTGCGCGACGCAGAGCTGCGGCCGAGGTACGGGATCCGCGCAGCAGCCGGCGCAGCACGTGGTTGTGCACGGCCGTCACGAGCGCGGCGAACCCGACCGCGTCGAGCGGATCCAGATCCGGCAACGAGCGGCGCAGGTACTCGTCGAACAGGCGCTCGTAACGGAACACCGTCACGATCTCGCGGTCGCGCAGCGTCGGAACGTCGCGGACCACCTGGTAGCGCAGCCGGGCCATCTCCGGGTCGGCGGCGAACGCGCGGAACACCATCAGCGACCCATCGCACACCGCCGTCCAGGGGTTGGCGTGCGGGCGCTCGAGGTAGCGGCGCAGGCCGTCGAGGAGCTCCTCATGATCGGCGAAGACGACGTCGTCCTTGCCCCCGAACTGCCGGAAGAAGGTGGAGCGGGAGATGCCTGCGGCCTTGGCGATCTGTTCGACCGAGGTCGAATCGAAGCCCTGGGCAGAGAACAGCTCGAGCGCAGCACGCACCACGGCGGTGCGAGCGGGGGACACGTCGGCGTGCTCGGTCATAGAAGGAGAGCCTAGTTGTCAGGATCCTGCGCCGGGAATGCTGAGTCATCGGACGTCGCGGGGCCTCGGCCGATGGCTGGGTGCGCGGTCAAGAAGCGCGATTCCGCGGTAGTAGGCTGGCCTATCGGGTCGACTCACATCGACACCCGACAGAATTCCTGTCGCGTCCCATTCGTCGCAACCAGCGAAGGACTGCACGTGGACCTCTACGAGTACCAGGCACGAGACCTTTTCGAGAAGTACGGGGTGCCGGTTCTCGCCGGCATCGTCGCCGACACCCCTGAGGAGGTGAAGGCAGCAGCGGAGAAGCTCGGTGGCGTGGTCGTCGTCAAGGCGCAGGTCAAGACCGGTGGCCGCGGCAAGGCAGGTGGTGTCAAGGTCGCCAAGAACCCCGACGAGGCGTACGAGGCCGCCAAGGCGATCCTGGGTCTGGACATCAAGGGCCACGTCGTCAAGCGCGTCATGGTCGCCGCCGGCGCCCGCATCGCCCGCGAGTTCTACTTCTCGGTGCTGCTGGACCGCTCCAACCGCTCCTACCTGAGTCTCGCCTCGGTCGAGGGCGGCATGGAGATCGAGCAGCTCGCGGTCGAGAAGCCCGAGGCGCTCGCCCGCGTCGAGGTCAACCCGCTCGAGGGCATCACGCTCGACAAGGCCCTCGAGATCGCCAAGGCCGGGAACTTCGAGCCGGGCCTGGCCGAGAAGGTCGCCGACGTCTTCGTGAAGCTGTTCGAGGTCTACAAGGGCGAGGACGCGACCCTGGTCGAGGTCAACCCCCTTGTGCAGACCGAGGAGGGCGACATCATCGCCCTGGACGGCAAGGTCACCCTCGACGACAACGCCAGCGAGGTGCGCCACCCCGAGCACGAGGAGCTCGCCGACAAGGCGACCGAGAACCCGCTCGAGGCCAAGGCCAAGGAGTCGGGCCTGAACTACGTCAAGCTCGACGGTCAGGTCGGCATCATCGGCAACGGCGCGGGTCTGGTCATGTCGACCCTCGACGTGGTCGCCTACGCCGGCGAGAACCACGGTGGCGTGAAGCCCGCGAACTTCCTGGACATCGGCGGCGGCGCGAACGCGCAGGTCATGGCCAGCGGTCTGGACGTCATCCTGAACGACGAGCAGGTCAAGAGCGTGTTCGTGAACGTCTTCGGCGGCATCACCAGCTGCGTGGCCGTGGCAGAGGGCATCGTCAAGGCGCTCGAGATCCTCGGCGACGCGGCCACCAAGCCGCTCGTCGTGCGTCTCGACGGCAACCAGGTCGAAGAGGGCCGTGCGATCCTCGCCGCCGCCAACCACCCGCTCGTCACGCTCGCCGCCACCATGGACGAGGGCGCGGACAAGGCCGCCGAGCTGGCGAACGCCTGATCCGGCTTCCGAGACAAGGACAACGAACATGTCGATCTACCTCAACAAGGACTCCAAGGTCATCGTCCAGGGCATCACGGGCGGCGAGGGCACCAAGCACACCGCCCTCATGCTGAAGGCGGGCACGAACGTCGTCGGCGGCGTGAACGCGCGCAAGGCCGGAACCACGGTCTCGCACACCGACAAGGACGGCAACGCCGTGGAGCTGCCGGTGTTCGCCTCCGTCGCCGAGGCCATCGAGAAGACGGGCGCCAACGTGTCGGTCGCCTTCGTGCCGCCGGCGTTCACGAAGGACGCGATGGTCGAGGCCATCGACAGCGAGATCCCGCTGCTCGTGGTCATCACCGAGGGCGTGCCGGTCGGCGACTCCGCCGAGGCGTGGGCGTACGCGACCGAGAAGGGCAACAAGACCCGCATCATCGGTCCGAACTGCCCCGGCATCATCACTCCGGGCGAGGCGCTCGCGGGCATCACCCCGGCGAACATCACGGGCAAGGGCCCGATCGGTCTCGTCTCGAAGTCGGGCACGCTGACCTACCAGATGATGTTCGAGCTGCGCGACCTGGGCTTCTCCACCGCGATCGGCATCGGCGGCGACCCGGTCATCGGCACCACGCACATCGACGCGCTCGCCGCGTTCGAGGCCGACCCCGAGACCAAGGCGATCGTGATGATCGGCGAGATCGGCGGCGACGCCGAGGAGCGCGCGGCCGACTTCATCAAGGCCAACGTCACCAAGCCCGTCGTCGGCTACGTCGCAGGCTTCACCGCGCCCGAGGGCAAGACCATGGGCCACGCCGGCGCCATCGTCTCCGGCTCGGCGGGCACGGCGCAGGCGAAGAAGGAGGCTCTCGAGGCCGCCGGAGTCAAGGTCGGCAAGACGCCGTCCGAGACCGCCGCGCTGCTCCGCGAGGTCTACGCCGCGCTGTAAGCATCACGACGAGGGGCTCCGGGCGATCTGCCCGGGGCCCCTCGTCGATTCCCGTCGCTCCGCCGGGTTCAGACCGGATCCGCGAACGCGCGCCGGTGCGCGCCCGGGGTGGTGCCGAAGCGCGCCCGGAAGTGATGGCGCAGGGTCACCGCACCGCCGAAGCCCGTGCGCGTCGCGACGGCCTCGATCGGCAGACCGGACGTCTCGAGCAGTCGCCGCGCCTCGTCCAGGCGGCGCTGCAGCAGCCAGTCGCCGGGGCTGGTGCCCGTGCGGTCGCGGAAGCGCCGGGTGAACGTGCGCCGGGAGAGGTGCACGGAGCCGGCCCAGGCGTCGATAGGCGGGGGTTCGGCGATCCGTCCCAGAGCCCAGGTGATGGCCCGGTCGATCTCGTCCCCCTCGGGGTCGGCGGCGAGAGGGCGGGACAGGAACTGGGCCTGCGAACCCTCCCGGTGCGGGGCCATCACGAGTGAGCGTGCGAGGTCGGCGGCGACGGCGCTGCCGAGCTCGGTGCGGACGATGTGCAGGCAGCAGTCCAGCGCCGCCGCCACCCCGGCCGAGGTGACCACGTCGCCGAGGTCGGTCCACAGCGCCTCGCAGCGCACGGTGAGCTCGGGATGCCGGGCGGCGAGCTGAGGCCCCGCCGACCAGTGCGTGGACACCTCCCTGCCGTCGGCGATGCCGCTCGCGGCGACGACGAACGTCCCGAGGCACAGGCCCAGGATCCGCGCGCCGCGGGCGTGCGCTTTGCGGACGGCGTCGAGCAGCGCGGCACTGGGCGCGACCTCCGGATCCCAGCTCGGAATCACGACGAGGTCGGCGGACGCGAACGCCTCGAGCCCCTCCGTCACGACGAGGTCCAGCCCCGCAGCGGTGCGCACCGGACCGGGCGTCTCCGCGACGGTCACCGTGCGATAGGCGGCCTCGACCGAACGCACTCCGACGCCGCCGAAGACCATCAGCGGCACGGACAGATGGAACGGGCTGATCCCGGGGAAGGCGAGGACGGCGGCGCGGCGCATGGCCCGATCTTATCGAAGAGTGTCGTCAGGGCCACTCCCGCGGCCGAACGGACGTCGCCACGATGGATCCATGACCGAGAACTCCGTGACCCTGACCCTGGTCGGTGGGCCGACCGCGATCATCGAATACGCCGGCTTGCGCCTGCTGACCGATCCGACTTTCGACGCACCGCGCAGCTACGACGGCGGCATCGCCCTGCACAAGCTGAGCGGGCCCGCGCTCGGGGCTGATGCGGTGGGCGCGATCGATGCCGTGCTGCTCTCGCACGATCAGCACCCCGACAACCTCGACGAGGCCGGGCGGACCTTCCTGCCGCGCGCGGGCGCCGTGCTGTCCACCCCGGAGGCGGCCGGCCGCATCGACGGCGTGACGGGGCTCTCCGCGTGGCAGACTCATCGCTTCGGCGATGTCGAGGTGACCGCGGTGCCGGCGCTGCATGGACCGGAGGGCGCCGAGGCGCTGTCCGGCACCGTGACCGGTTTCGTGCTGCGTGCGCCGGAGCGACCGGTCGTCTACGTTTCGGGCGACAACGCCTCGGTCGAACTCGTCGCAGACATCGCGGCGAGGATCGGACGGATCGACATCGCCGTGCTCTTCGCCGGAG
Source organism: Microbacterium sp. 10L49 (assembly GCF_056395125.1). Lineage (NCBI taxonomy): Bacteria > Bacillati > Actinomycetota > Actinomycetes > Micrococcales > Microbacteriaceae > Microbacterium > Microbacterium sp. 10L49. The sequence goes on from NZ_JBFTIW010000004.1 coordinate 508,436, forward strand.
CGGCCAACGTCGGGCGGTTCGGCGACGCCGACCTCACCCTCAACGCGCGCACCGCGGTCGCCGCCGCGCGCGAGCTGGGCGACGCCGTCATCGTGCCCGTGCACGCCGAGGGCTGGCACCACTTCTCCGAGACCCGCGAGCGCCTGGTGCGCGAGTTCGGCTACGCAGGGCTGGCCTATCGCCTGCGCGTGCCGGAGGCCGGGGTGCCGCTCGTGCTCTGACGGCGTGGCGGTGTTCCGACGGCGCGGCGGCGCGAGACCGTCCAACCACATCGAGACCCCCTCTCAGGATCGAGGCCCCCTCCCCGGAGCGTTCCCGGAAGGGGGCCTCGACGCCGCGAGGGGGCCTCGAGCGGATCTGCGGATCTGGCGGATCCGGCGGGTCCAGAGGGTCCGGTCAGGCGCCGAGCAGCGCCTCGATCGGCCCGCGGGCGAAGAACAGCACGAATCCGACACCGACCACCCACAGCAGCGGGTGGATCGTCTTGATCCGGCCGGTGAGCGCGTTGACGACGATCCAGCTGACGAAACCGGCGCCGATGCCGTTGGCGATCGAGTAGGTCATCGGCATGACCGTGACCGTGAGGAACACCGGCAGCAGCACGCGGAAGTCGCCGAGGTCGATGTTCTTGATCTGTGAGAGCATCATGGCGCCGACGAGCACGAGCGCGGCCGCGGCGACAGCGCTGGGCACGAGGGCGGTGAGCGGCGTGAAGAACATCGCGAGCAGGAACAGCGCGCCCGTGATCGTCGTCGCAAGGCCTGTGCGCGCACCTTCGCCGATGCCCGCGCCGGATTCGACGAACACCGTCGCGGACGAGGACGACGTGCCGCCGCCGACGATCGCGCCGACGCCCTCGACCACCAGGGCCGCCTTGATGCGGGGGAAGTCGCCCTTCTCGTCGGCCAGGTCGGCCTCCTTCGCGAGGCCGGTCATCGTGCCCATCGCATCGAAGAAGTTCGAGAACAGCAGGGTGAAGACGAACATGACCAGGGCGACGCCGCCGACCTTGGCGAGGTCGAAGCCGAAGTCGACCCGGCCGATCAGGCTCAGGTCGGGGATGCTCACGATGCTGCCCGTGAAGCCGAAGTCCTGGCCGAACGGCCAGATGAGGTTCACGATCGCGGCGAGCACGGTGCCGCCCACGAGCGCGATGAGGATGGCCCCCTTGACGCGCAGGGCGATGAGCGCCCCTCCGATCAGGAGGGTGAGGACGAACAGCAGCGTGGGGATCGAGGCCACGGATCCGCCGACGCCGAGGTCGACCGGGGGAGAGGCCTGCTTCGTCGAGGTCACGAAGCCGGCGTTCACGAACCCGATGAAGGCGATGAAGAGGCCGATGCCGACCGTGATGGCGAGCTTGAGCTGCACGGGCACGGCGTCGAAGATCAGCTTGCGCAGGCCGGTCGCGGCGAGCAGGACGATGATGACGCCGTTGATCATGACGAGGGCCATGGCCTCGGGCCAGGTGATCGATTTGACCACCGTGAACGCGAGGAAGGCGTTGATGCCGAGCCCGGCCGCGAATGCGAACGGCAGGCGGGCGATCAGTCCGAACAGGATCGTCATGACGCCGGCGGTCAGCGCCGTGGCGGCCGCGACGGCTGCGCCGGGCAGCGTATGGCCCGCGACATCGGCGGTGGACAGGATGATCGGATTGAGGATCACGATGTAGGCCATCGTCACGAACGTGACGATGCCTCCGCGGATCTCGGTGCCGAGGGTGGATCCGCGCTTGGTGATCTCGAAGAAGCGGTCGACGGCGTTCTTCGGCTCGGTTGCGGTCGGGTCGGACACGGGCGGGGGGACTGTTGTCATGAGAGACCTCCGCGGAAGACCGTATCGCGTCGCGGATGCGGTCCGTGCGCCGCGCGGACGATCTCGGCCGCGGCGGCCGTTCACGGCAGGCGTTCGACGCTCCGTTTCCGCGCGCCCGTCAGGGCCGCCGAGGCGGAGCACGTAGGCTCGAAACCGTCATGCAACGCCTCCTCATCGTGCTCCTGGCGGCGGTCGATGCGATCGTCGCCGCGGCCATCGGCCTCGCCGTGCTGCTCGCTCCGCTCACGGTGATCTGGGCGATCGCATTCGGTGCGAGCGCCGACTGGGGAGCGCTCTGGCCGAGTGCCGCGACGCTCTGGCAGTTCGGGCACGGCGTGCCCCTCGCGGTCGCACTGCCTGATGCGCTGGTGCGGGCGGTCGGGCTGGATCCGTCCGCGGCGTCCTTCGCCCTCTCGGTGCCTCCGCTTCTCTTCCTCGGGTTCACCGCGATCTTCGCAGCGCGCTCGGGGCGCCGAGCAGCGCTCGCCGGATCCTGGCTCACCGGCGTGGCGAGCGGCACGGCGGTCTTCGCCGTGGTCTCTGCGTTCGCGGCGCTGACGGGCGGGCTCGGGGTGCTGAAGGCGCCGCTGTGGCTCGCGATCCTGTTCCCGCCGCTGGTGTTCCTGTGCGGCGCTCTCGCCGGGGCGGTCGCCACGGCGTGGGGCGAGGGCGACGGCGGCCTCGTCGACCGTCTGCAGGACGCGCTGGACCGCTGGCCCGACTGGGCGCACGTCCCCGGTGACATCGTGCGCGGCGCCGCGGCGGCCGTGGCCGGCGTGGTCGGTGCGGCGGGGCTCGCCGTCGCCGTCACGGCGCTGTTCCGCGGCGGTCAGATCGTGGCGCTGTTCGAATCACTGCGTGCCGACCCGCTCGGCGTGGTCGTGATCGGGCTCGCTCAGCTGGCCTACCTGCCGACGCTCGTGGCATGGGCCGTGGCATGGATCGCCGGCCCCGGCTTCGCGATCGGTGCCGGAACCGCGGTCTCACCCGCGGGCACCGTACTGGGCGTGGTGCCCGGTGTGCCCGTGCTGGGCCTCGTGCCCGACTCGTCCTCGCCGTGGCTCCTCATCGTCGTGCTCGTGCCGGTGGCCGCGGGTGCTTTCGCGGGGTGGCTGATCCGCTCGCGGCAGGTGTCGGCGGGGGCGGAGGCCGGGATCGGCTCCCGCCTGGCGACCGCGGTCGGGATCGCCGTGCTCGCGGGCGGCTTCGGCGCGCTGCTGGCGGCGCTGTCCTCCGGATCCCTCGGCCCCGGCCGGCTGGCGGTCGCGGGACCGGATCCGGGTCCGGTCGCGCTCGCCCTCGGGCTGGAGGTGCTGGTCGGTGCCGCGATCCTGCTGCTCGCACCCCGTCGGCACGGCGATGTCGACGCCGCGTGGATCGACGACGATCGGGTCTGAACGGCGGGTGCGTCTCGGGGACGGCGCCCTCTTGGCTCCCGGCTAGACTGTCTGGGTGCTGACGGTCGCCGTTCTCATCTCGGGCACCGGCTCGAATCTTCGTGCCCTCCTCGACGCGGCCGCCGACCCCGGATTTCCGGCTCGCATCATCGTGATCGGCGCCGATCGGGAGGCCGACGGTCTCGCCCACGCCGAGGCGTACGGGATCCCCTCCTTCGTCGTGCCCTGGGAGGCATTCGACAGCCGCGAAGCGTGGGGCGCCGAGCTCGATGCCCAGCTCAAGGTCTGGCGACCGGACCTCATCGTGCTCAGCGGGCTCATGCGGCTGCTGCCGCGCGACGTCGTCGCGGCCTGGTCTCCGAACATCATCAACACGCACCCGGCATTCCTGCCCGAGTTCCCCGGAGCGCACGGCGTGCGCGACGCGCTCGCGGCCGGGGTGAGCGAGAGCGGGGCCAGCGTGATCGTGGTCGACGACGGCGTCGACAGCGGGCCGATCCTGGCGCAGGAGCGCGTACCGGTGCACGAGGGCGACACCGAGTCCGCCCTGCATGAGCGCATCAAGCCCGTCGAGCGGCGCCTGCTGATCGACACCGTCCGCCGTATCGCCGAAGGATCCCTGGATCTCGGCGCCCGCCCCCACGATCTCGGATCCTCATCGGCCCAGGCCGCTGACGAGAACTGACGCCTACCCGGAAGGAACCCCGATGGCCGGTCCCGCCCACGACCCGTCCCTCTACCGCCCCCGTGACGCTGTGCGCATCCGTCGCGCACTGGTCTCGGTCAGCGACAAGACCGGCCTGGTGCCGCTCGCGCAGGCTCTCGCGGCAAGCGGTATCGAGATCGTCTCGACCGGATCCACGGCCCAGACCATTCGTGATGCGGGCCTGGAGGTCACCGACGTCGCGACCGTGACGGGCGTCGCCGAGATGCTCGACGGCCGTGTGAAGACGCTGCACCCGTCCATCCACGGCGCGGTGCTCGCGGATCTCCGCCTGGAGGACCACGAGCGCCAGCTGGCCGAACTGGGGATCAGCCCGTTCGAGCTCGTCGTGGTGAACCTGTACCCGTTCGTGCAGACCGTGGCCTCTGGCGCGGTCGGCGACGACGTGGTCGAGCAGATCGACATCGGCGGCCCCGCCATGGTGCGCGCCGCGGCGAAGAACCACGCCAACGTCGCCATCGTGGTCTCGCCCGAGTCCTACCCCTCGCTCATCCGCTCGATCGACGAGGGCGGCACGACGCTCGTGCAGCGCCGCGAGCTGGCTGCACGAGCGTTCGCGCACACGGCGGCCTACGACACCGCCGTCGCGCAGTGGTTCTCGGACGGCACGCTGTCGAGCGATGGCGAACTGCCCGAGCAGCTCACGATCTCGGCCTCCCGCCTCGCAACGCTGCGCTACGGCGAGAACTCGCACCAGCGCGCCGCGATCTACACGCGCGCCGGCGGGCACGGCATCGCCCAGGCGACGCAGCTGCAAGGCAAGGAGATGTCGTACAACAACTACGTCGACGCCGACGCCGCCCTGCGTGCGGCCTATGACATGGTGCACCCGGCGGTCGCGATCATCAAGCACGCCAACCCCTGCGGGATCGCGACGACGGCACCCAACGCTCTGGATCCGATCGCGAGCGCGCACCTGCGCGCCCACGAATGCGACCCCGTCTCGGCCTACGGCGGCGTGATCGCGGCCAACGGCACTGTGACGCTGAAGATGGCGGAGAACCTCAAGGACATCTTCACCGAGGTCATCGTCGCCCCGGCCTTCGAGCCGGCGGCGCTCGAGGTGTTCAAGGCGAAGAAGAACCTGCGTTTGCTGCAGCTGCCGGACGACTGGCAGCAGGAGCGCATGGACGTGCGCCTCGTCTCGGGCGGCCTGCTGCTGCAGGATGCAGACCGGTTCCCCGACGACATCCAGTCCGTCGCGAACGGCTGGGAGCTGGTCTCGGGCGAGCGCCCCGATGAGCTCGAGATGGAGAACCTCATCTTCGCGTGGAAGGCGTGCCGCGCCGTGAAGTCCAACGCTATCGTGCTGTCCAAGGGCAACGCCACGGTCGGCGTCGGCATGGGCCAGGTCAACCGCGTCGACTCGTGTCGTCTTGCGGTCGAGCGTGCGGGCGACCGTGCGGCCGGATCCGTCGCCGCCTCCGACGCGTTCTTCCCGTTCGCCGACGGCGCGCAGGTGCTCATCGACGCGGGCGTCACCGCGATCGTGCAGCCGGGCGGATCCGTGCGCGATGAGGAGGTCGTGGCCGCTGCCCGCAAGGCCGGCGTCGCGATGTTCTTCACGGGGGAGCGCCACTTCTTCCACTGAGCCCGGGCGGGTCCTGCGGGGCCGACAGGCTCCCACTGTCATGTCCGATTTCCGCGAGCCTGCGGGAATCGGACGTGTCAGAGTGGAGGCATGAGCTTCCTCGGTATGACCTTCGACGAGCGGTATCGCGCGATCGATGCGCGCGACACCCGCTTCGATGGGCAGTTCGTCACGGCCGTGCGCTCGACCGGTATCTATTGCCGTCCGAGCTGCCCGGCCCGCACGCCTAAACCCGAGAACGTCACGTTCTTCCCGACCAGCGCCGCCGCGCATGAGGCCGGCTACCGCGCCTGCAAGCGCTGCCTGCCGGAAGCCGCCCCTGGCTCACCCGAGTGGAACCTGCGCGGCGATGTCGCGGCCCGGGCCATGCGCCTCATCGCGGATGGGGTCGTCGAGCGGGAGGGCGTGCCGGGGCTCGCCGCGCGGCTCGGCTACTCCTCGCGCCACCTCACCCGGCTGCTCGCCGGGGAGCTCGGTGCGGGTCCGCTCGCCCTCGCCCGCGCCCACCGTGCGCACACCGCCCGGATGCTCCTGGTCGGCACCGACCTGCCGATCGCCGACGTCGCATTCTCCGCAGGGTTCGCGAGCGTGCGCCAGTTCAACGACACCGTGCGCGAAGTCTTCGGCCTGGCGCCGGGGGAGTTGCGCGCCCGGCGCCCTTCGACAGGCTCTGGGACCGGACGAGATGCGACGGCTGCGGCGACCGCGGTGCCCGGTGAGATCGACCTGCTGCTGCCGTACCGCAGGCCGTTCGACGCGGAGGGCCTGTTCGCGTGGATGCGTGCACGGGCACTCCCCGGGGTCGAGGAGGTGGGCGAGCGCCGTTTCTCCCGCCACCTGCGATTGGACGGCGGGCCGGGCTGGTTCGAGCTGAGTCTCGATGACGCCGACCGGCTGCACCTGCGCGCCCGGCTGGCGCAGCTCGCCGACCTCGCGCCCGTGGTCGCCCGCGCCCGTCGCCTCTTCGACTTGGACGCGGATCCGCTGGCGGTCGATGCCGCCCTGTCCGCGCATGAGCGGCTCGCCCCGTTGGTGGCGCGCGTCCCGGGCATCAGGGTGCCAGGGGCCGCGGATCCGCATGAGATGCTCATCCGCGCCATGATCGGGCAGCAGATCACGGTCGCCGCCGCGCGCACCGCGCTGACACTGCTCGCCCAGGAGCTGGGAGAGCGGGTCGGATCCGCCGATGACGCGCAGGGGGAGGGGATCCTGTTCCCCACCATGGCCGCGATCGCCGAGCACGGGCACGAGGTGCTGCGCGGACCCGCCGCGCGCATCAAGGCCGTCACGGGAGCCGCGGCGGCCCTCGCCGACGGCTCGCTGTGGCTGACGCTCGGCGATGACGGCGAGGCGCAGCGTGCCGCGCTGCTGGCGATGCCCGGGATCGGGCCGTGGACGGCCGACTACGTGCGGATGCGTGTACTCGGCGATCCCGACGTGTTCCTGCCCGGCGACGTCGCGGCCCGCGCGGGAGCGGGTGCAGCCGGCCTGCCCTCGGAGGCGGGGCCCCTGGACGCGTGGGCCGCTCGCACGGCGCCCTGGCGCAGCTACCTCACCGCGCACCTCTGGCGCGCGGTCCCGCCGAAGGCTGTCAAGAACGCCAGGAACGCCACGACGGCTGCGACCGGCGCCGGCGCATCGAGCGCCGTCGACGCCGTCCGCTCCGACACCACCAAGACCACTCAGACCATCTCGATTACGGAAGGCTCGAAATGACCGCCATCATCCAGACCATCGACACCCCCGACGGCCCGTTCACGATTCTCGCCGACGAGCAGGACCGCGTGCTCGCGTCCGGCTGGACCGCCGATCACGAGGCGATCCTGCACCGCCTCGCGGAGAGGAACCGCCCTGCGGAGATCACGGAGGGCGCCACCACGGCGGCCGTCGCCGTCGACGCCTACTACGCGGGCGATCTCGCGGCGATCGACGCCGTCGAGGTGCGCCAGTTCGGCACCGGCATGCAGAGCGCGGGCTGGGAGGCGCTGCGTCGGATCACCCCCGGCGAGCCCCTCACCTACACAGAGTTCGCGGTCGCCCTCGGGAAGCCAGGGGCCGTGCGCCCCGCTGCCTCGATCTGCGCGCGCAACGCGCCCGCCCTCTTCGTGCCCTGCCACCGCGTGCTGCGCACCGACGGCACCCTCGGCGGCTTCGCCTGGGGTGAGGACGTCAAGCGCCGGCTGCTGGACCGGGAGGCCGCGCACGCGATCGCGGCGTGAGCGGTCTGGCCGCCGGGACCATCCGGCGGCCTCGGACTCGTGCCGATCGACGAATCGAGACGCCGAGCCGCGCTCTAGCCTCGACGTGAGTCGACGTCGAGGAGGACCATGCCGCAGCTCGCCACCGTCCAGACCTGGATCGAGGAGCACATCCCCGCGTTGATGGCGCGGCATCGCGTGCCGGCCGTCTCGCTCGCGATCGGCGTCGGCGACGCGACGTTCGCCTACGCCGCGGGGGTCCTCCATCGCGGCACCGGCGTCGCGGCGGACACCGGATCCGTCTTCCAGATCGGATCCGTCACCAAGGTGCTCACCGCGACGCTGGTCATGCAGCTCGTCGAGGAGGGGCTGCTCGACTTGGACGCTCCGGTGCGGCGGGTGCTCCCCGGCTTCCGGGTCGCCGACGAGGAGGCCTCCGCCGCGATCGCGCCCCGGCACCTGCTCAGCCACGCCGCCGGCTTCGAGGGCGACGTCTTCGTCGACACCGGCGACGGGGACGACGCCCTGGAGCGGTACGTCGGGATCCTCGCCGGGACACCGCAGCTCTTCGCGCCCGGAGAGATGTTCTCCTACAACAACGCCGGGTTCTCGACCCTCGGCCGCATCGTCGAGGTGCTCCGCGGCGCCCCCTACGAGAGGGTGCTGCGGGATCGGCTGCTGACCCCGCTCGGACTGCGGCACGCGGCCGTGGACGCGGCGGAGGCGATCCTGCACCGGGCGGCCGTCGGCCACCTCCGGCAGGACGACGGCGAGGTCGTGCCGACGACCGTGTGGGCGATGGAGCGCGCGGGAGGGCCCGCGGGATCACGGCTGGCGATGAGCGCGGGCGATCTGCTCGCGTTCGGCCGGCTCGCCCTCGCCGGCGGTCTCGCCCCCGACGGCTCCCGCCTGATCTCCCGGGCGAGCGTCGAGGCGATGCGCACGGCGCAGGTCGCGCTGCCGGACATCGCCCAGGGCGCCGCCTGGGGCCTCGGCTGGGAGCTGTTCGCCCGCGAGGGGCGCACGATCCCCGGCCACGACGGCAACACGATCGGGCAATCCGCCCTCCTCCGGGTGTTGCCGGAGGAGGGCGTGGCCATCGCCGCTCTCGCGAACGGCGGAGAACCGCACCCGCTCTTCGCCGCGCTCGTCGACGCCGTGCTGGCGGAGTTCGCCGGGTTCGGTCCGGCGCCCGTCCCGGAGCCCACCGGCCCCGCGCCTGCGCAGTCCGACCGCTTCGTCGGCCGCTACGCGTCGAGCACGGCCCTGACCACGATCAGCCGGACCGCCGAGGGGCGGGTCTGGCTCGATCGGGTCCCGCACGGCGTCGTCGCCGACCTGGGCGATCTCCCGTACCGCACCGAGCTCGTCGGCTGGCGCGGGGACGTGCTGCTCCCGGTCGAGGCGGAGGGCGGGATCCGTCAGCCGGTCGCCTTCCTCGGCGACGACGGCGCGGGCAGGGCGCTGTTCCTGCACACCGGTCGTGCGGATCGGCGGGTGGCCTGATGACCGCGCCGCCCTTCGCGGGAGCCCTGCATCGCCGGGCCGTGGTCGCGGACGCCCACAACGACCTGCTCTGCGCGGTCGTGGCGCGCCCGCCTGAGCGCTGGGGGAGCTTCTTCCGGGAGCGGTGGCTGCCGCAGCTCGAGGCGGGCGGGGTGGACCTGCAGGTGCTTCCCGTGTTCATCGAGGATCCGTACCGCCCCGAGAGCGCCCTCCGGCGCACCCTGCGCATGATCGAGGCCGCGCACCGCCTCGCCGAGGAGAACGCCGGCCGCGTGGCGCTCTGCCGTTCCGGGGAGGACGTCGACCGGACGATCGCCGATGGGCGGATCGCCCTCGTTCTGGCGCTCGAGGGCATGCCCGGTCTCGACGCCGACGTCGAGCTGATCACCACGATGCACCGCCTCGGAGTGCGCGTCGGCTCGCTGACCCACATCGGCCGCGGCGCCTTCGCGGACGGATCCGGCGAGGACACCGCCCGCAGCCGGCTCACCGGCGCCGGCGTCGCGGCGGTGCGCGAGATGGAGCGGGTCGGCATGCTCCTCGACCTCAGCCACCTCGGCGCCGTGGGCGTCACGCACGTGCTGGAGATCGCGACCCGCCCCGTGATCGCGACGCACTCCTCGGCGCGGGCGCTGCGCGAGCACCATCGCAATCTCTCGGATGAGCACCTCGCCGCGATCGCCGCGGGCGGCGGCGTGATCTGCGCGAACTTCTTCGCGCCGTTTCTGGACGAGGAGCCGGCCACGATCGACCGGCTCGTGGATCATCTGGAGCACATCGCGGCGATCGCCGGGAGCGAGCATGTGGGTCTCGGGCCCGACTTCGTCCGGGAGGTCATCGCCGAGACCACGCCGCCGTGCTGCACGGTCGCCGAGGTGCAGGGCGTCCCCGCCGATGTGTATCTGCCGGGGCTCGAGGGGCCGGAGGGCCTGCCCCTGGTCACGGAGGCGCTGCTGCGCCGAGGGTGGGCCGAGGCCGATATCCTCGGCGTGCTCGGCGGGAACGTGCAGCGGCTGTTCCGACAGCAGCTCGGACGGCCCTCGCTCGGCTGAGACCGCCTCGGACGGGGCGAATCGTCCCTGAGGACGAACAGCGAGTGCTCCGTTCGATCGAGCGGACGAACCCGGCGGGACCCCGGTGTCGCAGGATCATGGAAGAACAGGGCCGGCCGCGTGGAGCGGCGGGCGCAAGGGAGCGCGCAATGCTGACGATTCGAGACCTCTCGGTCGAGATCCGCGCGGGAGAACGGACCGTGCGTCCGATCACCGGCGTGGATCTCGATCTCGCCCGCGGCGAGACGCTCGGCATCGTCGGCGAGACCGGATCCGGCAAGTCGATGACCGGTCTGTCGATCATGGGGATGCTGCCCGGTGGATCCACGATCACGAGCGGATCCATCCGGTTCGACGGCGAAGAACTGGTCGGGAGGGATCCGCACGCGTACCGGGCGCTGCGGGGACGGCGGATCTCGATGGTGTTCCAGGACTCTCTGACGGCGCTGAACCCGACCAGGCGCGTGGGCGATCAGGTCGCGGAGCCGCTGCTGCTGCACGGGCTGGCGCGCCGGGCCGAAGCGCTGCGCCGGGCCGAGGAGATGCTCGCGCTCGTCGGCATCCCGCGGCCGTCCGAGCGGATGCGGGACTATCCCCACCAGCTCTCCGGAGGCATGCGTCAGCGCGTGATGATCGCGATGGCCCTCATCGCCGAGCCCGATCTGCTCATCGCCGACGAGCCCACCACCGCCCTCGACGTGACGATCCAGGCGGAGATCCTGGAGCTGCTGGGGCGCCTCAAGGAGCAGCTCGGCATGGCGATGATCCTCGTCACCCACGACATGGGCGTGGTCGCCCGGCACGCCGACCGGGTGGGCGTCATGTACGCCGGACGCCTCGTGGAGACCGGACCGACCCGGTCCCTCTTCCGGCAGACGCGGCACCGCTACACCCGCGCGCTGCTCGACTCGATCCCGTCGCTCGAGCAGGACCGCGGCGTGGAGCTGTTCTCGATCCCCGGCTCCCCGCCGGATCCCGCCAAGACCGTCCCGGGGTGCCGGTTCGCGCCGCGCTGCGCGGCCGCCACGGATCGCTGCCGCACGGAGCGTCCGCTGCTCGAGGGCGAGGGCGGGCACGTGTTCGCGTGCTGGAACCCCGTCACGGAGGCGTCGTCCGTCGCTCCGGGCCGCGCGCTTCCCCTCTCGCCCGCCGCGGCGACGTCGGCGGAGCACCGGCTCGAGGTCGTCGACCTCGTGCGGGAGCATCCGGTCTCGGGCTGGACGCCGAAGGGCCGCCGACGCACGGTGAAGGCGGTCTCCGGGGTGAGCTTCGCGGTGCGGGCCGGGGAGACCCTGGGGCTCGTCGGAGAGTCCGGGTGCGGCAAGTCCTCGCTCGGACGCATGCTCGTCGCGATGGACCGGCCCACCGCGGGCGAGGTGCGACTAGAAGGGGCGAAGGTCTCCGGCGTGCGCCGGCGCGAATTCGGCGACCGCAGGGCGAAGCTGCAGATGATGTTCCAGGACTCCGGCGCCGCCCTCGACCCGAAGATGACGATCGGCACGATCTTGCGCGAGCCCCTGGCGATCCAGAGCGTCGGCACCGCCGCCGAGCGCACCGAGCGTGCGATCGCACTGCTCGACAGCGTGGGCCTCAGCCCGTCCATCATGGAACGCTACCCGCACGAGCTCTCCGGTGGGCAGCGCCAGCGCATCGGGCTCGCCAGGGCTCTCGCGCTGGATCCGGACGTCCTCGTCGCGGACGAGCCGGTGAGCGCCCTCGACGTCTCGATCCGCTCGCAGGTGCTCAACCTCATGCGCACGCAGCAGCGCGAGCGAGGGCTCAGCAGCGTCGTGATCTCGCACGACCTGTCCGTCATCCGCTACCTCTCCGACCGGGTCGGGGTCATGTACCTGGGCAAGATCGTCGAGCTCGGCGCGACCGACGACGTCTACGAGCGGCCCGCGCACCCGTACACGGCGGGCCTACTCGCGGCAGTGCCCGTCGCGGATCCGGACGCTCCGGCGCCGGAGGGCGTCGAGCGCGTGCGCGGAGAGCTGCCCAGCCCCCTGGATCCCCCCAGCGGGTGCCGGTTCCGCACGCGGTGCCCGCTCGCGACCGAGCTGTGCGCGACCGTGGAGCCGCTGCTGGAGGCGGTCGGCACCGGCCACGATGTGGCCTGTCACTTCCCCCTGCAGCCCAAGGTCGGCAAGGCAGCCGAAGCGCGGACCACGGACCGGACCGAGACGGAGGCGGCGGCATGATCTCGTACCTGATGCGGCGGATCCTGGTCTCGCTGCTCGTGCTGATCGGCATCTCGATCGTGATCTTCGTGATGCTCCATCTCATCTCCGACAGCCCGGGGCGCGTCGTTCTCGGGGCGCAGGCGTCGGCCGCCGCGGTCGAGGCGTTCAACCGCGAGCACGGCTTCGACCGCCCTCTGTTCGCGCAGTATGTCGACTACGTGGTGCAGCTGCTGCACGGCGACTTCGGGCGCTCCTACAAGCTGAACGAGGAGGTCTCGGTGCTGTTCGCGCAGAACGCGGGGCGCAGCGCCGTGCTCTCCCTGTCCGGCCTCGTGCTCGCGCTGCTCATCGCGATCCCGCTCGGGATCCTGCAGGCGGTCCGGCGGAACACCGTCGTCGACCGGGCCGCCACCGGCATCGCCTACCTGCTGTATGCGACGCCGTCGTTCCTCGTCGCACTGCTGCTGATCGCGCTGCTCAGCCAGCTCGTGCCGCTGTTCCCGGCGGAGGCGTCGCAGTCCACCTCGCCCTGGGTGGTGTTCACCGATCCGCGCGCGATGGCGCTGCCGCTGATCACCCTCGCCCTCACGAACGTCGTTGTCTTCTCGCAATACCAGCGCTCCGCGGCGCTCGAGCAGCTCGGCATGGACTACATCAAGGTCGCCCGTGCCAAGGGCGCGCCGGAGAGGATCGTGCTGATACGGCACCTGCTGCGCAACGCCTGCATCCCGCTGATCACCCTCGTCGGCGTCATGATCCCCACGCTGCTGGCGGGCAACCTCATCGTCGAGTCGGTGTTCAACTACCCCGGTCTCGGCCTCCTGTTCCTGAACAGCCTGCACCGGGAGGACTATCCGGTGCTGCTGGCCTACACGCTCATCGGTGGCGCCCTCACCGTGCTGGGCAACCTCCTCGCCGACCTCGTGGTCGCACGCGCGGACCGACGGATCGAGCTGAGCAGATGACCACCGCACACCCTGAGCTGTCCGAGAAGACCGACGTCATCGTCGCGGCCGCGACAGCGGCGCGCCCTCTCGCGGCGGGCGCCGTCCTGCGTGCGCTGCGGCGCAGCCCGATGGCCGTGGCGGGGGCGTCGATGCTCGCGCTGCTCGTGCTGTTCAGCTTCGTCGGACCGCTGCTGTACCCGACGAACCAGACCGATGTGAACCTGCTCGATGCCCTCCTGCCGCCGGGGGAGGGCTACCCGCTCGGCACCGATCCGAACGGCTTCGACGTGCTCGGCCGGCTCATGCTGGGCGGGCAGGTGTCGCTCGAGATCGGTCTGCTCGCCGCGGTCTTCGCGACGACGCTCGGCACGGTCTACGGCGCCGTCGCGGGGCTCGCCGGCGGCGTCGTGGACGGCATCATGATGCGGTTCGTCGACGTGCTGCTGGCGATCCCGTTCCTGTTCTTCGTGCTCATCATCGCGGCGCGCTTCACCGCGACGCCGCTCACGCTGAGCCTCGTGATCGGCGGCTTCTCCTGGCTCGTATCGGCGCGGCTCATCCGCGGCGAGGTGCTGTCCCTGCGGGTGCGGGAGTTCGTGCAGGCCGCGCGGCTCATGGGCGCGGGGGACCGCCGGATCATCTTCACGCACCTCATCCCGAACACCTTCGGCGTGATCATCGTGAACCTCACGTTCCAGGTCGCCGACGCGATCCTGGTGATCGCGGCGCTGGGATTCCTCGGCTTCGGGCTGAGCTATCCGGTCACCGACTGGGGCAGCCAGCTCTCGAGCGGGGTCGCCTACATCACCGCCGGCAACTGGTGGCTCATCTTCCCCGCGGGGCTGTGCATCGTGCTCGTGGTGCTCGGGCTGAACCTGCTCGGCGACGCGCTGCGCGACGTGATGGACCGGCGCCGATGACCCGGCGCCGAGGTGTGTCCGCCTCCACAGGCGCGCCGCCCCGAAACTGTCCGGATCTCTGAACGGGCGCCTTCCGGCGTCCTGCACTCTCGAAGCACCAGGATCCGCGTCGTGGCGGCCGTTCCGGATCCACACCACCCGACCCGGCCCGCCCGAAGAACCCGAAGAACCCGAAGAACCCGAAGAAGGAGCACAGCATGAACGCGCAGGTTCCCCGGAGGCGACGGCGCCTCCTGATCGCGCTCAGCGTCGCGGCCGCGCTGATCACGACCGGCTGCACCGCCGGCGCCAGCACCGTCGACCCGTCGCAGTACCGCCGCATCCCCGCGGCGAGCGGCAAGGCCGTCGACGGCGGGATCGTCACGATCGCGATGACGCCGGGCCTGGCGCCGAACTACATCTTCCCGTACCCGCCCGCCGCCGCGAACGGCGCCGTGATCGGCAACGACCTGATGTGGCGGACCCTCTACCGGGCCGACGCGGACGGCAAGAGCAACGCCGACACGAGTCTCGCCGCGCCGCCGTCCTACGCCGACGACGGCCGTACCGTCACGATCGCCATGAAGAAGAACAGCTGGTCCAACGGCAAGCCCGTCACCGCCGGCGACGTCGTCTTCTCACTCGACATCCTCAAGGCCGCCGTCGCCCAGAGCGCGGCCAACTGGGCGTTCTACACGCCGGGGCAGTTCCCCGACGGGGTGACCGCGTCCGCGGAGGGATCCGACACCGTCGTCCTCACGCTCGAGAAGGCGTACAACCCCGCGTACCTGGAATCGCTCCTGCAGCAGCTCGTCGTCATGCCGTCCGCGGACTGGAGCGTCGCCGCGACGGGAGGCCCCGTGCTCGACTACACGGATCCGGCGAACGCGAGCGCGATCTACACGTTCCTCACCGGGCAGTCCTCCGATCAGTCCACGTTCGCCACCAACCCGCTGTGGCAGGTCGTGAACGGACCCTACGCGCTGAAGAGCTTCGAACCGACCACCGGATCGTACTCACTCACGCCCAACAAGGCCTACACGGGCCCGGGGAAACTCACGCTCGAGCAGGTGGACTTCAAAGCCTTCACCTCGGCCGCGGCGATCTACAACCAGTACCAGGCGGGCACCATCACGGTCGGGCGTCTTGACTCCAGCTACTCCTCGAAGATCGAGGATCTGCGCAAGAAGGGCTACAACGTCTACGCGGCTCCCGCGCCGGCCCGGTCGGATCCGCTCGTGATCAACTTCACCGACACCACTGACGGATTCGACAAGATCATCGCGCAGCCCTATGTGCGTCAGGCGCTGCAGCATCTGATCGATCAGCCCGGCTACATCAAGAGCCGCGGCGTCTACAACGGCGCCGCGAGCGAGAACTACGCCACGGTCGGCCTCGGTTCGGCGTTCCCGCCCGACTTCGGCGACAAGGCCCCCTATCCCTTCGACCCGAAGACGGCCGAGAAGCTGCTCACCGATCACGGCTGGAAGGTGGACACGGCGGGCACGACCTGCGAGCGGGCGGGCACCGGATCAGACCAGTGCGGTGAGGGCATCGAGAAGGGGCAGAAGATCTCGTTCACCCTGGCCTCCGCGAGTTCTCCGAGCTACGTCGGGGCCCGCGACCTCGCGTTCTCCTCTGAGGCGAAGAAGGTCGGGATCGATGTGAAGGTCGTCTCGAAGTCGCTGAACTACATGTACGAGAACTACTCGAACCCGGGCGCACCGGCGAACACGAACGAGTGGGCCATGCAGGACAGCGGCCCGCTGGTCATGACCTCCTACCCGACCGCGAACGGCGCGTTCAACACCGACGGCAGTTTCAACCTCGGTAGCTACAGCAACGCGGAGGCCGACAAGGCGATCGAGGCGAGCGTGTTCGGATCGGATCCGAAGGCGCTGAGCGCAGAGACGACCCTGCTGTCCAAGGACCTGCCGGTGCTCTTCCTGCCCACCCCAGACAACCTCATCGTCTGGAAGAGCACCCTCTCCGGGCCACCGGACACCTTCGAGGGCCTGCTGAAGTTCATCTACTCCCCGGAGCAGTGGTACTTCACCGAGAAGCAGAAATAGCGGATCCGTGCACGGGGCCGGCCGGATGCGGCCGGTCCCCGTCGTGGTGAGAGGATCATCCCCGATGCGTGAGATCGACCGGACATACGCCCGCCCGCTGGCGGAACCCGGAGAGCCCTGGGACGCTGCGCTGGTGCGTGATCTGGTGGGAGACGCGCGCATCGTGCTGCTCGGCGAGGGCGCGCACGGGGTCGAGGACTTCGCCCGGCTGGCTGACGGGCTGTTCCGTACGCTCGCGACCGAGCTCGGCTTCACGGCGTTCGTGCGGGAGTCGGGCTTCGCGGAGGGGCTGGCCGTGGACGCCTGGGTACAGGGCGGCCCGGGCGAGGTCGCGGAGATCGCCCGCGCCGGCATCACCTACGGTTTCGGCGAGTCCGATGCCGCACGGCGCCAGCTGACCTGGATGCGCGCCGAGAACGTCCGCCGCCGGGGTCCGGATCCCGCTGCGGCGCGAGACGTCGCTGGAACGGAGCGGGCGCCCCTGCACTTCTGGGGCATGGATCTGCCCGGATCCGCGACCTCGCCGGGGCCCGCCGTGCGGGTGTGCCTCGCACGGATCCCCGCGCGCGCAGGCGACGATGAGCTTCTCCGGAGCACCGATCTCGGCGCGCGCACCGAGGCCGCGATCGCCTGGGACTGCCTGGACGGCGCGGCGCGGCGCCGGATCCTCGACGGCATCGCCGGTCTGCGCGCGAGGGTCGGGCGGGACGGCGATGATGTCGCTCGACGCAGCATGGCCACGCTCGACGCCTTCGTCGCGGAGCTCTCCTGGGATGGCGAGCCCGGCGCGTACCCCCGAGAGCAGCTCATGGCCGACACCGTCGGTTGGATCGCCGAGCGGGAGGAGCGGATCCTCGTCCTGGCGCACAACGCACACGTGCGCCGCGAGCCGCTGCACGGCAGGCCCGCCCTGGGCACGCTTCTTCAGGAGAGGTTCGGCGACGCGCTGCGGGTGATCGCCATGACGTACGGGCATGGTCCCGTCGTGTCGTTCGCGGAGCGCTCTGCGCGCCCCTTCGACTGGGAGACGACGCTCGCCGAGCGCGATCCCGCACCGAGTTCCCTCGAGCACGCGCTGGATCCGCTCGGCGACGTGCTCGTCGACCTGCGCACCGCGCCCTCGCACCTGTGGTCGAGTGTCGAGGGCACGCACGCCGGCGTCGGACTCGATCCGCTGGCCGACGCGGCGGTCGCATTCGACGCGATCGCGCACCGGCACCGGGTCGAGCTCGTGCCTGGCCATCTCGACCGGCTGCGGGTCGAGTTCGGCATCGGGCACCAGGGCTCTGGCGGAATCGACGCTGCCCCGTCGGATCCGGGCGATGGCGCGCGGTCCGTCGCGTCGTACGACAGGCAGGAGGGTCTCGAATGAGTGCCGCCCCGACCACCCGCACAGACGACACCGTCGAGCTCGTCGCCGGCATCGCGGTGCCGGATCCCTACCGCTGGCTCGAGGCCGACGCCTCGGTGCCGGGCGAGGTCGCCGACTGGCAGCGCGCGCAGGCTGCCCACGCCGAGGAGACCATCTGGGCCGGCCGAGACCCCGAAGCCGTTCGCGCCGTGATCGAGCGTAGCCACACGGGCGCCCGGCCGGAGCTTCCCCGCAGCGGTGGCGAGCGCTGGTTCCGCACCGAGGGGAGTCAGGTGCTGGTGGCTGACGAACCCTACGGCCCCGGTCGATCCCTCGTGGACCTCACCCGTTTCGACGGACCGGAGAGCACCGCGGTGCTGAGCTGGTTCGACCCGTCGCCCGACGGCACGGTGCTCGCGCTCGGCGTCTGCACCGACGGCAGCGAGCACAACCGGGTCGAACTGATCGACGTGCGCACGGGCATGCTGCGCGACGACGCGCCGCCGGAACTGCTGCACAGCTCTTGGGGCGGCGGGATCTCCTGGTTCCCCGACAGCACGGGCTTCGCCTTCCTCGGTCTCGGCGGCACCGCGCACGACTTCCGCCAGGTCGTGTACCGACGGACGCTCGGTGCGCATGGCCCGTCCGCGATCGAGGACGTGCCAGTGCCGGAGGGCTCCCGGGAGTACACCCGGATCCAGTACTCGTCGGACGGACGCTGGGCGATCGCGAGCCACCGGGTCGGCACTCCGTTCCCCGTCGCGGTGCGCGACCTCGCCGACCCCGATGCTCCCTGGCGTCCCTTCCTCGAGCCGGGAGCGGAGACGGTCGTGGGGCACATCGTGGGGGACCGGTACGTGGCAGTGACGGATCTGGACGCGCCGCGGCGCCGGCTGGTCGCGATCCCGCTGGATGCTGCGGATCCGACGGACGCCTCCGGCTGGACCGAGCTGGTGCCGGAAAGCGACGCAGTGCTGCGTTCGGTTCTGCCCGTGGGCGATGCGCTGTACCTCAGCGAGTTCCACCGCACCGCAGCGCGGGTGCGGATCCTCGATGCGGACGGCGTCGAACGGGGCGTCGTGCCGCTGCCGGGAGAGGGTGCGCTCGCCGCCCCGTTCTTCCCGCTCACGGGGCTCGCCACCGAGAGCCGGGACGGCTCCTTCCTCTTCGCGTTCTCGACGCTCACCTCCTCCTGGGGTGTGTACCGGCATCATCCCGAGCGCTCGCTCGTGGTGCTGCAGGAGCCCCGGATCGTGATCGATGGGACCGTGCAGATGCACGCGGCGACCGCGGCCGACGGCACCGCCATCCCGTACCACGTCGTGCGTCCGAGGGGCGGCGGGGGTCCGGCTCCCGTGCTGATCTCCGCGTACGGTGCGGCGGGCATCCCCACGCTTCCGCAGTATCAGCCGGATCTCGCCGCGGTCCTGGCGTGCGGCGGCACGGTCGTGCAGGCCTATCTGCGCGGGGGCGGGGAGTTCGGCAGTGCCTGGTTCCGGGCCGCGGATCGCGAACGACGCGGCACGCGGGACGGCGACCTGCTCGCGGTCGCCGAGCACGTGCTCGCCGAGGGCATCGCCGCGCCCGGCCGGCTCGCGCTCTCCGGCGGCTCCGACGGCGGGCTCATGTGCGGCAACGCGATCACCGCGCGCCCCGACCTGTGGTGCGCGGTGCTGCCGCGCGCACCGCTGCTCGACCTGGTCGGCGGCTTCCGCAACCCGTACCTGGAGTTCGTGATCCGCAAGGCGTGGGGTGACCCCGACGACCCGGCCGACGTGGCCCGCATGATCGCCCTGTCCCCGTACGAGCGGGTGCGTCCGGCGGAGTATCCGCTGCTCTATGTCGAGGCGGGCGCCAACGATCCGCGCTGCCCGCCGTGGCAGGCGCGCAAGTTCGTGGCGCGCATGCAGGCGGCCCAGCGCGGATCGGCGCCCATCCTGCTGCACGTGTACGAGAACGCCGGGCACGGATCCGGCACGGGTCACGATGTGATCGTCGCGCAGGACGCGGCGTGGCTCGCATGCCTTCTCGGCGCGCTCGTCCTGCCGGACCCCTCTCGGCCGGATCCGCGTCCGTGAGCGGGATCGACCGAGACGAACGCTGACCCGCGGTGCGGGTCAGCGTTCGGGGTTGATGGCCCGCAGCCGCAGCTGCATCATCGCGCCGAAACGGGCGTTCGGGTCGTCGAGGTCGATCCGGCCGACCTCCGCCACGCGTCGCAGGCGGTAGCGGAAGGTGTTGGGGTGGACGAAGCTCGCGGCGGCGGCGACTCCGACGTCTCCGAACGCGTCGAGCCAGGCCGCGAGCGTCTCGGTGAGGCTGCTGCCGTGCGTCTCGTCGTAGGCGAGCAGGCGTGCGAGCGGTCCGGAGGGGATGTCCCGCGCCGGACCGGCCAGCTCCAGCAACAGGGCCTCGGCGTGCACCTCGTCGAGGCGGGCCACCTGCCGGTCCACGATCCCGGCACGCAGCACACGCAGCGCGCGATCCGCGCTCGCACGCGAACGGGGGAGGAGGGCCGTCTCGGCGACCACGATCCCGACGCCGATGAGCGGCCGCAGCGCGGAGCGCATCCGGCCGAGGAACTCCGTCGCCACGCGCACCGCGCTGTCGCCCTCGTCGTCTGTGTCCGCCGCGGACGCGAGTGGCAGCACGCCGTAGGCGACATCGCCGACGAGCCCCGAAACCGAGCGCGGGTGCGCGAACGACAGGTGCACCGCGAACGCGTCCGCCACGCGCTTGCGCTCCGCGGCGAGACGTGCGTGCGGGAGCTGCTCGGCGGCAGGATCGTGCAGGGTCAACGCGAGCACGACGCAGGGTTCCTCGTGCAGACCGAGATTGTGCACGGCCTCGCCCGCGGAGGGACCGCCGCCGAGCGCGGTGCGCAGGAGCTCAGCGCGCAGCCGGCGCTCCACATCCGCGTCCGTGCGCTGCCACACCATGTGCATGGCGACGAGCTTCGCGGCGTCGTGCAGCGACGCGCTCCGCTCGGCGGTGAGCGAGCCCGCCGTCCAGATCGTGCCGAGCACCTCATCCCCTGCACGCACCGCGATCGCGGTGCGCATCTCGTCACCGGCAGAACCCGTGGCGACCTCGACGGGCCATTCGCTCCGGGCGATCTGCGCGAGAGCTCCGCTCTCCTCCAGCGCCCGCACGTCCTGCGGCGGCAGCGGACGTGCACGGATGCCCGGAGCGCGCTGCTGCTCCGGGCCGTTCGAGAAGGCCAGCAGCTGCGCGTTGCGGTCCTCGATCGTGACCGGCGATTCCAGGAGTGCGGCGATCGCATCCGCCACGGCGAACAGATCACCCGCGAGGATTCCCCCGAACGTGACCGGCCGCGCCTCGTCCGGATCACCCGGCGTCATCAGGGAGCGGAGCATGCCGGCCAGGTGCGCCCACGTGGTACCGGTATTCAATGCCAGCACCACGACGCCCGTGGCCTCCGCCTCGGCGCGCAGCGCGTCATCGGCGGTGAACGGCGCGCGCACCACGAGGGCGGTGACCCCGGCCTGCGCGAGCAGCGGGAGCAGATGCCGCACGAGCGCCGGGTCTTCCATACCGACGCCCATTACGAGCGAGTTGCGCGGGGCGTCGGGCTCGTCACGGGGATCGTGGATCACGATCGCCTCGATCGTGCGCTCCGGGGAGGCCATTCCGCAGACGACGGTGAGCAGGGTAGTGTCGAGCGCCTCGAGCACGCGCACCAGGGTGACCTGCGGGCGGTGGTTCATCGACGGCACCTTCGCGACGCTAGCATGCGCCGACGGGGGTCCCGACGGGCCCGGCGCCGGCCTCCGTTCGCTCCCGCACGGGTGCCGACGTCCGCTCCGCCGGTCATGATGCGAGCGGGATCCATGCGCGGGAGACGGTCACCTCGTCGAGCACGGCGGCGTCGGGCGTGACGCCGATGCCGGGTCCCGTGGGCACGGTCATGTGTCCGTCCTCGAGCCGGAACGGCGGCGTCAGATCCGTGGCGTAGTAGCGCTCGGAGGCAGAGGTGTCGCCCGGCAGCGTGAAGCCGGGAAGGGCGGCGAGCGCGAGGTTGGCGGCGCGGCCGATCCCGGTCTCGAGCATTCCGCCGCACCACACCGGCATGCCGTGCGCGGCGCACAGGTCGTGGATCCGGCGGGACTCCAGGTACCCGCCCACGCGACCGGGCTTGATGTTCACGATGCGGCAGGCGCCGAGCTCGATCGCCTGCGCGGCGTGGGCGGCGGACAGGATCGACTCGTCCAGGCAGATCGGCGTGCTGATCCGCTGGGCGAGCATCGCGTGCCCTGCGAGGTCGTCGGCGGCGAGAGGTTGCTCGAGCAGCGACAGGTCGAACGCGTCCAGGTTCGCGAGGTGCTCCAGGTCGGCCCGGCCATAGGCGGCGTTCGCGTCGACCTGCAGCAGGATGTCGCCGAAGCGCTCACGCACGGCGCGCACGGGTTCCAGATCCCAGCCGTGCTCGATCTTGAGTTTGATCCGCACGTACCCGTCGGCGAGGTACCCCTCGACGGCGTCCAGGAGCGCGGGGATGGTCGGAGTGATGCCCACGGAGACGCCGCACGCGACCCGGTCCTTCACCGCGCCGAGGTGATAGGCGAGGGGCACGTCGCGCGCCCGGAGGTCGGCGTCCAGAATCGCCGTCTCGAGTGCGGCCTTGGCCTGACGGTGGCCCTTGAAAGGCGACAGGAGCCCGGCGACGCGATGCGGATCCACGTCGCCGTGCCCGTCGAATGCAGGTGCGAGCACGTCGGACAGCACCGCGGCGGCCGCCTGCGTGTACTCCGAGCTGTACAGCGGCAGCGCGCTCGCGCCGCACTCGCCCCAGCCCTCGGCGTCCGTGCCGACTGCTCGCACGAGCACCGCTTCGCGTACGGTCTCGGTGCCGAACGAGGTGCGGAACGGCGATACCAGCGGCATCCGAACCGTCCGGATCTCCACGCCGTCGAGCTTCATGACCTCTCCTGTCTGTCGATGATGTACCAGCCGGCCCGGTCGAAGCCGCGCACGGTGGCCCCGTCCGCGAGCAGCGCGCCCATGACGTCGCGCACCGCGAGGCGCCAGTCGGCGGCGCACCGCGGATCCGTCTCCCGCATGCCCTCGATGTCGGCTGGGATGCCGACCAGCACCGTGTCGGCCCCGAGTGCGCCGAGGCGAGGGGCGTTCGCGTGATCCGGCTGCACCGCGACGACGGCGCCGGCAGCGCGGGCCGCGGCGGCATCGACCAGGAGCGGGCGGTGCTCCGCCGCAGCGACGACCTGTGGGGAGCGCAGTTCCCAGCGCACCAGGATCCGATCGGTCTCGTCGTCGCGGTTGATGCTGTCGTCCAGGGCGCCGTAGAGGCGCGGCAGATAGGTGCCGACTGACGCGGCGAGCTTGCCGAGGTTGAAATGCGCGTTGCGGCGGATGAGGGGATCGTAGGTCCAAGTGATCGTGTCGACGTCGCGATGCAGGGCCCAGGCGCGCTGGTGCAGCTTCAGGGCGAAACCGAGATGCCGTCCCCGCACATGCGGGAGCGTGCCGGCGATATGGCTGTGCAGGGTGCGCGCGCCGGGCGGGCCGAAGAAGCCGAAGCAGGCGCCGACGAGCTCCGGTCTGTCACTGTGGTCGTCGAATGCGCCGGAGACGTAGTTGCCGGCCTGCACGAGGGCGCGCAGCAGGTCCGCGGTGACCGGAGGGTTGGTCGCGCCCGTGCGCCAGATGCCCTCGTACAGGGCGCGCACGGACGCGAGGTCGCGGACGTCGTCGAGCATCCGGATCCTCACGTCGGCCGAGGCCTCGGCGGCCGTGGCAGCGCGGTCGGCGCTCTCCGTGAGGGTGTCCCGTGCGGCGGTGGCGACGGCGATGGCGTCGTTCATCGGGCGCGAGCGACGATCGGGGCCGCCGCAGACGCGGCGGGGACGGGCCGGCCCGGCGGAGTCATGCGGATGTCGTCGATGAGCCCCGCCAGCAGCCGGACGCGGGGCTCCAGCTCGGCGATCAGCACGTGCTCGTGAGCGGCGTGCGCACCGCCGCCGACCGCGCCGAGGCCATCGAGCGTCGGCGTGCCCACGCCCGCGGTGAAGTTCCCGTCCGACGCCCCGCCGACGCTGATCCCGACGAGCGACGGCAGGGCGAGTCGGTCTGCGACACGCTGCGCCCGCCGGAACAGCTCGGCGGAGGATTCCGCGGCGAGGGGGGAGCGGTTGATTCCGCCATCGATCACGACGCGGGCGCCCTCGATCCGGGGAGCGAGGGCGAGCATCCCGGCGTGCACGCGCTCCTGCTCATCGGCCGAGAGCGCGCGGACGTCCACGGAGAACGACGCCCGTGCCGGCACCGTGTTCGTCGTCGTGCCGGAACTCGTCCGCGTCGGGGTGACGGTGGTCCCGGCGTCGCCATCGCCGAGCAGGGCCACCGCCTGCACCTGATGAGCGAGCTCAAGCGTCGCGTTCACGCCGAGCTCGGGATCGAGTCCGGCGTGCGAGGCTCGTCCCTGCACGGTGACCTCGTAGCGGGAGACCCCTTTGCGCGCGATCTTGAGCGCACCTCCGGGGCCGGCGGCCTCGAGCACGAGGGCCGCGGTCGAGGTGCGCGCCTCCTCCTCGATGAGCGCCCGGGACGTCGCCGATCCCGGTTCCTCGTCCCCCGTCACCAGCAGGGTGATCCCGGCCAGGTCGCCCAGCCGGCCGAGTGCGTGGAACGCGATCACGAGCCCCGCCTTCATGTCGAAGGATCCGGGTCCCGCCAGCGTCTCCTCGTCGGCCTCGGCCGGAAACTCGTCCAGGGAGCCGACGGGCCAGACGGTGTCGTGGTGGCCGAGCACGAGGATCCTCGGCTCGCCGGGGAAGCGCCAGCGCAGGTGGGCACGGCCGTCGATCATGATGCGCTCCGGCGCCGTACCGAGGCGGGTCGTACCCAGTTCGGCCACGGCGTCGGCGCTGCGGGCGACGGCGGCGAGGTCGTCGGACGGCGACTCGCAGCGGACGAGGCGCAGGATCTCCGCGACCATCGTCTCGACGGTTTCCGGCATGGCGGCTCCTTCGGAATCGGATCGTGCTCCCATCCTGCTGAGGCCCGCCGCCCGCCCGACTGTCCGCTCGACCGAAACCCGATGCCCCGGTTGATCCGATCCGACGATCGCTCCCCGGTCGTCCGGCGTACCGGCGCACCGATCGGGCCTCGCCGTGCCGACGGGGGCCAGCCGGATCCGGCGGATCGGGAATGGATGCGGCACTCGGGATGCTGCCCTCAGTACCGGAGAGCCGTGCGAGGGCGACGGCCCGGAATGGGTCCACGGTGACTGTGAGATCGGTTTCGGGAAAACGCTTGCGTTCAGGCGGTTCACAAACATAGGCTGGACGGCTGTCGCGTCAACCGACCGGCGGCCGTCGAACCGAGGAGGACACCATGCCCACGATCACCACTGCATCGTCGATCAGCGCTGTCGCCGGTTCGCCCCTCGCCCCGGCCGAGGACTGACTCGGATCCACCCGCTCACCGCGGTAACTCTGCGTCTTCTCGGACGTCTCGCGGCTCAGAGCCGCTGAAGCGCTCCGACCTCTCCGGCCCACCAGCCGCTCATCGCACGGATGTCTCGCATCCGCTCCTTCTCGTCCCCTGCCGTCCCTCCTGTCACGTAACTGCTGAGAATCATGTCTGAAGAATCCACGTCGTCCTCATCCGCCTCCACACTCTCCACGCCCCGCGCGCTCGCGCGCCTGGCGCCCTTCGTGAAGCCCGTCGCCTGGCGCCTCATCGGCGGTGGGGCCTCCGCCCTGGCCGCCGCCGTGATCGCGCTGTGCGTGCCGCTGCTGCTGCAGGTCGTGCTCGAGGGCCCCATCGCCACCGGCGAGATCAGCGCCATCATCTGGGGTGCGGTCGCCGTCACGGTGCTCGCCCTCGGCGAGGCGCTCATGGTGTGGCTGCGCCGCCAGTTCGTGCTGAACCCCGCCACCCAGGTGGAGTACCGCATGCGCACGCAGCTGTACTCGAATCTGCAGCGCCTGCCTGTCGCATTCCACGACCGCTGGCAGTCGGGCCAGCTGCTCAGCCGGATGATGCAGGACATCGGCCTGATCCGCCGCTGGCTCGCGTTCGGACTGGTGCTTCTCGTCGTCAACCTGCTCACCATCGTGATCGGCGCGGCGCTGCTGTTCCGCTGGCACTGGCTGCTCGGCACGATCTTCCTGATCACCGCCGTGCCGCTGTGGATCTCGGGCTTCCTGTTCGAGAAGCGCTACGGCGTGCTCACGCGGCGCAGCCAGGACCAGGCCGGCGACCTCGCCACCAGCGTCGAGGAGAGCGTGCACGGCATCCGCGTGCTCAAGGCTTTCGGACGCGGCAAGCACGCGCTCGTCAAGTTCGCGCGCCAGGCCGAGTCGCTGCGCGAGACCGAGCTGAGCAAGGCCCGCTCCGTGGGCTGGATCTGGTTCTGGCTCGTGCTCATGCCCGAGATCGCGTTCGCGCTCAACCTCGTGGCCGGCATCTGGCTGATCGCCCAGGGCGCCCTGAACGCGCCGGAGCTGTTCGCCTACTTCGCGATGGCGACCGTCCTGCGCTGGCCGATCGAGTCG
Source organism: Microbacterium sp. 10L49 (assembly GCF_056395125.1). Classification (NCBI taxonomy): domain Bacteria; kingdom Bacillati; phylum Actinomycetota; class Actinomycetes; order Micrococcales; family Microbacteriaceae; genus Microbacterium; species Microbacterium sp. 10L49. Next base: position 534,714 of record NZ_JBFTIW010000004.1, read on the forward strand.
ATCGGCTTCCTGTTCTCGTTCATGCTCGACGCACGCACGGCCACCGATCGCGTGTTCGAGATCTACGACGAGCAGAACAACATCACGGATCCGGAGAGCCCGGTGAGCATCGCGGAGCCCCGGGGCGAACTCGCGTTCGAGGGGGCCCGCTTCCGCTACCAGGACGCCCGCCCGCACGAGCGCGATCTGCTCGACGGCATCGACCTGGTGCTGCGCCCCGGTGAGACCATGGCCCTGGTCGGCATCACCGGATCCGGCAAGACGACGCTCACGACCCTCCCGACGCGCCTGTACGACGTGACCGGCGGGCGCGTGACGCTCGACGGCGTGGACGTGCGCGACCTCACCCTGGCCGAGCTGCGCACGCACATCGCGATGGCGTTCGAGGACGCGACGCTGTTCTCGGCGACCGTGCGCGAGAACGTGCTGCTCGGCCGGGCGGACCTCGACATCCACAGCCCCGAGGCCGAGCAGGTGCTCCGGGAGGCGCTCGACGTCGCCCAGGCAGGATTCGTCGACACGCTCCCCGAGGGCGTGGAGACGATGATCGGCGAGGAGGGGCTGAGTCTGTCCGGCGGACAGCGTCAGCGCCTCGCGCTCGCCCGTGCCGTCGCGGCCAAGCCCAAGGTGCTCGTGCTGGACGATCCGCTCTCCGCGCTCGACGTCGACACCGAGGCGCTCGTCGAGGAGGCGCTGCGTCACGTGCTCGCCGAGACGACGGCCCTCATCGTCGCGCACCGCCCCTCCACGGTGGCCCTCGCCGATCGCGTCGCGCTGCTGCAGAACGGCAGGGTCACCGCCGTGGGCGCGCACTCGGAGCTGCTGCGAACGAGTGCGCACTACCGGCACGTGATCTCGAGCCTCGAGGCCGAGGAGGCTGCGCGCACGGGGACGATCCCCGTGATCCGGGAAGCAGCCCCGGGGGCTGCGTCCGCGGCCGAGGCGCTCGACGAGATCGCCCCCGATACCCACGCCCAGAACGAGGAGGTGCAGGCATGAGCGTCATCGGAACCCAGGACGAGGACCGCTCCGACCTCACGCATGAGGAGAGCCGCGCGATCCGCCGCCGCTCCCTGCGGCTGTTCGGATCCCTGATCGCGCCGCTCAAGGTGCAGATCACGCTCACCGCGCTGGTGCTGGTGGTCTCGACGGCGGCGCAGGTCGCGGGCCCCGCGCTGATCGCGTACGGGCTCAACACGGCGCTTCCGGCGGTGCTGAAGCATGCGGACTGGATGCCGACCATCGTGGTCGGCATCGCCTTCCTCGTGATCGGCGCGCTCGGATCCGCCCTGATCGGCTGGTACGCGGTGCTCACCGCCCGCATCACGCAGGCGGTGCTGCTGGATCTGCGCAAGCGCATGTTCCTGCACACGCAGCGGCTGAGCCTCGAGTTCCACGAGAGCTACACGTCGGGCCGGATCATCTCGCGCCAGACGAGCGACCTGGACTCCATCCGGGAACTGCTCGACGGCGGCCTCAACCAGCTCGTGTCGGGGCTGCTCTACGGCCTCTTCACGTTCATCGCGCTCGTGCTCGTGGACTGGGAGTCCGGCGTGGTCCTGGTGCTCGCCGGCATCCCGCTGGTGTACCTGATGCGCTGGTTCTACCAGCGCTCGCAGCTGGTGTACCGCGAGTCGCGGGTGATCAGCGCGAAGGTCATCGTGCAGTTCGTCGAGACCATGACCGGCATCCGCGCCGTGAAGGCGTTCCGCAAGGAGCCCCGCAACGACGTGTCCTTCCAGGAGGTCGCCGGTGACTACCGCGATGTGAACCGCCGCTCGATGCTGCTGTTCGGCACGTTCGAGCCGGGACTCATGGCGGTCGCGGCGCTCACCCTCGGCGTGGTCGTGGTGTGGGGCGGCGTCCGGATGGCGACCGGCGAGATCCAGGTCGGCATCCTGCTGGCCGCGGTGCTGTACGTGCGCAACTTCTTCGCGCCCATGCAGGAGATCGCGATGTTCCTGAACTCCTTCCAGTCCGCCACGGCGGCGCTGGAGAAGGTGTCGGGAGTGCTCGACGAGGTGCCCACGGTTCCGGATCCGCTCAAGGCGGTCGACCTCTGGGAGTCGAAGGGGCATGTGCGCTTCGATGATGTCGAGTTCGGGTACGCCCAGGACCGGGTGATCCTTCCCGACTTCTCCCTGGACATCCCGGCCGGGCAGACGATCGCGCTGGTCGGCACGACCGGTGCGGGAAAGTCGACCCTGGCGAAGCTCGTGTCGCGCTTCTACGACCCGACCGCCGGCGCGGTGACCCTCGACGGTGTGGATCTGCGCGATCTGCATCCGAAGGACCTGCGCCGCGCGATCGTCATGGTGACGCAGGAGGCCTACCTGTTCAGCGGCACGGTCGCCGACAACATCGCGCTCGGCAAGCCCGACGCGACGATGGAGGAGATCCGGGCCGCCGCGCGGGCCGTGGGCGCCGATGCGTTCATCGACTCGCTTCCGGACGGGTACGAGACCGACGTGAACAAGCGCGGCGGACGCGTCTCGGCCGGGCAGCGTCAGCTGATCTCGTTCGCGCGGGCCTTCCTCGCAGACCCCGCCGTGCTGATCCTCGATGAGGCGACCGCTTCGCTGGACATCCCGTCGGAGCGGCTGATCCAGGACGCGCTGCAGACGCTGCTCGCCGACCGCACCGCGATCATCATCGCGCACCGCCTGTCGACGGTCGCGATCGCCGATCGAGTGCTGGTCATGGAGCACGGCCGCATCATCGAGGACGACGCTCCCGACGTCCTCATCGCCGGCACGGGCAAGTTCGCGCAGCTGCATGCCGCGTGGCAGCAGACGCTGGTGTAGTCGCTCGAGCGCCGCGACTCTGCAGGACGTCTGCGTCTCTGCAGGACGGATCCGGATGGATTCTCCTGCAGAGACGCAGTCGTCCTTCTTCGTTGTCTGCTGATCGGAGTGCATGGTCGGAGCAATTCGATTCACGCGTGGAACGGGGCGAGATGCGCGCCGCGGGTGATCGCTGCAACGAGGATCCGCTCGACGTTGTGCCAGTCGTACAAGATCTGCGCGTAGGAGAAGCGGAGCACGGTGTAGCCGCGCAGGCGCAGCTCGGCGTCGTGCGCGATGTCGCGTGTGCGGTCCGCCGATGACGAGTGGTACGCCCAGCCATCGACCTGGACCACGAGGTGCGTCCCGATGACGAAGTCCACATCGTGGCCGGCGAGGTGTACTTGGAAGCGCAGGCGTACGCCCCAACCGCTCAGCCGCACGTGGAAGATCGTCTCGAGCGAAGACCCTGTGTCCCCGCGAACGTGCTCGAGGACGCGACGCGCGGCTGAGCTGCGCCAGCCCACCTGTCTCAGCGATTCCAGCGTCATGGCCTCCCTGCGGATCGCCGACTCCCAGATGGCCGTCGCGTGGTCGAGGTCGAAGCACGCCGCGGCGTGGGCGAGTGCGTCTTCGAAGGACGCTTCCAATGATCGAGGCCGGCGGGGGCCGAGTGGCTTCGTCCAGTGGGCCCGCAACCCGACATCCCGGATCGATTCATGTGCGGGAAGGTGCAGATGCAGCATCTCCTCGGTGTCGGGCGGCACCCACCATCCCCGTCGTCGTGCAAGGGACACGCACGTGACCGCGCCTCCGGCCTCGGCCGCTCGCACCAGATCCACCGGAGCCGAGGGGATGGCGATCCACCGGGCGCGGATGCGCTGCACTCCGCCCCGCGGATGGCGGCTCGCACGCGGGGAGGGGCGAATCCCGCGGCCGCGGCATCGTCACGGTGCCCGATGCCATCACGATGAGAGAGCCAGGTGAGCAGGTCCATGCCGACAGCCTGCAATGCGGCTTCAGTGCGGGAGAGCCGGTCTGCGGAACCGGGGTGGAGATCGCGTCCGCACGCAGTTGTGGAGGACGAGCTCCCACTCTGCAGACGGAACGAGATCCGCCACACGTTTTGCAGGACGCCCGCAACTCTGCAGGATGGATCCGGAGGATCTGACCTGTGGAAATGCAAATGCCCTGCGGAGTTGCGAACGCCGCGTTCCCGAGCGGAGAGCTCGGGGCGGCCGGATCCGTGGGCGATGTGCGCGTATCGCGGATCTGTAGGCTCGAGGCGTGGATCCGTTCTGGGCCTTCGCCGCGGAGTTCTGGTGGACCGCACCGGTCGTCGCCGGGGCGGGGGCGGTGAGCGTGCTCGGTGCACGCCGCGGGGCCGCCAGGGGACGCCGGCTGGGCTACGACGCCGCGCGCCTCGACCTGCAGGCCGCGCAGCGGGTCGCGACGGAAGCGCGCCTCCGGGTGCGGGTCGCGCGGGCCGAGCTCGCGGGCCTCGTCGCGGGGCGGGCGGCGGGATCCGCGCACGCGGCCGAGGTGGCCGATGCCCGGCGCGCCCTGCGCGAGGCCGAGACGGGCGCCAGAGCCGCGGCGGCCTCGGTGCGGGCGCGACGAGCGCAGGCCGAGGCGGCGCGGGCGGACCTGGCGCTGAACGCGGATCCGCGGCGTCGTCCGCTGCCGCGCGCGATGGCGGCGCATGACGCGGTCGTGGCGCGCTGGATGGCCTACGAGACGGATCCGGCGAAGCTCATCGCATACCCCACCATCGGCGACGCCCGCGATCCGTCCACCGCCGCGTTCCTGCTCGCGATGGACGAGGCGCGGCAGGCGCGCCCGGATCCTGCCCGCCGCGTCGCCCCGGCCGAGTTCGGCGCCTACCGCGACGCGGTGGCCCGCCTCGAGCGCGCGTTCGACCTCGCCGAGCGCGACGCGCATGCCCGTGCCGAGGGCAGGGACCCGGAGCGCGAGCGCGTATCGCGCGGGACCGGATGGCAGGACACCGCCCAGCACGTGATCGCGCTGTCGGCCGAGGCTCTGGATCGGGCGGCCGATGCGGCGGCCTCGGCGATCGCCGCGTGGAACGCACGCGAGCGCGGACCGAAGCCGCGCAACCAGAACGACTGAGCGCGCGCGAAGCGATGCGTTCGGAGTGCGTTCCCGCTTCCGCAGGATGTGTCGGTCGGATCCGTCCGTCAGAGTCGCGGATGCCCTGCGGAGTCGACGATGACAGGCGATGACAGGCAACGGTCCACAGGGCGGCGACGTCCGGTTCGCCTGCTCATCGGGGAGAGAAGACGACGGGGCTTCGATGGGGGAGGGGATTCGAAACCCCGCCGCCGATCACAGCGTACGCGTGTCGCGGGCGCGCCGGGGTGCAGAACCGGGCGCGCCGGGGTCAGAAGCGGATCTCTGCGATGACTTCGGCGTATTCGGTCTGGCCGACCGGCGTGAAACCGACGCGTTCGAAGAACGCCTCGGGGCCTCCCGTGCCCGCCTCGTAGATCACGTTCAGGTGCTGGAAGCCGCGTGCACGGGCCTCGGCAATGAGGCTCTCCACGGCGAACCGGCCGACGCCGCGCCCCTGGTCGTCGGCGTCCACGTTGATGCGCCACAGCACGGAGCGGAAGTGCTCCTCCGGGGCATCGGGATCGAAGTTGGCGCTGACGAAGCCGACGACCTCGTCGCCGTCCAGCACGACCCGCTGCCAGCTCGTCTGCGGATTCATGACGGTCGCTGCGATCCCGTACGAGACGGGCGCGAGGTACTGCTCCTGCCCGGGCTTGAGGGAGAGGTTGTTGACGGCGACGATCGTCGCCGCGGACAGTTCGACCAGTCGCAGTTCCGTCATGGACAACAGGCTAAACCCTGGATGGGCCTCGTGACGGTCCGAGCCGAAACGTGGGGATAAGTTCATCTGCGCGGCACCGGGCGTGCGGATGGGGCCGGGCGCACGCGCGTGCAGGAACCGACGAACCTCGCTCGGGAACCGACCGAGGGCAGGTATCTTGGTATCGAGACAAATCCGCGCGATACCCCGCGCGCGCATCGCGCGAGGCCGCTGTCTGAAACCCTTCCTGCGTGAAACGGAGACCCCGGTGACCGACGACGCCATCATCTACACCTACACGGACGAGGCGCCGGCACTGGCCACCGCCTCACTGCTGCCGATCGTCCAGGCCTACGCCCACCAGGCGGGCGTCGACATCGAGACCCGCGACATCTCGCTCGCAGGTCGGATCCTCGCGACGTTCCCGGAGCGCCTGAGCGCCGGCCAGGCCGTGGGCGACGCGCTCGCCGAACTCGGCGGGCTCGCTACGACGCCCGAGGCGAACATCATCAAGCTCCCGAACATCTCGGCCTCCATCCCGCAGCTCAAGGCGGCGATCGCCGAGCTGCAGAAGCAGGGCTTCGACGTCCCGGACTACCCGGACGACGCGACGACGGTCGAGGAGAAGGACATCCGCGCCCGGTACGACCGCATCAAGGGCTCCGCCGTGAACCCGGTGCTGCGCGAGGGCAACAGCGACCGCCGCGCCCCGCTCGCGGTGAAGAACTACGCGAAGAAGCACCCGCACCGCAACAAGGCCTTCGCCGCCGGATCCAAGACGCATGTCGCGACGCTCGGACACGACGACTTCAAGGCGAACGAGCGCAGCTGGGTCTCCCCGGGCGATGACGTGCTCACCATCCAGCACGTCTCCGCCGACGGGCAGGTCACCGTCCTCAAGGAGAACCTCAAGGTCCTCCCGGGCGAGATCGTCGATGCGACCTTCCTGAACGCCGCGGCCCTCGACGCCTTCCTCGCCGAGACCCTCGCCGAGGCGAAGGCGGAAGACGTGCTCTACTCGGTGCACCTCAAGGCGACGATGATGAAGGTCTCGGATCCGATCATCTTCGGCCACGTCGTGCGCGCCTACTTCGCGGACGTCTTCGCCCAGTACGGCGACAAGCTCGCCGCGGCGGGCCTGACCGCCAACGACGGGCTCGGTTCCATCCTCGCCGGACTCGCCGGCATCGAGGGCGGCGAGGAGATCGCGGCGGCATTCGCGGCGGCGATGGAGAACGGCCCGCGCCTGAGCTACGTCAACTCGGACAAGGGCATCACCAACCTGCACGTCCCGAGCGACGTGATCGTCGACGCCTCGATGCCCGCCCTCGTCCGCAACGGGGGCAAGCTCTGGGGCAAGGATGGCGGAGAGGACGACACCCTCGCCGTCATCCCGGACTCGTCGTACGCCGGCGTCTACCAGGCCACGATCGAGGATGTCATCGCGAACGGCCCGCTGGACCCGGCGACGATCGGGACCGTGCCGAACGTCGGCCTCATGGCCCAGGCGGCCGAGGAGTACGGCAGCCACGACAAGACCTTCGAGATCGCCGCCGACGGGCGCGTCCAGGTCCTCACCTCGGCGGGCGATGTCGTGCTGGAGCACGAGGTGCACGCGGGCGACATCTGGCGCGCCACGCAGACCAAGGACGTCCCCGTGCGCGACTGGGTCAAGCTCGCCGTCAGCCGAGCCCGCGCCACCGGAGCGCCCGCCGTCTTCTGGCTGAACCCGGAGCGCTCGCACGACGCCGCGCTCATCGCCAAGGTGACCGAGTACCTCAAGGACTACGACACCGACGGCCTGACGATCGAGATCCTCACCCCGGAGGAGGCGACGCGCTATTCGCTCGCCCGGATGCGCAAGGGCGAGGACACCATCTCGGTCACGGGCAACGTGCTGCGCGACTACCTCACCGACCTGTTCCCGATCCTCGAGGTCGGCACCAGCGCGAAGATGCTGAGCATCGTCCCGCTGCTCGCCGGCGGCGGGCTGTTCGAGACCGGTGCGGGTGGATCCGCCCCGAAGCACGTGCAGCAGCTCGTCGAGGAGAACTACCTGCGGTGGGACTCGCTGGGTGAGTTCTTCGCGCTCGCCGCGTCGTTCGAGCACTTCGCCGACCGCACGGGCAACGCCAAGGCCGCGATCCTGGCGAAGACGCTCGACGCCGCGACGGGCACGTTCCTCGAGAACGACCGTTCGCCGGGCCGCGCTCTCGGCACGATCGACAACCGCGGCAGCCACTTCTACCTCGCCCTGTACTGGGCGCAGGAGCTGGCGAAGCAGACCGAGGACGCCGAGCTCGCGGCCGCGTTCGCGCCGGTCGCCGCCGCGCTCGCCGCGGATGAGGAGCGCATCGTCTCCGAGCTCACCGCGGTGCAGGGCAAGCCTGCCGAGATCGGCGGCTACTACCGCCCCGACGGCGCCCTCGTGGCGAAGATCATGCGTCCGTCGGCGACGCTGAACGCGGTCATCGACGGCCTGAGCTGACAGCACGACGAAGGGGGCGGATGCTGCGGCATCCGCCCCCTTCGTCATTCCGTCCGGCGAGCCGTCGCATCGCGTCGCGCCGGGCACGAGAAGGGGCCCGCCGCGCGATGCGACGAGCCCCGTCCGGACGAGAGATCCGGATCCGGATCAGTAGTGCACGTTGACCTCGGTGCCCTGCGGGCTCCAGTCGAACAGCCACTCGGCGCGCCACTCCGGCATGCCGACGCAGCCGTGGCTCATCGGGCTGCCCCAGTTGTCGTGCCAGTACACGCCGTGCAGGGCCTCGTCACCGTTGAAGTACATGATCCACTTGACGTCGGGCTGGTAGTAGTACGGCGCCTTGGTGAGGTCGGTGTTGCCCATGTTCTGGGTCTCGAGCTTCCAGTTCACCGCGAACGACCCGGTGTGCGTCGCGAAGCCCTCGCGGCCCGAGGAGACCAACCAGGAGTCGACCACGTTGCCGTTCTCGGTGACCGTCACGGTCTCGGTGCTGAGGTTGACGTCGATCTTGCGCAGCAGCGTCGTGGAGCTGAAGGGCGTGTCTGTGACCGGGAGAGTGAGGGTGCCGTTGCCCTTCGCGATCTGCGCGGCGAACGTCGCCGCCGCCCCCGACATGTCACCGAGCTGGCGGCCGGTCACACCGGGGGTGATGTCGGCGAGCACCTCGCCCGAGGAGTTCACGACCGTGGTGGCGTTGACAGGCGCGCGGTTGACCGTCGCCGCGAGCGTGTCGATGCTCTTCTGGATGGCGGTACGATCCGCGGTGATCGCGAGCTTGCCGTCGTCGGGCGTGAGGGTGAGCCAGCTGGCGGCTGTGGCCGGGTCCACGGGGACCGTGCGCTCCGTGCCGACGTAGAAGCCGATCGTGGAGAGCAGGGTGTTGAGCTCGGTGACCGTGGCGGCGGCGGTCTTATCGCTGATGGCGGGGGCGACCGGCGCCGCGTTCGCCTCGAACGTGAGCGAGCTGCGCCCCTTCTCGGCGGCTGACGAGATCGCCGCCGTGAGGGCCTTGAGGTCGATGCCGGAACCGTCCTTCGCGGGAGTCGCCGCGTAGCCGGTGCCGTGGAAGGCGACCGTGGCATCGGTGGCGTCCCGATAGACCGTGGGGACCTGCGCGCGCAGCGCGTGTTCGGCGGCGCGCTCGTCGAGGGTGATGGTGCCGGGGATCGGGGCGGACATCCAGCTCGTGATGTTCCACATCGGGCGCTCGGCGAAGGCCTTGTCGGCGAGCTTGGTCGCGTCGACATGCGCGCCCAGGTCGGATCCGCTGACGTGCTTGCCGTCGCCCTCGCCGGTCAGTGTCACCTGCATGGCGCCGATGTGGTTGCTGACGGCCTCTGCCGCGGCGCCGGGCGTCATTCCGCCGACCTGCACACCGGCGATCGCGGTGCCGGGGGCGATGAGGATCGTCGACGCGGCGCCCAGGCCCAGGACGAGCACGCCGAGGCCGATGCCGACCCAGCGGCCGACGTGGCGCTTCTTGCGCGGAGGCTCATCGGCGGGCGCCCACTCCACAGGGCGATCGCCCGCGCCGTCTCCGGCGGCGGCCTCTGCGGTCGCATCCGTGCCGTCGACGATCGTGTTCTCCTCGGTCGGAGCCCCCGCTGCCGTCACCAGATCCGTCACGTGCACACCCCCCTTGCCCTTCAGCGTTGTCAGTCTTTCAAGGATACGGGATGCCATATCACAAAACGGCAACGGAAGCACATGGACGGACGGAGGTGCGCGGGATCAGCGGCCCCGGGGCCTCGTCGTACAGCGCCGCGCGCGGGAAAACTTGGGGTGAACGAGCCAGGATCCGGTAACGTTCGAGGAGACCCGGTTCGCGACGCGCGCGACCGGGCTTGATTTTCACCCGTTCGTAAGGTGTACTAACAAACATGGCCCCACGGATGAGCAGCGTCGCCCGATGAACGCGGAGAGCGGGTCCAGCCCGCATCGCTTCGGGTCCGCGCGCAAGCTGCGCACGAGCACCAAGGTGCTCCCCGAGCACGCGCGCGGACACAATCGCGCCCTGGTGCTGCAGACGCTGTATCACTCCGGCGCCATGAGCCGCGCCGACCTCTCCCGGGAGACCGGCCTCACCCGCGTGACGATCTCCGACCTGGTCGGCGAGTTCATCCACGACGGCATCGTCGTGGAGAAGGGCATCCGCGAGACCACCGGCCCGGGTAAGCCGCCCATCCTCATCGACATCGATCGCGACGGTCATCGCATCGTCGGCCTCGACCTCTCCGGTCCGGGCGCCTTCGAGGGTGCGCTGATGAGCCTGGACGGCGTGGTGCTCGAGCGACGCGAGGTGCCCCGCCCGAACGGCGGCGCGGCCGCGTACGAGGCGGTCCGCTCCCTCGCTGCGGAGTTGGTCGAGCTGTCCACCGTGCCGGTGCTCGGCATCGGCGTCGGTGCTCCGGGAATCGTCCGGCCCGATGGGGTCGTGCTGAACTCGCCCAATCTGGACTGGAGCGATTTCCCGCTCGAGCGGCTGCTCAGCGCGGCCCTGGACCTGCCGGTGCTGGTGCGCAACGACGCGAACGCCGCGGTGCTCGCCGAGTACACCTTCGGCCAGGCTCGTCCGGACATGCTGCTGATCAAGATCGGCCGCGGCGTCGGGGCAGGCCTGATCTCGGACAGCCAGCCCCTCGTGGGCAGCCGCTACGCGGCGGGCGAGATCGGCCACGTCGTCGTCGGCACCGACGGCGGGCCGCGCTGCGCGTGCGGCAAGGAGGGATGCCTGGAGGCCTGGCTGAGCGCATCCCAACTGCGCGCGCGCATCGCCGAGGACCCTGCAGCCGAGGAGCAGGTGCTGCGTGAGGCCGGAACACGGCTCGGCGTCGCCATCGCGCCCATCGTCGCCGCGCTCGACCTCTCCGAGATCGTGCTGTCGGGACCTGCGGATCTGCTCGCCGGCACGCTCATCGACGCAGCCACGCGCACGCTGACCGAGCGCACGCTGGAGGGCGTCTTCGACGACGTCGCGATCCGGCTCACCGCGCAGGACGACATCGTGCTGCGCGGAGCCGCCGTCATGGTCCTGTCGGGCCAGCTGGGCGTCTCGTGAGCGCGATCCGCGTCGGCCTCGACGTCGGCGGAACCAAGATCGACGCGCTCGCTCTCGCCGCCGACGGCGCGATCCTCGCGCGCACCCGCATCCCCACGGGATGGGGCGATCACGCCGTCGTCACCGCCGTGCACGACGCCGTCGACGCGCTCGCCGGCGAGGGCGGCTTCCCGGTTTCGGACGTGGCATCGGTCGGCATCGGCATCCCCGGTCTCATCGATGCCGATGCGGGCCGCGTGCTGCACGCGGTGAACCTCGGCGTGACCGACCTGAATCTCGCCGAGGCCGTGCGCATCCGCCTGCCCGTCCCCGTCTCCGTGGAGAACGACGTGAAGGCGGCGGCCCTCGGCGCCGGGTCACTGCGCGGCGACGCCCACTCGATGGCCTACCTGAACCTGGGCACCGGGGTCGCCGCGGGGATCGTCATCGACGGGGCTCTCTGGCGCGGCGCGCACGGTACGGCCGGGGAGGTCGGGCATCTCTCCGTGGATCCCCGCGGGCGGGTGTGCGGCTGCGGGCAGCGCGGCTGCATCGAGACCTTCTGCGGCGGAGGCGCCGTGACCAAGGCCTGGGCGCGCGGCGGCGATCTTCCGCTCCGCGACATCTTCGACCTTGCGGAGGACGGCGACGCGTTCGCCCTGGAGCTGCGCGAGGGCATCGCGTTCGGCGCGGCCTCCGCGGTCCGCAGCCTCGTGCTCAGCGCCGACGTCGAGACCGTCGTGATCGGCGGCGGGGTCACCGCCCTCGGCGACCGCCTGCTGGACGACCTCGTGCGCCGGCTGCGCCAGGAGGGTGCGGAATCGCCGTTCATCGGCTCGCTGCGGTTGGACCGGAGAGTCGAACTGCTGCCGCTCGGATCCCCTGCGGCAGCGCTCGGGGCCGCGCTCGTCGGGGCCGCCCGCCTGCCCGCCGAACTCGTCTGATCACCGCACCGCCTCGAACCCGCACATCCGAATCCACGCCACCGACACCTAGAGGGAGCACCCCATGGCCGAAGTCGTCATCGTCGAGAACTCCACCGCCGCCGGCGAACTGGTCGCCGCCGAGATCGCCCGACTCATCGCGCGCCGCTCCGATGCGGTGCTCGGACTCGCGACCGGATCCACCCCACTGCCGGTCTACTCGGCACTGCGCACGCGACTCGCCGGCCTCGACGTGTCGCGCGTTCGCGGCTTCGCGCTGGACGAGTATGTGGGCATCGACCCCTCGCACCCGGAGAGCTACCGTTCCGTGATCACGCGCGAGGTCGTTCAGCCGCTCGGCCTGACGCCGGCGCTCGTGCACGTGCCGGACGGATCCGAGGACGGCATCGAGCACGCCGGGGCCGAGTACGACGCCAAGATCCGGGCGGCGGGCGGGGTCGACCTGCAGCTGCTCGGCATCGGCACCGACGGCCACATCGGGTTCAACGAGCCCGGCAGCTCGTTCGCGTCGCGCACCAGGGTGAAGACCCTCACCGAGCAGACCCGGGAGGACAACGCGCGCTTCTTCGACTCCCCGGACGACGTCCCGATGCACTGCATCACCCAGGGGCTCGGCACGATCCTGGAGGCGCGCCACCTCGTGCTGCTCGCTTATGGCGAGGGCAAGGCGCAGGCCATCGCCGACGCCGTCGAAGGGCCGCTGTCGGCCTTGGTGCCGGCCACGGCGATCCAGCTGCACCCGCACGCCACGGTGGTCGTGGACGAGGCCGCGGCGTCGAAGCTCACGCTCGCGGACTACTACCGCTACACCTTCGCGAACAAGCCGGCCTGGCAGGGCATCTGACCGGCGGGCGCGAGTTCAGCGGGCGAGATCCGGCCATGCCAGGGGGAGCAGGTGCTCCTCGCTGAGCGGGGCGAGCGGCAGCGACTCCGCATCGGCCGGGGTGATCCACCGCAACTCGGCGAGCTCGGCCTGCACCTGCACGTCGCCGGGCTCGGCGGTCGTGGCGAATGCGGTCGCGACCACGCGATGACCGGGCTCGTTCGCAGCCGCGGAGACGAACACGCCGAGCGGGCGCAGCGCGTCCTCGTCGATGCGCAGCCCCAGTTCCTCGTGCAGCTCGCGTGCGAGGGTCTGCGCGGCAGTCTCGCCGGCCTCGGGCTTGCCGCCCGGCTGCATGAACCGCTCGGTGCCCTGCTTGCGCACGACCAGCACGCGCCCCGCGGCGTCGGTGATGATCGCGGCCGAGACGTGGATGTCAGGCATGGGGATCCTCCATGTCATGCTGCACCGCGTCGTTCGGCGCTGCGGTGTCGGGCTCGGTGGTGCGGGGCGCGTAGACCCTGCCAGGGGCGAGTATTCCTGTCGGATCGAACGCCCGCACGATCTCGCGCTGCAGCTCCCACTGGTCCTCTCCGAGCTCCTCGGCGAGCCAGCGGCTCTTCAGTATTCCGATGCCGTGTTCGCCGGTGAGCGTGCCGCCCAGGCGCATGGCAGCACGGAACAGGTCGTCGGCGGCCTGCCAGATCCGCTCAGGGATCTCCGGGCTCTGCACGATGAAGTTCGGATGCAGGTTGCCGTCGCCGGCGTGCGCGACCGTGGGGATCTCGATCCCGTACTCCTGCTCGATGCGCGCGATCTCGTCGAACATCGCCGGCAGCGCGCTGCGCGGCACGGAGACGTCTTCGATGAGGGTGGTGCCCAGGGCCGCCATGGCGGCGTGCATCGATCGACGGACCCGCAGCAGCTCCTCGCCCTCGACGGGGTCGTCGGTCACCGTCACGGTGCCGCCGGCCCCGCGCAGCACCGCGGCGATCTGCTCCGCCTCGACCGCGGCCGAGCGTCCGTCGGTCTGGATCGTCAGTTGCGCCACGCCCTCGAGCGGCGGCTCCAGCCCGAGCAGCGCGTGCACGGCGGCGAGGGAGCGCGCGTCCATGAGCTCCATGATCGCGGGCTCGGCGCCCGAGGCGGTGACGGCCGCGGATCCGCGGGCCGCGTCGCGGACGGCGGGGAAGGTCGCGACGATCGTGCACGGGGTGCCGGGCACGACGCGGCGCAGCTTCAGGGTGGCGCCGACGATCACGCCGAGCCGGCCCTCGGACCCGATCACGAGCGACGTGAGGTCGAGGCCCGTCACGCCCTTCACGCTGCGGTGTCCGAGGTGCAGCAGGCGACCGTCGGCGAGCACGAGGTCGAGCGCCAGCACGGCATCGCGCACGACGCCGTACTTCGCGCACAGCAGCCCGCCCGCGCCTGTGGCGATGTTGCCGCCGATCGTGGAGATGTCGCGGCTGGCGGGGTCGGGCGGCCACCACAGGCCGTGTTCGGCGAGGAGCGCATCGAGCTCGGCGTTGAGGATCCCGGGTTCCACCACGGCGAGGAGATCGTCGGGGCGGATCTCGAGCACACGGCGCATGCGCAGAGTGGACAGCACGATCTCGCCGGCGCCGGCGATCGCGGCGCCTGCGAGCCCGGTGCCCGCCCCGCGCACCACGACAGGCGTGCGGGTCTCCTGCGCGATGCGAAGCGTCGCCTGCACGTCGGACGTCGATTCGGCGTGCACCACGGCGAGAGGAACGGACGGCGAGGCATGCCCGGATCGATCGGCGCGGGCGGCGTCGAGCGCGGCATCCGTCGTGTCGACGCGGTCGCCCAGCGCGATGCGGAGCCGGTCCAGGACGGTGACGGGCACCGGCGGCCTCAGGACAGGGCGCGGCGGCCGGCCATGAGTCCCGTGGCGACCGCGACGACGGCGAAGCCGAGTCCGATCCAGGCCTGTCCCATCGTCCACCAGGCGACGGTCACAGCGGCGTAGAGGAGGAGTTCGACGGCGGCGCGCACGAACGGGTGCACGACCAGCACCGGGCGCGGCGAGAGGAACAGCGCCCACAGCAGCAGCGTGATCACCGGCGCGCCGATCGCGGCGACGAGGTTCCACGGCAGGGTCCACGCGGCGAGGCCCCACAGCACGAGCGACGCGAGCGCGGCGACCAGGACGATCACGCGCACGACGTCGAGCGCGGTCGCGCGGGGGAGTACACCCTGCTGCAGGGGAAGCGGGGTGGCCGTTCCGGAGGTCTGGGTGGGGGTGTCGGCGGACATGCCGACAAGTCTACGCGCCGGGCGTAGGGACGACCGCGGCGGGGACGACCGGCTCGGCCGGGGTCGGTGACGTCGGCGACGTCGTGGCCAGTGTTGTCGGAGAAGGCCCTGGCTCGGGGGCTGCTGGCTCTGTCAGTGCCGGACTGATCGAGTCCGCCGTCACGGCGGTCGCTGGCTCAGTCGGCGCGGTCGCGAGATCGGACGGCTCCGAAGCCGGTGCGGTCACCGGCAGGGCATCCCCCGGCGTCGCTGTCGGTGTCTCGACGCCGGACGTCAGGCTCCCCGCT
Organism: Microbacterium sp. 10L49; assembly: GCF_056395125.1. Lineage (NCBI taxonomy): Bacteria > Bacillati > Actinomycetota > Actinomycetes > Micrococcales > Microbacteriaceae > Microbacterium > Microbacterium sp. 10L49. Next base: position 550,189 of record NZ_JBFTIW010000004.1, read on the forward strand.
GGGGCGGTCGCGTCCTTGGCGCCGAGAAGGCACTGCGCCCAGCCTTCCAAGTTGTACCGGTCGAACTCGAACGAGGTGGATCCGCCGACTTGAGCACCGAGGACGTACGCGAAGGTGACGGTCTTGCCGCTCACGACCTGGCTGAAAGTCGGGTGCAGCACGACGACGCCATCGCCATTGACGTCGAGGACGGTGGAGTCGATCGGCGACTCGGCGTTGTCGAACGTCGCCTGTACGGTCGCGCCGGGGACACCCTGGACGGGAACCGTGACCGAAATGTCCTTCAAGTACACCAACTGGAACTCGCAGGCAACGGTGGCGTCGCCGAGCACGGGCTTGGAGGCCGGCGGAGTCGAGGGGCCGGGATCCGTTCCGGGGTCGGTGCCCGGATCGGTACCGGGATCCGTTCCGGGGTCGGTGCCCGGATCGGTACCGGGATCCGTTCCGGGGTCGGTGCCCGGGTCCGTTCCGGGGCCGGTTCCAGGTCCTGTGCCCGGATCGGTCCCGGGGTCCGTGCCATCGCTCGGCGGAGTGGGTTCCACGGGGGGAACGACGGGGGCGACGTCGCTGGCGGGCTCGGTCGGAGGAACCTCGACCGGGACGTTCACGACGGTCTTCGGCTTCTCCGGTCGCGGCGCCGGATCCGGAGCCGGGTCTACCGGGGCGGGCGGCGTGACAGGTGCGCTGGACGGCGGGGACACCTGCGCGACGATGCCCGATTGGCCCTGATCGGAGGCGGACGGCGCCGAGGTGGAGGCGGGGTGCGCGGTGAGCCCGGGTACCACGGCCGCAGCGACGATCGCGCCGGCGATCACCAGGGCCGCCGAGCCCGCGCCGACCAGCACGCCGAAGCCCGCGACGGCGCCGCCGGACGAGCCGGATCCGCCGCCCGAGGCCGCCGAGGCCCCGCCTGCCGCGGCCCCTGCGCCGTGCGCGGCCGCGCCGACACCGGCAGACCCGGCGAGGACGGCGCCCTGCACGACGCTCGAGGGCATCGCGGCAAGGGCGACGACCGGAGCGGATCCGCTCTGCAGCGTCGCGAGGTAGGCGCCGGACCCGCCGATGCCGAGCACCAGCGGCAGCAGCACGAACGCGAGGCGGTGCGAGACCTCCTTGGCCTCGGCGGCGACGATCAGGCAGCGTGCGCACTCGCCGAGATGATTCTCCAGCTTGCCGCGGTCGCGTGCCCCGAGATTGCCGCGCGAATAGGCGCCGAGGCGCTCGATGGTCCACTCGCAGACGGAACCGGCCTCGGCGGTGCTCAGATGGGCCTGGATCCATGCCTCGCGCAGACCCTCACGCGCCCGGAAGGCGAGCTGCGCGGTCGCTCCGGCCGTCATGCCGATCAGCGGCGCGATCTCGGCCGGCTTCATCTGCTCGATCTCGGAGTACCAGAGCACCTCCTGCCAGCGCGAAGGGAGGCTGCGGAAGGCCTTGGCGGAGAGGCTGTGGTCGAGGGCGTCGTTCGCGGCCTGCTCGGTCGAGGAGGGATCCGCGACGGTGTCGAGCTCATCGATCGGAGCCTCGCGCCGTGCGCGGCCCCAGCCGGCCGCGGTGTTGCGGATGCTGGTGAACAGATAGGCGCGGAAGGACCCGACGGGGCCTCCGCCCTTCTGGATGGCCTGATAGATCCGGGCGAAGGCCTCCTGCACGAGGTCGTCCGCGTCGAACGTGCTCGTGATGGACCGTGCCACCGAGATGCCCGATGCGTAGTGCCGACGCCACAGCTCGGCGTAGGCGCCGGCATCGCCCGAGCGGCTGCGCAGCACGAGGTCGGCATCGCTGCGCGCCGATTCGGGCGCGGCATCGTTCGGTGAAACGGTGTGGTCGGTCATCTCTCGGTTCTCAGGTCGGAAGCGTTCTCATCAGAAGAGACGCAGACCCCAGGTTCTCATCACGCGGAATATCCATTCTTCACCCTGAAGGGCGAACACGCCAGGGTGCGAACGAAATAGCCGGTCCTCGTCAGGGGCCTCGCGCGTCGGACTCGGTGCCGAGGCGCGTGAGACAGCGTGTCAGAACTTTTCTGAAGAAATCTTGCGAAGTCGCGTAATGGATCCGCGCTATCCCCATCTCTCCAGTCAGAGACAGTCTGAGTGGGCCACCGGGGGGCGGCGAGCACAGGCTCCGGCGGATGGGGATCCGTCGGCGGGGTCGGCCCGGCACCTCGGGGGAGGAGTTCCGGGCCGACCCGCTCTGACACGGGGACCTCTGATCGGGTAACAGAGGATCTGGGGAACACGGGAGGGGGCTGCCGCTGGGGAGCGGCGGCCCCGCCCTGATCGACGGCCTCGCGGTCAGCGCCGCAGCGGCGCGCCGGTCCACACGGTCGCCACGTCGAGTCCGGCGGTCAGCAGCACCGCGTCCGCGAGCAGTCCGGGCTCGAGCTCGCCCAGCTCGTCTGCGACGCCGATGGCACGCGCGGGCGTGCGGGTCAGTGCGAGCACGGTGTCGGCGAGCGGCACGCCGGCCTCCACGGCGCGGCGCAGCGCCACGTCCTGCGTGAGCGTGGAGCCGGCGATCGAGCCGCTGTCCACCCTCGCCACGCCGTCGAGCACGGTGACGTGCAGCGAGCCCAGCATGTAGTCGCCGTCCGCGGATCCGGCTGCCGCCATCGCATCCGTGACCAGTGCGACCCGTTCCGGCGCCTCGTCGAACACGAGCTTGATGACGTGCGGGTGCAGGTGGATGTTGTCGGCGATCGCCTCCAGCGTGACGCGCTCGTCGCGCGCGGCGGTGAGCACCGGCCCGGGATTGCGGTGGTGCACCGGACGCATGGCGTTGAACGCATGGGTGAGGATCGTCGCGCCGGCATCGAATGCGGCGCGCATCGTGTCGTCGTCGGCGTCGGTGTGACCGACCGCGGCCGCGACGCCCGCGGCGACGACGAGGCGGATCGCCTCCAGGCCGCCCTCGAGCTCGGGAGCCAGAGTGACCTGGCGGACCGTGCCGCGGCCGGCGTCGAGCAGACGCTGCACGTCGGCCGCGGCAGGAGCACGCAGCAGCGCCGGATCGTGGGCGCCCATGTGCCCGGGGTCGAGGAACGGACCCTCCAGATGCGAACCGAGCAGATCGTGGTCGGTCTGCATGAGGTCGGCGACCATGCCGACACGGGCGCCCAGCTCGTCCAGGGTCGCGGTGATCAGCGAGACGACGGCGCGCGTCGTGCCATGCGTGCGGTGCATCGCGCGGGCGGTGCGGATCGCGTCCACGCCGTCGTCGAAGGCCGCGTTCGCGCCGCCGTGCCCGTGGATGTCGACGAAGCCGGGGGTGAGGATCGCGCCGTGGCCCGCCGTCTCGCGTGCGTCCACGACGATGTCCGCCGGCACCCAGTCGGATCCGGTGCCGCGCGCTGCGACGGACCCGTCCTCGAACCGCACCCAGCCGTCCTCGACGATCGATCCGCCGGAGACGATACGGGCGGAGTGGATGACGAGGGATCCCCGTACGGAACTCTCGGTGCGGGCGGTCATGCGGTCTCCTCGAAGCTCGGGGCGAATGCGGCGGTGACGGGCTGCGGGATGCCGTCCGGCTCCGGAGTGGTCTCGTCGTCCAGCGCGGTGCGGTCGACGGCGATGCCCGAAGACTCCCACACGGGGATCAGCCGCGCGAGCCTGGCCCGGAACGAGGGCCAGGATCGCTCCGGTCCATTCTGCGCCGACCATCCGATCTCCGCCTGCGCGGCGATGCGCGGGAAGGCGAGGCGGTCGGCATCGGCGAGGCTCGACACGGTCTCGGTCCACAGCGGCGCCTCGACGCCGAGGATCGCATCGGCGGGCACATCGTCGAGGACCGCGGTCGGCTCCCAGTCGTAGGCGGTGCGCAGCGGCACCACACCGGCCCAGGCAAGGCCGAGCGGGAAGCCGGCGTGCGGCTTCATGTCGAGGTACGCCCGGTCGGAGGGGGACAGGATCAGGGCGCCACCGCGCTGGGCGAAGTGCGCGGCATGCTCTCCGTGCGCGCCCTCGGGGACGGCGCCCGCCCAGTACTGCCCGAGCATGCCCTCGGCGAGGTCGTCGACGGCGCCGGCCTCGTGCCAGGCGATGGGGGTCTTGCCCGTGGCCGCGGCGATCCGGCTGACCCGCTCGAAGAACAGCGCGAAGTCCTCGGATGAGGTTCCGAGGCACTCATCGCCGCCGATGTGCAGGTACGGTCCGGGCGTGAGGGCGGCGACTTCGGTGAGCACGTCGGTGATGAAGGCATACGTGCTCTCGTCGTGGATCTGCACCGAGGAATGCCCGACGGCCCAGCCGGTGTACGGCTCGCCGTGCACCGGGAGGGACTGGTTCAGCGCGGTCGATTCGGTGATCGTCTTGTCGCTGAGGGAGGGCAGCGCTACCAGCTCCGGATAGGCGACCCCGACCGCATGGGTGTGCCCCGGCAGGTCGATCTCCGGCACCACGATCATGTGGCGCGCCGCGGCGTAGGCGACGATCTCGCGGTACTGGTGCTGGGTGTAGAACCCGCCGGCGCCTCCGCCGACCTCGCGGGCTCCGCCGCGCTCGGCGAGCAGCGGCCAGGACTCGATCTCGATGCGCCAGCCCTGGTCGTCGGTGAGGTGCAGGTGGAGGTGGTTGTACTTGAGCGAGGCCGCGCGGTCGATCCAGCGCTCGACATCGGCGACCGAGAAGAAGTGGCGCGCGACGTCGAGCATGACGCCGCGGTAACGGAAGCGCGGAGCGTCCTCGATGCGGATCTCCGGCACGGACCAGCCGGCGCGCTCTTCGCGGCGCAGCAGCTGCAGGAGGGTGCGGGTGCCGTAGAAGAGACCGGCGGCGTCGTGCCCCGTGACGCGGATCCCGTCGGCGCCGGCATCGAGCGTGTAACCCTCCGCGGAGCCTTGGGCGGGGTCGATCCCGAGCGTGATCCGCATGCCGCCGCTGTCGTCCACCGCATCGGCGCCGAGGAGCGCGCCGAGTTCGGCACGCAGAAGCGCGACCGCTTCGGGGTCGCCGTCGAGGCGCACGGATCCGAGCGGGACGGATCCTTCGCCGAGTCGCACGGAGGAGGGGAACGGGATGAGCGACGGTGCATCATGCAGGACCATGAACAAAACTTACCGTGCGCACGGCGTGCCGCACGGACGGGCGTCGTCATCGCCCTCCGGATCCCCATCCCGATCCGGTAGGCTCGTCGATGTCGCGACTGGCGTCTGGGTGGGTCACCACCGGGGAGCGACCGTCATGGATTCGACCGCGCGCCTGGGCCGATGAGCACCCCTCTCTTCGCAACCGTCAAAGGAGCATGCCATGACCGACCGTTTCTTCAATGCGCCTCTTTCCGAGGTGGACCCCGAGATCGCCCAGGTCCTCGACCGTGAGCTGAAGCGTCAGCAGACCTTCCTCGAGATGATCGCCTCGGAGAACTTCGTCCCCGTCTCCGTCCTGCAGTCGCAGGGATCCGTCCTCACCAACAAGTACGCCGAGGGCTACCCGGGCCGCCGCTACTACGGCGGCTGCGAGGAGGTCGACGTCGCCGAGGAGCTCGCGATCGCCCGTGCGAAGGAGCTGTTCGGCGCCGAGTTCGCCAACGTCCAGCCGCACTCCGGTGCGACCGCGAACGCCGCCGTGCTGCACGCGATCGCCCGCCCCGGCGACACCCTGCTCGGCCTGTCCCTGGACCAGGGCGGCCACCTCACGCACGGCATGAAGATCAACTTCTCCGGGCGTCTCTACGACATCGTCGCCTACGGCGTGAACCCCGAGACCTCGACCATCGACATGGACGAGGTGCGCCGTCTCGCCATCGAGCACAAGCCCAAGGTCATCATCGCGGGCTGGTCGGCCTACCCGCGCACCCTCGACTTCGCCGCATTCCGCGAGATCGCCGACGAGGTGGGCGCGCTGCTCTGGGTGGACATGGCGCACTTCGCCGGACTCGTCGCTGCGGGCCTGCACCCGAACCCGGTGCCGCACGCGCACGTCGTCTCCTCGACGGTGCACAAGACCATCGGCGGCCCCCGCTCGGGCTTCATCCTCACGAACGACGCCGACATCGCCAAGAAGATCAACTCCGCTGTCTTCCCGGGCCAGCAGGGCGGCCCGCTCATGCACGTGATCGCCGCGAAGGCGACCGCGTTCAAGATCGCCGGCACCCCGGAGTTCAAGGAGCGCCAGGAGCGCGTGCTGCGGGGCGCGGCGATCATCGCCGACCGCCTCTCGCAGCAGGATGTGAAGGACGCGGGCATCGCTGTCCGCTCCGGCGGAACCGACGTGCACCTCGTGCTGGTCGACCTGCGCGACGCCGAGATCGACGGCAAGCAGGCCGAGGATCTGCTGCACGACATCCACATCACGGTGAACCGCAACGCCGTCCCGAACGACCCGCGTCCGCCGATGGTCACCTCGGGCCTGCGCATCGGCACGCCCGCGCTCGCGACCCGCGGCTTCGGCGACGCCGAGTTCACCGAGGTCGCCGACGTGATCGCGCTCGCGCTGCAGCCGGGCGCCGACGTCGAGTCGCTGCGCGCCCGCGTGGACGCGCTCGCCGGCGCCTTCCCGCTCTACCCGGACCTCGTGCAGTGACGGCTCGGATCCTCGACGGCAAGGCGGCCTCGGCCGAGATCAAGGCGGAGCTGGCCGAGCGGGTCGCCGCGCTCGCGGAGCGCGGCATCGTTCCCGGCATCGGCACGGTGCTGGTCGGGGCCGACCCGGCCTCGCAGCTGTACGTGGGGATGAAGCACAAGCAGTCCGAGGCGATCGGGATGAACTCGATCCAGCGCGAGCTGCCCGCCGACGCCACGCAGGCCGAGGTCGAGGCCGTCATCGATGAGCTCAACGCGGATCCGTCCTGCCACGGCTACATCGTGCAGCTGCCCCTGCCGAAGCACCTCGACACCGACGCGATCCTGGAGCGGATCGACCCGGCCAAGGACGCCGACGGGCTGCACCCGACGAACCTCGGCCGGCTCGTGCTCAACGTGAACGCGCCCATCCGCACGCCACTGCCGTGCACGCCGCGCGGCGTGATCGAGCTGCTGCTGCGCAACGACTACGACCTCAAGGGCAAGCATGTGGTGGTCGTCGGCCGTGGCGTCACGATCGGGCGTCCGATGGGGCTGCTGCTCACGCGTCGCGACATCAACGCCACCGTCACCCAGGTGCACACGGGCACGCCGGACATGTCGCCGTACCTGCGCGAGGCGGACGTGATCGTCGCGGGCGCCGGAGTCAAGCACCTCATCCGGGCGGAAGACGTCAAGCCGGGCGCCGCGGTGCTCGACGTGGGCGTGACGCGCGAGACGGATCCGGAGACCGGCAAGAACAAGGTCTACGGAGACGTGGAGCCCGCGGTCGCCGAGGTGGCCGGCTGGATCTCGCCGAACCCCGGCGGGGTCGGCCCGATGACGGTCGCCCTGCTCATGACGAACGTGGTCGAGGCGGCGGAGCGCGCCGCGGGCTGAGCGCCCCGGCGCACGCGCACCGACGACGAACGGGCGGATCCGACGACAGGTCGGATCCGCCCGTTCCGTCTGCGGGTCGCGGGCTCAGCCGAGCTCGTCGAGCATGCGGCGCTGCTCGGGCGTGAGGCCGTCCTGGAGCTCCTCGCGTGCCGCCGCGGTCGCCTGGGAGGACGCGGCGGAGGGAGCCGAAGCCGTCTCGGACGCGGATGCGGAGCGGGATCCGGCGATCTTCGCCCCGGCGGCGTCATACAGCTCGCCGGTCTTGCGTGTCAGTGCATCGTCGACCTGGTCGTAGACCACCCAGCCGACCAGAAGGATCAGCGGCGGCAGGATCCAGCCCCAGACGTTGCCTGCGCGCACGCCGCTGAGCCAGACGGTGAGCAGCCAGATGACGAACTCGACCACGAATACGGCCAGGTACTGCACGACCTTGGTGCCGCCGGCGGACATCGACGACGCGACCCTCTGCAGCAGCGGCTTGAGGAAGAGTGCCGCCAGGGTCAGGATCACCGATGCCCAGAGCGCATGCAGGCCGACTCTGGCGGGTGTCAGCCACCCGATGACGAGCAGCACGACCACGTTGAAGACGTAGAGCGATGCGAACCGCACGATCAGATTCCTCATGCGTCCAGACTGTCACGGAATCGGGTCCGGGGCCCGCTGCCCTGGTCGGATGGGCAGGGGTGGGGCGGATGCCCGGCTCTGCTCAGCCGGTTTCGGGCGGCCCGGCCCGGCCGGCTCGGCGCGAGTGCGTCAGCGCCCCGGGTGCACCGCGGCGATCGTGTCGAGCACGGACGCGTAGACGGCGTCGGCGTCGATCCACGGCGGTGCGACGCCGGCCAGTTCGAGACTGACCGCACCGTGCACCTGCGCCCATACCGCGAGAGTGCTGCGCAGATCGACCCCCTCATCGACACGGCCGACCCCCGTGAGCGTGCGTGCGAGGGGAAGGAGGGCGTCCAGCTCCGGATCCGGGTCCGGACCGCTGCCGCCGTCCGTCGCGCCGTGGGCGGCCCCGGCGATCGCGCCGCTGAACATGAGCCGGTAGCGATCGGGGTGCTGCAGCGCCCAGGCCCGATACGCCTCGCCGAGGGCTCGCAGGCCGCCGGCCTCTGCTTCGTGCTGCGCCTGCGCGAACGACGCGAACGAGTCCGCGATCACGGCGGTGATCAGGTCCGCCTTGCTGCCGAACAGGGTGTAGACGGCGGAGGTCGAGGTCTCTGCGCTGAGCGCCGCCTCGCGCACGGAGAAGCGCTCAGGCCCGTCGCGGTCGATCATCGCCGAGGCGACCTCGATGAGCCGGGAACGCAGGTTCGCATCGTGGGTGATGGGTCTTGCCATGGACGCGACTCTACCGTAACGTCGTTCTGTAACGACGTTCTATAACAACGTTCGAAAGGAGCGATGATGGGTCGGCAGGTCTTTCCCGGCCGGTACACGGCCGTCGTGGATCGCAGTGACATCACGGTCTTCGTGATCGGGATGCGTGCGAACAAGTGGTGGCAGCTGGGCCGCGTGCAGCGCGTGGCGCGGCAGATGCCGAAGATGCTCCGCCATCTCGCGCAGCATCCGGAGACAGGCATGCTCGGCTGCGAGAGCTGGCTGGGCCGCACGACGATCCTGCTCTCGTACTGGGAGAGCCCGGAGCACCTGCAGTGCTTCGCCGCGGATCGCGACGCGCCGCACCTGCAGCCCTGGCGCGACTTCATGCGCACGCTGCTCGGATCCGGCAGTGTCGGCGTCTGGCACGAGACCTACCAGGTGCCGGCGGGGGAGATGGAGGCGATCTATGCCGACATGCCGCTCTTCGGGCTCGCCGCAGCCACGGCCCACGGGCCCGTCGGTGCGGGGAGGAACACAGCGCGTCAGCGGCTCGGCCGCTGACGGCGTCGCCCTCGGCGGCTCAGGGGGTTCCCGGCAGGCCGAGGACCCGCATCGCGAACCAGAGCAGGCCGAACAGGAGCACCACGGCGGTGACGGCGATGCCCAGCACGGTCGCCGTGCGGGGCATGCGGCGGCGCAGCAGCAGGAGCGGCGGGAAGACCACGAGGATGACGGCCAGCTGCACCGCCTCGATGCCCAGGTTGAACACGAGCAGCGACCACAGCAGCGTCCAGGACCACGGCTCGTCGATCTTCAGCGCGGTCGCGAAGCCGAGCCCGTGCACGAGGCCGAAACCGAACACGATCCCGAGTCGCACGAGCGAGGCCGAGCGGGACGGCGGCGGCGTCGGCTCGCCTCGTCGTCGCGCCGCGCGTCGGAGCCGCTCCTCCCAGAGATGCCAGCCCGCGACGGCGGCGATCGACAGCGCGATGGCGGGCTCGACCAGATTCGCACCGATGTGCACGAGCCCGAGCGCGGCGAGCAGCAACGTGATCGAGTGCGCGAGGGTGAAGCAGGTCGCGGCGAGGACCACGTCGCGCAGCCGGCGCGAGCTGATGATGAGCGCGATGAGGAACAGGATGTGGTCGATCCCGGTCAGCAGGTGCTCGGCGCCGAGCAGGAAGAACTCGGCGAAGCGCGCGGTCCAGGGCTGCGCCGTCGAGAACTGCGGGTGCGCGGCGTCGAGGGCGGCGCTGCCGCTGCGGCCGTCGATCGCGTACGTCACGATCGTCTTGGTGTCCCTGACCATGCCCTCGGCGTCGGGGAACAGCGTGCTGTGCACGACCAACGCGCCGCCGTGGCCGGCCGCGCACGCATAGCGGATCCCGAAACGGGCGTAATCGGTCGCGTCCCTGGTGTGGAACACCGCGGGGCCGTCAGGATGCGGTGCACAGACCGAGCCGCCGTCGACCGCAACGGTGAATCGTTTCGTGGTGTACGCGAGGATGGCGGCGGCGTGGTCGGCGAGCACCTGGTTCTCCGCGCCCGGCCGAGGGTGCTCGATGGCAGTGGCGAAGAGCGCGGGGTCGTCCTGCGCCTTGGCGGCGGACGCGCTGAGCAGCTCGTACTGGAGGTCGAACTCGACTCGGACATCGCTCGGGCCGGTCGCGGTGAGGTCGGCATACGCGACCGTGGTCACATGCGCCCAGGCCGGGCCGGCGGACAGCAGCAGCGCGGCGACGGCGACGGCGAGGGCCACCGCGACGCGCGAGGCCGAACGCATCTCCGGGTGCTTCGCAGCGCCCGGATCAGGCCTGCGGGGCCTGCCCGAGCTGCGACTCGATGCCCGCGATCCGGGCGTACTCGTCGAAGCGGAACGTGGCGCTGCCGCTCGCATCGCTGACGACCGCCGCCGAGTACGCCTCATCGGCCCACTGCATGTTCCAGCCGGCGAGCCGGGCCAGATCCCACACGGAGGAGCGCGCGTCGGAGAGCGTCAGCTCGGACAGGATCCGAGGCAGGGCGACGACGGCGTCGGCGACCGTGAGCGGCGGAAGGGCTGCGTCCAGCAGGAACACGGCGCGCGTGCCGCTGCCGACCGGGGCGGAGTAGTACGGCGAGCGTCCGGTGATCTCCTCGGCGATCGCGCCGACCTGATGCGCGACGCCGGCGATCCAGCCGTCCAGGTCCGCGTCGATCTCGGCCGGGAACGGCAGCTCCGGATTGGACAGCGCATCGATCGAATAGGTCGTGCCGTAGTCGCGGAGGCCGGCGACGGACGGATCGGATCCGCCCTGCGGGTGCGCCCAGGCCCACATCAGCGAACGGGGTCCCGGGGCGATCGTGGCGACGAGCGATGCCCGCGCGACGAGCTGGCGGCTCGGATCGGTCTCCGACGTGAAGGTGAGGGTGCCCGCTGCAAGGTCGACGTCCCAGCGGTGCTCGCCCAGGGCGGCGGTCGCGGTGACCAGCTGGTCCTGGCGGAGGGCGGCGAACAGCGCGGCGCGGTCGGCGAGGGGCGCGAGGGCGGGGAACGTCATGCCCTCATCCTGCCGCGCAGGCCTATGAATGCGCCAGTCGCGCCGTCACGGAGGCGGCATCGGTGCATCACCGTCGTCACGACCCCCTAGGGTGGAGGGGTCCGCGGGAGCCCAGAGGGGCTGAGAGGGCCACGTGCCGACCGCTGAACCTGATACGGGTCATACCGTCGTAGGAAAGGGCACAGCCATGCGCATCATCGTCGTCGGCGCCGGGATCATCGGCCTCGCCAGCGCTTCCGAACTGCTTCGACGCGGGCACGAGGTGACCGTGTTCGACCCTGCCCCGGCGGCGGGGGCGAGCCGCGCCGCCGCCGGGATGCTCGCTCCGACCACCGAGCTCGCCTGGGGTCAGGACGCCCTGCATCCGCTGCTGGCAGAGGCGGCGGCGCGGTACCCGGCCTTCGTCGCCGCCCTCGAGGAGCGCACCGGGCTCGGCACAGGCCACCGCCGCACCGCCACACTGGCGGTCGGCGTCGACGCCGCTGACCGGGCGACGCTCGCCGAACTCGCCACGCTGCGCGGAGGCGCCGTGCGGAGGATCACCGGATCGGAGGCGCGGGAGCTCGAGCCCGCGTTCGCCCCCGCCGTGTCCGGGGGACTGCTCGTCTCCGAGGATCATCAGGTCGACCCGCGCCTGGTCACTGCCGCGCTGCTCGCCGAGCTCGGCTCGCGGGTGCGCCTGGACGCGGTGGCCGCCGTCGAACGCGAGCCCGGCTCCGGACGTGCGACCGGGATCCGGTCGGCATCCGGCGAACGCGCGGTTGCCGACGAGGTGCTCGTGGCCGCCGGCCTGGGTGCGACGCTGATCGACGGAGTGCCGCGGCTGCCGCTGCGGCCCGTATGGGGTGACATCCTGCGCCTGCGGGTGCCGGATGCGATCCGCCCGCTGCTCACGCACACGGTCCGCGGACTGGTCCGGGGCTCCGCCGTGTACCTCGTGCCGCGCGAGGACGGCGAGCTCGTGCTCGGCGCCACCGTGCGCGAGGGCGGCGTCGAGGGCGTGCAGGCCGGTGGAGTGCTCGCGCTGCTGCGCGACGCGGAGCGGATCCTGCCCGGCATCGCGGAGTGCGAGGTCGTCGAGGTGCTCGCCCGGGCTCGCCCCGGCAGCCCCGACGCCGTGCCGCTGCTCGGCCGTGTCGCGCCCGGGCTGGTCGTCGCCACCGGGTTCGACCGGCATGGCGTGCTGCTGACGCCGTTGGCCGCTGAGCTCGGTGCGGACCTGGTCGAAGGGCGAGATGTCGCCCCGGCCTTCTCGGCGGCGCTGGATCCGTTCCGCTTCGGCGGCACCGGCGTGGCGGATGCCACCGTCGCCTCTGCTCTCAGCGTCGCCTGAACACCTCGTCCGTCGTGCGCCCGGACCTCGCCGTGCACTCGGCGCCCCGCGCCGGTGCCGGCGTCGCCGGTGCCTCTGCAGGTCCCCTCCCGCGTATCCCGCATCCTCCGAAGAAAGGCCGATGATGACCGACACCTCCATTGCCCCCACGATCCGGCTGAACGGCGCCCCGCGTGCCGTCGCGGCCGGATCGTCTCTGCTCGACCTGGTGGCGCAGGTCACCGGGCGCGAGCTCCGCGCCGACGGCACGCGCGCCGACGGCGGACGCCTCGGCGTCGCCGCGGCGATCGCCGGCTCCGTCGTGCCGCGCACCGGCTGGTCCGTGCGCACTCTCGCCGATGGCGACGAGGTCGAGGTCGTCACCGCGGTGCAGGGCGGCTGACCGTCATGACCGCGATCGACACCACCCGCGCGCGTCCCGACCTCGCTGCGGACCTGCCCGCGGAGACGGATCCGTTCCTCGTCGCGGGGGAGCGGTTCTCCTCCCGTCTCATCATGGGGACGGGAGGCGCGACCAGCCTCGCACTGCTGGAGCAGGCGCTCCTGGCCTCGGGCACCGAGATCACCACCGTCGCGATCCGCCGGTTCTCCCCGGAGGGACGCGACTCCGTGTTCGCGCTGCTGGAGCGGCTGGGCGTGCGCGCCCTGCCGAACACCGCCGGCTGCTACACCGCCCGCGACGCCGTGCTGACCGCGCAGCTGGCCCGCGACGCGCTCGAGACCGATTGGGTCAAGCTCGAGGTGATCGCCGACGAGGAGACGCTGCTGCCGGATCCGGTGGAGCTGTTCCGGGCCGCGGAGGAGCTCACCGCCGATGGTTTCCGCGTGTTCGCCTACACGAACGACGACCCCGCACTGGCTCGCCGTCTGGAGGACGTGGGCGTCGCCGCGGTGATGCCCGCCGGGTCGCCGATCGGCAGCGGTCTGGGCATCCTGAATCCGCACAACATCGCGACGATCGTGGACCGCGCGGGGGTGCCGATCGTGCTCGACGCCGGGGTCGGCACCGCGTCGGACGCCGCGCTGGCCATGGAGCTCGGCGTGGACGCGGTGCTGCTCGCGAGCGCCGTCACCCGCGCGCACGACCCCGCGGCGATGGCGAGGGCGATGCGCGCCGCCGTCGAGGCGGGGCGGCTGGCGCGCGCGGCGGGGCGGATCCCGAAGCGACCGCTCGCCCTCGCCTCGTCGGGCGGCGAGGGGCTCATCGCACGCCGCCCGTCGGAGGCGGACCTGTGACGCCGGCCGCCGTCGGCGCCGCCGTCGCGGACGATGTGGTCGGGTCGGCTGATGCGGTTGGGCCGGCTGCGCTGCCACCCCTGGTGGAGCCAGGCCCCGAATTGCCTCCGGCGCGGGCCGCGCGGTTCGCCCGGCACCTCGCCCTCCCGGGGGTCGGCGTGGAAGGGCAGCGCCGCATCGCCGCCGCCCGCGTGCTGGTGATCGGCGCCGGCGGATTGGGCGCCCCCGCGATCCAGTACCTCGCCGCGGCCGGCATCGGCCGGATCACCGTGGTCGACGACGACCGGGTGGAGCGCACGAACCTGCAGCGACAGGTGCTGCACACCGAGAGCGATGTCGGTCGTCCCAAGGCCGAATCGGTGCGGGAAGCCGTGGCGGCTCGGGACGCCGTGGTGCAGGTGGTCGCACGGGTCGAACGGCTCGGTCCGGACAATGTGCTCGCGCTCTTCGCGGCGCACGATCTCGTGCTCGACGGCAGCGACAACTTCGCCACCCGGTACCTCTGCAACGACGCGGCGGAGTTCACCGGCACCCCCGTGGTGTGGGCCGGGATCCTGCGCTTCGCCGGCCAGATGAGCGTGTTCTGGCCCGGTCGCGGGCCGATGCTCCGGGATCTGTTCCCCGAGCTTCCCGATGACGAGTCCCTCGACTGCGCGACCGGAGGCGTGTTCGGCGCGCTCTGCGGCGTGGTCGGATCGGCGATGGCCGTGGAGGCCCTCAAGCTCGTCTGCGGGATCGGCGAGCCGCTCGTCGGACGGCTCGCCCGGTACGACGCGCTCACTGCGAGATGGGACGAGCTGCGTTTCGCGGCGGATCCGGACCGCCCGCGGGTGACCGGGCTCGAGGCGGTCGCAGATGCGTGTCGCGCGGCGGCGGCGCTGCCGGAGGATCGCCTCGAGGACATCTCCGCGGGCGAGGTGGGCGTGCGCCTGCGCGCCGGGGCGGGCGGTCTCGTCGTGGTCGACGTGCGCACGTCCACGGAGCGGGCGGCGGCGTCGATCCCGGGATCCGTGCACGTGCCGCTCGACCGTATCCTCGCCGACGGCTGGCCTGCGCTCGCCGCGGGGCTGGGCGAGGCCGCCGCGGACGGACGCGACATCGTCGTCACCTGTCAGTCCGGGATCCGCTCGGCCCGTGCGATCGATGCGCTGCGAGCGACCGCCCCAGAGGACACCCCGCTGCGCAACCTCGCCGGCGGCATGGCGGCCTGGGGCGTGCAGACGGCCGGACCGGGGGAGGAGCCGTGGCCCGCTCAGTCCGCGGCGCCCTGAGCGGGCCCCAGCCTGGCAGGTTCCCCTTCCCGTTTCAAAGCGCGCAAATGGTTCCACATCGGGCTCGGATGGAGCCATTTGCGCGCTTTGAAACGGATCGGGTCAGTAGCTGGCGGCGGGGCCCGCCTCCGGGGCCGGGAGGAAGCGGGTCGCGAGGGCCTCGGAGGCGCGGGCGAGCAGAGCCACGTCCGCCCCGACGGCGACGAACGCGGCACCCGCGGCGATGTACGCATCGGCGGCGACCGGGTCGAACGCGTTCACCCCGACCGGCTTTCCGGCTGCGGCCACCGCACGGAACACGTGCTCGACCGCGGCGACGACGTCGGGGTGCGTCTGCTGTCCGAGCAGCCCCATCGACGCCGCCAGATCCGAGGGGCCGACGAACACGGCGTCCACGCCGTCGACGGCGGCGATCTCGGCGGCCGCGTCCACGCCCGCCGTGGTCTCGATCTGCACGGTCAGGGACACGTGCTGCGCTGCGTCGCCGAGGTAGCCCGCGACGCGGTTCCAGCGGGCGCTGCGGGCCAGGGCGGATCCGACGCCGCGGACGCCCGCGGGCGGGTACCTGGTGGCCGCGACCGCGGCGCGGGCCTCATCGGCGGAGGAGACCATGGGGACGATGATGTTCTGCGCGCCCAGGTCGAGCACCTGCTTGATGATCACCGGGTCGTTCCACGGCACGCGCACGAGAGGCGTGATCGGGTAGGCGGCAGCAGCCTGCAGCTGCGTCTGGAGCGAGTCGAGCGTGTTGGCCGAGTGCTCGCCGTCGATCAGCAGCCAGTCCAGTCCGGATCCGGCGGCGATCTCGGTGACGAGAGGACTGCCGGTGCACGCCCAGATGCCGATCAGCGCGCGGTCCGATGAGGCCAGGTGCTCGCGGAAGGTCGGATTCAGACGAAGCGGCATTCGATCGTTCCCATCGGTCCGTAGTCGCACAGCACCTCGTCGCCGCGCGCCACCCACATCGGGCGCGTGAACGATCCTGCCAGGATGATCTCTCCTGCCTCCAGACGCGCGCCGTGCTGGTGGAACTTGTTCGCCAGCCAGGCGACGCCGGTGGCGGGGTGGCCCAGGACTCCGGCGGCGACGCCGGTCTCCTCGATCTCGCCGTTGCGCGAGAGCACGCCGGGCACCCAGCGCAGGTCGATCTCGTCGGGGCGCTTGTGCACGGTTCCGAGCACCATGGCGCCGTAGGCGGCGTTGTCGCTGATCGTGTCGACGATCGTGCGTCCTTCGAGCTCGATGTGCGAGTTCAGCACCTCGAGCGCGGGCACGGCGTAGTCGATCGCGGCGAGGGCGTCCTCGAGTGTGCAGTCGGGGCCGGACAGCGGCTCCTTGAGCACGAAGGCCAGCTCGACCTCGATGCGCACATTCGAGAAGTGATCGACGGGGATCTCGGATCCGGACGGGTACACGGTGTCGTCGAACATGACGCCGTAGTCGGGCTCCGTGATGCCGGTGGCCTGCTGCATGGCCTTCGAGGTGAGGCCGATCTTGCGCCCCACGAGCCTGCGACCCGCGGCCACCTGCGCGTCGCGCCAGACGCCCTGGATCGCATACGAGTCCTCGACGGTCGCCTCGGGATGGCGTGCCGTGATGCGCGGGATCACGCCGTGCGTGCGGTCGGCCTCGGCGAGCTCTGCAGCGAGCGCGGCGATGGTGGATTCGGGCAGGCTCATAGCTGATGGCCGAGCTTGTATTCGCCCTGCTTCCACTCCGGCATGGCCTCCTCGTCGGCGGGACGGGTGTAGCTGAACCCGTCGGCGCCGATCGTGACGGCCATCTCGCTGGAGTCGGTGCGGGCGACGACCGGCTGCGGGTTGCCGTCCAGGTCGAGCACGAGCGATGCGTCGGTGTACCAGGACGGCACGACGGGATTGCCCCACCAGTCGCGGCGCTGGTTGTCGTGCACGTCCCACGTGATGACCGGGTTGTCCGGGTCGCCCGTGTAGTAGTCCTGCGTGTAGACCTCGACGCGGTGGCCGTCGGGGTCGCGCAGGTACAGGTAGAACGCGTTCGACACGCCGTGACGGCCGGGACCGCGCTCGATCGCGTCGGAGCGGCGCAGCGCCCCGAGCTTGTCGCAGATCGCGAGGATGTTGTGCTTCTCGTGCGTCGCGAAGCACACGTGGTGCATCCGCGGGCCGTCACCGCCGGTCATGGCGGTGTCGTGCACGGTGGGCTTGCGGCGCATCCACGCGGCGTAGACCGTGCCCGCGTCGTCCTGGATGTCCTCCGTGACGCGGAAGCCGAGGTCCTGCATGTACTTCACGGCGCGCGGCACGTCGGGCGTGACCTGATTGAAGTGGTCCAGGCGCACGAGCTCGCCGGGGATGTGCAGGTCGTAGCGCCAGCTCATCCGCTCGACGTGGTCGGTCTGGTAAAAGAACTCGTACGGGAAGCCCAGCGGATCCACGACCCGCACCGAGTCGCCGATGCCCTTCACGAAGCCGTCCGGGTTGCGGCGCACGTCGCAGCCGAGCTCGGTGTAGAACGCGACGGCGAGGTCGAGGTCCTCGGGCGTCCGCACACGGTAGGAGAAGGCGGCGACCGCCGCGACCGGGCCCTTGCGCAGCACGAGGTTGTGGTGGATGAACTCCTCCGTGGAGCGGAGGTAGATCGCCTCGTCGTCCTCTTCGGTCACGTACAGCCCGAGCACGTCGACGTAGAACACCCGCGACGCGGCCATGTCGGTGACGACGAGTTCCATGTACGCGCAGCGGAGCACGTCCGGCGGCGGGGAGGAGGGGGTGGCGACCGGGTTGTCGGTCGTGATGGGCGCCTCCTGGCTGGTGAAGAAGCCCGAGGAGGTGAGCGTCATGTCTGCACGATTGGTCATGTCAGCGTCCTTGCGGGATGAGAGGTTCGGGATCCGGTCAGCGGGGATCCGGGTCGTCGAGATCCTGCTCGGCGGGCGTCCCTGAGCCCATCGAAGGGTCCTGCTTGCCGAACACCGGGTTGTGCGGGGCGCCGAGCGTGATGTGCACGCTCTGCTGGTCGGTGTAGAAGTCGATCGAGCGGTAGCCGCCTTCGTGCCCGAGGCCCGACGCCTTCACACCGCCGAACGGCGTGCGCAGGTCGCGCACGTTGTTCGAGTTCAGCCAGACCATGCCGGCCTCGACGGCACCCGCGAAGTTGTGCGCGCGCTTGAGATCGTTGGTCCAGATGTACGCGGCGAGGCCGTAGCGCGTGTTGTTCGCGAGCGCGAGCGCCTCCTCGTCGGTGTCGAAGGGGGTGATCGCGACGACCGGGCCGAAGATCTCCTCCTGGAAGATCCGGGCGTCCGGAGACACATCGGCGAACACGGTCGGGGCGACGTAGTTGCCCGTCGGGAAGCCCTCGGGGCGTCCGCCACCGGCGACGAGACGACCCTCGCCCTTGCCGATCTCGACGTAGCTCATGACCTTCTCGTAGTGCTCCGGGTGCACCAGAGCGCCCACCTCGGTGGTCGGGTCGTGCGGCAGGCCGACCTTGACGCGCTTCGCCTGGGCGGCGTAGCGCTCGACGAACTCGTCGTAGATGTCGCGCTGCACGATGATGCGGGACCCGGCCGTGCACCGCTCGCCGTTCAGCGAGAACACGCCGAAGATGCAGGCGTCGATCGCGGTGTCGAGGTCGGCATCGGCAAACACGACGGCGGGACTCTTGCCGCCGAGCTCCATGGACAGGCCCTTCAGGAACGGCGCGGCGTTGCCGAAGATGAGCTGCCCGGTGCGGCTCTCGCCGGTGAAGGAGATGAGCGGCACGTCAGGGTGCTTGACGAGCGCGTCGCCCGCATCCTCGCCGAGACCGTTGACGAGGTTGAAGACGCCCTGGGGGAGCCCCGCCTCCTCGAAGATGCCCGCCCACAGGGAGGCGGACAGCGGCGTGAACTCGGCCGGCTTCAGCACGACCGTGTTGCCGGTCGCGAGCGCGGGGCCGAGCTTCCACGACTCGAGCATGAACGGGGTGTTCCACGGCGTGATGAGGCCCGCGACGCCGATCGGCTTGCGGTTGACGTAGTTCATCTGCTTGCCGGGCACCTTGAACGCGTCGTCGGCCTGGGCGACGATCAGGTCGGCGAAGAAGCGGAAGTTCTCGGCGGCACGGCGGGCCTGGCCCAGCGCCTGGGTGATCGGAAGGCCCGAGTCGAAGGACTCCAGCTCGGCGAGGCGCGCGTCGCGGGACTCGACGATGTCGGCGATCCGGTGCAGCACCCGCGAGCGCTCGCGGGGGAGCATGCGCGGCCAGGGGCCTTCGTCGAAGGCGCGCTTGGCAGCGGCGACGGCGCGCTCGATGTCGGCCTTCTTGCCGGCGGCGGCGTGCACGTAGGTCTCGTTGGTGACGGGGTTGAGCACCTCGAAGGTGTCGCCGTCGAGGGAGTCGACGAACTCGCCGTCGATGTAGTGCTGGATCTTCTCCGGCAGATCTGCCGGGGTGTAGGCGTCGGTCATCATCGTCCTTCCGGGTGGTTCGGGTGGCTTCGGTGGTGCGGTCAGAGGATCTCGGGGTGCAGCGCCGCGAGGAACGCGTCGCGCGTGCGCCAGCGGTGGTTGCGGGCGGCGAGCTCGATCTCGAGCGGATCCGCTCCGGTGCGGATCAGCTCCACGATCTGGGTGTGCTCCTCGACGGAGTGCTCGGCGCGTCCTGGCACGAAGGCGAACGTCGATTCGCGGATGCCGCTCAGGCGGGCCCAGCCGCGCTGCACGAGGTCGAGGATGTGCGGGTTCGGGCACGGCTCGTAGAGCACCGAGTGGAACTGGCGGTTCAGCTCGGTGAACCGGTGCGCGTCGAAGTTGTCGAGCAGGCGCGTCATGCGGTCGTTGACCTCGAGCGCCCGGTCCAGCGCCGTCGCGTCCAGGAGCGGGGCGGACAGCGACGTCGCCGCGCCCTCCACCAGCCCCAGGGTCTGCATGGTGTGCGCGTACTCGCTCTCGTCGACGAGGGTGACCCTGGCGCCGACGTTGCGCTCGAACGTGACGAGACCTTCGGCCTCGAGCCGGCGGATCGCCTCGCGCACCGGGACCACGCTCATACCGAGCTCGTCCGCAATCGTGCCGAGCACGAGCCGGAAGCCGGGACCGTACGCGTGGGAGGCGATGCGCGCACGGATCCAGGCGTAGGCCTGCTCCGACTTGCTGCCGGCGAGGACGTCGGCCATCAGACGCCGGTCCCGGTCCCTGAGCCCGTCGAAGGGTCGGCCCGGTGGGCGGCATCGTACTTCGCGCGCCAGGCGGCGTTCATCGGGAAGAGCCCGTCGACCGGATGCCCGGCCTCGACCTGCTCGGCGATCCAGGCGTCCTCGTCCTCCTGGGCGAGGGTCGCATCCACGACCTCCTCGACGAGGGAGGGCGGGATCACGATCACGCCGTCGCTGTCGCCGACGATGATGTCACCCGGCTGCACCGTGGCACCGCCGCAGGCGATCGTCACGTCGACGTCCCACGGCACGTGCTTGCGGCCGAGCACGGAGGGGTGCGCGCCTTGCGAGAACACGGGTAGGCCGATCTCTGCGACCGCCGCGAAGTCGCGCACGCCGCCGTCGGTGACCACACCGGCGGCGCGGCGGGCCCTGGCGCGCAGGGCGAGGATGTCGCCGAGCGTGCCCGTGGTGGCGTCGCCGCGGGCCTCGATGACGATGATCTCGCCCTCCTCCACGGCGTCGAAGCAGCGCTTCTGCGCGTTGTAGCCCCCGCCGTGACTGGTGAAGAGGTCCTCACGGGCGGGGACGAAGCGCAGCGTCTTCGCGGTGCCCACGATCTTGGCGCCGGGCAGGTTGGCTGAGACGCCGTCGATGAAGCAGGCGTGCAGGCCGCGCTTGCGCAGCTGGGCGCTGAGCCCTGCGGTCGGGGCGACGAGGAGCTTCTCGCGCAGCGCGGGATCGAGCGCGGGCTTCGCGGGCGCCGGTGCCGCGGGCGCCTCCTCTGCCGGCAGCCCTGCAGCCTCGCGCGACCCCCAGGCCTCGGCGCGCTGCAGGTCGTCCACGGCGGGGAGAGATCCGAGCGCGCCGTCGAAGGCGACGGTGCCCTGGGTGACCGTGGTGCGCAGCCCGCCGGAGGTGAGCGTCTTGGAGGAGTGCGGAGCGTCGACCTCGACGACGACCACGTCGCCGGGGACGATCACGCTGGATCCGGCAGGGGTGCCGGTGAGGATGACGTCGCCGGGCTCGAGCGTGAAGTGCTGGGAGAGATCGGCGATCAGCTGCGGGAGCGGGAACAGCAGTCCGCTGGTCTCGTCGTCCTGGCGCAGGTCGCCGTTCACCCAGGCGCGCACGCGCAGCTCGGCGGGGTCGACCTCGGACGCGGGGATGAGGTCGGGGCCGATCGGGGTGTACCCGTCGCCCCCCTTGGAGCGGACGTTCGAGCCCTTGTCGTTGGCGCGCAGGTCGTACAGGCCGAGGTCGTTCGACGCGGTCACCCAGGCCACGTGCGACCACGCGTCCTGCACGCTCACCCGGTGAGCGGCGGTGCCGATGATGAGCGCGATCTCGCCCTCGAAGGCGAGCAGCTCGGTGCCGGCGGGACGCTCCACGACGCCGCCCGTGCCGGCGACGGAGGAGGACGGCTTGAAGAAGTAGGAGGGGGTCGCGGGGGTGCGGCCGCGCTGGTCGGCACGGGAGCGGTAGTTGAGGTGGATCGCGATGATCTTGCCGGGCCGGTCGATCGGTGCGGACATGGGCGCCTCCTCGCGCGGTGGGTGCCAGGGGGACCCTTGGCGTCGTATTCGAAATCGTATATCATCGTGTCGAGCCCGGCAAGCATGGGATCCGGATCCGTCCGCAGGATCCTGGA
This sequence comes from Microbacterium sp. 10L49, assembly GCF_056395125.1. NCBI lineage: Bacteria > Bacillati > Actinomycetota > Actinomycetes > Micrococcales > Microbacteriaceae > Microbacterium > Microbacterium sp. 10L49. The sequence goes on from NZ_JBFTIW010000004.1 coordinate 572,064, forward strand.
TCCCGCGTCGGGCACGACGACGATGTCGGCCAAGACGACGACGTCCCACGCAAAGGAGACAGCATGTCCGCAGAATCCTCCCCGGGTTTCACGCCCACCGGCACGATCGCCTCATCCGCAGACCGGCGCAGGGTGGTCTTCGCCACCGTCATCGGCACCACGGTCGAGTGGTACGACTTCTTCATCTACGCCACCGCGGTGGGGCTCGTGTTCGGCCAGCTCTTCTTCAAGGACCTCGGCGCCAACAGCGCCCTGATCGGGTTCGCGACGGTCGGCGTGAGCTTCCTGTTCCGACCCCTCGGCGCCTTCCTGGCCGGCCACTTCGGCGACAAGTTCGGCCGCAAGGCGGTGCTGATGTGGACCCTGATCCTGATGGGCGCGGCGACGGCGCTGATCGGCGTGCTGCCCGACGCGAACGCGATCGGCGTCGCGGCTCCGATCCTGCTGGTGCTCCTGCGCATCCTGCAGGGGATCTCGGCCGGTGGTGAATGGGGCGGTGCGGTGCTGATGGCCGTCGAGCACGCGCCCAAGGCCAAGCGCGGCATCTTCGGCGCCGCGCCGCAGATCGGCGTGCCGCTGGGGCTGCTGATCGCCTCCGGTGTGATGGCGATCATGGCGCTGGTCGCGCCGGGCGACCAGTTCCTGTCCTGGGGCTGGCGGATTCCGTTCCTGCTCAGCGTCGTGCTGATCGTGGTCGGCTACTACGTGCGCCGCCGGGTCGAGGAGAGCCCCGTGTTCACTGAGCTCGCCGAGCGCAAGGAGGCCGCGAGCATGCCGATCGTGCAGCTGTTCCGCAAGCATCTGCTGCTCGTGATCATCGCCGCGCTCGTCTTCGCCGGCAACAACGCGGTCGGCTACATGACCACCGGCGGATACATCCAGGGGTATGCGACCAACCCGGAGGGTGCGCTCAAGCTCGATCGCGGGCCCGTGCTCTGGGCGGTGGCCGGATCCGCCGTCACCTGGCTGCTGTCGACCCTGGTCGCCGGATGGATCTCGGATCGGATCGGGCGCCGGACCACCTACATCGTCGGATGGATCCTGCAGCTCATCGGTGTGTTCACGCTGTTCCCGCTGGTGAACACGGGTCAGATCGGGCTGCTGTTCGCGGCGCTCGCCATCCTCACGATCGGTCTCGGCTTCACATACGGCCCGCAGGCGGCGCTCTACACCGAGCTGTTCCCGGCATCGATCCGGTTCTCGGGCGTCTCCATCTCGTACGCGATCGGGGCCATCGCCGGGGGCGCCTTCGCGCCGACCATCGCGACCGCGATCGTGCAGGCGACCGGCTCGACGCAGGCGGTCACCTGGTACCTCGCCGGGATGACCGTGATCGGCCTCATCGCGACGCTGCTGCTGCGCGACCGCAGCGGCATCCCGCTCGGGCCCGATCACGAGGCCGAGCAGTCGGTGAGCCCGATCTACGGGCTGTCCAAGGCCTGAGGCCGGCCGCGACTCCACAGGATGATTGCAGCTCTGGAGGACGATTCCGTCGGGAACGTCCTCCAGAAGTGCATCCGTCCTGAGGTGATGCGGTGCAGGGGAGTTCAGGCGCCGCGTCGCGGTCAGGCCCCGAGCGCCTCGCGGATCGTCGTCGCCGAGTGCTGCAGGCGTGCCGCGATCTCGGCGTCGGTGCGGTCCGTGGCGACGTGCACCACGGCGATCGCCGCCGGGCGCTGCCCGCGCAGGGCCAGCGGCACGGCCACGGACTGCACGGTCGGGATCACCTCGTCGTGGCTCGTCGCGAAGCCCGCGGTGCGCACGCCCGCAGCCTCCGAGCGCAGCGCCGAAGAAGCGTCCGAGGGCCATTCCGCCTCCGCCAGCTGCGCGAGGATCGCCTTGCCCGGAGCGCCGACCTTCACCGAGTGCCGCGCCCCGGGACGCTGGGCGACACTGGCCACGGCATGCCGCGGTTCGACGCTCACCAGCGTGATGCACTCCTCGCCGTCGAGCACTGCGAGGAAGCAGGTCATGCCGAGTTCGTTGGCCACGGCGGTGAGCTCGGGGAGGGCCTCCGCCTGCAGATCGTTCGCGACGCCGGCGGCGAGAGCGGCCATGCGCGCGCCGAGGGACACGAGCCCCGAGGCGTCTCGGGAGACGAGTCCGTGATCCTCGAGCGTGCGCAGCAGCCGGTAGGCGATCGAGCGGTGCACGCCGAGTGCGCCGGCGATCTCGTCGATCGAGAGCGCTCCGCGCGCATCGGCGAGGACCTCCAGGATCCGGATGCCGCGGCTGAGGGTCTGCGAAGCGGGTGCGTCGGCCACGAATACTCCTCGCCGTCTTGATCGCTGACGCGACCTCGGATAGCCTGTGTTCAATAGTAGAACTTCGTGTTCGAATATAGAACATGGCGTCGCGAAGCGCAAGAGCCTCGCAGTCACGCAGTACCGAGCCCGACGGCGCCGTCAGGAAGGAATCGACGACGATGCAGTTCCACCACCACGGATATGTGTCCCACGACCCGCGGGTGCTCCCCGCCGCCGGCACGGGCATCGACCGCCCCGAGGATCTCCCCGACGAGATCGACGTGCTCATCGTCGGATCCGGCCCTGCGGGCATGCTCCTCGCAGCGCAGATGTCGCAGTATCCGGACGTCACGACGCGCATCATCGAGCGCCGCGACGGACGGCTCGTGCTGGGCCAGGCGGACGGGATCCAGCCGCGCAGCGTCGAGACCTTCCAGGCGTTCGGATTCGCCGAGCGCATCATCGCCGAGGCCTACAACATCGGCTGGATGAACTTCTGGGGCCCTGACCCGGAGAACCGGCAGAACATCGTCCGCACCGCGCGCACCGCCGACTACGGGTTGGACATCTGCGAGTTCCCGCACCTCATCGTCAACCAGGCCCGTGTGCTGGACTACTTCGCCGAGGCCGCCGCCGACGGCCCCGGCCGGATCATGCCGGACTACGGCGTGCAGTTCCTCGGCCTCACCGTCCACGAGGAGGGCGAGTACCCGGTCGAGGTGCAGGTGCGATACGTCGCCGGGGCGCGCGAGGGCGAAGAGCGCACGATCCGGGCGAAGTACGTGGCAGGCTGCGACGGCGCGCGCAGCGGAGTGCGCGAGGCCATCGGACGCACGCACGTGGGGGCGATGGCCGCGCATGCCTGGGGCGTCATGGACGTGCTCGTGAACACCGATTTCCCGGACTGGCGCACCAAGTGCGCGATCAACGCCGAGGCCGGCAACATCCTGCACATCCCGCGCGAGGGCGGCTACCTGAGCCGGATGTACATCGACCTCGGCGAGGTCGCGGCCGATGACAATCACGCCGTGCGCGCGACCCCCATCGAGGCGATCATCGGCAAGGCGAACGAGATCCTGCACCCCTACTCGATCGACGTGAAGCAGGTCGCCTGGCACAGCGTCTACGAGGTCGGCCATCGCATCACCGACGGCTTCGACGACGTGGATCCGGGCTCCGCCGCCACGCCGCGCGTCTTCCTCACCGGCGACGCGTGCCACACCCACAGCGCCAAGGCCGGGCAGGGGATGAACGTGTCGATGCAGGACGGCTTCAACCTCGGCTGGAAGCTCGGCTCGGTGCTCACCGGCCGCGCGCCGGCGGCGCTGCTGTCGACCTACGGCGCCGAGCGCAAGCCGGTGGCGCAGCAGCTCATCGACTTCGACCGCGAGTGGTCCTCGCTCATGGCGCGCAAGCCCGAGGAGATCTCGGATCCGCAGGAGCTGGCGACGTTCTACCTGGGAACGGCCGAGTTCCCGTCCGGCTTCATGACGCAGTACGGCTCGTCGATGATCATCGGATCCGACGCGCACCAGGCTCTCGCCGCCGGGTTCCCGCTCGGAAAGCGGTTCAAGAGCGCGGAGATCGTACGGGTCTCCGACGGCAACGTCGTGCACCTCGGCCACCACGCCAAGGCGGACGGCCGCTGGCGCGTGTACGCGTTCGGCGACGCGACCGGGTCCGGGCTCGATGCCTGGGCCGAGGCGGTGGCACCGGTGCTGGCGCGGTTCACGCCGGCCGCGGGAGATGTGGACGCGGTCTTCGACGTGAAGGCGATCTACCAGCAGTCGTACGAGGACCTCGACGTCACGACCGCGCCCGCGCTCTTCCAGCCGAAGACCGGCCCGCTCGGCCTCACCGACTGGGAGAAGCTCTACGCCGCTGCGCCTTCACACTGGTCGAAGGGCGACATCTTCGTCGAGCGGGAGCTGTCACGCGACGGCGTCGTGATCGTGGTGCGGCCCGACCAGTACGTCGCCGCGATCCTGCCGCTCGGCGGCGTGGACGAACTCGCGTCGTTCCTGGAGGGCGCCTTCCTGGAGGCGTGATGATCACCAACGGCAGGGATCCGGATCCCGAGAAGATACGGATCCCTGTCGCCTCTGGCGTCGCCCGGCACCCGCCGGTAACGTCGGCTCTGCGCGCGCCGCAGCGCTGTGGAGAGGTCGTGACGATGACGGACAACCCTGTGCCCGAGGTGCTGCCGGGTTCGATGATGCTGGAGCTGGTCCTCGTGCCGGTGACGGACATCGACCGGGCCAAGGCCTTCTACGCCGAGCAGCTCGGCTTCGCCGCGGACGTGGACGTCCGCCCGCAGGAGGGCGTCCGCATCGTGCAGCTGACGCCGCCCGGTTCCTACTGCTCGATCACGCTGACCGAAGGCCTGCCGGATCAGCGGATGGACCCGGGCTCGCTGCGCGGTCTGCACCTCGTGGTGGCGGACATCGAGGCTGCGCGTGCCGAGCTGATCGGCCGCGGCGTCGATGTCGCTCCGGTCGTGGACCTGGGCGGCGTGCTCTACGCGGGATTCGAGGATCCCGACGGCAACACCTGGACGCTGCAGCACATGCCCTGGCGTCGCTGAGCAGGGCCGGGCGCCCTCCGCTCAGGAGTTCACGCGGATGATCTCCTCCTGGTACGGCGCGATCACGTCGCCCGAGATGCGCAGGTCGAGCACGAGGAACGGGCGCGTGGCCGGATCCTCGGCGCCCCAGGTGGCGAGCCGGTCGAGGTCGGCGAGAGTGTGCACGGCGACGCCCTCCGCGCCCACGGCCGCGGCGAACGCGGCGAAGTCGACCTGGGGGATGAGCATGGGCTCGCGCGCCAGACCCTTGAGCCCGTACAGGTTGACCTCGGCGCCGTAGGCCGCGTCGTTCCAGATCACGGCCACGCCGCGGCCGCCGGCCGAGCGCACGGCCGACTCCAGATCGGCGATCGCCATGAGCCCGCCGCCGTCACCCGAGGTGAGCACCACGGTCGACTCGGGGCGCGCCCGGGTCGCGCCGACGACGCTGGGCCAGCCCTGTCCGATCGCCTGGAACGCGGTGCCGATCATCATCATCCGGTCGGGTGATGCCACCGGCCAGTACATGTTGGCCCATCCGATGAAGTGCCCGCCGTCCGAGACGACCACGCGATCCTCGGGCAGCAGCTCGGCGATGCGGCGGGCGGCGGAGCGTGGGTCGAGCCGGCCGTCGGGCGCGGCCTCGTCACCGGGCTCGTACGCGCGGGCGGTGGCCACGTCGACGCTCTCGCGCCAGTCTGAGCCCGTCGCGCCCTGCAGCCGGGCGACGAGCGCCTCGGCGGCGAGCCGCGCGTCCGCGCGGACGAAGCCGCCCACGTGCGCGTGGGTCGCGGCCGGGGCCACGTCGATCTGGAACACCTGCGTGCCGGGTGCGAACAGCGCGCCGAACCGCATCGTGAACTGATTCAGCGACGCCCCGAACACCACGGCGACGTCGGCGGTGCGGACGAGCTCCATCGCGCCCTCGGCGCCGAATCCGCCGGTCACGCCCAGGTCGTAGCGCTGGTCGCCGAAGACTCCGCGGCCGAGCGCGGACGAGGCGGTCAGCGCGCCCGTCGCGTCGGCGAGCGCGGTCAGGGCCTCGCCGGCGCCGGCCAGCCAGGCACCGCGCCCGGCGAGCAGGAACGGACGCTTCGCGGAGCGCAACGCCTCGGCGATCCGGTCGAGCATGCCCTCGGCGAACTCCCCCTTGGGAGCGAGCGGCGCGGGCACACGCGGAGCCGGAGCGGCGGGCACCTCGCCCGCCTCGAGCGCGGCGACGTCGTAGGGGATGGCCAGCACGACGGGCACCCGGTAGGTGAGGGCGTGCTCGATGGCGATGACCGTGGTGGCGGCGGCGTCGGCCCGGCCCACGGTGTAGGTGCGGGCGCCGACGCCCGAGGCGAGGGCGATCTGGTCGACGTCCCAGGGGCGCGGTCCACTCGTGGGCTCGTCGCCGACGACGAGCACGAGGGGGATGTGCGCCTGCACCGATTCAGCGAGGGCCGTGAGCGTGTTCGTGAAGCCGGCGCCGTAGGTGCTGGTCGCGGCGGCGATGCGGCCGGAGGCGCGGAAGTGCGCGTCGGCGGCGACCACGGCGCCCTGCTCATGACGGACGGCCGTGAACGAGGCGTCGGTCTGCTTCTCGATCGCGTCGAGGAAGTAGGCATTGCCGTTGCCCATGACACCGAAGACGGCATCGATGTGCTGGGCGAGGGTGAGGGCGACGTGCGCGGAGACGGTGGGCATGCTGAAGGCCTTTCGAGACGACAACGGAACGAGGATCCGTATGTGTCTCGCCGGAGCGCGTCGTCGCACTGCGGGCTTCGTGCCCCTTTTTCGAGCACCGGCGCGGCAGCGGTTCGCGCATGCGCCGGACCCTCCCAGTGTAGCCATCGGCGGCAGCTGCCGCGGAGCGCCTACTCCCGAAGCAGGGCGCGGAGTGTCTGGATCGTGTCCGCGTCGGCCGCGGTCTTGTCGGGGCGGTAATGCTTGACCCGGGCGAAGCGCAGCGCGATCCCGCCGGGATAGCGCGGCGAATGCTGCACGCCGTCAATCGCGATCTCGACGACGATCTCGGGGCGGACGAACACGGTGGATGCCGTGCGCCGCGTCTCGTAGCCGGGGAACGTCTCCGTCTGCCAGCGCAGCAACTCGTCGGTGAGGCCCTTGAACGTCTTGCCGACCATGACGAAGCCGCCGGGCTCGCCGAAATCGCCGTCCGGATCCCTGGCCCCGAGGTGCAGGTTCGAGAGCCAGCCGCGGCGGCGGCCGGATCCCCATTCCGCACCGAGCACGACGAGGTCGTAGGTGAGCACGGGTTTGACCTTCACCCAGGACTTGCCGCGGCGCCCTGCGGAGTAGGCGGATCCGATGGCCTTGACGACCACGCCCTCGTGCCCGGCTGCCAGCGCCTCCCGGGACAGGCGCTCGGCCTCCTCGGGATCGGCGGTGACGATGCCCGGCATGCGCCAGGCGCCGGCGACGCGCTCGAGCTCTTCGAGGCGCACCGTGAGCGGCTCGTCGAGGAGGTCGCGGCCGTCGACGCGCAGCACGTCGAAGAACCACGGCCGCAGCACGAGCTCGCGTGCGACGTCGGCGCCGAAGCGGGACATGGTCTGCTGGAACGGGCGCGGGCCGCCGTCCTCGTCGAGCGACAGGGTCTCGCCGTCGAGGATGACGTCGTGGGCGGGTAGCGCGCGCACGATCTCGACGATCTCGGGGAGGCGGTGCGTCACGTCGGCGAGGCTGCGCGTGAAGATGCGGACGTCGTCACCGTGGCGGTGCACCTGGATCCGCGCGCCGTCGAGCTTGTACTCGACGGATGCTTCGCCGGTGATCTCCAGCGCCGCGCTCGGCGTCGCAGCGCTCGCGGCGAGCATGGGCAGCACGGGGCGGCCCACGGCCAGACCCACCGCATCCAGGTCTTCCGCCGTGCCGGTCAGGGCGAGGTGCGCGGTCGCGCCGAGGTCGCCGGAGAGCATCGCGGCTCGTCGCACCGCTGCGGCAGGGCGGTCGGAGGCGCGGGCGATCGCGTCGAGCACGACGCCCGCGAGCGCGCCGGTGCGCAGCTCGCCGAGCATCGCCCGGGCGAGGAAGTCCCATTCCGCGGCCGTGGCGCGTCCCGCGAGCCCCTCGAGCGCGGCGGAGCGAACAGCGGCGGATCCCGATCCCGTGACGGCGGCGAGTTCGTCGAGCGCGCGGTCGACGTCGTCGATCGTGAGCGCCGATTCGGCGGCGTGCGGCACGTCGATGGCGGTGATACCGCGCCAGCCGACACCGAGCCGGCCCTGCCGGGGCGAGGCCAGCAGCAGGCCGACGACGGGTGCGAGCTCCCCGGGCTCAGCGCTGCGCAGCAGCCGCGCCAGCACATCGATCTTGGCCAGGCGCGATGAGGTGGCGGCGGTCTGGCCGGCCGCGGCGACGAGCTCGCTGAGCTTCATGACGGCATTGTCGCACCGGGGTCGGACATCGGGTCGGGCGTCCGGCCCGACCTGCGCGGCATCAACGCGAGCGCTGGATGAGCGCGAGCAGCGCCTGCCCGTACGCCTCGGACGGATCGGGATGCTCGAAGAGCAGCGGCTGCCCGGCGATCTCGATCTCGACCTGGAACGCGTCGTCGAGCCGCACCAGGCGGCGGAATGTGCCGCGCAGCAGATCCCGTAGCTGATCCTCACGCGGCAGCCAGACCGCTTCGGTGACCGTCACCGCGTCGAGCGCCCATTCGGTGGTGCCGTTGAATGCGAGGATCGTGCCGGTCGGGGTGCGCCGGGCCTCGATGGTCATGATGCTGACGGTGAAGACGTCGGCCTCGATCTCCAGCTCCACCTCATCCGGCAGAACGAGCTGGAAGCGGTCGCCCTCCGCGGGGTGCCACGCCAGGCCGGCGTCGCGCAGCGCGAGCGCGAGGTCCCGCGTGATCACGAAGCGGTCCTCGGGGCGATCGCGGCGCAGGGACCGGTCATTGGTCGCGCCGGTGTGCTCATCTTCTGAGCGTAGCCGCGCGCGGGGGAGGGCGGGCGAGCGCATGTCGGAGGAGTGCGGCAGGCTGGAGGCATGACGCAGCACGGCGCTTCACCCGAGACGCACGCGGCCGCCCTCACCGCCTTGCGGGCCCTCGTCGGCCGACCCGACGCCGAGTTCCACGATGGGCAGTACGAGGCGATCGAGGCGCTGGTCGCTGACCGGCGGCGGGCGCTGGTGGTGCAGCGGACCGGGTGGGGCAAGTCGGCCGTCTACTTCGTCGCGACCCTGCTGCTGCGGCACGAGGGCGCGGGCCCCACCGTGCTGGTCTCGCCGCTGCTGGCGCTCATGCGCGACCAGATCGCCGCCGCGGAGCGCGCGGGCGTGCGCGCGGTCGCGATCAACTCGACGAACGCGCATGAGTGGGCCGACGTGCTCGCGCAGCTGGACCGCGACGAGGTCGACGTGCTCCTGGTCTCGCCCGAGCGGCTCAACAACCCCTCGTTCCGCGAGCAGCAGCTGCCCGCCCTCGTACGCCGGATCGGCATGCTCGTGGTCGACGAGGCGCACTGCATCAGCGACTGGGGGCACGACTTCCGCCCGGACTACCGGCGGCTGCGCGAGCTCATCGCGCAGATGCCCGCCGACGTGCCCGTGCTCGCCACGACCGCGACCGCGAACAGCCGGGTGGTGGCCGATGTCGCCGAGCAGCTCGGCGCTGCGGAGGCTGGAGGCGGATCCGAGGTGCTCACGATCCGGGGTCCGCTCGCCCGCTCCTCTCTGCGGCTCGGCGTGCTGCGCCTGCCCGATGCGCCCAGCCGGCTGGCCTGGCTGCTCAGCCATCTGGACGAGCTGCCCGGATCCGGCATCATCTACACGCTGACGGTCGCCGCAGCCGTCGACACGGCGCGTCTGCTGCGCGATCGCGGACACGAGGTGCGCGCCTACACGGGCCAGACGGATCCGGACGAGCGTGCCGAGTCGGAGGCGATGCTCAAGCGCAACGAGGTGAAGGCGCTGGTCGCGACGAGCGCGCTGGGGATGGGATTCGACAAGCCCGATCTCGGGTTCGTGCTGCATCTGGGCGCCCCGTCGTCACCGGTCGCGTACTACCAGCAGGTGGGCCGCGCGGGGCGCGCAAGCGAGAGCGCCGACGTGCTGCTGCTGCCGGGGGTCGAGGACCGCGACATCTGGCACTACTTCGCGACGGCCTCGATGCCGGACCGGGAGCGGGCCGAGCGGGTGATCGCCGCGCTGGGGGACGTGCCGGTGTCGACCCCCGTGCTCGAGGCGATGGTCGACATCCGGCGCACACCGCTCGAGCTGCTGCTCAAGGTGCTCGACGTCGACGGCGCGGTGCGCCGCGTGCAGGGCGGCTGGATCGCCACGGGCGAGCCCTGGGTCTACGACGCCGAGCGGTACGACCGGATCGCCGCCGAGCGCCGCGCGGAGCAGCAGCACATGGTGGAGTACGAGCAGGGTTCCGGCTGCCGCATGGAGTTCCTGCAGCGCACCCTCGATGACGACACGGCCGAGCCGTGCGGGCGATGCGACAACTGCGCCGGCGTCTGGTTTCCGACCGGGATCGGCACCGAGGCCAGCGTCGCGGCCACGGCGTCGCTGGACCGGGTGGGCGTGCCGATCGAGCCGCGCCGGGCCTGGCCGACGGGCGCCGACCGGCTCGGGGTCCCCGTGAAGGGGCGCATCGCCGTGGAGGAGCAGGCGGGGGAGGGGCGCGCGCTCGCGCGTCTCACGGACCTCGGCTGGGGCGGTGCGCTGCGCGAGCTCTTCGCCGCCGGCGCCGCCGACGGCCCGGTTCCCGATCGGCTCCGCGACGCCTGCGTGCGGGTGCTCGCCGGCTGGGGGTGGGCCGAGCGTCCGGTCGCGGTGGTCTCGATGCCGTCGCGGTCCCGGCCGCTTCTGGTCGGGTCGCTCGCGCGGAGCCTCGCCGAGATCGGCCGACTGCCGTATCTGGGCGAGCTCGACATGGTCGGAGCAGGCCCGACCGGCGGGCCAGGGGGCAACAGCGCGTTCCGTCTCGCGGGGGTCTGGGACCGCTTCTCGACCGATGCTCTCGCCATGCCCGCGGGCCCCGTGCTGCTCGTGGACGATCAGGCTGACAGCCGATGGACGCTCACCGTCGCCGCCCGCCTGCTCCGTCGGGCGGGCGCGACCGACGTCCTGCCGTTCGTGCTCGCGCTGCGGGGGTGATCCGCGGGGTCAGCGCACCCGGCCGAAGGCGCGCGCCGGGTGCTCCAGCAGCTCCATCACCCGGCGCAGGAACGAGGCGGCGTAACCGCCGTCGCACACGCGGTGGTCGAACACCAGCGAGAGCTGCGCGATGCGCCGCGCAACGATTGCGCCGTCGACGACCCACGGGCGCTCGATCATCCGGCCGATGCCGAGGATCGCGACATCGGGGTGGTTGATGATCGCCGCGGATCCGTCCACGCCAAGGCCGCCGTAATTGTTCAGCGTGAAGGTCGATCCGCGCAGGCGCTCGGGCGGCATGGATCCGGCTCGTGCGGTCGTGGCGAGCTCGCGCAGCGCCGCGTCGAGCTCGTCGACGTTGAGCTCGTGCGCACGCGGGATCACCGGCACCATGAGGCCACGGTCGGTGTCGGCGGCGACCCCGAGGTTCACGCCGTCGAACGAGAGGATCTCGCTCGCGTCGTCGCTGAGCCGCGATGCCAGCAGCGGATGCTCGGCGAGGGCGATCAGCACGAACCGTGCCACGAGGGCCGTGAGCGACGGGGCCTTGCCGCCTTCCGGCGCCATGGCGGCGCGGAGCGTCCAGAGCTCGGTGACGTCGACGTCCACCCAGACCGTGGCCTCGGGGATTTCGGACCGGCTGCGGGTGAGCTTCGCGCTCACCGCCTTGCGCAGCGGCGACATGCGCTCGCGGGAGGCGACGGCGAGCCCGTCGACGGTCTCCCCGCTCTGTGGTCGCACATTGCGGTCATTCGCATCCGGTGACCGCAATTCGGGACCAGCGAGCGAGGGGGAGGCGGCGCTCGACGGGCCGGTGCCGGCCGAGGCGCCGAGCGCGTGCAGGGAGATCCCGTCCACGGCCTGGTCCACGGCGGCGCGCAGCACGTCGGCTCGGGTGACGGCGCCGTCGGATCCAGTCGGAGTGACCCGGCGCACGTCGAGACCGAGGTCGCGCGCGAGGCGGCGGACGAGGGGCGAGCGCACGGCGACCGGGCCGACGGACTCAGCCGTATCGTCAGCGCGCGGCGTCTCGTCTCTGCGTTTCGACTCGCTTTCGGCTCGCTCAACGAACACCGGCTCCGCCGGTGCTCGCTCAACGTCCAAAGGCACGCTCGGACGCCCCGCGGGGGAGCCGTCTCCGCGCACGGGCCCCGCCGTGCGGCGCGCGCGGCGTCGTCCCGACCCCGCGCGTTCGGTCGTGCCGTAACCGATCAGCACATTGCCGGATCCGGATCCGGCGCGCTCCTCGGACCGATACGTCTCCTTCTCGACATCGCCCGCGGCGGCCGGAACCGCGGCGGACGGCGCCGCAGACGCATCGGGATCGGCGACCTCGAGCACCGGAGCGCCGACGTCGATCGTCTCGCCCGGTTCGCCGTGCAGCGCGACGACCACGCCGGCATAGGGCGAGGGCAGCTCGACCACGCTCTTCGCGGTCTCGACCTCGGCGATGGGCTGGTCGGTGCGGATCGTGTCGCCGACCTGCACCAGCCACTGCACCAGGCCGGCCTCGGTGAGGCCTTCGCCCAGGTCGGGGAGGCGGAAGACCTTCGTCGTCGCGGTGGTCATGCTTCTTCTCCGTGCTCGTCGAGCCAGTGCAGGGTGTCGATCGCATCGAGCACCCGGTCGGCGTCGGGCAGGTACCAGTGCTCGAACTTCGGCGGGGCGAACGGGGTGTCGAACCCGGTGACCTTGCGCACGGGCGCCTCGAGGAACTCGAAGCAGCGCTCGAACACCCGGGACTGGATCTCGCTGGCCACGCTCGCGTAACCCGGCGCCTCGGCGACGACCACGGCGCGGCCGGTCGAGCGCACCGCGGCGGTGATCGTGGCGTCGTCGATCGGCGTCAGCGTGCACACGTCGATGACCTGCACGCTGCGGCCTTCCGCGGCGGCGATCTCGGCGGCCTCGAGGCACGTCGCGACCGAGGAGCCGTAGGAGATGAGGGTCACGTCCGTGCCCTCGCGAGCGACCCGGGCGGATCCGATCTCCCCGACGATCGAGGTGTCGACCTCGCCCTTCGTCCAGTACAGCTTCTTCGGTTCGAGGAAGACCACCGGATCCGGCGACGCGATCGCCGCGCGCAGCAGGGAGTACGCGTCCTGCGGGGTCGACGGGCACACCACCGTGAGCCCCGGAGTGTGCGCGTAGTAGGCCTCGGACGAATCGCAGTGGTGCTCGACGCCGCCGATGCCGCCGCCGGTGGGGATCCGGATCACCATCGGCATGGGCAGCGCGCCACGGGTGCGGTTGGCCATCTTCGCGACGTGGCTGACGACCTGCTCGAACGCGGGCAGCGCGAAGGCGTCGAACTGCATCTCGACGACCGGTCGCATGCCGTTCATGGCCATGCCCACTGCGGTGCCGATGATGCCCGACTCCGCGAGCGGCGTGTCGAAGCAGCGGTCCTCGCCGTAGCGCTCGGTGAGTCCGTCGGTGATCCGGAAGACTCCTCCGAGCGCGCCCACGTCCTCGCCGAAGAGGACGACGTCGGGGTCGGCCTCGATGGCGTCGGCGAGGGCGCGGTTGAGCGCCGCCGCCATCGTCATCGTCTGGACGGTCGGAACCGTCTGGTTCTCGGGGGTGGCGGCGTCCACGCGGACGCCCTCGTGCGCGATGGTCATAGGGTGCCTCCTTCGGCGGATCCGGAGCGCTCCAGCTCGTCGCGCAGCTGATGCCACTGCTCCTGCAGCTGTGGCGAACGGGTGCTGCGGACGAAGCGGAACAGGTCCTCGGGGTCGAGCTCGGGGTCGGCGTTCAGTGCATCGCGGAGGGCCGCCGCGATGGTCTCGGCGCCCTCGGCGAGCTCCTGCTCGCGGGCCTCGTCGAGCAGGCCGCGTGCGCTGAGGTGCGCGCGCAGGCGGGTCAGCGGATCCTTCGCGACCCAGGCCTGCACCTCGGCGCGCTCGCGGTAGCGGGTGTCGTCGTCGGCGTTCGTGTGCGCCTGCATCCGGTAGGTGTGGGCCTCGACGAGGGTCGGTCCACCGCCGGCACGGGCGCGATCCACGGCCTCGCCGAGCACGGCGATGAGGGCCGCCACGTCGTTGCCGTCCACGCGCTGCCCGGGCATGCCGTAGCCGACCGCCTTGTGCGCGAGCGAGGGGGCGGCGGTCTGCCGGCTCAGCGGCACGGAGATCGCGAACTCGTTGTTCTGCACGAAGAAGACGACGGGCACATGGAACACGGCGGCGAAGTTCAGCGCCTCGTGGAAGTCGCCCTCGCTCGTGGACCCGTCACCGCACATCGCGAGCACCACCGTGTCCTCGCCGCGGTGCTTCGCGGCCTGCGCGAAGCCGACCGCGTGCAGCAGTTGCGTCGCCAGGGGCGTGGTCTGCGGGGCCACGTGGTGCTCGTGCGGGTCGTAGCCGGAGTGCCAGTCGCCCTTCAGCAGCACCATGGCGTCGGCAGGGGACACGCCCCGCGCGATCACCGCGACCGAGTCGCGATAGGTCGGGAACAGCCAGTCCTGCGCGCCGAGCACGAGCGAGGCCGCGATCTGGCAGGCCTCCTGGCCGTGCGAGGAGGGGTAGACCGCGAGGCGCCCCTGGCGGACCAGCGCGTTCGCCTGATCGTTGATGCGGCGCCCCTCGATGAGGCCGCGGTATGCCCTGTCCAGCACCTCGTCCGCGGGCATCGGATAGCCGTCGTCGACGCGCGAGGATCCGGTCTCGTCGATCAGCTGCACCGGTTCATCGCGGGGGAGCAGATCGCGGGGATCCGTGTCGTGCGCGTGGCTCGTGGCAGGCATGGTGTGCTGCATCGGGTCCGCCTTCCTTGCCGAACGTGATGTCTCCAGTGTGCGTCGGCAGATGCAGTCGTCCAACAGGATCATGCTGAATCTGGACGATTGCAGATCAGAGGTACCAGAATGTTGCAGAGTGTCAGCGAAGAGAGCAGGGAAGGCGCGCGCATGGCGGAGCTGGATGACATCGACCGGGCGATCCTCGATGAGTTGCGTCGCGATGCGCGCGTGTCCATGACGGCGATCGCCGAGTCCGTGCACATCTCGCGAGCGGGCGCGCATGCGCGCATCAAGCGGCTGACCGACGCCGGGGTGATCACCGGATACACCGTGCGCACGGATCCGGTGCTGCTCGGCCACCACGCCTCGGCCTACGTCATGCTCGCGCTCGAGCAGCCGGCCTGGCAGGAGGTGCAGGAGCAGCTGCAGCGGATCCCCGAGGTCGAGCACATGGCGCTCGTGGGCGGCGACTTCGACGTGATCCTGCTCGTGCGGGCGAGCGACGCACGCGATCTCCGCCGGATCGTGCTCGAGGACATCCAGGCGATCTCCGCGGTCCGCTCCACGCGCACGACCCTCATCTTCGAGGACTTCGGGCAGAGCTGACCGCATCCGCGTTCCCGGGAGGCGCATCCGCACGGCAGAATGTATCCATGACGGATGCGGTGATCGAGCGCGAAGTGCTCACCTGGGACGGTTTCGGCGAGGCGACGCGGGATCTGGCTCGCCGGATCCTCGAGTCGGGGTTCGAGACCGAGGTGGTCGTCGCGATCGCACGTGGCGGGCTGCTGCCGGCCGGGGCCATCGCGTACGGCCTCGGCGCGAAGAACTGCGGCGCGATCAACGTCGAGTTCTACACCGGCATCGGCACGGTGCTGGACGCCCCTGAGGTGCTGCCGCCGGCGCTCGACATGGAGTACCTGAACGGTCGCCGTGTGCTGCTGGTCGACGACGTCGCCGACTCCGGGCGCACGCTCGCCCTGGCCGTCGAGCTGCTCAAGAGCAAGGGCGCGGCCGTGCGCTCGGTCACGATCTACACCAAGCCCACCACGATCATCCAGCCCGACTACGCGTGGAAGGACACCGATCGCTGGATCGACTTCCCGTGGTCGGCCAAGGGCACGGTCCGCGAGGAGGACCTGGGCCTGGCGCCCACGGCCTGATCCGCGGAGCCCCTCTCCTCCAAACCGGGGGAACCGGTCAGTCGTCGGCGGGCGCGATGCGCGGGGGCCAGGCCGTGGCGCCGAGCTCGCGGGAGATGTTGCGGGCCGTGTCGCGCAGCGCGTGCAGCACCGCGTCGGGTGCAGGGCCATCTGCCGTGGGGTACACCACGGCCACGGCCGCGACGATGTCGCCTCGGGAGTCGGCGACGGGGGAGGCGAGCGACGACTCGCCCAGCACGGCCTCGTCGACCTCGGTTGCGAAGCCGTGCTCGGCGATCGCGGGAAGGCCGGCCGCGAGCACCGCGGGATGCGTGACGGTGTCGCCGGTCAGGCTCCGCAGCGGGCCTGAGAACACGGCCCGCTGGAATCCGAGGTCGTGCGCGAGCAGCACCTTGCCCATGGCCGAGGCGTGCGCCGGCAGCGCCGCACCGGTCTCCAGCATCTGGGGGCTGTCATCGGGGCGAAGCACGTGGTGGATCACGAGCACCTCGGCGAAGTGCGGGGCGCCGAGCCGCACGGCCATGCCGGTGCGCCGCGCGAGCTCCTGGGTCCAGCGCATCGAACGCGCCCGCACATCGAGGGAGTCGAGGTAGACGCTGCTGAGCTTCAGCAGGGTCGGGCCCAGCATGTACCGCTGGCCGCCGCGCTCCTTGGCGACGAGCCCGTGCTCGCGCAGCGACGACACGATGCCGTGCACGGTCGACGGCGGCAGCTGCAAGGCAGTCGCGAGATCCGTGATGCCGAGGTGGCGGGAGCCCTGCAGCAGCTCGAGCACCTTCGCGGCGCGATCGATCGCCTGGATCATCGGTGCGGTTCCCTCCTCGACGGCAGCGGCGACGACGGTGCGGATCCGGATCTCTTGACAATCCGACATCCTCAACGCATATTCGACATTAACGAAAAGTATTCCGATTCTGGAGTGCAGTCGCCCGTGACGCAAGAGGTTCCGACCTCGGGTCTCGGCACGCCCCCGGATGCGGATCCGTCGGGATCCCGACCGTCGCGGAATGCTGGTCGGATCGCAATGGTGCTGGTGGAACTGCAACGAGGAGGTCGCAGGATGAAGAAGCTCATCAACGCCCCGGAGGACGTGCTCGCGGAGTCGCTGCGCGGGCTCGCGCTCGCGCATCCGGAGCTCGAGGTCGACCTGGCGAACCGCGTGATCCTGCGCGCGACACGCAAGGACGAGGGCAAGGTCGCGCTGCTGAGCGGCGGTGGATCCGGACACGAGCCGCTGCACGGCGGATTCGTCGGGACCGGCATGCTCGACGCCGCCTGCGCCGGAGAGGTCTTCACCTCGCCCACGCCCGATCAGATGCAGGTCGCCACGAAGGCGATCGACCGCGGCGCGGGCGTGCTGCACATCGTGAAGAACTACACCGGCGACGTGATGAACTTCGAGATGGGCGCCGAGCTCGCCGCCATGGACGGCATCGACGTGCGCTCGGTCGTGGTGGACGACGACGTCGCCGTGCAGGACTCGCTCTACACGGCGGGCCGCCGCGGTGTCGGCCTCACGGTGCTGCTCGAGAAGATCGTGGGCGCCGCGGCCGAGGAGGGGCAGGATCTCGCCGCCGTGGCCGATCTCGCCGCGCGGGTGAACGGCCAGGGGCGGTCCATGGGCATGGCGCTGACGAGCTGCACCGTGCCGGCCGCGGGCAAGCCCACGTTCGACCTGCCCGACGATCAGATGGAGATCGGCATCGGCATCCACGGCGAGCCCGGCCGCCACCGCGTTCCGCTCGCGCCCGCCAAGGACATCGCGGCGCAGTTGGTCGAGCCGATCCTCGCCGATCTGGATTTCACCGGATCCCCGGCGATCGTGATGCTCAACGGCATGGGGGCGTCGCCGCTCATCGAGCTGTACCTGATGTACGGCGAGGTCGCGACGCTGCTGGAGAAGGCCGGCGTGACGGTCGCCCGCAACCTCGTCGGCAACTACATCACGTCGCTGGACATGGCCGGGTGCTCGGTCACCCTGCTCAAGGCCGACGACGAGCTCATCCGGCTGTGGGACGCGCCCGTCGTCACCCCCGGCCTGCGCTGGGGCGCCTGAACCTCTCGAAGGAGAACATCTGCATGTCGAACACCATCCCGCTCGCCGCTCTCGTCGACTGGCTGCACCGCTTCCGTGACGCCGTCGTCGCGCAGCGCGACTGGCTCACCGAACTCGACTCCGCGATCGGCGACGCCGACCACGGCGCGAACATGGCCCGCGGCATGAACGCGGTGGTCGAGAAGGTCGACCAGGCCGCGCCCGCGGCGGCGGACGAACTGTTCAAGACCGTCGGCATGACGCTGGTGTCGACCGTGGGCGGGGCGAGCGGGCCGCTGTACGGCACGTTCTTCCTGCGGATCGGAGCGACGCTGGGCGCGGTGACGGACGTGGAGCCGTCGGCGCTGGCCGCGGGTCTGCGTGCGGGCCTGGAGGGCATCGTCGCGCGGGGCAAAGCGGAGGCGGGCGACAAGACGCTCTTCGACGCGGTGGCTCCGGCGATCGACGCGATGGACGCGGCACTCGTCGACGGGAAGTCCGCGGGAGAGGCGGCGGCGACGGCGGCCGTCGCCGCCGCGGCCGGGCGCGATGCCACGATCGACCTCGTCGCGCGCAAGGGCAGGGCCAGCTATCTGGGGGAGCGCAGCGCCGGGCACATGGATCCTGGATCCGCGTCGGCGACGCTGCTGTTCGAGACGCTCGCCGCGGCCGTCGCGGACTGACGGATCGATCTCATGCGTGCTGACGCTCGCGGGGTACGGGGGCCGGATCGATGAGCACCACCGGGATCGTCGCCGTCTCGCACAGCATGCGCCTCGCCGAGGCCGCCCGGGAACTCGCGGCGCAGATGGTGCCCGGTGGCGCTGTGCCGATCGCGCTCGCCGCGGGGGCCGGGACGGATGCGGACGGCGTGCCGATTCTCGGCACGGATGCGACGCGGGTCGCGGCGGCGATCGACGAGCTCGCGAGCTCGTGCGACGGCGTGCTGGTGCTGATGGATCTCGGATCCGCGGTGATGAGCGCCGAGTTCGCCCTCGAGCTGCGCGCGAGCGAGGTTCCGGTGCGGCTCGCGTCGGCGCCGTTCGTGGAGGGGTTGCTCGCGGCCGCGGTGGCGGCGGCGCAGGGGGCGTCGTTGGGCGAGGTCGCGGCGGAGGCGAACGGCGCGCTGATCGCGAAGTCGGCGCAGCTTTCGGACGAGCCGCAGGCTCCGGTCGGGTCGGGGGGCCCTGTGCTCGATGAGAGCGTGCTCGATGAGAGCGTGCCGGGACCTGCGGTCTCGCGGCCGGGGGAGAGGGCGCGCACGGTCGTCGTGCGCAACCCCGCAGGGGTGCATGCGCGTCCCGCCGCGATGATCGCGCAGGCGGCCGCCGGGGCGGAGTTGCGACTGCGGCGCCTGCCGGGCGGAGACCCGGTTCCCGCATCGAGCATGATGCGGCTGCTCGCCTTCGGTGCTCGCCCTGGCGACGAGGTGCAGTTGGAGGGGGATCCTGTCGCCGTGGAGCGCGTGGCGGCGCTGTTCGAGGACGGCTTCGGCGAGCTGGAAGGGGTGCCGGCATCGACCGCGGCCGGGGTGCCGGCGACCCCGCACCCGGAGCCGGGGTCGCCCCCGGAGCCGGGCTCGACGCTGCACGGCCTCGGGGTGAGCCCGGGGCGCGCGATCGCCCCGGTCGCCCGACTGGGCACGGTGATCGCCGAGCCTGCCGCCGCCGAGGCGGTGCCCGCCGCCGATCGCGACGCCGAAGCCGAGCGGGTCGCACCCGCTGCGGCGGAGGTCGTCGCCGCGCTCCGCCAGAGCGCGACCCTTGCCGATGGCGAGGTCGCCCAGATCCTCGAGGCGACCGCCCTGCTGGCCGCCGACCCCGATTTCGCCGCGGGAGCGGCCGCCCGAGTGCGCGCGGACGGGGTGACGGCCGCCCGTGCGGTCTGGGACGAGGCGGCAGACCAGGAACAGCTGCTGCAGGGCCTGGGCGGGCGGATGGCGGAGCGTGCGGTCGATGTGCGCAGCGTCCGCGACCGCATCGTGGCCCGGCTGACCGGACAGGAGCTCCCGGGGATCCCGGACCGGGCGGACCCGTTCGTGCTCGTCGCCCGGGACCTCGCGCCGGCCGAGACGGCGACGCTGGGCCGCAGCGCGTGCGTCGGGCTCGTCACCGAGGAGGGCGGGCCGACCTCGCACACGGCGATCCTCGCCCGTGCGCTCGGCATCCCCGCGGTCGTCGGGGTCGCTGATGCGACCGGCATCACGGCGGGGACCGTCGTGCTCGTGGACGGCGGAGCGGGGACCGTGCAGCTCGACCCGCCCGCGGATGAGCAGAGCACCGCAGCCGAGGAGATCCCCGCGTTCGACGGCGCCGGGGTGCTCGCCGACGGCACGGCGATCCCGCTGCTGGCCAATGTCGGCGGTGCGGCCGACGCCGCCGCCGCGGCCGACGCCGGCGCGCAGGGCATCGGCCTGTTCCGCACGGAGTTCTGCTTCCTCGACCGCCCCGAAGAGCCGACGGTCGCCGAGCAGGTCACCGCCTACCGCGGCGTGCTCGCACCGTTCGCGGGGCGCACGGTCGTCGTGCGCACGCTCGACGCCGGATCCGACAAGCCGCTGCCGTTCGCGATCACCGCCGACGAGGAGAACCCGGCTCTGGGCGTGCGCGGATTGCGCGTCGCTCGTGCGCATCCGGCGCTGCTCGCCCACCAGCTCGCGGCGATCGCGGAGGCGGGAGCTGCCGAGAGCGCGGAGCTGGAGGTGATGGCGCCGATGGTCGCGACGGTCGACGAGGCCCGCGACTTCGCGACGGCCTGCCGGGCCGCGGGCATCGCGCGGGCGGGCATCATGATCGAGACCCCCGCCGCCGCGCTCCTGGCGGCGGAGCTGCTCGCCGTGGTCGACTTCGTGAGCCTGGGCACCAACGACCTCACCCAGTACACGATGGCCGCGGATCGGCTGTCGGCGACGCTCGGCGCGCTCAATGACCCGTGGCAGCCGGCGGTCCTGCGGCTCATCGGCATGGTTGGCGCGGCCGGGCACGCGGTCGGCAAGCCGGTGGGGGTGTGCGGCGAGGCCGCAGGGGATCCCGCCCTCGCCCTGGTGCTCGTCGGCCTCGGCGTCACCAGCCTGTCGATGACGCCGCGATCCCTCACCCGGGTGTCCGCGCGACTGAGGACGGTGACGGCGGAGGACTGCCGCCGTGCGGCCGCCGCGGCGCTCGGATCCGCGACCGCCGTCGAGGCGCGCGCCGCCGTGGCCGCGGTGCTGGGCTGAGGCCGCGTGAGCGTTTCAAAGCGCTCAAATGGCGGCAGATCGGGGCGAGATGGAGCCACTTGCGCGCTTTGAAACAGGGCGCGGTGGCCAGTCGTCAGTCGACCGTGAGCGCGAACCCGTCGCCGTCCGCGGACACCGTCACGTGCGTCAGGTCGGCGACGACCGCGTCCGGGGCGTGCACCGCGGATCCCGCGCCGACGCCGATCACGCGCATCCCCGCCGCCTGAGCGGCCTGGATTCCGGCCTCGGAATCCTCGAAGACGATGCAGTCCGCGGGATCCACCCCGAGCCGGGCCGCGCCGAGCAGGAAGCCCTCCGGATCCGGCTTCGACGCACTCACGTGCTCGGCGGTGACCAGGCCAGCCGGCACGTCGAGCTCGGCGGCACCCATGCGGGCGCGCATGAGCCGGTCGTCGGCCGAGGTGACGATCGCGTGCGGGAAGGGTGCGAGGGCGTTCAGGAATGCGGCGGCGCCCGGCACCTCGATCACTCCGTCCACGTCGCCGCTCTCGCGCTCGAGCATCTCCTGGTTCTCGGCGAGGTTCGCCTCGTGCGGACGGTCCGGCAGCATGATCGCCATGCTCTGGTGCCCCTGGCGTCCGTGCACCACGCTGAGCACGAAGTCGGGGTCGAGTCCGTGCGGCTCCGCCCAGGCCAGCCACAGCCGCTCCACGACCGCCGTCGAGTCGACGAGTGTGCCGTCCATGTCGAGCAGGGCGGCGCGGGCGTGGAAGGTCTGGGTCATGCTCCCAGGGTAGTGGCGGGCTCCGCGCCGGCGACCCGCGGGCGCCTGCTCCGCCCGACCGCGAGCACGGGGCAGCTCGGCCATAGGGTGGACGTGACAAGGGAGGGCGGCGCGATGCGAGCCGAGTGGGACCGACTGATCACCTGGATACGCGACGCGCGCGCTTTGGCGACGCTGCGCCAGATGCGCGAGACCGACGCGCTGCTGACAGGGGCGATCGCCTTCGTGCTGGGGTTCCTCGTGGCGTTCGCGATCTTCTGGAACCGCACCCTGTCGATCACCGGCCCCTGGTCCGTCGGCGCGGTCGCTGCGATCGGCGGCGCTGCCGTGGCTGTACTGAGCTTCACCGCCGGCCGCATCGGGCTGCGCATGGAAGCGGTCGAAGCGCCCGAGAAGCAGGATCCGAGCGCCGCGAACGACGGCTTCGCGATCCCCGGGCAGAAGCTGCGCTGGTACGAGCTCGTCGCGATATCCCTCGCACATGGTGCGGTCGCGCTGCTCGCGTTGTTCGGACTCGCCGCGCTGCTCGAGGCGAGCTTCCGCGACGCCCCGGTCTTCCCCTTCCCCGGTGCCATTCTCGTCGCGGTCGCGCTCGCCCTCACCGCCTATGTCTGCTACCTCAGCGCGGCTGCGCTCAGCCCCACCTCGATCTCGCTGATCCTCGCGATCTTCCTTGTGATCGGCGCTCTCACCGCCATGCTCGAGGCGACGGATCCGCACTGGTGGCGTGACAACCTCTCCGCTCTGGGCATGTCGAGCAACGCCTCCTCGCCCGCGTTCAACAGCACCCTCATCGTGGCGGGCGTGATGGTCACCACGATCGCCCGCTATGCCACGGCGGCGCTGCCCGTGCCGGAGCCGAGGGATGAGCGCGGGCGCACGATCGTGCGGGTCGCCCTGATCCTGATCGGGCTCTTCCTCGCCTGTGTGGGGATCTTCCCTGTGGATCGCTTCTTCCTCCTGCACAACACGGTCGCGACGGGCATGGCGGTCTGCTTCGCCGCGGTCGTGATCGCGCTTCCCTGGCTGCTGCGACGGATCTCGCGAGTGTTCGTGGTGCTGGGCTGGGTGTTCGTGCTGGTGATCGCGCTGCTCGGAGTGTTCTTCGCGACCGGCTACTACAACCTCACCGCGGTCGAGCTCGTCGCCGCCGTGCTGATCTTCAGCTGGATCATCGTGTTCCTGCGTACCGCGGGCGCCGACCACGGACCGTGGGATGCCGAGCGCGTCGTCCGCGCCCAGGCCGCCGCCCGGAGCTGAGCAACATTCGCGACAGGGAAGGTGCGAACCGAACGGGCTCGGGGGCGTCCCCTTCGCGCGATGAGTGTCACCCTAAGGACGCGCCATCGTGGATGCTCTAAGCGTTGCGCCGGGCGATTTTGGAGCGGCGCCGCGAGCACGCGAGCTCCGCCCTGATCAGAAGGGTGGTGGGTCGTTCGTGCGGAATCCTGTCGGGGTGATGACTTGGACGGTCCTGTTCTCGCGGTTCCGGTAGATCATCCGGGTGCGATGTCGTCGGACGTGGTCGGCGGGGCATAGCGGTCGCAGGTTGCTCGTGTTGGTGGGTCCGCCTCGGGTCCACGGGTGGTCGTGGTCGAGGTCGGCGTCGAGGGCGAGCCGATCGCAGCCGTCTCTCGCGCAGGTCCCGTGCTGCAGGACCAGCCAGTCCCGCTGCGCCTTCGTGGGCCGATACGTGCGCCGATCCAAGTCCAAGACGATGCCGCGGACCGGATCCGTGATCACCCGCCGGAACCCGGTCGCGTCCAGGAACGCCTGCCGTGCGGTGACGGGGTCGATCGGACCGTGCCCGACCAGCTGCGCCTCCGTGCCCGAGGCGACCGGGTTGCCCAGGAACGCTGTCGACGGCACTGCCGTCACGGTCTCACCGGTGACGAGTCCGATCGGTACGGTCACGAACACCGTCGTCTTCACCGCCTGCTCGGAACCGACACCCATCAGCCAGTCGCAGAGCAGGTCGGCGCGGACCTGATCCCTGGTGCGGCCCTCGCGGCGGTCTTTCTGCAGATGCTTCGCGGTCGAGGTGAGGCGTCGCTTGATCGCAACCGCCTTCACCGTCGGGATCAGGACTGTCAACCAGGACATACCGTCACCGGCGTCTTCCACGACCACCCGCCGGTCCACCATCCCGCGGGCGTGTTTGCGCTCAGACGGGGTGGGGTCGAGCCGGTCGGTGAGGATCGTCACCCGGCGCCGGAAGGTGCTGATGGGCAGGTGCAACGCCCACCTCGCCGCGGTCTCATCGATCAACGCGATCGCATCCGCCGCGTACTGCCGGACAGTCGGGTCGGCCCCGATCGGAGCCTGCAACCGCAACACCGCCGAGACGGCGGCCTCCACGAACCGCAACGACACGAACCCGTCCCGGGCGTGCTCCCACAACGGCAGGCACTCCGCCGCGGTCGACGCGGTGCATTCCAGCGAGCGGGCCTCGTTCTCCGAGATCTGCAACCGCACCGCCACATCGAAGAACACCGACCGGCGGGCATGATCCGCATCCTGAGCGCCGTCGCCGATGGTGTAGATCTCCGGGTGCCGGCGAGCAAGGTCCACGACCTCCACGATGCGCTCCGCGCGCCGCACCGCCCGCTGATTCAGCTCGACATCATCCTCCTGCAACCCATCCAGGATCCGCGCGGCGATGAACGTCTCGTCCACCACGACCACCGGAGGAGCATCGGCAACAGCCGGCTCCTCGAACAGTGCAGCGGTGGAGTGTTCCATTCCCCAAGTCTAGCAATTATGTTCGAAATACGGAAGAGCTAATCCGCCAGTTCCCCCGGGAAATCGCGGCCTGAGACGCTGCGCCGAGCCCGTTCGAGAGGCGACGGGTCCGGCATCGTCGGGGCGCGGAGCATGACGAATGCTTGCAGTGGGACGGTATTGACGCTTTGTGCGGGAACGGGCGCGTGGAGATCCCTTCGCGGCTGGACGAGCGCCGTGCACTGCATGACAAGTCGCGGCGAGCCACCCCGTCGACAATGGGAGCATCGACCGTCGTCCGCACACTCGAAGGAGAGACCGATGACCGACACGTCCGCTGTGTCCGCGCTGCTCGACCGCATTCAGGCGCCCGAGGGGGCCGGCCGCGACATCCCCGATGCCGCCACGCGTGAGATCATCGGCCGCGCTCCCGTGCAGACCGCCGCCGACCTCGATGACGCCATCGCCCGCGCCAAGGCCGCGCAGCCCGCCTGGGAGGCACTCGGCCATGCGAAGCGGAGCGAACTGCTGCTCGCCGCGGCCGATGCGATCGACGCGAATGCGGAGGCGCTCGCGCAGCTGCTCTCCCGTGAGCAGGGCAAGCCGCTGAACGGCCCGAACGCCCGGTTCGAAGTGGGGGCGTGCACGGCGTGGCTGCGCACCAACGCGACGACGGTGCTGGAGCCCGAAGTGCTCGTCGACGACGAGAATCTGCACGCCGAGCTGGTCTACAAGCCCGCCGGCGTCGTGGGTGCGATCGGGCCGTGGAACTGGCCGTTGATGATCACCATCTGGCAGATCGGCCCGTCGCTGCGGATGGGGAACACCGTGGTCGCCAAGCCCAGCGAGTACACGCCGCTGAGCGTGCTGGCTCTGCTGTCGGTCATGAACGAGGTGCTGCCGGCCGACGTGCTGATCGGCATCTCCGGCGACCGCGAGGTCGGCGCGGGGATCGCGTCGCACCCCGACATCGACAAGATCATGTTCACCGGATCCACGGCCACCGGCCGCAAGATCATCGAGAGTTCCGCCGGCAACCTCGCGCGGCTCACGCTCGAGCTCGGCGGCAACGACGCGGGCATCGTGCTTCCCGGCACGGATCCGGCCGTGATCGCCGAGGACCTGTTCTGGGGTGCGTTCATCAACACGGGCCAGACCTGCGCGGCCATGAAGCGCCTCTACGTGCACGACTCGCTGTACGACCAGGTCGTCGACGCGCTCGCGGGTATCGCAGCGTCCGTGCCGATCGGCAACGGCCTGGACGAGAACAACGTGCTGGGCCCGCTGCAGAACAAGCAGCAGTTCGACATCGTCTCACGCCTCGTCGAGGACGCGAAGGCGCGCGGCGCCCGCATCGTGACGGGCGGCGAGGCGGCTCCCGAGCTCGGCGAGCTGTTCTACCGGCCCACGATCGTGGCCGACATTCCGAACGATGCGGCGCTCGTGCAGGAGGAGCAGTTCGGGCCGGCGCTGCCGATCATCCGCTACTCCGACGTCGACGAGGCGTTCGCGCTCGCCAACGCGGTCGATGTGGGCCTCGGCGCCTCGGTGTGGTCGAGCGACCCTGAGGCGGCCCGCGAAGCCGCGACCCGGATGCAGTCCGGCACGGTGTGGATCAACTCGCACGGCGGGCTGCACCCGATGGTGCCGTTCGGCGGGGTGAAGAGCTCCGGCTACGGCCTCGAGTTCGGTGTCGCCGGGCTCAAGTCGGTGGCCGTTCCGCAGGTCGTCTCCGGCCCCGGCCGGAAGGCCTAGGCCATGGCCCGCTCCGCGATCGTCGTCGGAGCCGGCACCTCGGGGAGCATCGTCACCCGGCGTCTCGTGGACGCCGGGTACGACGTGACGCTCATCGAGGCCGGCGGGTACGACACCAACCCGGCGATCCACGACCCGTCCCGTGCGGGCGAGCTCTGGCACGCCGCCGAGGACTGGGACTACTTCACCGTCCCTCAGGAGCACGCGGCCGGGCGCCGGCTGCACCTGCCGCGGGGCAAGGTCACCGGCGGATCCCACGCCCTGAACGCCATGATCTGGGTGCGCTGCGCGGCGAGCGACTTCGATGGCTGGGAGCGCTCCGGCGCCACCGGCTGGGGCTGGTCCGACGTGCTGCCCGTGTACGAGGCGATCGAGAACGACCTGCTGCCGGTGACGGACGACTACCCGCTCGTGTCGATCCAGCAGTCGATCATCGACGCCGCCGTCGAGGAGGGGCTGGAGCGCAACCCCGACTACAACGGCGGCACGCTCGACGGCGTCTCGCAGGAGCAGGTCACGATGCGCGACGGCCAGCGCGTCAACACGTGGATGGCGTATGTGCGTCCCGTCGAGGACGCCCCGAACCTGCGCATCGTCACCGACGCCGAGGTCGCGACCGTGATCGTCGAGGACGGCGTTGCCGCGGGCGTGCGGCTGAGCGACGGATCCGAGCTTCGTGCAGATGAGGTGATCCTCGCCGCCGGCGCACTGGGCAGCCCCGCGATCCTGCTGCGCAGCGGCATCGGACCGCGCGCGGACCTCGAAGCCCTCGGCATCGAGGTGCTCCGCGACGTGCCGGCGGTCGGCGCGAACCTGCACGACCACCTGCTGTCCCCGGTGATCTTCACGACGGCGAGGCCCGTGGGCGCGCCCGAGCCCGGGGTCTCGGTGACGCAGACGCACCTGTTCTGGCGCTCGCGCGAGGATCTCGCCGAACCCGACACCCAGCCCATCCACTTCTCCGTCCCGATGTGGGGTGAGCTCGAGCCGCGTCCCGGCGCGCACGGACCCGGCGACGGGTTCTCGCTCCTGGCAGGTCTCGTGACGCCGCACAGCCGTGGCTCGCTGCGCCTGTCCGGCGCCGGGGTGCAGGATCCGCTTCTCATCGACCTCGCGGCCCTGGAAGACGACCGCGACGTGGCCGCGCTCGCCGCGTCCGTGCGCCAGGCGCGCCGGATCGGCGCCCGCCCGGCGCTCGCCGGGGAGTGGGGCGCGATCGAGGCCTATCCGGGGCCGGAGGTCTCGGACGCCGACGTCGAGGACTGGGTGCGCCGCACCGCGATCACCTATCACCACCAGGTCGGCACCTGCCGGATGGGGTCGGATCCGGACGCGGTCGTGGATCCGCGCCTGCGCGTGAACGGGATCGCGGGGCTCCGGGTGATCGACGCCTCGGTGATGCCGACGATCACCACGGGGAACACGAACGCCCCCGCCGCCGTGATCGGCGAGCGCGGCGTGCGGTTCCTGCTCGAAGACGCGGACTAGGAACGTGTGCGGCCGGGCTCGTCAGCGGGCCTGGCCGCGCAGCTCCGCGAGCAGGGCCTGCAGCCCCGCCTCGATGCGCTCGTCTCCGGCGACCTCGGGCAGCAGCACCGACACCATCTGCCAGCCGGCGTTGCGCGAGGCGACCTCGCCGACCGCCGTGTCGATGTCGACGTGGTCGGCGAGCTCGCCGTCCTCGCGCGCCTCGACGAGGAAGCGGCGGAACTGGTCCCGCCAGCGCTGGTTGTTCTCGCGGTGGATCTGGGTGACCCTCGTGTCCTGCGAGGCGTGGTCCCAGAAGGCGATGACGACGCGGGCGTACTTGGGACCGAGGTCTCCGAAGGGGAGGATCTCGCGGCACATCTGCTCGAGGGCGTCCAGGCCGCGCTTGCCCGCGACCTCGGTGAGGATCCGGCCGTTGGCCTGCACATGGAGGCGGACGAAGGACGCCGTGAGCAGACTCTCCTTGGTGGGGAAGTAGCGGGCGATCGCGCCGTGGGTGTAGCCGGCCTCGGCAGCGATCTGGCGCATCGTGAGCCGTTCGAAGCCCTCCCTGGCGATCACCTTGGTGGCCGCATCCGCGATGTGGTCCCGCCGTTCGTCGTGGTCAACGATCTTGGGCACGTCAGTCCTCCTCCGATGCTGATGATCCTAGGGGGAGCGGAGACGGAGAGCCGCCCCATCTTTCGCGGCCGCTTGGACACGTAAGATTCCGAAACATCTTGACAACACTATCTCCTTGCTGGATATTTAAGTGACCAAGTGGTGATTAAAGACGATGAAGTCGCACCGCAGCGACGCCTCCGCTCCGAGATCCCATCCCTCGTTCTGACAGGAAGCACACATGCACATCACGCGCGCACTCCGTGTCGCCGCCGCGGTCGTCGCCGTCGGCGCGGCCGCCGCCCTCGCCGGCTGCTCGTCCTCTTCCGGAAGCACCGAACCGGGGAAGAAGGGCGATCTCACCACGGTCAAGGTCGCCACGATCGGCCTCACCTCCGATGGCAGCCTGCTGACCGGGATGGCGAAGGGGTTCTTCGCCGACGAGGGCCTCAAGGTCGAGACCTCGATCGTCGCGAACCCGCCCGCCGGTCTCGCCGCTGCGCAGAGCGGTCAGGTCGACATCGCCTACTCGCCCAGCATCCCACTGCTCAATGCACTCAGCCAGGGCGTGAAGATGAAGGTCGTCGCACCCGCCGACGGCTACCCGGACGCGGCGACCAGCGCCTCGGACCCCGCGGCGTTCGACGACACCGGCCTGTTCGCGAGCGCGACCAGCGGCATCACGTCCGTGAAGGAGCTGGCCGGCAAGACGATCGCGATCCCGGCCCGCAAGGCTCAGCTCGAGGTGGTCATCGCCGAGCAGCTCAAGAAGAACGGCATCGACCCCGCGACGGGCGTGAAGTGGGTCGTGCTCGACTTCACCTCGGCCGTCGCCGCACTGAAGAGCGGCAACGTCGACGCGGCGGGACTGGTCAGCCCCTTCACCGCGCAAGCGCTCTCCGCGGGGAACCCCCAGCTCGCCGCGCCGTCGATCGGCTTCTTCGAGACCGGTGCGACGGGCCTGTGGACGACGGGCGATGCGACCGCGACCTCGAAGAAGGACGTCGTCAGCGCCTTCCAGCGCGCGATCGCGAAGTCCAACGAGTACGCCACCGCGCATCCCGAGGAGGCGATCAAGGCCGGCCTCGCCTACACGAAGTCGACGCTCTCGGTCGATCAGGTCAAGGTCCCGGTCTGGCCGGCGACCGTCACGGACGAGGACCTGCAGCGTCCCGACGACAAGATGGTGGGTCTCGGGTTCCTGAAGAAGCCGGTCGACCTCACGGGCGTCATCCTCACGAAGTGACGGCCATGACCCGCTCCCGCATCCTCCCCGCGCTGCTCGGCGCCGCCGGTGCGCTGACCGCACTCGTGGTGTGGCAGCTCGGGGCGACGGTCGGCCCGCTCGCCGGCGCGCCGCTGCCCTCCGCCCTCGAGGCGCTGGGCGCGGCGGGCCGGCTCCTGGGCACGCCGCAGCTCTGGCAGGCGACGGCGGACACCCTGGTCATGGCCCTCAGCGGCCTCATCGCCGCCGCCCTCGTCGGCGTGCTGCTGGGCATTGCGATCGGATCTTCTCCGCTCGCGATGCACGCGACCAGGGTGCCGCTGGAGTTCCTCAAGCCGATCCCGCCCATCGTGATCCTCCCGGTCGTGGTGCTCGTGCTCGGCCCCACCTCGGGGATGGGGACCTTCCTCGTCTTCTTCGGCTCGTTCATCGCGATCGCGGTGCAGTCCTCCGCCGGGGTCTTCGACACCGACCCCGTGGCCCGCGCGACGGGCGCCTCCTACGGGATGAGTCGCGCGGAGATCCTCACCCGGATCGTGATCCCGAGCGCGCTGCCCTACATCGGCACCGCGCTGCGCGTCGCGGCCCCCACCTCGCTCGTCATCGCCGTCGTCGCCGGCCTCCTCGGGGGAGGCCCGGGACTCGGCCAGAGCCTGCTCATGTCGCAGATCTCCGGCAACCAGCCCGAACTGTTCGGCTACGTGCTGATCCTCGGCGTGCTCGGCCTGCTCATCCAGGGGCTCAGCCAGTGGGGCGAGCGGCGTCTGCTGCACTGGCACCCGCAGTACCGGAAGGCGGAACACGCATGACCCTCACCACGTCCGTGCAGACGAGTGCCCGACTCCTCCGCGGCCGCCGGCTGAGTTCCTCTCCGCGCTGGCTGCTGATCCTCGTCGAGATCGCGGTCCCGATCGTCCTCATCGCGCTGTGGTGGATCGCCTCGGCCGGATCCACGAACACGTTCTTCCCGCCGCTGTCCGCGATCCTCGCGCGCCTGGGCGAGCTGATCGGAACGCCCGCGTTCCTCGGCGACATCGGCATCTCCGTGCTGAATCTGGCCGTGTCCTTCCTCATCGCCACGGTCATCGGCGTGCTGCTGGGGTGCGCGCTCGGGCTCATCGCCCCGCTCAGCTGGTTCGTCGAGCCGACGATCCACTTCTTCCGGGCGATCCCGCCGGTCGCACTCGTGCCGATCTTCGTGTCGCTCATCGGCTTCGGCAACGGCACGCGCATCCTCTCGATCTCGCTCGCCGCGCTCTTCCCGATCCTCATCTCGACGATCGACGGCGTGCGCGCGGGGGAGCCCACCCTGCTGATGGTGGGACGGGTCTACCGGCTCACCCGCGCGGAGCGGCTGTTCCAGGTGACGCTGCCGGCCGCGAGTCCTCGGATCCTGTCCGGCATGCAGGTGAGCCTCATCACCGCGTTCGTCGTGATGATCGCGAGCGAGATGCTCGGATCCTCGGCGGGCCTGGGGGCCGCGACGCTGCTCGCGCAGCAGTCCTTCGCGATCGCCGACATGTGGGCCGGCATCATCGTCCTCGGCGTGCTCGGCTACCTCTCCACCGCCCTGTTCGTCCTGTTCCGCCGCGCGGTCCTGCGCTGGTACATCGCCTCACAACAACTGGAGAAGAGCGAATGAGCATCACCACCAGCCCCCGGCTCAGCGTCCAGGGCCTCGCCAAGACCTATCGCACCAAGGGCGGCGACGTCCCGGTCATCGCGGATCTCACGTTCGACGTGCAGGCGGGCGAGGTGGCCTGCATCGTCGGGCCGTCCGGCATCGGCAAGACCACGCTGCTGAAGTGCCTCACCGGCCTGCAGCCGATCACGTCCGGATCCGCCCGCATCGACGGCGTCGAGATCGACGGGCCGCCCGAGGAGATGGCGCTCGTCTTCCAGGAGTACACGCGCTCGCTCATGCCGTGGCTCACGGTCGAGAAGAACGTGCGGCTGCCGCTCCGGCACCTCCGGCTGAGCACCGCGGAGCGGGAGGAGCGCATCGTGTCGGCGCTCGCCGCGGTCGGGCTCGCCGGCGCAGGCGCGAAGTATCCGTGGCAGCTCTCCGGCGGCATGCAGCAGCGCGTCGCGATCGCCCGCGCGATCGCCTACCGTCCCGAGGTGCTCGTGATGGACGAGCCGTTCGCCTCCGTCGACGCGCAGACCCGGTTCGAGCTCGAGGATCTGTGCCTGCGGATCCGCGAGCAGTTCGGCATGACGATCCTGGTCGTGACGCACGACATCGACGAGGCCGTGTACCTCTCGGATCGCGTCATCGTGCTCGGCGAGCGGCCCGCGCGCGTGACCGAGACCATCGAGATCGACTTCGGCGGCCCCCGCGACCAGCTGGAGACGCGGGCCACGGCGGAGTTCGCCGAGCTCCGCACCCGCATCTTCGGTCTCATCCGGAAGGCGGGCTGAATGGACCCCGCGGCACGCGGCTACGAGGGCTTCGCCGGGCGCGTCGGAGAGTTCACGTCCGAGTCGGATCCCGCGTGGCGCCCCCGGCCGACCGCCGCGGAAGGGGCGCCCAACATCGTCGTCATGCTCGTCGACGACCTCGGGTTCAGCGACCTCGGCCCGTTCGGCGGCGAGATCCGGACGCCGTTCATCGACGGCCTCGCGGCCGACGGCTGGCTGTTCACGAACTACCGCACGGCGCCGATGTGCTCGCCGGCCCGTGCCGCGCTGCTCACCGGGCTGAACCCGCACCGGGCGGGGTTCGGGTTCGTGGCGCACATCGATCCGGGCTACCCCGGCTTCGCCTGCGAGCTGCCCGCCGCCGCCCCCACGCTCGCGGAATCGCTGCGGGCCGGCGGGTACGCGACGTTCATGGTCGGCAAGTGGCATCTCACCCTCGAGTCGCGGCTGCACGATGGTGCGGATCGGTCGTCGTGGCCGCTGCAGCGCGGTTTCGATCGCTACTTCGGATCGATGGACGGGTTCACCTCGCTGCACCACCCGCACCGGCTCGTGCAGGACAACTCCGTCGTGGACGTGCCGGAGTTCCCCGACGGGTTCTTCCTCACCGACGAGCTTACCGACCGGGCGATCGCCATGGTCGACGAGCTCCGCGCGAACGATCGTCGTAAGCCCTTCTTCCTCTACTACGCGCACACCTCGGTGCATGGGCCGATCCAGGCCAAGGAGGAGGACATCGAGCGCTATCGCGGCCGGTACGAGCGCGGCTGGAACGCCGTGCGCGAGGAGCGGTTCGCGCGCCAGCGCGCCCGCGGCATCGTGCCCGCGCACGCCGAGCTGCCGGGGGATCCGCTCGCGGACGGAGACCGGATCCCGCACTGGGACGACCTCGGCCCCGAGGAGCGGGCGCTGTTCGCCCGCCACATGGAGGTCTACGCCGCCGCTGTCGACGAGATCGATCAGAGCGTCGGGCGCCTGCTCGCCCGGCTCGATGAACTCGGCGAGCGCGAGAACACGATCATCGTGATCGCGAGTGACAACGGCGGCACCGCCGAGGGAGGACCGACCGGAACGCGCAGCTACTTCGCGCAGTTCGGCCTGCACGGCGCGGTGCCCGACGGGTGGGTGAACGACGTTCCCCGCGATCTCTCGGAGATCGGCGGACCGCGGTTGTACGGCCAGTACCCGACCGGCTGGGCGCGAGTGTCGAACACGCCGTTCCGGTCATTCAAGTCGAGCACCTACGAAGGCGGGGTGCATGCGCCGCTCGTGATCTCCTGGCCCGCCGGTGCGGCGTCGCCGGGGCTCAGGGACCAGTTCGTCTTCGTGTCCGATCTCGCCCCGACCCTGCTCGAACTGGCCGGCGTCGCGCGTCCGGAGCAGTGGAACGGGACGTCCGCGCTCGAGGTCGACGGCGACAGCATCGCCGGGATACTCGCGGATCCGGCGGCTCCAGGACGCGAGCAGCAGTACTTCGAGTGCGTCGGCCGGCGCGCGTTCGTCGACGGCGAGTGGAAGGCGGTCTCGCCGATCCCGCCGACGCGCGCGCAGGGCGCCACCGGGGGCACGTGGGAGCTCTACCACCTGCCGAGCGATCCGACCGAGACGCGGGATCGTGCCGAGCATGAGCCCGAGCGGGTGCAGGAGCTCGCGGAGCGCTGGCGCGAGGAGGCCTGGCGCAACACCGTGTTCCCGCTGGACGACGACGGCACGCTGCACTCGGTGCGACCCGGAACCGAGGCCCCGCTCTCGGAGCCGGTCGAGCTCGTGCCGTTCCGACCGCCGCTCGAGCGGTTCCGCTCGGCGCGCCTCACGGTGCTGCGCTCCTTCGAGGTGCACGCCGAGCTCGAACTGGAGCACGGCGCGGAGGGCGTGGTCCTCGCGCACGGCGATCAGGGCGGGGGGTACCTGCTCGCGTTGGACGGCGCCGAGCTGCTGCTCTCCTACAACGGGTACGGCGCGATGCGCCGCGTGCGCGCGAGCGCCCCTGAACCCGGCCACCACCGCATCGACCTGCGGGTGCGGGCCGATCTCGGGCTGCGCTGGAGTCTCGCCGTCGATGTCGACGGCGCCGAGCGGCTCCGCCTCGACGACATGCCGATGCTCGTCGGCATGGCGCCCTTCACCGGTATCAGCGTCGGCTACGACTACGGCGGCCCCGTGGACTGGGATCTCCACGAACGGCACCGCTCCTACCCGTTCCGCGGCGGCCGGATCCGGTCCTTGCGCTACGTGCCGGGCGAGGCCTCGCCCGAAGACGCGACCGTGCTGCGCGCGATCGAGCAGGAGATGCGCGACCTCGTCGACTGAAAGGCGCTCTCAGCCCGCCACAGCCGCAGCGGACTCCGGGGTCGGGATGTTCACGCTGTACGGGACGTGCAGGGCCTGCGCGAAGCGCTCGAAGAGAGCCGGAT
Organism: Microbacterium sp. 10L49; assembly: GCF_056395125.1. NCBI lineage: Bacteria > Bacillati > Actinomycetota > Actinomycetes > Micrococcales > Microbacteriaceae > Microbacterium > Microbacterium sp. 10L49. Next base: position 606,513 of record NZ_JBFTIW010000004.1, read on the forward strand.
CCCCCTGGAGCTGTACGGCCTCCGTGGCGAGCGCGTCGTGCGGGCTCAGCGTGCCCGCGAGCAGGTCGCGGATCGCCGGGCCCGCCATGATCTCCAGGTCCGCGTCCTCGAGCAGGCCCGGTTCGGCGACGACCCGGCCGTCGCGCATGACGACGTGCACCTCGATGTCGCCGACGCGCACGTTGTAGGTCGTGTCCCAGACGGCGGGTACGACGCCGTCGCCCGCGGCCACGCGGAGCGCCGCGGTGATCGACGACGTCGTCACGATCTCGCCCTCGCGGGGCGTGCGCATGCCACCCGCGCCCCATCGCGACAGCGCGTCCAGCGCGGGTCCGAGCTCCTGGCCGCGCGGCGTGAGGCCGTAGACGACCGAGCGCTCGCCGCCGGCGGGCGCCGCCCTCTCGACGATGCCCTCGTCCTCGAGCTCCTTCAACCGCGTCGCCAGCGTGTTCGTGGGGATGCCGGGCAGTCCGGCGACGAGTTCCGAATAGCGCCGCGGTCCCACGCTGAGATCGCGCAGGATCAGCAGGGTCCAGCGCTGTCCTACGATCTCCGCCGCGCGGGCGAGACCGCAGAACTGGCCGTAGTGCTGGTTCGTCATGAAGATCACGATACCACTTGACTTCATTATTTGCAGTGTGCTTTATTTTTTGCAGTAACCCGGATTCGGGCACATCGCGAGAAGGAGAAGGACATGACCGCCACCATCGCCCCGGCCGAGATCGACGCCTCGCCGGAATCGGACGCCGGAGTTGCCGCGCGCAACCGCACCGCGCTGAGGCTGCTGCTCGCCGCGGTCTTCGTCGTGTTCCTGAACGAGACGATGATGGCCGTGGCGCTGCCGCGGATCCAGGAGTCCCTGCACATCGACGCGACCCGTGGGCAGTGGCTGACTACGGCCTTCGCGCTCACCATGGCGGTCGTCATCCCGACCACCGGCTGGCTCATGCAGCGCCTGCGCACCCGCACGGTCTTCACCGTCGCGCTGTCGAGCTTCGTCGCCGGCACGGTCATCGCCGCGCTGTCCCCGGTCTTCGAGATGCTCGTGGTGGGCCGCGTCGTACAGGCCATGGGCACCGCCGTGATGATGCCGCTCATGATGACGACCGTGATGACGGTCGTGCCCGCTGAGGAGCGCGGCAGGGTCATGGGGCGCGTGTCGATCGTCATGTCCGTGGCGCCTGCCGTCGGCCCCATCGTCTCGGGCGCCCTGATCCAGGTGCTGCCGTGGCAGGGGCTCTTCTGGGTGATGCTTCCCATCGCACTCACGATGCTCGCCATCGGGATCCGCCGCATCCCGAACGTCTCGGAGACGCGTGCCGTTCCGCTCGATGCGCTGTCGGTGGTCCTCGCCGCCCTGGCGTTCTCCGCACTGGTGTTCGGTCTCAGCCAGATCGGCGCGACCGCTGTCGGCGAGGCGGCGGTGCAGCCCTGGATCCCGATCGTGCTCGGCCTGGCCGGGCTCGGGCTCTTCGTCTGGCGTCAGCTCGTGCTGCAGCGCACCGACTCGGCGCTGCTCGATCTGCGCACGTTCCTCTCGCGGGACTTCGCCGTCGCCGTCGCCATGATGACCGCGGGCATGGTTTCGCTGTTCGGCGCCTTCATCGTGCTGCCGCAGTTCGCGCGCTACACGCTCGGCCTCGACCCGCTCTGGGTGGGCGCCATCCTGCTCCCCGGCGGCCTGCTGATGGGGCTCGCCGGACCCACGGTCGGGCGGCTGTACGACCGCTTCGGTCCGCGCCCGCTGGTCATCCCGGGATCCATCGGTCTCGCGGCCTCGCTCTGGACCCTCGCGTTCGGACTGGGGGAGCACTCCTCCTGGGTGGTGCTGCTGGGGGCGCACATCGTGCTGATGCTGTCGCTCGCCTTCCTGTTCACGCCGGCGTTCAGCGCATCGCTCGGTTCGCTGGCCCCGCAGCTGTACTCGCACGGCAGCGCCACGATCGCGACGCTGCAGCAGGTGGCCGGCGCCGCGGGCACGGCGATCTTCGTCGCCCTGTACGCGACCGGGGTGACGGCGACCGGATCCGCGGATCCGGACCTCCCCTCGCCGGCAGCCGCGGCGGCGGGCTCGCACCTCGCGTTCCTCGCAGGCGCGATCCTCTCGCTCGTCGTCATCGCCCTCGCCCTGTGCGTGCGCCGTCCGGCGGCAGTGGCGGCGACGACGGTGGAGGAGCAGGCAGTGGTAGCGGCCTCGGAGGCGGAGGCCTGAACCGCCGACGCCCCCTCTGAGAATCGGGGCCCCCTCGCAGTGACGTTCCTGCGAGGGGCCCCCGATGCTGCAAGGGGGTGCCGGCGTCGGGGGCGCTCAGTCGTCCAGCAGCGCCGCGGCGAACATCGGGCGAGCGGCGTCCGCGCTCGGCGGGTGGAAGAGTCCCGCCGTGGCATCGCGGTACAGACGGCTCAGTTCGTGGCCGTTGTCGAAACCGGATCCGCCGGTGCACATGAGGGCGGCCTCGGCGGCGCGGCGGGCGGCCGTCGAGGCGTTCAGCCGTGCACTCACGAGGAGCAGCGGCCACCGTGCGCCGTGGTCGAGCAGTTCGTCGAAGTCGCGGCAGTACGCCTCGAGCTGCGCCGGCACGGCGAGATAGTCGAGGTGCGCATCGGCGAGCCGGGTGCGGGACTCGGGAACCTCGGCGTAGGTCGCGTCAGCTTTCGCGGAGCGTCGCTTCTTCAGACCTGCTGCGCCCAGGTCGAGCGCACGACGGGCGACGCCGGCGTAGACGGATCCGATGAGCAGCTGGAAGTTGCTCGTGATCGCGAACGTGAGCAGATCCGGCACCCGCCCCACGGCGATGCGGCGGTTCACGCGCTCCGGCGCCATGCGCACGCTCTTCAGGATCGTGGCGCGGCTCTGCGACGCCCGCATCCCCATCACGTCCCACTGGTCCGACACGGTGATGCCCTCCGTGCCGCGTTCGAGCAAGCCGTAGACGAGCATCGGGTTCTCCGGATCCGTGTCGTCGCGGCCGTGCGTGATCAGTCGGGTCCAGACGGGGGAGAGAGACGTGAAGATCTTGACGCCGCTGAGGAGGTAGCCGCCGTCGGCCTGCGGAACGGCGGCCGTCTTCGAGTCCTGCATGACCCAGTCGTTCGAGGGCTCGCTGATCCCGAAGGCGAAGATCTCGCCGGCCATCGCCTCGGCGAATACGTCGTCGAGCGAGTGGTCGCCGCGGTCGGCGAGGGCTTTCGCGACGCCGGTGCACATGAGGTGCATGTTCACAGCCAGCGCCGTCGCGGGAGCCGCGGTCGCGAGCCGCTGCTGCAGATGCGAGACCTCATCGAGGCTCAGGCCGGGGCCGTCGTGCGCCTCCGGCACGAACAGCAGCAGGTACCCGCGCTCGGTGAGTTCGGCGAGGTCCTCGTCGAAGAACCGGTTCTCCAGGTCGTACACGGCGGCGCGTTCGCGGAACCGCTCGAGCAGCTCATCCGGCAGATAGTGCTCGGCGAGCTCGGCGTGGCGGGTGAGACGGTCGGTCATCGTGCCTCCTGTGCGTGGTCGGAGAGGTCGGGGGACTCGAGCACGATGGCGCCGTTGTGGCCGCCGAACCCGAAAGAGGGGGAGAGGACGCGGCGGATCCGCCCGGCCGCTCGGGCCATGCCGCGCACGATGTCCCAGTCCGCGAACTCGGGGTCGTCGAGGTTGATCGTGGGGGGGATCAGGCCGGTGCGCAGCGTCTGGATCGCGAGGATGGCCTCGACGGCTCCGGACGCGCCGAGCAGGTGTCCCGTGCTCGACTTCGTCGCCGTGATCGGGATCTGCCGGGCGTGCGCGCCGAACACGTTCTCGAGTGCCGCGAGCTCGGCCGCGTCGCCGGCCGCCGTGCCTGTACCGTGCGCGTTGACGTGGTCTATGCCGTCGGCGGCATGCGGATCCAGCCCGGCGTCGGCGAGCGCCGCGGCGACGGCCTGCGCGGCGCCGAGTCCCTGCGGATGCGGGGCCGTGGGATGGTGCGCGTCGCTGGACTCGCCGAACCCGGCCAGCACGGCGAGCGGTGCGGCGCCGCGGGCGCGCGCGACGTCCTCGGCCTCGAGCAGCAGAGCCGCGGCGCCCTGGGCCATCACGAAGCCACGGCGTCCGCGGTCGAACGGACGGCTGGCCGCGGACGGATCCGACTCGTACCCGCTGGCGAGCGCGCGCAGGTTCGCGTTCGCCGCAAGGTTGACAGGGTTCAGGCAGTCCTCCATGCCGACGACGAGCACGGCGTCGGCGTACCCGTGCCGGATGCGACGCAGCCCGTCGCCGAGCGCGATCGCGCTGGACGCGCACGTCGCCGTGACCCCGTGCGCGGTGCCGCGGGCGCCGTACCGCTCACTGAGCAGCGCCGCCGCGGCATCCGGCGCGCCGTGCACGACGACGCTCAGCGGCACGCCGCGGGGACCACGGGCGTCGAGGGCGCGGGTGGCGGCCTGCATCGCGTCCACCGGGCCGGATCCGGTCGCGGCGAGGACGGCGGCGCGGGTCGGATCCCAGGGGAGCGCTGCTCCGGTGCGCAGCGCGCCGGGATCGACGCCGGCGTCGGCTAGGGCCTGATCCGCGGCGGCGATCGCCCAGAGCTGCAGGGGGCTGAGGCGGCGGCTCAGCGGCGGATCAACGACCCCTGTCGCGTCGAAGCCCTGGATTCTGCCGCCGATCCGCACGGCCAGTTCTCGGAAGTCCGGTTCGTCGAGGGCGGTGATGGCGCTGCGGCCCGCGACGACCGCGTCCCAGAGGGAGGGGACGTCGAGGCCGCTCGGCGTGATCGCGCCGAGCCCGGTGACGACGACGCGCCGCGCCGCCGGGCTCACAGCCGGATCCCTTCGCCCTGCTCGATGAGCGCGGTGGTCGCCGGGCGCCGGATCTTGCCGCCGGCCGTGCGCGGGATCCGCTCGAGGACGTACCAGCGCCGTGGCACGAACTGCGGCGCCAGCCGCTCGCGCGCCCAGGCCTGGAGGGTGGCCTTGGTGATCTGCGCGGGGGAACCCGCCTCGACCACGAGCGCCACAACGCTGCCGAGTCGCGGATCCGGCAGGGCCACGGCGCACACCGGACCGAGCCCGGGCATCGCGTCGAACGCGCGCTCCACCTCGGGCAGTGAGACCTTGTGCCCGCCCGTCGTGACGATGTCGCCGGCTCGTCCGGCCAGCTGCAGTCGCCCGTCCACCAGGCGGCCCATGTCGTGCACGGTCGCCCAGCCGTCGGGCCCTCGCAGCACGGCGTCGGTCGTCGCAGCGAGGTAGCCGTCCGAGCAGGCGGCGGCGCGGATCCACAGCGTGCCGAGCTCGCCGTCGGGCAGGACGCTGCCCTCGTCGTCGCGGATCTCGGCGCCGATGCCGTCGTAGACGTCGAGCAGGGTGCCGTCGCCGCCGCGACTGTCGCCGATGAATCCGATCTCCGCGGCGCCGTAGTAGCTGATCAGCCGCACGCGCGGCAGTGCCGTGGCGAGGCCACCGCGCAGCGCCGCGGGCAGGTTCGCACCGCCGGTGACGACGAGGTCCAGCCCGGCGAAGGCGTCGGGAGCGCGCCGGGCGGCATCGATGAGCACCTGCACCACGGCCGGCACGGCGACGATCCGAGTGATCCTCTCCGCCGCGACGCGCTGCGCCAGGTGGGCGGCATCGAAGGCATCGGCGAGGTGTGCGCCGCCGCCGGTGGCGAGGCATTCGATGAGCGCGTACAGCGTGAGGCTGTACGACAGCGGTCCCGGGGCCAGGGTCTGCACACCGGGACGTGGTTCGAGGTGCGCGCTCGAGACGGTGACGTTCTCGCGGTACTGCCGTCGCGTCTTCAGGAAGGCCTTCGGATCGCTCGTGGTGCCGGAGGAGAACAGCAGCAGGAACGCCTCGTCGGCATCGCGCACCGTGGGCGGATCCGCGAAAGCCGTCGTCGCCTCCCGCGCGCGGAACTCCGCGAGGGAGAGCACGGTGCCGGTCCATCCGGCGGCGCGGAGTGCGGGTGCGAGCGCGGGGTCGTCGCCGATGACGAGCCCGATCCCCGCCGCCACCACGACGTGCACGCGGTGCGCGAGCGGCCACTGCGGGTCGATGGTGGCGGACACCGCGCGATAGCCGGCGAGGCCGGCGACGATGCGCGCGGCGTGGAAGGCGCTGGCGATGCTGACCGCGGTGATCGGGATCCCGCGGGTCTCCGGCGCGGGTGGCGGGGGAGCAGCCTGTGCGCGATGTGCGGCGTCGACGACGGCGAACACGCGACGGGAGTCCTCGACGAGCCCGGCGTAGTCCAGGGCGCCATCGGGCCCGACGATGGCCGGCTGAGCGGGATCGTGCGCGGCGGTGGAGAGCACGGTCCTGGTGATCGGCATGCCCCGCCCTTCCCGTGACGCGTGCGCGCCGGGCGCGGCCCGGCTTCGCCGATCCAGTCTATGACCGGGCGCGGTCACGGGACCGGTCGGGCCGCTGGTCACTCGTCCTGTGAGCGAGGCGACCGCGCCGATCGGGTGCACAGGCAACGGTGCTACTGTCGAAGGAGTCGGCATTCCTGCCGACGACCAGGGAAGACTTCTTGTCGACCGACGGGCTTCGGCCTTCCGCTTTGCGTCGCCTCCTCTGCGAGACCTGTAGGAGACCGATGCACGCTCTTGTCGCTGTTGATTCTGCCGAGCCGCGTTCCGCGGACCTGACCGATCCGACTCCTGCCCTTCCCCCGGGCTCCACAGCGGTGATCTACTGCGAAGGCCAGTTCGGCGAGCAGGACGGCAAGACCGCGAACGGTCTCATCCGCCACTCCGAGAAGTACGAGATCCTGAGCGTCCTCGACAGCCGCCATGCCGGAGCCGATGCGGGAATGCTGCTGGATGGCCATGCCAATGGCATTCCGGTGCTCGCCAGTCTTGCTGAGGCGATCGCTCATGCGGGCACAGCGCCCGACTACCTGATCTGCGGAGTCGCGCCGGCGGACGGCCTGCTCTCCACGGAACAGCGGGTGGTGCTCCTGGACGGCATCGCCCACGGGATGCACATCATCAACGGCTTGCACGAGTTCCTCAACGACGACGCCGAGTTCGTGGCGGCGTCCCTCCTGGCGCGCGTTTCCCTCACGGACATCCGACGCCCGCGCGAGATGCAGGATCTGCATCTCTTCTCCGGACGGATCTTCGACGTCACCTGCCCGCGGATCGCCGTCCTCGGCACGGACGGCGCGATCGGCAAACGCACCACCGCGACTCTGCTGGTCCGGGCGTTGAACGAGCGCGGCATCCGCGCCGTGATGGTCGGCACCGGGCAGACGACGATCATCCAGGGCGGCAAATACGGTATCGCTCTCGACGCTCTGGTTCCCCAGTACTGTTCCGGCGAGGTCGAAGACCAGGTGGTCGCCGCGTTCGAAGGGGAGGATCCGGACGTCATCGTCGTCGAAGGGCAGGGCGCGCTCAGCCACCCCGCCTATCTGACGTCGGCGCACATCCTTCGCGGCAGCCGTCCGGCGGGCGTTCTGGTGCAGCATGCTCCCAAACGCCGCACGCTGGGGGACTTCCCGATGGTGCCGATGCCCACCCTGGCCAGCGAAGTGGCACTGATCGAGGCCTTCGCCGACACGAAGGTCATCGGGGTGACGGTGAACCACGAAGGCATGACCGACGCGGAGATCGGCATAGCCATCGAGAGCATCGAGCTCGAGCTCGGCCTTCCCGCCACCGATCCGCTCACCCGCCCGCTCGATGCCCTCGTCGAGATCGTGCTCCACGCGTTCCCGGAGCTCACCCCGACGGTCGAGCGTCTGGCGTCCGCGCGGTCGCTCTGAAGACCGCCCTGCCGGGCTTCGTCTTGATCTCTCTTGCCATGCAAGCTAGCTTGTGATGCATGACACCGGACGCCGGGGCGCAGATGCGAAAGGGCGTTATCGAGTACTGCGTGCTCGGCCTGCTCGCGCGCGGCCCGATGTACGGCTGGGAGCTCGCCGAGCGGCTCACGGCCGAGGGGCTCATCGCGAGCATCGGCACGCTCTATCCTCTGCTGTCGCGGCTGCGCCAGAGCGGCTGGGTGCGTACGTTCGAGCGCCCGTCGGAGTCCGGCCCGGTGCGCCGCTACTACGAGCTCGCCGACAGCGGAGTGCGGCAACTGGCGCAGTTCCGCACATCGTGGACGCCGTTCGCGCGCAGCGTGGCCGGTCTGATCGCAGAGGCCCCGCCGACGGCGCGGGTGACCGCAGAGGGGGAAGCATGACCGAGGCCGAGGCGCAGAGCCTGCGCGACGACTACCTGGGACGGCTCGACGCCGCCATCGCGGATCTGCCGTGGCGTGTCGCGAACGAACTGCGCAGCGGCATCGAGGAGGAGCTCGACGGGCTCGATGCTGCGGAACTGCAGTCGCGGATCGTGCAGCTCGGGGATCCGGTGCGGATCGCCGCGGCCGCGAAGGAGGAGACCGGGTCCGCGCCACCCGCGCCCGTGGTCGTCGTGACTCCGGCACCTGTTCCGTCGGCGAAGCCTGCGACGGTCGACACGAAGTGGTTCGCGATCGTCGGCGCACTCGTGCTCGGCATCGGCAGCTTCCTGTTCCCGATCGGCGGATGGGTCATCGGGGTGGCCCTGGTCACATCGAGCAGGTTCTGGCGGCGGTGGGAGAAGGCGGTGGCGATCCTGCTGCCATTCGCGGGGTGGGGGTTGCTCTACGCCGCCGCCCTGGTGTCGAAGCTGATCTGGGTCGAAGCGCCCGTCGATGGTGGCGCCAGCAACCCGCTGTTGCCCGCGGCCTACGACCTGGCGCACTCATCGCTGATCGTGGCGATCTTCTTCGTCCCCGTCGGCGCAGCATGGCTGCTCTGGCGCCTGCGCGGACGCGAGACGCCGCGTCGCTGACGAATGCCGCGGACCCGGATCCGATCAGGCTCCCGGTGTGCCGTGGTAGCGCATCAGCGCGGGCACGCTGAGCGCCATCACGGCCAGGAACAGCATCAGCAGGCTCGCGCTGATCACCGTTGTGGCGGCGATCCCGATGCTCTGCGCGGCGGCGCCGATGGCCAGCGCCGCGATGGGCTGTGCCCCGATCGCCAGCTCCTGCAGGCCCATGGCCCGCCCCTGCAGCGCCGGCGGCGTGGTGGACAGCATGAGCGTGTTCTGCAGCACTCCGAACACCGACGAGACGAGCCCCGCGAGGATGAATGCGCCGGTCGCGATGAGCGTCGTGGGCGCCAGGGCAAACAGGATCCAGCACACTGACATCCCCGCGATCCCGCACACGAACACGGCGCCCTTCCACGGGAAGTCGCCGAGGGCGGCGATCACGAGCGAGCCGACGATTCCGCCCACGCCGAACGCGGTCAGCAGCAGGCCGAGTCCGGCCGCGTCCAGCCGCATGCTCTGCGCGAACACCGGCATGAAGCCCTGGTGGATCGACCAGATGAGGAAGTTCACGGCGACCGTGATCAGCAGCACTGCCAGCACCACGCGCAGGCGCGCGATCGCGAGGAAACCCTCGCCCAGCATGCGCCAGATCGACCCGTGCGGCACCTCGGGCAGCCTGTAGCCGCCAGTCACGCCACGAAGCGCGATCAGCGAGAGCACGAACCAGAGGGAGCCGATCCACAGCGCCGTCGCCGTGCCGAACGCGCTCACCAGCAGCCCGCCGACCGCAGGCCCGAGCATGAGCGTCGTGTTCATCGCCAGGGCGTTCAGCGCGTTCGCGTTGCTGAGCTGTTCCGCCGGCACCTTACCCGCGACCAGCGCGGCCCGCGCGGGCTGGGAGGGGGAGTGCGCCAGCCCCAGCGCCAGCCCGCCGGCGGTGAGCACGCCGAACGAGCCGAGCCCGGCCGTGGTGAGGGCGGCGAGGCCGACGGCTGCGACGATCGCGACGCCGCACGCGATCATGAGCAGGCGCCTGCGGTCCATCCGGTCCGAGATCGCGCCGGAGAGCGGGCCGAGCAGCAGGGGAAGCAGCCGCACCGTGGTGAACGCGGCGACGAGGATCTCGGATCCGGTCTGCGCGAACACCATCCAGCCGAGGATGAACGTGAGCGTCCACATCCCCCCGAAGAAGGCGATGTTCGAGAGCAGCAGGGCCGAGAACTCGCGATTGCCGTGCAGGGAGGAGAACGGGCGGAGCAGAGCGGCGGAGAACCGATTCGGGCGGGCGTCGGGGCGCTCCTCGATGGCCATCCGGTCTCCTGATCGTGCGCGGGCGGGCGCGATCCGGGGCACGGTGCGCGATTGGTATACCATTCTACGCCCGTGGCGGGGCCACGCAGAACGCCTCCGCGCCGCCGGCAACGAGCACGGCGGCGCGGACGGATGCGCGACTGCTCAGTCGGCCGTGTACACCTCACGCCCGGCGAACCAGGTCGAGAGCACGCGCGCGTCGATGATGGCGTCGGCGGGGCCCGCGATCGCGTCACGGTCCAGCACAACGAAATCGGCGGACTTGCCGACCTCCAGGGATCCGGTCTCGGATCCGAGGCCCATCGCGACGGCGGCGTTGCGGGTGAAGACCTGCAGGGCCTCCTCGGCGGTGATCGCCTGCTCCGGCCAGAGCGTCCCTGGCGCGCGGCGCAGGGGATCCGCCCGGGTCACCAGTCCCTGGATGCCCTCGAGCGGGTTCGGCGACTCGCTCACCGGCCAGTCGGATCCGCCGGCGACGAGAGCCCCGGCGTCGATGAGAGCTCGATTCGGCTGCGAGTGCTCGGCACGCTCGCCGAGCACCTCGGTGAGCATCTGCGGGATGACACCGGGGAACCAGATGAAGGGCGAGATGTCCGCCACGACGTCGAGCGCGGCAAGTCGCGGGATGTCGGAGTCGGCGAGGAACTGGCCGTGCGCGATCTGGATCGGGGTCGTGAAGCCCTCGGCGCGCAGCTGCTCCGCGACATCGAGCACGAGGCGGGCGGATCCGTCGCCGGTGCAGTGCACCTTGGCGCCGAGGCCGCGCTCTGCGACCTGCCGCAGCCAGCCGTACAGTTCGTCGAACGTCATCGTGGTCTCACCGTGGAAGTGCGCCCCGTGCGCCGCGTCGGGGACGTACGGCTCCAGGAACGAGGCGGTGCGTGCCGGCGGCACTCCGTCGAGGAAGATCTTCACGAAGTCGGGTCGGTGGTGCCCGGTGCGGAACTCCTCGCCGCGCGCGATGAGGGCGGATCCGATCGGATCGAATCCGAAGATCTCGTCGTTGACGAGCAGGGAGGACACGACCCAGGCATTCAGCTCTCCATCCGTGTCGAGGGCCCGGAGTGCGCCGAGGATGTCGATGGAGACGCCGGCATCCTGGAACGCGGTGATGCCGTAGCTGTTCGCGAGGTGCACGCCGTGCGCCGACGCCGCGCGGTGCTGTGCGGCGTTCAGGCCGCCGGATCGGTCGTACGCCTCCTGCACGGGGATCCCTGCGGCTTCGAGCAGCACGCCCGTCGGGGTGCCATCCTCGGGGTCGAGGATCGTGACACCGCCTGCCGGGATCAACCCGGGACCGATGCCGGCGAGCTCGAGGGCGCGCGAGTTCGCCCAGCGATTGTGCCGGGAGTCCTCCGCGATGACCACCGGGCGCCCGCCCGAGGCCTCGTCCAGCCGGAGCCGGACGGCCGTGCTCTGCAGCGACGGGAGCATGGTCGAGGCGACCACGCCGCCGATGATCCACGCGTCGTCCGGCAGCGTCGCGGCCTTCTCCCGCACCCGGTCGAGGATCTCGTCCAGAGTGAGCGAGGGCGGCAGGGTGAGCTCGAAGAGCTCCGTGCGCCCGGCCAGAGCGTGGTGATTGTGCACGTCTGCGAAGCCGGGGTAGACCGCGGCCCCGCCGAGCTCGAGCACCCGGGTGCCGTCGCCGCGCAGCGCGTCGACCTCGGCGCGCGTGCCGATCGCGGCGATGCGGCCGTCGCGCACGGCGAACGCCTGGGCGTCCGGCCGAGCGGGATCCACGGTGCGGATGACGTCGGCGGCGACGATGAGCTCGGCGGGGGCGGTCGTCATGTCAGGCCGTCGCCTTCTCGCCGGTGCCCTGCGCGCCGAAGTCCGCCGGCTCGAGCTCGGGCGCGTGGTGCGTCACCGAGATGAGGCGGCCCCAGGCGCCGAACGTGAAGTGCGTGGGCACCTCGCCGGTCTCGTCCAGTCCGAACAGCACGCCGTGCGAGCGGATCTTGTTGATGTCGCGGTGGTCGGCGACGGTGATCGACGCGCACGGGATGACCTTCTCGCGCCAGGCGAACATGTAGATCCCAGGCCGGATCTCCCACACGCTGTTCTCATCGGTGTCGGCGAGCCCGCGCTCCGGGCCGGCCAGGCACTGCCAGGTGTACCAGCGCTCGGAGAGGTACACGTGCTCGTACGCGTGGATCTCGCTGTACACCCACTCGACACGGCGGCCGATGAGGGCGGTCGTCGGCTGCGGCTCGACGCCGGTGGCCTCGATGCCGTCGATCGTCGCGGTGCCGAAGTGGTGCTGCACGCGCGTGCGGCCCTGCTCGGCCTGCGGCAGGATCTCGCTGATGATCGAGAGCACGCGTCCGGCGCGCAGGTCGATCACGAGGGAGACCGCCTCGTTCGGCAGGTAGCGGTGGTGGAACTGCACGTAGAACAGGTCGTCGTCGACCTCGATGGCCTCATAGGCGTCGGTGTCGGTCGCGGGCGCCGTCGGGTCGCCCTCACCCGGCGAGTAGGTCCAGGTGACCTCGTCGTCGGCGAAGCGATGCGCGATGCGGGTGCCGTTGGGGGCGGTGACGGTGATCTCGCGCCCGGACAGAGCCGTGGTGTGCGGCGCCTTGTTCGCGTCGAAGCCGGGGGCGAGGCCATCCAGCGGCAACCAGGTCGAGGTGTCGGCGGGGTTCATGGTGGTCATGATGCTCCTTGATGAGGGGTGGTGAAAGTGGATGTCAGCGGTTGCTGAACTGCTCGAGATCGGCGGCGAGGCCGTCGTAGACGGCGGGTCTGGTGCGCTTCAGGTATTGCGCGTAGACGATCCCGCCGACCACCGCCAGCACCAGCAGCAGCGGCAGGAGGTTGATCCAGAGCTCCTCGGATCCGGCCACGATGTTGAAATTGAAGATCGCGAGGATCGAGATCGCCGCGATGCCCAGGAAGCCGATCCCCGGCGCGATGAAGGTGCTCCACCAGCGAGTGTCGTGCTGCCGGCGGAAGTACACGACGATCGACAGCGCCGCCAGGCCCTGCAGGATCAGCACGCTGAGCGTGCCGAAGCCGAGCATGGCCGGGACGACCTGCACGATCGGATCCGCACCGACGACGAAGAAGACCACGGCGACGACGCCTGCGAAGCCGGCCTGCACGATGCCGGCGATCGCCGGAGACCCGCCCGCGCGGGTGCGGGCGAGCGCACGGGGCAGGATGCGGGCGCGGCCGAGCGCGTACAGGTAGCGGCTCGCGGAGTTGTGGAAGGCGAGCATCGCGGCGAACAGGCTGACCAGCAGCAGGATCATCATGACCGTCGTGAGCGGGCCGCCGAGGTAGCGCTGGGCCAGTACGAAGATGAGGTCGCCCGTGGGCAGGTGCTTCACGGCGACAGCCTGCGCGTCCGGCACGCCGATCGCGCTGACGACCGCCCAGGTGGTGACGCCGAGGATGACGCCGATCGCGATGATCGCGGTGTAGGTGGCGCGCGGGATCGTGCGCAGCGGCTGCTTGGCCTCCTCGCTGAACAGCGCCGTTGCCTCGAAGCCGAGGAATCCGGTCGCCGCGAGCAGCATGCCGATCGGGAGCGAGCCGGAGAACACCCATTCGGGGCTGAACGCGGCGAAGGAGAATCCCTTCTGCACGAACACCGACACATCGAAGACGAGCAGCATCGTCGTCTCGAGCACGAGGCAGACGCCGAGCACCTTGGAGGAGAAGTCGACGCCGATGCGGGCGAGCACGAAGCAGACGGCGATCGAGAGCAGGCCCCAGAGGATCCAGCTCATGTCGAAGCCTGTGAGCTCCTTGATGATCGACTGCATGAAGAAGCCGCTCGTGCCGATCGTGCCGACCACGAAGAAGTTGTAGCCGAGGGTGGCGATGAGGCCGGCGATCAGCCCGCCGGTGCGGCCGAGGCCCTTCACGACGAAGGCGTAGAAGCCGCCCGCGTTCACGAGCTGCTTCGACATCTGCGCATAGCCGACGGCGAACAGCAGCAGGATCGCGGCGACGAGGAAGAACGACATCGGCGCGCCGCCGCCGTTGCCCAGCGCGATCGCAAGGGAGGCGACGACGACGATGCCGGTGAGCGGCGCGACGGCGGCGAGCACCAGGAAGACGATCCCGGCGACGCCGAGGGCTCCCTGTCGCAGTGCGGTGTGGGTCTGTTGGTCTTGTTCAGTGGTCACGTCGGCTCCTTCGCTCGGTGACGGCGCGTTCTTCCGGCCAGGGTGGGCGTCGCAGCGCGGACGTGATGCTGCGTGGAAGACGGGCATTCTCGGACTCTGCCGAGTCTGCCCTTCCCGGGTGCGGCGGACTTGCTCATGAGCGAAGGACGATGGTGTCAGCGTGCACACCCGTCCCGCGCCCCTCGATCCCGCTTCGTCGGCGGAGCAGGATGGCGGAACGGAGACGGTCGGCATGACCGGCACCGCACACGGAGGGAGCGGCGATGGAGCTGCAGCTGCAGGGCAGGACCGCCCTGGTCACCGGTGCCGCCGGAGGGATCGGGCGTGCCGTCGCACAGGCGCTCACCGCAGAGGGGGTGCGGGTCGCGCTGCTGGACCGTTCGGCCGAGGGGCTCGCGGAGACCGCCGCGACCTGCCCGGGGTCCGTCCCCGTGGTCGCCGATGTCACGGACGAGATCGCGGTCGGCGCGGCCGTCTCCGATGCCGTCGCTGCCCTCGGCGCCCTGCACACGGTGGTGTGCTGTGCGGGTATCTCCGGCTCGGTCGGATCCGGGATCGACGAGACCTCGCTCGCCGAGTGGCAGGCCGTGTTCGCGGTGAACGTGACCGGGGCTTTCCTCGTGCTCCGGGCCGCGCTGCCGGCGCTGCGCGCGGCGCCCGCGGCCTCGGTCGTGCTGGTGGCCAGTGACTCCGCGTTCGTGGCGTCGCCAGGCATGGCGCCGTACTGCGCGTCCAAGGCCGCCCTCGTGCAGTTCGGGCGCGCGCTCAGCGTCGACCTCGCGGACGATGACGTGCGGGTGACGACGGTGTCGCCGTCGGTCGTCGACACTCCGATGAGCCGGGGCGATCTCGGCGACGAGGCGTTCGCCGCCCCGGCCTTCCCCGTGCAGAGCGCCGAGGAGATCGCGGCGCACGTGGTCTATCTCGCCTCTCCGCGCGCCCGCGCCGTGAACGGATCCGGCATCCTCAGCGACTTCGGATACAGCGCCCGCTCCGGCTTCCCCGCCTGAGCCTCGACATCAATCCGGCCCCTTCTCTCTCGCATCCCCGCTTCCCCGACAGGAGACCCCATGACCACCAACGGATCGACCGGACGCGTCGTCGTCATCACGGGCGGCGGCACCGGCATCGGCGCCGCGATCGCCGCCCGCTACGCCGCGGAGGGCGCGCACGTCGTCGTCGTCGGACGACGCGAGGCGCCGCTGCGCGAGGTCGAGCGCGCGGTCGGCGCGCATCCCGTGATCGCCGACGCCGCCTCGACCGAGGACGCGAAGCGTGCGGTCGCCGAGGTGCTGGCGACGTTCGGCCGCATCGACGTGCTGGTCGCGAATGCGGGCGGGCACGGGTTCGCCCCGGTGGGGGAGACGGACGACGCCGGCTGGGAGGGCGCGATCCGCGCGAACCTCACGACGGCGTTCGTGATGGCGCGCGAGGCGCTCCCCGCGCTCATCGAGGCCAAGGGGCAGATCGTCGTGATCTCGTCGCTCGCGGGACTCTTCGCCGGCCCCTCGGTCGCGGGGTACACCGTCGGCAAGCACGCGCTGATCGGCCTCACTCGCACGCTCGCGCGCGACTACGGCAAGCACGGGGTGCGCGTGAATGCGGTCTGCCCCGGATGGGTGCAGACGCCGATGGCGGACGAGGAGATGGACGAGTTCGCGGAGCACGCCGGCCTCGCGTCGCGGGAGGAGGCGTACGCCACGGTCACCGCGGACGTGCCCCTGCACCGCCCCGCGCAGCCTGCCGAGATCGCGGCCGTCGTGCGGTTCCTGGGATCCAGCGAGTCGTCGTACATGACCGGATCGGTGCTGGTCGTCGACGGCGGCGCGCACATCGTCGACCTGCCCACGACCGCGTTCGAGCACGCCGGGATGTAGGGCGGGTGGATCCGGTCTCTGAGCCTGTCGAAGGGCCCGGATCCGCGTTCGAGGCGTTCAGTTCTTCGACGCGCGCGGATCCGAGCCGTCCGTCTTCGCGGCGGTCGGCGCTGTCGCCGTGGTCGGGGCGGTCGGCGCGGCGCTATCGGCGGCACGCGGGCCTGGATCCGTCCGGGCGAGCACCGTGCGCAGCTCCGCGATCTCGGCGCGCAGCGCATCGACGTGCGCGACCGTGGCGGCCTGGCGACTGGTGTTCTCGGCCGACACCTGCTCGACGATCCATGAGGCGAACGTCGCCGAGACGACACCGAGCAGGGCGATGCCGCTGAGCATGAGACCGACGGCGATCATGCGGCCTTCTCGTGTGACCGGTGAGAGGTCGCCATAGCCGACTGTCGTGATGGTGGTGAACGCCCACCAGATCGCGTCCGGGAACGTGGAGATCGTGCCGCCGCCGGCGCGCTCGGCGTCCAGCACCGCGAGGGAGGCGACATAAACGACGAGCAGTGTCGCGCCGGTCACGTAGATGACGATCTGCCCGCGCACGGCGCGGCCGGCCGTGCGCTGAAGCACGGCGAGCAGGGTGACCACGCGCAGTACGCGCAAGGGGCGGAGCATCGGCAGCACGACGGTCGCGAGGTTGAACAGGTGCGTGAGGAACCAGTGCCAGCGCCGCGGCGCGAGCACGAGGCTCACGATGTAGTCGATGAGGAAGGTTCCCCACGAGACCCAGAGCAGGTCTTCGAGCAGGGCGCCGAGTTCTCCCCGGGGATCCACGATCACCTGGATCGAATAGGTGACGAGGAACAGCACGGACGCGACGATGAGCGGCCCCTCGGTGATCTGCCGCCAGCGCTCCAACGTCATGCGCGCATCGTACGCCCGGACGGGTCGGCACGGGATGGCCGCGCGCGCCCGGATAGGCTGGGCGCCGTGACCCGGAGGACGAGGTGGACGACGATCGTCGTCGTGGTGATCCTCGCCGCGCTCGCGACGCTCGCCGTCGGGAGGGGATGGATCCCTGCTGATCAGCCCGCGGTGGTGGCTCCGTCCACGGCGACCTCAGGACCGGCCGCCGTCGGACCGGCCGCCTCTGGATCTGCCGGCGGAAGCTCCGACGATCCCGTCCGCGCGCTGTTCGATGAGCACCGCAGCGGAGTGGAGGTGCAGGGCGCCGGCGTGGTCTCGCGCGTCTTGGCGGATGACACCGAGGGCTCGCCGCATCAGAAGTTCATCCTCACCACGCCCGGGGGCGTCTCGATCCTCATCGCGCACAACATCGACATCGCCCCGCGGCTTGACGGACTGTCGAAGGGCGACCGTGTCGACTTCCTCGGCGACTACGAGTGGAGCGACAAGGGCGGCACGGTGCATTGGACGCACCATGACCCGTCGGGGCAGCACCAGAGCGGCTGGCTTCGCTGGAACGGCCGCACGTTCTCCTGAGGTCCTGCGCGCGGGGCTTCCGCGACCTGTGCAGGCCCTTGAGACTGCCGTGGTGACGCCGTCGGCGTTCGTTGCGCTGACAGGCCCCGGGGTCTCATCCGTCATGAGCCGGCAGGATGCGTCCCGAATTGACGCGGATCCGCCTACCCGCCCAGATACGCCCGGTGCAGCAGCTGCGGATCCGCGTGCAGGTCCTCGGCGGTTCCCTGGAACGACACACGCCCACCCGCCACGACCACGGCCTCGCGCGCGATGCCGAGCGCGAGCTGGGTGAACTGCTCCACGAGCAGCACGCCCACGCCGGACTCGGCGATCGACTGCACGATCGGCACCAGCCGCATGAACACGACCGGCGCAAGGCCCAGCGACATCTCGTCGATGAGCAGGATCTTCGGTTTCGCGGCGAACGCGCGGGCGAGGACCACCATCTGCTGCTCGCCGCCCGACAGCAGCGCCGTGGCGGAGTCGATCCGCTTCTCCAGCTCGGGGAAGGGCGCGAGCGCCGCCTCGAGCTCGGCCGGGGTGCGCGCGGTGAGCGACAGGTTCTCGCGCACCGTCAGCGACGGGAACACGGCTCTGCCCTGCTCGATGTGCACGATGCCCCTGCGAGCCCGCGACACTCGGGAGAGTTTGTCGATGCGCTCCCCGTCCAGCGTGAGCGAACCCGCGGAATGACCCACGACGCCGGAGATCGACTCGATCAGGCTGGTCTTGCCCGCGCCGTTGGGGCCGACCAGGGCGAGCACCTCGCCGCCGCGCACGGTCAGCGACACGTCCGAGATCACCGGGCCCGCGCCGCGGCTGACGGTGATGCCGTCCAGCACCAGTTCGCTCATGACAGCAGCTCCGTCTCTCCCATGTAGGCCTTGACCACGTCGGGGTTCGCGAGCACCTCGTCCTGCGGCCCGGTGGCGAGCACCGTGCCGAAGTTCAGCACGGTGAGCATCGGGCACACCGAGCGGACCAGATCGAGGTCGTGCTCGATGATGATGAGCGCCGTGCCGTAGCGCTCCGGCAGCTCGCGCAGCCGGGCGGCGAGCGCGAGGTGCTCGTCGTGCGAGAGTCCGGCGGCGGGCTCGTCCAGGATCAGCAGCCGCGGCTGCGAGAGCAGCGCCGCCGCGACCTCGACCAGCCTGCGAGTGCCGACGTCGACGCTCGACAGCCGCGCCCTGGCGGGCGGGCAGCCGAAGAACGCGAGCGTCTCGTCGATGTCGGCGGCGGACAGTCGGCGCCGTGCGACGAACCGCACGTAGCCGCCCACCGTGAGCAGCGGCGGCACCCGGTCCTGCTGGAAGGTGCGGCGCAGCCCGAGCCGGGCGCGGCGCGTGGGGGAGAGACCGGCGAGATCCCGTCCGCCCAGCAGCACGCGTCCGCCGTGCTTGGGCAGGAACCCGCTGATCGCGTCGACGAACGTCGACTTGCCCGCGCCGTTCGGGCCGATCAGACCCATGATCGACGCGGCGGGAACGGAGAACGACACATCATCCAGGGCCTTGAGGGCGCCGAACTGCACGGTGAGGTGCTCGACGGTGAGCACGGGCTCTCCGTTCAGCACCGCGGGGTCGAGCACGGCGGTGGTCGTGGTGCGGATCTCCTCGGCATGCTCGTCCGCGTCCGCCGGCAGCGCCGTGAGCACCGCGGCGGACGCGGACGCGTTCTTGCGGTCCTGCCGCTTCCAGATCGCCGAGCGGATCGTCTGGCCGAGGTTGGATCCGCTCGTGAGGGCCTGCACGCCCAGCACGCCGAAGATCACGAAGCCCCAGTCCTGAGGGATGCCCCATCGCTTCAGCAGCTCGGGGACGAGTACCCAGAGGATGCCGCCGAACACTGCCATGTCGATGAGGTGCGCGCCCGACATGATCGCCAGCACGTACAGCGCGAGCGACTGCAGCGGAGTGAAGCTCGATGCGAACGGCAGCTGCACCTGACCGGCGAGCAGGCCGCCGGAGATGCCGCCGAGCGCGGCTGACACGGCGAAGGCGGTGAGCTTCGCGCTCTGCACGCTCTGCCCGGCTGCGGCGGTGCCGCGCTCGGAGAAGGCGACGGCCTTCCAGCTCGCGCCCCAGCGGCCGCGCTGCAGGAAGAAGACGCCGAGACCGCACACCACCAGCACGATGATCGAGAGGAAGAAGAACTGCTTGTCACTCGTGAAGCCGGCGGGGCGGTCGATCGAGATGCTGTCGGCGGATCCGGGGAACTGGATCTGCACGAGCGTCACGTCCGCCGCAGCCGCGAAGCCGAGCGTGACGACGGCCAGGTTCACGCCGCGGAGGCGCAGGGCGGGCAGACCCACGAGCATGCCGACCAGGCCCGCCGCGATGCCGCCGGCGATGAGCCAGACGATGAAGCCCCCCGGCACGTGCCAGAGGTTGAACAGCGCCACGATCCACGCGCCGACGGCGGCGAAGGTGAGCTGGCACAGCGCGATCATGCCGGCGGAACCGGTCACGATCCCGAGCCCGAGGATCGCGATCGCGGCCGTGACGGCGCTGATCGCGAGGAAGACGAAGTACCCGGAGAGCGTGTTCGAGAGCACGAGGCCCACGAGTACGCAGACGACGGCGACCGCGAACGGCCACGTGTTGCGGAACAGAGGGTTCCCGGTCAGGCCCCGGCTCGGGGCGAGCGGGCGGTCAGCGTGCGGCATCCCACACCTCCTTGCGCTGCGTCCAGAGCAGCAGGATCACGATGAACAGGAACGGCAGGAAGTTGCGCACCAGTGCGACCTGGTTGATCTGCGCGACCAGGCCGCCGAGCACGCCGAGGACGAGCCCGCCCACGACGGTGAGATCGAGGCGCTTGAACCCGCCGAGGAGCGCCGCGGCGGCCGCGGGGATGATCAGCATCGCGAGCCCCGTGGCGTCGTTGGACTGCGAGGGGGCGACGATGATGATCGCGATCGCGCCGATCACGCCGGTCACGAACCAGACCGCGATCGACAGCGGACGGGAGCGGATGCCGAGGAGCTCGGCCGTGGTGGGACGCTCGGACAGTGCGCGCAGCTGCACACCCACCCGGGTGCGGCTGAGCACGAGCTTGACCAGCAGCGCGGTCACGATCGCCATCAGCACGGTCGCGACGGTGACCTGGCTGACCACGACGCCGCCGATCGAGAAGGCGGGGCCGGCGATGATCGGGTCGAACGGCTGGGGCTTGTTGCCGAACAGGATGAACGACAGCGAGATCAGCAGCAGCAGCGGCCCGACGGTCATCGCCGAGCGCGTCGTGGTGGAGGCCTCGGACAGCCAGGTGGCGGCGATCCAGCCGATCGCGACCGCCAGAACTCCGGCGACGAGGACGCCGAGAACCGAACCGAGCCAGATGGGCAGGCCGGCCTGGCGCACCAGCCAGACAGCGGTGAACGCGCCGAACATGCCGGTGGCGGCCTGCGCGAAGTTCACCACCCGCACCAGCCGCGACATCAGGGTGAGGCACACGCCCAGCACCGCGTAGAGGCCGCCGGCGGCGAGGCCGGCGATAGCGCCCTGCAACATGGCGTCGTCCTTTCTGTGTTCCGGTCGCTGAGCTCGTCGAAGCGCCCGGAAAGGGGTAGGCGGATCCGGTCTGCTCGGGCCCTTCGACAGGCTCAGGGACCGAGCAGACCGGATCCTCGGATCACTTGGTCAGGCGCAGCCAGTCGTCCGAGACCTTCTCCCACTTGTGGGTGCCGCTCTTCAGCACGATCGGCCAGCCGGCCGTGTTGTCGACGCCGAAGGTGTACGGCGTGCCGATCATCTTGTCGTCGATCGGCTTCATGCTCTTCAGCGCGGCGCTGACGCTCTCCCGGGTGACGTCGCCCTTGATCGTCTTCAGAACCTCGATGAAGTGCGTGGCGGCGAGGTAGCCGCCCTGGCTGAACGAGGTGAGCGGGATCTTGTTCTTCGTCATCAGGTCGCGCCAGCCCTTGTTGATGGCGTTGTCGTCGGTGAACGGGTAGAACTCGGCGGGCACGTAGACCCCGGCGCCGGCGTTGTCCACCGCCTGGGCGAAGTTGTCGCTGTAGACGCTGGTCAGGTACAGGAACGTGACGTCGTTCCAGCCCTGCGCGTTGGCGGCCTTGATCTGGCCGATCGCGTCCGGCTCGATCGGGTTCACGGCGAGCGCCTTGCAGCCGGCCTGACGGGCCTTCACGATGTACGGCGTGTAGTCGCTCGCGCCGTACGGCAGGGTGTCGTCGACGTACGAGGGCTTCTTGCCGGTCGCCTTGGTCCACTTGTCGATCGCCGCCTGGTAGGTCGGACGAGTGGAGCCGGCGATCTCGAGCAGGACGCAGATGTTGTCGAGGTGCAGCACTTCGGAGCCGTAGGTGAGGGTGAGCGTGAGGTCGTTGTACGGGCCGACGTTGGCGGGCGAGATGCTCTTGCTGTCGAAGCAGCCCGTGTCGACGCCGATGCCGGGGATCGAGAGGATCCCCTCCTGCTCGTAGTACTTCTTGTTCAGGTCGCACTCGATCAGGCTCGCGGAGCCGACCATCGCGACCGCGTTGTCGCTGCCGACGATCTCGCGCGCGTTGGCGGTCGCCGTGGCAGGGTCGCCCTTGTCGTCGAGGGCCTTGTAGTCGATCTTCTGGCCGTTCAAGCCGCCCGCGGCGTTGAACTGGTCGAACACGGCCTTCGCGGCCTGGGACGCCTCGGGGAAGGTCGCAGGACCCGAGATCGTGTTGACGGACCCGACCACGATCGGATCCTTGGATCCGCCTGATCCGCCGGATCCGGAGCAGCCGGCCAGAGCCAGCACACCCGCGGTCAGCAGCGCTGCCGCGGCGGTGATGCGCTTGTTCATGTGATTCCTGTCTTTCGGGTTGCGGGGCGGACCCCCGCGCTGTGGTGCAGGTCTGTGCGAGGCGTTCGTCAGTCGCGGGTGGCGCGGGAGACCATCTCGGTGTCGGTGAACTGCTCGAAGGCCACGACTTCGCCGCCTTCGAGCCGCCACACGTGAGCGACGCGGGCGGCGAAGAAGCGTCCGGTGCTCTTGTTCGTGCCGGAGTAGGTGCCGATCCCGATCACGGTGTCGCCGCCGTCGATGACCTCGTCCACCGCGAGCGTGTAGTCATCCCAGTCGTCCTGGAGACGGGTGAACACGTTCTCCACGATCGCGTCCGCGCCGACGTAGGTGCCGGCGTAGGGGAAGCCGGCAGCCTCGGTCCAGCGCACATCGGCGGCGAGCGGGGCGAGCATGCCGTCGAGGTCGCCGCGATCGCTCGCCTCGTAGTGCGCGCGGATGATGTCGGCGTTGCTCATCGTGTGTGCCCTTTCGCGGTGTCGGATTCTGGAATGGAGGCCCCCGGGGCTCTGGAAGGGAGTCGTGAGCCTCGGGGACCGGTCTGTCAGACGGGCTGGGCGTCGGGGTAGACGACCGCCCCGAGCGGGTAGATGTGGCCACCGGCGCGGGAGTGCTCCGAGGCGCCCTCGCCGTTCAGGCCGAGGAAGATGCCGGTCGTCCTGAGCTGGTAGCCGAGGTCGTGCAGCCAGACGCTCGCGACCGCGATCCGGAACTCCCGGAAGCAGAACAGGTACAGGCCGTCCGCGAACTTCCACACGGTGGAGAGGTCGGTGTCGCCGTGCCCGCGCTGCACGCCCTCGAGGCACTGCCAGGCGTAGCGCTGGCTGGACAGGTACACGTGCTCGTACAGGTGGTGCGGACTGTACCGGTAGACGTTGCGCTTGCCGATCAGGTCGCGGCTCGGACCGGGTGCCTCGCCGCTCGGCTCGCCGCCGTCGGTCGTCGCGGCCCAGAACTCCTGGCCGACCTGCGGGGTGCCCTCGATCGCCTCCGCGGCGATCCGGGAGCGGATCACGGTCGCCCGGTGTGTGGTCGTGGAGTAGACGACGGTGAGCGCCTCGCGTTCGCGGGAGGCGAGCGGCACGTTCACGAAGACGACATCGTCACGTACGGCGACAGCGTCGTAGGGGTCGGCGCCGGAGGAGCCGAGGCCGGACCAGTCGACGGTCCCTGAGCCTGTCGACGGGCCGAACGAGAGCGCCAGTGTCTGGCCGTCGTCCAGCGTGAGGGTCAGCGCCGTCCCGGCGAGGTCGGTGTTCGGCAGGCGGTAGGTGTCGATGCCGGCGGCGAACTCGTCGTAGGTCCGCCACTCGTCGCGCGCCGGATCGGCGGCGGATGCGGTCACATCGTCGGTCACAGTGGGACTCCTTCGACCCAGCCCCGCCGGACTGCGGGGTGAGGCAATGCTCCGCCGTACTCGATCCAGCGCTCAACAACCCGACGCGGATCGCGCACCGAGAGTCAACCGGCGTGCCCCCAGGAGCAAGACGCCGGTCGGGGAGATTGCTTGCTAAAAACAAGTAACGGGATCAGACTGCAACCATGACAGTGAGCGAGCGGAAGCTGATCCTGAGTTACTACGTGTCCGTCGACGGCAAGAGCGTCGGCGCGGAGAACGGGATGCGCGGCGTCATGGAGTCGATCGACGACGACGTGCAGGAGAACGAGTATGTCCGGCAACTCTGGGAGGCGGGGGCCTTCCTGATGGGCCGGGCCTCGTACGACGCGATGAAGGGTTTCTGGCCGGTGGTGGAGCATCCGTCCGCTGCGCCGATGAACGCGATCCCGAAGGTGGTGTTCTCACGCACGCCGGTCTCGGTGGAGGAATGGGGCGAGGCGAGCATCGCCGCAGGAGATCTCGCCGGAGAGATCGCGCGGCTGAAGTCCGAACCCGGCAAGGACCTCTTCGCGATCGCAGGCGACACCTTCCAGCGCGCCCTGATCGCCGCCGACCTCGTCGACGAGTACCGCCTCTGGGTTCTGCCGGCGGCGGCCGGCACGGGCACGGCCCTGTTCCCGGAGCAGAGCGCGCCGCTGCGGCTGCGACTCGTGCAGAGCACGCCGTATCCCAGCGGGATCGTCGAGCTGCGTTACGCGCGCCAGCCGTAGAACGCGACC
This sequence comes from Microbacterium sp. 10L49, assembly GCF_056395125.1. NCBI lineage: Bacteria > Bacillati > Actinomycetota > Actinomycetes > Micrococcales > Microbacteriaceae > Microbacterium > Microbacterium sp. 10L49. The sequence goes on from NZ_JBFTIW010000004.1 coordinate 630,969, forward strand.
TCCTCGAGGGGGCGTCGGAGGCGGTGACCGCGAGATCAGTGCGTGGAGCGGTACTCGCTGGGGGAGACGCCGTAGGCGGTCTTGAACGCGCGGCTGAAATGCGCAGCGTCGACGAAGCCCCAGCGGGCGGCGATCGCGGCGACGGGACGATCGGCGAGGATCGGATCCAGCAGATCTCTGCGGCACTGCTCGAGTCGGCGGGTGCGGATCCACGTCGACACGGTGGTGCCCTGCTCCTGGAACAGGCCGTGCAGGTGCCGCGTGGAGATGAAGTGCGCGGCTGCGATCGACGTGGGACCGAGCTCGGTGGATGCGAGGTTGCGGTCGATGTGCCCGCGGATGCGCTGGATGAGGGCGCGGTGCGGGTCGCCGGCCGCCTCGTCGAGTCCCAGCTCGCGGGTGAACACGGTGGAGACGAGGTCGAGGGCGCTGTGCGCGAGGCGCGCTCCCGTGGCGCCGGCGAGCTGGTCGAGGTTCGTGGCGAGCTGACGCAGGTACGGCACGACCATGCCGCCCAGGCCTTCCTGGCCCGAGATGCGCACGGCGGTGAGCTGCCCGACCATCTCCGGCGGCAGGCTCAGCAGGTGCTTCGGGAACATGACGACCATGGTGCGGAAGTCCTCGTCGAACACGAGCGAGTACGGCCGGTCGGTGTCGTAGACGGCGAGGTCGCCGGGGGCCAGGACAGCCTCGCGGTCGTCCTGGATGAGCAGGCCGGTGCCGGCCAGCATCAGGCTCACCTTGAAGTAGGAACGGTCGCCGCGGGCGATGAGCTCGGGCGTGCGCTCGACGACATGGCTCGTGGCGCGCACGTCGGTGACATGCACCTCATCGACCGAGGCGCCCCGGATCATGCCGCGGAACGGGTCGGCTCCGGTGCCGCTCACCTGGAGCGGCACGAACGAGTCGGAGACCGCGGAGCGGAACTCGCTGATGTTGCGCGCGACGAGCGTCGAGACGGACTCTGCGGAAGCGACGGGGACTGCTGCCACGGCTGATCACCTCGGGAAGATGAAGGGTGGATCGACGACTTTGTATACGATCCGTTGAGGCACTCTACCACCGCGGCCCGTCCGGCGGGTGAGTTCCCTCCTGACGGGCCGCGGCGATCGAGGATCCGGCGCTACTCCACGAGCTTCCCGGCGGTGTCCACCTCGCGGATCAGCGCGTCGATCTCCGCCGGGATCGACGGGATCTCCTCGCGTACGACGCCCGTGGACGGCGACCACACCAGGTTCACCTGCAGGGCCGGATCCATCGCGGGGTAGTCGCTGCGGTTGTGGCAACCGCGGGTCTCGCGGCGCTCGAGCGCCGCCTCCAGCGTCGCCCGTGCGGCGAGGACGGAGGAGCGCAGGTCGAACGCGTGCGCGAGATCCTGGAACCCGGCGATGTCGGGGTGGATCCCGATCCGCGTCATCCGCTCCTCGATCGCGTCGAGTTCGGCGAGGCCCGCGACCAGTCCGTCCTCGTTGCGGACGACGCCGGCGTGCGCCGTCATGGTGTCGCGGATCGCCCGCTGCAGGGCTCGCACGTTCTCCGGGCCGTCGGCGGCGAGCATGTCGTCGATCTCCGCCCGCGCACGGCGCACCGCGACGGTCGAGCGGCGCTGCGCGTCGAGTCCGTAGGCGTGCGCGACGGCGGCGCGGCCGGTGATACGGCCGAACACGAGCAGCTCGATGAGCGAGTTGCCGCCGAGCCGGTTCGCGCCGTGCAGACCCGAAGAAGCTTCGCCGATCGCGTACAGCCCGTCCACGTCGGTGCGGTGGTCCTCGGGGCGCACCCAGACTCCGCCCATCGAGTAGTGCGCGGTCGGTGCGATCTCGATCGGGTCCTTCGTGATGTCGAGCATCTGCAGCTCGAGCATCGTCTGGTACACGCGCGGCAGGCGGGTCATGATCGTCTCGCGGGGCAGGTGCGAGACATCCAGCCAGACGCCCCCGTTCCGGGTGCCCCTGCCCTCCGCGATCTCCGTGTACGCGGCCAGCGCCACGCGATCGCGCGTGGAAAGCTCCATCCGCTCCGGGTCGTACTTGCTCATGAAGCGCTCACCGAGGCCGTTGCGCAGAATGCCGCCCTCGCCGCGCGCCGCCTCGGAGACCAGTGTTCCCGCCTCGCTTTCCGGTTCGATAATGCCGGAGGGGTGGAACTGCACCAGCTCGGGGTCGCGGATCCGCCCGCCGGCCTCCACGGCCAGACGGAACGAGTCGCCGGTGTTCTCGTCGCGGCGCGACGACGTGCGCCGCCAGATCCGGTTGTGGCCGCCGGCGGCGAGGATCACGGCGTCGGCGTGGATGAGGTAGCGCTCGCCGGAGACCAGGTCGAAGCCGTAGGCGCCGAAGATGCGGGGCGCGGTGCCGCCGTCGGGTGCGGCGACGTCGTCGACCAGCAGGCGCGTGATGTAGACGGTGTCGAGGATCGGGATCTCGAGCTGTTCGGCGCGGTCGACGAGTGCGCGCTGGATCTCGAGCCCGGTGTAGTCGCCCGCGAACGCGGTGCGGCGAAAGGTGTGCGCGCCGAAGAAGCGCTGCGAGATGCGGCCGTCGTCCTCGCGGGCGAAGCCCATGCCGTAACGCTCGAGGTCGCGGATGCCCTCTTCCGCGCCTCGTGTGACGATCTCGACCGTGCGGGGATCCGCGAGGAAATAGCTCTCCTTGATCGTGTCGGCGGCGTGCTGCTGCCAGCTGTCCTGCGGATCCATGGTGCCGAGGGCGGCGTTGATGCCGCCGGCCGCGAGGGAGGTGTGGGCGTCGTGGCGCGGGCGCTTGCCGACGGCGAGCACGTCGACGCCCTGCTCGGCGACCTCGATGGCCGCGCGCAGTCCGGATCCGCCGGTGCCGATCACGAGCACAGTCGTGGAGACGAGGCGCTCGTGGGTGGTGTTCTCAGTCATGGCTTCCACGCTAGGAATCCGCCGACGATTACTCCAATGCATAATGCCGCTGGACTGAATGCCTCTAGGCTATGGTCATGAACCTCGAGCAGCTCCGCGGATTCGTCGAGATCGCCCGGCTCGGCAACTTCACCCGGGCTGCCGAGGAGCTGCATCTCGCGCAGCCTTCCCTGAGCCGGCAGATCTCGACGCTGGAGCGAGAGCTCGGATCCGAGTTGTTCCATCGCGCGCGCGGGCACATCTCGCTCACAGCCGCGGGCGAGGTGCTGCTGCCGTACGCCCGCCGCATGCTCGCCGATGCCGCCTCGGTGCGCCGGGAGATGGCCGAGATCGCGGGACTGCGCCGGGGACGGGTGCGCCTGGGCGCTCCGCCGTCGCTGTGCGCGAGCATCGTGCCGGAGGTCGTGGGCGCGTTCCGTGCCGCACACCCCGGGATCGAACTGGAGATCACCGAGCGCGGCTCGCGGGGGCTCGTGTCCGCGCTGGCCGAGGGCGCGCTGGACCTTGCGCTCCTCGCCTCCTCGGATGCGGCGGCGGCCTCTCCGGTGAGCCTCACCCGTACCGCGCTGCTGGAAGAGGATCTCGTGGTGATCTCGTCCGCCGCGCAGTCGCCGGTGAGCCACGGCCGGGCGATCGCGCTCGCCGCGGTCGCGGATCTGCCGCTCATCGCCTTCCCGCGCAGCTACGAACTGCGCGCCGCGACCGATGCCGCCTTCGCCGGATCGGGGCTGACCGCGGAGGTGGTCGTGGAGGGGCCGGAGATGGACACCGTGCTGCGCTTCGTGGAGCGCGGAGTGGGCGTCGCCGTCGTCCCCGCCATGGTGGCGCTCGACCGCCCGGGCTTGCGCGCCGTGCCGCTGGCCTCGCCGAAGCTGACCCGCACGGTGAGCCTGGCGCACCGCGCCGACATGGCGCCGACGCGAGCGGCCGCAGCCCTCCGCGACACCATCATCGCCACCGCCGATGCGCTCGTCGGATCCGGCGGCTTCGTCGCGAAGGCGGTCTGAGTCCGCTCCGGCTCGTCCTCTCCGAGCGTCGCGCGGATCAGGATCCGGAGAGCACGTCGCCGAGGACGCGTGCGGCCTCAGGGAAGCGCTCCGGGGCCGCTCCGGAGTAGTTGAGTCGGACGAACGCACCAGACGGCTCTGCGGGGAACCACTCCGACCCCGGCGCGAGGATCACGCCGCGCACCGCGCACTCGCGCACGACCTGCTCGGCGTCTCCGCCCTCGGGCAGGCGCACCCACAGATTGAGCCCGCCGCGCGGCACCGTCTCGACGCTCGCGGTCGGGGCGTGCTCGTGGAGCGCGTCGAGCAGCAGATCCCGGCGGGCCCGCAGCTGCTCCCGCAGGCCGCGCAGATGAGCGCGCCAGGCGGGCTGTGTGACGACGTCGAGCGCCGCGGCCTGCAGCAGCCCGCTGACGTACATGGACTCCGCGGCGCGATCGGCCAGGATGCGCTCCCGCGCAGGCCCGCGGGCGATGACCGCCGCGACGCGCAGGGCGGGCGACACGCTCTTGGTCAGCGAACGGAGGTAGATCACATGGCCGTCGTCGTCCTGGAGGGCGATCGGACGGGGATCCGCGTCGATCGCGAGGTCGTGCGCCCAGTCGTCCTCGATGAGGAACGCGCCGTGCTGTCGCACGATCTCGAGCACGGCGGTCCTCGTCGTCTCGGACCACATCGCGCCCGTCGGGTTCGCGAACGTCGGCTGGGCGTAGAACCCGCGGGCGCCGGTCTCGGCGAAGGCGCGTTCGACGGCATCCGGATCCGGCCCATCCGGACCGGCGGGGACGGGCACGAGCTCGACGCCCGCCTGCGCTGCCGCGAGGATCGCGCCCCAATAGGTGGGTGATTCGATGAGCAGAGGCTGGCCGACGCCGACCACGGCGCGGAAGATCGAGCTGAGCCCGCTCTGGCTGCCGGAGATGATGAGCGCGTCTCGGGCGGACGCCGGGGTCACACCGACCGGAGCGGCAGCGGCGAGCTCCCCGGCGAACCATGCCTGCAGCTCGGGGGATCCCGCCGCGGGGGAGCGCAGCACGGCCGCCTCCAGGCGGGCTGCGCGGGCGAGCGCCTGCCGGACCAGGCGTTCGGGCAGCAGTTCGGGAGCCGGGTAGCCGGAATGCAGTGCGATCGCATCGGGGGCCGCGGAGCGCTGGGTCGAGGAGAGCAGAGGCATCCGCGACGGCAGCGCCCCGAGGGCCGCGGTCTGCCAGGAGTAGTCGGCGGGTCGTGCCGTGCGCATCGCGCGGGCGAACGTGCCGACCCCGGGCCGGGTCTCGATCAGGCTGAGTGCGGACAGTCGGCGCATCGCCTTCTGCACCGTCACCGGGCTGGCCCCGTGCTGGAGCGTCAGCTCCCGATTCGAGGGGAGACGGGCGCCCGGCGCCGCACGTGCGATCCACTCGCGCAGCGCTGTCACGATGCGCTCGGTGCTATCCTGACTCATGAAAGAACAGAGTAGCGTTACTCATCCGCCACGCCAAGCGTTATCCCTCCCTTCTGGGCTCGGCTGGGGTCTTCTCGGGGTCGTGGCGTTCTCGTTCACGGTGCCGTTCACCCGGGTCGCCGTCGGCGGGCTCTCTCCGCTGTTCATCGGCTCCGGCCGTGCCGTGGTCGCCGCTGTCCTCGCCGCGTCCGCCCTCGCTCTCACACGGCAGAAGCGGCCGACGGCGCGGCAGTGGCTGCGCGTGGCGGTCGTCGCCGGCGGCGTCGTCGCGGGCTTCCCCCTGCTCACGTCCTTCGCCCTCACGTCGGTGCCGGCGAGTCACGGTGCGGTCGTCATCGGGTTGCTCCCTGCGGCGACCGCCGTCGCCGCGGTGGTGCGCACGGGGGAGCGCCCCGCCCGGTCGTTCTGGCTCTTCGCCGCCCTGGGCGCCCTGACGGCCATCCTGTTCGCGGCGCTGCAGAACGGAGGCCTCGGTGAGCTGCGGCCGTCCGACCTGCTGCTGTTCGGCGCGGTGCTCGCCGCCGCGATCGGCTACGCGGAGGGCGGGCTGCTCGCGCGGGAGCTGGGGTCCTGGCAGACCGTGTCCTGGGCGCTCGTGCTCTCGGCGCCGCTCATGCTCGTGCTGGCGACGTTCGCGCTCGTGAACCGACCGCCCGACGCGACACCCGTGCAGTGGCTCGCGTTCGCGTACCTCGCGGTGGTGAGCATGTTCCTCGCCTTCTTCGCGTGGTACCGGGGACTCGCGATCGGGCCGATGGCGCAGGTCAGCCAGATCCAGCTCGTGCAGCCCGTGCTGAGCATCCTCTGGGCGGGGATCCTGCTCCGCGAGCAGCTCGGCTGGGCCACCATCCTCGGCGGACTCGCCGTCATCCTGTGCGCCACGCTCGCGGTGCGCACCCGCCTTCGGAAGGACTCCTGATGCGTCACACCCCTCGCTACCTGATGACCGAACCGGACGAGGTCAAGCGGCTGATCCGCGCGCACCCGTGGGCGACGTTCGTCTCGCACACGGCGACCGGGCTCGTCGCCTCGCACTACCCCGTGATCCTGGACGAGGCCGCCTCCGCCGGCGATGAGATCGTGATCGTCAGCCATTTCGGTCGCCCCGACGAGCAGCTGCACGAGCTCGGTGCGCACCAGGTGCTCGTGATCGTGCAGGGTCCGCACGACTACGTCTCGCCGAGCTGGTACGCGCCGGGCGACCTCGTGCCGACCTGGAACCACGTCACGGCGCACCTCTACGGCACGCCGGAGATCCTCTCCGACGAGGAGAACTACGCGATGCTCGGCAGGCTCACCGATCATTTCGAGCAGCACCGGCCTCATGGCCGCAGCCTGTCCGAGGACGAGGAGGGCACCCGCCGGATCGCCCGGGGCACTGTCGGTCTGCGGATGTCCGTCGATCGCTTCGACGCCCGGGCCAAGCTCAGCCAGAACAAGACGCCCGAGGTGCGCGACACGATCGCCGCCCGCCTGGACGAGAGCAACCCCGCCCTCGCCGTCGCGATGCGGCGCCGGCGGGGTTGATCCGTCCGGTCAGTGTCCGCAGGTGCAGGCGTCCCCGCCGCCGCAGCAGGCGGATCCGGATCCGGTCGCGGCGTGCGCCTGCGAAGACTCGGGCACGTCCATGCCCGGGTTCTGATCGAGGAAGCCGTACGGGCGGAACGCGAAGCCGGCGGTGTCGACGGGCATGATCGGCCAGTCCTCGGGGCGCGGGAAATGCGTCAGACCGAAGGTGTGCCAGAGCACCAGGTCGGCGCCCTCCGTGCCGTCGAGCGGGGCATCGCCGGCGGAGTACTCCGGCAGTCCGGATCCGCCCTGGTGCGCGTTCGGGTAGCGGCCGGCCGGCCACAGCTCTCCCTCGCGATGCGCGGTGGCCCAGAGGTGCTTCGTCGCGAACGCCGCGCGCGCGGCCACGGAGGAAGCCGGATCCGCCATGAGCAGCGCGGTCGGCTGCGGCACCAGCTGATAGGCGGTCGCACGGCCCACGGCATTGGTGTGGGAGGCGCTCTGCACCTCCCACACCCGGGCGACCGAGGTGTCGGCCTCGCGCTGCGCGGCGGACTCGGAGGCCAGCACGGTCTCGGTCCAGCTGAACGCGTTGCCGAACGGGTTCTCCGGGCCCATCGGCACGCGCTGGGCATCGACCTCGACGAGGCGGTTGTCGTTGCCGTCGATCGCGACGTCCAGTCGTGCGGAGAAGAGATGCTGGTGCACCGGTGCGAACACACCCGGGGCGAGCTCGGTGGCGTGTCGCTGCGGGATGCCGGGCTCGCCGGCGCCGACGAACACGATGCCGGTGGCCTTGGCGATCACCTCGATCGTGCCGTCCAGGCCGAAGTTCCAGTAGAACCCGTAGTCGTAATTGCCGATCGTGGAGAAGTAGGACACGACGAAGCGGCGGGCGCGGCGCACGTCTGAGCGGCCCTCGAGATTCGTGTGCTTCCAGAGGATCCCGGTGTCCTCCTCGTGCATGCAGATCACGTTCGGGATCCGCACCGGGTGGCCCTGGTCGTCGGCGACGTAGCCGTCGAGGTAGCGGATCACGCCCAGGCAGTCGCAGCCGAGCGCGAGGTGGTTGGCGTTCTTGCCGAGCAGGTACTCGCCGGCGTCGAAGTAGCTGATCCAGAAGCGTCCCGGCGCGGTGTCGCCGTACGGCACGACCATCTCGGGCACGCTCGCGCGGTTCAGCACCGGCCGGCCGTCGAAGCGCACGTCATGCAGCACGAGCCCCTCGCGGGCGTTGAAGCTCACCCGCATCGACCAGTTCTCCCACTCGACGAGGGATCCGGAGACCGAGAAGCTCGGGCCCTCGGGCTGGACGATCTCGATGGGCTTGAGGGACGTGCGCGCTTCGCCCTGCACCTCGGGGTAGTAGTTGCCGTGTCCGGCGGGCACGGGGACGTCGCCGATGTCCTCGACGCGGATCACGCTGTTCGACGTGAGGTCGATGTGCACGATGAGCCCCTCGACCGGGTGCGCCCAGGGCGAGTCGTTCTCGTCGTAGCGCAGGAACGTGAGCGATCGGATCACCCGGCGCCCGACCTCGTCGGCGCGGCCCGTGTAGCCCGGGGCGAGCGGCCCGCAGAAGGCGAGGTCGATGTGCGCGGCGAGTCCGCGGCGCTCCATCGCGGCGCGCCACTCGGGGGAGGCCTTCGCGATCGCCTCGGCGCGCTCGTACTCCTCGAACAGGTACTGCGGCTGGCCGTAGGGCGGGGCGTCGTTGGGTACCCGTTCGGCGCGCAGCACCTCGCCGCGCGTGATCGACACCACGACTTCGGTGGCGACGCCGGTCGTCATGTCGAGCAGGGTCGCGTCGACGCGGCGGTCGATCGGGGCGCCCGGCGTCCACGCCGCGAGCTCCTGGCGGGTGGGCTCGTCGGGCAGCAGCATCGGCACCCGCACGGTGTCGCCGAGCAGGCCCGCTGATGCGAGGATCGCGCGGGCGGCTGCGATCTCGGGCCCGGTGAGGGGATCCAGCGGATGCGGCGTCGGGATGGCGTCGAGCGTGATCGGCTGCGGGGCGTGGTGGGGCATCGTCGACCTCTGCGGTTTAGTTGAGCGATTGCTCAAGAAACTGGTTGGCTCGATGATAGGCCGCGCAGGGGCGCGGGCGCAACGGGCGGATCCGCGCGCCGTCACGGGGTGCAGCGTGTGACGATCGGCACAGCGTGTGGCGATCAGCACACGGATCGGCGCCATTCCTGTGCTGATCGTCACGGAGTGTGCCGATCGTGACACGGCGTGGGCCGGCTGTGGTCCCTCAGGCGCGCCAGGGGTGCAGGATCGCCGCGAGCACGCGCAGGTGCGTGGCAGCGTCCGCCGGCTCGGCGACCTCGACGATCTGCTGCCCGTACGTGATCGCGCGCAGGAGTGCCAGTATGTCGTCGAGTGGCGTGTCCGCCCGCAGTTCGCCGTCGGCGACGGCCTGTTCGAGTGCTTCGGAGGTCTTCGTGCGCCAGAGCGGGATCGTCGGAGCGGACGCCTCGGCGGTGGGCGCGATCGAGGCGAGGCGCCCCCAGAACCCCACGACGACGTGCGCTTCGGTGCGCGTGGTGGCGTCGACCGGCAGAACCTCGCGCATGATCGCCTCCAGGCGTGCGAGCCCGCGCAGGCCTTCGGTCGCCGTGCGGATCCGCTCCTCGGTACGGCGGGTGACTTCGGCCGCTGCGGCGCGGATCACGTCGTCGAAGCCGTCGAAGTAGTGCCACAGGGACCCGACGGCGACGCCCAGCTCGCGCGCCACGGCCCGCGAGTTCACCCCGTCGTGGCCGTCACGGGCGGCGACGGCCAGCAGCGCCGCGGCGATGTCGCGCCGGCGCGCGTCGTGATCGACGACTCTGGGCATGCATCCATCCTGGCGCAGATTCCGCGATGGTCGTCCGCGCATCCGGGTGGCGCCGCGGATGGATCCGGTCTGGCCAGTCACCGATCGGTCGTCGAGATCCGGATGCCTCCCGGGGGTATTGTTTTTGAGCGTTCGATCAATAACACTGTTCGGATGCTCCACATGGCAGCGACGGTGCTGATGATCGGATCCGCGATCGCCGCGGCGGCGTGCTGCCTCGGTGCCGGACGCGTCGTGCCCAGCGCGGTGCCATGGCAGGCGCGGCAGAGCGCCGTGGTGATGGCCCTCGGCATGGTCGCCTTGTGTGCGGGCGGCCACGACGCCCGCATCCTGCTGCTGGTCGCGGTCTCGGGGATCGTCTCCGCGATGCTGGGCGTGGCGGGAACGCGCGGGCGGACGCACGCCGACGCCTGCTTCCACCGCGCGCTCGGCGGCGTGGTGATGGCGGTGTGCGCTCTGGCGATGCTGCGTACCGAGGTCGTCACGGGCGCGAATCCGGGCTCGACCGGCGGCGTCGCCGCGGCGGCGGCCGCGGGTCCTGGGCATGCCGGTCACGGCGGGATCGTGCCGCTGTCCGTGGTGGCGGCGACCGGAGTCACCGTGCTGCTCGGGCTCATGCTCTTCGCGCGGGTGCGGCACCGTACGGTTCTGGGCCGTGCCGCAGCGGTCGGTGCTCGCGCGACAGCGAGCGTCGTGGCTGTCGCCGCCGGTGGCGCGTCTTCCGGTCGCGGGGTGACGCGGGGGAGCGGGGTGCTCAACGGGCGGATCCTGCTCGAGGCGGAGGGCGCGGCGATGGCGGTGTCCATGGTCGTGATGGGCGCGATGGTGCTCGTGATCTGAGGTGCATGCGGCGCCTCGCAGCCCGGCTTCCCGCATATCGTTCGGATCCCGTACATTCTGATGCATGACCTTCTCCGGCACGGCTGCGATCGACCTGGGTAAATCGCTGTGCCGCGCTCGGCTGACGAACGACGGGGACGGGATGCGCCGCGAGGGCGGGGGCGCGCCGGGACTGGCGGCCCGCGACGGTGTGGCGCTGGCTCTGGCCTCGATCCTGCCGCTGCTGGCCGACCTCCGTCCGCAGCGGATCGGCGTGGGTGCGGCGGGAGCGCTATACGCACCGACGGAGGCCGGCGCGCTCGCCCGCGCGATCGCCGACGACCGTGGTGCGCCCGTCGCCGTCACCTCTGACGTGGTCACGGCGCACGTCGGCGCTCTCGGCGGCGAGGCGGGCGTGCTGCTCATCGCCGGCACCGGCGCGGTCGCGCTGGGCGTCACCGCCGACGCGTATCGCAGCGTGGATGGCTGGGGGCCGGACCTGGGCGACTTCGGCAGCGGGTCCTGGCTCGGACGCGAGGGCGTGCGAGCGGTGCTCCGCGCCAGGGACGGGCTGGGGCCGGAGACGGTGCTGACAGACGTGCTGACCCTGCTCATGGGCGAGGAGACGTCGCCCATCGCGTGGCTGGGAGGCGCCGCGGCGCCGGCCCGGTTGCTGGCGACCTTCGCACCCGCCGTGCTCGACGCCGCCGACCAGGGCGACGCAGCCGCGCGCACGATCCGCGACGAGGCCGCCCGGTTGCTCGCCGAGACCGCGCTCGCCGCGTCCGGTGGATCCTCCCTGGTGGCCCTGCACGGTGGCCTGACCTCGCACGACGGATTCCGCGCTGCAGTCTCATCCGCACTCGAGACCCGCGGGCTCGAAGCCGCCCCCGCCCGCGGCGATGCCCTCGACGGCGCCGCCATGATCGCCGAGGGGCGCGCCCCTCTCCACGAAAGGTTCGTGCACCGTGCCGAATGAGAGCCTGCCCGACGAAGCCCTGCCGACCGATGCCGCGGCGACCGACGATGCCCGACTCGCGGCGCTGATCGGGGAGCTGTCGCACCTGTCCACCGAGCAGGCCGACACCTCTCGCGGCGATCTCGATCTGCTGTCGACGCTCGACCTCGTGCGGGCGATGAACGCCGAGGACCGGCGGGTGCCGGAGGCGATCGCCGCCCAGGCCGATCGGATCGTCGAGGCCGTCGACGGCATCACGGAGCGCTTCCGGCGCGGCGGACGGCTGATCTACATCGGGGCGGGGACTGCGGGGCGCGTCGGGGTGCTCGACGCCTCCGAATGCCCGCCCACGTTCGGCACGGATCCGAACATGGTCGTCGGCATCATCGCCGGCGGCGAGACGGCGATCCGCAACGCCGTGGAGAATGCGGAGGACGATGACGCCGCTGCCGCGGAGTCGTTGCGCGCCCTCGGACTGGGCGAGAACGACACCGTCGTCGGGATCTCGGCCTCGGGGCGCACGCCCTACGTGCTCGGCGGACTCAGCTATGCGCGCGAGGTGGGCGCCTTCACCGTCGCGATCGCTGCGAACGCCGGATCCGCCATCGGCGCTGCCGCCGACGTGCCGATCGAAGTCGTCGTCGGCCCCGAGTTCGTGACGGGGTCGACCCGTCTCAAGGCCGGTACGTCGCAGAAGCTCGTGGTGAACATGCTCACTACGCTGTCGATGATCCGCCTCGGCAAGACCTATCGCGGCGTCATGGTCGATCTGCAGGCCACGAACGAGAAGCTGCGGGCCCGGTCGGTGCGAACCCTCATCCAGCTCAGCGGCGCGGCGCAGGACGATGCAGTGCGCGCACTTTCGGAGGCGGGCGGATCCGTCAAGCTCGCCCTGCTGATGCTCTTCACCGGCACGTCCGCAGAGGTCGCCGCCCCTGCGCTCGCCGCGTCGGGCGGCGTGCTGCGCGATGCGATCGCCGCGCTGAGCTGAGCTGAGCTGAGCTTCGGCATTCAGGTCGCAGTTTCTGCGCCAAAACGGGCGTCCAAAGGACCAAAAGTGCGACCTGAACACCCTCGACGGGACGCTGGGGACGCGCAACGGTCGCGAGAGCAAGCGATCTCAGCTCGACCGTCGTGCCGCCGGGCGCACGGCGAACCACGCGATCAACGCCGCCACGAATGCAGCGGCAGCCATCGTGACGCCCATCGTCATCGCGTTCGCACCGCCGATGCCGACGGCGAGCGGTGACAGCAGCGGCCCGACCAGGAACGTCGACATGCCGAGCAGGGCGGAGGCCGTGCCGGCGCGGGCTCCGTGATGCGCGAGCGCGAGGGCCGACGAGTTCGGACCTCCCAGACCCGCACAGAGCATGAATCCGACGAGCGCCGCGGCGAATCCCCAGACACCTGCACCGAGCAGGGCGAGCGTCGCGAGGACGACGGTGGCGATCGCCGTCGCGGTGACGCCCAGCAGGTAGACGCGCAGCGGGCCGGTGCGGCGCACGATCAGCCGGCTCGCCTGGCTGCCCGCGATGTTCGCGAGTGCGCCGAGTGCGAAGGCGAGGCTGAACCCTTGCGGATCCAGCCCGAACTCATCCTGCAGCACGAACGAGGTCATCGACAGGTAGGTGAAGAACGCCACACCGCCGCCGGCCCCCGCGCACAGCACCGCGAGGAACAGGCGATCCCGCAGGACGGCGCCGGTGTGCGCGCCGAGCTCTCGAACACCGCCCGCGTGACGATCGGAGGGTTCGAGCGTCTCGGGCAGCGCGAGGAGCACGACCAGCAGGAGGGCGACGCCGATCCCTGCGAGCACGCCGAAGATCCCGCGCCAGTCCATGATCCGTGCCAGCTGGCCGCCGACGACGGGCGCGACCACCGGGGCGGCCCCGGAGACGAGGAACAGCAGCGACAGCATGCGGCTGAGCTCTGCGCCCGCGAATTGGTCGCGGGCGATGGCGAGGCAGATCACGATGCCGGCGGATCCGGCGAGTCCCTGCAGGAAGCGAGCGATCAGGAGCACTTCGATCCCCGGAGCGACCGCGCACACGAGCGACAGCACCGCGAAGGCCGAGACGCCCACCAGGAGCGGACGGCGCCGGCCGAAGCGGTCGCTGAGCGGCCCTGCAGCGAGCTGGCCGAGTCCGAGACCCACCATGCACGCCGACATCGTGGCCTGCGCCAGCGCGTCGCTCGTGCCGAGTGCTGTGGCGAGCTGCGGCAGCTGCGGCAGGTACAGGTCCATCGACAGCGGGCCGAACGCCTCCAGCAGGCCGAGCACGAGCATCGCGCGCAGCGTGCTCATGCGGGGGCGGGCGAGCACCCCGCTCATCCGTCGAGCCGCAGCACGCGGCGCAGCCAGCTCTCGCGTGCCGCGTTCGCGGCGACCGACACCACGGCGTCGGGGGAGAAGCCGTGGAACCCGTGATAGCCGCCGGCCCAGACGTGCAGTTCGGCCTGCCCGCCGGTGGCCCAGATCCGGGAGGCGTAGTCGACGGCCTCATCGCGGAACGTCTCGGCCGCCCCGACCTCGATGTACGCCGGGGGGAGGCTTGCGAGATCGGTCGCGCGGGCCGGCGCCGTGTACGGCGACACCAGGTCGGTGAACCGGTCCTCGCCGGCGATCGCGGTCCAGGCGGTGTCGTTGTTGTTGCGGTCCCAGGCGCCGATGCCGTCGTACTGCCGAGCGGACACGGTCTCGTTGCGGTCGTCGAGCATGGGGCAGCCCAGCAGCTGGCCGGCGAGCCGCGGGCCGTTGCGGTCGCGGGCGAGAAGGGCCACCGCGGCGGAGAGGCCCCCGCCGGCGCTCTGCCCGGACGCGATGATGCGCGCCGAGTCGATCCCGAGCTCGCCGGCGTGCGCGGCCATCCACTCCAGCGCCGCGTAGCAGTCCTCCGCCTGTGCCGGACCGGGATGCTCCGGGGCGAGGCGGTACTCGACCGCGACGCCCACGACGCCGTGCCGCTCGGCGAGGTCGATGAGCTCGGGCGTGCCGAAGAACCGAGTGCCGAGCACCATGCCGCCGCCGTGGATGGACAGCACGGCGGGGGCCGGGTCCGCCGCGGGGGCCGCGGGGGCCGCGGGGCGCACGATCGTGATCTCGACGTCGGGGGCGCCCGCAGGCCCGGGGATCGACCGGTCCTCGAAGGTCACGGCCCTGCCCTCGGCCTGCACCGCGATCGGCGGGATGATCGTCGCGAAGTGCGCGCGGTTGGCGAGGATCGTGTCGGCGCGCAGCGGGATGATCTCGACGAGGTCGAGGAACGCCGCGAGCCCGTCGACGAGCTCGGGGTCGTAGGGCACGGGGGCGACGGATCCGATCGCGGTCTCGCTCGCGGCCATCATGCGCCCCAGATCCGGCGCAGCCAGCTGGCCCGCGCGGCCAGCGCCGCCCGGGAGATCTCGGCATCGGGCATGTACATGTCGAAGCCGTGCGCGCCGCCGCCCCAGACGTGCAGCTCGGCCTGTCCGCCCGTGGCCCAGATCCGCAGTGCGTACTGGGTGTCCTCGTCGCGGAACATCTCCGCTTCGCCGACCTCGATGAACGCCGGGGCGAGGTGCGAGACGTCGGCGGCGTGGGTCGGCGCCGCGTAGCCGGAGGCCTCGGGACTGAACGCCAGGTCCTCGCCGAGCAGGCACGACCAGGCGAGCAAGTTCGCCTCGCGCTGCCAGGTGCCGATGCCGTCGTACTGCAGGCTCGACACGGTCGTGTTCGTGTTGTCGAGCATCGGGCACAACAGGAGCTGCCCGGCCAGTGCGGGTCCCTGCCGGTCGCGGGCGAGCAGGGCGACGCCGGCGGCGAGGCAGCCGCCCGCGCTGCCGCCGCCGACGATGATCCGGTCGGCGTCGACGCCGAGCTCCGCGGCGTGGGCGTGCAGCCAGAGCAGCGCGGCGTAGCAGTCCTCGAGCCCGGCCGGGGAGGGGTGCTCCGGTGCGAGCCTGTACTCGACGTTGACCGCGACCGCGCCGTGCTCCGCCACGATGTCGACCACGCGGCCGCTCTCCCAGCTGCGGTGTCCGACGATCTGGCCGCCGCCGTGGATGTTGACGAACCCGGGGCGGAGCGATCCGGCCGCGCCACGAGGCCGGAAGATCGTGATCTCGATGTCGGGCGCCCCGGCAGGACCCGGGATCACGCGGTCCTCCCAGTCGATCGGACGCCCGGCGATCACCGTGTCGTTGTCGGGGAACATCGCGTCTGTGCCCTCGCGGGGCAGGGTCTCGCGGGTGAGGGCGGGCGGCGGGTTCAGCGCGATCGCGTCGAGCACGATCTGCACCTCAGGGTCGAACGGGACCGGGGGCACGGTCGGATAGCCGGCGGCGGTGACGGTCATGCGGTGCTGCCTTTCGGTGGATACGGGAAGTTCAGGGACCTTCGGGATCGACGACGTCGCGGTCGGCCCAGAAGGGTTCGACGAGGCGGCGCAGCTCGGCCGATCCGACTCGGTCGACGAGCGCCGCCGCATCGAGGTTCGCGCGCAGCTGCGCGATGCTCGAGGCCCCGAACAAGGTCGTGGTGAGCGCAGGGTGCGTGAGCGTGAAGGCGATGCCGAGCTGCGCCGGCGTCACCTCGAGCGACTCCGCGAGCGTCGTGAACGCCGGGACGTCGTCGACGATGCGCTGCCGGATGCCGCCCGGATCCCGGCCGATCTGCCGCTCGCCGTTCACCTTGCCGGCGAGCACTCCGCCCTCCAGGCAATCCGAGGCCTGCAGGGTCAGCCCCTGCTCCCAGAGCCGCGCGAACGGCTCGCCATCGGGAATGGACCGGCGCGAGACGCTGTACTTCAGCTGAGCGATCTGCGGACCTGCGACTCCCTCCGCGGCGGCGATGTCGATCAGCGCGTGGATGGATCCGGCCGACCAGTTGTTCACGCCCCAGGCGCGGATCAGCCCGCGATCCGCGAGGCCGGCGAGATCGAGCACGAGGTCGCGCAGTTCCAGGTCCTCCCGGCGCAGGTCGCCGAGGATCACCAGATCCGCGTGCTCCGCGCCGACGCGGAACAGGGCGTTCTCGAGCTGCGGGCGGAAGCCGTCCGCGCCGAACGCCTCGAGCCACAGCTTCGACGACAGCAGCCACTCGTCGCGGCGGAGGCCCGCCGCGCGGACCATCGCGCTGAAGATAACGTCGGTGAAGGCGGGCGGCATACCGGGCCCGGTGTAGACGCCGACGTCGAAGAGGTTCACGCCGCGGTCGACGGCCTCGCGGAGCATGGCTGTGGCGTCGCCGAAGTCCATGCGGTCATAGGTGTGCCAGGACCCCAGCGAGAACAGCGAGGCGTGGATGCCGCTGGTGCCGATCTCGCGGCGGGGAAGTGTCGTGGTCATTGTGGTCCTCACAGCCGGGGGTCGATGACGGCCTTGACCTCATCGAGGTGGTGCATGTTCGCGATCTTCTCGGAGGCCTGGGCGAGTCCGACGGGGGTGCTGAACAGCTCGTCCCACGGGTAGCGGTCGGCGAAGGCCTGGAAGAAGTCGATCGAGCGGGCGTAGTCGGCGATGTCGCCGTTGAGCGAGCCGACCATGGTCAGTTCCTTGCCCATGAGCGTGCTGACCGGGAAGGCGTCCCCGACGGGGCCGGTGGATCCGACGATCACGACGGTGCCGCGCTGCGCGGCCATGCCGACGGCGTCCGGCCCCACACTCGGGGCGCCGGCGAAGTCGAACACGTGGTCGGCGCCGCGTCCGTCGGTGAGCTCCATGACCTGGGCGACGACGGGGCCGTCGCGGAAGTCCACGACCGCATCCGCGCCGAACCGCGCCGCGAGTTCGAGCCGCGCAGCCGGTGCGCCGACGGTGATGACACGCCCGGCGCCCGAGATCTTCGCCACGGCGGTCGCGAAGATGCCGAGTGCGCCGGCGCCCTGCACGACGACCGTGGAGCCGGGCCGGATCCTCCCACCGCGTTCGAACGCGCGCAGCACGGTCTTCGCCGCGCAGCCGGCCATCGAGGCCCAGGTGTCCTTGACCGCGTCCGGCAGCAGCAGCTTCGCCGCCCCCGGCGTGACGTAGGCGTACTCGGACAGGCCGGCGGTGGCGAACGGCGGCACGTCGGAGCGCTGCAGGAAACCGTAGCCGCGCCGGGAGCAGTGCACGGGCTCGCGCAGCACGACGCAGCCGTAGCACTCGCCGCAGGTCGACTCGGACCACCCGATCCGGTCGCCGATGTGCAGCGACCGGCCGAGCGCGTCGACGGTGCCGTTGCCGAGGGCGACGATCTCGCCGACCATCTCGTGGCCGAGTACCATCGGCAGCATGCCGGGGAAGGTCATCCTGCCCTCCCAGATCTCGATGTCGGTGCCGCACAGGGTCGACACCGCGATCCGCACCAGCGCGGCGCCGGGCGCGACCTCGGCCGGGAGCGGCAGATCCTGCAGGGTGAGGGGCTGACCGTGCTCCGTGAGCACGGCCGCGCGGGTGGTGGTGGGGATGGTCATGCGGATCCTTCCGGGATCAGGCGCTTCGACAGGCTCAGCGACCATGTTTCAGACGAGCAGCTGGCCGCCGTCGACGGGGACGGAGACGCCGGTGATGTGACTCGCGGCGTCGCCCGCGAGGAAGACGACGAGCGGCGCGACCTGCTCGACCTCGGCGATCGTGCCGAGCGGGATCCGCGCCTCCCAGGCGGCGCGCGCCTCGGGGTCGGTGGCGAAGCCGGCGGTGAGCGGGGTGAGGATCGGTCCGGGTGCGACGGCGTTCACGCGGATGCGGCGTCCCGCGAGCTCGATCGCGGCGGTGCGGGTCATAGCGTCGACGGCGGCCTTGGTCATCTCGTAGTGCCCCATGCCGGGCGTGGGCTGGCGCCCGCCGATCGACGAGGTGTTCACGATCGCGCCGCCGTCGGGCAGGCGCGGGGCGAACTCGCGGAGCATGAGGAACGTGCCGCGGATGTTCACGGCCACGGCGGCGTCGAAGACCTCGAGCGGGACCTGCTGCTGGGTGCCGCCGCCGAGCACGACGCCGGCGTTGTTGACGAGCACGTCGATGGTGCCGAGTGACTCTCCCGCCGCGGCGACCGAGGCGGGATCGGAGATGTCGAGCGCGAGTGCGGTGGCGTCGAGCTCCGCAGCCACCGCGGCCGCGGCGTCGGCGTTCACATCGCCGATGATCACCTCGTCTCCGGCCTCGCGGAAGGCGGCGGCGATGCCGCGGCCGAGCCCGGAGGCTCCTCCGGTGACGAGAATGCGGCGGGGGGAGATGGTCATCTCACGTCCTCTCTGACGGGGCATCTCCGTTATATTCTACAAGCATAGAAAAACGCAACCCGGGATCCCCCTGGTCGTTGAGCGAGGACGGCGAAGCCGCCCGAGACGAAACGCCCTCAGAGCAAGGAGTACTCATGTCAGCGTCGACACTTCCGCACCGCGCCCTCGGCGGGCTCACCGTCCCACCGCTCGCGCTGGGATCCTGGAACACCTGGGATCGGATGGATCCCGACGCTGCCGTCACGATGATTCGCCGTGCCGTCGAGCTCGATGCCGGCTTCTTCGACGTCGCGTACTACAACATGGGGCCGCACGCCGAGAACTCGCGCACCGACATCCTCTTCGGGGAGGCCCTGCGGGCGAGCGGCGTCGCGCGGGACGAGATCGTGCTGTGCGGCAAGCTGTGGCTCTGGGACTGGCCGAACCAGTCCTTCCGCGCCCAGCTCGTCGAGAGTCTGGAGCGCGCGGGACTCGACCGCTTCGACACGCTCGTCGTCGGCGACTACCTCGACGAGCCCGATGTAGCGCGGATTGTGACCGACGTGAACGAGCTCATCGCCGAGGGGCTCGTGGGCGGCTGGGGGATCAACAACTGGCGGATCGGGCACACGCGGACCGCGCTGGCCGCGGCGGCCGACACGGGTCTCGTCGGGCCCTCGTTCGCCCAGCTCAAGTACGGAATCGCCCGGCGCGCCATGGCGGAGGGCGCCGCGTACGGCCCCCTCTTCGCGGACGGGACGCTCGCGTTGCAGGCCTCGGACGTGTTCGAGGGCGGGATCCTCGCGACCGGCCGCGCGCCCCAGCGCAAGATCGGCGCCGACGTCGGCGGCATCCGCGAGCGTATCCTCGCCCTGTACCCGGAGGTCGCCCGCATCGCCGACGACTTCGGGGTGACGCCCGCGGCACTCGGCATCGCGTTCTGCCTCACCCATCCGGCGGCGGCGAACGTGCTGTTCGGCGCCTCACGGATCGGGCAGCTCGAGCAGAACCACGCCGCCCTCGCCCTGGTCGCCGAGCGCGGGGCCGAGGTGCGCGAGGCGCTTGCCGGGCTGCAGGCCGACGTCGACGTGCGCGACGACGGAGCATGGTGAACCCGGTGGCGGGCTCCGCCCACCACCGGGACGAGAACGGGACCGAGGGGCGAGGAGCACGCAGCATGGATGTTCAGGATGAGACGGCGTCGTCCTCCGCCTACCGCGGGTTCGGGGGACGCGTGGGGGAGTTCACGTCGGAGTCGGAGCCGTGGTGGCCGCCGCAGCCGAGCGCGGCACCGGGGGCGCCGAATGTGATCGTGGTCCTCATCGACGATCTCGGCTTCAGCGACCTGGGACCGTTCGGCGGCGAGATCGACACCCCGCACATCGATCGGCTGGCCGAGGAAGGATGGACCTTCACGAACTACCGCACCGCGCCGCTGTGCTCACCCGCACGCGCCGCCCTGCTGACCGGGCTGAACCCGCACCGGGCGGGCTTCGGCCTCGTCGCCCACACGGACCCGGGCTATCCGGGGTTCTCGTGCACGCTGCCCGGGGACGCCCCCACCCTCGCCGAGTCGCTGCGGGCCGGCGGGTACGCGACGTTCATGGTCGGCAAGTGGCATCTCACCGTCGACTCCCGGCTGCACGACGGGGCGGACCGGTCGTCGTGGCCGCTGCAGCGCGGCTTCGACCGCTACTTCGGATCGATGGACGGGTTCACCTCGCTGCACCACCCGCATCGACTCGTGCAGGACAACTCCGTCCTGGACGTGCCGGAGTTCCCCGACGGGTACTTCCTCACCGACGACCTCACCGACCGCGCCATCGGGATGATCGACGACCTGCGCGCGAACGACGCGGCCAAACCGTTCTTCCTCTACTTCGCGCATACGGCCGTGCACGGGCCGATCCAGGCCAAGGAGGCCGACATCGCGAAGTACCGCGGCCGCTACGAGGCCGGGTGGAACGCGCTGCGCGACGAGCGGTTCGCCCGGCAGCGCGAACGCGGCATCGTCGCGGGCGACGCGGCGCTGCCGCAGGGTGCACTCGCGGACGAGGCGCGCATCCCGCGCTGGGACGATCTCGACGACGCGGAGCGGGAGCTGTTCGCGCGGTACATGGAGGTCTACGCCGCGGCCGTGGACGAGGTCGACCAGAGCCTGGGCCGGCTGCTCGCGCACCTCGAGGAGCGCGGTGAGCGCGAGAACACCATCGTCGTGGTCGCGAGCGACAACGGCGGCACCGCGGAGGGCGGTCCGCGCGGGACCCGCAGCTACTTCGCCCAGTTCGGGAGGATGGGGCCGGATCCGGAGGGTTGGGTGCCCGACGAGCCGCGCGAGGTCGACCTGATCGGCGGTCCGCGGCTGTTCGCGCACTATCCCGCCGGCTGGGCGCGTGTCTCGAACACGCCGTTCCGCTCGTTCAAGGGATCGCTCTACGAGGGCGGGGTGCACGCCCCGCTCATCCTGTCCTGGCCCGCCGCGCCGGCGCGGATGGCGGCGGGGCTGCGCGACCAGTTCGTCTTCGTGTCGGACCTCGCCCCGACGATCCTCGACCTGACTGGGACTCCGCGGCTGGACCGCCGGCACGGGAAGGAGTCCGTGCCGAGCGACGGCCGCAGCGTCGTCGACCTACTGAGCGACCCGAGGGCGCCGGGGAGACCGGCCCAGTACTTCGAGTGCTTCGGCAGTCGCGCGCTGATCGACGACGGCTGGAAGGCGATCTCCACGACGCCGCCGACTCGGGAGCAGGGCGCGGCCGGCGGGGCCTGGGAGCTCTACCGCCTCGCGGAGGACCCGACCGAGACGCGCGACCTCACGGCGGAGCACGGGGAGCGCGCTGCACTGCTCGCCGAGCGCTGGCGCGAGGAGGCATGGGCGAACGCGGTCTTCCCGCTCGACGACGACGGATCCCTGCACCGGATCCGACCCGCGACCGAGCGTCCGCTGGGTGATCCCGTCACGCTCTCGCCCTACCGGCCTCCGCTCGAGCGCTACCGGTCGGCCGCGCTGACGGTGCTGAGGTCGTTCGACGTGCGCATCGACGTGCGCACCACGGGCGACTCCGCCGGCGTGCTCCTCGCGCACGGCGACCAGGGCGGCGGATACCTCGTCGCGATCGACGACGGCGCGCCGCTCGTGTCCTACAACGCCTACGGGCGCATGCATCGCGCCCGCGGCGCGGCGCTCGCGCCGGGCGCGCACCGCCTGGTGCTGAGGATGGCGGAGCAGGACGATCTGCGCTGGAGCGTCGAGCTCGAGGTCGACGGCGCGGCCGGCCTGCGGATCCCGTCGGTGCCGATGCTGCTCGGAATGGCACCCTTCACGGGGATCAGCGTGGGATACGACTACGGCGGTCCCGTCGATTGGGAGCTGTACGAGAGGCATCGCAGCTACCGGTTCGACGGGCCCGAGCTCGCCGTCCACTACCTGCCCGGCGCGCGTTCGGCCCACGACGTCACGGAGCTGCGCGAGATCGACCGCGAGGTCGCGCGGGTCGCGGACTGAGCGCGAATCGCCTTCGTCCGAGCCGCACGGGCGACAGCTCTGCGCGCTCGGACAAGGGTGATTCGCGCAGGGTCATGGATCCGGTCCGTCCTGTGAGAAGAACCGCTTGCGTTCTTTTTCCACACATGTAGACTAAACGCAACGACACATCGGAGTGACGTCGGTATGGCTCCCCGGAGCGCGGCCGAAGGCCCTTCGAACCCTTCTTCACCTCAACCCGCACCGAGAGAAGGAACCATGAAACGAGTGCCCCTCGCGATCGCCGCGGCCGTGGCCGCGGCCCTCGCCCTCACCAGCTGCTCCGGCGGCGGAGGCACCACGACGCAGACGAGCGACGCCGCCGCTGCCGCGAACGCCCCCGACGACCTCAACATCGGCAACTTCCTGGACGTCACGTCCTGGGATCCGGCCCTGGCCGACATCGGCTTCGACGGGCCGTACCTGTCCGCGGTCTACGACGCCCTGGTCGCCCTCGACAAGGACGGCAAGCCGGTTCCCGCCCTCGCGGAGAAGTGGGAGGTGGCCTCCGACGACCTCAGCATCACCCTGACCCTGCACAAGGGCGGGACCTTCAGCGACGGCACCCCGGTCGACGCCGACGCGGTCGTGAAGAGCCTCGACTACCTCAAGGCGGGCGCCCGTTCCGGCGAGGCCTACACGAACGTGTCGTCCTTCGAGGCGGTGGACGACCACACGGTCAAGATCAACCTCACGCAGCGCGACGACACGATCCTGTACTTCATGGGGCTCGGCCGCAGCTACGTGATGTCGCCCAAGGCCATCGCCGCGGGCACGCTCGGCAAGCAGCCGGTCGGCTCCGGCCCCTACACGCTGGACGGCGCGAAGAGCGTCGCCGGATCCGAGTACCACTTCACGAAGGTCCCCGGCTACTGGGACGCGAAGGCGTACTCCTTCAAGAACCTCGCGATCTTCCCGATCATGGACGCCACGGCGCGCCAGAACGCCATGCTCAGCGGCCAGATCAACGTGCAGTACGGCGACATCACGAACAAGGACGCGGCCCAGCAGCAGGGCTGGAACACGGTCTCGCGGGTCTCCGGCTGGGCCGGTCTCG
Source organism: Microbacterium sp. 10L49 (assembly GCF_056395125.1). Lineage (NCBI taxonomy): Bacteria > Bacillati > Actinomycetota > Actinomycetes > Micrococcales > Microbacteriaceae > Microbacterium > Microbacterium sp. 10L49. The sequence continues at coordinate 654,196 of NZ_JBFTIW010000004.1, forward strand.
TCATCACCGATCACACCGGCGCGAAGAACAAGGCGCTCGGCGACCTCAAGGTCCGTCAGGCGCTGAACTACGCCTTCGACGGCGCCGCGATCCTCAAGGCCGTCGGCAGCGGCGCCGGCGCCGCGACGAACCAGGTGTTCCCGGAGGGCGGCTCGATCAACGACCCTTCGCTCAACAAGCAGTACGCGTACAACGTGGACAAGGCGAAGCAGCTCCTCACCGAGGCCGGCTACCCGAACGGGTTCGACATCTCGATGCCGATGTCGCCGGTGTTCGAGCAGTGGAAGCCCGCCGCGGACCAGGCGCTGACCGCGATCGGCGTCAAGGTCACCTGGGACAACATGCAGATGCCCGACTACCAGCTGAACGCGCCGAACTACCCGATGTTCATCTCCTTCCTCGCGATGGACGGCAACGAGGTGGCGACGGTGGCCCGGCAGGTCACCTCCAAGCAGTGGTTCAACCCGGCACCCGACTACGCGAGCAACGCGGTCCTCGCGCCGCTCGTGAAGAAGGTCCAGGAGACGAAGGGCGCCGACCAGACGGCGGCGATCAAGGACCTGAACAAGGCCCTGGTCGACCAGGCCTGGTGGTCGGTCTGGTACCAGGCGGACAACACCTACTACTCGGTGTCCGGCATCAAGGTCCAGCCCGTCATCGGCATGATGTTCCCGACGCTGCGCTACATCACCAAGGGCTGACGCCCCGGGGGCCCGACCCGTCGTAGGTCGGGCCCCCGTTCCTCCTCACCCCCCGAGAGGTCCTCATGCTCCTGTTCACCGCGAAGCGGCTGCTGTCCGGCATCGTGCTGCTCGTGGTCGTCTCCGTCGCGACGTTCTTCCTCGCGCACCTGGCGATCAAGGATCCGACCGCTGCGCTTTTGGGCACCACCGCGAGCCCCGCGCAGCAGGCCGCGCTGGCGACGAAGATCGGCATCGACCGTCCGCTGCTGGTGCAGTTCTGGGACTGGTTCTCGCACCTCGTCACCGGCGACTTCGGATCCTCCTGGCGCAACTTCCAGCCCGTGGGCGCCCAACTCGCCATCAAGGTCCCGGTGACCCTCTCCGTCGTCACCTTCGCGACGCTCATCACGGCGGTGCTCGGCATCGCCTTCGGGATGATCACGGGTCTGCGCCCCGGGACCTGGTTCGACCGGATCCTCAAGGGCATCTCGGTCGTGCTGTTCGCGCTGCCCGGCTTCTGGGTCAGCCTGGTCCTCGTCCTGTGGTTCGCGGTGCAGCTGAAGTGGTTCCCTGCGGTCGGCTACGTGCAGCCGTCGCAGTCCGTCGACGGATGGATCCGCTCGCTCACGCTCCCCGCGATCTCGCTCGCGCTCGGCGGCGTGGTCGCCGTCTCGGAGCAGCTGCGCAACGCCGTGATCGCGCAGAGCCGTCAGGACTGGGTGCGCACCCTGCGCAGTCGCGGTCTGTCGCCGGCCAGGGTGAACCTGCACATCCTCCGCAACGCCTCACCGGCTGCGCTCACCGTCATCGCCCTCATGTTCGTCGGCCTGCTCAGCGGCGCCATCGTGGTGGAGCAGATCTTCAGCCTCCCCGGCATCGGGCAGCTGACCAATCAGTCCTCGCAGAACGGCGACATCCCGATGCTCCTCGGCATCACCGTGGTGTCGATCGTCTTCGTCGTGATCATCAACCTCCTGCTCGACCTCGTGCTCGGCTGGATCAACCCGAAGGTGCGCGTCGCATGACCACCACCGACATCCGCGTCGCGTTCGATCGCGCCAGGCAGCGGCGTCGCTCGAGCCTGTTCCGCCGGTTCCTCCGTCACCCCGGCGGGTACATCCCGCTCGCGATCTTCGTCCTCATCGTGCTCGTGGGCGTCTTCGCCCCGCTGCTCGCGCCGATGGATCCGAACTTCGTCGACCTCGCCGCCGCCAAGGCCCCGCCGTCTGCCACGCACCTGCTGGGCGCCGACTCGACCGGCCGTGACATCCTCAGCCGGCTCATCTACGGCACCCGGATCACGATCTGGGGTGCGCTCATCACGATCGTCACCGCCGTCGTGATCGGAGTGCCGACCGGCGTCGCCGCCGGCTACTTCCGCGGTCCGTTCGACCGGGTCGCGATGTGGGTGAGTGACGCGCTGCAGTCCATCCCCGGCATGATCATCCTGCTCGTCGTCGCCGCGGGCAGCCGCAACAACTTCGAGCTGCTCATGGTCACGGTCGGCGTGTTCATGGTGCCGGGATACTTCCGCATCGCGCGATCACAGACCCTCAGCGTGCGCGAGGAGCCGTACATCGACGCGGCGCGCGTGTCCGGTCTGTCCGATGCCCGCATCATCTCCCGGCACGTCGTCACCGCCGTCTACCCGCCCGTCATCATCCAGACGGCGCTCACCGCCGGCATGGCGATGGGCATGCAGGCCGGGTTGCAGTTCCTCGGCATCGGAGACTCGAACGTGCCCAGCTGGGGCGCGATGATGCTCGAGGGCTTCCGCCTCATGCTCACCTATCCGCTCATGCTGCTGTGGCCCTCGGTCGCGCTCGGCCTGACGATCGCGGTGCTCGCGATCATGGGTTCCACCCTCGCCGAACTGGCCCAGGTGCGCACCCCGCGGCTGCGCCGCCGCCGCGCTACGGCGATGGACGCCGCGGCCGCCGCCACTCCCGCGACGGGTACCGTGCGGCACGCGGTGGAGGGATCCGCACTGCGCGTGGAGAACCTGCGGGTGAGCCATGCCACCCCGAACGGCGTCGTCGAGGTGGTGCACGGTGTCACGCTCGACGTAGCCCCCGGGGAGGTCGTCGGCATCGTCGGCGAGTCCGGATCCGGCAAGTCGCAGACGGTGTTCTCGGTGCTCGACCTGCTGCCCGCGAGCGGCGCGAGCACGGCCGACGCGATCCGCATCGCCGGTGAGGACGTCACGACGGCGACGCCGAAGCAGCGCCAGGCCCTGCTCGGCCGCGAGCTCGGCTATGTGCCGCAGGAGCCGATGAGCAACCTCGACCCGTCGTACACGATCGGCCACCAGCTCGTGGAGCCGCTGCGCCGCGTGCACGGCATGAGCGCCGCTGATGCGAAGGCCAGGGCGCGCGAGGTGCTGCTGCGGGTGGGGCTGGCGGATCCGGACCGGGTCCTGCGCAGCTATCCGCACCAGGTCTCGGGCGGCATGGCGCAGCGCGTGCTCATCGCCGGCGCGATCTCGGGCCGGCCGTCGATCCTCATCGCCGACGAGCCCACCACCGCGCTCGATGTCACCGTGCAGGCCGAGGTGCTCGAACTGCTGCGCGAGCTTCAGCAGGAGTACGGCATGGCGCTGCTGATCGTCACGCACAACTTCGGCGTCGTCGCCGACATCTGCGACCGCGTGATCGTGATGCGCGGCGGCGAGATCGTCGAGCAGGGCGATGTGGATCCGCTGTTCGCGCACCCGCAGCAGCCCTACACGCGGGAGCTCATCGCGGCATCGCTCGACGACGCCCTGGGGCGAGCGGAGCTCGACGCGGCCGGGCGGGCCGAGCCCGACGCTGGCCGGCGCAGCGCGCTCGACGCGTCGGACCCCGCGGCCGGCGCCACGACGGACACGACGGAGGTGCGCGCATGACCGCGCTGCTCGAGGTGCAGGATCTGGTCGTCGAGTACGGCCGTGGCCGGTCGGCGTTCCGCGCGCTGCACGGCGTCTCGATCGACGTCGCGCCCGGGGAGTGCATGGGTCTCGTCGGCGAATCCGGATCCGGCAAGTCCACCCTCGGCAAGGCGATCCTCGGCCTCGCACCCGTGACCGGCGGCAGCATCCGCTTCGACGGCAGGGACATCACGTCCCTCGGTCGCGCGGAACGACGCGCCCTCGCGGCCGACGTGCAGGTGGTGTTCCAAGATCCGTACGGATCCCTGAACCCGGCGATGACCATCGGCGACATCCTGTCCGAGCCGCTGCTGACCAGCGGACTGGGCGGATCCGAGGCGCGGGCGCGCGTACGGGAGATGCTCGACCGGGTGCGCCTGCCCGAGACCGCGATGGACCGCTATCCGAGCGAGTTCTCCGGCGGTCAGCGTCAGCGCATCGCCATCGCCCGGGCTCTGGTGCGCCGGCCGCGACTGATCGTGTGCGACGAGCCGGTCAGCGCGCTCGACCTCACCACGCAGGCGACCATCCTCGACCTGTTCATCGAGCTGCAGCGCGACACCGGTGTCTCCTACCTGTTCGTCTCGCACGACCTCGGCGTCGTGCGCCGGGTGTGCCACCGTGTCGCGGTGATGTACCACGGCGAGATCGTCGAGACCGGAGCGGGGGAGCAGGTCACGCGCTCGCCGCGGCATCCCTATGCCGAGCGCCTGCGCCTGGCGTCGCCGGTCGCCGACCCCGTCAAGCAGAGGACGCGCCGTGCCGAATGGCTGGCGCTGCGCGAGGCCACGGATGCCCCGGTACGGTAGCAGGCAGCGATTCCGCACGTCCGCACCCCGGTGCGCGCCGCCGGCGGACGCCACGTCGGAAGGAACCCATGCCGAAGATCATCGATCACGATCAGCGTCGTCGGGAGATCGTCGAGGTCGCCAAGGGGATCATCCTCAAGGGCGGGTTCGAGGCGGCGACCATGCGCAGCATCGCCGCCGAGGCGGGCTTCGCGAACGGTGCCCTGAAGCACTACTTCCCTGGCAAGGAGAGCATCGTCGCGGCGACGTTCGAGACGATCCTCGCGCAGATCTCCGAGGGTGTGCAGGAGGCCGGATCCGCCCCGGACGGTGCGGAGGCGGCGCTGCGCAGCTTCCTGGAGGCGACGATCCCGCGAGATCCCGAGCAGATCGCCGCCGGACGGGTGCTGCTCGCGCTCTGGGAGTACGCGATGTCGAACGAGCAGCTCGCAGAGCTGTACCGGAGCCATCTGCGCTCCTGGCGCGCATCGCTCGTGGAGCGGATGGAGGCGGCCCGCGACGAGGGCGCGATCCGCGACCAGGACTTCGCGCCCCTGGCGAACGAATACATCTCTTCCGCCGTGGGAGCGACCGTGATCAACCTCATGTACCCCGACGGCGATCGCATCGCCGACTATCAGGCCTACATCGACCAGTTCCTCGCGCGGCTGCGCTGACCCTGCTCCGGGCGGCCTCCACGCGTCATCGAGAGGAGGGCGCCCGATGACCGGCGCACCCAGGATCGCCCTGTCCGTCGTCCGCTCGGAGGGTGCCGGCCGACCGGCCCTGTTCCTGCACGGCCTCGCCTCGCGCGCCCGGCTCGACTGGCCCTGCGCCGCATGGGAGCCTGCCCTCGCGGATCGACCGGCTCTGCTCGTGGACCTGCCGGCGCACGGCGACAGTCCTGCGGCCGGCGTGCTCTCCACGTCACGCGTGGTCGACCTGCTCGCGCAGACTGTCGCATCGATCGCCTCGGGGGAGGAGATCGACGTCGTCGGCTACTCCCTGGGCGCGCGTCTCGCGTGGGCGCTCGCCGGGCACCCCGAGGTCGCGGTGCGCCGTCTCGTGCTCGGCGGGCTCAGCCCGTGGGAGCCGTTCACGATGGTCGACCTGCCCGCCGCCCGAGCCGCGCTCGCCGGAGGGCCGGCGCCGGCGGATCCGATCACCGGCATGATCCTGGGTATGGCTGCGCTCCCCGGGAACCGCCCCGAGGAGCTGCTCGATCTCATCGAGGGGCTCGCGTCGGAGCCGTTCGACCCGGCCGTCGCCGCGCCGACGCAGCCCGTGCTGCTGCTCGGCGGGACCGAGGACCCGATGTCGGAGGGCATCGACATGCTCGCCGCCGCCGTGGCGGGCTCCCGCGTCGTGCGGGTGCCGGGCGACCACCTCGCGGCGCTGCACGCTCCCGAGTTCCGCACCGCCGTCGTGGAGTTCCTCGCCGAGGACTGAGCCCGGCGCGGTCCCCGAAGCTCCCCTGGACACCCCCTGTCCATTATTTCCTACAATTGTAGAAACATGAAAGGCATGTACATGACCACCACTCCCGACGCCGCGCGGATCCTGGACATCGCGACGGGCTACATGGCCTCGAAGCAGCTCTTCGAGGCCAGCCGGATCGGCCTGTTCCCGGCGATCTCGAATGGCGCCGACACGGTCCCCGCCATCGCCGAGCGCACCGGCGCGAGTGAGCGCATCGTGCGCATCCTCGCCGACGCGATGACGGGCAAGGGGCTGCTGACGCGTACCGAAGGCCGCTATGCGCTCGAGCCGGACGCGGCCGCCTACCTGGCCGGAGACGCCTCGGTCGTGGACCTCGCGCCGTTCCTCACCTTCCTCGGCGAGATCAGCTACCCGCACTGGCTGCAGTTCGCGCACACCGTCGACACGACCGAGCCCGGCGACCTGCAGATGGACGACGCCCGCTGGGGGACCTTCATGGCCGGCGTCATGACCTACAACGCCCTGCACGCGCAGGAGTTCGGCCGTCTCGTCGACCTCTCCGCCGCGACGAACGCGCTGGACTTCGGCGGCCTGTCGGCGGGCTTCGCGCTCGAGGCGATGCGGCGCAACCCGGGCCTGCGCACCACCTTCCTCTACGCGCCCGGGTTCGAGGGCGGCATCGCCGAGGCCGTCGAGGCGGCGGGCGTGGCGGACCGCGCCACGGTCGAGGTCGGCGACACGGCGGGCGCGCAGCCGCAGGGCGCCTACGATGCGGTGCTCGCGAACCACGTGGTTCACCGGTTCTCGGCCGAGGAGAACGCGCAGATCTTCCGCAACCTCAGGGCCGCAGCGGTGCCCGGCGCCACCCTCACCGTGCTCGACTTCTTCCTCGACGACGACGCGCAGCAGCGCGGCATCGACGCGCTGCATGCGGGGGAGTACCTCGTGATCGACGGCACGGTCGTCTACCCCGAGGCGCAGGTCCGCGGCTGGCTGGCCGACGCGGGCTGGGAGGTGCGCGAGAAGATCGCCCTCCCCGCAAGCCCGCGGGTGCTCATCGCCACGGCGGTGTGAGAGCGGCGCGGCCTCGCGCGGCTCCTGTTCCGGGCGAGGCCGCGCGTCAGGATCCGGCTCTCGCGGACGGGACCGGATCCAGGGCGGGCGACGAGCGGACGCGTCGCCCGCCCCGTTCATCCACACGGCTCCGTGGCGAGCGTGAGGCGGCGAGCGGTGTGGTGGTCGCTCGCGCGCCCGCACTACGCCTGTGCGAACACCGTCCTGCCGTCGACGATGGTCCGCGCGATGCCGACATCGCCGAACGGACGACCTGGCGCGGCGGGGTCCTCGTCCAGGACCGTGATGTCCGCGACCTTGCCGACCTCGAGCGATCCCTTCCAGGCTGCGGCGCCGTCCTGGCGCGCCGGATCGATGGTCACGCACCGGAGCAGCTGCTCGCGGATGCCCGCGTCGTCGCGGCCGAGCAGCGCGAGCGAGGCGTCCAGGCCGATGCGCCAGTCCGGCGTCGCGATCGGTGCGTCGCTCGTGATCGTGGTCAGCGCCCCCGAGGCGATCATGTGGCTCAGCGGCCAGGCGGCGGCGATACGGGCCGCGCCGAGCTGTGCGCCCGCCCAGTCCCGGGTGTGCTCCGCGATGAGCGGCTGCACGGCGAAGCCGGCGCCGACGGCGCCCATGCGCTCGATCTGAGCAGGGGTCGCGAGGTCGGCGTGCACGACGTAGTGCGGTGCGGCGGCGGCCCTGGGGTGCGCCTCGAGCACCCGCAGGAACTCCTCGATCGACCGGTCGCCCGTCGCGTGCACCGCGACCTGCTCGCCCCGTTCGACGGCGAGGCCGATCATGCGCCGGTACGCGTGCAGCGCTCCCTCGGCGCCCTGGGGCAGCAGTCCGCCCGACGTGCCGTCGGGGTAGGGCTCGCTGACCCAGGCGGTCGTCATCGGAGGGATCCCGTCGGCGAAGATCTTGACCCCGGTGACGGCGAGCCAGTGCGGATCCGTCTCGGGTTTCGGCGCGCGGATCCCCTGCTCGAAGGCCGCGAGGTCGGCCGAGCCGTCCAGTTCCCCGAACAGACGCAGCAGCGTGACACGGGCGGTCTGGACGCCGGCGCGATGAAGCTCGAGGTAGGTGTCCATCATCGCGGTGCCGAAGCACCCGGTCTCGCCGGCGTCCTCACCTGGGCCGATCCCGGGTTCGGTGTAACTCGTGATGCCGAGTTCGGCGAGCAGACGCCAGGCGTTGCGCAGCGCGGCTCGGCGCTCGACGGCGGTGCGTATGAGCGTGCCAGAGGGCTGCTCGTGCGGTGAGGCGTCGGAGAAGAACAGGTGCGGCCAGCGCGCGCCGAGCCAGGCGGCATGCAGGTGCGCGTCGTTCACGCCGGGGATGGCGGTGCGGCCGTCGAGATCGACGGTTTCGGTCGCGTGGAGCCCGAGCGCCTCCGCACCCAGGGCGATGATGCGGCCCGCTCGAACCGCGAGGGCGTCGGTCGTCGACCCGCCCGGATCGAGCGTGCGGATCCGTCCGCCGCGCAGGAGGAGGTCGGCCTCATCGCCGAGGTGATTCGCGTTCATTATTCCACCAGTGTAGACGAAAGGTGGGAGGGCGTGCGGCGTTGGATGGACCAAGGTGGGCTCCGTGTCCAGGCGCGGGTTCCGGGCTCTTTGCGTTCCCGTGCGCGGACATGTCGGCGCTCGCCTTGAGCGGCAGGGAAAGAACCGCGATTCTTGCACCCCGGATCGGCCGGGCGCGCGTCCTGCGTCCGCCTACCCTGGATACGGGCGGATCCGCCCCTCCCGATCCCGCGCCACTGACCCCTGGCGCATCTGCTTGCAAGGACGCTGATGAACGACTTCGCCGCGCGCCGCGACGACTGGAAGGCCAGAGAAGAACTCGCAGAGCGGATGATCCCGCTGATCGGCGGGCTGAACCGCGATCGTGACGTGGTGACGTCGCTGCACGGACATCGCCTGCTCGGCCTGTCCACCACGGAGATTCTCGAGGTGCACGAGCGCGTCGCCGCGCTCGGTCATGACGAGCTCGCACTCGAGGACACCCTCGCCGTGCTCGAGGCGCTGCGCGAAATCTCGCCCTCCGCCGCATCGCTCGACCTCGGCCGCCTCAGCGAGAGCGTGCAGGGCGACGTCGCAGGGCTGACCGAGCGCCTCCGCGTCGAGCTCGCGCCGGCCCTCGGCGAGGCCTCGCCCGCCGAGCCCACCGACGTGGTGCTGTACGGCTTCGGCCGCATCGGGCGTCTGCTCGCCCGCATCCTCATCGCGCACACCGGCGGCGGCAGCGGGCTGCGCCTGCGGGCCATCGTCGTGCGCAAGGGCGCCGAGAACGACCTGGTCAAGCGCGCGTCGCTGCTGCTGCGCGACTCCGTGCACGGCCGCTTCGAGGGCTCCGTCGACGTCGACGAGGAGAACTCACAGCTCATCGCCAACGGCACCCGGATCCAGGTGATCTACTCGAACGACCCCGCGACGATCGACTACACCGCGTACGGCATCCGCGACGCGATCGTCGTTGACAACACCGGCCGCTGGCGCGATGAGGCCGGCCTCAGCCGTCACCTCGAGTCCACCGGCGTCGCCCGGGTGCTGCTCACCGCCCCGGGCAAGGGCGATCTGAAGAACATCGTGCACGGCATCAACCACGACACCATCGCCGACGACGACCGGATCCTGTCCGCCGCGTCCTGCACCACGAATGCGATCACGCCGGTGCTGAAGGCGGTCGACGAGGCGTACGGCATCGTCCGCGGCCACGTCGAGACGGTGCACTCGTTCACGAACGACCAGAACCTCATCGACAACTTCCACTCCGGAGACCGCCGCGGCCGCTCCGCCGTGCTGAACATGGTCATCACCGAGACCGGAGCCGCGAAGGCCGTCGCCCGGGCTCTGCCGGAACTCGCGGGCAAGCTGACCGGATCCGCGATCCGCGTGCCCACGCCCGATGTGTCGCTCGCGGTGCTGCACCTCACCCTGGAGCGTCCGGCCGAGAAGGCGGAGATCAACGACTACCTGCGCCGCGTGTCGCTGCACTCGAAGCTGCGCCAGCAGATCGACTACGTCGAGTCGCCCGAGGTCGTCTCGACCGACTTCGTCGGCTCGCACCGGGCGGGCATCGTCGATGGCCTCGCGACCATCGCGAACGGCACCGACGTGATCCTTTACGTCTGGTACGACAACGAGTTCGGCTACTCCAGCCAGGTCATCCGCGTGCTCGAGGTCATGGCCGGTTCGCACCCGATCGTGCTTCCGGTGCGCCGCGAGGTCACGCTGCAGGGCTGAGCGAGCTCGAGATTCGGGGCGCGTTCCACGGGATCCACTCCCCGGGGCGCGCCCCGAATCGTGTGCGGCGCACTCCTGTGCAGCGCTTCCTCGGTCTCGTCTTGGAACGGGTGTGGTGCAATCCTGAGGACAGGAGGCCCGCATGATCGACGCCCGGCCGCGACTCCTCTACGTGGAGGACGACGTTGACATCGCCGAGATGACCCTTGAGGTGCTCGGCGAGACGTATGCCGTCGACCACGTGACCGACGGCGCGGTCGCGCTGCGTCGCGCGCTCGACGAGCGCTACGACGTGATGCTCGTCGACCGGCGGCTGCCCGGCATGGACGGTGCGAGCCTCGTCGAGGCGATCCGCACGGCGCGCATCACAACTCCGGTGCTCATGCTGACCGCCCTCGGCGCGGTGCCGGACCGCGTGGAGGGCCTCGACGCGGGCGCGAACGACTACCTCACGAAGCCGTTCGACTTCGACGAGCTGCTTGCCCGGCTGCGCGCGCTGCGCCGCGGCTTTCAGGCCGAGGGGCGACGAAGGGCGATCGGTGACTGGACGTTCATCCCGGATTCCTGGGTGCTGCATTCCCCGACCGGACTGCGGGTGTCGCTGACCGCCACGGAGTCGGCGTTCCTCGAGTTCCTCTCGGCCAGCCCCGAACGCGTGTTCAGCCGCGAGGAGATCCTGCGTGGCGTCTTCTCCTCGGCCGACGGAGTCGGGACCGTCGACACCTATGTGCACTACATCCGGCGCAAGACCACGCCCGAGATGATCGACACCGTGCGCGGGCGGGGCTATCGGGCGGGGGATCCGACGTGAGCGGATCCGCCGATCGTGAGCGGGTGCGGCGCTCGGCGCGCCAGATCGGGCTCTGGACCGGTATCGCGTCCGCGGTCGTGATCACGGCCGGTGTCGGGATCCTCGTCGCCGTGATCCTCGCGACGTCACGGCCGCAGGGTGACGACCGGGGCGCGGCGGGGTCCCGGCCCGGTGGCCTCGCCTTGGACAATCCGGACCACGTCGTCGTCGACGTGGACCGGGTGCTGCCCTGGGTGGTCGTGCTAGGCATCGTCGGTGTCGCGCTGCTCGGGCTCATCGCGTGGTTCACGGCCCGGCGCGCGGTCGCGCCGCTGGAGGTGGCGCTGCAGGCGCAGCGCGACTTCGTCGCCGACGCGAGCCATGAGCTGCGCACTCCGCTCACGGCTCTGTCCAGCCGTGTACAGATCCTCCAGCGTCGAGTGGCGCGCGGCGAGGACATCGGCGATGCCCTCGAGCGGCTGCGCGGCGACACTGCCGCCATGGACGACATCCTGACCGAGCTCCTACTCGCCGCGCAGACGGATCAGGGCCCGGTCGAGGCCGCAGCGGCGGACGCGGCGGACGCGGCAGGGGCTGCGGTGGAGCTGATCCGACCGATCGCGGATGGCGCCGCGGTGGCGCTGCGATCCGATCTCGCCCCCGGGATCGCTGTCGCCGTGCCGGCCGTCACACTGACCCGGCTCTGCACGGCGCTTGTGGACAACGCGATCCAGCACGCGCCGCGAGGGACGATGGTCACGATCACGGCCTCCCGAGGCGTCGGCAGCGGGCGCGGCTTCGCCGAGCTCCGCGTCGCCGATCGCGGGGCCGGCGTGCCCGCGGGGGAGCAGGAGCGGATCTTCACACGTTTCGCCCGGGGAGCCGAGACCGGACGCCGGCGCGGCTTCGGGCTCGGTCTCGCCCTGGTGCGCGACGTGGCGACGCGCTACGGCGGATCCGTCGTCATCGAGGACACGTCGGACGCGGGCACCACGTTCCTGCTGCGCCTTCCCCTCGCGGTCGCGGCCCCCCGGGCTCGTTGAGCGACGACGTGCGCCGCGCGATGGAGTCGAAACGGCGACGTCGCGGGAGACGGCGTTGCGTCTCGCTCCCGCTCCGTGCTCGCTCAACGACCCCCGATGAGGGATCGAGTGACGTCCTCGCCGACGGCGATCTCCACTCCGTGCGCCCAGCGCCGGATGCGGCCGTCCGCCGCGATCAGCATGCCCGAGCAGTCGGGCGCGGCTCGCAGCCAAGTGAGGTCGTCGAAGCCGGCGACCACGGCGATCGTGGCCCACGCGTCGGCATCGCTCAGCCGGTCGGCGATCACGGTCGCCGTGGGGGCGTCGAGCACGGCGCGTCCCGTGCGCGGATCGACGATGTGCGCGCCCCGCTCGGACGGCCCGGAGGTCGCCACGGCGCCCTCCCGCAGCGGCACCTGCGCCCGCACGTCTCCGGGGCGGAGCGGATCCGCGATGCCGACGTTCCAGACCCAGTCCGTGCCGGGCGCGGTGAGCAGCTGCATGTCCCCGCCTGCGGAGAGCCCCGCCGCGATCACGTCGTCCTCGGCGAGCAGCGGCGCGAGATGGCGGGTGGTCGCGCGCTCGACGGCCCAGCCCTTGACGTATCCTGTCGGGTCGAACCAGCCGTGCCTGTTCGCATCGAACCGCCCGCCGCTGTCCGACGCGAGGCGTACGCAGGCTTCTGAGACCTCGAGCATCCGCGGGTCCGCGTCCTCCGGGTGCAGCGATCCCTCGCGCAGCAGCGAGATCTGCGAGTCGGAGCGAAACGGGGAGAACAGCGCATCCATCTCGTGCAGCTCGTCCAGTGCGGCGGCCTGCGCGGCGGCGATCCGTGCGGCGACGTCCGGCGTAGGGAAAGCGGTGCTGGTGAGCACGTGCGCGCTCGCGACCGTGCCCATGAGCTCGGCAGTGACGACATGGCGCCCGGGCCCGGCCGTGCGCACGTCGCTCGGCGACGATCCCGCGGGCGGCGTCGCGATGCTCATGCCTTCGCCTGATCGATCGCGCTCTGCAGCGACTGCGTGTACCCGTCGGACGTGAAGGTTGCCCCCGAGACCATGTCGATCTGCACGGACTGCGCGCTCTTGGTCTCCGAGATGAGGATCGGGATGGCCTGCGCGTTGATCTCCTCATCGCGGCGCTCGGTGTTCGGGTACTGCGGCACGGACACGTCGGTGATCTGCCCTCCGGACACGGTGATCTCGACCTGCACGGCGCCGTAGCGCGTGTCCACGGCCTGCCCCGTGAAGCTGCCGTCCTTGAGGCCGCTGGAGGATGTGGAACCGGAGGACGTCCCGGATCCTGACGCCGTTGAGCCCGACGCCCCGCCGGACGACCCGGACGCGGTTGTAGAGGATGAGCCGCTCGTGCTCGTCCCTGTGGCGGATCCGGTCGTGCTCTTCGTCGGGGTGCCCGTGCCGGTCGCCGCCGCGGGCACGGCTTCGAGCGAGGTGCGGTAACTGAACAGCAGCACGAGCCCCGTGAGCGTGGCAAGGACGGCGTAGACGATCTTCTTCATGATGCTCTCCTGTCGTTCTCGGTTCAGACCGCGAATGCTTCGCTGTGGATGCGGGAGGCGTCGACGCCCGCGGCGCGGAGATCCTTACGGATGCTCTGCATCCACGGGATCGGCCCGCAGAGGTACACGTCGTAGGCGGAGAGGTCTCCCGCAATGCGCTGCAGCAGCTGTGCGCCGTCCCACTGTGCGTGGGTCGCGGGCACCCAGCTCGTGCCGGAGTCGGCGCGGCGGCCGTGCATCGTGTAATGCACGAGCCCGCGGTCGACCACGAGCCGGTCGATCTCCGCGCGCCGCAGTCCGTGCCCGGCCGAGTGGTCGCGTGTCACGAGGACCGCCTCGCCCGGCACGTACGGTTCGGACTCCAGCAGGGCGACGAGCGGGGCTACGCCGGCCCCGGCGCCCAGCATGAGCAGCCGGGATCCGCTCCGGCGCTCGCCGGTCATGTGGCCGTAGGGTCCTTCCACCATGACCCGCGTGCCCGGACGCAGCTCGGACAGCCGGTCCGTCCCGTCTCCGACGCGGCGAGCCGAAATGACCAGCTCGTCGCCGGCCGGATCGGCCGCGAGGGAGAACGGGTGGCCGCGGGTCCAGCCCGGTCCGTCCACGAAGCGCCAGATGAAGAACTGACCGGCGCGGGCACCGAGCCGATGCACGTCGCGACCGGCGACGCGGACCGACACCCCGTCCTGGCCGTCGGGGGACACGGCGACCACGCGCAGCCCGTGCCGGGCGCTGCGGATCAGCGGCACCGCCACGCGGAACCAGAGCACGCACGCGGCGGTAACGGCCCACAGCGCCCACCAGTAGAAGGTCGCACCGGCGGACGCCGTGAAGTCCGCACCGGTCCACAGCATGTGCGGGATCGCGAGGCCGACGCCGAGGTATCCGTACAGGTGCAGCAGATGCCAGGACTCGTAGCGCAACCGGCGACGAGCACGGCGGATCGAGGTGACCACGACGAGGATCAACAGTCCCGTTCCGGCCGTCGCGAGGAGCATCCCGGGGTAGTCCCAGACGAAGCTCCAGGCCTGCACGATCACGTTCGTGTGGGAGGTGACCGCATAGCCCGCCGTGATCAGGACGAGGTGCGCGAGAAGCAGCCAGAACGACCAGAACCCGACGAGGCGGTGCAGCCGGGTGATGCCGTCCCGCCCGAAACCGCGCTCGAACACGGGCACACGGGCCATGAGCAGCACCTGGTACAGCAGCAGGTTCGCCGACACGAGGCCCGTCAGTCGACCCAGCGTCGTGAGTGTGTCGCCGTCGAGGGCGAGGAGCGACTGCACTCCGGCGCCGCCCACCCAGAGCGCGAGCACGAAGAGACTCGTCGCCCAGATCAGCGTCACGGCGGCCATGCGCCAGAACGTGGGGCGCAACCGGCGGACCGGCGCGGCGACGAGTCGCGGCACCGGGGCGAGGGAGGTGAGCGTTGCCATGGCACCATCGTCGGCGCGGGTTTGACAGAGAAGCCCAAGAATCGGCCGTCTTGAGCGTCGTCATAGGAAACTCATCGGATCCGACCGGATCGCGCCCGCGGCGCCCGGGCAGGGGAAGCATGCGAGGCGTCTGATCGCGGAGCCCGGCCTGTGTCCGGGCCTCACGGCATGATGGGTCCATGACGGCTCTCCTGAGCGAACGCCTCCGTTCGCATCGGCTCACCGCCCCCGCGCGCACCCCGGTCGCCGCCGCCCGGCACATGCTCGCCGTGCAGGGGCAGGAGTTCGTCGCCGGCCGCTGGGCGCTCGGGCTCCGTTCGTCCGGTGCGCCGACTCTCGCCTCGGTCGACGCGGCTTTCGACCGCGGCGAGCTCGTGCGCACCCACACCATGCGCGGCACGCTGCACGTGATCCCCTCGGAGGACCTGCGCTGGGTGCTGTCGGTGACCGGCCAGCGGCAGCTCCGCCAGGACGCGACGCGTCAGCGCCAGCTCGGTATCGACGATGCCCTCGTCGCCCGGGTCGAGTCGGCGTTCCGCGAGCGCCTGGCCGATGGTGGGCGCACGAGGGCGCAGCTGTTCGACGACCTCGCGGAGATCGGCATCGATCCGGCGGGCCAACGCGGCGTGCACCTCATCTATGCACTCAATGTGCGCGGCATCCTGGTCCAGGGACCGGTCGTGCACCGCGACGACGCGGTCTCGCGCGAGCAGCTGTTCATGCTCGCGGAGGAATGGATCCCCGAGACCCCTGCCCCGGCGGATCCACTCGTCGAGCTCTTCGTCCGCTACATCGATGGGCACGGTCCCGCGACGGTCGACGATTTCGCTTGGTGGTCGGGTCTGCCGATCACCGCCGCGCGCGAGGCCGTGGAGCGCGGGAGCGCGCGGGTGACGGAGACGAGTGCGGGCGCGTTCGTCAGTGCAGTACGTCCGCGCCGCGCCGCCGGTGCGGACGACGCCGTCACGCTCGCCCTGCCGATGTTCGACGAGTACTACATCTCCTACGCCGACCGCTCAGCGGTGGCGTCACCCGAGAGCATGGCGCTCATCGGCCCGGGCAAGAACGGCATGGTGCGGGCGAGCCTGCTCGCGGCGGGCCGCATCGCCGGCGCCTGGACGCACTCCGCCGCGGTCGGCCGGCACCGGGACGATCCGATTGCGGAGCTCTTCGACGCAGAGCCTGCGCCGGATCCCGCCGCCGTCGCGCCAGCCCTGCGCCGCTACGCCGCCTTCGTGTCTGCGCACTGAGCCCGAGGGGAAGGGCAACCCCTACTGGGCGGCGTGGCGGTCCAGGAAGGAGTACACCTCGTTGTCGTCGACGCCGGGGAACGCGCCGCGGGGGAGCGGCGAGAACATGTGCGTGTGCACGCGGGCGCTCGGCCAGGCCTTGTTGTTCCAGCGCTCCGCGATCCCGACCGGAGGGCGGCGGCAGCACGCCTCGTCGGGGCAGGTCGACTGCGCACGATCGGTGGTCTCCCGCCCGCGCCACCAGCGGGCGTCGTCGAACGGCACGCCGACCGTGATCGAGAAGCCGCCGCCGTCGGTGGATCCGGTCTGCGTCGAGCACCAGAACGTTCCGGACGGGGTGTCCGTGTACTGGTAGTGCTCCGTGGTGCGATTGCGCTGGCTGAAGGCGGCGCGCGCCGAGAACTTGCGGCACACGGTGAGACCCTCGACGGATCCGGTGACGTCCATCGGCAGCGGCAGGTCGTCGTTCTCGTACACACGGGTGAGCGCGCCCGACTCGTCCACGCGCAGGAAGTGCAGTCGCATGTCGAGGTGCTTCGTCATGAGGTTGGTCATCCGCATGCCGGCGGCCTCGTGGGTCACGCCGAACGCGTCGCGGAAGTCCTCCACGGCGAGGTTGCGGTCCTTCTTCGCCTGCTGCAGGAAGGCGACGCCCGCGGTCTCGGGGATGAGGCAGCACGCGGCGAAGTAGTTGATCTCCACCCGCTGCTGCAGGAAGTCGGCGTAGTCGGTCGGGGGAGTGTGCCCGAGCAGGCGGTGCGCCATCGCCTGCAGCGCCATCGAGCGCAGGCCGTGGCCGCCGGGGATCGATGCCGGCGGGAGGTAGATCCGCCCGTGCTCAAGATCCGTGACCGAGCGCGTGGAGTGCGGCAGGTCGTCGACGTACAGCAGCTCGAACCCGAGCTGCTCGGCCATGATGCTCACGGTGCGGTGCGTGAGAGCTCCGGAGGAGTGCCCTGCCGCCTTCAGCTGCTTCTCGGCGAGCGCCTCGATCTCTGGCAGATGGTTGTCCAGCGCACGCATTTTCAGACGCAGCTCGGTGTTGGCCCGCCGCGCCTCCTCCGGCGTGGCGATCGCCTCGCGCTCACGGCGATGCAGCTCGCGGTGCAGGCCCAGGATCGACTCGATCGTCTCGTCGGGCATGCCCTTGCTCACCCGCACCGGGGCGATCCCGAGCTGACGGAACACCGAGCTGGACTGCGCGCGGTCGAGTTCGATCTCCAGCGCAGCGCGCCGGTTCGGCGGCTCGCCGGAGATGAGGTCGCTCACCTCGGTGCCGGTCGCGTCGGCGATGGCCTGCAGCAGCGAGAGCTTCGGCTCCCGCTTGCCGTTCTCGATGAGGCTGAGCTGGGAGCCTGCGACACCGACGGCGGCGCCGAGCTCGTCCAGGGTCATGCCGCTGCGCGTGCGGTGGTGTCGGATGCGATGTCCGAGGGTGGTGAGCTCGAGTCCGGAGGCCATGGAATTGATCATAGCGAAAGAATCAATATTCTTGAAGCCAACAACGCCCCGAAGAGTGCCGAATACTGGCGCAGAATGGTCACATCGCCCCAGGCTTTAAGGAGCAGACAATGGCTATCGCCGAGACGTTCACCCCGCGGACCTCCCCCCTCGCTGCTGTGCGCGAGTACGGTGCGGCTCCCGAGTACGACACCCCGGCCTTCGCCGCGCTCAGCGCGTGGGTCGACGAGATCAGCGCCCTGACCCAGCCCGACCGCGTGCACTGGATCGACGGATCCGCCGCGGAGAACGACGCCCTGCTGCACGAGCTCGTCGACGAGGGCAAGCTCATCAAGCTGAACCCGGAGTGGCGTCCCGGCTCCTACCTGGCGCGTTCGCACCCCAGTGACGTCGCCCGCACGGAGGGACGCACCTTCATCGCCTCGGCGAAGGAGATCGACGCCGGCCCCACGAACAACTGGGAGAATCCCGCCGAGATGCACGCGAAGATGAACGAGATCTTCGAGGGCTCGATGCGCGGTCGCACGATGTACGTCGTGCCGTTCTCGATGGGCCCGGTCGGCGGACCGATCTCGCAGATCGGCGTGCAGGTCACCGACAGCGCCTACGCCGTCGCCTCGATCGGCATCATGACCCGCGTCGGCGAGGCCGTGGTCCGCGAGATCGCGAACGGCGCTCAGTGGGTGCGCACCGTGCACTCCGTCGGGGCCCCGCTGGCCCCCGGTGAAGCCGATACCACCTGGCCCTGCAACGACGAGAAATGGATCGTGCACTTCCCAGACACGCTCGAGGTGTACTCCTTCGGCTCCGGCTACGGCGGCAACGCGATCCTCGCGAAGAAGTGCTTCGCGCTGCGCATCGCCTCGGTGCTCGCCCGCGACGAGGGCTGGATGGCCGAGCACATGCTGCTCATCCGCGTCATCTCGCCCCAGGGCAAGGCCTACCATGTGGCCGCAGCGTTCCCGTCGGCGTGCGGCAAGACCAACCTCGCGATGCTCCGCCCCACGATCCCGGGCTGGAAGGTCGAGACGCTCGGCGACGACATCACCTGGATCCGCCCGGGTGCTGACGGCCGCATGCGGGCGATCAACCCCGAGGCCGGCTTCTTCGGCGTCGCGCCGGGCACCGGCGAGTCCACCAACGTCACCGCGGTCGAGACGCTCTGGGGCAACACGATCTTCACGAACGTGGCGCTGCGCCCCGACGGCGATGTGTGGTGGGAGGGCCTGACCGATGAGGCTCCCGCGAACCTCATCGACTGGGAGGGCAACGCGTGGACTCCGGAATCCGGCCGTCCCGCCGCGCACCCGAACTCGCGCTTCACCGTGTCGGCGGCGCAGTGCCCGCAGATCGCGGAGGACTGGGAGGACCCGGAGGGCGTGGCTCTCGACGTGATCCTCTTCGGTGGCCGCCGCGCCACCAACGTCCCGCTCGTCGTCGAGGCGACGGACTGGAGCCACGGCGTGTTCCTGGGCGCGACCATCTCGTCCGAGCGCACGGCGGCGGCGGAGGGCACGCTCGGCGAGCTGCGCCGCGACCCGTTCGCGATGCTGCCGTTCTGCGGTTACAACATGGGCGACTACTTCGCGCACTGGCTGAAGATGGGCCGTGCCGTCCGCTTCGACAAGGCTCCGCGCATCTTCCAGGTGAACTGGTTCCGCCGCGGCTCCGACGGCCGGTTCCTGTGGCCCGGCTTCGGCGACAACGCCCGCGTGCTCGACTGGATCATCCGTCGCATCGAGGGCGAGGTCGACGCCGTCGACAGCCCGATCGGACGCCTGCCCAGGATCGAGGACCTCAACCTCGAGGGTGCGGATGTCGCCGACGAGGATCTCGCCGAGCTGTTCAGCGTCGACACCGCGTCGTGGACCCGCGAGGCCGACTCGACCGAGGAGTTCTTCGCAACGTTCGGCGACCGCCTCCCGGCGGCGCTCACCACCGAGCTCGCCTCGCTGCGCTACCGCCTCGCGAGCGCATAAGACGTGATCCGGTTCCTCCGCCCGTGTGAACGGCCGGGGGACCGGATCCACCAGGACCCGCGGCGGCGGGATGCCGGAGACAGACCCATGGCTGAGTGGTCTCCGGCATCCTGCCGCCGCGTTCGCGGTATAGCGGGGATCCGACCGTCTCGTGTGTGCGGCGTCCATGCGTGAGGCGGCGCGGCGGAGTAGCGTCGCGGCATGGACGTCATCGATTACCTGATGGACTCCGATCCCGCGATCCGCTGGCAGGTCCTGCGCGACCTGACGGGTGCGTCTCCGGAGGAGGTCGCGACGGAGCGCGCCCGCGTGGCCGCCGAGGGATGGGGAGCTCGCCTGCTCGCACTGCAGGCGGAGGACGGGCTGTGGGACGGCGGGGTGTACCGGCCCGGCTGGGTCGATGAGAGCCGTCCTATGTATGACGCGTGGACCGCCACGCACTTCAGCCTGCAGCAGCTGGTCGACTTCGGCCCCGACCCTGCGGACGAGCGGGTGCGCAGGGCGGTCACGCGGGTGCGCGAGGGCGTGCGCTGGGACCAGGAGAACGCCCCGCGGTACTTCGACGGCGAGACGGAGCCGTGCATCAATGGGGTGGTCCTCTCGAACGCCGCGTATTTCGGGGAGCCCGGCGACGCCGTCGTCCGCACTCTCCTCGCCGGGCAGCTGGCGGACGGCGGGTGGAACTGCTGGGCGGAGTACGGCGCCACGACCTCGTCGCTGCACTCCACGATCTGCGTGCTCGAGGGGCTCCTCGCCTGGGAGCGGGCGACCGGCGGCACCGAGGTGTCGCGGACCGCGCGGCTGGCCGCGGAGGAGTATCTGCTGGCGCGCCGGCTGTTCCTGCGACGCAGCACGGGGGCGGTCATCGACCCGCGCTTCACGATGGCCTCGTACCCGGTGCGCTGGTACTACGACGTGCTGCGCGGCCTGGACTACCTGCGCCGGGCGCGCCCCGAGGGCGATCCGCGCTGCGCCGACGCGATCGAGCTGTTGCGCTCCCAGCGGGGCGCGGATGGCCTGTGGCGACTGGAGAACACGCACGAGGGGCCGACGCCGTTCGCCATGGAGGGCGAGTCCGAGGGGTTCCCGAGTCGCTGGGTCACTCTCAGGGTGCTGCGGGTGCTGCGCTGGGCGGGGGACGACGTCGTCTGACGGGGGAATCCGCGCCCTTAGGCTGAAGCGATGCTCCTTCCGCCCAAGGCCAGACCAGGCGACCGCATCGCCGTGCTCTCCCCGGCATTCGCCGCACCTGCCGTCTCGCTGCCCGTGCACGAGCAGGCGATGCGCCGACTGGAGGAGGTCACAGGGCTGATTCCGGTCGAATACCCGACGACGCGGCAGCTCGGCGCGTCCGCCGAGGCCCGCGCGGCCGACGTGAATGCGGCCTTTGCGGACCCGTCGATCCGAGCCGTCATCGCGACGATCGGCGGAGACGATCAGATCCTCGTGACGTCGCATCTCGACGCTGCCGCTGTGCAGGCGGACCCCAAGCCGTTCCTGGGATACAGCGACAACACCAACATCCTGAACTGGCTGTGGCGGCAGGGGATCGCGGGCTACTACGGCGGCTCGACGCAGGTGCATCTCGGCCCAGGCCCCATGGTCGACGAGATCCACGCCCGCTCGCTGCGCGCGGCGCTGCTCGATGGCGGCACGATCGAACTCGACGAACCGGGGGAGTCGGAAGACTTCGGGCAGCGTTGGGAGCACCCGGACGCACTCACTCGGTTCGGCGAGCGGGAACCGACCGAGCCGTGGGTATGGGCAGGGAGTGCCGTTCACGTGGCGGGACCGACCTGGGGCGGGTGCATCGAGGTGCTCGCTCAGCTCGCGCTCGCAGGACGCTTTCCCCGGGAGGAGCGACTCGACGGTGCGATCCTGCTCCTCGAGACGAGCGAGCGGCTCACCCCGGCGCCCATGGTGGCGGAGCAGCTCCGCGCCTACGGGGAGCGGGGATTGCTTGCGCGGGTCTCGGGGGTCGTGGTCGCGCGGCCGCCTGTCAGCACCCACGAGGTCGTCCCCTCGGCGGAGGAGCGCGCCACCGCCCGTGCTGCTCAGCGCGATGCCGTTCTCGCTGCGATGACCCGCTACAACCCGGACGCGGTGGTGTGCGTGGGAGTGCCGTTCGGGCACACCAGGCCGCAGTGGATCGTGCCGTACGGTGGCATGCTCGTGCTGGACGGCGCCGCGCGCCGGGTCGTGGCCGACTACGCCTGACGGCGCACGCCGATGTCAGCGCCGCCCGAACCGGCGGTGCGCCGCCTGCCGGGTCGTGCCCAGTGCGCTGGCGATCGCCTGCCAGGAGTAGCCGGCGGCGCGCGCGCGGCGCACCTGCACCTCCTCGGCGCGGGCGATGTCGCGACGCACCTCGACCAGTCGGTGCAGTTCGGCGAGAGGTTCGCCCTGCGGATCCGTCGCCTGCGCGGTCTTCATGATTCTCTCGCCTCCATGATGAAGTCTTCTCGCGTCAATGCTGGTTGACGCGAGGGAGGCGTGTCAAGGGATGTTGACGGGATCCGCTCAGCCCTGAGCGGACAGCTCGCCCGCCCGACGGCGGTTCCGCACCCCGATCGCGAGGACGGCGCCCATGACCAGCGCGAGCTCGAGCGCATTGAGGCCGAGCGCCGCACTGTGCAAGGCGTCGAGCGGCGTCGCCTCCTGCGCGAGGCCATGCGTGTGCCCGCCCATTCCGGTGCCCCCCGACCACACGTGCAGCAGCAGCATCGCGGCCGCCATCGCCATCGCCGCACCCCACGCCGCGTCGGGAAGGGCCGCGCGACGAGGGCGCAGGCAGAGCGCACAGGTCGCCGCGAGCAGCACCATCGCCGCCGCGAGCACGGACGGGCCGCTCAGCAGCATCGCCGCGTGCACTGCGACGCAGGCGACGGTCGTCAGCAGCGTCGCGAGCTGAAGCACGGCCCAGCGCGGGTGGATCATCGTCGTCCTTCTCATCCGTGCTGGAACCAGGTCGTCTTCCAGTCGGTGTAGTTGTCCAGCGCATGCCGCGACAGGTCTCGGCCGAAGCCCGACTGCCGGAACCCGCCGAACGGCGTCGTGAGGCCCAGCGCATCGACCGTGTTGACCGAGACGGTGCCGGCGACGAGCCGCTCCGAGACCCGGTGCGCGCGGCCGAAGTCGGTCGTCCACAGCGAGGCCGCGAGGCCGTACTCGGTGTCGTTCGCGAGGCGGACCGCTTCGTCCTCGTCGTCGAAACCGAGTACCGCCACGAGGGGGCCGAACACCTCGACGTGGTGCAGGTCATGGTCCGCGCCGAGGCCGGTGACGATCGCGGGGTTGAGGTACGCGTCGGATCCGGTGATCGTCACGCGATCGCCACCCGCGACCAGGCCGCCGTCCGCAGCCGCCTGGGCGATCGTGGCGGAGACCTCGTCGGCGTGCGCGCGGCTGATCAGACTGCCGTTCCCATCGCTGCCCGCAAGCGGGTCGCTGGGAGCGTAGCCCCGTGCGGCGGCGGCGAGCAGGGCGACGAACTCGTCGTGCACCGACCGCTGCACCAGGATCCGCGAGTTCGCGGAGCACACCTGGCCCTGGTTGTAGAACGCGCCGAACGCGGCCTTCGCGGCCGCGGCCTCGAGGTCGGCATCCGCGAACACGAGGTTCGAGCTCTTCCCGCCGGCCTCGAGCGCGACCCGCTTCATGTTCGAGTTCCCGGCGCTCACCATGAGGCGCTTGGCGACGGCCGTCGAGCCGGTGAAGGCGAGCACATCGATGTCCGGGTGCAGCGCGATGCGCTCGCCGACGACGGATCCGCGCCCCGGCACGACATTGAGCACACCCGCGGGGATCCCCGCCTCGAGCGCCAGATCCGCGAGCCGCAGTGCGGTCAGCGAGGTCTCGGTCGCGGGCTTGTGAACGACACTGTTTCCGCTCGCGAGCGCCGGCGCGAGCTTCCACGCGGCGATCTCGAGAGGGTAGTTCCACGGCGTGATCGCGCCGACCACGCCGAGCGGCACGCGCTGGACGAGCGCGGTCGAGCCGGGTGGGGTGGCCGGGATCTCGTCGAACCGCTTGTCGGCCAGCTCGCCGTACCAGCGGAACGTCTCGGCGGTGCCGGGCACGTCGACGGTCAGTGTCTGTGCGATCGGCTTGCCGGAGTCGAGGGTCTCGAGCAGTGCGAGCTCCTCGAGGTTCGCCATGATCAGGTCGGCGAGACGGATCAGCGCCCGGCCGCGGTCGGCGGCGCTGCGCCGGCTCCACGAGCCCTCCTCGAACGCGCGCCGGGCGATTGCGACCGCGCGGTCGACGTCGTCCGCTGTGCCGGCGGCGAGATCGGCGAGGTGCGCGAGTGATCCGGGGCTCTGCACCGCGATCGTCGCAGCGTCCGACGCGTCGACGCGACGTCCGTCGATCACGGCACGGCCGTCGATCGCGAGCGCGCGGCTGCGTGCGGTCCAGTCGATGGGGGTCATGAGGCACTCTCCTTCAGAGCATTCTCGGGGATCGGAGCGTCCGCGCGGGCGGTGGCGACGTCGATCACGGTCCACGCCATGAGGACCGCGGCATCGAGCAGCGCCTTCTCCGCGACGGGGCCGACGCACGCGGCGGCGAACTCCTTCTGGTGGTTGCCGTACGGCAGCGAGCCGACCCCGATGTACGGGTGGATCGCGGGGACGAGCTGGGACACGTTGCCCATGTCGGTGGACGCCCGGTTCATCCGCCCGGCGACCTCCGGATCCGCGAACACACGCCCGCGTGCGATCGCGTTGGCCCGATAGAACGCGAGGGCGCGGTCGTCGGTGCGGAACTCGGAGTACGGCTTGCTCTCGGGCGTGACGCGCAGGGTGGCGCCCGAGGCGAGCGCCCCGGCCTCGAAGCAGCGGTTCACGCGCTCCTCGAGGACCTCCAGCTCCGCGAGCGAGTTCGCGCGCACGTACCAGCGGCCCTCGGTGCGCTCCGGGATCGCGTTCGGGGCGTGGCCGCCGACCGTCTGCACGCCGTGCACACGGGTGTCGGCAGGCAGCTGCTGGCGGAGCAGCCCGATCGCGACCTGTGCGACGAGGAACGCGTCGTTCGCGTTGACGCCCTGATCCGGATAGGCGGCGGCGTGCGCCGACACCCCGTCGTAGGCGATATGGCTGTGCGAGACGGCGAACGGCCGGGCCTCGGCGACATCGACGGGCGCGGGGTGCACCATCATCGCGAGGTCGAGGTCCCGGAACGCGCCGGCCTCGATCAGCTCGATCTTGCCGCCGCCGCCCTCCTCCGCGGGGGTGCCGTAGACGCGTACGGTGAGGCCGAGCTCGTCGGCGAGCGGCGCGAGCGCGAGCCCGGCGCCCACGGCACCGGCGGCGATGAGGTTGTGGCCGCATGCGTGCCCGAGCCCGGGCAGTGCGTCGTACTCGGCCATGATCCCGATCACCGTGGGGCCGGATCCGGTCTCGGCGAGCAGGGCCGTCTCCAGACCCAGATACGCCGGAGTGACCTGGAAGCCGGCCGCGGTCAGCGCCTCGCCGACCCAGCCGGCGGCGCGGTGCTCCTGCCAGGCCGTCTCCGGGTTCGCGTGCAGCGTCTCGGACAGCCGGATCAGGTCTGTGGCGGCCGCGGCGACGCTCGCGTCCGCGGCGGCCTTGAGCGCGGCGACGTCGGCGGGCGACCCGGCCGCGGGGGCCTCGGGGTGGACGGCGGCGTCACTCATCGCCGGGCACCCCGTAGCTCGGCGCGGCGGACGGGTCCATCCCGCGCGTGATGTACGCGTCGCGCTGCGGCAGCCAGACCTCGAGCAGCTCGCCCAGCTCGGCGATCGGGTCGCTCTCGGTCCAGTCCACGCGCAGATCCGTGACGCGCCAGCCGGCGTCATGCACGACAGAGAGCCCGGCCGAGTGCACCGGGCCCTCCTCGCCGCCCGCGGTGACGGCGGCCTGCATGGCCGCGAGCAGGCGCCGCTCGAGCTCGCCTTCGGCGGCGGCGAACGCGTCGACCATGAGCTGCGGGATGTCCGTCGAGGCGAGCATGTTGCCGCCCGCGGCGACCCCCGCGCCGGTGGCGGCGCCGACGTTGCCGAGCGCGCGCTCGCCCGAGTACACCGCCGCGCGGCCCTGCGCGTCGACGGCCAGCAGCTGCCGGAACGCGATGTGCTCGGTCCCTGCGGTCACGGCGTCCAGCGCCTCTTCGGCCGAGGCGCCGTCGCGCAGAGCGGCGAGCAGGATCGGGCCGAGGCGCGGATCCGTGATGTTCTGCGAGTTCACCGCGCCGACGCCGTCGGCCAGGTGCACGCAGCGCGCAGCGACCGCGGGGGAGGACGACGAGATCGCGGATCCGAAGGCGCCGGTCTCGTCGCGCGCGACGATCGAGAACGTCATCGCGCCGCCTCGTCGTCGGCGGCGGGCCCACGATCGGCCGCGCTGCTGATCACAGCGGTCGCGTCGATCTCGACGAGCCACTCAGGGCGGGCCAGCGCGCTCACCACGAGACCGGTCGAGACCGGGAAGACGCCGGTGAGCCAGCGGCCCATCACGCGGTAGACGGTCTCCCGGTAGCGCGGGTCGATGAGGTAGACGACGACCTTGACGATGTCGTCGAGGGAGGATCCGGCCTCTTCCAGCAGCATCGCGATGTTCGCCATCGCCTTCTCGGCCTGCGCCTCGACGTCGCCGATCCCGACCGACTCGCGGGTCTCCAGATCCTGACCGATCTGGCCGCGCAGGTACACGACGCCGTTCGCGACGACTGCCTGGCAGAGGTCGTTGTCGAGGTTCTGCTCGGGGTAGGTGACCTTGGTGTTGAACGGGCGGATGCGGGCGTGCGTGGGCATCATGCGACTCCTGTCTGTGCGAGGGCGGGGACAGACCGGGTGACGTCGGCCTGGGCGCTGGCGGTGGCGCCGGTCGCGGCGGGGTAGGCCGCATAGCCGCGCTGGATGCCGATCTGATCGGCGATGTAGCGCGCGTCGTGCCACACGCCCCAGAGGAAGCTGGAGCCGCGGCGGGACTGCCAGGGCAGCCCGAGGAAGTAGATCCCGGGCTCCGCGGAGACGCCGCGCTGGTGGATCGGCCGACCGCGCTCGTCGAAGGCCTCAGGGTCGATCTGCAGCCAGGAGTAGTCCAGCGCGAAGCCGGTGGCCCACACGATCGAGGTGATGCCGGCGTCCTTCAGGTCGAGCGAGAGGATCGGGTGCGTGAGGCTCTCCGGATCCGGTCCGATCACATGCGCCTCGGGCTCCTCCGGCAGGTCCAGCCCGTTGCGCAGCACGTAGGCGTCGGCTTCGTCGAGCACCGAGAGGTAATTCGCGTCTCCCGCGGCGATGTTGGCGCGCAGATCGGGCGCGATGGCGAGCACGCCGTCCTCGTAGTCGCCGGCGCGGCCGAGCAGCGTGACCCCGGTCGCGGCCAGCGCGCGGAAGTCGACGGTGTGCCCACCGCGCGCGCCGCTCACGGCGATCGTGACGTGCTCCGCGCCCACGGGAGGAGCGGCCATGTCCCACTTGCCGAGCACGCCCAGCCACCAGCAGAAGTCGCGGCCGCGGTAGCGGCGCGGCGGCCGGTCGTGCGGGCCCACCGCGAGGTAGACCTCGCGGCCCGAACGGCGCAGCTCATCGGCGATCTGCACGCCCGAGGATCCGGCGCCGACCACGAGCACGGCGCCCTCTGGCAGCTGCGCCGGGTTGCGGTACTGGTTGGAGTGGATCTGGTGGATCCCCGCGTCGTCCGGCACGACGGCCGGGATGATCGGACGCTGGAACGGCCCGGTCGCGGCGACCACGTAGCGGGCGTCGATCGTGCCCTCATCCGTCTCCACCCGGAAGCCGGGGCGGTTCACGTGCCGGCGCACGGACTGCACCTCGACGCCGGTGCGGATCGGTGCGTGGAACTTCTCGGCGTACGCAACGAGATACTCGGCGACCTGCTCCTTGCCCGCGAAGGCGTCCGGATCCACGTCGAACTCCAGGCCGGGGAAGCGGTCGTGCCAGGCCGGGCCGTTGGCGACCAGCGAGTCCCACCGCCAGGAGCGCCAGCGCTCCGCGATCCGATCCCGTTCCACGACGAGGTGCTCCACGCCCGCCCGGCTCAGGTGCTCGCTCATCGCGATGCCCGCCTGGCCGGCGCCGACGACCAGCACCTCCACGTCTTCGTGCGACATCCGTTCCTCCACTGCGCCGTTCCTCTACTGCCTCGGGTACTGCTGCTCCTCCATGCTCCCGAGGAGAGCGGCATCTGTACACTTCACAGATTCGAAGACCTGCATCTGATCTATTGATACTCTTTCGCCATGGCCAGACTGCAGAGCGCCGACATGACCCTCGTCCAGCTGAGGTACTTCGTCACGGCGGCGACGCATCGCTCGATGACCGAGGCATCGATCGACCTGCACGTCGCTCAGTCCGCCGTGTCGACCGCGATCGCGCAGCTCGAGCGCTCGCTCGGCGTGCAGTTGTTCGTGCGGCAGCGCAGCAAGGGGCTCGCGCTGACGGAGGCAGGGGAGCAGCTGCTGCATGACGCGCAGTCGGTGCTCGCCCAGGTCGAGGAGATGACCGACACCGTCCGCGGACATCACCACCAGGTGCGCGGCACGCTGCGGCTGGCGTGCTTCGTCACGCTCGCGCCGTTCGTGCTGCCACGACTGATCTCCCGCGTCGAGCAGGAGCACCCGGAGCTGCGGATCGAGATCATCGAGGCCGACATGGAGGGCACCACCGACCTGCTGCTGTCCGGCGCGGTCGAGGGCGGGATCGTCTATGACTTCGGCCGGGTGCACGACCTTGCGTTCGATCCGCTGTTCTCCGCGCCGCCGCACGTGATCCTCGCGGCCGATCATCCTCTCGCGACGCGTGAGGAGGTCGCGCTCACCGAACTCGCCGACTCCGAGCTGGTGCTGCTGGATCTGGCGCAGTCGCGCGAGTACTTCCTGGGGATGCTGGAGGGCGCGGGCGTGATTCCGCGAGTGCGGTACAGCTCGCACAGCTACGAGACCGTGCGCTCCCTGGTCGCCCGCGGGCACGGCTACTCGATACTGAACCAGGTGCCGCTCGCGCCGCTCACGTACGACGGGGGAGAGTTGCGGGCGCTCCGGATCGCGGGGGATGCGCCTGCCCTCGAGGTGTGCTTCGCCCGCGTGGCGCGGGTGCGGCCGACGGCCAGGACGCGCGCCGTGGCAGCCCTGGCCCGCGAGCTCTTCGGCACAGCGTGAGGCTCGCGGGCTGAGGTTCGTCCGTCAGCAGTGGCACTCGCCCTCGGCGCAGTGCGCGCAGGCGTGGCCGCTCGGCGACGGCGGCACGTCGAGCGCCGGGTTCTGGTCGAAGAAGCCGGTCGGCTTGAGCGTGAAGCCGGTGTAGTCCACCGGCATGATCGGCCAGTCCTCGGTGCGCGGGAAGTGCGTCAGGCCGAAGCTGTGCCAGAGCACGATGTCCTCGCCGTCGATCCCGCGGTCCGCCTTCTGGTACTCCGGGAGGCCGGGGGATCCGACGCTCTGGTTCACGAAGTCGCCGGCGGGGTAGCGCTCGCCCTCCGCGTAGCGGGTGACCCAGAGGTGCTCGGTCGCGAAGGCCGCGCGCTTGCTGATCGAGGATCCGTCGGCCGCCGCCAGGGTCGGCTGACCCTCGGGGAACAGCGTGTACGCGACGGGCTCGCCGACGTGGTTGTGCTTCTCGGTGTTGACGATCTCCCACACTCGGCCGAGCGATCCGTCCGCGCGCAGGCGCCCCTCGGACTCTCGCCCGATCACGCGACGGGAGCGGCTGAACGCATTGCCGTGCGGGTTGCCCTCGCCCTGCGGAACGCGCTTCAGGTCGAGCTCGTGCACGGCGTTGCTCTCGCCGTCGACCGACATGTCGAGCCGCGCGCAGAACAGGTGCTGGTGGAACGGTGCGGCGAGGCCCGGCGCGATCTGAGATGCGTACGGGTAGCCCTCGCCGGGGTAGCGCGCGGTGAACACGATGCCCGTTGCCTTGGCCTCGAACTGGATCGTGCCGTCCAGGTAGAAGTACCAGTAGAAGCCATAGTCGTAGTTGCCGACGGTCGTGAAGAAGCTCACCACGAGGCGACGCTGCCGCCGCGAGGAGCGGTGCTGCGCCCACTCGTCGGTGTGCTTCCAGAGCAGGCCGAAGTCCTCCTCATGGACGCAGATGCCCTGGGAGATCTCCCGCGGGTTGCCGAAGTCGTCCGCGACGACGGGGGAGAGGTAGGTGATCTCGCCGAGGCAGTCGCAGCCGAGCTCGAGCGAGTTCGCGTCGCGTCCGACGAGGTACTCGCCGGTGTCGAAGTAGTTCTGCCAGGAGCGGTAGGGAGCCGGATCTCCGTAGGGAACGACCATCTCGGCGATCGAGGCGCGCTCGACGATGGAGCGGCGCACACCGTGGTCGTCGAAGCCGATCTGGCCGAGGATCAGTCCCTCGCGGGCGTCGAAGCCCACGTGCAGGTCCCACTTCTGCCAGCGCAGCACGTTGCCCTCGAGCGTGAAGCTCGGCCCCTCGGGCTGCACGATGTGCAGCGGCTTGAGGTCGGTGCGGAGCGCGCCGGTGAGCTCCGGGCTCTCGAAGTTGCCGTTCGTCAGCGGGTCGTCGCTCGGGCCGTCGTCGATGATCCGGACGACTTTGCGCTCGATCATGTCGACGAACGCGACCAGCTGGTCGACCGGGTGGCCCCAGGCGTAGTCGTGCTCGTCGCGCTGCACGAACGCGAGTCCGCGGAGCAGGCGCTTGCCCTCCTCGCCCTCGTAGTCGAAGATGCCCGCGCTCAGCGGCGCGACGCGCACGCCGTCCGGCGTGAGTCCGCGGGAGGCGAGGGCTGCCTGCCAGCCCGGATCGGCTTTCAGGATCCCCTCGATCGCCTCGAACTCCTCGATCAGCACGGGAGCCTGGCCGCTCAGCGCCGGATCGACGTCGACGGCCGAGAGCGTGCTCGCGGTGGCGAGGTCGATCAGAACATCAGTGGTCGCGCCCGTGGCCGTGTCGAGCAGGATCGCGCGCGCCTCGCGCGGAATCGCTCCGCCGGCGCGGAGCGCGGCCTTGGCCGGCTCGTGGAGTGAGAGGTACGCAACCCGCACGGTCTCGCCGAGGCGGCCCTCGGCGACCAGGTGGTCGCGCGCCGCGGTGATCTCGGCGGCGCTGAGCGGATCCAGCGGGTGTGCCGGCGGGGTGTTCAGAGGGGTGCTCACGGTATCTCCTTCGGGGCGAGCCGCGGCGGGCTCGGGGCGACGGTTCTGGTCTGCGGGGGTCGGCGCGTCCGACCTCTTCGGTCAGGCTTCGCGGGCCTGGGCGGCGACGGATTCGAGATCAGCCGCGGATGCGGTGGCCGGGTCCTCGGGAGCGTATCCGGGGCGGCGCCGCTCGTACAGGTAGCCGACGACGGCGAGCACGGTGATCACGACGAGGGTGCCGATCGTGAAGGTCTCGAACGTGCCGCGGTCCACACCCCAGGTGTCGACGAAGTCGTACTTCACGCCGAGCACTCCCTCGAGGGTGCCGGGGAACACGGCGACCCAGGAGCCGAGCACGACCCAGGCGTAGATCACGACCGTGCAGACCCACAGCCCCGCACGTCCGCCCGGGACGCGGAACGGACGATGCACGTCCGGGTACTTCTTCCGCAGCGCGATGACGGTCGGGAAGATCACCAGGTAGGACAGCAGCAGCGTCGAGATCGCGACCGTCAGCACGACCGTGAAGACGTCGGCGCTGCCGCCCTTCAGCAACAGGGTCGCGGCGACGCAGAAGACGGTCGCGATGATGCCGGAGAGCAGATTCATCCGCACCGGGGTGCCGAGGCGCGGGGAGAACTTCCCGAAGTAGCGGAAGAACGCGCCGTCGGCGCCGGCCGCGGCCTGCACCCGATCGGAGGCGATCATCCAGGCGCTGGCCTGGGTCAGCACGACGAACACGAACAGCAGCGCGGCGATGAACATCAGCGGTCCGGACGCGGCGCCGTAGACGGTGAAGACCTCCTTGAACGCGTCCAGCAGGCCGCTCGCACCCTGCACCTTCTCGGCGGGCAGCACCGCGAGGATCGCAAAGATCGGCACGAGGTAGCACAGGATCGAGACCAGGCCCGAGGTGGCGACGGCACGGGGGACGTCCTTCTGCGGGTCGCGCATCTCCTCGGCGGCGCCGTTCGGGGCCTCGAAGCCGACGACGGCGAACAGGATCACGGGCGTAACGGCGAGGAAGCCGCCGACGGTGGGGGAGAAGTCGCCCACCGCGTAGCCGTGCACGCCGTTCTTCGCCGCGTAGACGACCACCGTGACGACGAAGATCACGAGCAGCGCGACCTTGACGATGCCGCCCGCGGCGACGATGTGCTTGCCGTACTGCAGGCCGACGATCGCGGTCGCGATCGCGATCCAGATGAACGCGACCTTGAACAGCAGGTCGACCGGCGATCCGTCCGGGAGCGGGGAGATGTAGGCGTTCCAGGTCGCGGCGGAGATGAACACGAGCGACCCGCCCATCCACAGCGGGTTGGTGATCCAGTAGAACATCGTCGAGATCGCCGCGGCGAGCTTGCCGTACGCGAGGCGCACCCACACGAAGGGGCCGCCCTCCTCGTGGAAGGCGCTGCCGAGCTCGGCGACCACGAGCGCGTACGGCAGCAGGAACGTGATGCCGATCACGAGGGTCCAGGTGAACGCCTCCGCGCCGCCGCCGGCCGCGATCTGCGCGACGGTGTCGATCGCGATGATCGCGCTGATCGACAGCAGGACGATGTCCAGTCGCCCCAGCGTCTTTCGGAAGTTCTGGGTGCGAATCGCGGATGTGGCGATCTCAACGCTCATCGGGGACTCCTCTGTCCGAGCCATGGCTGGTCCTCGCTGCCCCGATCGCGGGATGCGACAGGAGCCCTTTTCGGGTAGTGGTCTCAGTCAAGCGGGTGGATTCGAATCACGCCAATACACAGATACGCGGCGCTGCATCAAGGGAAATGATGCAACGCCGCGCTCTGACGGGTGCCGGATCAGGGCAGGGTGGGCACGCCCAGATCGTCCTCGTAGGCGTGATCCTTGGTCTCGGGGATCAGGATCAGCGCGATGAGGGTGAGCACCGCCATCGACGACAGGTAGATGCCGACCAGGACGGGCGAGCCGTCCGCGAGCTGCCACAGCCACACCGCGATGAGCGGGGCCACGGCGGCGCCGAGGATGGACGACACGTTGTACGCGACCGCCGAGCCCGTGTAGCGCACGTTGGTGGGGAACAGCTCGGGCAGCAAGGCGCCCATCGGGCCGAATGTCGTGCCCATGAGCAGGAAGCCGAGGATCAGGAACGACTGGGTCAGCATTACGGCGAACGGCTCGCCGGCGTGCTGTCCGAGGAACAGCGGGAACGTGAAGCCGAACAGGATGATCGCGATCGTCGTCCAGATCAGTAGTTTGCGGCGGCCGATCCGATCGGCCCAGGGGCCGGAGAGCAGTGTGAAGATTCCGAAGAAGACGACGCCTATGATCTGCATCACCACGAAGTCGGTGTAGCCGAAGCCCTGGCCGGGGTAGAACTGCGCCGCGAACGCGGCGGGGTCGAACGGGGCGCCCTTCGCCTCTGCGGCCTTCTGTGCCGCGGCGGACGCGATCTCCACCGACCACGGCTTGGTGCCGAACGAGAGGGTGAAGTTCGTCATCAGGTAGAACAGCACATACGTGGCGAGCATCACGAAGGTGCCGAGGATGAGGTGCTTCCAGTGGTGGCGGAACACCGTGGCGAGCGGCAGCTTGCGGATCGTGCCCTTGTCCTCGGCGCGCTTGAAGGTCTCGGACTCCACGAGCTTGAGACGCACCCACAGCCCGATGATCACCATCACGGCGGAGAACAGGAACGGCACGCGCCAGGCCCAGCTGAGGAACGCCTCCGACTTCAGCGTCGGGTCGGAGGCGTGCGGCAGCAGCGCATTGATGGTCAGGAACAGGCCGTTCGCGATGATGAAGCCGAGCGGGGCGCCGAGCTGGGGGAAGGATCCGTACCAGGCGCGCTTTCCCTCGGGGGCGTTCTCGGTGGCGACCAGCGCCGCCCCCGACCACTCGCCGCCCAGCGCGAAGCCCTGCGCCAGGCGCAGGATCAGCAGCAGCAGCGCCGCCCACCAGTTGATCTGCTGAAACGTCGGCAGCAGGCCGATGAGGAAGGTGGCGATGCCCATCGTGAGCAGAGAGGCGACGAGGGTGGCTTTGCGTCCGTACCGATCGCCGAAGTGGCCGAACACCATCGCGCCGATCGGGCGAGCGATCATCGCCGCACCGAACACGCCGAATGACGCGAGCAACGCGGTCGTGTCGTTCCCGGTCGGGAAGAACAGGATCGGGAAGACGAGCACCGCGGCGGTCGCGTAGACGTAGAAGTCGTAGAACTCGATCGTCGTGCCGATGAGGCTCGCGAGGATCACCCGCGATCGGGGGTTGGCGGGTGCGGTCGTGGCGGTGCTCATGCAGTCCTCCGGTCGGTGCGTCGAATGCGCTTGCCGTGTACCCCAGACGTGCGGCGAGCACCGGGGAGTCTACGCCCGGCATTCAGCGAATCCACAGGTGGACACGCGAGCACGGCGGAGTGTGACGGCGACACGCGTCGGATCCGGTCGGGTCCCCTCCGACCGGATCGGAGATGCGCCTGTCAGTGCGACAGCCAGGCCTTGTATTCGATCACCGATCCGGGCGCGACCTTCAGCTTCATCGTGGACCCGCCCGCGTAGATGGTGTCGGCGGCGATGATCTCGTGCGTCGACGTGTCGAGCACCAGAGTCGCGGTGAACTGCGGTCGCTTCGTCGAGGCGATCTTCAGAGCGATTCCCGGGCGGCCGAGTCGGTCCGTCACCGAACCCAGCACGCTGACACCGCCCGCGTCGCGCACCAGTTGCAGCGCCGCGGCCTGCTGCGCCGGGCTCAGCGCCCAGCTGTCCCGGATCGAGCTCACGACACCCCAGATCGCGAGCGCGTCGGCGCTCCCGGACGGCCCGACCCGATCCTCGATGTAGGCCCTCAGGCCCGCCGCGTCAGAGGGAGGTTCGGCGAAGAAGAGGTTGGAACTGTGATGCCCGGTGCCCGGCAGGGGCGAACCCTCCTTCGGAGCTTCCCCGGCGGGCGGGACGATCGTGCCGTCCTTCGTGACGGAGTAAGGCGCGCCGGTCCGCGACTCGAGATGGCCGGTGCCATCCGCATCCCACACCCATTCCTGCCACTCCGGCACGATCACCGGATCGGGCTTGCCATCGTCGCGCATCGCCCAGCGCACCACCAGGGCGTCGCGCGTAGCGGTGCGTTCCTGTGCCGCTTGCAGCGCGGCGATCGACGTCGCGAGCACCTCGTCCGCGGTCTGGGTGATCGGCTGCGCCACGAGCGCGGGCGGCGTGACCGCGTAAGCGGGCGCAGCGGTCAGCGGTCCGATGGCGAGCCCGATCGCGAGGACGGCGGCGAGCGCCGGGACCGCCCACGCGGCGCGCAGCGCGATCCGGAGGGGAAGGGAAGCACGGGCGCGCCGGCGCAGTGCCGCGACACGGTCGCCGATGGTTGCCCGCCGCGGCGAGCCCGTGGGAGACGTCTGGGTGGCGTCCTCGAGCATCAGACGCAGGCGGGCCCAGTCCGCGGCGGTCGGCTCGAGGCCGATCGGCGTCGATGCAGGATCCGCCTCGCGGATCAGTATTTCGAGCAGGTCGTCAGTCAGCGGCATACGTCATCACCCCTTCCCCGGGCGTCGGTGCGGATGGTCTTCGGTCGGATCCGGGATCCCGATCCAACCGTGGCGGGGGAACCGCCGCGGGCTCCTGCAGGAGGATCCGCAGGGCCGCCCGTGCGCGGCTCAGCCGCTTCCAGGCAGTCGCCGTGCGACAGCCGACGACCTCGGCGATCTCGTCGGCGCTGAGGCCGTCCCAGTAGTGGAGCTCGAGCACCTCGCGGTCGCCGCGGCGCAACAGGGACAGCGCGTGGCGCAGCTCCAGGTGCGCGAGGTCGTCGCTCGGCCGTGCCGCGGTGGCGAGATCCCGCAGGCCCTCGCGCTCGCGGTCGCGCTTGCGATACGCGTCGCCGACGAGGTTTCGTGCGGTCTGCAGCAACCAGGGCCGGCGGTACGGCTCGCGCTCGTCGAACCGTCGCCAGGCGATCTCGAAGCAGTCCATCGTCAGTTCTCTGGCGTGTTCGCGGTCGTCGACGCGTCGTTCGACATAGCGCAGCACCGCTGTGTGGTGCTCGGCGAAGAGCGCCTCGAAGGCGGCCCGACGCGCGACGGCCGGGGTTCCCGGAGGAACTGCGCCCGGAGGATTCGCATGCATGTTTGGGAGTTCCCGTCGGATCCGGATCAGTGCAGCGGCGGGTTGTCGGCGATGATCTGCCGGGCCTGGGCGATAAGCGCGTCACCCTCGGTCTTCATCTTTCGAAGTTGGTCAGCATGGTTGCGGACGACCTCGACATTGGCGTTCCACATCGCGTCGTAGACTGCCTTGGTCCATCCGCTGGACTCGCGGCAGGTCGCATCCGCGATGGCAAGATCGAACTCCGCGGGCGTCGGCGCGGGCCGCTCCGAATCCGGATCCGCTTCGGTGTCGCCCCAGGTGCCACCGTCCATCCGCGGCGGCCTCGTCGGCTGCGGCGTGTACAGCCCGATCTCCTCGCCGAGCTTCTGTGTAGGCATCGCGTCGCCCTCGCCATATGGCGCCGAGATGTCGACCTGATACCCGGCATCGGCGAGACACCGCTTCCATGTCGCACCGGACTTCCGCACAGCCGAATCTTGATTGATGCCCTTCTCCGCCTCGCTGCGCCACATGTTGAAGGTGTTGTAGATGTCACCGGCCTTCGTATCGTCGAAAACCTTCCGGCTGCTAGCGAGACAGGCATGGAAGACCGGCTCGAACCCGGGCTGGGATTCCGCGATCCGATTCAGTTTCGTAAAGTTCTTGCGGCCGTCGGGCAGCCAGACCCCCGGCATGTAGTTGGCCCGATACCCGTACTGCCTTGCAACGTCCACGGTGAGTGCGGGGAACGAGGACAAGTTCTTCGGGAACGCGAGATAACTCGCGTCATCGGTCGGCTCGACGGGAATCGGCCATGTGAAACCCTCCATGGTCATGCACGTCTCCATCTGCCGGTTCGATGCGTAGTTCGGCAGGTGGTCGAGCGTGGGCGATGTGAACTGATCGGTCGGCATCACCCAGTGCGTGATGTCCTTCTCCGGGAGATCGGGCACCGGCCCGTTCGCGCTCGCGGGGGGCGTCGCGCACCCCGCGATCGGCGCGACCAGCGCGGCGACGGCGAGGACGGTGATCGTGCGGCGGTGACGCTTCGTCGCGATTCGGGTCATGCGGAGCCCTCTCTTCCCGAGCCGTTCTCGACTCTCACCGTAGAGGTTGGTCCGCGGGCCGGATCCTGACATCGCGGATCCGGAAACGCGAGAACGCGGGACCCGACGGCTCGGATCCCGCGTTCTCGATGGCTGTCAGGAGGTCAGCGCGGCGTCACCAGATGGCGGCGATACCGGCGTTCGCGGCGGTCAGGATGCCGACGAGCCAGAACATCGCCGGCGGGACGGCCTGGCCGCGCTTCTGCCGGGCCGAGCCGATGCCGATCAACGCGCCGATGATCAGCAGGATCACGAGCTTGGTGCCGATCTTGGCGTAGTTCATGCCCACGCCCTCGGGCAGTCCCCACGGGGCGGCGAGCACGAGCCCGGCGACGCCGGCGATCGCGAGACCGGTGTTCATCAGGCCGGTCATCTGCTTCTTGCCGCCGAAGGCCTGCACGGCCCATGCGCCGAACAGCGTCGCGAAGCCGATCAGATGGACGAACAGCACGATGTGGCGCAGGGTTTCCATGACCTCAGGCTAGGCCTGGGATCGCTCCGGCACCAGGAAGGCGCACCTCATCGCGCGTTCAGCCAGAGCAGTCGTCCGAGTGTGGATGCCGTGGGCGTTCCGTGTCGCGGCGATCAGCCCCGCAACGACCGGATGACCTGAGCGGTGCGCAAGGCGGCGTCGGCCGCCTCTGCGCCCTTGTCCTCCTTCGAGTCCTCGAGGCCGGCACGCTCCAGACCCTGCTGCTCATCGTCCAGCGTCAGCACGCCGAAGCCGACGGGCTTGCCGGCGTCGAGCGCGACCCGAGTGAGGCCATCGGTGGTGGCCGCCGAGACGTACTCGAAGTGCGGGGTGCCGCCGCGGATGATCACGCCGAGCGCGACCACCGCGTCCGCACCGCCCGCGAAGGCGGCCTGCGCGGCCACGGCCAGTTCGAATGAGCCGGGGACGCGCACCAGACGGTGGTTCGCCCCTGTCTCCTCGAGCACGCGCTGGGCACCCGCGATGAGGCCGTCCGTGATCGTCTCGTGCCAGGTGCCGGCGACGATCACGACATTGAGCCCGGTCGCGTCGATTCCGCCGGTGGTGGGTGCTCCTGCGCCGCTCATTCGTCGTCCCTTCCGTTCTCCGCACCATTGGCGGCCAGGGCGGCGGCGAGCTCGGACTCGCCGATGATGTGGCCCATG
This sequence comes from Microbacterium sp. 10L49, assembly GCF_056395125.1. NCBI lineage: Bacteria > Bacillati > Actinomycetota > Actinomycetes > Micrococcales > Microbacteriaceae > Microbacterium > Microbacterium sp. 10L49. The sequence goes on from NZ_JBFTIW010000004.1 coordinate 692,170, forward strand.
CGGTCGCGCTTGGTCTCGAGGTACTGGTGGTTGTTGGGGCCGACTCCGACGATCAGCGGCACCTGCTCGATGACATCGAGCCCCAGTTCGCGCAGCTGCGCGACCTTGTCCGTGTTGTTCGTCAGAAGGCGCACCTTCCTCACACCGAGGTCGGTGAGGATCCCGGCCGCCGCGGCGTAGTCGCGGGCGTCGGCGGGGAGGCCCAGCGCGAGGTTGGCATCGACCGTGTCGAGGCCCTCCTCCTGCAGGGCGTACGCGCGCAGCTTGTTGATCAGGCCGATGCCGCGTCCCTCGTGGCCTCGCATGTAGATGACGATGCCACCCTCCTGCTCGATCGCGTCGAGGGCCGCCTCCAGCTGCGGGCCGCATTCGCACTTGAGGGATCCGAACGCCTCGCCCGTCAGGCACTCCGAGTGCACCCGCACCAGCGCCGTCTCCGTCGGCTCGCCCGAGACGACCGCGATGTGGTCGGTGCCGGTGATGCGGTCCTTGTAGGCGAGGAAACGGAACACGCCGTGCGTCGTGGGCACGGTGGCGTCGGCGCGCAGGCTCACCCGGCGACGGGTGTTGTTGGCGACGCAGTCGGCCTCGTCCCGTGGGTCGACCTCGTTGAGATGCGCGATCAGCTGCTCGATCGTGATCACGGGGATCCCGTCGCGCTCGCCGAGCTCCATCAGTCCGGGCAGACGCATCATGCTGCCGTCCTCGGCGACGACCTCAGCGATCGCGCCGACCGGGCGCAGACCGGCCAGCCGCATCAGCTCGACGGCCGCCTCGGTGTGTCCGCCGCGCTGGCGCACCCCGCCGTCGACCGCACGCAGGGGCAGCACGTGCCCCGGACGGATGAGGTCGTTCGGCAGGGACGCCGCGTCGGCCAGCACGTTCAAAGTGCGGGCACGGTCGGCGGCGCTGATGCCGGTGGTGACGCCGGAGGCTGCGTCGACGCTGATCGTGTACGCGGTGCTGCGCGCGTCCTCGTTGGCCTCGACCATCGGGGGCAGGTTCAGCGCGTCGGCGATGTCGGCGGGCATGGGTGCGCACAGGTACCCGGAGGTCCAGCGCACGGTCCATGCGATCCACTCGGGGGTCGCGAGCTCGGCCGAGAGGATGACGTCGCCTTCGTTCTCGCGGTTCTCGTCATCCGCGACGAGCACGGGGCGGCCGGCGCGGAGCGACTCCAGCGCCTCGGCGATCGTGGAAAGGCTCATCGCGAGCCTCCTTCCGGTGTGGCGGCGCGGTCGGCGCCGGCGTCTGCGGCACGGAACGCGAGCAGCCGCTCGACGTGCCGGGCGAGGATGTCGGTCTCCAGGTTCACCCGGTCGCCGACGGCGCGGGATCCGAGCGTGGTCGCCGCGAGGGTCTCGGGGATGAGCGAAACCTCGAACCAGTCCTGTGGGGTTGAATCGGTCCCTGAGCCTGTCGAAGGGGGCTCGCTGACTGCGCTCACGGTCAGCGATGTGCCGTCGACCGAGATGGATCCCTTGTCCACGACGAGCGGGGCGAGGTCGTGCGGCAGCGAGATGCGCAGCACGCTCCACTGTGCACCGGGCCGCACCTCGAGCACTTCACCGACGCCGTCGACGTGGCCCTGCACGATGTGGCCGCCGAGGCGGGCGCCGACCGGCATCGCCTTCTCGATGTTCACCCGCGTGCCCACCGTCGCGCTGCCGATCGCGGCGACATCGAGCGTCTGCTTCATGACGTCGGTGTCGAAGGTGTCGGAGGTGGATCCGACCACGGTGAGGCACACGCCGCTCACGGCGATGGACTCGCCGTGCACCGCGTCGGACGCGGCCTTCGGGGCGCGCACGGTCAGGCGCCAGCCGTCGCCGGCGGGCGTGATCGCAGTGATCTCGCCGATCTCCTCGATGATTCCGGTGAACATCAGGCTTCTCCTTCGCTCCGGGAGGGGTCGTTCCGGGAGGTGTTCTCGTCTGCGGGGACGGCGTTCACCGTCGCGTCGTTTTCGGCGGCGGCCGGCCGGGCGATCGCCAGCAGATCCGGGCCGAGCGGCAGCCACTCATCGACGACCAGGCGCCGGGCTTCACCGATCGAGGACACGCCGATGTCGCCGAGGGCCAGCTTCGGTCCGCCGATCAGCACGGGGGCCAGGTAGGCCAGGACCTCGTCCATCAGCCCTTCGGCGAGGAACGCACTGGCCAGGGTCGGCCCGCCTTCCACGAAGACGCGCTGGATCCCACGATCGCGGAGATCCGCGAGGATCGTGGTGAGGTCGTGCTCGGTGTAGAACAGCGGCGCGTGCGGATGGCGGCGCACGGCGGCCTCGGCGGGAGTCTCCCTCGCGCCGATGACCACGGGGACGGGCTGGCGGGGGAGCAGGGCATCGCCGTCGCGGGCGGTGAGGGCAGGGTCGTCGGCCAGCACCGTGCCGGTGCCCACGATGATCGCGTCGGCCGCGGCACGACGGCGGTGCACGTCGGCGCGGGCCGCGGGGCCGGTGATCCATTGGCTGGATCCGTCCGCCGCGGCGGCGCGGCCGTCCAGGCTCTGCGCCCACTTCACCGTCACATGCGGACGGCCGAGGCGCTGCACCGTGAGCCAGTCGCCGATCAGAGCCTCGGCGGCGTCGGCCTGCTCACCGGCGACGACGTCGAGGCCGGCGGCGCGCATCCGCTCCGCGCCGCCGCCGGATCGCACGCCAGGATCGTCGAGCGCGTAGACGACGCGGGCCACGCCGGCGTCGATGAGTGCCTGGGCGCACGGACCGGTGCGGCCGGTGTGATTGCACGGTTCGAGCGTCACCACGGCGGTCGCGCCGCGGAGCTGGGCCGGTGCGAGCTTCGAGAGCGCATCGACCTCGGCGTGCGGGGTTCCCGCACCACGGTGCCAGCCCTCGGCGAGCACGTCGCCGGTGGGGGAGAGGATCACGGCGCCGACCTGCGGGTTCAGCCCGCGCGGTCCGCGGCGCGCGATCTCGAGCGCGTGCGTCATCGCCGCCCGCTCCGCCGCTGTCGCCGTCATGTCGCCTTCTTCATCCTGGTCCAGATCACCGGGGTCGGGGCGCACGTCGATCGTGCGTGCTGCCTCTCATCCGGACTCGCGAGCCTTCGCTCGCATCACCGTCGGTCCCGGAATTGCACCGGATCGGCCTCGGATCCGTGTCGGATCCTCGGTTCGCGGACTGTCACCGCCGGTTCGGATTCTCACCGACCCCGGAGCACGTTGTGTTGCTCTCAGCTTAGTCAACGCGCGGATGCCGGTTTCATTCCGGCGGATGCATCTGTGACTCCCCATGTCGTTCCGGCTCACTTCAGCAGCCGCGACAGCCGACGGTCCGCGAGCACCTTGCCGCCGGTCTGGCAGGTGGGGCAGTACTCCAGCGATCTGTCGGCGAAGAACACACTGCGCACCGTGTCGCCGCACACCGGGCAGGGTTCCCCCCTGCGGGCGTGCACCTGCATCCCTCGTCGTTTCGCGTCCTTGAGTTCGGCGGGCGGCTTGCCGCTCGCCTCTGCCACGGCCTCACGCAACGTCGACTGCATCGCGTCGTACAGTCCGGTGACCTCTGCCTTGTCAAGACCGCCGGCGGGCGCGTACGGCGACATCCGAGCAACATGCAGGATCTCGTCCGAGTAGGCGTTGCCGATGCCGCCGATCACCGCCTGGTCCCGCAACAGGCCCTTGATCTGCGTGCGCCGGCCCTCGAGCAGCGCCGCGAAGACGTCGCGGGTGAAGGACGGATCCAACGGATCAGGCCCCAGTCGTGCGATGCCGGGAACGTCGGCCGGATCGCGGACGACGTACACGGCAAGGGACTTCTTCGTGCCCGCCTCGGTGAGGTCGAAGCCGCTGCCGTCGTCGAACGCGATCCGCAACGCGATCGGCGACTTGCCCGGGCGGATCAGCGTGGTGGGGAGGGCGTCGTACCAGCGCAGCCATCCGGCCTTGGCGAGGTGGAAGACGAGGTGCAGGTGCGGTTCGGTGTCGCTCTTCAGCGTCAGATCCACGAATTTTCCGTGGCGTGCTGCACCGTCGATCTGTGACCCCGCCAGTGCGGTCACGGGCGGGTCGAAGGTCTTCAGCGCCGCGATCGCCGACACCGAGGCGCGGGTGATGGTGAGCCCGACCGCGCGCTCCGCGAGGAAGTCGACCAGCCCCTGCACCTCAGGCATCTCCGGCATGGGATCATCCTGCCACCCCGGTGCGACATCGGGGGCAGGGCGGTCCGGATGACGGTCGCCGACGCGCTCAGGGGAGGGCTCAGCCGAGGTCGATCGGCCAGTCCACGGGAGCGCGGTCGTCGGTGCGCAGCAGTGCGCCGCTCCATCCATCGTCCCGCCCTCGCGGCCCCGGCAGCCCCTGCCGCAGGAGGCCTTCGTAGCGGAACCCGAGCGCCCGGGCGCTCCGCGCCGACGGCACGTTGCCGACCACGGCGCGCCACCGGATGCGGGCGAGACCCAGCTCGGCGAATCCCCAGTCGATCACGGCGCGGGCGGCCTCGGTGAGGTATCCGCGTCCGCGCGCAGGCGCGGCCACCCAGTAGCCGAGCTCGGCGTCGCCGCCCGTCGGGTGCTCGACGATGTGATGCAGTCCGATCGATGCGATCAGCGTGCCGTCGGCGTATGCCGCCCACACCGTCTGGGATCCGTCCTCCCACCACTCGCCGACGAGCCGGACGTAGTCTTCGGCGTCCGCGCGACCGTAGGGGCTCGGCACAGTGGTCCAGCGCGGGATCTCCGGGTCCTGGCACGCCTCCGAGATCGCGTCGACGTCGGCGGAAGTCGGGGCGCGCAGCACCAGTCGCTCCGTACGGAGGGTCACCGGGCGCATCCGTGTCGCCTAGAGGGCGATGCGGCGGAGCAGGCCGACCTTGTCGTACACCTGGGCGAGGGTCCGGTCGGCGACTTCGTCGGCGCGGGCGGCGTTGGCGGCGAGGATCCGGTCCAGCTCGGCGGGATCCGCGAGCAGCTCGTTCGCGCGGTCGCGCACCGGGCCGAACTCGTTCACGACGACCTCGGCGAGCCCCTTCTTGAAGTCGCCATAGCCGCGGCCCGCGTACTCGTCCTCGATGGACGCGATCTGACGGCCGGTGAGGGCTGCGTAGATCGTCAGCAGGTTGGAGACGCCGGGCTTGTCCTCGCGGTCGTACCGGACGGATCCTTCGTTGTCGGTCACGGCGCGCATGATCTTCTTCGCCGACTTGGCCGGGTCGTCCAGCAGCCACAGCACGCCGGCGTCCGACTCGGCCGACTTCGACATCTTCGAGGTGGGGCTCTGCAGGTCGTAGATGCGCGCGGTGTCCTTCTGGATCACCGGGATCGGCACCACGAACGTCTCGCCGTAGCGCGCGTTGAACCGCTCCGCGAGGTCGCGGGTCAGCTCGACGTGCTGCTTCTGATCGTCGCCCACCGGCACGACATCCGTCTGGTAGAGCAGGATGTCGGCGGCCATCAGCACCGGGTACGTGAACAGGCCTACCGAGGTCGCGTCGGTGCCGTACCGTGCCGACTTGTCCTTGAACTGGGTCATGCGACCGGCCTCGCCGAACCCGGTAATGGTCGACAGGATCCACGCGAGCTCGGCATGCGCGCGCACATGCGACTGCACGTACAGCGTCGACTTCGACGGCTCGATCCCCGCCGCGATGTACTGGGCGGCGGTGCGGCGGGTCTTCTCCCGGAGCTCCGCCGGGTCGTTCGGCTGGGTCAGCGCGTGCAGGTCGACCACGGAGAAGAACGCGTCGTAGGAGTTCTGCAGGTCCCGCCACTGCAGCAGCGCCCCGATGTAGTTGCCGGCCTGGAGGGAGTCGGCGGAGGGCTGCATTCCGGAGTAGAGGCGGGGTTTCGTCACAGAACAATCCTATGGGGACGGGATCGAGCGCCCGACCGTGCGTTCGGAGCCTCGACCACAGCGCGGCGACGCACCGGGCGGCAGCTCAGTACGTGTAGTCGACGATGACCGGAGTGTGGTCGCTCCAGCGCTCGGCGTAGGTGGCGGCGCGCGCGACGCGGTAGTTCGTCGCCCGTGCCGCGAGAGGTGCCGTGGCGAGGTGGTAGTCGATGCGCCAGCCGGAGTCGTTGTCGAAGGCCTGGCCGCGCATGGTCCACCAGGTGTACGGGCCGGCGACCTCGCCCGCAGCGACGCGTCCCACATCGACCCAGCCGAGGCCCTTGCCGTCGCCCTCTGCCACGAAGGGGCGCGTGTCGCTGAGCTGGCCCACCATTCCCCGGCCGATGCCCTCCTGACCGATCGCAGGTTCCCCCGCGGCGCCGAGGAAACGGTCGAAGTACGCACGCTCGCGCGCGAGGAAGCCGGCCTTCTTGACGTTGCCCTTCCAGTTCAGGATGTCGAGGGGCCGATGCCCGACGTTGAGATCGCCCGTGACGAGCGAGAGGGCGTCGTCTGCACCCAGCTCGCCCATGCGCGTGGTCATCGCGTCGAGGAACTTCCACTTCTCGTCCTGCTTGGGGGTGTCCGCCTCACCGCTGTGCACGTAGGCGCTGACGACCGTGAGCGGGACGCCACCGAGATCGAAGTCGGCCTCGAGCCAGCGGCCCTTCGAGTCGAAATCCTCGGGTCCGAGCGCAGTCCGCGATGCGGTCGCCGGGATCCGGCTGAGCACGGCGACGCCGGCGCGGCCCTTCGCCGTGGCTTCGTCGTGCAGGATCGACCAGCCGGGGAACGCCTGCTCCAGGTGCTCGTCCTGCGCGCGCACCTCCTGCAGGGTGAGGACATCGACGTCGGCGGCGTCGAGCCAGCCATGCATTCCGTTGCGGACCGCGGCGCGGATCCCGTTGACGTTGACCGTGGCGATACGCAGGTGGGGCATGGTCTCCAGCCTAACGAGCGCCTCCGACATCGGGTTCCGGTCCGGTTGCGGTGAGCGCGCGCAGGCGCCGCGCCACCAGGGTCTCCGCGCGGGCGGCGCGCTCCGCCTCGGCCTCGGCGTGACGGCGGGTGGCGAGCGCCAGATCGTCCTCGGCGTCCTGCAGCGCGCGGGCCGCGCGTCGGCGCCGGTACCACGGAGCGGCGTGCAGCACCGCTGTCGCCTCGCGCACGCGGATCGCGGCGTCGGCCTGCGCATCCGCCAGCTCCGCGACGCGGAGCGCGAACTCGTCCTCCGGCACCAGCGCCTGATCACGGTCCGATGCGGACACCGCGATCCAGGCGGCGGCGACGAGGATCACGATGGCGACGAGGCGGAACCACAGCAGGAAGCCGACGATGACCGAGAATGTGGCCAGCAGCGGGTTCGTGGGGGAGTAGAGGAAGAGGAGCCCGGCGCCGGCCTGCAGCACCGCCAGCGCCGCACCGCCCAGAATCGCGCCCGGCCAGATCGTGCGCCACGGCAGCCTGGTTCCGGTGAGGAAGCGCACCAGCATCGCGAGTGCCGCGGCGTTCACGCCGAAGGACAGCAGCAGCGAACCCGCCTGGCTGACCACGTTCACCCATATCGACGCATCGCCCGCGCCGAGGAGCTGCAGGATCCGCCGCAGCGCGCCGGTGCCGATCACGCCGAGCGCGGCCGCGAGCACCTGGGCCAGGCCGAACAGCAGCGCCGCGACCAGGTCTCGCGCCTTCAGCAGCACGTAGTTGCGTCCGTCGAACGGCAGCCCGAAGATGTCGCGCACCGCCCGGCGGGCGAAGGTGACGAATCCGATCGCGGTCCACAGTGCGACGATCAGGGCTGCCCCTCCGGTCGCGAGCAGCACGCTCGCGTTCTCGGTGGCTATGTCGGCGACCGCGTCAGGGGTGGCGAGGCCGTTCTCGCTGATGAGGTGAGGGATCGCGCCGTTGATCAGATCGATCATGCGCGCGATGGCCTCATCGCTGGCGCCGAGCCAGAGTCCCACGATCGCGAACGCGGTGTACAGCACCGCGAACATCGTGAACAGCGACTGATAGCTCAGACTGGCGGCCAGCAGGAAGCCGTTGTTCTGCAGGAAGTGCCGCCACACCCGGATCGGGAAGGCGCGCATCGTGCGTCGGGTGATCTCGGCGGCTCGGCCGATCGGCGCTTCGAGACGCGCGCGCAGATCGGGCCCGGAATCCACCACGCTCTCACCCTATCGACTACGTTCACGGAGCGATGTCTGCTCCCGCTCGAGGGTTTCGGCGACGAACGTCGCTCCCCGAAGGTATGGATGCACCCGCCGACACGACGACGGCCGCCTCGCGGATGCGGGCCGCCACGCACTCACCCTAGCGACCGGCTGACACGCGAAGAGGCGCCACCCGCAAGGGGTGGCGCCTCTTCGACAGGCTCGGGGGCCGGCGGATCAAGGACGGCCGCGCAGGACCGCCTGCTTGACCTCGGCGATCGCCTTGGTGACCTCGATGCCGCGGGGGCATGCCTCGGTGCAGTTGAAGGTTGTGCGGCAGCGCCACACGCCCTCCTTGTCGTTGAGGATGTCGAGGCGCACGTCGGCGGCGTCGTCGCGGGAGTCGAAGATGAAGCGGTGCGCGTTCACGATCGCGGCCGGGCCGAAGTACTGCCCGTCGGTCCAGAACACGGGGCACGACGAGGTGCACGCGGCGCACAGGATGCACTTGGTGGTGTCGTCGAAGATCGCGCGGTCGGCGATCGACTGCACGCGCTCCTTGCCCTTCTCCGGCTCGCTGGTCGCGAGCAGGAACGGCTTCACCTCGCGGTACGCCGCGAAGAACGGATCCATGTCGACGACGAGGTCCTTCTCCAGCGGCAGGCCCTTGATCGCCTCGACGTAGATCGGCTTGGAGATGTCCAGGTCCTTGATCAGCGTCTTGCAGGCGAGGCGGTTGCGGCCGTTGATGCGCATCGCGTCGGATCCGCAGATGCCGTGCGCACAGGAGCGGCGGAACGTGAGGGATCCGTCGACCTCCCACTTGATCTTGTGCAGCGCGTCGAGCACGCGGTCGGTGGAGTACAGCTCCACGTCGTAGTCGACCCAGTGCGGCTCGCTGTCGACCTCGGGGTCGAAGCGGCGGATGTTGAACGTGACGAGGAAGGACTGCACGCCCGTGTCTTCGACGACGGCCTCTGCGGCGGTTTCCGTGGCGACGGCGGACATCAGTACTTCCTCTCCATCGGCGGGTAGTTCAACTCGCCCTGCTCGTTCTTGGTGAACACGACCGGCTTCCAGTCGAGCTTGATGTGGTCGCTCGGCGTCGACGAGTGCGGGTCGCCGGTCAGGTACGCCATCGTGTGCTGCATGTAGTTCTCGTCATCGCGCTTCGGGAAGTCGTCGCGCATGTGACCGCCGCGGCTCTCCTCGCGGTTCTGCGCGGCGTAGACGACGACCTCGGCGATGTCGAGGAGGAAGCCCAGCTCGACGGCCTCCAGCAGGTCGGTGTTGAACCGGCTGCCCTTGTCGTCGACGTGCACGTTCTTGTAGCGCTCGCGGAGCTCGGCGATCACGCCGAGCACGTGCTCGAGGGACTCGTGCGTGCGGAACACCTGCGCGCCCTTGTCCATCTCCTCCTGGAGCTTCTTGCGCAGGACTGCGATGCGCTCGGTGCCGGCGTTGTTGCGCAGGCCCTCGAGCATCTCCTTGACCGCGGTCTCCGGGGCCTCGGGGAGGGGCAGGAAGTCGGCGGTCTTGACGTACTCGACGGCGTTGCGTCCGCTGCGCTTGCCGAACACGTTGATGTCGAGCAGGGAGTTCGTGCCGAGGCGGTTCGCGCCGTGCACCGACACGCACGCGCACTCGCCGGCCGCGTACAGGCCCGGGACGATCGTGTCGTTGTCGGCGAGCACCTCGCCGTTGTTGTTGGTCGGGATGCCGCCCATGGCGTAGTGCGCCGTCGGCATCACGGGGACCGGCTCGACGACCGGGTCGACGCCGAGGTAGGTGCGCGCGAACTCCGTGATGTCGGGGAGCTTCGTCTCCAGGACCTCGGCACCGAGGTGCGTGCAGTCCAGCAGCACGTAGTCCTTGTGCGGGCCGGCGCCGCGGCCCTCCGCGACCTCCTGCACCATGCAGCGGGCGACGATGTCGCGCGGCGCGAGGTCCTTGATCGTGGGGGCGTAGCGCTCCATGAAGCGCTCGCCCGAGGCATTGCGCAGGATCGCGCCTTCACCGCGCGCGCCCTCGGTGAGCAGGATGCCGAGGCCGGCCAGGCCGGTCGGGTGGAACTGGAAGAACTCCAGGTCCTCGAGCGGCAGGCCCTTGCGCCACACGATCCCGACGCCGTCGCCGGTCAGGGTATGCGCGTTCGAGGTGGTCTTGAAGATCTTGCCGAAGCCGCCGGTCGCGAAGATCACGGCCTTGGCGTGGAAGACGTGCAGCTCGCCCGTGGACAGGTCGTAGGCGACGACGCCGGCGATGCCGGTCTTGCCCGCCTCGTCCTTCACCGTGATGAGGTCGAGCACGTAGAACTCGTTGAAGAAGTTGATGCCGAGCTTCACGCAGTTCTGGAACAGCGTCTGCAGGATCATGTGGCCGGTGCGGTCGGCGGCGTAGCAGGCCCGGCGCACGGGCGTCTTGCCGTGCTCGGCCGTGTGTCCGCCGAAGCGGCGCTGGTCGATCTTGCCCTCGGGCGTCCGGTTGAACGGCAGGCCCATGTTCTCGAGGTCGATGACTGCGTCGATGGCCTCCTTGGCGAGGATCTCCGCCGCGTCCTGGTCGACGAGGTAGTCGCCGCCCTTGACGGTGTCGAAGGTGTGCCACTCCCAGCTGTCCTCCTCGACGTTCGCGAGCGCCGCGGCCATGCCGCCCTGCGCCGCTCCCGTGTGGGAGCGGGTCGGGTAGAGCTTCGAGATCACCGCGGTCTTCGCGCCGGGGCCGGCCTCGATCGCCGCCCGCATGCCGGCGCCGCCGGCGCCGACGATCACGATGTCGAACTGATGGTGGTGCACGCCGTTCTTGACGACGGAATCCTGGGTCTCAGTGGTCACTGGTTCTGCCTATTCTCTGAGCTTGGTCGCCGCTGCCGCGGGGGAGCTGGTCTCGCCGTGGTCGCCGGGCTATTTGCCCAGCGCCTTGCAGGTGTCCCACATGGCGCCGCTCTCGAACACGCCGTTGCAGGGGTCGAAGGTGAACACGACGAGGGTGCCGAGCAGGACGAGGAGGGCGGTGGCCAGGCCGAGCACGACCAGCAGGGTCTTGCGGATGCCCGTGTGGCCGACGTAGTCGTTCACGACGGTGCGCATGCCGTTGGCGCCGTGGATGAGGGCCAGCCACAGCATCAGCACGTCCCACCACTGCCAGAACGGCGTGGCGTACTTGCCGGCGACGAAGGCGAAGTCCAGCGCGTGGATGCCCTCGCCGAGCATGAGGTTGACGAAGAGGTGGCCGAAGATCAGCACGACGAGCATGACGCCCGAGACGCGCATGTAGATCCAGCCCCACTTCTCGAGGTTGACGCCCTTGCTGCGGCGCGGGGCCGCCATGTGCTGGGTGGTGAAGACGTCCGCGGCCATCAGCTCGCACCTCCCACGTGAGAGAACACGTTGATCAGGTGGCGCGGCACGAAGCCGGCCAGCAGCACCAGCCAGAGGCCGATCACGACCCAGAACATCTGCTTCTGGTACTGGGCGCCCTTCGACCACACGTCGATGAGGATGATCCGCAGCCCGTTCAGCGCGTGGAAAACGATCGCGGCGACGAGCACAGTCTCGCCGAGCCCCATGATCGGGTTCTTGTACGTGCCGAGGACCGCGTCGTATGCCTCCGGCGAGACCCGGATGAGCGACGTGTCGAGCACGTGCACCAGGAGGAAGAAGAAGATGGAGATTCCGGTGATGCGATGCAGAACCCAGGACCACATGCCCTCGCGACCCCGGTAGAGGGTGCCGCGCGGCGTCTTGGACGTGGTTTCCGCAATCGAAGGTGTCAAGCGCGTGCTTGCGGACACAGTCGTCCTCCCTGATCGATAGCGAAGGATCGCGGCGCGCAGGCGTCCGATCCCCCTCATCCTATTCCTGTCAGATGGCTGGGAGCGACGAAGGCGACCCTTAGCGATCATGCGGTTCTGCGATCGGAACCATGCATGGATGCGATCGTGGGCACGGCGACCGACGTCCTACCGTGAGGGCATGAGCATTCGCTTCCCGAACGGCGCCATCGTCCCGAGCATCGGCATCGGCACCTGGAACGTCGGCGACGATCCGGCGCGACGGGACGAGGAGATCGCGGCGATCCAGGTGGGGCTCGACGCCGGTCTGCGCGTCGTCGACACGGCGGAGATGTATGGATCCGGCCGCTCCGAACGACGGGTGGGGGAGGCGATCCGCGGGCGGCGCGACGACGCGTTCCTGGTGAGCAAGGTGCTCCCGCATCACGCCGACGCGGCCGGGATCCGTCGAGCGGCGCACGACAGCCTCGCCCGGCTCGGCACCGACCGGCTCGACCTGTACCTGCTGCACTGGCGCGGGCCGGTGCCGCTCGAGGAGACCGTCGCCGCGTTCGAGGACCTGCGCGACGCCGGCGACATCCTGGACTGGGGCGTGAGCAACCTGGATCCGGACGACCTCGCCGAGCTTCCCGCGGGAGCCGCGACCGATCAGATCCTCTACAACCCGTCCCGCCGCGGGCCCGAGCTCGATCTGCTCCCGTTGCTGCGCCGCCGCGGGATTCCGGCGATGGCGTACTCGCCGCTCGAGCAGGCGCGTGTGCTCGGCGATCCCGTGCTCGCGGAGCTGGCTTCATCGATCGGGCTGACGGTGGCGCAACTGGTGCTCGCCTGGGTGATCCGCTCCGGAGACGTGCTGGCGATACCCAAGGCGGGCGACGTCGCGCACGCGCGGGACAACGCCGCGGCAATCGATGTCGAGCTGCCTGCGGAGGTGCTCTCGGCGATCGATGCACGCTTCCCCGCCCCTGCCCGTCCGGTGCCGCTGGAGATGCTCTGAGCAGGTGGCGACGGGGCCCTCGCTACGCTGGATCCCATGCGCGAGCCGATCCCTGACTTCTACGCCGTCATCCCCGCCGGAGGCATCGGGAGCCGGCTGTGGCCACTGTCCCGGGCCGATGCGCCGAAGTTCCTGCACGATCTGACCGGATCCGGACAGTCGCTGCTGCGCGACACCTGGGACCGGCTGGAGCCGCTGACCGGCCCCGACCGGATCGCGGTGGTGACCGGGCGCGCGCACCGCGCTGCGGTGGAGGCGCAACTGCCGGGCATCGCCGACAAGAACGTGTTCCTGGAGTCTGAGCCGCGCGAGTCGGCGGCGGCGATCGGGCTCGCGGCAGCGATTCTGCACCGACGCGACCCAGATGTGATCATCGGATCCTTCAGCGCGGATCATGTCATCCGCGGCACCCGCGTGTTCGAGTTCGCCGTGCGTGACGCCGTCGAGGTCGCGCGAGAGGGGTACATCGTCACGATCGGCATCACGCCGACAGAGCCGGCGGTCGGCTTCGGTTACATCAAGCAGGGGACGGAGCTCGAGATCGAGGGTGCGCGAGAGGCCGCCCTGGTGGAGCGGTTCGTGGAGAAGCCCGACCTCGCCACGGCAAGGAAGTACGTCGCCGACCGCAGCTACCTCTGGAACGCGGGCATGTTCATCGCAAGGGCCGACGTGCTTCTGGCGGAGATCGAACTGCACCAGCCCGCCCTGTACGCCGGTCTCATGGAGCTCGCCGAGGCGTGGGACGACCGGGAGCGACGCGGACCCGCGGTGGATCGGGTGTGGCCGGCGCTGCCGAAGATCGCGATCGACTACGCGGTCGCCGAGCCGGCGGCCGAGCGCGGCCGGCTGGCCGTGGTGCCGGGCCACTTCGATTGGGACGACGTGGGGGACTTCGCCTCGCTCACCAAGCTCATCCTTAACGGCCGCAAGAACGATCTCGCCGTGCTCGGCGCTTCCGCCCGAGTGCTGTCGGACGCGGCGAGCGGGATCCTGGTCAGCCAGACGTCGCGGGTGATCAGCCTGGTCGGCGTTCAGGACATCGTGGTGGTGGACACCCCGGACGCGCTGCTCGTGACGACCATCGAGCACGCGCAGCGGGTGAAAGGCGTGGTCGAGTCGCTCAAGCTCACCGGGCGCGGCGACGTGCTCTGAGGCCCCCGCGATCATCCGCAGATGCGCACGGGCCTGCACGAAAGCGGGGATGACCCGGGTGCTCTGCTCATATGAGCATGGACGAGCGCATGTGATCTCATGTTTGTAACCATTGACTCCAGCGACACGGACGAGGATGCCCGATCTTCGTCATAGTCGGTAACTTTCAAGTGACCCGCGATGGCCGCGGGCTCGTTTTCTGGAGGCCCGTGTGACCATCACCAAGAAGCTGATCGGCGCGACCATCGCCGCCGGTGTCATCGTCGCCCTCGCAGGTTGCGGATCCGCTCCTGCTCCGGCGAGCTCGAGCGGCGGTGCCAAGCCGGCCGACGCGAACTTCAAGCCCTGCCTCGTCTCCGACAGCGGCGGCTTCAACGACAAGTCCTTCAACGAGTCGGCCAAGATCGGCATGGACAAGGCGGCCAAGACCCTCGGCGTGAAGGCCCTCGAGGTCGAGTCGAAGTCGGACAACGACTACAAGAGCAACATCGACTCGCTGATCTCCGGCAAGTGCACCATGATCATCGGCGTCGGCTTCAAGCTCGACGCCGCGATCTCCACCGCCGCGCAGGCGAACCCGAAGATCAACTTCGGCATCATCGACTCGCTGGCCGACACCAACAACGACGGCAAGCCGGACGCGCCGAACATCAAGCCGATCCTCTTCGACACCGCCCAGGCCGCGTACCTCGGCGGCTACGCCGCAGCGGCATGGTCGGCGCAGGAGGGCGCCAACAAGGTCGGCACCTTCGGCGGAATGAAGATCCCGCCGGTGACGATCTTCATGGACGGCTTCGTCGACGGCGTCAAGAAGTACGACGAGGACAAGGGCGGAAACGTCGCCTCGGTCGGCTGGGACAAGGCCGCGCAGGACGGTTCGTTCACCGGCGCCTTCGCCGCGAACGACACCGCCAAGCAGACCGCGAACTCGATCCTGGGTCAGGGCGTCGACGTGATCTTCCCGGTCGGCGGTCCGATCTACCTCTCGGCCAGCGCTGCGATCAAGGACAGCGGCAAGAAGACGGTCATGCTCGGCGTCGACTCCGACCTCGCCGCGGCTGACCCGTCCGTCGCCGACCAGATCCTGGTCTCGGTCATGAAGCGCATCGACGACGCGGTCAACACCACGGTCCTCGACGCTGCCAAGGGCAGCTTCGACCCGACCCCGTACGTCGGCACGCTCCAGAACAACGGCGTGGGCCTGTCCTCGTTCCACGACTTCGAGAGCAAGCTCCCGAAGGGCCTGACCGACGAGCTGAAGGCGCTGCAGGACAAGATCATCAAGGGCGACATCAAGGTCGAATCGGCCGCGTCCCCGAAGTAACCCCCTCTGACGCGGGGCGCTCCGATCCCGCCATCGTCGCCGACCGGCGCGATGGCGGGATCCGGCGCCCCGCGCTCTTCTTGAGTCCCCCCTTCCCGGATAGGGTCACAGTTATGAAGCTCGAGCTCCGCGGCATCACCAAGCGCTTCGGATCCCTGGTCGCCAACGACCACATCGACGTGGTCGTCGAACCTGGCGAGATCCACGCCCTGCTGGGCGAGAACGGGGCCGGCAAGTCGACCCTGATGAACGTCCTCTACGGCCTGTATCAGGCCGACGAGGGCGAGATCCTGCTCGACGGCGTGCCGCAGCACTTCCGCGGCCCCGGCGATGCGATGGCGGCCGGCATCGGCATGGTGCACCAGCACTTCATGCTCATCCCGGTGTTCACCGTCGCAGAGAACGTCATGCTCGGGCACGAGCAGTCCAAGGCGCTCGGCGTGCTGGACATCGCGGCGGCGCGCGATCACGTGCGCGAGGTCGCCTCGCGGTTCGGGTTCGAGGTCGATCCGGACGCGATCGTGGGGGACCTGCCGGTCGGCGTGCAGCAGCGCGTGGAGATCATCAAGGCTCTGAGCCGTGACGCGAAGGTGCTCGTGTTCGACGAGCCGACCGCGGTGCTCACCCCTCAAGAGACCGACGAGCTCATGGAGATCATGAAGCAGCTGCGCGACGAGGGCACAGCGATCGTGTTCATCACGCACAAGCTTCGCGAGGTTCGCGCGATCGCCGACAAGATCACCGTGATCCGTCTGGGCCGGGTGGTCGGCGAGGCCGACCCGAAGTCCTCGAACACCGAGCTCGCCTCGATGATGGTGGGGCGCGCGGTCGAGTTGACGGTGCACAAGGATCCGCCCAAGATCGGCGAAGGCGGGCTGCACGTCAAGGGCCTGCGTGTGATCGCGCCGGACGGCGTCGTCGTGGTCGACGACATCAGCTTCGATGTGCGCCCGGGCGAGGTGCTGGCCGTCGCCGGCGTGCAGGGCAACGGGCAGACCGAGCTGGCCGAGGCGATCATGGGACTGGGTGCGCGCTCTACCGGATCCATCTCGCTCGACGGCATGGAGCTGATCGGCCGCAACGTGCACCAGGTGCTCGAGGCCGGCGTCGGGTTCGTCCCGGAGGACCGCAACGAGGATGGTCTCGTGGGCGCATTCTCCGTCGCGGAGAACCTCATCCTCGACCGCTCCGATGACCCCGCTTTCACCCGCTTCGGGACCATCATGCGCGGCGTGCTCGACACGTTCGCGAAGGAGCGCATCGTGGAGTTCGACATCCGCACGCAGGGACCGGGCCAGGCGGCTGGATCCCTGTCGGGCGGCAACCAGCAGAAGGTCGTCATCGCGCGCGAGCTCAACCGCGACCTCAAGCTGCTGCTCGCCTCGCAGCCCACGCGCGGCGTGGACGTCGGATCCATCGAGTTCATCCACAAGCGCATCGTCGAGACCCGCGACTCCGGCATCCCGGTGATCGTGGTGTCGACCGAACTGGACGAGGTCACCGCCCTCGCCGACCGCATCGCGGTCATGTACCGCGGCCGCATCGTCGGCATCGTCCCGGGGGACACCCCGCGCGACGTGCTCGGCCTGATGATGGCCGGCGAGAACCCCACGGAGGCAGCCGCATGAGCAACGAATCCGCGCCCACCTCCGGCACGCCGGCACCCGAGCCCGCGCCCAGCGCGGACGGCGGTCCGGTCGCGCCCGCACCTCAACCGCCGATGACCCGCAACATCCAGGAGATCCCGGTCTCGAACCGTGTGCTCCGGGAGATCCTGCGCGGGAGCGCGGTCACCACGGTGCTGGCGATCCTCCTGGCGCTCATCGTCGGCGGGGTGCTGATCGCCGTCACCAACCCCGATGTGCAGGCGGCGGCCGGGTACTTCTTCGCGCGTCCCACCGACACGCTGGGCGCCGCCTGGAGCGCAGTGATCGGCGCCTATTCCGCGCTGTTCAACGGATCGATCATCGACTTCGGAGCCAGCGACTTCTGGTCCGCCGTGAGGCCGCTCGGCAACACGATCTCCTTCGCCGCGCCGCTCATCGCCGCCGGCCTCGGCATCGCGGTGGCGTTCCGCGTCGGCCTGTTCAACATCGGCGCCCGCGGCCAGATGCTCATCGCCTGCGCGGCGGCGGCGCTCGTGACGTTCCAGCTGAACCTGCCTGCGATCATCCAGATCCCGCTCACCCTGATCGTCGGCATCGCCGCTGGGGCGCTCTGGGGCGGGCTCGTGGGCCTGCTGAAGGCACGCACCGGTGCGCACGAGGTCATCCTCACGATCATGCTCAATTACGTCGCGTTCTACTTCGTGACGTGGATGGTGCAGGTGCCGCAGCTGCTGCAGCGGCCTGGTCAGATTCAGCCGATCTCCCGACCCACCCCTCCGAGCGCGATTCTGCCCAAGCTCCCCGGACTCGACCTGATCGACTGGGGCTTCCCGATCGTGATCGTCGCGACGCTGTTCGTGTGGTGGTTGGTCGAGCGGTCCGGTCTCGGCTTCCGGATGCGCGCCGTGGGGGAGAACCCCAATGCGGCACGGGCCGCGGGGATCAGCGTCCCGCGCGTCTACATCTACGCGATGCTGTTCTCCGGGGGACTTGCCGGCCTGGCCGGCATGTTCCAGATCCAGAGCACGATCACGAGCGGCTTCGACGGCGGCATCGACGCCGGTATCGGCTTCACCGCCATCACGGTGGCGCTGCTCGGGCGCAGCCGTGCGTGGGGCACGTTCTGGGCCGGACTGCTGTTCGGCGCGCTGAAGGCGGGTTCGTTCCCGATGCAGGCGCTCCAGTCGATCCCCGTCGACATCGTGCTCGTGGTGCAGTCGCTGATCGTGCTGTTCATCGCGGCGCCGCCGCTGATCCGCACCATCTTCTTCCTGCCCAAGGACGACTCGGAGCGCTCGCAGCGTTCCAAGGCGCGGATCGCGCGCCGGGCGGCCAAGAACTCCGATTCCTCCGACACGAAGGCGGCGGCAGCATGAGCACCTCCCTCACCTCGGCACCCGTGCTCGACGCGCCCACCGTCGTCAAGGTCCGCTCGCTGAAGGTCCCGATCACGCTGCTGGCGATCGTCGCCCTGCTTGGGTTGCTGTTCCTGTTCGTGCCCCGCTACGGGACCACGACGTTCCGCCTGTCCGAGGCGAGCGCAGTGATCCGCCTCGGCGACGTCGCCGTCCCCGCGGGACCGGTGCTCTGGACCACGTGGGTGATCGCAGTAGGACTCGGCGTGCTGGCACTGATCGCCGCGCTGCAGTACCGGAAGATCCCCCTGTGGGTGCCGATCGTGTACGCGGTGCTCGCGATGACCGCGTTCCTCACCTGGGCGGGTGCGGGTGCAGCGGGCGCGATTACGCTCACCGGCCTGCTCGGAGGATCCATCTCGCTCGCGGTGCCGCTCGTCTTCGGTGCCCTCGCCGGGGTGATCGGCGAGCGCGCCGGTGTCGTCAACGTCGCGATCGAGGGACAGTTCCTGCTCGGCGCATTCACGGCGACGATCCTCGGCTCTCTCACGCACAACCCGTTCGTGGGTCTCATCGGTGCGATGCTGGGCGGCATCCTGATCTCGCTCGTGCTGGGCGCGTTCGCGATCAAGTACCTCGTCGACCAGGTCATCGTCGGCGTGGTCCTCAACGTCTTCGCCTCGGGCCTGACCGGCTTCCTGTATCAGGGCGTGCTCGCGCCGAACGCGCAGACGCTGAACAGCCCTACCCGGTTCTCGCTGATCAAGATCCCGGTCCTGGGCGATATCCCCGTGATCGGCCCTGCTCTGTTCAACCAGACCTTCCTCGTCTACCTGATGTACGTCGTGGTCGCGCTGGTGGCCTGGGGCATGTACCGCACCCGCTGGGGCCTGCGCGTGCGCGCCGTCGGCGAGCACCCGCACGCGGCGGACACCGTCGGTATCAAGGTGAACCCGACGCGGTTCTGGAACCTGCAGCTCGCCGGAGCGATCGCCGGCATCGGCGGCGCCTACTTCACCCTGGTCTCGGTGCCGCAGTTCACCAAGGACATGACGGCGGGGCTCGGTTTCATCGCGCTCGCCGCGGTGATCTTCGGGCGCTGGGATCCGGTGCGCGCGGCGCTCGCTGCGCTGCTGTTCGGTTTCGCGACGAACCTGCAGAACCTGCTCGCGGTGCTGCGCACGCCCATCCCCGGCGAGTTCATGCTGATGCTGCCGTACGTGGTGACGATCCTCGCGGTCGTCGGGTTCGTGGGGCAGATCAAGGCCCCCGCGGCCGACGGCAAGCCGTACATCAAGTCCTAGGAGGGCGTTTCATGGACATCGACTGGGATGAGCTGCGCCGCGTCGCCGACGAAGCACAGCACAAGGCTTACGCGCCGTACTCGCACTACCGCGTGGGCGCTGCCGCGCTCGTCGACGACGGACGGATCGTCTCCGGCTGCAACGTCGAGAACGCCTCCTACGGCGTCACCCTGTGCGCCGAGTGCGCGATGGTGGGCGATCTGTTCATGTCGGGCGGAGGACGCCTCGTCGCGTTCCTCTGCGTGAACGGCGAGGGCGACACGATCATGCCGTGCGGCCGCTGCCGGCAGCTGCTGTACGAGCACTCCGCGCCGGGGATGCTGCTGGAGACCGTGTCCGGGATCAGGACCATCGACGAAGTGCTGCCCGACGCGTTCGGGCCGAGAGATCTGGAGAACGTCCGATGAGTGCGGTCGAGCCTTTCGACGCGGTGGATGTCATCCGTGCCAAGCGCGACGGCGGGACCGTGCCCGAGCCGGCACTGCGCTGGATGGTCGACGCCTACACGCGCGGCTACGTCACGGATCCGCAGATGGCCTCGTTCGCGATGGCGGTCTTCCAGCGCGGCATGGAGCGCGACGAGATCCGCGTGCTCACCGACGCCATGATCGCGTCCGGGGAGCGGATGAGCTTCGCCGCCCTCGGCAAGAAGACCGTCGACAAGCACTCCACGGGCGGCGTGGGAGACAAGATCACGCTCCCGCTGGCCCCGCTCGTGGCCTGCTTCGGCGTGGCGGTGCCGCAGCTGAGCGGCCGTGGGCTCGGCCACACCGGCGGCACCCTGGACAAGCTCGAATCGATCCCCGGCTGGCGTGCCGCACTCAGCAACGAGGAGATGTTCGCGCAGCTGCAGGGTGACGTGGGCGCGGTGATCTGCGCGGCCGGATCCGGTCTCGCTCCTGCCGACAAGAAGCTCTATGCGCTGCGCGACGTCACCGGCACGGTCGAGGCGATCCCGCTGATCGCCTCGAGCATCATGTCCAAGAAGATCGCCGAGGGCACCGACGCGCTGGTGCTGGACGTGAAGTTCGGATCCGGCGCCTTCATGCAGGACATCGATCGCGCTCGCGAACTCGCCCGCACCATGGTGGCGCTCGGCACCGACTCCGGTGTGCAGACCACCGCGCTCCTCACGGACATGAACGTGCCGCTGGGCCTCGCGATCGGCAATGCGAACGAGGTCCGCGAATCGGTCGAGGTGCTCGCCGGAGGCGGCCCCGCGGACATCCGGGAGCTCACGATCGCGCTCGCCCGGGAGATGCTGGCGCTCAGCGGACAGCCCGACGCCGACGTGGAGAAGGCGCTGGACGACGGCCGCGCGATGGACTCGTGGAAGGCCATGATCCGGGCGCAGGACGGCGACCCCGACGCGGCTCTGCCGACCCCACGCGAGACGCACACCGTGACCGCCGCATCGGACGGATTCGTGACCCGCATGGACGCGCTGCCGTTCGGCATCGGCGCCTGGCGCCTGGGAGCGGGCCGCGCCCGCGCGGAGGATGCGGTGGTGTTCGCCGCGGGCATCGACCTGCACGTGAAGCCCGGCGATGCCGTGCGCGCCGGCGACCCGGTGTTCACGCTGTCCGCCGACGACGCGGCGCGGTTCGACCGTGCGCTGGAGGCGGTCGACGGCGCGTGGGAGATCGGCGCAGAGCACATCGAGCGCGCGCCCCTCGTGCGCGAGCGCATCACGGCCTAGGCTGATTCCGGGCGCGGCGTCTGCGCGGCGCCCTGTCCGGTTCCTCTCGGAACATCCCTGACGATTCCCATCGATCGACCGCTGAGGAAGGATCTGTCATGCCCATCGACGCGAACGGCGACCTGGAGGTCGAGGGTCTGTCCCTCCGGAGCCTCCCCAAGGTCTCGCTGCACGATCACCTCGACGGCGGAGTGCGCCCCGCCACGATCATCGAACTCGCCGACGCGGCGGGGATCGAACTGCCGCACACCGACCCGACCGGGCTCGCGATGTGGTTCCGCACCCAGGCGTCGGCCGGATCCCTGGTCGACTACCTGAAGACGTTCGATGTCTCCCTCTCCGTGATGCAGAGCGCCGAGAACCTGCGCCGCATCTCGCGCGAGTTCGTCGAGGACCTGGTGCGCGACGGCGTCGTGTACGGCGAGGTGCGCTGGGCGCCCGAGCTGCACCTCGCGAACGGACTCAGCCTGCAGCAGGCGGTCGACGCCGTGCAGGACGGCATCGACGAGGCGGAGGACGCCGCGGAGAGCCGCGGCAAGAGCATCCGGGTGGGACAGCTGCTCTCCGCGATGCGTCAGACCGAGCGTGTGCGCGAGATCGCCGAACTCGCCGTCGCCAACAGGGATCGCGGCGTGGTCGGCTTCGACACCGCGGGCCCCGAGGCGGGGTACCCGTCCTCGCGCTACCGGGAGACCTTCGAGTACCTGGCCGGGCAGATGTTCCCCACGACCGTGCACGCGGGCGAGGCTGCGGGACCGGACTCGATCCGCTCCGCGCTGGTCGACGGCCGCGCGCTGCGCCTCGGTCACGGCGTGCGGATCGCCGAGGATCTGGAGATCGTCAACCGCGACGGCGAGGAGGTGCAGGTCCGCTTCGGCGATCTGGCGCGCTGGGTGCGCGACCGGGAGATTCCGCTCGAGCTCTCGCCGTCGTCCAACCTGCAGACCGGCGCGATCGCC
The DNA here is from genome assembly GCF_056395125.1 of Microbacterium sp. 10L49. Classification (NCBI taxonomy): domain Bacteria; kingdom Bacillati; phylum Actinomycetota; class Actinomycetes; order Micrococcales; family Microbacteriaceae; genus Microbacterium; species Microbacterium sp. 10L49. Next base: position 714,363 of record NZ_JBFTIW010000004.1, read on the forward strand.
GCCTGGGGGACCGAGTTCGCGGACCATCCGTTCGATCTGCTCTACCAGCTGGGCTTCGCGGTGACCGTGAACGTCGACAACCGCACGATGAGCGCGACCTCGCTGACGCGGGAGATGGCGCTGCTCGTCGACGCGTTCGGCTACGACCTCGAGGACCTCGAGTCCTTCCAGTTCAACGCCGCCGCCGGTGCGTTCCTCCCCGTCGAGGAGCGGGAGGAGCTGGTCGAGCTGATCGCCGAGGGCTTCGATGAGTGAAGCCCCCGATGCGGGGCGGGTCGCCGTCGTCGGGGCGGTGTCGTGGAACACGATCGTGCTGCTGGACCGGCTGCCGGAGCCGACGCCGCACATGCAGTTCGCGGAGGCGGACTGGCAGACAGTCGGCGGAACGAGCGCCGGCAAGGCGCTGAGTCTGCACGGACTCGGGCGCGCCGTGTCCCTGCGCGCGCGGGTCGGCCGCGACGCGGCGGGACTGCGGATCCGCGATGCGCTCGGAAGAGCCGGGGTGCCCCTGCTGGGCCTCCGCGAGGCCACCGTCTCCGAACGCCATCTGAACCTCATGACGGATGCCGGCGAGCGGGTCTCGGTGTTCCTGTCATCGCCCGAGCTCGCCCCGGGGTGGGAGGACCTCGCCGGCGATGAGCCCGCGCTCGCCGGCGCCGCCGCGATCGTGCTCGACCTCTCCGCCGAGGGGCTCGCCGCGATCGACGAGGCGCGCACGGCCGGGGCCCCGATCTGGGTCGATCTGCACGACTACGACGGAACCGCGACGTTCCACCGGCCATTCGTCGCCGCTGCGGACGTGATCTTCTGCAACGCCGACCGGCTTTCGGATCCCGAGGGCTTCCTGCGCGACTGCATCGACGCGGGGGCCTCCCTCGCCGTCTGCACGCTCGGGGCCGACGGCGCGATCGCCGTCGATGGCGAAGGCGCGCTGCATCGCGTGGCGGCGGTGCCGGTCGACGTCGTCGACACCAATGGCGCCGGCGATGCCTTCTTCGCCGGCGTGCTCGATGCGACGCTGGCGGGCCATGCGGTGGACGACGCGCTGGCGGCCGGCGCCGCGAACGCCGCGCGGACGCTGCGCTCCCGGCATCTGCACCCGCTGCTCGACGATGTCCTCGCCTGAGCCGGCGGGCCAGGCCCCTGATGCCGGGGCCGGTGGTCGTCACCTGCCCAGCGCCTGGCCGCCCCTGCTGCTCGCGATCGTGTTGGAGGTCAGTGCGACGCTCAGCCTGCGAGCGGTGTCGACGGGCGGATCCTGGTGGTGGCTGTGCGTGGTCGTGCTCGGGTACGGCGGGTCGTTCTGGCTGCTCGGGATCGTGCTCACCCGCGGCATGCCCGTGGGCGTGGCCTACGGCATCTGGTCCGCGATCGGCGTGGCGCTCACCGCGCTCGCTGCGGCGGCGCTGTTCGCCGAGGCGCTGAGCCCGCTCTCCCTCGTCGGGCTCGGGGTGATCATCGCCGGCGTGCTGCTCGCCGAGTTGGGCACCAGGCACGCCCGCGGAGATACCGGGAGCGCCTCATGACCTGGCTGCTGCTGCTCGGCGCGATCGCCTCCGAAGTGACCGCCACCCTGAGCCTGCGCGCCTCCGAGGGCTTCCGCCGCCGTCGCCACATCCCGGCCATCGTCCTGGGCTACCTGGCCTCTTACGTGCTGCTGGGTGCGGTGCTGGCGCTGGGCATGCCGGTCGGCATCGCGTACGCGGTCTGGGCGGCGCTCGGCGTCGCCGCCACCGCCGTCCTCGGGCGCGTCCTGTTCCGCGATCACATCTCGGTCATGACCGCGATCGGTCTCGCCGTGATCGTCGGCGGCGTGATCCTGGTCGAAGCCGGCGCGCACTGACGCCGGGGCCCACGGACCGGGCGGCGTAGAGTGCGAGGCATGGCCATCCGCATGGACAACGTCGGCATCGCCGTCCGGGACCTCGAAGCGACCATCTCCTTCTTCACCGACCTCGGCCTCACCGTGCTGGGACGCGACACCGTGTCGGGCGATTGGGCAGACATCGCCGTCGGGCTCGACGGCAATCGCGCGAGGATCGCGGTGCTGCAGACGCCGGACGGGAACGGGCGCGTGGAGCTGTTCGAGTACATCCGCCCCGACGCGATCGAGACCGAGCCGACGCTCCCGAACGAGATCGGCATGCACCGCATCGCGTTCGCCGTCGACGACATCGACGAGGCGCTCGCGATCGCCGCCCGGCACGGCTGCTTCCCGCTGCGGGGCGTGGCGAACTATCAGGACGTGTACAAGCTGACCTACCTCCGCGGACCCAGCGGCATCCTGGTGATGTTCGCCCAGGACCTGCGGGCATCCTGACAAGTGGCGGAAGTCGACGGGAACGAATCGGTCTCAGCACGCGGTGACATCTTGCCCCGTGTGTTCCGCGCTCGCTAGCCTCACCGAGGGGGGTCGCGAGAAGAGGAGCGGCATGGCGCCCGCAAGGAACAGGACCGGTGCTGCGCGCCGGGGATCGCCGTTGATCGCCGCCTCGGTGACACTGCTGATGGTCGGTGCCGTGGCGGGATGCTCGGCGCCGCCGCAGGGCGGACAGTCGGTGCACGTGCAGACCGGGGCGGCGCCGAACCAGGACGTGATGCCGCTGTACACCGATCGCGCGACCGCCGTCGCCGCCGCACTGAAGAAGCTCCCGGCGCACGTCGCCGACGCGCTCAAGCGCACCGGTGTCCCCGGCGCCACGGTCGCCGTGGTCTCGAAGGGGAAGACCGTGTATGAGGGGGCGTTCGGAGTGCGTGACAAGCGCACCGGAGCCCCGGTCGACGTCAACACACTGTTCATGATCGCGTCGATGTCGAAGCCGATCTCGGCCACGATCGTCGCGCGGGCGATGACCGAGGATCCGAGCATCACCTGGAGCACCCCGATCAAGGATCTGATGCCGTCTATGACGTTCAACGATCCGTACGTCACGGCGAACGCGACGATCGGCGACGCCTTCGCGCACCGCACCGGCATCCCGACCGGCGGCGGCGACGAGCTCGAAGATCTCGGCTTCGACCGCGACTACATCCTGGCGCACCTGAACCAGATCCCGCTCGCGCCCTTCCGCACGACGTACCAGTACTCGAACTTCGGGCTCACCACCGGCGCGGTGGCCGTCGCCGCCTCCCGGCACGAGACCTGGGAGCAGACGGCGAAGGAGCTGCTGTTCGACCCGCTCGGGATGACCTCCACCACCTCCTCGCATGCCGAGTTCCTCGCCACGCGCGACCGGGCCGTGCAGCACGCGCGGATCGGGGCGGGCGACTTCGAACCGCTGTTCGACCGCGACCCCGATGCGGAGGCGCCGGCCGGCGGCGTGGCGTCGACGGCGGGGGACGTGGCCAAGTGGATGGCGGTGGTCCTGGACGACGGCAAACTCGCCGGAAAGGACTTCATCGATCCCGCGCCGCTCACCCAGGCGTTCTCGGCGCAGATCGTGAACTCCCGGAACAGCGCGCTCGACCAGCGGCCCGGGCACTACGGATTCGGCAGCAACGTCGGGTCGGGCGCCGGCGGACGGGTCGTGCTGAGCCACTCCGGCGGGTTCGAGCTCGGTACCGCGACCGCCGAGGCGATGGTCCCGGATCTCGACCTGGGCATCGTCGTGCTCACGAACGGGGCGCCCATCGGCGTGCCGGAGGCGGTGAACCAGCAGTTCCTCGACGATGTGCTCTACGGCGCGCAGACGCGCGACTGGGTGAAGGCGTACGGTGGCGTCTTCGCGCATTACAACGCTCCTGTCGGCGACCTGGCCGGCGAGAAGCCGCCGGCCGGCGCTGCGCCGCAGGCACCGGACGCCGACTATGTCGGCACCTACACGAGCCCGTACCTCGGCACCCTCACGATCACGTCCTCCGGCGGAAAGCTGCACGGGGCGATGGGGCCCACGGGCGGTTACACGTTCGACATCGACCCGTGGGACGGAGACACCCTGTCGTTCGCGCCGACAGGGGAGGGCGCGCCTCCGGGATCCCTCTCCTCGGCCGTGTTCACGCGTGCGGGCGGGGCCGTGCACGGCGTGACGCTGGCGTACTTCGACAAGTTCGCGCAGGTGCCGCAGCCGTCGGGCCTCGGGGTGTTCACGAAGACCGGCTGAAGGGCCGCCGCGTGGTGACGGTCAGCCGGTGTGCACGACGTCCGGGTGCGTGCGCAGGTACTCCTCGAACGCCTCGGCCGAGGTGAGTCGCGGCGTGTAGCCGAACTCGTGCTTCAGGCGATCGTTGCGCAGCACCGGCCGGTATCGCAGGAAGCGGATCTTCTCCGGACCGTGCTGCGTCAGACGCAGGGCGCTGCCGACCGCGAGGGCTATCGCCAGAAGCGGCGCCGGGATCGTCAGCAGCGGCTTGCGCAGCCGACGAGCGATCTGCGGCACGGTCAGAGCCCCGTCGCCCGCCACGTTGTAGATGCCGGCGGGCCCGTCGCCCAGCGCCGCACGCACCATCGCCGCGGCCACGTCGTCGACCCAGACGAACACGAAGGGGGAGTCGGATCCGGCGATGTGCAGGATCCGCTTCGCATCCCACAGTGCGGTGATCTGGTTGCGCACGGTGGGTCCCAGGATCGTGCCGATCCGGAAGACGACCTGCTCCAGCGCCGGATGCGTGGTGCGTGCAGCCGCGAGCATCTCCTCGACCATGCGCTTGTGCCGCGAATAGGGGAACTCGTCGTTGCCGCGCAGCGCGTCGGTCTCGTCGATCCAGTCCGGATTGTCGGGATGGTACCCGTACGCGGCGCCCGAGCTCGAGACCACGAGGCGGCGCACACCGGACTCCACGCATGCGGCCAGCACATTGGAGGAGCCCTGGACGTCGACGCGGAACTCGCCCTGCACGTCGCGGCCGGGGTTGACGATCGCGGCCAGGTGCACGACCGTGTCGACGCGATGCCGGCGCAGCAGTTCGGGCAGCCCGAGCGGATCCGTGACGTCCACGGAGACCGAGACGACACCCGGCACCTCGGATTCGCGGAGGTCGCCGCAGATCACGACGTCGACATCCGGGTGGTCGGTGAGGAGGCTGGTGACCCTGGTGCCGAGGAAGCCGGCGCCGCCGGTGACCATGACGCGTCTCATCACTCTCCTGCCCGGACGGCTCGGCGGGAGGCATCGCCGGTGCGCGATCCCGTGCGGCGCGTGGTGTGCATGCCCCAGAGCGTAGCGACACATTCGAAGGTCATCGCCTTGCTCTCCCCGATGCCGTCGGCGCCGGGCCGTCGGCCAGGGCGGCCTTCTCGGTGCGCACGGCGCGCCGGTAGGCGTCCTTGTTGACGTAATACGACATGCGCGCGAGTCCGAGGTAGCGGTATCCGCCGGTGAGGTCGGGCCAGGAGCCGGTCGCGACCCGCTCCCGGAACGCCGCAGCGCGGGCCGGATCCGCGCTCTCCGCGGCGAGGTACGCGGCGATCAGCTCGGCCTGCTCGTAGCGGCCCTGCCAGCCGATGCCGCTGGCCTCGATCATGCCCATCATGTACAGGCCGTTGAACGACGGCGGGAACACGTTCAGGAACAGCCGGGGCGAGGCACCCCTCCAGTTCAGGTGCTCCCGGTCGACGAACGGGTAGTCCAGGGCGTAGCCGGTCGCGAGCAGGACGAGGTCGTAGTCGCCTGCCGTGCCGTCGCGAAAGCGCACGGTGCGGCCGTCGAAGCGATCGACGTCTGCGCGGATCCGCAGATCGCCCTGACCGAGATGGTTCAGCACGAGGGTGTTCACGATGGGGTGCGACTCGTAGATGCGGTAGTCGGGCTTGGGGAAGCCGAAGCGCACGGGGTCGCCGGTGAACGCCCGCAGCACCCGGGAGTCGATCGCCTGCTTGAGGCGTGCCGGCAGCGGCCTGCCCTGGTTGAGGGTGTCGCTGGGGCGGCCGAAGAGGTAGCGCGGCACGAAGTAGTAGCCGCGACGCACGCTCATGTCGACGCCGGCCGCGTGGTGCACGGCGTCCACCGCGATGTCGCAGCCGGAGTTGCCGGCGCCGATGATGAGCACCCGCCTGCCAGCGAGTTGCGCCGGATCCTTGTAGGCGCTGGTGTGCATGATCTCGCCCGTGAACTCTCCGGGGAAGGCCGGGACGTTCGGTGCGGCGAGCGTGCCGTTCGCGAGGATGACGCCGTCGTGGCGCCGGACGACGGACTCGGTCCCGCCGTCGTCGCCCCGTGCCGTGGCGTGCAGGATCCAGCCGTCGCCGTCGCGCTCTAGTCGGTCCACCCTGATGCCGAACCGGAACCGCTCACGCAACCCGAAGGCGTCGGCGTACTCGTCGAAGTACCGCTTGAGCACGCGATGGCCGGGGTAGTCGACGTCGCTGTCCATCGGGAATTCGGTGAACTCCGTCGTGGTGCGTGACGAGATCAGGTGCGCCGAGGAGTACACCGTGCTGCGAGGGTTCGTGATGTCCCAGAGCCCGCCGACGCCATGTGAGGCCTCGTATCCTGTGGCGTCGATACCGGTCTTCTGCAGCGCGCGCATGACGGCGAGTCCGGAGGGGCCGGCGCCGATCACGGCATATGACTTCGTCGTCATGCTCTCCTCATTCGCGCGCGGCGTGCCGGGTGCTCAGCGCCGACGATCGAGCCGCGCGTCGAGGCTGTTGCGGACCGCGGGCCACTCGTGGGGGAGGATCGAGTACACCACCGTGTCGCGGAAGGCGCCGTCGGCCCCAATGCGGTGGTTGCGCAGGATCCCGTCCAGCTTCGCCCCGAGCCGCTCGATCGCCGCGCGGGACTGCCGGTTGTGGAAGTGCGTGCAGAACTGCACGCGGATCGCGTCGCAGTGCTCGAAGGCGTGCCCCAGCAGCAGGCGCTTGGCGGAGGGGTTCACGGCCGTGCCGTGCACCTCGGGCGACAGCCACGTGTAGCCGATCTCGACGGTGCGGTTCGGCTGGTCGATGTCGCAGAACGTCGTCATGCCGACCGCGCGCCCGGTGTCCAGCCGCACGATCGCGAACGGGTTCATGGCGCCCTCGGCGGCCAGCGCACGGCGACGGGCGATCTCCGTGGGCACGCCTTCGGCGGACGGAACGGAGGTATACCAGCGGTCCTCGAGCCCTGCGGTCGCGGCGGCGAGATCGTCGGCGTGCTCGGGGGCGAGCGGCTCCAGTCGGACGAAGTCGTTCTCGAGGGTGACGGGGGCGAGGAAGTCCATGGCTCGAGCGTATCCGGCGGCGAGATCTGTCCCGGACTGCAGGGCGCTGTTGCTACCGGTCCTGGTGACGGGCGACCTCGTCGCGCACGGCTGCGAACAACGGATGCCCGGCGTCGAGACCGGTCACCTCGACGCTGAAAGCGTCGGCGTCCAGGGTGCGCAGCAGCTCCTGCAGCCGAACGGCCTCCTCGTCCTCGGGCGCGTCGAAGGAGAGCGCGGCGCCGACCGCGGCGACGAGCGCCGCCGTGCCGAGGCCACGCTCGGCGGCCTGTGCCGCCGGGCCGATGAACCGCTCGTGCCGGGAGAGCTTGCGCAGCGGCTGCCGGCCGACCCGGCGCACCGTATCGGGGAGGACGGGGTTGCGGAACCGGTCCAGGATCTTCGCGCGGTACTCGGCGAGCTCGGCCGGATCCAGCCCGTGCACCGTGGACAGCACGCTCGACGTCTCCTGCAGCGCCGCCTCGACGGCCGCTGCGGTCGCGGGATCCTCGAGTGCCTCGGCGATCGTGATCGCGCCGGCGCGCTCGCCGAAGTACGCGGTCGCGGCGTGACCCGTGTTGACGGTGAACAGTTTGCGCTCGATGTACGGGGCGAGATCGGCCACGAGATGGGCGCCCGGGATGTGCGGCGGGTCGTCGCCGAACGGCCCGCTCTCGATGGCCCACTCGAAGTAGGGCTCGACCGTCACGTCCACGCCCTGACCGGGCGCCTGCGCCGGGACGATCCTGTCGACGGCGGTGTTCGCGAAGACCGCGCGGGCGAGGAGGGCGGGTGCGTCCTCGCCCGCCGCGGTGGCGATCTCCGTGCGCAGCAGATCGGTGGCGCCGATCGCGTTCTCGCACGCCATGATCTGCAGCGGAGCCCGGCCCGCGTCGCGCAGTCGCAGCCCCGCCACGATCGTCGGCGCTACGAACCGCAGTACGGTCACCCCGACCGCGGTCGTGACGACGTCGGCGGTCGCGACGGCGGAGGCCGCCGCCTCGGGATCGGTGCGGCTGTCGACCGCACGGTAGCCCGTGACGACGTGGTCGACGCCCCCGGGACCCGCCTCGTGCACGGTGTACTCCGGCGCCGCGTTGATCGCGTTCACGAGATCGGCGGCCACGTCCGAGAACACCAGGTCGTACCCGCCCTCGTGCAGCAGCAGGCCGACGAAGCCGCGGCCGATGTTGCCCGCGCCGAAGTGCACCGCGACGGGCATCAGCCGTTCACCTCCGCGAGCATGCCGTACAGCTCTTCTGCGGACCCTGCGGCGGTGAGGCGGGCGACGTCATCCTCGTCGGAGAACAGGATCGCGATCTGCGACAGGATCTCCAGGTGCTCGTCGCCGCGCCCGGCGATGCCGATCACGAACGTCGCGGGGTCTCCTGCCCAGTCCACGCCGCCGTCGTAGCGCACGACGCAGAGCGCGGAGGCGAGGATCTCGTTCTTGGCCTCGTTCGTGCCGTGCGGGATGGCGAGTCCGTTGCCCATGTACGTCGACACGGTCTGCTCGCGCTGCCGCATGGCGTCGAGGTAGGCGGGCGTCACCGCGCCGGCCGCGACCAGGAGGCCCGCCGCCTCCTGCAGCGCCTCCTCCTGGGTGGCGGAACCGGTGTGGATACGGACGCGATCGGGGGTCAGGATGCTCATCTCGGGATTCCTCTCGTTCGGTTCTCGCGGTCGGGATCAGGCGTCGCCGTCGTGCTGCTTGCGGACGAGCTCGACGACCTCGTCGTACTTCGGCGAGTTCATGAAGTTGTCGACGGAGACGTGCGTCGCCTCGCCGTTGCGCGCCCTGGCGCGGTCGGTCAGCTGCTGCTGGGTGACGATGAGGTCCTCCGTGCCGTCGAGGTTCGCGATGGCCTTGTTCGTGACATCGACGTCGGCGATGCCGGCCTTCTTGAACTTGTTGCGCAGCACGCTCGCGCCCATCGCGGAGGAGCCCATGCCGGCGTCGCACGCGAAGACGATGGTGGAGATCCGGCGATTCGTGGCGACGGCGGACGGCGCGGACGCGGTCTGCTGGCGCAGTCCCGCGAGCGCTGCCGACTCCTTGCCCTTGTTCGCCTCGGTCTGCGCGATCGCCGCGGCGAGATCGCCGGCGCCCTCGGTGGCGAGATCACGACGACGGGTGCGCAGCAGGAACACGGCCGAGACCAGGAACGAGACCGTGGCCGCGAGCACGACGGACAGATACACGACGAGCAGATTCCCGACCCCGGCCGGAGCGGCGGCGAGCGTGACGGCGATGATCGATCCCGGTGCGGCGGGGAACTTCAGACCGCCGCCGAAGATCGCGTTCGTCGCCACGCCGGTCATGCCTCCGGCGATCGCGGCCACGAGCAGGATCGGCTTCATGAGCACGTACGGGAAGTAGATCTCGTGGATGCCGCCGAAGAACTGGATGATGATCGCGCCCGGCGCGGTCGCCTTCGCCTCGCCGATGCCGAAGAAGGTGAAGGCCAGCAGGATGCCGAGTCCCGGGCCGGGGTTCGCCTCGATGAGGAACAGGATCGACTTCCCGGCCTGGCTCGCCTGCTGGATCCCCAGCGGCGTGAACACACCGTGGTTGATCGCGTTGTTCAGGAACAGCACCTTGGCGGGCTCGACGATGATCGAGAGCAGGGGGAGCAGGCCGTTCGCGACCAGCCAGGCCACGATCGTTCCGAGGAACGCGCTGACCGCGGAGATCACGGGACCGAATCCGAAGAAGCCGGCGATTGCGAGGATCATGCCGAGGATGCCCGCCGAGAAGTTGTTCACGAGCATCTCGAATCCGGGCCGGATTTTGCCGTCCCAGAGCCGGTCCATCTGCTTGGTGATCCAGCCGGCCAGCGGCCCCATGATCATCGCGCCGAGGAACATCGGGATCGTGGTGCCCACGATCACGCCCATGGTCGCGATCGTGGCGACCACGCCGCCGCGCTCGCGGTAGACCATCCGTCCGCCGGTGTTGGCGATCAGCAGCGGCAGCAGGTAGGTGATCATCGGCCCCACCAGACCCACGTACTGGCTGAACGTCTTGCCGTCGGGATCCTGCGCGAGGGTGGTCATCGCATGCTGCCAGCCGACCTTGCTGACGTCTCCGAATCCACCGAGCATGTCGGCGACGGGATGCCAGTTGCCCAGCCAGCCCACGGCGATGAAGAACGAGGTGATGAAGCCCCACGCGATGAACGCGGGGATGTTCGGCATGATCATGCCGGAGAGGAAGGTGCCGAAGCGCTGGACCGCGACGCGCGCGGATCCCGGCTGCTTGGCAGTTGTTGACGTCGTCGTCATGATGTGACTTTCTGTGTGTGTGTGTGTGGGGATTGCTGCGGGAGGGGTTCAGCCTGCGGCGTGAGCGGCCGCACGAGCGGATGTCGCGTCGTCCGCGGCCAGGGCGGCTGCGGCGATGCGCCGGGCGTCGTCGAGCGTCCGCTCTGCCAGGGCGCGGCGGACATCGGCGAGTGCCGAGGGCGCCATCGACAGGGATCCGACGCCGAGGCCGACGAGCACCACGGCGAGCAGGGGGTCGGCGGCGGCCTCGCCGCAGACCCCGACGGGCTTTCCGAGCTCGCGGCCGGCGCGGCCGACCTCGGCGACGAGGCGCAGTACGGCAGGGTGCCAGGGATCCTGGAACGAGGCCACGGAGCCGAGCAGGCGATCGGCGGCCATCGTGTACTGCGTCAGGTCGTTCGTCCCGATGGAGGCGAAGTCCGCGTGGGCGAGCAGACGGTCGGCGAGGAGCGCGGAGGAGGGGACCTCGACCATGATGCCAGCGGTGCGAAGGCCGTACTCGCGGGCGAGCGCCGTGAAGTACGCGGTCTCCTCGACAGTCGCGACCATCGGGGCCATGACCCAGAGATCCGCCTCGGTCTCGGCGTCCGCCTCCGCGAGGGCGGTCAGCTGCTCGCGCAGGATGTCCTCGCTGGCGCGGAGTGCGCGAAGCCCCCTGAGGCCGAGGGCCGGGTTCTCCTCGTGCGCGTCGTTGAGGAAGGGCAGAGGCTTGTCCGCACCTGCATCGAGCACGCGCACGACGACCTTGCGACCCGGGAAGGCCGCGAGGAGCTCGCGGTAGGCCTCTCGCTGCACCGATACGGTGGGCGCGTGCGTCGCCGAGAGGAACAGGAACTCGGTGCGGAACAGGCCGACCCCCTCCGCGCCCCTGGCCGCAGCGTCCACGGCGTCGCCGGGCTTTCCGAGGTTCGCGAGCAGTGCGATCGGGGTGCCGTCGGCGAGTGCGCCGGGCGAGGCCGGTGCAGCATCCACGGCCTTCCGCTCGGCCGCGCGCTCGGCGGCGCGCGCGAGCTCCTCCGCACTCGGGCCGGTGACCACCGTGCCCGCCGCGGCATCCACGATCACCGTCTCGTCGTCGGCGAGGGAGACCGCGTCGACCGCACCGACGAGGGCGACGATGCCCTTCTCGCGGGCCAGGATCGCGGTGTGCGAGGTCGGGCCGCCATCCGTCGTGATGAGCGCGAGCACCTGGTCCAGGTCGAGCAGCGCCGTATCGGCAGGGGCGAGGTCGCGCGCGACGAGGACGAAGGGGTGACCGGGTTCCGGGACGCCGGGGGCCGGGACCCCGCGCAGGCGCGCCAGAACGCGCTGGGCGATGTCGTCGAGGTCGGCGGCGCGTTCGCCGAGGTAGCCGCCGACAGCCTCGAGCGAGGCGCGGAAGCCCGCGAACGCATCGTGCACGGCCCACTCGGCAGTGGCTCCTGCAGCGACCCGCTCCTCGACCTCGTCGGCGAGCGTCGGATCCTCGGCGATCATCGCCTGCGCCTCGAGAACCTCGCGCGCGGTGCCGTCGACGGCCTCGGCGCGCCGGTTCAGATCGGCGGCGACGTACGAGATCGCCTCTGCGACCCTGGCGCGCTCGACCTCGGCGCCGACGCCGCTCGGCGTGTTCTCCGGGGCGGGCAGGGGCTCGGCCATCCGTCGGACGGGGCCCGTCGCGACGCCCTGGCCGATCCCGACCCCGCGGAGGGCGGCCATCAGATCGTGCCCTCGTCGTGGTCGGTGACGAGCAGCTCGGCGAGCCTGTCGAGGGCGGCCTCCGCGCCATCGCCTTCGGCGGAGAGGGTGGCATAGTCGCCCTGCTCGAGGCCGAGTGCGATGACGCCGAGGATGCTGGCGGCGTTGACCGCTTTGCCGGCGTCTTTCGCGATCGTCACCGGAATGCCGGTCTCCTTCGCGGCCTGCGCGAAGATCTTCGCGGGACGGGCGTGCAGCCCGTGTGAGGAGCCGATGCGGACGGTGCGGGACAGAGCGGTCATGGCGTTCCTTTCGGTGCGGAGTCGGCGGCGACCACGAACGCGTGGATGCGGCTGCCGTCGAGGTCGGTGAAGGCGTCCTCGGGAAGCACGACGACCCGGGCGCGGGGCGCCCTCCGGCCGATCTCCTCCGCGAGCGCGGCGATGTGAGGTCCCAACAGGATGAGGTCGGCGAACGGATCCGCGCCGTCGACGGGCGCCGCGGCGACCTCCCAACCGGAGCCCGCGGCGAGTGCCGCGCGGCGGAGTCGTGCGGCCACGAAGGTACTGGATGCACCCGCGCCGCAGATGACCTGGATCCTCATCGATTCGTTCCTCCTGCCGTCATTGTTCGACGCGGGCTAGAACCGCCGCCACCAGGATCTCTTCCGCCCGGGCGGAACGAGGGCACCCGAGCCCGACGGTCCCGATGCTGGCATCATGAGGATGACCGTGCGGTGCGCGGGGGACGGTGAAGGGACAACGGGTGTCTACTCGACGGCAGGACCGGCTGCTGAGTGTGCTGCTGCGCGAGGACTCGTGGATGACCGGTCCGAGACTGGCCGATCTGCTCGGCGTCACGCCCCGCAGCATCCGCGCGTACGTGACCGCCCTCAATGCGCGTGTGCCGGACGGCGATGCCGTCATCTCGGGTGCGGCGGGCTACCGTGCCGGCGCCTCGGCGCGGGCTGCACTCGCCGCCAAGGCGGGGGCGGACTCGACGCCGCGGGCGCGGTTGCATGGACTGGTCCGCGCGCTGCTCGACGACGAGGCCGGGATCGACGTCTTCGACACCGCCGATCGTCTGCACGTCAGCGAGGCGACGCTCGAGGCCGACCTGGTCCGGGTCCGCTCGCTGCTGGAGGGGACGCGCCTGACCCTGGAGCGCGACAGGGACGTCGTGCGGCTGCGGGGTGCGGAGCGCGACCAGCGCCGGCTGCTGAGCAGGCTCGCGCACGACGAGATGGACGCGGCGGACTTCCCGGTGGACCCGTTCCGCCTCGCGCTCGCCGGGGGCGCCATCCCGCCGGAGTCGGTGGCCCCCTTCAAGGACGCGCTGGTCGCGGCGCTGGGCGGACTCGGCTACTACGTCAACGAGCTTGCGATCGCGGATGTGCTGCTGCACATCGCCATCGCCGCGGATCGCGTCGCCTCGGGTCGTGAGCTGGAGGGGGCGGACCGCGCGGACGCCGCCGATTCCGCGATGTGGACCGTCTCGGACGCGATCCAGAGGCTGTCGCGTGAACAGCTCGGGATCGCGCTGGGCGCGGGGGATCTCACGCACCTCGCCCGCCTCGTGCTCACCCGGATCGTCACGCCGGGCGGCGCGGATCTGGCGAATCTCGCGCGCGCAGGGCTCGACGCGGAGGTCGAGGCGGCGGTGCGCGCCGAGGTCGTGCAGGCGTCGTCGGACTATCAGGTGGACCTGGTGGACGACGCGTTCATCCTGCGCCTCGCCCTGCACGTGCAGAACCTGCTCCGGCGCGCGCAGGAGGAGTCGCGTGCGCGCAACCCCCTGACCCGGTCGTTGAAGGCGGCGTACCCGATGATCTTCGACGTCGCCGTCTCGGTGGTCAGCGGGCTGCAGGAACGACTCGGACTCCGTGCCGACGACGACGAGATCGCATACGTGGCGATGCACATCGGCGGCCGGCTGGAGCGCAGTCGCCGGGCGGAGACCCTCCTGACGGCAACGATCGTCTGTCCCGGCTACTACGAGCTGCACGAGGTGCTGCGCTCCCGCGTCGACCACTCGCTCGGTCAGGGGATCGAGGTGGTGCGGGTGATCACGGCGGTGGATCCGCGTGAATCCGAGATCGACAGCGATCTGGTGCTCAGCACCGTTCCGCTCCCGGCGGCGGCCGATCGGGTGGTGCTGATCCAGCCGTTCCTCACGGAGACCGATGTGGAGCGCGTGCAGCAGGCGGCCGCGCGGCTGCGGCGCGCGCGTCGGCTGGCGCGCCTCCGCGAAGAGCTGTCCCGCTACTTCTCCGAGGATGCATATGTGCATCCTCTGCCGGACACCGGAGAGGAGGCGATCATCCGGCTGTTGGGCGGCCGGCTGGTCGATGCGGGCCTGATCGGCGAGGACTACATCGAGAACACGATCCAGCGGGAGAGGCTCTCATCGACCGCGTTCAGCGATGCGCTCGCGGTTCCCCACGCCCTGCAGATGACCGCGCAGCGCACTGCGATCGCGGTCGGCGTCGCCGCGGGCTCGGTCGCATGGGGGAGCGGGCGGGTGCAGGTCGTCGCGCTCGCCGCGTTCAGCGAGCAGGACCGCGACGCGTTCCAGACCGTGTTCGAGCAACTCGTCGAGGTGTTCGGCGAGGGCGACAGCGTGCAGCGGATCGTCCGAAGGGGAGGGTCTTTCGCGGGCTTCCTGGATGAGCTCGTCGCGGTGATCGACGGCTGAACCGATATCGGCGTTCAGCCGTCGACCACCGAGCGCGGTCAGCTGAGCCGGGCCAGCAGGTCGCGGATCGCGGCATCGAGACCCGCCACCGCGTCGCGGGCGGCATCGGCGGAGTCCGCCCGAGCGTCGATGTAGACCTTGAGCTTGGGCTCGGTGCCGCTCGGGCGCACGATCACGCGGGAGCCGTCGGCAAGGCGGTAGCGCAGCACATCGCCGGCGGGAGCGCCCTCGGCGGCCGTGAGAAGGTCCTCGACCGACGAGATCGCGGTCTCGCCGAAGGCGGTGGGCGGATCCTGCCGCAGCGCGGCCATGATCCGGCCGATCACGGCGACGTCATCGACGCGGATCGAGACCTGACCGCTGGCGTAATGACCCACCTCGGCCGCCACCTCCTCCAGCAGGTCGGCGAGTGTCGCCTCGCGTCCGCGCGCCTCCGCGGCGAGGCCGAGCAGAGCCACCGCGGCGGAGATGCCGTCCTTGTCGCGCACCGTCTCGGGGTTCACGAGGTAGCCCAGGGCCTCCTCGTAGCCGAACGCGATGCCCGGGGCGCGCGAGATCCACTTGAAACCGGTGAGCGTCTCGTGGAAGTCCAGTCCGTAGTGCGCCGCGACCGCGCCGAGTGCGGGGGAGGACACGAGCGAGCACGCCAGTGATGTCCCCGGGGCGGCCGGACCCTCCGCCGTGGCGGCGCGAGCGGCACGCCAGCCCAGCAGCAGACCGACTTCGTTGCCGGTGAGGCGGCGCCAGCCGCCCTCGGCAGCCGGGTCCGGGATGCCGACGGCCAGCCGGTCCGCATCGGGGTCGTTCGCGATCACGAGCTCGGCGCCCAGCGTGCGCGCCTTCGCGAACGCGAGGTCCATGGCGCCGGGCTCCTCCGGGTTGGGGAAGGAGACCGTGCGGAACGTCGGATCAGGATCGCGCTGTTCGCTCACGGTCCACGGCGCCGGGTAGCCCGCTTCGCCGATGATGCGGGAGAACGTCTCCCAGCCCACCCCGTGCATCGCGGTGTAGACCCAGCGCAGTCCCGCGGTGCCGACCGGAGCAGGGGCCACCGCGGCGGTCGCGGCGACGTACGCGTCGAGGATCCCCTCACCGGCGGTCTCGTATGCCGTGGAGCGCGGGATGCTCAGGGCATCGCCTCGATCCGCCACCTGCTGGATGTGCGCGGCGATCTCGGCGTCGGCCGGCGAGACGATCTGCGAGCCCTGGTCCGCGCCGCCGAGGTAGACCTTGTAGCCGTTGTCATTGGGGGGATTGTGGCTCGCGGTCACCATGACACCGGCGTCGGCGCCGAGGTGGCGCACGGCGAACGCGAGCACCGGGGTCGGCAGCAAGCGTGGCAGCAGGATCGCGCGCAGCCCTGCGCCGGCGAAGATCTCGGCCGAGTCCTTCGCGAAGACGCGCGAGTTCTTGCGTCCGTCGTACCCGATCACGACGGTGGGTGCCGTGCCGGGCGCCTTTTCCCGCAGATACGCGGCGAAGCCGGCGGCGGCCTGCGCCACGAGCACGCGGTTCATCCGGTTGGAGCCCGCGGCGAGCTCGCCGCGCAGGCCCGCGGTGCCGAATGCGAGACGCGCCGAGAAGCGGTCGGCGAGGTCGCCGAGCGCCGCCTCGTCACCGGATCCGGCACGCGTGATCAGGCCGGCCAGCTCGTCGCGGGTCTCCGGATCCGGATCCTGGCGCAGCCAGGCGCGCGCCTGCGTGAGCAGCGCCGCCTCCTGCCCGCTCACAGCGCCCCGATCACGCGGGCCAGCAGATCCGAGATGACGGGCTCGGCCTCGCGGCCCGCCTCGATCACCTCGGCATGGCTGAGCGGGGTCTTCTGGATGCCGGCGGCGAGGTTGGTGATGAGCGAGAAGCCGAGGATCTCCATGCCGGCCTGCCGCGCGGCGATCGCCTCGAGCGCGGTGGACATGCCGACGATGTGGCCACCGATGGTCTTCGCCATCTGCACCTCGGCCGGGGTCTCGTAGTGCGGGCCGCGGAACTGCGTGTAGACGCCCTCGTCCAGGCTCGGATCGATCGTGCGGGCGAGGTCGCGCAGCCGCGCGCTGTACAGATCCGTGAGGTCGATGAAGGTCGCGCCCTCGAGCGGCGAGTCGGCGGTGAGGTTGAGGTGGTCGCTGATCAGCACCGGCTGCCCCGGCTTCCAGGTCTCGCGGATGCCGCCGGCGCCGTTGGTGAGCACCATGGTCTTCGCCCCGGTGGCGGCGGCGGTGCGCACGCTGTGCACGACCCGGCGCACGCCATGGCCTTCGTAGTAATGCGTGCGTGCGCCGATCACGAGCACGTTCTTGCCGCCCGGGGTGACGATGCTGCGGAGGGTCCCGACGTGCCCCTCGAGCGCGGGCTTGGAGAAGCCCGTGACCTCGGTGGCGGGGATGGTGGCGATCGTCTCGCCGATCAGCTCGGCGGCCTTGCCCCAGCCGGATCCGAGCGTGACGGCGATGTCGTGGCGTTCGACTCCCGTAAGCCGGTGGATGTCGGAGGCGGCCTCTGCAGCGATCGCGAAGGGGTCGGCACTCGGGTCGTCGAGGGGGTGGTTCCAGTCAGCCATGAGAACGAGGATACGGCCACGTGCGCTGCCCGAGCGAGGTGAGCGCGGAAGAGCGGGAGCCGCGCTCTCGGGTGCTCAGGGTCTCCGACGGCGCGGAACGAGTGGCGAACGGCGTCGGAACGCTCACCCCGTGCGGGACAGGCTGATCCCGGCGGCGCGGCGGATGCGGAAGAATGGAACCCATGACCTTGATGTTCGAGCGCTCTCAGCGTGTGGCCGTCCTCGGCGGCGGTCCCGGCGGTTACGAGGCGGCGCTCGCCGCAGCACAGCTCGGTGCGGAAGTGACGCTCGTGGAGCGGGTCGGCGTGGGCGGATCCGCGGTGCTCACCGACGTGGTCCCCTCCAAGAGCCTGATCGCCACCGCTGACGCGGCCGTCGCGATCAGCGAGGCCAGCGACCTCGGGGTGCAGTTCTACGCGAAGGGCGCGGAGGGCAAGCCGCTCAAGCCGCAGGTCGCGATCAACCTCGCCGCCGTGAACAAGCGGCTGATGGCGCTCGCCGGGCAGCAGTCCGAGGACATGCGCACGACGCTGCTCGACGCCGGCGTGACGATCCTGTCGGGCCACGGCCGCCTGGACGGCCCGAACGCGATCGTCGTCTCCACCTCGGTCGACGGCACGGAGTTCGACCGCATCGAGGCCGACACCCTCATCGTCGCCGTGGGCGCTGCACCGCGCGAGCTCGATTCCGCCAAGCCCGACGGCGAGCGGATCCTCACCTGGACGCAGCTGTACGACATGAAGACGCTGCCCGAGCACCTCATCGTGGTCGGATCGGGCGTCACGGGTGCCGAGTTCGCATCGGCGTACATGAACCTGGGCGCCAAGGTCACCCTGATCTCCAGCCGCGACCAGGTGCTGCCGGGCGAGGACCAGGACGCGGCGCACGTGCTCGAGAAGGTCTTCAAGCGCGGCGGCATGCAGGTGCTGTCCAAGTCCCGTGCCGACAAGGTCGAGCGCACCGCGAACGGTGTCACCGTGACGCTGTCGGACGGTCGCACCGTCGACGGCAGCCACTGCCTCATGGCTGTCGGATCCATTCCGAACACCGCGGGCATCGGCCTGGAGGACGTGGGGGTCGAGCTCACCGAATCGGGTCATATCCGGGTCAACCGGGTGGCGCGCACCTCGGTCTCCAACATCTACGCCGTGGGCGACTGCACCAACTTCTTCCCGCTCGCCTCGGTCGCCTCGATGCAGGGCCGCACCGCGGTGTTCCACGCACTCGGCGACATCGTGATCCCGCTGGAGAAGCTCAAGATCACCGCGAACATCTTCACCGCGCCGGAGATCGCCACGATCGGCTTCTCCGAGAAGGACATCGAGGATGGCGTGGCCGACGGCATCGCCTACAAGCTGCCGCTCGCCGCGAACCCGCGCGCCAAGATGCAGGGGATCCGCGACGGCTTCGTGAAGATCATCGCGCGCAAGGGATCCGGCACCGTGATCGGCGCCGTGATCGTCGCGCCGCGCGCCTCCGAGCTGATCTACCCGCTCGCGATCGCCGTCGAGCGCCGTCTCAACGTCGACCAGGTTTCCCGCGTGTTCGCGGCGTACCCGTCCATCACGAGCAGCATCACCGACGCCACCCGCGCGATGCACCAGGTCTACATCGCGAAGTGATCCCGACGCGAAGAAGCGGCGCCCCTTCCGGGGAGCGCCGCTTCTTCGTTCTGCGGATCTGATCAGCTGATCGTGAGGAGCTGGTGCCCGGCCGACACGGTCGCACCGGCATCGGCGTTGATGTTGCCGATGACGCCGTCCTTGTGCGCCTGCAGCGGCTGCTCCATCTTCATCGCCTCGAGCACGACCACGAGGTCGCCCTTGACGACCTGCTGGCCCTCCTCGACGGCGACCTTGACGACCGTGGCCTGCATGGGCGACTTCACCGCATCGCCCGAGGCGCCGGCGTTCACGGTCTTGGCGTGGCTGCGCCTCGACGGCGGCACCGCGGCCGGGCGTCCGCCCGTGCCCACGACGGAGGCGGCGACGCGGTCGGGCAGGCTCACCTCGAGGCGCTTGCCAGCGACCTCGACGACGACCGTGTGGCGGCCCTTCGGCTCGGCGGCGGCCTCGAGCTCGCCATCCCACGCCGGGATGTCGTTGACGAACTCGGTCTCGATCCAGCGCGTGTAGACGCCGAAGCGGCCGTCCTCGGCGGTGAAGGCGGGGTCGTTCACGACCTTGCGGTGGAAGGGCAGCACGGTCGGCAGGCCCGAGACCTCGAACTCGTCGAGCGCACGACGTGAGCGCTCCAGTGCTTCAGCGCGGTCCTTGCCGGTCACGATGATCTTCGCGAGCAGCGAGTCGAACGCGCCGGAGACGACGTCGCCCGCGGTCACGCCGGAGTCGAGGCGGATGCCGGGGCCGCCGAAGGTCTTGAACACGTGCACGGGTCCCGGCTGCGGCAGGAAGCCACGGCCGGGGTCCTCGCCGTTGATCCGGAACTCGATCGAGTGGCCCTGAGGGGTCGGGTCGTCGTAGTCGATGGTGCCGCCGGCCGCGATGCGGAACTGCTCACGGACGAGGTCGATCCCGGTGACCTCCTCGGAGACCGGGTGCTCCACCTGCAGGCGGGTGTTCACCTCGAGGAACGAGACCGTGCCGTCGGCGCCGATGAGGAACTCGCACGTGCCGGCGCCGACGTAGCCGACCTCCTTGAGGATCGCCTTGGACGCGGAGTACAGCAGCGCGTTCTGCTCGTCCGTGAGGAAGGGCGCGGGCGCCTCCTCGACGAGCTTCTGGTGCCGGCGCTGCAGGGAGCAGTCGCGGGTCGAGATGACGACGACGTTGCCTTCGGCGTCGGCGAGGCACTGGGTCTCGACGTGCCGGGGCTTGTCGAGGTACTTCTCCACGAAGCACTCGCCGCGCCCGAAGGCGGCGACGGCTTCGCGGGTCGCGGATTCGAACAGTTCCGCGACCTCGTCGAGCTCGCGCGCGACCTTGAGGCCGCGTCCGCCGCCGCCGTACGCCGCCTTGATCGCGATGGGCAGACCCACCTGCTCGGCGAACGCGACGACCTCGGCGGCCGTCTCGACCGGACCGGGGGTGCCGGGGGCGAGGGGGGCGCCGACCTTCTCCGCGACGTGGCGCGCGGTGACCTTGTCGCCCAGCGCCTCGATCGCCTCCGGCGAGGGACCGATCCAGACCATGCCTGCGCCGATCACGGCACGGGCGAACTCGGCGTTCTCGGCGAGGAAGCCGTAGCCGGGGTGCACCGCGTCGGCGCCGGCGCGGCGGGCCACCGAGAGGATCTTGTCGATCTGCAGGTAGGTGTCGGCGCTCGTGGAGCCGTCGAGGGCGTAGGCCTCGTCGGCGAGCCGGGTGTGCATGGCGTCCCGGTCCTGGTCCGCGTAGACGGCGACGGAGGAGAGACCGGAGTCGCGCGCGGCGCGGATGATGCGGACGGCGATCTCGCCGCGGTTGGCGACGAGCACCTTGGCGATGGCAGGCATGATTGCCAGCCTATCGACACGGCCGCCGATATTTTTGACGACTCTCCACAAGAATCGGCGCGGAACGCGTCTTGGATCCTACGAACCGGATCCGTCTGAGACGGAGCCTCGGATCCGCCGCGGACGGAGCCACGCGGAGGCGCGGACGGAGTCACGCGGAGGGCGGCACCGCGTTCCACAGATCGGTCCAGCGGATCCCGAGCCGTCCGATGAGATGGCGCAGCGTCGACAGCGACATGCCGACGACCGTGGACGGGTCGCCGTCCACCCGCTCGATGAAGGCGCCACCGAGGCTGTCGACCGTGAAGGCGCCCGCGACCAGCAGCGGCTCCCCGGTGGCGACGTACCGCTCGATCTCCGCGTCGTCGACGTCGGCGGCGAACGTGACGGCGGCCTCCGCGACCCCGTAGGCCTCTTCGGCGCGCTCGCCCGGGCGCACCAGGAAGACGCTGTGCCCCGAGTGCAGCACGCCGGTGCGGCCGCGCATCGCGTGCCAGCGCGCGATCGCGCGCTCCGGCGTGTGCGGCTTGCCGTGCACATCGCCGTCGAGCTCGAACATGGAGTCGCCGCCGATCACGATGCCCTCGAAATCGGGATGCTCATCGTGGATGCGTGCGGCCACCTCGGCCGCCTTCGCACGCCCCAGCAGCAGCACGACCTCCTCGGGGGACAGGCGCCGGCCGAGCCGCTCCGCTTCCGCGGCGGCGACCGCATCCTCGTCGACATCGGGGCTCATGCTCAACGGCTCGATGCCGCTCTGCCGGAGAAGAGCGAGCCGAGCGGGCGAGGTGGAGGCGAGGCACACGCGCATGAGACCACGCTAGCGGTGCGCCGGATCGGGATCCGACGGCGGGCCGGGTGCGGAGGTCTGGGATGATCGAGAGGTGACCGACCCTTCGACAGGCTCAGGGACCGCAGCGTCCGAGGGCGCCCTTCTCGATCTCGACGTGACCGCCATCGCCCACGGCGGCGTCTTCATCGCCCGGCATGAGGGGCGCGTGGTGTTCGTCTCGGACGCGATCCCCGGAGAACGGGTGCGCGCGCGTCTGACCGACCCTTCGAGCGGTTCAGGGACCGCCGACTCGCGCTCGTTCTGGCGCGCCGAGACGATCGAGGTGCTCGAGCCGTCCGAGCACCGGCGCCCGCACGTGTGGGCGGAGGCCGACGTGTCGCGCGCCCCCGAGCAGCGCCCGGGCGGCGCCGACCTCGGGCACATCGCGATCGCGCATCAGCGCGTGCTGAAGCGCCAGGTGCTGCAGGAGGCGCTGGAGCGGTTCGCCGGTGGAGGGATCGAAGCGCCCGAGGTCGCGGGTACCGGAACCGACGAGAACTGGCGCACGCGGGTCACCCTGCACGTCGATGACCAGGGACGGGTCGGTCCGTTCGCGGCGCGCAGCCACCGGGTGGTGCCGGTCGCCGAGCACGTGCTCGCCCGACCCGCGATCGACGCGGCGGCACGTGAGCTGCGCGGGCTGCCCGAGGGCCGGATCGAGCTCATCGAGCCCGCCGACGGCGAAGTGCGCCGCGTGCTCCGCACCGAGGTCGAGCGCGTCGCGCACGGCCGGCGGGGGCGGCGCGGGCCGAGGCGCCCGGCGCCGGAGACCATCGTCGAGCGGGTCGGCGAGCGCTCCTTCACGCTCGATGCCGACGGCTTCTGGCAGATCCATCCGGCTGCGGCGGCGCTCCTCGACGGGGCCGTCGCCGAGCTGCTCGCCGGGCACGTCGATCCCGACTCGGCGCACCTCGACCTGTATGGCGGCGTCGGCCTGTTCTCTGCCACCCTGGCGCGACTCGGCGCGCACCGGATCACCACCGTCGAATCCTCTCCTCGCGCGACCCGGCACGCGGCCGCGAACCTGCGCGACCTCGGCGTGCAGGCGGTCACCGCGCGCGTGGACCGATTCCTGCGTGCGGGCGACGCGGGGCCGCAGGGTGTCGCCGGAGGCGCCGTGATCCTGGATCCGCCCCGCTCGGGTGCCGGACGCGCGGTCGTGGAGGATGTCGCCGCGCTGGATCCGGCGGCCATCGCCTACGTCGCCTGCGACCCGGTCGCACTCGCCAGGGACCTCGCCACGTTCCGTGCTCTCGGGTTCGAGCCGCGCGCGCTGCGCGCCTTCGACCTGTTCCCGCATTCGCACCATCTGGAGACGGTGGCGCTTCTCACGCGGTGAGCCGTCTCGGCGCGATGTCGTCGAGCGCACGATGGGGGCGTCGCTCGCCGGACCACGGGCTAAGGTGAGACCGTGAGCAGTGTAGCCCTGATCGACGATCACGAGTCCGTTCGCCTGGGACTCGCCGCCGCGCTCGAGCGGGCGTCCTTCGACGTGGTCTTCGCGGGTGCAGGCGTCGCCGAGTATCTCGACGCGCGAAGCCGTGCGGGCGTCGCGCCCGCCGATGTGGTGGTGCTCGATCTCACCCTGGGCGACGGCACCACCGTGACGGAGAACGTCACCCGCCTCGTCGTCGACGGATCCAGCGTGGTCATCCACAGCGTCGCCGACCGCCCGGTTTCCGTGCGTGAGGCGCTCGCCGCGGGAGCCGCCGGCGTGATCAGCAAGTCCTCCCCGCTGGACGACGTGATCGCCGCCGTCCGGACGGTCGCGCGCGGCGAGGCGCTGAACAATGTGGAGTGGGCGAACGCGGTCGACGGTGACACGGCGTTCGCGGACGCGCAGCTGTCCACGCGCGAGCGCGAGGTGCTCCGTCTGTATGCGACGGGACTGCCCCTGAAGGTCGTCGCCGAGCGGCTCGGCGTGGCCTATTCGACGGCCAAGGAGAACATCACCCGCATCCGCGTCAAGTACGTGGAGGTCGGGCGACCGGCGCCCACCAAGGTCGACCTGCTGCGGCGCGCGATGGAGGACGGCATCGTGGAGGCGGCGCAGGAGGATCCGCAGGGTGTCGCCTGAACCGAGCGGACTCGCTCCCGTGAGCACGGCGTCGATGCCGACGTCGCAGCCGAGGGGCTGAGCGCGTGTCGGCGGATCAGGGCCTCCGGGAGGCATGGGAGAAGATCCCCACGCCCGGCGAGGTCGGGCAGGAGCTGGAGCGCTTCGCCGGACGGCGGATGGAGCGCATCATCGCGATCGTCGTCGGGGTCGGCGCGCTCGCGCTCGGCACCCAGGCGCTCGTGAACGCGCTCCTCAAGCTGCAGGTCGTGGATGTGCCGCACATCGCGATGATGGCCCTGGTGTTCGTGCCCTGGCTCGCGATGCTCGTGTGCTGCACGCTGGGTCGCGGGGTGCGGCTCACGGCCGGGATCTTCTTCGTCGCGTATCTCGTCGACCTTCTGCTGTGGCCGTTCGTGGCGACGCACAAGAACGTCGTTCCGTCGGATCAGCCGTGGATCTTCTTCCTCGTCAACGTCGCCGGTGTGGCGGCGGTCGTGGCCTTCCCCCTCGGCGTGCAGGTGCTGTGGGCGCTCGTGGGCCCGTTCATCTACGGCACGGTGCGACTCGTGCAGGGCGGGTTCGGAGCCGACTTCTGGATCGTCACGGCGTTCGACGTGTCGTTCACGCTGATCCTCGGGTTGGTGCTGGTCGCTCTGGGCTGGATGTTCCGCTCGGTCGCGAACGGCGTCGACGACGCGCGAGGGCGTGCGGTCGCGCTCTACACCGAGGCCGCCTCCGCAGAGGCGGTCGAGCACGAACGCGTCGCGGTGGCAGCCCTCATGCACGACAGCGTGCTGGCCGCGCTGATCGCCGCCGAGCGCGCGACGACCGAACGTGAGCGCGCGCTCGCCGTGGACATGGCGCGTGAGGCCCTCACCCGGCTCGCGAACGCGGAGGCACCGGCGCAGGAGGGCAGCGACGAGCCGGTGCAGGTCGAACTCCTCGCAGAGGATCTGCGCCACGCCGTGACGCAGATGGGACTGACGATCGGGGTCGAACAGTTCGGCCATGGCGCCGTGCCCGACCGCGTGGCGCGTGCGATGGCCCTCGCCGCGCGGCAGGCGATCGGCAACGCCGTGTCGCATGCCTCCGCACGAGGTCTCGCCGTGGTCGTCGAGGGACATGGCGACACCGGTCTCACCGTCAAGGTGAGCGACACCGGGAGCGGATTCGATCCGGCGCAGGTCGGTGCGGACCGGCTCGGGATCCGCGCGTCGATCCTCGCGAGGATGGCCGCTGTCGGCGGCGTTGCCACGATCGAATCCGACCGCCACGGCACGATCGTCACACTGGGCTGGTCGCGGACATGAGGCTGACCGTCCGCATCGTCGCGACCGCGCTCGCGCTCGTGTTCGCCTGCTACTTCTCCGCACGGGCGTTGTGGTGGACCGTGATGCCGCCGCGACCGCTGCTGGTGCTGCTCGCCGTGGCGATCTACCTCGCCGCGATCGCCGTCGTCGCGATCGTCGGCGCGGGTCAGGCTGTGCGCATGCCGCGCTGGGCGGCGGCCCTGGCGCTGCTCGCGGCGGCCGCGATCCCGCAGCTGAGCAACTTCGGCCTGGACGCGAGCACGCTGCGCGCCCCGTACGCGACCTGGTACATCGGCGCGGTCGGACTGATCGGCGTGGTCTGCATCGTGCGCCGTCGCCCCCTCGCCGGATGGCTGGTGCTGGTGCTGCTCACCGTGGCCTCGACGGCGTGGATCGGGTTCCTCGACTCCCTCGGCCTGGGCCTGGTCGGATCCACGGTGTGGATGGTGATCGCCCAGCTGCTGGTCGCGTTCTGGCGGCGTGCGGTGCGCGACACCGACCGCCTGGCCGGAATACAGCAGGCCGCGTCGGCCTGGCAGGCGACGCAGACCGTCCGTCAGCGCGAGCGTCGCGAGCGCGTCCAGTACGCACTGGCGGTCGCGGGGCCCATCCTCTCCCGCGTAATCGCGACTCGAGGTGATCTTTCGGTCGAGGAGCGGCAGGAGGCGCACCTGTCGGAGGGGCGGCTGAGGGACGAGATCCGCGGCGGTGAGCTGCTCAACGAGCGCGCCCGCGCAGCGATCGAGACGGCGCGCGCACGCGGGGCCGCCGTCACAGTTTTCGACGACGGCGGGCTGGACGGCCTCGACGAACATACCAAGGGCCAGATCCGCGAGGAGCTGGCGGATGTGCTCGCGGACTCCTCCTCGGCGCGGCTCATCATCCGCGCCCCCAGGGATGCGCGTATCGCGGTCACCGTGGTCGGTCGCTCGGCCGCGGGGGAGTCCTCCGACGAGGACTCGGTCGAGCTGTGGCACGAGATTCCGCGTACGCCCGAGAGCTGAAGACGCTCGACGACCCGACAGAAAAGGAAGGGCGGGGGGCGGCGAAGCCGCCCACCCCCCGCCAGGGGCGGAACAGTTACCCGAAAACCGTTCCGCAAAGACCGGAGATCGTCTGCCTACCCTGTGGCAGAGATCCGGTCGAACGCGAAGCGTTGCAAGAAAGAGTCTTCCGGGTCGCAAGGGGGATGTCTGTAGGTATTTTGGGGGACAAATCCAGACGGAGGTGAATATCCCGTCGCGGAGCCCCGGGAGACGCCGCGAATCGGCGTCGATCCTCAGCCCGAGAAACGCCCCCACGGCACGTCTCGTCGCAGCGGCGCGCGCAGCGCGCGCTGATTGCGTCCCCAGACCGAGACGGGCTTCTGAGCGGCCACGGCGTCCGCCTCCTCGGCCACGAACGCCTCGGACAGCACGGCGATGAGAGCGGCGAGCTCCTCCTCGGTGGCGGAGCCGCGCAGCACCTGGATCTCGACCGCGTCTGCGGCGTCCTCCGCGCTCACAGCGGGATGTTCCCGTGCTTCTTCGGGGGCAGCTCGGCGCGCTTGCCGCGCAGCGCCCGCAGCGCCTTCGCGATCGAGACGCGCGTGTTGGCCGGCTCGATGACACCGTCGATCTCGCCGCGCTCGGCGGCGAGGAACGGGCTGGTGACGTTGTAGGTGTACTCGTTGGCCAGGCGGGTGCGCACGGCAGCGACGTCCTCGCCGGCTTCCTCGGCGCGCTTGATCTCGCCGCGGTAGAGGATGTTCACCGCGCCCTGGCCGCCCATGACGGCGATCTCGGCCGTAGGCCAGGCGAGGTTCACGTCGGCGCCGAGCTGCTTGGAGCCCATGACGATGTAGGCACCGCCGTAGGCCTTGCGCAGGATCACGGTCACGAGCGGCACGGTGGCCTCGGCGTAGGCGTAGATGAGCTTCGCGCCGCGGCGGATCACGCCGGTCCACTCCTGGTCGGTGCCGGGCAGGTAGCCGGGCACATCGACGAGGGTGACGATCGGGATCGAGAACGCGTCGCAGAAGCGCACGAAGCGGCTGGCCTTCTCGCCGGCCTCGATGTTCAGGGTGCCGGCCATCTGCGACGGCTGGTTCGCGATGATGCCGACCGAACGGCCCTCGACGCGGCCGAAGCCGATCACGATGTTCGGGGCGAACAGCGGCTGCACCTCGAGGAACTCGCCGTGGTCGACGACCCGCTCGATGACGGTGTGGATGTCGTACGGCTGGTTGGCCGAGTCCGGGATGATCGTGTTGAGCGTGCGGTCCGCGTCGGTCGTCTCGAACTCGAAGCCGCTCTCATAGGTCGGCAGCTCGGCCATGTTGTTGTCGGGCAGGAAGCCGAGCAACGTACGCGCGTAGTCGATCGCGTCGTCTTCGTCCTCGGCGAGGTAGTGCGCGACGCCGGAGCGGGTGTTGTGCGTGTAGGCGCCGCCGAGCTCCTCCATTCCGACGTCCTCGCCGGTCACGGTCTTGATGACGTCAGGGCCGGTCACGAACATCTGGCTGGTCTTGTCGACCATGATCACGAAGTCGGTGAGCGCGGGGCCGTACACGGCGCCGCCGGCGGCCGGGCCCATGATGATCGAGATCTGCGGGATCACGCCGGAGGAGCGGGTGTTGGCCCGGAAGATCTCGCCGTACTTGCTGAGCGCGAGGACGCCCTCCTGGATGCGCGCGCCACCCGAGTCGAGGATGCCGATGATCGGCACGCCGCTGCGCAGGGCGAACTCCATGATCTTGATGATCTTGTCGCCGGAGACCTCGCCCAGCGAGCCGCCGAAGGTGGTGAAGTCCTGGGAGTACACCGCCACGGTGCGACCGTTGATGGTCCCGACGCCGGTGACGACGGAGTCGCCGTAAGGGCGGTTCTTGTCCATGCCGAACGCGGTCGTGCGGTGCCGCACGTACTCGTCGAACTCGACGAAGCTACCCGGATCGACCAGCAGTTCGATGCGCTCGCGGGCGGTCATCTTGCCCTTGGCGTGCTGCTTCTCCTTCGCCTTCGCCTCGGCCGCGACGACGGCCTCGTCGTAGCGGGCGCGGAGGTCGGCGATCTTGCCGGCGGTCGTGTAGAGGTCAGGCGTGTCCGTCACGGGTTCCACACTAGCGCCGGGGCTTCCACGTCCGTTGGATGAGAGGCACAACAGCGCGGCCGGATCCTCTGTGCGGACCCTCTCAGAGCGGCCGGCCGTCGATGTGCATCATCCGGCACGCGGATAGGGTGATCGGATGAGCTTCCCGCACAGCGGCGTGGCCGCCGCCCGCCTCGAGATCGTCGCCTCCACCGGCTCCACGAACGCCGATCTGCGGGCCCATGCGGACGACGAGGCTGGCTGGCCGCACCTGTCCGTGATCCTCACCGAGAACCAGGTCGCGGGGCGGGGCCGCCTCGATCGCGTGTGGACGACGCCGGCCGGATCCGCACTGGCGCTGTCGGTACTGCTGCGCGTGCCCGCGATCCCGATGGCCGAGCGGGGCTGGATCCCGCTGGCGGCGGGGCTCGCCATGGCCGATCCGATCGCGGCGCAGCTGCCCGACCGCGAGGTGGGGGTGAAGTGGCCGAACGATGTGCTGGTGGGGGAGCGCAAGATCTGCGGCATCCTGACCGAGGCGATCGGACCCGACGCGGTGATCGTCGGATCGGGCGTGAACACCGCGATGACGGTCGAGCAGCTCCCGGTCTCCACGGCGACCTCGTTCGCTGTGGAGGGCGCGCAGGCCGACCTGGATCTGCTCGTCGCCGGCTACCTGGCCCGCCTGGACGGCTGGATCGAGGCGCTCGCCGAGCACGGTTCGGCCGTCGCGAGCGGCCTGCGCGACGCGGTCTCCGCGCGTTGCGTCACACTCGGCCGCACGGTGCGGGTCATGCTGCCGGGCGGGGCGGAGCTGGTCGGCGAGGCCATCGGACTCGGCGAGGACGGCTGCGTGATCGTCGATGCCGAGGGCGTCGAACACCGGATCGCGGCCGGTGACATCGTGCATCTGCGGCTCGCCTGAGCCTCCGGGTCCCGTACGGCCGGCGGACTGGGCGACCGGTCAGTCGTGCCGCAGCGCCGAGATGCGGCTGAGGGCGCGCTCCAGCGATCGCGCCGGCACCGCGGTGTCCAGCGGGCGCTCCGGCAGTGCGCGTGCGTGCACATCGAGCCGGATGTCGCGGTCGTAGAGCACATCGATCAGGTGACAGAACCGGAGCAGTGCGTCGCGGTGCATCGTGCGGAGATCCGGGACATCCAGGAGCGTGAGCGCGGTGGTCCGATCCGCGAGCCAGAGATACTGCGGAGTGCCGAGCGGCGCGCCGCAGAGGTCCTCGAAGGTCGCGGTGATCCGTTCGGCAGACCGCTCGCGCACGGTGAGCACGATGCCGTTCTCGGTCGTCATCTCGATCGCCGGTGACGGCGCCCGGGTGGGCGAGAGCGCCCAGGATCCGGCCGAGAAGCCGGTCGCGGAGCGGATCTTCGAGCCGACGCCTCGGTAGTCGGTGCCGTCCGCGACCTCGATCACGTCGAGGTGCTGCTCGATGAGTCGGATCGCCGGCACGAAATGCTCGTGCCACAGGCCCGGCATCAGTTCGCCCGGCGGATCGTTCGAGGTCGCGATCAGCAGCACATCCCGGTCGATGAGGTGTCGCAGAGTCGCCGTGAGGTATACGGCGTCTGCCACGTCGTGCACGTGGAACTCGTCGAACAGGATCGCGCGGGATCCGCCGATGAGGCGGTTCAACGCCCGATCGAGAGGCACGCGCCGCGCTCCGAGCGCGCTCTGCAGCTCGAGGAAGAAGTCGTGGAAGTGCACACGGCGCTTGCGCCGAGTGGGCAGCGCCGCGAAGTAGGCCTCGGCGAGCAGCGACTTCCCGCGTCCGACCGGGCCCCAGAGATAGGCGCCGTGGCGATGCGGGGCGGCGAGCGCCGAGGCGGCTTCCTGCTGCGCCGCATCGAGCAGGGTCTCCTCGGGCAGGTGCCCTGTGACCTGCCCGACTCGCGTCGTCAGGGGATGAGCGACGGCTTCGTCCGGCATGGCGAGCGGGACGGCGGTCATCCTCCGAGCGTAGCGAGCGGTGGGCCCGACTACCCTGGAAGCCGACATGGCACATCTCCTCGGGGCCGAAGGCCTCCATCTCGAGTTCCCCACCCGGATCGTCTTCGACTCCGTCACCCTCGGCATCGAAGAAGGGGATCGGATCGGCATCGTCGGCCGCAACGGCGACGGCAAGTCCAGCCTGCTGGCCATGCTCGCGGGACGTCTGGATCCCGACGGCGGCCGGGTGACCGTACGCGGCGGCACCACGATCGGGGTGCTCGATCAGGCCGACGTGCTGGACGACAGCCTGACGGTCGGCGGAGCGATCGTGGGCGACACCCCGGAGCACGAGTGGGCAGGGGATCCGAAGGTCCGCGACGTCATCGACGGCCTCGTGAGCGATCTGGACTGGAACGCCTCCGTCGCCGACCTCTCCGGTGGCCAGCGCCGCCGCGTCTCGCTGGCGAAGCTGCTCGTCGGGGACTGGGACATCGTCGCGCTCGACGAGCCCACCAACCACCTCGACGTGGAGGCGATCGGCTGGCTCGCGGAGCACCTGAAGCGGCGCTGGCCGGCGAACCAGGGCGCGCTCATGGTGGTCACGCACGACCGCTGGTTCCTGGACGAGGTGTGCACCGAGACCTGGGAGGTGCACGACCGGATCGTCGAGCCCTTCGAAGGCGGGTATGCGGCCTACATCCTGCAGCGCGTCGAGCGCGACCGGATGGCGGCGGCGAGCGAGGCGAAGCGGCAGAACCTCGCTCGCAAGGAGCTCGCCTGGCTGCGCCGCGGCGCCCCTGCGCGCACGTCCAAGCCGAAGTTCCGCATCGACGCCGCGAACGAGCTCATCTCCGATGTGCCCGAGATCCGTGACCGGATCGGCCTGCAGTCGCTCGCCGTCTCGCGGCTCGGGAAGGACGTCGTGGACCTCATCGACGCCGGCGTGACGTTCCCGGCCTCCGGTTCCACACCGGAGCGCGAGGTGCTGCGCGACGTCGAGTGGCGGGTCGCGCCGGGGGAGCGCACCGGGATCCTCGGCGTCAACGGCGCGGGGAAGTCGACGCTGCTCGGACTCGTCGCGGGCACCGTGGCGCCCACGAGCGGCCGGGTCAAGCATGGCAAGACCGTGCAGGTGCGCACGCTCACCCAGCGCCTCGACGAGCTGCAGGACGTGTGGGACGAGCCGGTGCGGGTCGTGATCGGCCGACTGCGCACGACCTACACGTTCGGGACCGGATCCAAGGCCGCCGAGCTGACGCCGGGCCAGCTGCTGGAGAGGCTCGGCTTCTCGTCGGCGCAGCTGTCCACGCCCGTGAAGGATCTTTCGGGCGGTCAGCAGCGCCGGCTGCAGCTGCTGCTCGTGCTGCTGGATCAGCCCAACGTGATGATCCTCGATGAGCCCACCAATGACATGGACACCGACATGCTGGCCGCCATCGAGGACCTCCTCGACTCCTGGCCCGGCACGCTGCTCGTCGTGAGCCACGACCGCTACTTCCTGGAGCGCGTGACCGATCAGCAGTACGCGATCCTGGACCGGCGCCTGCGCCACCTGCCGGGCGGGGTGGACGAGTACCTGCGGCTGCGGGCGCTCGAGCAGAGCCATCCGAAGGCGCCGGGGACAGGATCCGAGCCCGCGTCGGTCGCAGAGCCGGCGCTGAGCGGTGCCGATCGCCGTGCTGCGGAGAAGGAGGTGACGGCGCTCGAACGACGTATGCAGAAGCTCGCCGCGCAGATCGACAAGGCCAAGCATGCCCTCGCCGACCACGACCAGTCCGACTACGCCGGCCTCGGCGAGAAGATGAAGGAGATCTCCGCTCAGGAGGCTGAGGTCGAAGAGCTGGAGTTGCGCTGGTTCGAGCTCACCGAGCAGCTGGACTGATCGGATCCGCTCCGGGACTGTCCTGCGCGCGTGCACCGGGAATACCGTGGAGGCATGCGGCGCTGTGCTCTGAACGGATGGCGCCCGCGGTCCACGGCCTGGTGAAGGAGACGGCGCATGGAAGGTCTCGAAGTCACGGTCCTGCTGGGGCTCACGATCCTGAGCGGCGCCCTGCTCGCGCCGCGTCTGCGACTCGCGCTGCCGCTCGTGCTCGTCATCCTCGGCCTCGCGCTGGGCTTCATCCCGGCGCTGCGTGAGATCCAGCTGCCGCCGGAGACCGTGCTGCTGCTGTTCCTGCCGGTGATGCTGTTCTGGGAGAGCCTGACCACGTCGCTCCGGGCGATCCGTCGCGACTTCCGCTACATCCTTCCGATGAGCACGCTGTTGGTGGTGGCCTCCGCCTTCGCCGTCGCGGGGATCGGGCTGCTGTTCGGGCTGCCCTGGGAGACCGCACTGATCCTGGGTGCGGCGGTCGCGCCGCCCGACGCCACGGCGGTCGCGGCACTCGGTCGGCTGCTGCCGCGGCGCATGTTCATGAAGCTCAAGGCCGAGAGCCTCACCAACGACGGCACGGCCCTCGTGCTGTACGCGATCGGGATCTCGCTCGCGGTCGGCGGGCACATCGACCCGCTCAGCGTGACGTGGTCGGTCGTCGTCTCCTACGCCGGTGGCATCGCGGCAGGCATGGCGGTCGCCGCACTCGGATACTTCCTGCTGCGCGCGATCACATCCACGATCGTGATCAACACCGCGCTGCTGCTGATCCCGTTCGTCGCGTTCCTCCTGGCGGAGCTGATCGGCGCCTCGGGGGTGCTCGCCGTGGTCGTCGCCGGCGTGATCATCGCCTACGTGTCGCCCACGGTGACCACGGCGCAGTCCCGGCGGCAGGCCGAGTCTGCGTGGCCGTTCGGGGTGTTCCTGCTCAACGGCGCGCTGTTCGTGCTGATCGGACTCGAGGTGCAGTACGTCGTGCACCAGATCTCGGTGGGCGCGATCGGGCGCCTGGTGCTCGTCACACTCGTGGTCTGGGTCGCGCTGCTGGTCGTGCGCTATCTGTTCCAGCTGCTCAGCGTGCCGTTCTACCAGCGCACCGGTCCCCGTCCGCCCCGTGGCGTCAGGGCGCGCTCGCGCGTGCTGAGCACGTTCGCGGGCATGCGCGGGGCGGTCTCGCTCGCGATCGCGCTGTCGGTGCCCGCGGGCGCCGTCGCCGGGGGAGAGCTGGACGGCCGCGACGAGATCGTGTTCGTGACGGCCGGCGTCATCCTGTTGAGTCTGCTCGTGCAGGGAACGCTGCTGCCGGCGATCGTGCGGTGGGCACGTATCCCGGCCGACCAGGGCGAGGTGGAGGAGTACGAGCTCGCCGAACGCACGATCTCGGGCGCGGCGCTCTCCGCGCTGGATGACCTGGCGGTGCGGTACGAGGTCAGCGACGAGGTGCGCGATCGGATCCGGTTCGAGGGCTATCAGATGCTCGAGTACGCGAACGCGCGCACCCTCGCCCGGGAGCAGGCCCTCGTGGATGCGGAGGTCAAGGCGCTCGACGAGCTGCTCGGGCAGCCGGATCCGCTCGCCGCGGGGACCGAGCCGGAAGCGGAGGCGGGCGGGAGCGAGGCGAGCTCGTCCGACGGCATCGGATCCGATGGCATCGGCGGCGAGCCGGTCGACGCCGGCGATCAGGGTGCCGCGAGCGGATCCGCCCCGCGCCGCACACTCATCGAGGGCGCGACGCTGCAGATGATCGCGACGTCCGAGGACGTCGACCTCATGCAGCGCTCGCCGCTGGTGCGCCACGAGGAGTTCACGCGGCTCAAGCTGGCGCTTCTGGATCGCAAGCGCGAGGTGCTGCTGGGGCTGCGTCGTTCGGGGACGGTCGACGATCTCGTGGTGCGACGGATCTCCGCGCGCCTCGACCTCGAGCAGCTGAGGCTGCAGGGGCTCGAGGACTTCGACTGAGGGCGGCGGCGGAGTCCGCAGAGGCACGTCGTACTCCGGTAGCAGTCCGGCGGACCGGGATCACTCTGCAGAGGGACGCGGCCGGACGGCGCACCGACCTAGCGTGAGGGCATGGCCGACCTCCTGAGCTCCTTCCTCCTCACCCCGTGGGCGCCGATCCTGATCCTGCTGTTCTGCTTCCTGGACGGATTCTTCCCGCCCGTCCCAAGTGAGACCGTCGTCGTCGGCGCTCTGTCGCTGGCGTTCGCGACAGGGTCTTCGGCCACGCCGACGGCGATCCTGGTTCTGCTCGCCGCGGGCGTGGGCGCAGCGGCCGGCGACAGCGCGGCCTATGCGATCGGCCGTCGCGTCGGCACCGAGCGGTGGGCGTGGATGCGCCGCCCCCGCGTGCGCTCGGCGCTCGACTGGGCGGGGGAGAGCCTCGCCACCCGTCCCGCCATGTACCTCCTCGTCGCCCGCTACATCCCGGTCGGGCGGGTCGCGGTGAACATGACCGCCGGGGCGACCAGGCTGCCGTACCGCCGCTTCCTGCCGCTGTCCCTCGTCGCGGCCGTCGGCTGGGTCGCGCTCAGCACGGTGATCGCGGGCGTCGCCTCGGCCTGGCTCGGGCATTCGCCCCTGCTCGCGGCGGGAGTCGGCGTGGTGCTGTCGATCGTGATCGGCCTGCTGATCGATCTCGGAGCACGGCTGGTCCGTCGAGCTCGCAGCAGGAGTGCGGCAGTGCCGGCTCGCGGCTCCATGGCCGAGCCCGAACTGGTGACGGCGGGTGCAGGCGCGGAGCTGTGACGCCGTGTGACAGGTCGATTCGGAGGGCGCTCGGCGCCCCTCGTAGCGTGGTCGAGTCCCCCAAGAGAGGAACTCACAGCCATGTCCCGCAAGCTCACCACCGCGCTCGCCGCCGCCACCGCGGCCGCCGCGCTCGTCATCTCCCTCGTCGGCTGCTCATCCGCATCAGGTGCCGGATCCGATCCCACCGCGGAAGCCGGCAAGACCGTCAAGGTCGGCGTCGTCGGCAAGAGCGACCCGCAGTGGCCCGCGTTCGTCGACGCGGCCAAGAAGGAGGGCATCACCGTCGAGCTCGTGGACTTCGGCTCCTACGAGCAGCCGAACCCGGCGCTGACCGAGGGCGAGATCGACCTCAATCAGTTCCAGCACATCGTCTACCTCGCGCAGTACAACGTGAAGTCGGGCAAGGACCTGCAGCCGATCGGATCCACCGCGATCTACCCGCTCGGGCTGTACTCGAAGAAGTACAAGAGCGTGAAGGACATCCCCGCGGGCGAGACCGTCGCGGTACCCGATGACGCTTCCAACCAGGCGCGCGGTCTGCTCGTGCTGCAATCGGCCGGTCTCATCACGCTCAAGAGCGGCGGCTCGATCTTCTCCGACCTCGCCGACGTCGACACCGCGAAGTCGAAGGTCAAGGTCACCGCGCTCGAGGCGGCGCTGATCCCGACGTCGCTGCCGGACGTGGCCGCCGCGATCATCAACAACGACTTCGTCAAGGACGCCGGTCTCACGTTCAAGGACGCGATCGCGCAGGACGACCCGAAGGATCCCAACGCGCTCCCCTACGTGAACATCTTCGCGGCCCCGGCCAAGGAGAAGGACAACGCGACCTACAAGAAGCTCGTCGAGATCTTCCAGACCGACAAGGCTGTGCAGGCCGGCCTGGCCAAGGCCTCCGGCGACACCGGGGTGCCGCTGAAGGTCGACGCGTCCGAGCTGCAGAAGACCCTCACCAAGGTCGAGGGCGACGTCAAGACCCACAAGGGCTGACACCCACATCACACCGCGGCGGATGCGAACCCCGCCGCGTGCGAGGGAATCGGGCGACGCGAACCGGCGTCGCCCGATTCCGCGTCCGACAGACCCGGACGCAGAACCGAAACCGGAGAACACATGCCGATCGTGAGCCTGCAGGGCGTCACCAAGACTTATCCGCCGACCGCGCGTGACGGCGCCCCCGTCGTCGCAGTCGACGACGTGACCCTCGAGATCGCCCAGGGCGACGTGTTCGGCATCATCGGATACTCCGGTGCGGGCAAATCCACCCTGGTGCGGCTGATCAACGCCCTCGAGCCGACCACGAGCGGTCATCTGGTGGTCGACGGTGTCGACATCACGACTCTCTCGGAACGAGAGCTGCGCAAGGTGCGCGGCGGCATCGGGATGATCTTCCAGCAGTTCAACCTGTTCTCCGCCAAGACGGTCAAGGCGAACATCGCCTATCCGCTCAAGCTGGCGGGCTGGGCCAAGGCCGACATCGAGGCTCGGGTGACCGAGCTGCTCGCGTTCGTCGGTCTCTCGGACAAGGCGAAGGCGTTCCCCGAGCAGCTGTCCGGCGGTCAGAAGCAGCGGGTCGGCATTGCGCGCGCCCTCGCCACCCGGCCTGCGATCCTGCTCGCCGACGAGGCGACCAGCGCGTTGGATCCGCAGACCACGCACGAGGTGCTCGAACTGCTCGCCCGGGTGAACCGTGAGCAGGGCGTGACGATCGTCGTCATCACGCATGAGATGGATGTGATCCAGACGCTCGCCACCAAGGTCGCCGTCATGGAGAACGGTCGCGTCGTCGAACAGGGCGATGTGTTCGAGGTCTTCTCGAACCCGCAGAATCCGGCGTCACAGCGGTTCGTCGGGACCGTGATCAAGGGCGTGCCGAGCCCGGCGGAACAGGCGTCGCTGCAGGCGCGACACGACGGGCGCCTCGTCACGTTCTCGTTCCGCGACGGCGACTCCTCGCAGGCGCAGGTGTTCCTCGATCTGGCTGCGGCGGGTCTCGGGTTCGAGCTCGTCTATGGCGGCATCAACGACATCCGCGGCCGTGCCTTCGGGCACCTCACGCTCGCGATCCGCGGGGCGGAGGGAGCGATCGACTCCGCGCTCGAGAAGATCCGCGTGCACGCCACCGTGACCGAGATCGGATCCGATGCTCCGGCCGGAACGGCCTCGAGCGAAGGCGGGGTGCGCTGATGGATCGACTCATCGAACTGCTGCCGGACTTCTGGCAGGCGGCGCTCGAGACGCTGTACATGACCACGTTCGCGCTCGCGATGGCGGGCGTGATCGGCACGCTCATCGGCATCGGCCTGTACGTCACCCGTCCCGGGGGACTGCTGCCGAACCGCCCGGTGAGCATCCTGATCTCGTTCCTGGTCAACTTCATCCGCCCGATCCCTTTCGTGATCTTCATCGCGGTACTGCAGCCGTTCACCCGGATCGTCATCGGCACGGGTATCGGCATCAACGCCGGCGCGTTCGCGATCGGCGTCGCCGCGTCGTTCGCGATCGGTCGCATCGTCGAACAGCATCTCGTGTCGGTTTCGCCCGGCGTGATCGAGGCCGCGCGTGCGATGGGCGCGGGTCCCTGGCGGATCCTGTTCACGGTCGCCATGCCCGAGGCGCTCGGTCCCCTGATCCTCGGCTACACCTTCATCGTGGTCGCGCTCATCGACATGACGGCGATGGCGGGACTGGTCGGCGGCGGCGGCCTCGGCGCCTTCGCCCAGGTCTACGGCTTCCGTCAGTTCGAGCCGCTGGTGATGTGGGCTGCGATCATCCTCATCGTCGTGTTCGTGCACCTCGTGCAGACCTTCGGCACCTGGCTCGCGCGTCGGATCATGCGGCGCTGAACGCGGGTCAGGACTCGTCCGAGGCCATCGCCGTGTAGTCCAGCAGGAGCGCGCCGGTGTCGAGAGTCCGCGACGACACCAGGCGCAGGCCGGCTCCCGGACCCCCGGATCCGAAGATCGAGCGGCCCGCTCCTGCGATGCGCGGCATGAACAGCAGCCGATAGTGGTCGACGAGGCCCGTGGCGACCAGGGCTGCCGCGATCGAGACTCCGCCGACAGCGACGATCTCACCGTCGTGGCGCTGCTTGATGCGCGCGACGGCGTCGGCGATCGGGCCGCGCTCGATGGTGGCGTTCCAGCCGACGCTCTCCAGGGTGTCGGAGAGGACGACCTTCGGGAGTGCGTTCATCGTCCGGGCGAAGGCGCGGTAGTCCTCCGAGTTGCCCTCTGCGTCGGCGGTCGGCCAGTAGCCGGCATTGAACTCGAACGCCGTGCGTCCGTAGAGGAGCAACTGGCCCTCGTGCGCGTTGGCGCCGGACCAGTGCTGCTGCATCTCGTCGGACCAGGACGGGGAGATGAGCCGGCCTTCCGGCGTCTCGGTGAATCCGTCCAGGGTCATGAACATGGCGACGGTCAGGGTTCCCATGGTGTTTCTCCTTCTTGTGCGGTGGATCCTGCGGGATGGGAGGTCACGCCGCGGTGCTGCGGCGGACCAGGATGAGGACGAGGGGCAAGACGAGCGCGAGTGCGAGGAAGGCGGGCGCGGAGCCGAGGAACGAGGCGAGCACGCTGACCAGGAGCGCGCCGACGGCCATTCCGCCGTCGTATCCGGCATTCCACAGGGCGCTGACCGTGCCGAACTGGGCGTCGTCGGCGCTGTCGTACATGGCGGCGATCGTGGAGTTCTGCAGGGCGCCGAAGCCGAGGCCGAACACCGCTCCTCCGGCGAGTACGAGAGGTGCGCTCGAGGTGGCGGCCATCGCCGCCATC
The DNA here is from genome assembly GCF_056395125.1 of Microbacterium sp. 10L49. Taxonomy (NCBI): domain Bacteria; kingdom Bacillati; phylum Actinomycetota; class Actinomycetes; order Micrococcales; family Microbacteriaceae; genus Microbacterium; species Microbacterium sp. 10L49. The sequence goes on from NZ_JBFTIW010000004.1 coordinate 752,764, forward strand.
CCCAGCGCGGACAGGACGATGCCCGGCAGGAACAGGCGGCGGTGCCCCAGGCGATCTCCGTAGCGACCGGCGACCCAGCGCCCGAGCGCGGTGGCCGCAGGCTGAATCAGCAGGAGTGCGGGCGCCAGCGGCAGTGCCGCACCGGTGAGTGCGCCGGGCACGCACGTGACGACGACGCCCGCCACCGCGGCTGAGCCGGCGAAGACCAGCGCGGGGCGCAGCAGGGCGGGTGTGCGCAGGCCCGCGAGCATCCCGGACCCCGCTGCCTGCGTCGCGCGGCCGGACCCCCGCCGCTCCTCGTGCCGCCCCTCCGTCCGCTCGCCGCGCGGAGCACGTCCGGGGAGCCCGGCGATGCTCGCGATCGCGAGGAGCGGTGCGGCTCCGGCGATCACGAACACGGCCGCGGGGCCGCTGACAGACGTGATCCACACACCCAGCGGCAGAGCGGCGAGCGACGGTACGGCGCTGACCAAGCCGGCGATCGCGAGTCCCTCCCCGCGCCGCTCGGCAGGAACCAGCGCTGCGGTGACCGCACCTCCGGCGACGATGGCGAGAGCGAAGCCGAGGCCTCGGAGCACGCCGATCGCGATGAGGACGGGGACCGTGGTCGTGGCCAGCATCACGAAGGTCGGGGCGCCGAGGAGTACGAGTCCGACCGCCAGCACGAGGCGCGTGCCGAGACGATGCATGAGCCACGGGGATGCCAGCTCGCCCACCACCGTCGCCGCCAGCAGCGCACCGTTCGCGAGGCCGCCGGCGAGGGGTGACGAGCCTTCGGCGAGCAGGGGCACGACGGCCAGGGGAAGGAAGAAGCCCACCGAGCACGCGACGATGGACACGAAGCGAAGGAGCAGCGGGCGGGTCAGCAACCGGGGCCGGCGGATCCGCGGGGCCGTGGTGGGAAAGGTCGTCGTGGTCATGTCTTCGACACTAGAAAGCCGGTGGCCCAGCGGTAAGATCCATTGCCATGGCGGTGGCGTGGTCCAATTCCAGTCCGGAGCTCCTGGTCCCCTTGAACCGGGAGTCGGCGGAGCCGCTGCGCGTGCAGCTCCAGACCCAGTTGCGCATGGCGATCCAGAGCGGGCGGCTCGGCGCGGGCGAGAGGCTGCCGTCGTCGCGCGATCTGGCGCGGAATCTCGGGGTCGCCCGGGGCACCGTGCAGGATTGCTATGAGCAGCTGCGCTCAGAGGGTTACCTGGTCGCGCAGACCGGATCGGCGACCCGAGTCGCCGACCTGCGATTCGAATCGGCGGACGACGCGAGCGGGCTCGTCGTCGACTCATGGAAGCGGCCTTCCCGTCCGCGGATCGCCGACTTCGCGAGCGGCGTCCCCGATCTGGGAGCGTTCCCGCGTGACGACTGGGTCTGGGCATTGCGGGAGGCGACGAGAACCGCGCCCAATGCCGCTTTCGACTACGGCGACCCGCGCGGAGATCCGGCATTGCGCACGGTGGTCGCGGCATACGTGCGGCGGGTGCGCGGCATGAACGCACGCCCGGATCAGGTGATCGTCTGCGCCGGTTTCGCGCAGGGGATCGCGGTGACCTTCCGTGCGCTGGCACGGCGTGGACTGTCCCTCGTCGCGGTCGAGGATCCCGGCTCGATCGGAACGGTGACCCGCGCGGCCGAGGCGGTCGGGGGATCGGCCGTGCCTGTGCGCGTGGACGAATGCGGCATCGATGTCGAGGCGCTCGAAGCCAGCGGTGCACGCGTCGTCGTCCTCACACCGGCGCACCAGTGGCCGACCGGCGTCGTGCTGGCCGCCGATCGCCGGCTGGCGCTGCTCGAGTGGGCGGTGCGCAACGACGCCGTCATCGTGGAGGACGACTACGACGCGGAGTTCCGCTATGACCGGGATCCGGTCGGCTCCCTGCAGGGCCTCGCACCGGACCGCGTGGTGACGCTGGGCACGGTGAGCAAGTCGCTGGCCCCGGCACTGCGGCTGGGCTGGGCGGTCGTGCCTGGTCACCTCGCCGACGAGGTCGCGGCCGCGAAGGAGACCGCCGACCGCGGTGCGCCGATCATCGATCAGGTCGCTCTGGCGCGGCTGATGGAGTCCGGTCGCTACGACCGGCATCTGCGGCGGATGCGCGCGCTCTACGGCTCGCGCCGTGACGCCCTCTCCGCCGCGCTCGATCGCGCGGTTCCGCACGTGCCGCTGACCGGCCTCGCCGCCGGCTTCCACGCCGTCGCCCACCTGCCCCGGGCTGCGGATGAGCGCAGCATCGTCGACGCGGCGCGCGAGCGCGGTGTCGGACTCTACGGCATGAGCACCTACCGATCCGATCGCAATGCGCACCCTGCGCAACTGGTCCTCGGCTTCGGCAACACGTCGGCGGAGGAGATCCATGCGGGGATCGAGGCGGTCGCGGACCTGCTGCGCGGATGAGCCTGCCACGCGGGCCAGCGACACCTGGGGCCGGGCGGTGCGGTTGGTTCTGAGACGTGGAGCGGTCGGCGACCTTCGTGGGAGCGCGCCGTCGATTCTCACCATGCGGAGCTCCGGGTCAGCGCTGGCCCGAGGGGACGCGGTGGCTGTCGAGCCCGCGGACGAGGGCGTCGAGCCCGAGCTCGAACTCGAGGTCGGTTCCGCCGGCGGCGACCTGCCGGAGGACGTCGGCGAGATGCGCGGTCCGCTCGTCTCCGGGCGGTACGGCGGCTGAGAGCGGTGGGCTGTCGCGACTCCCTTGCTCCTCGAGCGCCGCGCCGATGGTGTAGCGGGACACCGCGATGAGGGCCAGCACGGCGTTCGGCCCGTCGAAGCCGCTCCGCTCCAGCAGTCCCACTTGCGCGATCGCGTTGCCGAGCTCCGGCACTCTGCTGCCGCTCGACGAGATCAGGCGCGCCCCATCACGGACCGAGAGCATCGCGATGCGAAGGCTTCTCGCATTGCGCCTGACGAACGTGTCCCAGGTCTCGCCGGGACGGGGGAGGCGATCCCGATGGTGGCGAGCGAGCACCTCGTCCGCGACCGCGGCCAGCAGAGCGGCCTTGTTCTCGAAGTGGTGATAGAGGGCGGGCTGCTTCACGCCGAGGCGTGCGGCGATCGCGTACAGGGAGACCTTGTCGAGCCCCAGCTCATCGAGGAGTTCGATCGCGGCCGTGACGATGGCGGGACGGTCCGTGCGTGCGGGCTGAGGCATGCGACGACCCTAGCAGGGCAAGCTTATCGATGATAACCTTCGGGACGTGTTTCCGGAGAAAGGACCACCATGGCTCAGCACACGGGTGACACGGCGGTCGGGAAGGGCGTCTCGACCGCACGGCGGAAGCGAACTCCTCGCAATCGTCCGGCCGCCTTCACCCTGATCGTCCTCACCCCGCTGATCGCGGAACTCGCACTCGGCTCGACGCCGATCCGGATGGCCTGGCTGGTCATCCTCTGGGTTCCGATCTACGGGGCAGGAGTTCTGTTCATCCGAGAAGTCGTCATGCGCCGGGGGCGTGGCTGGCCGAGCCTCATGGTGATGGCCCTCGGCTACGAGCTCCTCGAGGACGGAATCGGGCTGCAAGCGCTGACGAGCCCGCACCTCTACGGTGCCGCGGGATGGGGGCTCCGGCTCCTCGGGCTCAACCTGCCGTACTGGGAGGCCAACCTGATCTATCACGCCGTGTTCACGGTCGCCATCCCGATCGCTCTGACCGATCTGCTGTTCCCCCGACACGTCGGAAAGCCGTATCTCGGCCGCACCGGAACCATCGTGGCGGGGGTCGTGGCGCTTCTGGGCGTCCTGGTGCTGCGGATCTCCGTACCCGTCAGTCAGGATCCCGGCTACCAGGCGCCGTGGCCGTTCGTCGTGTCGATCGGCATCCTTGTGGTCCTCCTCGCCGGGATCGCGCTCTTCGCGATTCCCCGCCGGCGCGAGCGCAGCGGGAGCGGGTCGGTGCCGTCGCCTCATCTCCTCTTCCTCGCGGCGATGGGCGCGACTCTGGTCTTCTTCGCACTCGCCTTCCCGATCTTCGGCGCACGGCAGCCGGCCTTCACGCGCGGCGCCTTCGTCGTGGTGCCCATGGGCGCTGCAGCCGCGCTCGCGACCGCCTCCTACATTGTTCTGCGCAGGCTCGGCGGGTCCACGGCGTGGATGCCGAGGCACACCCTCTGGCTGATCGGCGGTGCATTGGTCGCCCACAGCCTCGGCGGCCTCGTGATCATGGCCCGAACTCCGATCGACGCGATCGGCCTCGCCGCGATCACCGCTCTGACGGCAGTTCTGCTGTCGGTGCTCGATGTTAGCCTGCGGCGACGAGCGGAGGGAGGGACCGTATGAGCAGACGGATCTCGGTGCGCGGTGCTCGAGCGAACAACCTGCGCAACATCGATGTCGATATTCCGGCCGCCAAGATCACGGTGTTCACCGGCGTCTCGGGATCCGGGAAGTCGTCGCTGGTCTTCGACACGATCGCCGCGGAATCGCAGCGGCAGCTCAATGACACCTTCCCCGCCTTCGTGCGCAATCGGATGCCGCAGATGGGCAAGCCTGATGTGGACTCGATCGCGAACCTCTCGGTCGCGATCGTTGTCGATCAACGACCGCTCGGCGGCAACACCCGTTCGACCGTGGGAACGGCAGCCGACCTCGCTCCGCTCCTGCGCCTCATCTTCTCCCGTGTCGGCGAACCCTTCGTGGGCTACTCGAACGCCTTCTCGTTCAATCAGCCCGCGGGCATGTGTCCGAACTGTCAGGGCCTCGGCACGGTCGACGAGGTGGACGAAGACGCTCTCCTCGATCGGTCGCGCTCGCTCAACGCCGGTGCGCTCACGTTCCCGACGTTCGCTCCCGGCACGGCCTACTGGAAGCGCTACGTGAACTCCGGACTCTTCGACAACGATCGTCCAGTGCGGAAGTGGCCGCGGCGACTGATCGAGGATCTGTTGCACGCGGAGCCCCGGGTGCTCACGAACCCGCCGCCGGAATGGTACGCATCGTCGAAGTTCGAGGGCGTGGTTCCCCGGTTCCGGCGCCTGTACCTGTCGGGCGGCGCGGAGAAGGCCCGCCGTCGATACGGAGCCGAGCTCGCCAGAGTCGTGTCCTCCCGGCCCTGTCCCGCATGCCACGGGGCCCGGCTGAACCCCGAGACGTTGAGCTGTCGCATCCACGGCCGCAACATCGCGGACGCGAGTGCGCTGCCGATCGAGGAACTGCTCGCGTTCATCGCCTCCATCGCCGATCCGCGGGTGGCGCCGGTCTGCGACGCGCTCAGGGAGGGGCTGGAGAATCTGGTCCGGATCGGGCTCGGCTACCTCAGCCTTGATCGCGTGTCGTCGACGCTGTCCGGGGGCGAATCGCAGCGGGTCAAGCTCGTTCGGCATCTCGGCAGCTCTCTCACCGCGTTGACCTACATCCTCGATGAACCGTCGAGTGGACTGCACCCCGCAGATGTGAGCCGACTCGCTGAGCTGATCGTGGGCCTGCGCGACAAGGGCAACACGATTCTGCTCGTGGAACACGACCCCGACCTCATCCGCATCGCTGACCACGTGATCGATCTCGGGCCGGGCGCCGGTGCCCACGGCGGCGCCGTCGTGTTCGAAGGAGCCATCGGCGATCTTGCGCGGAGCGACACCCCGACCGCCCGGTTCCTCCGCGCGCCGCAGCGGCTGAAAGCATGCCCGCGTCCCGGGACGGGCATGCTCGCGCAGATCGACGGGGCGGATCGGCACAATCTCCGAGACGTATCGGTGCAGCTGCCGGAAGGGGTGCTGACCGTTCTCACCGGCGTCGCCGGGTCGGGCAAGAGCTCGCTGCTAGCCGAGATCATCGATCGCACCGACGGCATCCGCCTCGTCGACCAGCGGCCGATGCGCGGAACCCGCCGCTCCAACACCCTCAGCTATCTCGGAGTCCTCGATCAGCTGCGGCAGGATTTCGCGCGCAGCAATGGAGTCGGGCCGGAATGGTTCTCGTCAAACTCGACCGGCCGGTGTCCTGTCTGCCGCGGACTGGGCGTGATCGTCACCGAACTCGCGTTCATGGACGACGTCGAACTGCCGTGCGACGCCTGCGGTGGCCGCCGCTACAACGACCAAGCTCTGAGCTACACGCTCGAGGGCCGCAACATCAGCGAGTTCCTGGCTCTCAGCGTCGAGGATGCGGGTGCCGTCGTCGACCCGGACCGACAGCCGCGCCTCGCCGACGCCGTCGACCGCGTCAGGCGTACCGGGCTCGGCTATCTCCGGCTCGGACAGGGCCTCGACACGCTCTCCGGTGGCGAACGGCAGCGGCTGAAGCTCGCCAAGCATCTCGCCGACGCCGTCACCGCCTATGCGTTCGACGAGCCCACGACGGGTCTTCACGGCAACGACGTCACGGCGCTCCTGTCGCTGTTCGACGAGCTCATCGACCACGGCGCCAGCCTGCTCGTGATCGAGCACGACCTGCAGGTCATGACGCAGGCCGACTGGATCATCGACATCGGGCCTGGCGCGGGCACCCACGGCGGCGAGGTCACGTTCGCCGGCAGGCCCGCGGATCTTCTCGAACGCGAGGACAACGCCACGGCAGTGCACCTTCGCCGCTATCTGCACGATGGGCCGCTAGCTTTGCACGCCGGCTGAGACGGAGGCGTTCGAGAGATGCGCAGGATCGCGCAGCGGATGGTGGTTGCGGGGCCTCGGGTGGAGATCGATCCAGACGGATCCCGGGCTCACGCCGCGCGTCTCCCACCCCTTCCGGCGGTACTTGGCGCCTCCTGTAGAGTCCGTCGGGTGCGGAACTCGCGCGCGTCTCCGGTCAGCGGATCCATGAAGCGCAGCTCCCGCGCGAGCAGCTGCAGCGGGCGGTCGAAGTCGTCGGGCTGTTCGGGCAGGAGTTCGGGGTAGAACGTGTCGTGGAGGATTCCGGCGCCGAGTTCGGCGAGGTGCACGCGCAGCTGGTGCATGCGTCCGGAGTGCGGGCGCAGCACGGTGTGCAGCACGCGGTCGTCGAAGCCGAGCAGTTCGACGAGCGTCTCCGAGTTCGGTTCGCGACCCGGATCCACCTGCACGCAGACGTGTCCGCGCAGCTTCTCGATGTGATTGCGATGCACGAGCGGGAATGCGGATCCACCGAGAGCCGGAGCCTGCGGATCCCACCCTTCGGGCAGCAGGGAGACGGCCTCGTAGACCTTCTCGACCCGGCGGTTCTCGAACAGCAGCTGGTATGCGCCGCGGGTGACCGGCCGCGCGGAGAACATCAGCACGCCCGCCGTCGCCCGGTCGAGACGGTGGATCGGCGTGAGCTCGGGGATGTCGAGTGCATTGCGCAGGCGCACCAGGGCCGAGTTCTGCAGGTATTTGCCCCCCGGGGTGGTCGGGAGGAAATGCGGTTTGTCCACGACGACCAGATCCTCGTCCTGATGCAGGATCTCGACATCGAACGGGATGTGCTTCTCGATCGCCGGCTCCCGGTAGTACCAGACGAAGTCGTGCACGCCGAGCGCGGTGTCCCGGGTGAGTGGCGAGCCGTCGATGGCAACGATCTCGCCGCGGTCGAAGCGACTGAACAGACGCTCCGGGTCGAGGTGGAAGAAGCGCTCGGCCATGAAGGCGCCGACGGTGGGCCACGGCCCCTCCGACGGCACGCGAAGCCGGGTCGCGCCCACGCCGTCGCGGACGGGCAGGGGAGAGCGCATCGCCATTCGGCCCAGCCTAGTTCGCACGGGAGGCATCGAGGTACGGTGCCGCGATTCCGGCCCGAGGCCCCGCGGCGTCTCGCAGGGAGTGCGGATCCGGCGCGGGGGTGCGTGCCGGTCATCCGGCGTCACATGGAAATACTCTCCGCGGCCGATCGGTTGCCCCGAACATGACTCGCATCGGATCCAGTGACCTCTCCGTCTTCCCGCTCTCGCTCGGCGGCAACGTGTTCGGCTGGACGGCCGATCGCGACGCGTCGTTCGCCGTTCTGGATGCGTTCGTGGCAGGCGGCGGCGACTTCATCGACACGGCTGACGTGTACAGCGCGTGGGTGGAGGGCAACCACGGCGGGGAGAGCGAGACGATCATCGGGGAATGGCTCGCCTCGCGCCGCCCGGAGGGCCTCGTGGTCGCGACGAAGGTGAGCCAGCACCCGCAGTTCCGCGGTCTGTCGGCCGCGAACGTCCGCCGTGCTGCGGAGGCCTCGCTCGATCGGCTCGGCGTGGACGCGATCGATCTGTACTACGCGCACTTCGACGACGAGAGCGTGCCGCTCGAGGAGACCGTGGCCGCCTTCGGTCAGCTGGTGACGGACGGCCTGGTCCGCAACATCGCCGTGTCGAACTACTCCGCCGACCGGATCCGCGAATGGATCCGGATCGCCCGATCCACCGGCGTCGCACTGCCGGTCGCGGTGCAGCCGCACTACAACCTCGTGCACCGCAATGAGGTCGAGGAGACCATCGTTCCGGTCGCGACCGAGTTCGGGCTGAGCGTGATCCCGTACTACGCGCTCGCGAGCGGGTTCCTCACGGGCAAGTACCGTTCGACCGACGCGACGGGACAGTCCTCGCCCCGCGCCTCGGGTGCGGCGAAGTACGCGACGGAGCACGGACTGCGCATCATCGACGCGCTCGAGGAGATCGGCGATGGGCACGGCGCCTCGATCACCGCGACCGCACTCGCGTGGCTGCGCGCGCAGCCGACCGTGGCCGCTCCGATCGCCAGCGCGCGCACGGCCGAACAGGTCTCTGACCTGCTCACGGGCGGGCGTCTGGAGCTCTCCGCCGAGGAGGTCGCCCGCCTCAGCGACGTCTCGGAGTGGACGCCGACGCGGGTCTGACCGCGAAGGCGATCACCCCTGCGGCGGGATGCACCGCCGCAGGGGTGATCGCGGTCAGGCGTCGAAGCTCAGGCTGAGCTTGCGCAGCAACGCCGCGAGCCGCTCGCGATCGCTGCGGGAGAGCGCAGAGAGCAGCGTCGCCTCGGCGTCCACCAGACGCGTGATCGCGGCATCCACGCGCACCCGGCCGTCGTCGGTGAGCGTGACCAGCACGCTGCGGCCGTCACCGGGATCCGCCTCGCGGCGCACGAGACGGCGACCCACGAGACGGTCGATGCGGTTCGTCATGGTGCCGCTCGAGACGAGGGTCTGCTGCAGCAGCTGCTTCGGGCTGAGCTGGAACGGGGCGCCCGCACGGCGCAGGGCGGAAAGCACATCCCACTCCCACGGTTCGAGATCGCTGCGGCGGAACACGTCGCGGCGCGCGCGATCGAGCAGCCGCGAGAGGCGATCGACCCGCGAGAGCACCTCGAGCGGCGAGAAGTCGAGATCGGGCCGCTGCGTGTTCCACGCCGCGACGATCCGGTCGACCTCGTCGCCTGCGGATGGATCGCCGATGCTCATCCGTCCATTATCCCGGCCCGGAGCGGTTGCTCATGGCCGGTCGTGGTGCGACCCGCACCGTGAGGAAGATGCTGTGCGGATCCTCGACATAGGAGCCGAACGGCTCGCATTCGTCGAAACCGGCCTTCGTGTACAGCCGGTGAGCGGCCCAGAAGAAGTCGCTCGCACCGGTCTCCAGCGACACGCGTTCGATCCCGCGATCGCGCGCGTCGCAGAGCAGGGCCGCCAGCATCACGGATCCGACACCCCGGCCGCGCATCCTGGGCGAGGTGCGCATGGACTTCAGCTCCTCGTGACCCGGCTCGAGCTCGGCGAGCGCCCCGGTGCCGACCAGCGCGCCGTCCACCGTCGCGGCGAACAGGCGCACGCGCGGCGAGAGCAGGCGCGAGATGTCCAGGGCATGCCGGCTCTCCGGCGGTGCGGTCGCCTGCATGTCGCGGAGATGGTCGCTCAGGAACGCCTCGAGGTCGGGCGTCGCAGCGTGCATGCGAGCGATGCGGATCGTCATGACCCCAAGCGTCCCGCAACGACATTGCGAGGATGTTGCCGACGGGTTCCGGCCGGATCACGCAGACGGCGCATGGCAGAATTGAGAAGCGGGCGCCCGGCGACCGCGGTCCGCCGTGGTGTAACGGCAGCACCCCAGCCTTTGGAGCTGTGGGGTCCAGGTTCGAATCCTGGCGGCGGAGCATGACGCAGAACGCACTCGCCATCGTCGTCCTCGCCGCAGGCCAGGGCACGCGCATGAAGTCCCGCCTCCCGAAGGTGCTGCATCCGATCGCCGGACGGACGCTGGTCGGCCACGTGCTCGCCACGGCCTCGCGGCTGGGAGCGGACACGATCGAGGTGGTCGTGCGCCATGAGCGCGACCAGGTGGTCGAGGCGCTGGCCGCGGAGCACCCCGAGGCCGTCATCGTCGACCAGGACGAGATCCCCGGCACTGGGCGTGCCGTGCAGGTCGCCCTCGATGCGTTGCCCGCGGGCTTCGACGGCGACGTGCTCGTGCTCTCCGGTGACGTGCCGCTGCTCGAGACGGCGACGCTGCAGGGGCTCATCGACGGGCACCGCGCCGCTGCGGCCGCGGCGACCGTGCTGAGCGCGATCGTCGACGACCCGAACGGCTACGGCCGCATCATCCGCGACGCCGCCGGCGATGTCGCCCGCATCGTCGAGCAGAAGGACGCGGATGAGGCGGAGAAGGCCACGCGCGAGATCAACGCCGGCGTGTACGTGTTCCGTGCGGATCTGCTCCGCGCCGAGCTCGCGAAGGTCACCACCGATAACACTCAGGGCGAGATGTACCTGACCACGGTGATCGGACTGCTGCGCGAGCGCGATGAGAAGGTGGCCGTCGAGATCGCCGCAGACACGGCCGCCACGTTCGGCATCAACGACCGGATTCAGCTCGCCGAAGCCGCGCGCACTCTGAACGACCGCATCGTGCGCCGCTGGCAGCGCGAGGGCGTCACGATCCAGGATCCGGCGACGACCTGGATCGACGACGACGTCACACTGGCTCCCGATGTCACGATCCTGCCCAACACGCACATCCTGCGCGCGAGCACGGTGGCGAGCGGCGCGATCATCGGCCCCGACACCACACTCGTCAGCACCGAGGTCGGGGAGGACGCGACCGTGCGCCGCTCCGAGGCGACGCTCGCCGTGATCGGCGCCGGCGCGACCGTCGGCCCGTTCTCGTTCCTGCGCGCGGGCACCACGCTCGGTGCGGAGGGCAAGATCGGCGCCTATGTCGAGACCAAGAACGCGCAGATCGGCGACGGTTCGAAGGTGCCGCATCTCTCGTACGTCGGCGATGCCACGGTCGGCCGCGGCGTGAACCTCGGGGCGTCGACGATCACGGCGAACTACGACGATGTGAACAAGCACCGCACCGAGATCGGGGACGAGGTGCACACCGGCTCGCACACGGTGCTCGTCGCGCCCGTTAGGCTGGGTGCCGGCGCGAAGACCGGCGCCGGCGCCGTCGTCCGCAAGGACGTCCCCGCCGGTGCACTCGCCATGAGTGTCGCACCCCAGCGCAACATCGAGGGGTGGGTCGAGAAGAACAGGGCAGGCACGGCCGCCGCAGACGCGGCGCGTGCCGATTCGGCGGAATAGGCGGGTCCGATGGGGCGCAAGAAGAACACGACGGTCGAGCTGGATCGCGAGAACGACATCGCGCCAGGACTGGTCGCCAAGACCAAGAAGCGACTCGTCGTCGCCGGAGGTCGCTCGCATCCCGAGCTGGTCTCGGCGGTCGCCGCAGCGCTCGGCACCGAGATCGCACCGGTCGAACACCGCACCTTCGCCTCCGGTGAGCTCTACGCCCGCTTCGAGGTGTCGATCCGCGGCTGCGACCTGTTCATCATCCAGTCCTTCGGTGAGCCGATCAACGAGTGGCTCATGGAGACGCTCATCATGCTCGACGCCGCCAAGCGCGCGTCGGCCAAGCGCATCACCGTCGTCGCGCCGTACTACCCGTACGCACGTCAGGACAAGAAGGGTCGCGGCCGTGAGCCGATCTCGGCCCGCCTCGTCGCCGACATGCTCAAGGTCGCCGGTGCCGACCGCGTCATGAGCGTCGACCTGCACGCGGCGCAGATCCAGGGCTTCTTCGACGGCCCTGTCGACCACCTCTTCGCCAAGCCCGTCCTCCTCCAGCACTTCGAGGAGACGCTCACGGCCGAGGACCGCGCCACGCTCACCATCGTCTCGCCGGATATGGGCCGCGTGCGCGTCGCCGACACCTGGTCGGACAGCCTCGACGCCCCGCTCGCGATCATCCACAAGCGCCGCGACCCCATGGTCGCCAACCAGGTCTCCGTGCACGAGATCGTCGGCACCGTGGACGGGCGCACCTGTCTCCTCGTCGACGACATGATCGACACCGGCGGCACGATCGTCAAGGCGGCCCAGGCGCTCAAGGCCAACGGCGCCCGCAAGGTGATCGTCGCCGCGACCCACGCGATCTTCTCGGATCCGGCCAGCGAGCGCCTGCAGGACTCCGCGATCGATGAGGTCGTCGTCACCGACACGATCCCGCTGTCCGCGTCGCGACGGTTCCCGGGCCTGCGCATCCTGCCGATCGCGCCGCTGCTGGCGACCGCGATCCGTCAGGTCTTCGAGGACGGGTCCGTCACGAGCATGTTCGACGGCGCCGCCTGACATCGGCCACGAGAGGCCGGCCGGAATCGGCCGGCCTCTCGTCCGTCCCGGGAGAATGCGCTCGCGCACGGTGATCCGGGGCTTCACGAGGCACAGCGTCATCTCAAAGGCGACGCATAGGAGGGTTGCGGAAGCTGGATCCCATGAAGCTCTCTCCTTCGGTACGTCACGGATCCGCTCTCGTCGGCATCGCAGGAACGCTCCTGCTGGCGGGATGCGCGGCCGAGTCGTCCTCCGCGGAGACCACGACGGAGACGCCCGCGCCGCAGACGAGCGCGGATGCTGCACCGTCCGCGCCGAGCACCGCGTCCGCGGCCGATTCCGGCTCGACGTACAAGGACGGCACGTACACGGCCGACGGCTCGTATCAGACCCCGGAGACGGTGGAGAAGATCACGGTCGCCCTCACGGTCGCCCAGGACACGGTCACGAAGGTCGAGGTCACCGGCGACCCCCAGGCGTCGGAGACGAAGCACTACCAGTCGCAGTTCATCGGCGGGATCGCCGCACAGGTCGTCGGCAAGAAGCTCGACGACATCTCCGTCAGCCGGGTCTCCGGATCCTCACTGACCAGCAAGGGTTTCAACCAGGCGCTGGCCACCATCCGCACCGAAGCCAAGGGCTAGGGGTGGGAACCCGGCCCGTGCCGGCGGTGTGCTCCTTCCCGCCCTCGGACCGTCGACTACTGCGCGCGGGGGACGCACGCTGATGGACATCTGGCGTTTCGACGCGATCGGGACGACCTGGGAGATCGGCACGGCGGATCCTCTTCCCGAAGGCGAGCGCGATGCCGTGCGCGAGACGATCGACGACTTCGACCACACCTGGTCGCGCTTTCGCGTCGACTCGCTCGTCACGGCCCTCGCCGAGGAACCTCAGGAGGTGCCGGCGCCACCGGATGCGGCGGCGATGCTCGATCTGTACCGGGAGCTGTCGCTGGCGACGGACGGCGCCGTCCAGCCCCTCATCGGAGACAGCCTAGCGTCGCGCGGCTACGACGCCGCGTACTCGTTCCGTGACCGGGGCGCGCGACCGGCCCCCGTGGACTGGACGGACCGGCTCGCGTGGGACGATGGCGCCCTCGAGCTTCGCGAACCCGACCTCATCGATGTCGGTGCGATCGGCAAGGGCCGGATCGTCGACGTCGTGCACGACCTGCTCGGAACCCTCGGGCATGTCGAACGCCTGACCGACGCCGGGGGCGACCTGCGGGTGAGCGGCGCGTCGATCCGCGTGGGGCTGGAGCATCCGTTCGACGCCACGAGCGCGATCGGCGTCGCCACGATCTCGGACGCGGCCCTGTGCGGGTCCGCGGTGAACAGACGGGCGTGGCCGGGGGAGCGCGGTGGGCTGCACCACGTGCTGGATGCGCGAACCGGGGAACCGGTGCGCACCTACGCTGCGACCTGGGTCATCGCCGCCCACGCGATGGTCGCGGATGCGGTCGCCACGGCGCTGTTCTTCGACGGCGGTGCCGAGTTCGCCGCTCGGTGCGGTGTGGAATGGGTGCGGATGACCACGGATGGAGCGGTCGAATGGTCGGCGGGGGATCGGATGGAGGTGTTCGTGTGATGGCGATGCTGATCGGCGCGCGGCAGCGCGTGGTCGCGCAGCTCGGGCGGCTGTCGATGTATCGGCTCACGCTGTACGCGCTGCTGGTGCTCGCCGCGATCGCCGTGATCCTGTCGGCGGTCGGCGCGATCTCCTCCACGCCGCTCGACGTCCTCGCCACGCTGGCGCTGCTGATGCTGGCGACCCTCTGCGCGGACGCGGTCGGCCAGGCGCTGGTGCGGGCCCCGCGTCGTGTCGAGTCGTCGTTGATCACCGCGCTCATCCTGCTGTTTGTCGTGCAGCCGGGCGCGAACCCCGACCAGGTCGGCGGTATCGCGCTCGCGGGCGTGATCGCGGCAGCCTCCAAGTACCTGCTGGTGTGGCGGGGGAGGCACCTGTTCAATCCGGCGGCCGTCGGCGCGACGGTGCTCACGGTCACCGGCCTCGGATTCTCAGCCTGGTGGGTCGGAACTCCGGCGATGGCGATCCCCGTGATCGTGCTCGGACTGCTCGTGCTGTGGCGCACCGAGCGGATCCGGGTCGTGCTGCTCTTCGTCGTCGTGTACGCGGGCGTGTCGATCGTGCGGCTCTCCGTGCAGTCCGCGGCCTCCGGGCTCGCGGTCGAGCCCGGAGCGCTGGCGACGTCGGTGCTGCTGCAGTCGCCGGTGCTGTTCCTGGGCGCCTTCATGCTCTCCGAGCCGCTGACCCTGCCGTCTCGTCGGTGGCAGCAGCTGTCGGTCGCGACGGTCGTGGGAGCGCTCGCCGGCTGGCCGATCAGCCTCGGGATCATCACGCTCGGTCAGGAGCGCGCGTTGCTGGTCGGCAACCTCCTCGCGGCGGTGCTCGTCGCCCGTGCCGGGATCCGGCTCTCGCTCGTGCGCCGGCGCGCGGTCACGCCCACCGTGCACGAGCTGACCTTCCGGGTGCGGCGCCCGTTCCGGTTCGCACCGGGGCAGTACCTGGAGCTGCAGGTGCCGCATCGCCGTCCGGACAGCCGGGGCACGCGCCGCGAGTTCAGCATCGTCTCCAAGCCGGCCGAGCTGCCGTACGTCCGCATCGCGTACCGCGAGGCGGAGCCGGGCTCGAGCTACAAGCGCGCTCTCGCCGCCGTGCAGCCGGACGATGTGCTCACCGCCACCGGCGTGTGGGGCGATTTCGTGCTGCCCGCCGGTGACGCCCCTGTGCTGCTCATCGCCGCCGGCATCGGCGTGACGCCGTTCGTGGCGCAGCTCGGCGCGCAGCAGAGGGCGGACGCCGTGCTCGTGCTCGTCGCCTCCTCGGCTGTGGAGTGCGCGTACCTGCAGGAGCTCGGCGGGTTCGGTGCGCGGATCGTGGTGGTCACGCCCGACGACCCCGGCGGCTTGCCGTCGGGTGCGGAATGGGCCGGCGGGGCGCGGCTGGATGCGGCGCTGCTGCGGACCCTGGTGCCGGATCTGGCGCACCGGCATGCCTATGTGTCCGGTCCGCCGCGGCTCATCGCGCAGCTCGCCCCCGCGCTGCGCGGCGCCCGCCATGTGACGACCGACGCCTTCGCAGGGTACTGAGCCCGGAGGGACCGGGCCGGACCCGTCCGGCACGTAGCGTCCGACGAGTCGAGGAGCCGCTCGGCTCAGCGTCCGCCGAGAGTGCGCCCGATCTGGTGGCTGCCCGCTGCGGCCGTGGATGCCGGCTGCGGGACCTTCGGCAGACGCACCGTGAACACCGTCGCGCCCGGTTCGCTCTGGACCGAGATCGTGCCGCCGTGGCCGTCGATGATCGCCTTCGTGATCGACAGTCCGAGGCCGGATCCGCCGGTGGCCCGGTTGCGGGAGCGATCACCGCGTGCGAAGCGGCTGAACAGTTCATCGCGCACCGCGGGGTCGATGCCGGGTCCGTCGTCGCGGACTCGGAGCACGACCTCGGACGTCTCCTCCGCCACCTCGATCGTGATGTGCGTGCCGGCCGGGGTATGCGTGCGCGCGTTCGCGAGCAGGTTCGTGACGACCTGCTGCAGCCGTCCGGTGTCGCCGATGAGCTCGACGGGTTCCTCCGGCACGTCGATCGCCCACTCGTGGTCCGGTGCGGTGGGCCGGGCATCCTCGACGCCCTCGATCGCGAGCCGGGAGAGGTCGACGGTGGAGAGGGAGAGCTCCCTGCCTTCTTCGAGGCGGGCGAGGAGCAGCAGGTCCTCGACCAGGCTCGTCATCCGCAGCGACTGCGCCTGGATGCGCTCCAGGGCGGTGTGGGCGGAGGCGGTGGCGGGATCCTCTGGTGCATCCGATTTCGACAGCGCGCGCAGCGACAGCTCCGAGTACCCGCGGATCGAGGACAACGGCGTGCGCAGCTCGTGGCTCGCGTCCGCGACGAACTGCCGCATCCGCTCCTCGTTGCGTTGACGCACCGCGAGCGAGGCGTCGACGTGGTCGAGGAGGGTGTTCAGCGCAGATCCGACGAGTCCGGTCTCGGTGCGCGGATCGGCTTCCGCGGCGGGCACGCGCTCCGTGATCGACACGTCACCGCGGTCCAGCGGCAGGTTGGCGACCCTGTTCGCGGTCGCGGCGACCTCGCGCAGAGGCCGCAGCGCGACCCGGATCGTGATCGCGGTGGACAGCGCCAGCAGGATCAATCCGCCGATCGTGGTGAGCGCGATCATCGAGAACAGCGTCGTGATCTGCGCTTCCGTGGACGCGCGGGGCAGGCCCGTGATCACCTCGAACTGGGTGGGGCCCGTAGCCGGCACGGGCTGATGCACGAACTGATAGTCGCCGAGCTGGGAGAGATCCTCCGCGTAGCGTCCCTCCGAGAGCGCGGTGACGACCTGATGGATCTGCAGGGCGGTGAGGTCCTGGGCGACCCGATCGGACGTGACCACCGTGCCTGTCGCTGACCCGCTCTGCGAGACCACGATGACGAGCGTGCCGTTGGGGACCCCCGTCGGCCCGACCACGAGGTCTGCGGCATCGGGCACGAAATGGCCGATCACGGCCGGCTGCCGGGCGATGCCGCCGATGCTCTTCGCGGTCGTCGCCAGTTCATCCTGCAGTCGGCCGTTGAGCACGTTCCCGAGCACGACGCTCGTCGTGATCGCGATCACCACGAGGATGAGCGAGACGAACCCGGTCACCGCCGCCATCAGCCGTGTCTGCAGGGACAGCGGACCACGGGGCCGGGTGCGGAACGGATTCATCGAGGGTGTGCCTTCTTCATGCGCGGGGCAGTCGGTCCTGTCGCTGCGGTGCCTTGCCTACTGCTGCGGCTGCGGCGCCTTGATCATGTAGCCGACGCCGCGCACGGTGTGGATCAGCGCCACCTCGCGTCCTGCGTCCAGCTTCTTGCGCAAGTACGAGATGTACAGCTCGACGACGCTGGAGCGTCCGCCGAAGTCGTAGCTCCACACCCGATCCAGGATCTGCGCCTTGGACAGCACGCGGCGCTCGTTGCGCATCAAGAAGCGCAGCAGCTCGAACTCGGTGGCCGTGAGCTCGATCTCGTCGCCGCCGCGGACGACCTCGTGGCTGTCCTCGTTGAGCGTGAGGTCGCCGACCTGGAGGATGGAGTCGCTGGCATCGGTGGTCGCGCCGCCCGAGCGGCGGATCACCGCGCGCAGCCGCGCGACGACCTCCTCCAGACTGAACGGCTTGGTGACGTAGTCGTCGCCGCCGGCGGTGAGCCCTGCGATCCGGTCGCTCACCGCGTCCTTGGCGGTGAGGAACACGACGGGCACCATGTTGCCCTGCTCGCGCAGGCGTTTGAGGACGCCGAGCCCGTCCAGGTCGGGCATCATGACGTCGAGGACCAGCGCGTCGGGGCCGAAGTCGCGGGCGACCTGGAGTGCTTCGAGTCCTGATCCGGCGGTGCGCACCTCCCAGCCCTCCATCCGCAGGGCCATGGCGAGGAGGTCGGTGAGCATCGGCTCGTCGTCGACCGCGAGGATCCGCAGGGGAGAGCCATCGGGGCGGCGCAGCTCAGTGGCGTGATCGTTCATGGGATCCATTCTCCTCAATTTCCTATGAGCCGCCTATGAGCTTTGGAATGTCGTATCCGCCGCGTAGCGTCGCAGGCATGAGCTCACTCAGCGCATCGTCCTCCGCCGCCGCGGACCAGCCCGAGATCCTGCATCCTGCCGATGCCGAAGGAGTCGCCACCGCGGTGCGCCGTGCGGTCGACGAGGGCAGGGGACTGACCGTGCGCACCGGGGGCCATGGGTTCTGGAAGCCCCGGCCCGCGGGACTCACCATCGATCTGCGGAAGTTGTCCTCGATCGAGATCGGGGAGGATTCCGGCGAGGGCAGGATGGTCCGGGTCGGCGCCGGCGCGTTGTGGGGCGAGGTCGCAGCGGCGCTCTCGCCGCACGGAGTCGCCATCAGCTCGGGCGACACTGCCAGCGTCGGGGTGGGCGGGCTGATCGTCGGCGGGGGCATCGGCCTGCTGGTGCGCGACCGAGGTCTCGCGATCGATCAGCTCCGCGGGGCGCAGCTCGTGACGGCGGATGGAGTGGTGCGCGAGGTCTCGGCCTCCGAGAACGCCGATCTGTTCTGGGCCATCCGCGGCGGGGGCGGGAACTTCGGTGTGGTGACGCGGCTCGACTTCGCCGCGGCGCCGCTCGACGGCGTCCTGGCGGGCGAGCTGGCCGTCGACGGGGACCAGACCGCGCTGCTGCGGACGATGCGCGATGCCCTCGAGTCCGCTCCGCGGGCGCTCACGGTGACGTATATGGACGTCCCGGCGATGGATCCGAGCGCCCCCGCGGGCGCACGACTGGCCGTGACCTGGGCAGGCACCGATCAGGAGGCGCTCGACGAAGCCCTGCGGCCGATCGTCGCCGTCGACGGCGTCCGCGGAGAGGTCGTCCGCACGGCTTACGGCGATGCGCTGAACACCATGCCGCACGACGTCGATGAGCCCACACCGCCGATGCTGTCGATGAACGGGCTGTTCACCGTGCTCGACGACGACCTCATCGAGCGACTGGTGGCCTTCCGGCGCGCTCACGCGGTGTCGGTCGTGTTCCTGCGCTCGCTGGGCGGGGCGTTCGGCGATGTCGCAGAGGAGACGACGGCGTTCCCTGCCCGCTCCGCCACCTGGTTCGTGATGGCGGTCGCCTTCGACATCCCCGGCATGCTCGACGATGCGGAGCGCGAAGCGGTGCGGTCCGAGCTGGCTGCCATCGCGCAGGGCCGGATCTCCGCGTACACGAACTTCGCGGATCCAGCGTCCAACCCCGATCTCCGCGTGTTCTACACCCCGGAGACATGGACGCGTCTGCGCGTGCTAAAGGCGCAGTGGGATCCGCAGAACGTGTTCGCAGGCAATCACAACATCCCGCCGGCGGACTGACGGTCCCGCCGTCGGCCTCGGCGCCCGCGGCGTGCTTAGCGCGCGCATAGCCGCGCCATCAATCCGCCCCAGACCAGGCTCCTAGCGTCACCAGCACGAGCGTGACCGAAGGAGAAGCATGTACGGGACGTATCTGCGCCGGGAACTGGCCGGGCGGAAGAAGCAGACGATGATCGTCGCGGTGGGGCTCGCGATCGCGATCGCCCTGGTCATCGTCGTCAACGCGCTGGCGGCCGGCGTGCGCGACGCGCAGACGCAGGCGCTTGCGCGGGTCTACGGGGTGGGCACTGATCTCACAGTCACCGGTGCACCCGCTGAGCGCGGCAGCGACACCGGGCAGCGCTTCGACTTCGGGGCGGGCGGCGGCGCCGCGGCGAGCGACGGCAGCACCACGCTGAAGACCTCGGTGCTGCGCGCTTCTCCGGCGCGCGGCACGATCGACGCGGCCGGAGTGAAGACGATCTCGAGCACATCCGGTGTCGCGGCGGCCACGGGAGCGCTCAGCCTGACCAACCTCACGTTCGACGGGCAGATCGCCCAGCAGAGGACGCAGGACGGAACCGGCACCGGTCAGGCCGACACCGGGCAGAACGGCACCGGTCAGACAGGGGAGGGCGGCACCGGCGAGCGGCCGCGATTCGGCGGCGGCAACTTCGGTCTCAACTCGTTCACGGTCCTGGGCGTCGACCCCGCCGCGGGCACGTCGGTGGGGCCGCTCTCATCGGTGAAGGTCTCGTCGGGGCGCGGGCTCGACGGCGCCGACGCGGGGCAGCTGGTCGCCGTGGTGGACAGCACCTACGCCACCTCGAAGAGCCTGAGTGTCGGCGGCACGATCGACGTCGGCGGATCCACGGTGAAGATCGTCGGGATCGTGGCCTCGTCGTCCGATTCCGCCGATACCGCGGCGAACGTCTACCTGCCGCTGGACACCGCCCAGAAGATCGCCGGCACCGGCGACGTGGTGTCCACGGTCTACGTCAAGGCGGCCTCCGCGTCCGACATCGCCGCCGTGCAGACTGCACTCGCCAAGGCCCTCCCGACCGCGACAGTGAGCTCGCAGGCGGATCTCGCCTCCACCGTCTCCGGTTCCCTCGCCAGCGCCGCCGGCATGATCGAGGGCCTCGGCACCTGGCTGTCCCTCATCGTGCTCGCAGTCGCCGTGCTGCTCGCGGTGCTGTTCACGCTCTCCGGCGTCACGCGCCGCACGCGGGAGTTCGGCACGCTCAAGGCGATCGGGTGGTCGAACGGACGGATCGTGCGCCAGGTCGCCGGGGAGTCGCTGGTCCAGGGCCTTATCGGAGGGGCAGCCGGACTCGTGCTCGGTCTGGTCGGGATCCTCGTCGTGAACCTCGTACAGCCCACGATCTCCGGCGCGTCGGCCGCCGGGTTCGCGCGTGGCGATGGGGCAGCCAGGGGCGGGCAGGCCGCAGCCGGCGCGGGGAGCGGAGGTTTCCCCGGTGCGGGAGGAGGCGAGGGTTTCCGCGGGCTCGGCCAGGCCGCGCAGGCGGTCGTGCTGCATGCGCCCCTCAGCGTGGGGATCCTCGTCGCGGCTGTCGGCCTGGCGATCCTCGGCGGCCTCGTCGCCGGTGCGATCGGCGGATGGCGGGCCGCGAGGCTGAGCCCGGCCGAAGCGCTCCGATCCGCCGCGTGACATCAGCAACCCGAACAGGAGAGACGACATCATGAGCATCACTGAGATCGAGATCGAGCCGCAGGCGCTGTACCGCCTGATCGACGTCACCCGCACCTACCGGACGAAGGGACGCACGGTCGCGGCGCTGACCGGCGCGACCGCCGAGATCAGGGCGGGCGAATTCGTGACCATCCAGGGCCCGACCGGCGGAGGGAAGTCCACGCTGCTGCAGCTGCTCGGCGCACTGGACCGCCCCTCCGGCGGGTCGCTGGTGCTGGGCGGCACAGAACTGTCCACCGCGTCGAATCGCGAGCTCGGCAGGCTGCGCGCCGAGGAGATCGGGTTCGTGTTCCAAGGGTTCAACCTGATCCCCACGCTCACGGCGCGGGAGAACGTCGCGATGGCGCTCGTGCCGCTCACGATCCCGGCTGAGGAACGTCGTGCTCGCGTGGATGAGGCGCTCGCGCACGTGGGCCTGGCTGACCGCGGCGATCATCTGCCCGGCGAGCTGAGCGGTGGTCAGCAGCAGCGCGTGGCGATCGCCAGAGCGATCGTGAAGAAGCCGCGTGTGCTGCTCGCCGACGAGCCCACCGGCAACCTCGACGAGGAGATGCGGGACGAGATCCTCGTGCTCCTCGAGGCGCTCTGCGCCGAGGGGCTCACTCTCATCGTGGTCACGCACGACTCGGCGGTGGCGAAGCGCGCGCACCGCCGCCTGCGACTCAAGAACGGCCGCCTCACCGAGGTGTGACACCCACCGGAGCCTGCAGCTGGTCGGCGGGCAGCGCCAGGAAGTCGATCGCCGCCTGCAGCGCCAGGGCATCGGCGAGCCGGCCTTCCGGGCCGTCGATGTGGCCGTTGGCCCGCACCGTCAGGCGCCGCGGCCCGGCGAGTGCATGGTAGACCGCGAACTGTCCCCGTGGATCGACGGCCGGGTCGAGCAGGGCGGCGCCGACGTGCACGGGAATGCGAATGCGGCGGGCCGCGGTCGCCGCGTCGTGATAATCGAGCGTGGAGCGTACCTCGGGGTGCGTGCGGAGATGCGTCCGGACGGCCTCACCGCTCCCGGTGCAGCGCCGGGTGAGTCGGATCGCGTGCGCGCCGAAGCTGGGGACGTCCAGTGCTGCACGGCGGAAGCGCGCGTCCCAAGGAAGCGCCATCGCGCCGATCCCGCCGCCGAAGCTGCTGCCACTGAAGTCGAGAGCGTCCGCAGCCGGGGCGGCGATGTCCAGCAGCACGCTCGCCGCACGCCAGATATCCGCGGCGGCGAAGCGGAGCGAGTAGGTGTCTCGATCGGCGATGCCCGCGAGCACGTGCTCCGCGGGGAGCGCCGGGAAGCGGCTGGGTGCATCCGCGTTGGTCCCCGGCGCGCAGGGGAAGATCGCGGCCGTGTCCGCGGGCACGCGCTCGATATCGGGTGCCGAGCGTCCGCCGTAGCCGTGTCCGACCACGAGCCCGCGCCGGATGCCGGTCGTCGCGTGCGGGACCATGACGAACGCGGTGGCCGGCTCGCCGGCCGAGGATTGGAAGCGGATCTGTGTCACGTGATGGGTCGGCGTGGCTTCCCGCTCACGAGTGGTCCGCCATCCGACCGTGCCGGTGCCGAACTCCTCGAAGGTCGACTGCCAGAAGCGGTCGAAGTCGTCCGGCTCCGGTAGATCCGGCGGAGGTACGAGCAGCGCTCCGAGTGAGTACTCGGTCAGTTCTTCGGGTCTTGCGTCGGGCAACGACTGACTCCTCACCGGTTCCACTCCTCCTCGATCCTGCCGCGCAGACAGCGTTCAGGCGCATACAGGACGATCCATTGACATCCTCGCATACGAATTGCAATATATGCATCATGATTGCAAGGAAGAACGCGAGAGATGATGATGGCTCCCTGCAGTGGAGCCGTCGATCCGTGCTGCGCATGCTGGTGATCGCGGGCGTCCTCCCGCCGGTCCTCGGCGCACAGACCGCCGGAGGCTCGGCCGCGGCCACCGAGCTCCCCACGGCGATCGGCGCCTACGCCGACGCCCTGCGGCGGCTCGACAAGCCGAACCTGGCGGTGACCCAGGTCGCGCAGCTGGTCGGGACGAACCACCGGATGACCTTCTTCCAGGCGACGTGGGACGGAGGGGCGACGATCGTCCGCGATCTCGAGATCGTGCACGAGGGCGGATGGCTCGCCGTGACGGATCCCGCCCACCGGTTCGACGAGCAATGGGTGGTGCTGAAGGGCGCGCTGCCGTCCGGCAGCGCGCCGGAGCTCTACGGCCCGCTGGCGCCGAGCTGGCTGGGATTCACCTCCTTCCAGATCCTCGGCCCGCAGGCGATCGAGCTGCGCACCAGCACCGACGACATCGAGCTCGTGGTGCGCTGGCGCCTGGAGGGCGACAATCCGGAAGCCCACCACGTGCTGACGGCGAAGAACGCCGGGGACTACCTCGTCGGCTACCAGAGCCAGGATGCCCGGTCGCTCGACGATATCGACGAGGTGCTGTGCGGGTCGTACCAGCATGCGCTGTCCGTCCTCGACGGCTCGGCCCCGCTCGGGGCGTGGGAGCTGTTCGCCCCGATGGCGCTCACGCAGTACGCCGTGGGTGGCACGCCCGTCACATCCGGCGTCTACCTGCCGGCCGAGGTCGCGGAGTTCGTGCACGAGCGGCAGCTCATGTCGGACCGCCAGCCGTACGGCATGAGCCTGCGCAACGACAGTCTCGACCTCGTTCCCTGCATGTACTCGCCACAACCCGGCCTCCGCACGGCGATGGCGGCAGGGGAGGAGCGCGGCTTCGCATTCGGCCTGGCTGCCCAGGCGGGCGCTCTGTACGACGCATACACCGCGCTGTGCCGCGGCGAATACGGGCTGACGGCGTATCGGAGCAACGTCTACGATCGCTCCCTGACCGATGCCGTGCACGCCATGGCCGATCTGATCGCGGTCGAGCCGGCGGGCGACGACGCCGTGGACTACATCCCCTCGTTCTCGGGGTGGTGGAACCGAGCCAAGGGGTTCGTCGACGTCGAGAACGAGGATGCAGTCCGGACGGCGGCGAGCGGCGTGGTCCTCTCGGCGCACTACCTCACCGGCACGACAGGCGGCACGCTGTACGATCGCCGCGCCCGGCCGCTGATCGAGTATCAGGTGTCGCGCAAGGGGATCGGGCACTCGCCGGTGATCGGCAGTCCCGTCTACAACGACACCACGCAGTACCGTCTCGGCCGCGTTCCCACGGACGCGGTGAATCTGACCGCCCTGTACCAGCTCACCCACGGCCGCAACGCGGGGATCCAGCGGCTCGCCGTGCAGGCCACGAAGTCGGGTGTCGTCGGGCAGAGCCGTGCGCCCTTCTCCGTGCCGCTGGCCACCTACCGGGCCACAGGGGATTCCGCGTATCTGGCGGAGGCGACCCTGATCGGTCGCCGCTACGTGCAGGAGCAGATCCTCACGCCCTACCGTGGCAACGGCCAGCCGCCCGGCGGCTTCGCCTACAGCTTCTCCAAGTACTGGGTCGACCTGCTCGAGCTGTTCGAGGTCACAGGGGAGGCGGTCTTCCTGGAGGGAGCGCACCGGGAGGTGCAGCGGTTCATCACGCAGACCGCCGTGCGGCCCGTGCCGGACCAGACCGTCACGGTTCCCGAGGGTCACGTGATCACGCAGCAGTACGACTGGGAGACCCGCTCATCGTTGCCGCCGTACCCGGTCACGGGCGTGGCGACAGAGACGGTTCCGGCCTGGTGCGTCTCGC
Organism: Microbacterium sp. 10L49; assembly: GCF_056395125.1. Classification (NCBI taxonomy): domain Bacteria; kingdom Bacillati; phylum Actinomycetota; class Actinomycetes; order Micrococcales; family Microbacteriaceae; genus Microbacterium; species Microbacterium sp. 10L49. Next base: position 777,459 of record NZ_JBFTIW010000004.1, read on the forward strand.
CGTCCGGCCTCACCTTCGAGGCGCTCTCGTCGTTCAAGCTCGGGGTGAGCGCCGTGACCGATCCCGGCGGCGGATACGTCTTCAACCCCTGCTGGGCAGGAGCGCTGCTGCGCCTCGCCCATCACACCGGCGACGCGCTGCTGGCCGACGTCGCGCACAACATGGTGATCGGCAGATTCACGACCTATCCCGGCTACTATGGCCGGCAATTCCAGGTCGCGCAGATGAAGCCGGACTTCGCCACGAGCGGTCCCGTCGGGATCACCGGGTACTACTTCCATCACGCGCCTGCGCAGCTGGGTCTCGCCATGGACTACCTGATCAGCGAGAGTTTCTACCGGAGCTCCGGCAGCATCGAGTTCCCGCACGTCTTCGAGGCGGACTTCGCCTACTTCAAGTTCTTCGCATACGGTCACGCGCCCGGCTCGTTCTTCGGCGAGGGTGGGGTCTGGCCCTACTTCCCGGCGGGCCTGATCGTGCTGGACAACCCGCTGGTCAACTGGATCGCCGGGGTGGGCAACGGCGCGCTCTACATCAGCCTCACGAACTCGGCGTCCGACGCCCAGCAGGTCGTCGTCGACCTCGCCGGAGATCTGACCGGACTGCCCCGCACCGCCGCGCCCGCGGTCGAGGTGGTCGCCGCGGACGGCAGCCGCTCCTCCCAGGCGGCGGTCGACGCGCGCGTCACGGTCACCGTCCCCGGGCACGGGCTGCTCGCCCTGGTCGTCCGCAACGTCGCGGTTCAGCGGCCGGAGCTGCCGTTCGACGACATCGTCGACCACGGCCCGGACAGCTTCCGCGAGGTCGACTCCGATCCGGCGACCGACTACGGACTCGTCCGCGGGATGCTGCTGGTGCGGCCGGGCGGGCAGGGGTACGACGCGTATGTGCAGATCGACACGGAGCAGCAGGCGACGCTCTCCTATCGGATCGGCGGACAGGCCGCGCAGCAGGCGCCCGCCAAGGGGTATCCCTACGAATGGACGATCCCGGTGGACGACCCGACGAAGACGTTCGCCTATACGGTCTCGGCCGGCGGCGCGACCACGGCCGAGGTCACGCTGCGCCTGCCCGCGCGACTCGCCGGCGCCGGCACGGAGGTGTCGGGAGACGTGGTCGCCCAGGCCACGGGCACGGCAGGGGACAGGGTCCCGCTGATCATCGAGGTGCGCAACGGGACGGCGCAGCCGATCGCCGGCAGCGTCGGGCTGACCCTGCCGAGCGGGTGGCAGCTCGACGGCACGGTGCCCGCCATCGCGGCTCCCGCGCACACGACGGTCCGGGTGGAGTCCGCGGTCGTGATCGCCGCGTCCGCCGCGCTCGGGGAGGTCCAGGTGGCCGGATCCCTGTCGGTGCCGGGGGCGACGCCTGTCACGCTGAGGCCCGCGTCGATCGAGGTGATCGATCGACGTCGCCTGGTCTCCCTCGCATCGGACACCGAGGTCGCCAGCGGTCCCGGTGCGACCGTGAAGCTGACCGCCCTGGTGATCAACACCGGCGTGACGCCGCTCCAGGGCACGCTCGCCCTCTACGGTGCGACCGGCTGGACCATCGATCAGCGGGATGCGGCCGTCGTGGTGCCGCCGCGCTCGGACCTGACGCACACCTGGACTGTGACGGCAGGGGCGGGCATCGCTCCGGGATCGAGCACCCGGTTCGAGGCGAGGCTGGATCAGAGCCTGCGCCGCGGCGTCCTGGTGCGAATGGCTGACGAAGGCGTGATCGTGCACACGCAGTCTCCCTGGCCCGGATACCTCGAGACCGGGCAGTGGTATCCGAGCGGTCTCTCCGGCTGGAACGGGACGCGCACGCGGTACAGCGACTCCGGCTCCGTCGGCAGCACGGTGACCTGGAAGGCGGAGCTTCCTCAGCCGGGCCTCTACCGCGTCTCGGTCTGGTACCCGACGAATCCGACCACCACCACGTCAGCGGCCTACGTCGTCGAGCACCAGGGCGGCAGCAGCGAGGTGATCGTGGACCAGACCCAGGGCGCGGCCGCGTGGCGCGCGCTGGGCACCTTCCGCTACGACGCCGGCGCTCCCGGCGTCGTGCGGCTGGAGGTCCGCAACACGAGCATCCACCGGGTCAGCGCCGCGCAATTCGTGAGGGTCGGGGATTGACGGAAAGGGGCGGACCGGAGCGCGGCTCCGGTCCACCCCTGTTCCGGGTGCTGTGCGGTCAGCGCCGGACGAACTGCGCGACGGCCGCCTCGTCCACCGTGACGCCGAGTCCGGGGCCGGTGGGGACGATGAAGCCTCCATCCGGTCGCACCTCGAGCGGAGTGGTCAGGATGAGGTTGGCGACCGGGAGCGTGAACGGCTGGTACTCGAAGGCGAGCAGCGAGGTCGCGCTCGCCGCGACGTGCACCCCCGCGGCCATGGCGAGGCCGAAGGCGGCGGAATGGTGAGGTGCGACCTGTGCGTGGAAGGCGTCGGCGACCGCGGCGATCGCGAGCCCCTCGGTGATCCCCGTGCGGCCGATGTCGGGCTGCGTCAGCCCGACAGCCCTGCGGGCGAGCCAGTCGGTGAACTCGAAACGGCTGCGCATCGCCTCGCCGATGGCGATCGGTGTGGCGAGTGACGCCGCGAGATCGCGGTGGCCTTCGACGTCCTCCGGCGCCAGGGGCGCCTCGAAGAACCAGGCCCTGCGGTCGTCGAGTTCGCGTCCCAGGGCCTTCGCCTCGCCGAGACGGTAGGTCCAGTGCGCGTCGAGCGCGAGATCGAGATCCGGGTGCACCGCGCGGATGGCGTCATAGGTGGCGAGGTCGGTGCGGATGTCGGTGCCGAGATGCAGCTTGATCCGCCGCACGCCGGCCTCGACGAAGGCCGTCGCCTTGTCGACGCGCTCGGCGTCGTCGTTCCCGCGGATCCCGGAGACGTAGGTCGGCAGGATCTCGGCAAAGCGGCCGCCCGCGAGTTCGGAGACGGAGAGGCCCGTCGCGTGTCCCCAGAGATCCCAGAGCGCGATGTCGACGGCGGCCATGGCGTCCGCCTGGTGTCCGGTGAGATGCCCCCGCTCGCGCATGGACTCGGTCATCCGGTGCCAGAGAGTCCGCACGGATCGCGGATCCTCACCGAGGATGAGCGGGGCGAGCAGGTGATCGACCACGGCGGCGACCACCTCGGGGGCGACGGGGGCGAGGGCTTCGCCCCATCCGACGAGCCCCTCGTCGGTCTCGATCTTGACGAGGAGCGTCTCGTAGCCGGGGGAGTACAGGCTCCGCCACGGCGGCCGGATGACGTAGCCGCGGTGGGCGACGCCCGTGTCGCCCGCATAGGAGTCGTCCGCATCCTCCCTCGACAGGAAGAGAGGGAACGTCTGGACGCGCGTGATCTTCACAAGGGTCTCCGAAGACAGTCGTGGGGGAAGAGGCCGACGGCGTCTGCCGCGGCGATGAGCTTCAGGGCGCCGCGATCGGATCGCGGCGGCGGGTCAGAGCGCCGCGAAGGCGCTCGCGGAGCGGGAAGGGCTGTATCCGAGGGCGACCGAGATCTCGTCCGCCGCCTCGATGAGCTGCAGGGCGAGTTCCTGGTGCGGGGCATGCAGGTCGAGCACGGAGAGGGGGCCGCTCGCCGACAGCGCGGCGACGATCTCGCCCGCCCTGTTGTGGATCGGCGCGGCGATGCAGGCGCGTCCGAAGGCGAGCTCCTCGATCTCGGTCGCGTATCCACGGCTGCGGCTCTCCTCGAGCGCGACCTGCATGGCGTCGCGGTCGACGATGGTGTGCGGGGTGAAGCGCTGGGGGGAGTGCTCGAAGTACTCGTCGACCTTCTCGGACGTCATGCCGGAGAGCAGGGCCTTGCCGAGGCCGGTGGCGTGCAGGGGCCCCGTGCGTCCGGCCATCGCGAACGACTTCGGGGCGAGCGCGCCCTCGAAGTTGCAGAGGTAGGTGAAGGTGAAACCGCTGAGCTCGGCGACGTTCACGCCGATCTCGATCCGGCGGGCCAGGTTCTGCGCGATCTGCCGCGACGCGCGGAAGATCGGCGAGCCGTTGAGCGCGATCGTGCCGAGGGCGACCGCCGCCGGCCCGAGCCGGTACAGACCGGTCCGGCCGTCCTGGACGACGAACTTCATCCGGTCGAGGGCCGACATCATGCGGGAGACGGTGGACTGCCCGAGGCCGGTCAGCGTGCAGAGCTCGGAGACCCGCAGCTCACCCGACTCCTCCGTGAAGCAGGCGAGCAGGGACATCGCCCGTTCCACGGTCTGGGTGCCCCCCACCGATTCCGATGCCATCGCGACTTCTCCTCCCAGCGGCCACCGCATCTGCGGAGCCGTTGCCAGTCATCCTAATGAGACTGCTGAGCCCAGGCAAGGCAAATGTGGGTGTCTTATGCATTTTGTGGATTTAGCATCCGCATTGTGGTTGACTGACTGCACGTCATCGTCGACGACTGCGACGACGACGTGCAGGGGACCGCAGGGTCCACCCCACCCGGAAAGTGAATGCCATGCCACAAGCCACCCTCGAGCGGCCAGAGATCCGCGAGCAGGTGCCGCCGCCGCGCTCGGGACGCCGCTCCACGCTGGGCGCGAAGGACCGCACCTTCGGCTTCATGATCGCACTTCCTGCGGTCCTGCTGTTCCTCGTGATCGCGATCTTCCCGCTCGTCTCGAGCATCGGCACCAGCCTCTACGACCAGTCCCTGCTGCGTCCGGAGCGCACGTTCGTCGGCTTCGACAACTATGCGCTGATCTGGGACGAGTTCGTGGCGAGACTCGGAACGACGCTCGTGTTCGCCTCGCTGTCAACGGTCTTCCCCCTGTTCCTCGGCGTCGCCCTGGCGATGCTGCTGAACTCCCGGATGCGCGGCCGCACCGTCCTGCGGGGCGCGCTGATGCTGCCGTGGCTGCTGCCCGGCGTGGTCGTGTCGTTCCTCTGGGCGTGGATCTTCAACGACAGCTACGGCGTCGTGAACCACGTCCTGACGCTCCTCGGCCTGCCCGAGATCAGCATGCTCGGCAACCCCGTCGGAGCGATGGCCGCCGTGATCATCGCGAAGACCTGGCACTCCTTCCCCTGGATCATGGTGGTCGCGCTCGCGGTGCTGCAGACCCTGCCCAGCGAGCAGATCGAGGCAGCGACGATCGACGGGGCGACCCGCGCTCAGCGCTTCCGGTACATCTCGCTGCCGCACATCGCCGGCCCCGTCACGCTCGTCGCGGTGCTCGAGTTCATCTACAACTTCGGCAACTTCGACACGATCTTCGTCATGACCGGCGGAGGGCCGGGCAACTCGACCACGACCCTCGCCGTGAGCCTCTACCACCTCGCCTTCGGCAGTTACGAGCTCGGCAAGGCCTCCGCGATGGGGGCGCTGTGGCTGGTCCTGCTCGCGATCATCTCGAGCGGATATCTGCTCCTCAACCGACGACTGGAGAAATGATGCGCCGCAACCGCGACGTCGGCGAGGGGATCATCCGCCCTCATCTGTCCGTCCCCGGGCGTCTGGGCCTCATCGTGCTCGCCCTGTTCGGCCTGCTGCCGGTGTACTGGCTCGCGGCGACCGCGTTCACGAAGAAGGAGGACGTGTTCGCCCAGAACCGTCCGTTCTTCCCGGTGGATCCGACGATCGAGAACTTCATCGGCTTCTTCCAGAACGATGCGCTCCTGAAGAACCTCGGCAACAGCGTCATCGTGTCCAGCGGCACCGCGCTGCTGGCCGTGCTCGTGGGCGGCCTGATGGCCTACTCGCTCTCGAAGTTCCGCTATCGCGGACGCAACGCGATCATGTTCATGTTCCTCATCGGCCAGCTGATCCCCGGTGCGCTGCTGCTCATCTCGCTGTATCTGATGCTGAGCTCCGCCGGTCTGCTGTACACGTATGCGGCCCTGATCCTCTCGTTCACGACCTTCACGCTGCCGCTCACCGTCTTCCTGCTCAAGGGGATCATGGACGGCCTCCCGGACGACATCCTCGAGGCCGCGAAGGTCGACGGGCTCTCCCGGACAGCCACCGTGTTCCGGATCGTCTTCCCGCTCGTCGTGCCAGGGCTCATCACCGCCGCGATGTTCGCCTTCATGCGCGGGTGGAGCGACCTCCTCTTCGCGCTCACGCTCGCAGGTCCCGACAAGCAGACCCTGCCGGCCGGCCTCACGCAGGCATTCATCCACGAGGGCACAGCGGATTGGCCGGCGCTCATGGCGGCCTCCCTGATCACCTCGCTTCCGCTCGTCATCATCTTCGTCGTCCTCCAGCGCTACTTCGTCTCCGGCCTGGCCGCCGGAGCGGTGAAGGGCTAGCCGCTTGTCCCCGAAACACCCTGATTCCCGATCTGTCCCTGAAGGAGCTGTGCCCATGAACATCCCGAACTCGCAGTTGAGTCGTCGCGCCTTCCTCGGCGGCGGCACCGCCCTGGCCGCTTTCGGCGTCCTCGCGCTCGCCGGCTGCGCTACTCCGGCCGCGACGCCGCCCGGCGCCACGGCGAATGCCGCGACCAAGGCCAAGACCATCAACTTCTACGGCAACTCGCTCGGCGAGGAAGCGCTCAAGCCGGCCTGGCAGGGGATCATCGACGGGTTCTCCAAGGACGCAGGAGTGACCGTCGCGCCGGTGATCTACCCGTACGACCAGGCCGCCACCCAGCTCGCGCTCACCGGCCGCTCCGGCAAGCTGCTCGGCGTCGGCCAGTCGGGCGGATGGCAGGTGCTCACGCCGATGGACCTGCTCGCCGATCTGACCGAGCTGGCCAAGGGCCTCGGGATCCCCCAGGGCGTCCTCGACTCCTACACCAAGGACGGCAAGCTGCTCGTGCTGCCGCTGACCGCTTCGGGCATCGGCATCGCCACGAACGGCGAGATCGCCAAGAGCGTCGGCATCAAGTCCGGCATGACCGTCGAGCAGTTCGCGACGGCGCTCGAGAAGATCAAGGCCCAGGACTCCTCGCTGATCCCGTACGCGGCCGTGACGAAGAACCCCGACCTGAAGGACGCCGTGCACTGGATGTGGGGCTTCGGGAGCGAGGTCGTCACGGATGATCTGAAGTGCACGATCGGCGACGCGGCGAGCGTCAAGGCCATCACCTGGTACAAGTCCCTCATGGATGCGGGACTCACGCAGACCAACGTCGCCCGCAGCGACGCCCGGATCCTGTTCGCGAGCGGGCGGGCGGCGCTCTACGACGATGCGCCGCTCGTGCCGACCTTCCTGAAGAAGAACGGCGCGGCGCAGAACATCCTCGACAACGTCAGCGCGATCTCGCGCCCCACCGTGGACGGCAAGAAGTCATACAACCGCGCCTGGGGCAGCGGCCTGTTCGCGACGGCCGGTGAGGGAGAGGTCACCAGCCGAGAGTTCATCAAATATGCGGCGACCGATGTCGCGGCGGCGACGGCGCTGTACGAGCGCTCCGCCGTGGCGCCGGCCGCCAAGAGCGTCGCGGACAAGATCCCCGCCCTCGCCGCGGACAAGTTCCAGGGAACCTTCCGCACCCAGGTTTCGGAGCACGCCCGGGCCGCGGCCTGGGACCGGGTCGCGGTGACGGCGCAGATCGACGCCGCGATCGGTGGCGGTGTCGCGACCATCCTCGCCGGCCAGGTGGACGTACAGGCCGGGCTCAACGCCCTGAAGAAGGAAGTGCAGGGGCTGCTCGACTCCAACTCGTGAGTCACGCATAGGAATGCCGCGCCGGAGATCCTCCGGCGCGGCATTCGCATGCGAGTGGACCGTCGTCAGAGCCAGCGGTCCCGCAGCACCGGCTTCAGCCACGCGGCCGGGGAAGACATGGAGAGCCCTCCGTCGACCGGGATGGTCGCGCCGGTGATGAAGGACGCCGCCTCCGATGCGAGGAAGGCGACGACGGACGCGACCTCCTCCGGGCGTCCGATCCTGCCCAGCGGATAGCCTTCGGTCTCGCCGGTGTCGGCGGCGGAGATGCCCCCGGGCTGCACCGAGTTCACGCGGATCCCGCGGGGGCCGTAGTCCAGCGCGAGCTGCCGCATGAGGGCCTCGACGCCGGCCTTGGCCGCGGCGTATGCGGGCAGGGAGGGCGCCGCGAGCGTGGCGTTGACCGAGGTCACCGCCACGATCGACGAGCCGGAGGCGAGCAGCGGCAGCGCGGCGCGGGCGACGAAGAACGCCGAGTCGAGCGTCGCCCCGAGCGCCCCGTGCCAGTCCTCGTCGCTCGTCGCGTCGGCGCGGTCGATGGGCATGCGTGCCGCAGCGAGAACGACGACGTCGATGCCGCCCAGGGCGGCCGCGGCGTCGGAGACGGCCGTCGCCGCGCCCTCCGGGCGGCTGCAGTCGGCGACGAGGAAGCGCGAGAAGGCCGGATCTACGGTCGGCTCCAGTCCCACGCCGACGACGGCGTCGCCGCGCTCCGCGAACGCGCGCGCGATCGCGATGCCGATTTCGGATCCGCCGCCGATCAGCAGCACACGGCTGGTCACACGCGGACCGCGGTCGGCAGGAGGGGAAGGGCGAGCTCCTCGAGGACGAGGTGCACCGCGGCGCGGCTGCCCGCGTCGAGGCGGGCAGCCGGGTAGCGCACGGTGGCGTGCTCGATGATGCCGCGCGCGACGAGGACCTCCTTGTGCACCGCCCATGCGATGCCGCCCTGCAGTCCGATCAGCACGAGAGGGAGCATACGACGGAAGCCCGCGCGCGCCTCTTCGACGCGCCCCGCGACGAAGTCGGCCAGCACAGGTCCGAGCAGGTCGGGGAACTCGCAGGCCGGCATCGTGCCGACGGCGCCGCGCGCGTACTCCTCCAGGCAGAACTGGGCGTTCTGGCCGCCGAGCACGGCGAAGTCCGCCCCGCCGAGCGCGTCGATGACGGCTCCGACCTTGGGCGCGGTCGGCGGCGCCTCGACCTTGACGGAGTCGACGCGATCGAGACGGGCGAGCTCGGCGATGAGCCCCGGCGTCATCGTCACGCCGGTGACGCCGGGGGCGTCCTGCACCATGACGGAGAGGGAGGTGGATCCCGCGACATCGCCGTAGAAGTCGACGAGCGTGCCCGCCGCCGGCTTCACCATGAACGGCGGAAGCACCATGAGCGCATCGGCGCCGCCCTCCTCGGCGAGGAGGGCCTGCTCGATCGAGGTCGCCGTCGAGGTGCCGTTGACCCCGGCGATGACGGGAACGCGTCCGGAGACGACCGAGACGACATCGTCGAGGATCGCGCGCCGTTCGTCCGCCGTCAGTGCGAAGCCCTCGCTCGCCATCCCGAACACGGCCACGCCGTCGACGCCGGAGGCGAGTTCGAATTCGACCAGACGCCGAAGTCCGGCGCGGTCGAGCGCGCCCGTCTCGTCGAACGGCGTCGCCAGGATCGGCATCAAGCCATGGAGGGTAGGAGTCATCGGCCGGTTCCCCGCTTCATCATCGGTTCGCATTTCGCGCAAGAGGTATGCATATTGTGAGATAGTCTGCCACATAACGGTTATCGCCTACCAGTGAAAGAGGGCAAGGATGTCGCGTTCACCCCGGTCACGAACCGTCGAGATCATCACCGACGAACGATACGTTCAGGCCGAGTCACCGCGCTGGGACGGCCGGGACGGTGGTCTGGCCTGGATCGACATGGCGACGGGACGCTTCCACCGGGGGCGCTGGGACGGCTCGAGGCTGGTGCCGGCGGGATCCCTCGCCGTCGGGGCGAAGATCGGTGCGCCGGCGCCCCTCGTCGAGGCGGGCGCGGGGTGGATCGTCGCCGCCGAGCGCGGCGTGGTGCACGTGGGGGATAAGGGCGGCATCGTTCCCGTCGTCTCGGACCTCGCCGTGCCGGGCGACTACATGAACGATGGCGCCTGCGATCCGTTCGGGCGCTTCTGGGTGGGGAGCCAGTCGATGCCGCGGGATCCGCACAGCGCGCTGTGGAGCATCGACGGACGCGGGATCGCGGTCGAACGCCTCGGCGGAGTCACGGTGTCCAACGGCCTCGTCTTCGACGACACCGGATCCACGATGTACTACATCGACACGCTTCCGCACCGCAGCATCGAGGCGTTCGATGTGGCGCCGGACGGCAACCTGTCGCACCGCCGCACGGTGTGCGCCGTCGAAGGAGGGAACCCCGACGGCATGGCGATCGACAGGGAGGGGATGCTCTGGGTCGCGGTGTGGGATGCGGGAGAGGTGCGCCGCTACTCGCCCGACGGGACGCTCGACGAGGCCATCGCGCTCCCCGCGACGAGGCCGACCGCGGTCGCCCTCGTCGGCGACCTGCTGGTGATCACGACCGCCAGCATCGGACTGCAGAGCCCCTCCGCGGCGGACGGCGCGATCCTGGGCGTGCAGGTCGAGGTCGGCGGTGCGCCCGCGCGGCCGTGGGGCGGAGCGATCCCCGTCGGGAGTCGCGCAGACACGACGGCCGGGAGGAACGGCTCGTGAGCATCGTGGACGACGTGCGCCTGCAGGAGCGGCTCGGCGCGAGCCGGCTCGTCGCGACCCTCCGCGGAAGCGACGTCGACGCCACGGTCGCGGCGGCGCGACCCTCACCCCGGCGGATGTGAACCCGAGCTCCGAGGCAAGCCCCTCCACTTGCGAGTCGTCCCTGTCAGCGCACACTCTGGAGTGCGCTGACGGGGACGACTCGTCGGTGAGGCCGCGTCAGTGCGTGTCGACGGCTTCGATCTCGGTGCGGTCGCCGGACCACTGGGTGTGGAAGGTGCCTTCCTTGTCGATGCGCTTGTAGGTGTGTGCGCCGAAGAAGTCGCGCTGGCCCTGCACGAGCGCGGCGGGAAGGCGGTCGGCGCGGATCCCGTCGTAGTACGACAGCGACGAGGAGAATGCGGGCGCGGGGATCCCGGCCTGCGCGGCGGTCACGACCACGCGGCGCCACGCGGCCTGGGCGCGGGTGAGCGCCTCGGCGAAGTACGGCGCGGTCATCAGGACGGGCAGCTCCGGCGTCTCCGCGTAGGCGTCGGCGATCCGGTTCAGGAACTGCGCGCGGATGATGCAGCCGCCGCGCCAGATCTTCGAGATCGCGCCGAGGTCGATGTTCCAGCCGTATTCGGCCGCACCGGCGCGGATCTCGTCGAAGCCCTGCGAGTAGGCCACGATCTTCGACGCGTACAGCGCCAGGCGCACGTCCTCGATGAACGCGTCGACCTGGTCGGCGGACACCGTGAGGGCCTCCGCCGGACCGGGAAGGGCGGTGGCGACGGCGCGCTGCTCGGGGTGCGAGGAAAGGGACCGGGCGAATGTGGCCTCGGCGATGCCGGAGACCGGCACCCCCAGCGCCAGTGCGGTCTGCACGGTCCAGGCCCCGGTGCCCTTGGCCCCGGCCTGGTCGAGGATGACGTCGACGAGCGGCTTGCCGGTGGACGCGTCGACCTGGCGGAGCACCTCGGCGGTGATCTCGATCAGGTAGCTCTCGAGCTCGCCCTTGTTCCACTCGGCGAAGATCTCCGCGATTTCGGCGGGGGTCTTGCCCGTGCCGCGGCGGATCAGGTCGTAGGCCTCGGCGATGAGCTGCATGTCGGCGTACTCGATGCCGTTGTGCACCATCTTCACGAAGTGGCCTGCGCCGTCGTGGCCGACGTGGGTCACGCAGGGCTCGCCCTCGGCGATCGCCGCGATGGAGCGCAGGATCGGTCCGAGCGTCACCCAGGACTCGTCGGATCCGCCCGGCATGATCGACGGGCCGGTGAGCGCACCCTCCTCGCCGCCGGAGATGCCTGCGCCGACGAAGTTGATGCCCGTGGCGCGCACCGCCTTCTCCCGGCGGATCGTGTCGGGGAAGTACGCGTTGCCGCCGTCGACGATGATGTCGCCCGGCTCGAACACCTTCACGAGCTCATCGATCACGGCGTCGGTACCGGCGCCGGCCTTGACCATGATGATCGCGGTGCGCGGCTTCTGCAGCGCGTCGGCGAACTCCTGGTAGGTGGAGGCGGGGATGAAGCCGGCCTCCGGGTGCGCGTCCAGCACGCCCTGGGTCTTCTCGTAGCTGCGGTTGAAGATCGCCACGGTGTTGCCCTCGCGGCTCGCGAGGTTGCGGGCGAGGTTCGAGCCCATGACGGCGAGTCCGACGACTCCGATGTTGGCGTGGGCGGTGTGTTCTGACACGCGGGACTCCAGACGACAGCGTGGGTGGGCTTCCCAGGCTACCCGGTGGGTCCTCGCCGACGATGTCGATGACGTTCGCCGTCGGGGGATCCACGGGGGAGGTGCGCCCGGAGCGTGCGTCGCGTGCGTGGATGTGTCGGTCGCGAGAACAGCATGTAACGATCCGAATACCCGTTCGTCGCGGGGGAGCGAAATTCCGGACGCCGTCGGACTAATGTCGTTCGCGGAGCGCGTGCAAAGAGGTACGCTCACCACACCCTTGATGACATCGACGTTCGCAAGGAGCGGTCGATGACCCGAATCGGAAGGCAATCACAAAATGATGCGAAAGAAGGCCCTCACCGCGGGCGTCGCAGCAGCAGCGGCCCTGCTCTTGCTCGCAGGTTGTGCGAACAAGGCTGGAGGAACCCCGACGTCGAGCAACGGAGGCGGGATCGACGTCCCCGCCGTCACCTCGGTCGACACCCCGAAGGACGCAGTCCTGCCCGCGGGTGACGGCAAGGGCAAGTGCGCGGCGACGACCACGATCGCCTACATCGGCGCGGAGACGGGCGCAAACGCCCAGCTCGGCATCAACATCTTCAACGGCGTGCAGCTCGCGATCGACCAGCACAACAAGGCCAACCCCGACTGCCAGGTGCAGTTCAAGAAGTTCGATACCGAGGGAACGCCCGACAAGGCGACCGGTCCCGTGACCCAGGCCGTGGGCGAGGCCGACATCGTCGGCGTCATCGGCCTGCCGTTCTCCGGAGAGTCCAAGGCGACCGGCAACATCTTCGAGCAGCAGGGCCTCGTGCACCTGACGCCGTCGGCGACCAACCCCGGCCTGACCAAGAACGGCTGGACCACCTTCTTCCGCGCCCTCGGCAACGACTCGCAGCAGGGTCCCGCCGCGGCGAAGTTCGTCACCGACACGCTGAAGGCCAAGAAGGTCTACCTGGTGCAGGACGACTCGGACTACGGCATCGGCCTCGGCACCGCGACCAGCGACGCGCTCGGCTCCGCACTGGTGGGCACGGACAAGGTCACCACCGGTCAGAAGGACTTCTCGGCCACGATCTCGAAGATCATGAACGCGAAGCCCGACGCGGTCTACTACGCCGGCTACTACGCCGAGGGTGCGCCGTTCGACCAGCAGCTCGTCTCCAAGGGCTACAAGGGCGCCTTCGTCGGCCCCGACGGCGTGAAGGACGACCAGTTCATCAAACTCGCCGGTGACGCGTCCAAGAACGCGTACTTCACCTGCCCCTGCATCCCGGGCGAACTGCTGACCGACTTCGCCAAGCAGTACCAGGACGCGTCCAACGCGGCTCCCGGCACCTACTCCATCGAGGGCTACGACGCCACCACCGTGCTGCTGGCCGGCATCGACGCGGGCAAGCAGACCCGCGCAGACCTCAAGGACTGGGTCAAGAACTACGACAAGGACGGGCTGAGCAAGCACTACAAGTGGGACGCCACGGGTGAGCTGCAGGCTCCCGCGGTCTACGGCTACAAGGTCGACGGCGGCAAGATCGTCTACGTCGGACAGATCGGCAAGTGATCCACCGGCCCCGCGACGCACGAGCTGCGTCGCGGGGCCCTTCTTCTCCTGCTCTTTCCCGGCGCCACGAGCGCCCCCTGTGGAAGCGAACCTGAATGCTGGATCTTCTCGCCCAGTCCGTCGTGCACGCGGACAACTCATGGATCAATTTCGACGTCAATGCGCTGTTCCAGAACTTCTGGAGCGCGACCTTCGACGGTCTCACCTTCGGGGCCGTCTACGGCCTCATCGCGGTCGGCTACACGCTCGTCTACGGCGTGCTCAGCCTGATCAACTTCGCCCACTCCGAGGTCTTCATCGTGGGCGCATACGGGGTGGTCGTCACACTGACCACGCTCGGCTTCGGCCCGAGCGCGCCGACCATCGGCCCGGCTGAGATCATCATGGATCTGCTGCTGGCGCTCGTGGTCGGCATGCTCGCCTCGGCGGTCACAGCCTTCCTCGTGGAACGCGTGGCCTATAGACCGCTGCGCAAACGCAACGCGCCGAGGCTCGCGTTCCTGATCACCGCGATCGGCGTCTCCTTCGCGATCCAGTACCTCATCTTCCTGCCGTTCGTCGGCGGGGCGAACGCGCAGCCCGCCGTGACGATGTTCATCCCGGAGCCGGTCTTCGATGTCTTCGGCACGATCATCACCAACCAGCAGATCATCATCGTGGTCGCCGCGATCCTGCTCATGGTCGGCACCGACATGTTCATCCGCCGCAGTCGCACCGGACGCGGGATCCGCGCCGTCGCGCAGGATCCGGACACCGCGACCCTGATGGGCGTCTCCAAGGAGCGCACCATCGTGATCACGTTCGTCATCGGCGGCCTGCTCGCCGGCGCCGCGGCCCTGTTCTACGTGATGCTGGTGCCCTCCGGTGTCATCTACAACGGCGGGTTCATCCTCGGCGTCAAGGCGTTCGCCGCCGCTGTCCTCGGCGGCATCGGCAACGTCCGGGGTGCGCTGCTCGGCGGCATCCTGCTGGGCGTCGTCGGTAACTACGGGCAGATCCTCCTCGGGGATGCGCAGTGGGCCGACGTCGTGGCCTTCGTCATCCTCGTCCTCGTGCTGCTGGTCCGCCCGACCGGCATCCTGGGCACCACGCTCGGAAGGAGCAAGGCATGAGCACCTCATCCGACGGGCCCCGCCCGCTGCCCACGGCCGAGTCGGCCCGAGAGACGATCGAGACAGAATCGATCGCCACCGCACGTCGCGGTCCGTTCCGCGGGCTCCGCGAACGCTGGAACGAGATGTCGCGTCCCATGCAGTGGGCATGGATGCTGCCCGTGGTCGCGATCGCCTACGCGTTGCCGTTCCTGGACTTCTTCCCGCTCAGCACGTCGCCGGGCAACAACTGGTCGATCGCGCTGTTCTCGATGGCGGTCTACGCGCTCGTCGCGGTCGGGCTGAACGTCGTCGTCGGCTACGCGGGTCTGCTCGACCTCGGCTACGTCGCGTTCTTCGCCGTCGGCCAGTACACCGCGGCGATGTTCACCAGCCCCGACTCGCCCTACCTGAAGATCCCGTACCTGTGGACGCTGCCGGCGGCCATGGTCGTCGCGATGATCTTCGGCGTCGTCCTGGGCGTGCCCACGCTTCGACTGCGCGGAGACTACCTCGCGATCGTGACGCTCGGCTTCGGAGAGATCGTGCGGATCCTCGCGACGATCATCCCGGCCATGAAGGGTCAGGTCGGCTTCCAGAACATCGGTCGCCCGCCGGGGGAGACCGCCTCCGGAGTGCCGATCTTCTCCAACTCGAACGGCGTACCGTGGTACTGGCTGACCATCACGATCCTCATCATCGTGCTGCTGCTGGTGGGCAACCTCGAGCGCTCGCGCGTCGGCCGCGCATTCATCGCGATCCGCGAGGACGAGGACGCCGCCGAGACGATGGGCGTGCCCACCTTCAAGTACAAGGTGTGGGCGTTCGCGATCGGCGCGAGCGTCGGCGGCCTCTCCGGCGCGCTGATGGCAGGGCAGATCGGCTTCGTGAACAACCAGAAGTTCGACGTGCAGACCTCGATCCTGTTCCTCGCCGCCGTCGTCCTCGGCGGCACGGGCAACAAGGTCGGTGCGATCCTGGGCGGCGCGATCGTGGCGTACATCCCGCTGCGCTTCACGGCGATCGCCGAGTACAAGTACCTCATCTTCGGTGTCGCTCTGGTGATCCTGATGATCTACCGCTCGCAGGGTCTGATCCCGGCCAAGATGCGTCTGATGGCCTACTCGCGCAAGGCGATCGAGTGGATTGCGCCGCCGAAACCCCCCAGGGCGGAACCGACGCGAACGCCCAAGCCGAGCACTGAGGGAGGTGCGTCATGACCGATCCGAACGAGAACCAGGTTCCCGCCGACGCGGCTCCGGAGGAGTCCGTGACGGACGCGGTGGCTGCCGAGATGCCCGAGGGCGCGCAGCCCGACATCGTGCCGGGTGAGGACCCGCCGCTCGTCGAGGGCGCCGAGTCCGAGCGCGAGATCGAGGTCGAGGTCGGCGAGAAGCTGGTCGAGGTGAAGAACCTCACCATCCGCTTCGGCGGTCTCACCGCTCTGGACGACGTGTCGTTCGACATCAAGCGCGGTGAGATCCTCGGTCTGATCGGACCGAACGGCGCCGGCAAGACGACGTGCTTCAACGCCATGACCGGCGTCTACAAGCCCACCAGCGGCGACGTGCTGCTCGAAGGCCAGTCGGTCAAGGGACGCAAGCAGCACCAGATCACGCGTCTGGGCTTCGCCCGCACGTTCCAGAACATCCGCCTCTTCGGCGAGATGACCGCTCTGGAGAACGTCGTCGTCGGGTTGGACGCGCGGCACCGCACCTCGGTGCCGGGAGCTCTGCTGCGGCTGCCCAGGCACGTGCGGGAGGAGAAGAGCTCGGTCGATCGTGCGATGGCCCTGCTCGACTTCGTCGGGATCGCGCAGCACGCGCAGAAGCGCTCACGGGATCTGTCCTATGGATCCCAGCGACGCCTCGAGATCGCCCGCGCCCTCGGAACGGATCCGAAGCTCCTCTGCCTGGACGAGCCGGCCGCCGGCTTCAATCCGGCTGAGAAGGAGGATCTGATGGCCCTCATCCGCTCCATCCGCGACGAGGGCTACACGGTGCTGCTCATCGAGCACGATATGAAGCTCGTGATGGGTGTCACCGACCGCATCGTGGTGCTGGAGTTCGGCAAGAAGATCGCCGATGACCTGCCCGCCGCCATCCGCAACGATCCGCGCGTGATCGCCGCCTACCTGGGAGTGCCCGAAGATGACGTTGCTTGAACTGAAGGACGTCTCGGTCCACTACGGACGGATCAAGGCGATCCACGACATCTCCTTCTCGGTGGACGAGGGTGAGATCGTCTCGCTGATCGGCGCGAACGGCGCGGGCAAGACCACGACCATGCGCACGATCTCGGGACTGCTGCAGCCGTCCACTGGATCCATCACGTTCGATGGCGAGGACATCACCAAGATGAAGGCGCACCTGCGCGTCGTCAAGGGGATCTCGCAGTCGCCCGAGGGCCGGGGGATCTTCCCCGGCATGACGGTGCTGGAGAACCTCGACATGGGCACGTTCGGTCTGAAGAGCAAGTCGGGCGTCGCCGAGTCGTACGAGCGCGTGTTCTCGCTCTTCCCGCGGCTGGACGAGCGCAAGAAGCAGCTGGGAGGCACGATGTCCGGAGGCGAGCAGCAGATGCTCGCCATCGGGCGGGCGCTGATGTCCCAGCCGCGCGTGCTGCTGCTGGACGAGCCCTCGATGGGTCTCGCCCCGCAGTTCATCCGGCAGATCTTCAAGATCATCACGGAGATCAACGCGCAGGGCACGACGGTGTTGCTGGTGGAGCAGAACGCGAACCAGGCGCTCGCACGCGCGCACCGCGCCTTCGTGCTGGAGACCGGGGCGATCACCCGCACCGGAACCGGCAAGGAGCTGCTCGCCGATCCGGCCGTCAAGGAGGCCTATCTCGGCGTCGGATGACCGGTCCCTGAGCCTGTCGAAGGGCACACACGAGAAGAACCGCGTCGTCCGAAGGGGCGGCGCGGTTCTTCGTGTGTGGTTCGTCAGTCCTTGCGGTAGCCGGAGCGGCCGAGCGAGAACAACGCGCCGAAGCAGAGTACGGTCGCGCCGACGGCCATCAGGCCGATCAGCCAGGCCAGCGCTTCGGAGAGGAATGCACCATCGGTCATGCCGTACAGCCTACCGTCAGAACAACGCGCCGAACTCGGGTAGCATGGTGTGGTCCTCGGCGAGGGATGACGCACGTGTGCGCGCATCCGTGATCGACGCGGCGAGCTCTGGCTCTCCTTCCGTCGTGTCGAGACGACGCACCCAGACCACCGCGCGGCCTCGAGCCGCGTGTGAACAAGGAGAACACCATGACCGAAGACAACAAGGTTGTCGCCGAGCTCCGCACCAGCTTCGGCAAGGGCTTCGCCCGCCGCCTGCGCGCCGCGGGCCAGATCCCGGCCGTCATCTACGGCCACGGCACCGAGCCGGTGCACGTCGCGCTGCCGGGCCACCAGGTCGCCCTGCTCATCCGTCGCGCCAACGCGCTGCTCGAGCTGGACATCGAGGGTCGCGCCGAGCTCGCCCTGGTCAAGGACGTGCAGAAGGACCCGGTGCACCAGATCATCGAGCACATCGACCTGCTCGTGGTGAAGAAGGGCGAGAAGGTCTCGATCGAGCTCCCCGTCGTCGTCGTGGGCGAGGCGTTCGCAGGCACGATCGTGCAGCTGGAGAACACGCACGTCGCCGTCGAGGCCGAGGCCACCCACATCCCCGAGCACGTCGAGGTCTCCGTCGAGGGCCTCGAGGAGGGCTCGCACATCACCGCCGCCGACGTGAAGCTGCCCAAGGGTGTCACGCTGGTCGCCGACCCGGAGCTGCTCATCGTGGCCGTCTCCGCGCAGAACGTCGCCGACTCGCTCGCCGAGGCCGAGGGCGACGCCCTCGAGGCGGACGCGATCGCCTCCAAGGCGGAGTGACCTTTCGGTTCTCAGAACTCTGAGAAGGGAGCGCGATTCTTTCGCGCTCCCTTCTTCTTCTCTCCGGGAGGATGGATCCATGGCGCAGACGTGGCTGGTGGTAGGGCTCGGCAACCCGGGCCCGAAGTACGCCGCGACCCGGCACAACGTGGGTCAGATGGTCTTGGACGAGCTCGCGGCGCGGCGTGGCGAGGCGTTCCGTGAGCACAAGGCCGGCGCCCGGGTCGTGGAGACCTGGGTGCGGCCGGGCGGCGACAAGCTCGTGCTCGCCAAGCCCAACAGCTTCATGAACGTGTCCGGCGCCCCGGTCGGCGCCCTCGCGCGGTTCTACTCCGTCGACCCCGAGCGGGTCGTGCTCGTGCACGACGAGCTGGACATCCCGTTCGACACCATCAAGCTCAAGGTCGGCGGCGGGCACGGGGGACACAACGGCATCCGTGACGTCGCCCGGGTGCTCACGACCCCGGACTTCCCGCGGGTGCGGGTCGGGATCGGGCGTCCGCCCGGTCGGCAGGATCCCGCGGACTGGGTGCTCGCACCGTTCGGCGCCGCGGAGCGCTCGAATCTCCCGATCCTCATCTCCGACGCGGCGGACGCCGTGGAGCAGCTGGTCGAGGAGGGCCTGCTCGCCGCGCAGCAGAAGCACCACGCGCCGCGCTGACCGCGGCTGCACCGCGTGCCGGGCAGATCGCGTCGCGTCAGCTCTGCGAGGCCGCCACGCCCAGTGCGATTGCGAAGGCCAGGTAGCCGACCACGAAGTAGACGAACGGCCCCAGCGCGGCGATGATGACGGCCGCGACGCCGGATCCGCGTCCGCGCCGCTTGGCGATCGCGACGATGCCCTGCACCAGTGCCCAGATCCCCAGCGCGGTCGCGGCCCACGACGTGATCTCGACCCACAGCACGAGGTCCCGCACGGGTGTCAGGATCGACAGGTCGCCGGCGCCGACCTGATTCTCGAGGGTCGTCAGGTCGGCCGAGGATCCGATGCCGTTTCCGACCTGCCACGCGAGCACGGCTCCGACGACGGTCAGCACGACGGTGGCGACGAGCGAGAGCAGCAGAGCCGTGCGGCCGAGCCCCGAACCACGGGCCGTCTGCGGCGTCGGCGCGTAGGGGGTCGTGAAGCCCCCGGCAGGTCCGGAGAACGCTCCGGGAGGGGCCTGGTAGACCGGGGCGGTGGGCTGCGCGAACCGCTGCGGTGCGCCGTAGGCGGGAGGCGCGATCGGCGGTGCCGGATATCCCGTCGCGGCGGGCGGCGGAACGGGAGCGGGCTGCTGCGGATCGGTCACGCGTTCATCCTAGGGTCGGCATCGGACCTACGACGAGAGGCGATGGACGGCTCCCGTGTCGGCGACGGCACGTAGACTCTTCCGGTGACTGTGCAGGGGATCATCCGCGCTCTGGAAGAGGAGGCGTCCGGATTCCGCGACGCCCTGACTTGGGCGCAGACCGACGCCGACCTGCTCGCGAGCGCAGGCATGGACGCGCCCATGCTCGCGGGGCTTCTCGAGCGCCGCGCCGCCGCGGGCAAGCCGGGGGCGCTGCTCGTGGTCGCGCCGACCGGGCGCCGTGCCGAATCCCTCGCTGCCGCCCTCGGCTCCTACCTTCCCGACGCCGAGATCCTGTCCTTCCCCGCGTGGGAGACGCTGCCCCACGAGCGACTCAGCCCCAGCCCCGACACCGTCGGGCGGCGCCTCGAAGTGCTGCGCCGGATGCGGGTCTGGTCGGGGGAACGCCCGCTCGTCGTCGTCGCGTCGGTGCGCGCGGCCCTGCAGCCCGTCGCCGCGGGGCTCGGCGACGTCGAACCCCTCGAGCTCACGGTCGGCGGACGAGGCTACGATCTCGACGGCGTCGCCGCTTCCCTCGTGGAACGCGCCTATTCGCGTGTCGACATGGTCTCCCGCCGCGGAGAGTTCGCGGTGCGCGGCGGCATCCTCGACGTCTTCCCGCCGACGGCAGAACATCCCTCGCGGGTGGAGTTCTTCGGCGACGAGGTGGACCAGATCCGGCTCTTCTCTGTCGCGGATCAGCGCTCCCTCCCCGCAGCGCCGTCGAGCGTCTCCCTGCCCGCCAGTCGCGAGCTGCTGCTGACGGCGGAGGTGCGCGAGCGGGCGGGCGCTCTCGTCGACGCCTTCCCCGGCATCGCCGGGATGCTGCAGAAGATGGCGGAAGGGATCCCGGTCGAGGGCATGGAGTCGCTCCTGCCCGTCGTCGCCGGTCCTGTGGTGCCGCTCACGGACTACCTGCCCGAGCACGCGGCGGTCGCGCTCGTGGATCCGGAGCGGTCCGGCGCCCGCGCGGCGAGCCTCGGCGAGACCAACCGCGAGTTCCTCGACGCCGCCTGGAGCGCCGCGACCGCGGGCGCCTCGGCACCGATCGACCTGCAGACCGGCGACTTCCTCTCCATTGCGGAACTGCGCACCGCCGTGCATGGCCGCGACGGCGTGTGGTGGCGGCTGAGCGCCTTCGACGCCGGCGCCGAGGATGCGGTGTTCGATCAGGGCACCGACGGCGTGAGCGCGGCGCCGATCCCGTCGTTCCATGGCGACGTCGACGGCGCGATCGAGTTCACCGCCGGCCGTGTCTCGGACGGATGGCGGGTCATCCTGGTGGCCTCGGGCCCCGGCCTCGTCGATCGCGCCAGGGACGTTCTCGCCGACCGCGGGGTCGCGGCCCGTGTGGTCGACTCTCTCCCGGGCGCTCCCGACGCGGGCGTCGCCACGCTCGTGACGGGAGCCATCGAGTCGGGTTTCCAGGTCGCCTCCGCGAAGATCGCGGTCCTCACCGAGAGCGAGTTCTACGGACGCACGATCGGCGGCGACACCCGCATCGTCAAGAAGCTCGCCTCCCGACGCAAGAACGTCGTGGATCCGATGCAGCTCAAGGCGGGCGACTTCGTCGTGCACCAGACGCACGGCATCGCGCGCTTCGTCGAGATGACCCAGCGCGAGGTCTCGTCGGGCGGGCGCAACGCCGTGAAGACCACGCGGGACTACCTGGTGCTCGAGTACGCGCCGTCCAAGCGCGGTTACCCGGGCGACAAGCTGTACGTGCCCACCGATCAGCTGGACCTGCTCTCCAAGTACGTCGGCGGGGAGGCGCCCCAGCTGTCGAAGATGGGTGGCAGCGACTGGGCCGCCGCCAAGGGCAAGGCGCGCAAGGCAGTGCGCGACATCGCCGTCGAGCTGGTGAAGCTGTACTCGGCGCGGATGGCGGCCAAGGGGTACGCCTTCGCCAAGGACACCCCGTGGCAGCGCGAGCTGGAGGAGGCCTTCCCGTTCGCGGAGACCCCCGACCAGCTGCAGACCATAGACGAGATCAAGGCCGACATGGAGCGGCCCATCCCGATGGATCGGCTGCTCTCGGGCGACGTCGGCTTCGGCAAGACCGAGGTCGCGGTGCGCGCTGCGTTCAAGGCGATCCAGGACGGCAAGCAGGTCGCGATGCTCGTGCCGACCACGCTGCTCGTCAAGCAGCACCTCGAGACCTTCACGGAGCGCTTCGCGGGCTTCCCGGTCAAAGTGCGTCCGCTGTCGCGGTTCCAGACCGACAAGGAGGCGCGGCTCACGCTCGACGGCCTGTTGGAGGGATCCGTCGACATGGTGATCGGCACGCACCGGATCCTCACCGACCAGGTGATGTTCAAGGATCTGGGCCTCATGATCATCGACGAGGAGCAGCGCTTCGGCGTCGAGCACAAGGACGCGCTCAAGAAGATGAAGACCAACGTCGACATCCTCGCGATGAGCGCCACTCCGATCCCGCGCACGCTCGAGATGGCGGTCACCGGCATCCGCGAGATGTCGACCCTGCAGACCCCGCCCGAGGACCGCCATCCGATCCTCTCGTTCGTGGGCCCCAAGAGCGACAAGCAGGTCGCCGCCGCGATCCGGCGCGAGATCCTCCGCGAGGGCCAGATCTTCTACGTGCACAACCGGGTGCAGTCGATCCAGCGCGCCGCGAGTGAGCTCGCCGAGCTCGTCCCCGAGGCGCGGATCGCCGTCGCGCACGGGCAGATGGGCGAGCACCAGCTGGAGCAGGTCGTCGACGACTTCTGGGAGCGCAAGTTCGACGTGCTCGTCTCGACGACCATCATCGAGACCGGCCTGGACATCTCCAACGCGAACACGATCATCATCGACCGGGCCGACCGTTACGGCCTCAGCCAGCTCCACCAGCTCCGCGGGCGCGTGGGGCGCGGGCGGGAGCGGGCCTATGCCTACTTCCTGTACGACGAGATGAAGCCGCTGTCGGAGACGGCCGCCGACAGGTTGCAGACGATCGCGGTGAACAACGACCTCGGGTCCGGCATGCAGGTCGCGCTCAAGGACCTCGAGCTGCGCGGCGCGGGCAACCTTCTGGGTGCGGAGCAGGCGGGTCACATCGCGGGCGTCGGCTTCGACCTGTACCTGCGCATGATCGGTGAGGCTGTCGCGACCTTCCGCGGCGAGGAGACCGAGACGGGCGCCGAGCTGCGCCTGGAGCTGCCGGTGGATGCGCGGATCCCCGACTCCTACATCGACAGCGAGCGGCTGCGGCTGGAGGCGTATCAGAAGCTGTCCAGCGCGGCCACGGCGACGGCGGCGGACGACGCCATCGACCACGTGGTCGAGGAGCTCACCGATCGGTACGGCGCTCCGCCGGCAGAGGTCGCCGGCCTCGTGGCGATCGCCCGGCTGCGGCGTCGCGCCGCGCGCGCCGGGCTCACCGACGTGGTCGCGATGGGATCGAACCTCCGGGTCGCGCCGGCGCGTTTCGAGGACTCGATGAAGGTGCGCCTGCAGCGGCTCTACCCGCAGGCCAAGCTGGTCGGCGGGGGAGAGGCGCTGGTCGTGCCCATGCCGGGTGCGGACAGGGCGGATCCGGTCGAGTGGACGAGTCAGCTGCTGACTGCGCTGTTCCCCGCATCCGCACCGGCCGAGGAGACCGTCGACGCAGGAGCGGCATCGTGAGCGCCGGGCTCACCGCGCCGCGGCGGCGCGACCGTGCGCTGTCGGCGGCGGAGGGGCGGGCGTTCGTGCGGGAGCAGCTGATGCAGGACCGGCAGGATGCGCTGCGCGCGGATGAGCCTCCGGCGGCCTCCGGGAGGTCCGCGGACCTCGCCGGACCGCGCTCCAAGGCCCGGAAGACGGATCCGGTCCTGATCATGGGATCTGCCTCGGTCCCGGCGCCGGAGCCCTCGCGGCGCTCTAGGGTGCGTCCCGAGCCTGCCGTGGATCCCCGCTGGCAATGGATCTCGACCCGTGAGACGCATCGCGGCAAGGTGCGCATCGATGTCGACGAGGTGCAGCTGCCCACAGGCGAGCGCACCACGTTCGAGGTCGACCGCAGCGTGCCGTTCACCGTTGCGGTGCTCGTGCAGGACGGAGCCGACCTGCTGCTGGCCCGGCAGTACCGCTACCCGGTCGATCGCTGGATCGTGGATCTTCCGGGCGGCGCGGGCGCGTTCGGCGAGATGCCGGAGCAGGCGGCACGACGCGAGCTCGAAGAGGAGCTCGGCGTCGTGGCGACCGAGCTGATCCCGCTGCACACCTTCTTCGCCAACCCCGGGCGGAGCGTCTGGAAGACGCACCTCTTCTTCGCACCTGGCGTGCGGGAGGGCCGGGCATCGGCGGACGATCCCAGCGAGAAGGTGCAGCTGGCGCGGATGGCGCGCGTCGACCTGGATCAGCTCCTGATCGAGGGGGAGATCAGGGATCCGGCGCTGCTGATCGCCCGCACGATGGCGTCCGCCAAGGGGCTGCTCCCGCCCGTCGGATCCTGACGATCGGCCTGCTCAGCACTACGCTCGTCACATGATCTACGAGCACCTCGGGGCTCGGCCCCGCATCCACGACACGGCCGTCGTCGCTCCGTCCGCCGTGATCTCCGGCGACGTCACGATCGGGGAGAACTGCCAGGTGCTGCACGGCGCCGTCATCACCGCGGAGGGCGGTCCGATCACGCTCGGCGAGCACGTCATCGTGATGGAGAACGCGCTCATCCGCGCCACGGCCGCCAACCCGGTGCACATCGGCGATCACGTGCTGGTGGGGCCGATGGCGAGCATCTCGGGGGCGACCATCGCCGAAGAGGTGTTCCTCGCCACCGGGACCCGGATCTTCAACGGCGCGGTGATCGGCGAGCGCAGCGAGGTGCGCATCAACGCGGTGGTGCACCTGCGCACGACCCTGCCGCCGGAGACCGTGGTGCCGATCGGCTGGGTGGCGGTCGGGGATCCGGTGCGCATCCTCTCGCCCGAGCAGCATGAGCAGATCTGGGAGGCCCAGCACGAGCTCGACTTCCCCGGCTACGTGTTCGGCGTGGACCGCTCGACGCCCGACCTCATGGTCCAGTTGACCGAGCGCTACGCCCGCTCACTCGCGCGGCACGCCGACGACCACGCGCTCTGAGATACCACTCCACGCTTCCCGCGCTTCCAAACGAAGGGACCGCTGTGCCCGAACAGCCGACCGGGGGTCTCGTGCGCCCCGATGTCACCACCTCTGACGCCGTCGCGATCGCGAGCGAGCTCTGGGGCATCACCGCCACCGCGTCCGAACTCGGCAGCAACCAGGACCGCAACTTCCTGCTCACCGAGGCGGACGGCACCCGCAGCGTGCTGCGCGTCGACAACCCGGTCTTCCCCGACAGGGCGCGTGATGCGCAGCATGCCGCACTCGACGCCTACCGTGCGGCAGGCGTCGCGGTGCCCGCCGCGTTGCCGGGCCTCGACGGCGCCCTCACCCAGCGCTGGCGCGGGTTCTCGGTGCGGCGGAGCGCCTTCGCCGAGGGGGAGGCGATGGTCGACGCCGGCTACTTCGCGCCAGAGGTGCTGCGCGAGTTCGGATCCCTCGCCGCCGCGTCCGTGAACGCACTCGCCGAGCTGGTGCATCCGGGCCTCGATCGTCCGCAGATGTGGGACATGCGGGTCGCGGCTGAGGAGGCGCGCCGTCTGCTGCCGTCGATCGAGGAGCCGGAGCTGCGAGTTCGCGTCGACGAAGCGATCGCGCGGGCCGAACGCCTTCTCGGAACCGCCGCCGTGGATCTGCCGGTGCAGCCGATCCACGGCGATCTCACCGATGACAACGTGATGGGCCAGCGGGGAGCGGATTCCCGGTTGCACCCGCGCACGGTGCTGGACCTCGGCGACCTGGCGCTCGGATGGCGGGTCGCGGAGCTCGCGGTCTGCGCATCGTCGATGCTGCATCACGAGCCCGAGCGGCCGCTGCGCGTGCTCGAGACCATCGCGGCCTTCCACGCCGAGGCGCCCCTCAGCGAGTCCGAGGCGCGCGCGGTCTGGCCGCTGATCGTGCTGCGCGCGGCCCTTCTCGTGGCGAGCGGCTGGCGTCAGCTCGAGATCGACGGCGGCAACGAGTATGCCCGCGAGCGGATCGCGGGGGAGCAGGCGATCTTCGACGCGGCGACAGCGGTGCCGCTCGTCGAGGCGGTCGAGCTCGTTATCGACAGGCTCGGGTTCCCCGCGGCGGCGATGCTGCCCGAGACCCCGATGCGAGAGAGCTCGGCCGTAGCGCTCGCGTCTCTCCTGCCCGGGCTCGACGGTGACGTCGCGGTCCTCGATCCCGGCGTCGAGTCCGAGGATCTGTCCGGCGGGGCGTGGCTCTCGCCTGATATCGAGCAGGTGCTCGTCCGCGCCGCATTCGACGGCGGGGCGGCGGCGGCGGTGATGCCCTACGGCGTCTACCGGCTCACCCGCACGCGCGTGGACAGCGCGGAGGCGGCGCCGACCTGGCCGATCGGGACAACGATCCATCTGCCCGCGGGCGGGCAGATGCTGCTCGCCGCCCCGGTCTCCGGGCGGATCGAGGGATCCGCGTACGGCACGGTGCGGGTCGTCTTCGCCGAGAACTGGGTCTGCGAGATCCGCGGCACGGGATTCGCCCCCGAGCACGGCGCCGAGGTCGAGGCCGGGCAGGGGATCAGCTGGGTCGCGGACAGCACGACGGCTCGGACCGTGGTGGTCTCGATCCTGCGCCGCGACGCCCCGGGGACGGCGCCGGAGCTCGGTGACGCCGCGCTCGTCAGCCCGGAGTCGGTGCCTGCCTGGCGCCGGTTCAGCACCGATCCGGCACCCTGGCTCGGCCTGCCCGCGCTCGCGCAGTGGGACGAGGCGCCGGCTGAACTCGCGCGCCGGGAGCGCACGTTCGCGAGTGCCCAGGAACGGTACTACGAGCGCCCGCCGCAGGTCGAGCGCGGCTGGCGGCACCACCTCGTCGACACCACCGGGCGCGCCTACATCGACATGGTCAACAACGTGACGGGGCTCGGACACGGCCACCCCGGCGTCGCCGACGCTGTGAACCGGCAGATCCGGATCCTGAACACCAACTCCCGGTTCCTGTATCGCGAACTCGCGGAGTACAGCGAGCGCCTCCTCGCGCTGCTGCCGGTTCAGGCGCGCCGCGGCGGCACCGACCGGGACGCCCTGGACACGGTGCTGCTCGTGAACAGCGGTTCCGAGGCGGTCGATCTCGCGCTGCGACTCGCCCAGGCGGCCACCGGGCGCAAGACCGTGGTGTCGCTGCGGGAGGCCTATCACGGCTGGACCATGGCCAGCGATGCGGTGACCACGAGCGCCTATGACAACCCCGACGCCCTGGCCACGCGCCCGGACTGGGTGCACGTGGCCGATGTGCCCAACCGGTTCCGCGGCACCTACCGCGGCGAGGAGACGGGATCGCGGTACGCCGCCGATCTGGGGGCCGACCTCGACCGTCTCACGGCCGACGGGCGTCCCCCGGCCGGCTTCATCTGCGAATCGGTGCTCGGCAACGCCGGCGGGGTTCTGCTGCCGGACGGCTACCTCGCGGAGGCCTATGCCCGGGTGCGCGCCGCAGGCGGGCTGTGCATCGCCGATGAGGTCCAGGTCGGATTCGGCCGGATGGGATCCTCGTTCTGGGGCTTCGAGCAGTCCGGCGTCGTCCCCGACATCATCACGATCGCGAAGCCGATGGGCAACGGCTTCCCGATCGGCGGGGTGATCACGTCGAAGCGAGTGGCTGACGCGCTGTCCGCCCAGGGGCAGTTCTTCTCATCCGCGGGTGGGAACCCGCTCAGCTGCCGCGTCGGCATCGCGGTGCTCGACGCGATGGCGGCCGAGGGGCTGCAGGAGAACGCGCGCGTCGTGGGCGGGCGCCTGGCGGAGGGGCTCCGCGCGCTCGCCGAGCGCCATCCGCTCATCGGACCAGTGCACGGCGAAGGCCTCTATCTCGGGGTCGAGCTCGTCCGCGACCGCGAGAGCATGGAACCCGCGGCGGCCGAGGCGGCCGCGATCTGCGAGCGGCTCCGGGAGCTGGGCGTCATCGTGCTGACGACCTCCGAGCGGTCGAACGTGCTGAAGATCAAGCCTCCGCTGTGCCTCACGGCGCAGAGCGCCGACCTGGTCGTGGCGGCGCTGGACCGAGTGCTCGCCGAAGGCTGGTGAGCCCGTCCGAGCCCGCGCGACGTGGGGCTCGGACGGACCGGATCAAGCCTGCTGGGTCGGCAGGACGACGACCTGGCGCAGGTTCACGTGCGCGGGGCGAGTCACGACGAAGTCGACCAGGTCGGCGACGTCGTCGGCCGAGATCGCCTCGATCGCGTCGAACATGGCGGCGAGCTCGGCGCCCAGGCGCTCGTTCTCGATGTGCGTGCCCAGCTCGGTGGAGGTGAGGCCCGGTTCGACGTTGGTGACCCGCACGCCGTGCCGGGCCACCTCGGTGCGCTGCATGGCGGACAGAGCGGTGACGGCGGCCTTCGTCGCGGCGTAGACGGCGTAGTCCGGGAACACCACGTGCGCGGCGATCGAGGAGATGTTGACGATGTCGCGCGGCCCGGTTCCGTCCAGAAGGTCGGGCAGCACGGCGCGGGTGACGCGGAGCAGGCCGGTGAGGTTCGTGTCGATCATGCGGTCCCATTCGTCTGCACGACCGTCCGCGAGGGGGTTCGGCAGCATCACGCCGGCGGCATTGACGAGGAGGTCGACGGAGCCGAGTTCGCGGTGGATCTGCGCGATGGTGGCGGCGACCTCGGACTCGGAGGTGATGTCGGCGGGAACCACGAGGATCCGCCCTGCCGCGTCGGAGTCGGCGGAGGCTGCGGCGACGGCCGCGAGGCGATCCTCCCGGCGACCGAGGGCGGCGACGGAGGCGCCGAGGGCGGCGAGGTGCGCGGCGACCGCCGCACCCATGCCGCTGCCGGCACCGGTGACGAGGGCGGTGCGTCCGGAAAGGGGGAGAGAGGATTCGGTGTTCATGGGAACCAGCCTGCGCGGGCTGCACCAGGGTGGGAACGTCCCGATGAACCTGGGTCTGACAGGGCCACCCTCGCGCGGTGCGCGGCGGCGATACTGGGACCATGACATCCGAGATCGGAGAGTTCCTCCGTGCGAAGCGGGAGCGCATCGCCCCTGAGGAGCGCGGCCTGCCCGCCGGCGGTCAGCGGCGGGTGCCGGGTCTGCGCCGCGAGGAGGTCGCGCTGCTGTCGGGGATCAGTCCCGACTACTACGTGCGTCTGGAGCAGGGCAGGGCGCGGGCGGCGTCGGACCAGGTGCTCGACGCGATCGCGCGCGTGCTGAGTCTGGACGATGTCGAGCGCGATCATCTCCGAGTGCTTGCGCGACCGGGCACGCAGGCTCAGGCGCCCCGGCCCCTGGCCGCTCCCGGTGCGCGTCCCGGGGTGCGCGCACTGCTCGATGCGATGCCTCAGGTCCCGGCGTTCGTGCTGGGGCCGGCCATGGACGTGCTGGCCACGAACCTGCTCGGCGACGCCCTCATCGCGCTCCCCGACGGTCCGCGGAACATGGCCCGTCACGTCTTCCTGGATCCGACCGCACCGGCGTACTACCCGGAGTGGGAGAAGGTCGCCCGCGAGACGGCGGCTCATCTGCGCCGCATGGCGGGGCTGCTCCCGGACGCCCCCGAGATCGCCGCCCTGATCGGCGAACTCACCATCGGCAGCGACGACTTCGTGCGTGCCTGGGCGCGGCAGGAGGTGGTCGTGAAGACCCACGGTCACAAGCTCGTCGACCACCCGGAGATCGGGCGCCTCTCACTCGACTACGAGACGCTCACCCTTCCCGACGAACCTGCGCTCATGCTCGTGACCTACATGGCCGCCGACGAGAGGACCTCCGACGCGCTGCGGACGCTGGGATCCTGGGCGGCGAGCCGTTCCGCAGCCGGCGGCAGCGCCCAGCGCCCGCAGTTCGCCGATGAACTCGGCCGCGCGGAGTCCGCAGAGCGCTGACCGCGCCGAGACGCGGAGCGAGGTTCAGATGACGCCCTGCGCGAGCATCGCGTTCGCGACCCGCTCGAAGCCGACGATGTTGGCACCGGCGACGTAGTCACCCGGCACGCCGTAGCGCTCGGCGGCGTCGAACGCGGCGCGGTGGATGTCGGCCATGATGTCGCGCAGCTTCTGCTCGCTGTCGTCGAAGCCCCAGCGCTGACGGGCCGCGTTCTGGCTCATCTCCAGAGCGGACGTCGCGACGCCGCCGGCATTCGCGGCCTTGCCGGGGGCGAACAGCACGCCCGCGTCCTGGAAGGCCGCGACGGCCTCGGGCGTCGACGGCATGTTGGCACCCTCGGAGACGGCGCGCACGCCGTTCGCGATCAGGGCCGCTGCGCCTGTGCCGTCCAGCTCGTTCTGCGTGGCGGAGGGCACGGCGATGTCCACCGGCACCTCCCACACGGAACCGCCCTCGATGAAGCGGGCCCCGGGGCGGCGCCTGGCGTACTCGACGATGCGTCCGCGCTCGATTTCCTTGATCTGGCGGAGAAGGTCCACATCGATGCCGGCATCGTCGACGACGTATCCGGAGGAGTCGGACGCGGTCACGGCGACGGCCCCCAGCTGCGCGGCCTTCTGGATCGCGTAGATCGCGACATTGCCGGATCCGGAGATGCCGACGCGCCTGCCCTCGAGGGACTCGCCGTGCACGGCCAGCATCTCCTGCGCGAAGAAGACCGCGCCGTAGCCGGTCGCCTCGGTGCGCACCTGCGCTCCGCCCCAGCCGATGCCCTTGCCGGTGAACATGCCGGACTCGTGCCGGTTGGTGATCTTGCGGTACTGGCCGAACAGGTAGCCGATCTCGCGGCCGCCCACGCCGATGTCTCCGGCGGGGACGTCGGTGTGCTCGCCGAGGTGACGGTACAGCTCGTTCATGAAGGACTGGCAGAACCGCATGATCTCGGCATCGCTGCGACCGTGCGGGTCGAAGTTCGAGCCGCCCTTGCCGCCGCCGATGCCCTGACCGGTGAGCGCGTTCTTGAAGATCTGCTCGAAGCCGAGGAATTTGATGATCGAGAGGTTCACCGACGGGTGGAAGCGCAGGCCGCCCTTGTACGGACCCAGCACGGAGGAGTACTGCACGCGGTATCCGCGGTTCACCTGCACCTTGCCGTGGTCGTCGACCCACGGCACCCGGAAGATCACCTGGCGCTCCGGCTCGACGAGACGCTCGAGCACCCCGGCGTCGACGTACTCGGGGTGACGCTCGAGCACAGGTCCGATGGAGTGCAGCACCTCGTGCAGGGCCTGGTGGAATTCGGGTTCGTTCGGGTTCAGGGCGAGGACGTCCTCGAACACGGGCTGGGCGAGCGGGGAGAGGGGATGGAAGTCGGTGCGTGCGGGGTCGCTGATGGTGTCGGTCACTCGGGATGCTTTCAGACGGGGATGCGGAGAGGAGCGCGGGTGATCGTGTCGTGCGCAGACAGCCGGATGCGGCAGATTCCTCACTCTAACCCGCTCCGCAACCCAGCCTGGGCGGCGTGAACCCCGCGTGAGAAGCCCGGATCAGCCGGTGTTCTGCAGACCCGCGGCGACTCCGCTGACCGACAGCAGCAGCAGGCGCTGCAGGTCCGGATCCGGTGCGGGGGCCTGCTCGTCGGCGTCGCGGAGGCCACGCAGCGCCCGCAGCTGAAGGAGCGAGAGCGCGTCCACATAGGGGCTGCGCATCGCGACCGCTCGCTGCAGGATCGGCTTGTTCTCCAGCAGGCGCTCGCCGCCGGTGAGGCGGATGACCCAGGAGCGGGTGAGCTCCATCTCCTCGAGCACGAGCGCGGCCAGGTCGTCGCGATCGCCGAGACCGAGGTAGCGGCGGGCGATGCGCGGATCCGTCTTGGCGAGGCTCATCGCGACGTTGTCGACCATCGTGCGCAGCAGTGGCCACTCCTGGTACGCGGTGCGCAGCAGTTCCTCGTCGCCGACGGCCTCGAGAGCCGTGCCCAGGCCGAACCAGCCGGCGAGGTTGATCCGGGCCTGCGTCCAGGCGAACACCCACGGGATCGCCCTGAGGTCCTCGAGGGACTCGACGGACAGGCCGCGGCGGGCCGGGCGGGAGCCGAGCGCGAGAAGTCCGATCTCCTCCATCGGCGTCACCGTGGCGAACCACGGGGCGAAGCCCTCCGCCTTCACGAGCGAGAAGAACCGATCGCGCGAGGCGCGGTCCATGGTGGCCGCGACGCCGGCGAACCGTTCGGCGGCGGTGCTGTTGCGCTGCTCGACGCCGGGGGAGGACGCGAGCAGGGTCGCCGCCGTCACCTGGTCGATGTGGCGCATCGCGATCGCGGGCTCGCCGTACCGCGCGAAGATGACCTCGCCCTGCTCGGTGAGCTTGAATCGGCCGTCCACGGAGTGCGGCGGCTGAGCCAGGATCGCGGAGTTCGCGGGGCCGCCGCCACGGCCGAGGGCGCCGCCGCGACCGTGGAACAGGGTGAGCTCGATGTTCTCGCGCTGCGCCCAGGCGGCGATCTCTGCCTGCGCCTCGTACAGGGCGAGATTCGCGGCCACCGGGCCGACGTCCTTGGAGGAGTCGGAGTACCCGAGCATGACCTCCAGGCGCCGGCCGGTCGCCGCCAGCCGAGCCGCGAAGGCCGGGTGGTCGACGATCTCGGCGAGGATCCCCGGCGCCGCCTGCAGGTCGGCGAAAGTCTCGAACAACGGCACCACGTCGAGCACGGGCCCGTCGTCGGCGCTCGCGTACTGCGCGAGGCGGTGCACGTTCGCGAGGTCCTGAGCCGACTGCGTGAACGAGACGACATAGCGCCCCGCCGCGCGCGGCCCGTAGGTGCGCTGGATCTCGCGGACGGCGCGGAAGACCGCCAGCACCTCCTCGGTCTCGGCGCTGAGGGAACCGGATCCGCCCGCGGCAGCGTCGAGCTCGGCGAGCGCACGCGCGTGCACCTGCGAGTGTTGCCGCACCTCGAGCTCGGCGAGGTGGAAGCCGTACGTCTCCACCTGCCAGATGAGGTGCTGCATCCCGCCGAACGCGTGCCGGCGTGCGCCGGCCGTGTCGAGCGACGACTGCACGGTGCGCAGATCCGCGAGCAGCTGCTCCGGATCCGCGTAGCCGCCCTCATCCCCGCGGCGGGTGACCGCGACGCGATGCGCGAGCAGCAGCAGGATCCGGCGATGCGGCTCGGAGGGGGAGCGAGTGGCGACTTCGCCCGCGACATCGGGGTGCGTGGCCTGCAGCGCATCCCACAGCGCCGTCGCCGCCGCGGAGGGCGGCGTGCCCTCGGCATCGAGCGTCAGCGTGCGGCCGATCCGCTCGATCGCCCGCTCGAGTCCACGCAGCACGTGGTCGGCCGCGATCGCGGCGGCCTCGCGGGTCACGGCGGCCGTGACGAACGGATTGCCGTCGCGGTCGCCGCCGACCCAGGTGCCGATGCGCACGAAGGCCGGGACGATGGGGGCGGAGGATCCGGACTGCTCGCCGCGCAGCACGTCGTCGATGCGGCGGTACACGTGCGGGACGGTGGTGAACAGCGTCTCGTCGAAGACGCTCATGACCGTGCGCACCTCGTCGGTCGGCGCCGGCTTCTGCGCCCGCAGCGGTGCGGTGCGCCAGAGGGTGTCGACCTCCTCGAGCATGCGCCGGTGTGCGCGGTGCGCCTCGGGGGTGCCCTCGGCTGCGGCGTCATGCGCGCTCAGCAGCTCGGCGAGGCGCCGGATGCTGGAGGACACCGCGCGACGGCGGGCCTCGGTGGGATGCGCTGTGAACACAGGGTGGAATCGCAGCGCACCCAGCCGGCGGCGGGCCTCGTCCTCGCCGACCTCGCCGCTCAGCTGCGCGAAGGCGCCGGCGACCGTGTCGGTGGAGGTGGGGTCCTCGCCGCGATCGCGGAGCACGCGCACGCGCTGGTGCTCCTCGGCGAGGTTCACGAGGTGGAAGTAGGCGGTGAAGGCCCTGGCGACCTCGTCGGCGCGCTGCACCGAGAACTCCTCGGCGATGCGGGTCGCGCGGTCGAAGGCCTCGGCGGACTCGTCGGTGTACGCCTCGATCGTGGCCTGACGCAGGCGCTCGACGTCGTCGAACAGGTCGTCGCCGCCGGATTCGCGCAGGACCTGGCCGAGCAGCGCGCCGAGCATGCGCACATCGGCGCGCATCGCCTCGGGCAGCTCGCGCCCTGCCTCGAACCGGCCGACGATGCGGATGGCTTCGGTATGGGTTGTGTCGGGGGTCACGATTCGAGCGTAAACCGATGCTGCGCAGGCGACGACCGCGTGACGTCCCGCGGCGACCTCTTGAAGTGGGAAGGGGGGATCGCTGAGGAGGGGCGCGATACGGTGGAGGGGATGAGCCGCACCAGTCGCCTTCTGAGGTCCCCGCAGTTCCCCGCGATCCTGCTGCTGGCGACCGCGGGGCTCGGGCTGCTCCTCGCGAACCTTCCCACGCACGACGCGATCGCCGGAGTGCTCGGCGCGCACTTCGGGATCCCCGGCACGGCTCTGGACCTCTCGGTGTCGCACTGGGTGTCGGACGGCGTGCTCGCGATCTTCTTCTTCGTCGTCGCGCTCGAGCTCCAGTACGAGCTCACCCGCGGCGAGCTGAACAGCGTGCGCGTGGCGATCCAGCCTGCGATCGCCGCCGCGGGCGGCATCCTGGTGCCGATCGCCCTGTACCTGTGGATCGCCGGCTCGGATCCGAGCGCGGCCGGCTGGCCGATCCCGACCGCGACCGACATCGCCTTCGCGCTCGGCGTGCTCGCCGTGTTCGGACGCGGTCTGCCCTCGGCGGTGCGCGCCTTCCTGCTTGCGCTCGCGATCCTCGACGACATCGTCGGGATCGTGTTCATCGCCGTGCTGTTCGCGCACGGGCTGAACCTGCTGCTGCTCGGTCTCGGCGTGCTCGCGGTCATTGTGTTCGCCGTGCTGAGCCGTCGCCTGCGCGGGTCCGCCACCCCGGTCGTGGCCGTGCTGATGGCGATCGTCGGCGTGGTCGCCTGGGGGCTGTTCGCCGCCTCCGGCGTGCACGCCACGATCGCGGGCGTCATGCTGGGCCTGGTGATGGCGCCCCGGGCCGCGGATCCGATCCGTCATGCGCTGGAACCCTGGGTCAACGGGCTGGTGCTGCCGCTGTTCGCCTTCGTGGCGGCGTTCGTGGTCATCCCGCAGGTGCCGCTGGAGGAACTCTCTCCGGCGTTCTTCGCGATCCTCGTGGCGCTGCCGGTCGGCAAGCTGATCGGCATCGGCGCGTTCGGCGCCCTCGCGCAGCTGATCCGCCCGCGGGGCGCGCCTCCGGCGATCCGCTTCCCCGACGTGCTCGCGGCCGGAGCACTGGGCGGCATCGGATTCACGGTCTCGCTGCTGCTGGCGAATCTCGCCTTCGCGGGGGATGCCGCGGTGAAGGACCAGGCGATCCTCGCGGTGCTGCTGGGGTCGGTGATCGCGCTGGTGGTCGCCGCCGTGCTGGTCTCGTGGCGGGCGAAGGTGCACCGTGCGATCGGCGATGCGGAGGACGACGAGCCGGACGAGGATGAGGACGAGGAGGCGTACGGGGATGAGCGCTGATCGGGAGTCCCCTGCCGAGACGGATCCGCTGCGCGCCGCCGCGGAGGTCATGCGGCAGGTGCGGGAGAAGTGCGTCTGGTCGCAGGCCATGACCCATCGCGAACTCGTGCCGTACCTCGTGGAGGAATCGGCCGAACTCATCGACGCCGTCGAGCGCGAGGACCGCGCGGAACTCCGCGAAGAGCTCGGCGACCTGCTCTGGCAGGTGCTGTTCCACGCGGCGATCGCGGCGCAGGATCCGGCGGATCCGTTCGACATCGACGACGTCGCGCGCACCCTGACCGAGAAGATGACCCGGCGCCACCCGCACGTGTTCGGCAACGCGATCGCCCGCACGCCGGAGGAGGTGCTGGTGCACTGGAACGCCGCCAAGGCCGCGGAGAAGCATGATCGCCGCAGCGTGCTGGACGGCATCCCTCCCGGAATGCCCGCGCTCGCCCGGGCGCAGAAGATCCTGGGCCGCGCCGCGAAGGCGCACGTCGAGGTCTCCGAGGATCCGTCCGCGTCCGGGCACGAGGAGGCCCCGCCGGCGATCGTCGGCCCGACCCCCGCGCCCCCCACGGAGCCCGCTCCGCTCACCGAGGCCGAACTCGGCGAGCAGCTGCTGACTCTCGTCGTGGCGGCTCGCGCCCACGGCTGGGATGCCGAGCGCGCCCTGCGCGAGCGCATCAGGATCCTCGAGGACGAGGTGCGCGCCGCGGAGGGATCAGAGCCGGCCTGAGGGACCTGGAAGAATGGATCCGTGGCAACGGTCAATCCTCCGCGCGGGATGCGCGACTTCCTCCCCGCCGACAGGGCGCGTCGTGAGCGTGTGCTCTCCGTCATCCGGGAGCGCTACCGCGCTCATGGGTTCGACGAGATCGAGACGCCCGTCGTGGAGGAGTACGACCGGCTGCACGCCGGGATCGGCGGCGACAACGAGAAGCTGTCCTTCAACATCCTGCGCCGCGGCCTGGACGCCGACGCGATCAGCGCGGCGGCGGAGGACCCGGCCGCCCTCAGCGACCTGGGCCTGCGCTACGACCTGACGGTTCCGCTCGCGCGCTTCTACGCGACCAACCGCGGTCAGCTGCCCGGAGTGTTCCGCTCGATCCAGATCGGGCCGGTCTGGCGTGCCGAGCGGCCGCAGAAGGGCCGCTATCGCCAGTTCGTGCAGTGCGACATCGACATCATCGGCGACGACTCGGCGCGTGCCGAGGCCGAGCTCATCGTCGCCTCGCTCGACACGATCGACGCCCTCGGGCTCACGGGTGGCATGGTGCGCGTGAACGACCGCCGCGCCCTCGACTGGATGCTCGATGCGTTCGGATTCACCGAGGACGAGCGTCCGGGAGTGCTCATCACGATCGACAAGCTCGACAAGATCGGCACCGACGGCATCGTCGCGGAGCTGCGCGAGCGCGGTGCGACGGTGGCCGCCGTGGACGCGTTCGAGGCGTTCCTGCATCGCCCGCAGACCCTCGAGTACAACCCCTACGGCGAACGGCAGATCCGCAAGGCGCTGCCCGAAGGCGTTCCGGACGACCTCGTCGCGCACCTGGTCGGCCTCGGCGAGGCCGTTGCCGCCGCCCGCCCCGCCGTCGAGGGCATCGATCCGATCCCGCTGCAGTTCGACCCGTTCCTGGTGCGCGGCATGGGCTACTACACGGGCACGATCATGGAGCTCGCGCACCCGTCGGTGTCGTACTCGCTGGGCGGTGGCGGCCGCTACGACGGCATGATCGGGCGCTTCCTCGGGCAGCAGGTGCCGGCCGTCGGCTTCTCGATCGGCTTCGAGCGGATCGTGGATCTGTTGGAGTCCGCCGACGACACGGCGGGGCAGGCCGTGGTGCTCGTGCACGATGCCGACGTACCCGTCGCCGAGCTCGTCGCGCACAAGGCGGCGCTCATCGCGGGCGGCGCCAGGGTGCGGCTGGAGCGGCGCACGAAGAACCTCAAGGCGCTCCTGGAGCGCGCGGCGTCCGACGGGTACACGGCGTTCGCGGCCGTGCGCGCGGGCGACGCGTCCGACGCGCTCGAGGTCAAGCCGCTGTCCTGAGGCGCCCGTCGCCTCTGCGTCCACGGCCGGTCACGCGCCGTTCATGTCGATGCGATCTGATCGGCGTATGGACGCTGCTGATCGCCGTCGGGCCGGGTCCCGAGGCGTGCCGGTGGGGCTTCTCGGAGCCGCCGGGCTCGCGATCGCCGGATCCGCCGTCGCCGTGCCGCTGGCGCTGCGGCGACAGGCGCGTATCGCTCGGCGTCGCATCGGCAAGCCGCTGGGAGAAGACGCGATCGACGCCGACCGCGTCTGGCGGCGGGGCCTGTCCGGGGAGCCGATCGAGCTGCTCGTGCTCGGCGACTCGCTTGCGGCCGGTCTGGGCGCCGAGCGGCGCAAGGACACGCTGGGCGGGCGGCTCGCCAAGGGCGTCGCCCGGCGGACGCGTCGGCCGGTGCGGCTGCGTACGGTCGCGATCGTCGGATCCGAGTCGCCGGATCTGGACGCTCAGCTCGCGTCGCTCGAGACGGACTATCTGCCGCACGTCGCGGTGATCGTCGTCGGCGGCAACGACGTGACCCACCGGATCCCGGTCACCCTCTCGGTGCAGCATCTCGAGGACGCGATCGGCTGGTTGCACGCGCTCGGAGCGAGCGTCGTGGTCGGCACCTGCCCCGACCTCGGGGCGCTGCGGGCCGTTCCGCAGCCGCTGCGGTCGATCGCCTCGCGGATGTCACGGCGACTGGCCGCGGCGCAGGCCCAGGCCGCCATCGAGCACGGCGCCACCGCGGTCGATCTGCGGCGCGCGGTCGGGCCGATGTTCTTCGATGAGCCTGAGGAGATGTTCAGCCTGGATCGGTTCCACCCGAGCGCCCTCGGCTACCGCCGCACTGCGGAAGCGCTGCTGCCCGCGGTGACGGCGGCGGCCGAGGAGGCCTCGGTGAACGCGGCCGGCGGAGCGCTCAGCTCTCCGGTGCGGTGAACGAGGCGGCCCATTCGGCCACGCGGGCCGTGCTCTCGGACTCGGAGAGGTCCTCGACGCGCGTCATGATCGACCAGCGCACGCCGAACGGATCCCGGATGCTCGCGTAGCGGTCGCCCGAGACGAACGTGGACGGCGCCTCGCGAACCGTCGCACCGGCCGCCACCGCGCGTTCGACGACCGTGTCGACGTCGGGCACGTAGAGGCCCATCGAGTAGCAGTCGGCGTCGCCGGCGGGGGCCGAGACGAGCCCGTACTCGGGGTTGGGATCGCCGAGCTGCAGCACGCCGAGACCGAAGTCGAGGTCGGCGTGCGCGACCACGCCGCCGAACTCGGTGATGTCGACGACGCGCGCGCCGAAGATGTCGCGGTAGAACTCGATCGCGGACCGGGAGTCGGGGATGGCCAGGAACGGGGTCAGGGACGTGGCCGAGTTCGGGCGGCCGTTCGTCGTGTATTCGCCGGTGACGCCGGTGGTCGCTGTGGTGGGGGTGTGTTCGCTCATGACCACGAGGCTAGGGGGCGACGGGAGACGGTTCTTGGAGATTCGCGCCACGTTCGGCCGGGGGCCCCGCGCGGCCCATCACCGGATGTCCGCGACGCCTTCTAGGCTCGGGGAATGGTCGATCCGACGCGCGGCGTGCTGTATCCGGCGCGCCTGCCGCAGTTCCACCGCCTTCCGCCGCCGGCGGAGGCCGCCGAGCTCGTGGAGTGGTGCTGGATCCCCGAGTGGGACATCGAGCCGGGCCGTTCGTCGCGTCAGGACCTCGTGTCGTTCCCTGCTCTGAACCTGGTCGTCGAGAGCGGGGGAACGGTGCTGTCGGGCGCGACGACCCGAGCCAGCTCCCGGGAGCTGACCGGCAAGGGGTGGGCCGTCGGCGCGCTGCTGCGGCCGGCCGCGGCGGCCGCGCTGACCGAGACGCCCTCCGCCCTGCTCGACCGGGCGGAGGCGTACCCGGCACCGGGGCTGGCGGAGGCGGTCGCAGGCGCGATGACTTCGGGGGAAGGGCATCGGGAGCGGGCTGTCGCGCTGCTGTGCGCCTGGCTGCGTGAGCGCGTGGGCGAGGTCACGGCGCCGGCCCGGCACGCGAACGCCATGGCGGAGCTGCTCATGTCCGATCCCGACGTGCGCAGCCCCGAGCAGGCGGCGGCCCGTCTCGCCGTCTCGGTGCGCACCCTGCAGCGCATGGCGCACCGCCACGTGGGTCTGTCTCCGGCCGCCATGATCCGGCGCCGGCGCCTGCAGGAGGCGGCGGAGCGGATCCGCTCCGATCCCGGCACGGATCTCGCGACCGTCGCTGTCGAGCTCGGCTACGCGGATCAGTCGCATCTCGCCAACGATTTCCGCGCGGTGCTGGGCTTCACCCCGTCGGCGTATCGCGCCGACGCCGGTCCCGTCCGAGCCTGATCGCCCGCACGCCGACGCCCACGAGGACCACGCCCGCTCCGATCATCACCGAGGACACCGGCAGCGACGCAGCCAGAGCCACGCAGCCGATCGCTCCGAGCACCTGCAGCGGTTTCGGATACCGGCGCGCGGCCCCACCCTGCTGGAGCGCGGCGGCGTTCGCGACGAAGTAGTACAGCAGCACGCCGAACGACGAGAACCCGATCGCTCCGCGCAGGTCCGCGACGAGCACGACCGCCACCACGACCGCACCGGCGGCCAGCTGCGCACGCCGCGGGACGTGATGCCGCGGAGCCACGGCGGTGAGGGAGCGGGGGAGGTCGCGTTCCCGAGCCATGGCGAGCGAGGTGCGACCGATCCCGGAGAGAAGGGCGAGCAGCGCGCCGGTGGCGGCCGTAGCGGCGGCGATCCGCACGGCGGGCGCCGCGCGGGGCCAGCCGGCAGCGGTGACGACGTCGGCGAGGGGCGCGGATGAGCTCTCGGCTGCGCCGCCGAGCGTCAGCACGACCGCACCGCCGATGAGCACGTAGATGACGAGTGCGGACGCGAGTGCGATGCCGATCGCCCGCGGGATGGCGCGCGACGGGTCCCGCACCTCCTCGCCCATGGTCGCGATGCGCGCGTACCCGGCGAAGGCGAAGAACAGCAGCCCCGCGGCCTGGAGCACGCCGTAGGGGGAGCCAGGCGGGAGGGGCGCGGGCGCGGCGTGCGGCAGTGCGGTCCCCGCGGCGGCCAGCACCACGATCAACCCGAGCAGGGTCACAGCCACGAGCACTTGGGTGACGCGAGCGGTGCGGGTCACCCCGACGCAGGTGACGGCGGTCAGGGCCGTGACCGCCGCGACCGCGACCGGCTTCTGCCACCCTGCCGGAGCCACGTACGCGGCGACAGTCATCGCCATGGCGGCGCAGCTCGCGAGCTTGCCGATCACGAAGCACCAGCCGGCGACGAAGCCCCACCACGGTCCGAGCTCCGCCCGACCGTACGCGTAGGTGCCGCCCGAGACCGGGTGCACGGCCGCGAGCTGCGCGGACGAGGTGGCGTTGCAGAACGCCACGATCCCGGCCAGCAGCAGCGCGACGAACACGCCGGATCCGGCGGCTCCGAGCGCCGGACCCCAGACGGTGAAGACACCGGCGCCGATCATGGATCCGAGGCCGATCGCGACGGCGTCGGCGAGGGTCAGTCGGCGGGCGAGCGGCATCCCGTCATCGTGGCACGCCGCGGTGAACGGCGGGTGCCGTGCCCTCCGGAAGCGGCAGCGAGAGCACCGCGGGCGTCGCAGCGCAGAGGAAGAGCGTCTGCGTGCTGGCCACCAGGCGCGAGTGGTCGCGCACCGGATCCGCCGTGCCCGGATTGCGCAGATGCAGGGGGTGCGCGCCCCAGGACACCTGCACGCGGAGGCGGCTGCCCGCGACGAAGCGATGCGCGATCGGTGCGAGCGCGACCCGGACCCGGCGCGGCTCGCCGGGCGCGGCCTCCGGGGAGAGCCGCAGGTAGCCGTCGGTGACGGTGCGCGAGGTCCCCCGCGCGTCCACTTCGCACAGGCGCACGAAGACGTCGACCCGGGGATTCGTGGAGGCGAGCGTGAGCGCGATCTCCGCCGAGCCCATGACCAGCAGCGGATCCGGGAGCGGCTCGCCCGTGAACAGCAGCACGTCCTCGCGGCTCTCGCGACGTCGCTGATCGCGGCGCCCGGCGCTGAACGGATTGAGCGTGCGGCCGCCGGCATCGGGCGTGGGATCGGCGGGGTCGTAGCGAGACGTCAGCGCGCCCTCCGCGTGGGCGGTCCCCAGCGCGACGAGACGGCCGTCCGCGGTCAGCTCCACCGGATGCGGCGCGCTCGGCGGCGGCCAGTCGGCCAGATCCCGCCAGCCGCCGCCCCCGCTTATCTCGACGCGCACCGGGGCGGCCTCGGGCTCGCCCTCGAGGGCCTGCAGCGCCTCGCGCACCCCGATCACCGTGATCTCGGGAGCGCCGTGGATCCAGTCGCCCACGATCAGGCGCGTCCGTACGCCGGCCCCCTGCAGCGCGGCGTGGTCCTGCAGCTGGCCGACGAGGAAGAGGTCCTGCCACCCCGCCATGAGCGTGACGGGAGGCACCGCCGCGGGATCGGAGGCGAAGTGCAGCGGATCCCACCAGGGATCCCCGGGATCGCTGTGCTCGACCCAGTCGCGGAAGAACTGCGGGTTGTCGCCCAGCGCCGCGGGCACGGCCTGGGACGGCGGCACCGTGCGCGCTCCCCGTGCGAGGGCGCTGCGCGCTCGCAGCAGCCTCCACAGACGCGCCGGCAGCCGGCGCTCCTGCAGGCCGAGCGCGTACGCCCACGCGAGCGGCGTGTCGATCGAGAAGCCGCGACCGAGGTAGAGGATCGCCTCGTCGAAGCGCCGGGCCGACACCGCGATGCCCATCGCGTCGGGTCGGAGCGCGCCGTCGCAGTACGCCCACTGCGTCACCCCGAAGTAGCTGCCGCCCCAGGAGTGCACGAGACCCGTCGCCCACGGCTGTGCGCGCAGCCACCGCAGCGTCGCCTGCCCGTCGGCGGCCTCGTCGTGCAGAGGCCGGAAGTCGCCGCCGGAGCCGAAGGTGCCCCGGCAGCTCTGCACCACCACATGATGCCCGCGTTCGGCGAGGAAGCGCGCCACGGCGGCGACGCCGTTCCGGGCGTAGGGCGTGCGGATGAGCACCGTGTGCGGGCCCGCGTCCTCGGCCGCCCAGTGGTCGGTGAGCAGCGGGACGCCGTCGTCCGCGGGCACCGCGATGCCGCAGGTCCGGTGCACGCCCGCGTGGGTGCGCGGCGGCATGCCGGGAGCCGCGCGCAGCCGGCGGTACTCGGCGCGCGCCGTCCAGGGGAGCCGGTCGTCCCTCCTCATCGCACGGCCTTGACCCGGGTGACGGCGAAGGCCGCGAACAGCGCCATCACGACCGCACCCGCGTAGAGCGCCACGAAGTTCTCACCCGTGGGCGAGCCGATGCGCGTCACGAAGAAGGCGAACACCGGCACCAGGATGCCCGGGAGCAGGTAGGCGAGCGCCACGATGCCGAGGTCCTTGCCTGCGTCCTCGGTCGAGGGCAGGCACTCGGTCATGAGCGCGACGTCGGCGGCGATGTAGGCCCCCTGCCCGGCGCCGACGATCGCGATCCCGATCAGGAAGAAGGCGACGTCGCGCACCGCGACGGCGACGACGAGTCCGACTGCGCTCGTGAGCGCTCCGATCACGACGGTCGGCTTGCGCCGTCCGGTGCGGTCCGAGATGACGCCGAAGACGAACGCCAGCACGAGGTTCATGATCGTGAACGCCGCCGTGGCCTGCGTCTGGACGGCGGCGATCTGCGCCGGGTCGTCGATGCCGAAGCGGCTGGAGATCGTGAGGTAGAGGTAGCTGGTCACCGACACGATGGAGGCGGTCATGAAGAAGCGGCAGATCCAGGCCCACGCGAAGTCGGGGTAGCGGCGCGGACTCAGCCAGAACGTCTCGATCACCCCGCGCCCGTCGAGCGGCGCCGCGGGGACCGTGCGGTGCAGGTCGTGCAGGGCGAAGAAGAGGGTGCTCGCGAGCACGACGGCGATGCCGCCCGGGATGAGGAAGATTCCGATCTGTCCCGTGCCCGCGACAGTGCCGGCCAGCGCGACGCCGCCGAAGATGCCCACGGTGGTGGCGGCGCCCGTCACGGCGGACATGATCGCACGGATGCGGCGGCGGATCTGGTCGGCGAAGAGCGTGTGGATCGTCATCGACACGGCGCCCCACCCGACCAGCACGAGTACCGCGCCCGCGCCGAGCAGCAGGAGCGAGGTGGCGAACGCCTGCAGGAGGTATCCGATCGCGGCGATGAGCACGCCCGCCGCGATCCAGGGGCGGCGGATGCCGAGGCGTGAGAGCGAGC
The DNA here is from genome assembly GCF_056395125.1 of Microbacterium sp. 10L49. NCBI lineage: Bacteria > Bacillati > Actinomycetota > Actinomycetes > Micrococcales > Microbacteriaceae > Microbacterium > Microbacterium sp. 10L49. The sequence goes on from NZ_JBFTIW010000004.1 coordinate 821,009, forward strand.
GGTCGCTGAGACGCCCGAAGATCGGGGTGGTGACGAGGATCGCCGCGCCGCCTGCGGTCAGCACGATGCTGAGGTTGCCCGTCGCCTGGTCGGGATCCCACTCCTTGAGGAGCTGCGGCACGGCGACGCCGGCCACGCCCTGGGCGATGCCGGTCGCGAGCCAGGTGAGGACGAACGCGATCCAGAACCACCAGGTCTGGCGCTCGCCGGGCACGGCGTCGTCGCCGGGTGCGGGCGTGGACGGCAGGGGGATCACAGGATCTGCGGCATGGGTGGACATCATCGTCTCCCTCTCGGGTAGGTGGTCGGGTGCGGGTGCGGGTGCGGGTGCGGGTGCGGGGGCGGGGGCTCGGACGCGTAGGCGGCGGCGAGCTCGGCGACGAACACATCGCGCCAGTCGCGGGCGCCCTGCCAGGCGGTGAGCCCGGGGGAGCCGTGCACGTGGCCCGCGCCGATGCGGAGGGTCACCGGGACGTCCGCGTCCTGCAGGGCGCGGGCGTAGGCGACGGCGCCGTCGCGGAGCGGATCGAACTCGGCGGCGAGGATGAGCGCCGGAGCGAGGTCCCGATGATCGGCAGCGTCGAGCGGCGAGCACTCCGCGAGCGGGGCGCCCGCGCGGTAGAGGTCGGCGAGGAGTTCGGCACCGTCCATGCCTGAGGCCCGACGTCGCCGCGCGGAGAGGCCGCTGAGAGGGCGCAGCGTGGCAGGCAGCACCTCGAGCGCCTGATGGTGCAGCCGACGGCCGGCGTCCCTCTCCCGGAGGGCGGCGGAGGCCGCGATCGTGGCTCCGGCGGAGTTGCCTCCGATGCCGAGTCGGTCCGGGTCGATGCCCAGCTCGCCCGCCCGCGCGCGCAGGTCGGCGAGGGCCGCGACGGCGTCGTCGACGGGGGCGGGGAAGGGGTGCTCCGGCGTGAGGCGGTACTCGAGCGACACGATCTGCACCGCGGAGCGCAGGGCGCGGTCCGCGGTCGTGCTCTCGTTGAGGACCTCGTCGATCGTGCCCGCGATCCAGCCTCCGCCGTGCAGCCACAGCATGGTCGGGAGAGGGCAGGACGCGCCCGCCGGGCGGAACCGCCGGGCGCGGAGGGGCCCAGCGACGCCGGTGAGCCGCAGTTCCTCCGCCTCCACTCCCGGGGGAGTCGGATCCGTGAACTCGGCGGCCAGCAGATCGCTCAGGATCCTGGCCGCCCGGCGATGCGCGGCGGGGTCGGGCGAGCCGTGCTCGGCGAGGTCGGCAATGATCTCGTCGATCCGGCGGAGCCAGGCTCGCACCGGTGCGTCGAGCGCGAGCGCGTCGGCGGCGCTCATGAGTGCGCCCGCAGCCGACGCAGCTCGGTCACGATCAGGCGGTGGGCGACGTCGGCGGCCGGGACGAATCCGGTCGCGCCCAGGGAACCGTGGGTCTGGCCGACGAACCGCACGGCGGTGACGTCGACTCCGGCCTCGGAGAGCGCCCTGGCGTACGCCTCGCCGTCGCCGCGGAGGGGATCGAGCTCGGAGGTGATGATGAGCGCCGGGGGAAGGCCGGCGTGGGAGTCGGCGAGCAGCGGCGAGGCGTACGGGTTTCGGGCCGCCTTCGCGTCGTCGCCGACGTACTGACGCACCAGCACCCGGCCGGCCTTGCGCACGATGACGCCGGGCATCCCCGCGCTGACGCCGCGCGCGTCGGCGTGCCCGATGGTGAGGTCGAGCGCCGGGTTCTCCAGCAGCTGCAGAGCGATCGGGTGCGCCGCCCGGTCGCGGTTCATGAGCGTCACCGCCGCGGCCAGGTCGCCTCCGGAGGACGCGCCGCCTACGGCGAGCCGGTCGGCGGATCCGCCCAGCTCCTCCGCGTGCGCCCAGGCCCATTCCCAGGCGCTCCAGCACTGCTCCGGCTGGGTGGGGAAGCGCTGCTCGGGCGCGTGGGCGTAGTCCGTGGCGACGATGATGATCCCCGCGTCGCGCGCCCGCTCGCGGAACCGTGCGTCCCACGAGACCCAGTCGATCCCGGCGATCGTGAAGCCTCCGCCGTAGAAGTACACGAGGATCGGGAGTCCCGCGCCCTGCGGGGCCGGTTCGGACCCGGGCCAGTAGACGCGCACCCGCACGTCGGGGTGGCCGGCGACGGGCACGGTGTGCTCCGAGGTGGCGGTGTCGAGAGGCGAGATCCCCAGGGCCGCGCTGACCGTGGTGTCGTTCTCACCGGCGACGCGGCGCCGCCCCGCGGGATCGCTCGGCTCGGGCGCGAGAAGAGCGGCGGTCCTCGCCTCATGCGCCGCGACGGCGCGGTCGAGCATCGGACGGCGGTAGCGGGAGCCTCTCGGCATCGGTCATCTCCTTCGACGGGCTGCGGACTAGTCTGAGCAATCGAAGAACTTCGATGAAGAGGGGATCCGAGCGATGCGCGCACGTCCGGGAAGGGTCACGATCTACGACGTCGCCGCGCGTGCCGGGGTGAGCATCTCGACAGTCTCGCTGGCGGTGAGCGCGCCGCACCGGGTGCGCCCGGAGACGCGCGAGCGGATCGTCGCGGCCGCCACCGCGCTCGGCTACCGGATGACGCAGGGGCGCCGTATCGGCGCATCCCGGATCGCGGTCGCCGCCCCCTTCACGAGCTACCCCTCCTACCTGCGCCGGCTCTCGGGGATGCTGCGGCGGGCGCGCGACGTCGCGGTGGACATCATCCCCTACGACCTGGATTCGGCGGCCGCGGCCGATGAGCCGCTGCTGGACGTGCTGCCGGCGCGCACCGACGCGTCGGGGCTCATCGTCATGGGCGTGCCTCTCGGCGGCGCCGCCCGCCGTGCGAGCAGAGCGGCGAGGATCCCGGTCGTCTACGTGGACGTCGTGCCGGCGAAGGGCGAGATCGGCGGCCCCGTCGTCCTCGTCGACGACCGGGACGGAGGCGAGCAGATCGGCCGCCACCTCGTCGGGCTCGGGCATCGCACGGCGCTGTTCGTGCACGAGCCGCAGCGCTCGCCGGCCTACGTGTCGGCCGGCATGCTGCGCATCGAGGGGCTGCAGCGTCACGTCTCTGTGGTGCCCGCGGCGGTGGACGGGCCGGCCGAGATCGACGAGCGGGTGCTGCAGGCCGCGCGCGATGCCGGGGCCACCGCCGTCGTCGCGAATCACGACCGGTTCGCGGCCGCCGTCCTCGACCTGCAGCGCTCCCGGCCGGAGAGCGAGAGACTGCCCGTCATCGGCTACGACGACGGCGAGCTGGCCGAGGGGCTCGGCCTGACCACCGTGCGGCAGCCGTTCGAGGAGAGCGGCCGCACGGCGCTGGAGCTCGCGCTCGGCCTGGTCGCGGGCACCTCGGGCTCACGGGACACCGTGCGCCTCGCGCCGACGCTGGTCGAGCGGGCCTCGAGCCTGCGCGGGGTCACACCCGGGCGGCGGTGACCCGCTTCTTCTCCCGGACGTAGACCTCGCGGCGCACGCGCGCCACGACGTCGCCATCGCGGTCGGTGATCTCGGTCTCGAACCATTCGAGCACCTTCGCGCCGCCGGCGGCGCGCGTCCGGATCTCGGCGACGCGCTCCGGCGGCACGTGGAAGCGTGCGGTGAGCACGCCGCGGCCTGGCTTGACGAACTCGATCTCACCGCGGGTGTCCCAGACCACGTAGTCGCGGCCCAGCTGGTGCATGACGAGCATGAAGAAGTACGGATCCGTCATCGCCTGCATGGATCCGCCGAACGCGGTCTTCACATAGTTGCGGGTGAAGACGTTCACGTGCAGCTCCACCGTCGCCCGCGTCCAGTCCGCGCTGAAGCCGCGCACCCTGATGCCGCTGAACAGGTTCGGGATCCACAGGCTCATGCCGACGGCCAGACGGCGGGGTGTGACGCGCATGCAGCCAGTCTTCCCGGGGTGCGCCGCAGGAAGGGAATCGACTGGATCTCTTCCACAATTGATCTAGTTGACATAGAATAACTGCACAGGAGGTGAGTCGGATGCTGATCCGTATCGATGCCGACAGTGCGCAGCCGCTGTTCGCGCAGATCGCGGCGTCCGTGCGCGCCGAGGTGCTCGCCGGACGCCTGCGTCCTGGCGACCGGCTCCCTGCCGCCCGTGAGCTGTCCGAGGCGGTCGACGTGAACGTGCACACCGTGTTGCGGGCGTACCAGGAGCTGCGGGACGAGGGGCTCGTCGACCTGCGCCGAGGGCGCGGCGCCGTGCTCTCCGCCTCTGCCGCGCCCCTCGCCGACCTCGCCGAGGACATCGGGGCGCTCGTCCGTCGCGGTGCAGTCCTGGGGATCAGCCCCGCGACGCTCGCCGCGTTGATCGCCGCCCAGGAATGAGGAGGATCCATCATGAACGCACGTTCCGCTCCTGCCGTGCAGGACGTGACCGCGATCCCGGAGCGCGACCTGCGCCGGGCGCGCCTGCTCGCGGTCTGCCTCGGCGCCGTGGTGCCGCTCGTGCTCTCCGGCGTCGTGCTGGCCCTGGTCCTCGTGTGGCTGCCTGAGTTGCCGTCGCCCGCCGCCACGCACTGGGGCCCGTCGGGCGTCGACGGCTTCGGACCGCCGGCGACCTTCGTCTGGCTGACGATCCTGCTCGGCTTCGCGCTGCCCGCGGCGCTCACGATCACGACCGTGATCGGCGTGCGCGACCACTGGGGCGGTGGCGCGAGACTCCTCGTGGGCATGGCTCTGGGCATCTCCGGGCTCAGCGCCGTGATCAATCTCGGCGCGGTCGGCACGCAGCGCGGTCTCGCCGATGCGAAGCACGCCGACGACCTCGGCGGCCTCATGCTGCTCGGATTCGGCGCGTTCGTCGTGCTGATCGGCATCGGCTGGCTGCTGCAGCCGCACATCCGCCCCGCTCCGGCCGCGCCGCTGCAGCCGGCCCACGTCGCCGCGATCACCCAGGGCGAGCGGGTGGTGTGGCTCGCCACCGCGTCGTTGTCTCGCCGGGCGATGATCCTCATTTCACTGCTCGTGGTGGTCGTCGTCGGTCTCACCGCGTTCATGGCGATCCGGTTCACCGACCGGATGTGGGTGCCGATTCTGACGCTCGTCCTCATCGGCGGCGCCTTCGCGTCGTCCGCGTCGTTCCGGGTGCGCGTCGGTCCGGACGGCTTCTCTGTGCGGTCGCAGATCGGCTTCCCCCGTGTGCACGTGCCGCTCGACGAGGTGGTGTCGGTGCGGGCTGTGGAGTGCAACCCGTTCGGCGAGTTCGGCGGCTTCGGCTGGCGGCTCGGCCTCGACGGGCGCACCGGGATCGTGCTGCGCCGGGGGCCCGCGATCGAGGTCGAGCGCCGGGGCAAGCGCCCGCTGGTCGTCACCGTCGACGGAGCGGCGGTCGGCGCCGCCGTGCTGCAGGCCTACCTGGAGCGCGACGCGTCGTCCGAGTCCACCCCACCCGATGGCGGAGCGGCCGACGGCGGGAGCAGATCATGAGCGCCGGCCTCGATGGCACGGCCCAGGCGAACGGCGCGGATGCGGAGCTCTCGGCCGACGTCCCGGTGCGCATCGGACTCGGCGCGATCGTGGCCTACGTCGTGCTCGCCTGCGGGCTGGCGTGGCTCGTGGTTCTGCCTCTGTGGCTGGGGGACGGGCTGCGAGAGCCCTATGCCCTCCCGCTGATGTCGGTGATGATGTACATGCCCGCGGTCGCTGTCGTGGTCGTGCTGCTCGTGTTGCGGCCGGTCCCGAAAGGGAAGCGACTGCGGTTCCTCGGTATGTGGCCGCTGCGCCCTGCGAAGCGCGTCATCTGGATGATGATGGTCGGCCTGCTGGTGCCGCCGCTGCTGGTGCTGGCGTCGACCATCGTCGCGACTCTGTGCGGCTGGCTCCGCGTGGATCTCGTCGGCTTCTCCGGATACACCCACCTGCTGGCGTCCGCGGTGCCCGCCGGCACCCCGCTGCCCCCGACCGTCGTGCTGATCGCCGCGCAGGCGGCGAGCATCCCGGTCGCGGCCGCCACGATCAACGCGGTCGCCGCGTTCGGCGAGGAGCTCGGCTGGCGCGGTTTCCTCGTTCCGGCACTGCGTCGTTTCGGGACGTGGGCGTCCCTGCTCGTCAGCGGCGTGATCTGGGGCGTGTGGCACGCGCCGATCATCCTGCTCGGCTACAACTTCGGCCGTACCGATGTCAGCGGCGTGCTGCTGATGACCGGCGGCTGCGTCGTGCTGGGAGTGCTGTTCGGCTGGCTGCGGCTGCGTTCCGCGTCGATCTGGCCTGCGGTGTTCGCCCACGGCGCCTTCAACGCATCGGCCGCGATGTACCTCTGGTTCGTCGCTGCGGGATCGGCGCCGGATCCGGCGCTCGTCCTGCCCCTCGGCGTCTCCGGCTGGATCGTCGGCGCCGTGGTCATCCTCGTCCTGATCCTCAGCGGGCAGTTCCGCCGGCAGCCCGCGCTCGCCGCGGACCGGCCGCGGACGATGCCGGCGCCGTTCCCGGGGCCTTCCGTCGACGACCCGCGGGGCGCGGGGACGACCGCGGACGCGACGACCGGATCGGATCCGGATCGGTCTTGATCGCGGTCTGCTCAGGCGCGAAGCTGGGCGCATGGCTGAACCGAACCTCGCGAACTGGCGTGCTGCTGACGACTATCTGTCCGAGACCCTGGTCGGGCACGACCCCGCGCTGGAGGCTGCTCTGACCGCGCAGCAGGCGGCGGGGATGCCGGCGATCGAGGTCGCGCCGGTCAGCGGGAAGCTGCTGAACCTGCTGGTGCGGATCGCAGGCGCGCGCCGGGTCCTCGAGATCGGCACGCTCGGCGGCTACTCCACGATCTGGATGGCGCAGGCGGTGGGCGGCGGCGGACGCGTCGTCACCATCGAGGCGGAGCCGGACAACGCGGCGGTCGCGCGCGCGAGCATCGACGCAGCGGGCGTGGGGGAGCGCGTCGAGATCCGCATCGGGCGAGCCGCCGATGTGCTGCCGCAGCTCGAGGACGACGAGCCGTTCGACCTGATCTTCATCGACGCGGATAAGGAGTCGAACACGATCTACCTGGACTGGGCTGCACGCCTGGGGCGCCCTGGATCGGTGATCGTGGTCGACAACATCGGCCGCGACGGCGACATCATCGATCCGGCTTCCGCCGACTCCAAGGTGGTCGGTACGCGCGAGGGGCTCGAGATGCTCGGTCGAGATCCGCGCTTCGATGCGACGGCGCTGCAGACGGTCGGCGTGAAGGGCTGGGACGGCGTGGCGATCGCCCTCGTGGTCTGACGACGTCGCTTCCGCCTGTGGTCGGGATCGATCGGGCCCGCATCGGGACACACCCACCCCGGGCCGCGCGGATGCCGGTGTCGCGGGCCACAATGGACGCGTGACGCAACCGATGGGTCTGAGCGGGCGGCCGATGACGCCGCCGCCCGGCGTGCCCGCCGAAGAGCGACTCATCGCGCGTTTCCACCCGCACGCCCGGCACCTGCTCTGGTCGGCGCTCCTGCTCATCGCGGTGGCCGGCGCGACCGGGTACTTCACGAGCAATCTGCCGGCGCCGATCGCCGGATGGGCGAAGGATTGGATGCTGTGGGCGGCGGCCGGTGCGCTGGTGCTGCTGCTCGTCGTGGCACCGTTCCTCGTGTGGCTCTCACGCCGCGTGACGATCACGACCCGGCGGGTGATCGTGCGCGACGGGATCGGATCCCGCAACAGCACGGAGATGTCCCACGCCCGCGGATACACGATCACGGTGCGGCGCGGACCCCTGCAGCGTCTCGCCGGAGCCGGCACGATCCTGCTCTCGAACGGCGTGGATGCACCGCTGCGGATCCGCGACGTCCCGAATGTCGCGTTGGTGCAGGAGACCCTGGCGGACCAGGTCGAGGTGGGGCAGATCCTCGCGCACCGCGACGCCCAGGCCGCGCAGAACCCCTTCAGCGTCTGACACGACCGAGGCGCGACGCCCTGCGCTCTCGGCGGCGGCGATGATGGCTCGCCCGGTACGGAAGAATGGATCCCGAGGAACGGAGATCCGATGGCGTTGAGTGTGGGTGTGATCGGCGGCGGACAGCTGGCGCGGATGATGATCGCCCCAGCGGTCGAACTGGGTATCGACATCCGGGTGCTCGCGGAGGACGAGGGCATGTCGGCGCAGCTGGCCGCGACCGCCGTGGGCGACTACCGCGACCTCGACACCGTGCGCCGGTTCGCGGCGGACGTCGACGTGATCACGTTCGACCATGAGCACGTGCCGCAGGAGGTGCTTCGGGCCCTGGTCGCCGACGGCGTCGCCGTGCACCCCGGGCCCGACGCGCTGCGCTTCGCGCAGGACAAGCTCGACATGCGCGCCCGCCTCGCTGAGCTCGGCGCACCCCAACCCGACTGGGCGCGCGTCGCCGATGCCGGGGACCTGCAGGCGTTCCTGGACGCGCACGGCGGTCGCGGCGTCGTGAAGACGCCTCGCGGCGGCTATGACGGCAAGGGCGTGCGGGTGGTGGCCGCAGCCGACGAGGCGGCGGACTGGTTCTCGGCCCTCGTCGAGGGTGACGCCCTGCTCGTCGAGGAACTCGTGCCGTTCGTGCGCGAACTCGCACAGCAGGTCGCGCGGCGCCCGAACGGCGAGTCCGTGTCGTACCCCGTCGTGGAGACCGTGCAGAAGGGCGGGGTCTGCGCCGAGGTGATCGCCCCTGCACCGGGAGTCGACGCGGAGCACTTGGCTGAGGCAGCCCGGATCGGCCGGGAGATCGCCGAAGGGCTGGACGTGACCGGCATGCTCGCGGTCGAGCTGTTCCAGACCGAGGACGGCCGGATCCTCGTGAACGAGCTGGCCATGCGCCCGCACAACAGCGGCCACTGGAGCCAGGACGGCGCGGTGACCGGGCAGTTCGAGCAGCACCTGCGCGCCGTCGCCGACCTGCCGCTCGGGGAGACGACTCCGCACGCCGACTGGTCCGTCATGATCAACATCCTCGGCGGTCCCGAGTACGGGAGCATGCTCGACCGCGTTCCGGCCGCGCTCGCCGCGAGCCCGCACGCCAAGGTGCACACTTACGGCAAGGCCCCGCGCCCCGGACGCAAGGTCGGTCACGTGAACGCGAGCGGATCCGATCTCGACGCGGTGCTCGCCGAGGCCCGGGGCGCCGCGGCCGCATTCTCCTGAGAAACCGGGAGAGCGGCCTGAGCGGACGCCTTCCGGCGTTCTCGCCGGCCAGGGCGCGCCGCAGCGGGGTTCTCACAGGCCCCGCCCGTAGCCTGTACGGGTGACTGGGACACTGCACGCATCCGCCGCGCCCCTCGTCGGCGTGGTCATGGGATCAGACTCCGACTGGCGCGTGATGAGCGCCGCCTCCGAGGCGCTGACCGAGTTCGGCATCCCGCACGAGGTCGAGGTCGTCTCCGCGCACCGCACGCCGGAGAAGCTGCACCGCTACGGCACCGAGGCGCGTGAGCGCGGGCTCAAGGTCATCATCGCGGGAGCCGGGGGAGCCGCCCACCTGCCGGGCATGCTGGCCTCGGTCACGGCGCTGCCCGTGATCGGCGTACCCGTCCCGCTCGCCTACCTCGACGGCATGGACTCACTCCTGTCGATCGTGCAGATGCCCGCCGGCATTCCCGTCGCCACCGTCTCGATCGGCGGTGCGCGCAACGCGGGCATCCTCGCCGCGCGCATCCTCGGAACCGCGGATCCGGCCCTCGCCGACCGCGTCGAGTCGTACGCCCGCGACCTCGAGGCTCAGGTCGAGGAGAAGAACCGGCGGCTGAAGGACAGCCTGTGACCCAGATGCTCACCCGGCCCGGTGGGGTCTCCGCGCAGAGTGCGGGGCTGATCCGCACCCGCCCGATGCGCGATCCCGATTTCGGCTCGCCGGAGGTGATGACCCGCCGCGGATGGTGGCTGGTCGTGTTGAACGTGCTGATCCCCGGATCCGCGCAGGTGCTCGCGGGCAACCGCAGGCTCGGTCGATTCGGACTCGGCGCGACCCTGGCGATGTGGGCCCTGGTGATCGTGGGAGCGCTGACCGCGCTGCTCTGGCATCAGGCGCTGCTCTGGTTCACGGTCGGCGGCGGCTGGGTGAGCTGGATCGTGCTGAGCCTCATCCAGGTCCTGTGCTTCGCCTACATCGTGCTGTGGATCGTGCTGACCTTCGACGCGCTGCGCTTGGTGCGCCTGGTGCGCACCAGGAACTACGCAAAGATCGCGATCCCGCTGGTGGCGGTGCTGGTGCTGGGCCTGTGCGGCAGCGCCACGGCGTCCGCCGCGAACATCGTCGGATCCAGCCGCAACGCCATCAGCACGCTGTTCGGCTCGGGCGGGCCGAGCCTGCCGCCGAGCGACGGCTATTACAACGTGCTTCTGCTGGGCGCCGACAGTGGGCTCGGACGCGACTCGATGCGCTACGACAGCATCTCCGTGGTTTCCGTCAACGCCGAGACCGGCAAGACCACGATCTTCGGCATCCCGCGCGACATGCCCCACGTGCCGTTCGCGCCGGGACCGATGCACGACCTGTACCCCGACGGCCTGCAGGCGCACGACGACGAGGAGTGCGGCTGGGGGAGCGGCATCAACCAGCTCACCAATGCGGTCGAGACCTGCCACACAGGTCCGTCGCTCTACCCTGAGGCCACCAAGCACGGATCCCGTCCTGCGGTCGAGGCCACCAAGGATGCGGCCGAGGGCGTGCTCGGCATCAAGATCCCGTACTACGTGTTCCTCGACATGAACGACTTCGCGAAGCTCATCGACGCGCTCGGCGGCGTCGATATCAACGTCAAGGAACGGCTGCCCGAGGGCAACGTCCCGGAGTGGGGCGGTCCCGACAACGCCGAGGAATGGGCGACGGGCTGGATCGAGGCCGGCCAGCAGCACATGAACGGCGACACCGCTCAGTGGTACGCGCGCTCCCGTTACACGACGAGCGACTTCGACCGGATGCGCCGCCAGCGCGAGCTGCAGGATGCGCTGCTGAAGCAGTTCACGCCGCAGAACGTGCTCACGCACTTCAACGAGATCGCCGCGGCGGGCACGTCGGCGGTCGACACCGACCTGCCGCAGGACAAGCTGCCGGAGTTCTTCGACCTCATGGTGAAGGCGAAGCAACAGAAGCTCACCACGATCGATCTCACCCCGGCGAACGGTGTCGACGAGCTCGAACCGGACTGGAACGCGATCCACGCGATGGTCAAGGCGGCGCTGCACCCGGAGCCGTCACCGACGCCGACCGGCTGATCCCGCGCTCTGTGGAGCGCCTCAGGAACCGCCCGGCGGCTCCCGGATAGGGTCGGAGCATGGCTGTGCTGCGGGTTGTGATGGACCAGGTGAACGACGTCGTCGACGCCGATCAGGCCGAGGCCGCCCGTTCCCTGATGCGGGGGCTGGCGGCGACCGCGCCGCCGAAGTGCACCGTCGAGGCGATCGTGCCGGGTGGCGGTTCCGAACTCGCCGTCGACGGCGCGGACTCCGAGCACCGCCTGATGCTGGCGCGTCGCGAGCTCGGCGCCGCCTGGCAGCTCGGCGTGGTCGCGGGCGTCGGCGGAGGCATGATCCACGCGCCCACGCTCTTCGCCCCTCTCGCCAAGCACGACAGGGCCAACGACTATGACCAGACTGTCGTCACGGTGTGGGACCTGCGCGCCTGGGCCGCGCCCGAGCAGCTCTCCCGGGCGAGCGCGCTCTGGCAGCGCAGCATGCTCAAGCGCGCCGTGAAGCACGCCGATGCCGTCGTCGTGCCCACGCACGCGATGGCCGAGCAGCTCGCCGCCCTCGGCAGGTTCGGGGACCGCATCCGGGTGATCCCCGGTGCCGCGCCGGAGGGCTTCGCCATCCCGCTCGACGCAGGGCCCCGCCGCACCGAGCTCGGCGCGCCGGCGCGCTACGTCGTCGCCACGGGCACGGCGGAGACGCTCGCGCCCGTCTTCGCCGCGGCGGTCGACAGCGACGCGGACGCCTTCGTGCTGGATGCGCCGGAGGGATCCGCTGCCGCAATCGCCGAGGCCGCCGCGGCTGCGAGGCTCGCGGCGCCCCGTGTGCACGTGCTGGGGCAGCTGGACACGCCGGATCGGGCTGCGCTGCTGGCCGGTGCGCTCGCCTTCACGGCGGCGGATCCCGCGCCGGTCTGGCCCTGGCGGCTGGTCGAGGCGCTCAGTCTGGGCGTGCCCGTGATCGCAGCAGGGAGCGGTGCGCACCGCGACGTGCTCGCCGAGGGCGGTCTGCTCGTGCCTCCGGACGGATTCACGGACGCCCTGCGTGATGCGGCGGGAGAGGGCGCGCGCCGCCTGTCCGTGCTCGCGGCAGACCGTTCGAGGGCCTACTCCTGGAACGGGTCGGCGGAGCGGGTCTGGACATTGCACGCCGAGTTGTGACGATGCGGAGGCCGTGAAGGCGGACGAACCGCTTCATTCCGCGGATCTTTGCGTGTCCGCAGCGGGGATTCACCCCCGACCCCACAGAATGTCACCATGACAGGACATGGCCCGGGTCCCGTGCGCGCTCACGCGCCCCGACGCTGGATGATCGGGGTGCTCGTCATCGCCGCCGTCGCACTCTCCCTCCTGGCTCCGATCACGAAGGCTGGTTCGCCCGCCTCCGCCGCACAGACGCGCAGCGACACTTCGCGGACACCCGCGTCGTCGTCTGCAGCGACTGCGGTGCGTCCGGCGACGTTGGTCGGGTGGAACGCCGGCAACATCATCAGCGACGCCGTCTTCACGAACAAGGCGACCATGACGGTGGACCAGATCCAAGCCTTCTTCAACGCGAAGGTGCCGACCTGCCAGAGCGGCTACACCTGCCTCAAGGACTTCCGCGTCACGTCTCAGAATCGTCCCGCCGACGCGTACTGCAGCGGCTACACCGGGGTTGCGAACGAGAGCGCAGCGAGCATCATCTACCGCGTCTCGCAGTCGTGCAACATCAACCCTCAGGTGCTGATCGTGATGCTCCAGAAGGAGCAGGGTCTGGTCACGCACACGTGGCCCAGCAACTGGCGCTACGACAGCGCTCTCGGGCAGGGCTGCCCGGACGATGCCGCCTGCGATCCGAGCTATGTCGGCTTCTTCCAGCAGATCTATGGCGCGGCGCGTCAGATGCAGATCTACATGGAGGGCCGGTGGTTCACATGGTATGCGCCGGGCAACACCTGGAACATCCTTTACAACCCCAATCAGGCCTGCGGATCCGGACCGGTCTACGTCGCGAACAAGGCAACCGCAGCGCTGTACTACTACACGCCGTACCAGCCCGACGCGGCGGCTCTGCGTGCCGGGTACGGCGAGGGAGACTCCTGCTCCGCCTATGGCAACCGCAACTTCTACAATTACTTCACAGACTGGTTCGGCTCCACGCAGACGGTGACCCCTGCGCAGCCGCCGGTGAGCCTGCAGCCGTTCAATACGGCCGGTCACGTCCTGGCGGTGAATGCGGCCGGGCAGTTGCTCGCTTATCCGTTCAAGAACGTCGCCTGGGGGGCGCCCGTCCAGGTCGGATACGGTTTCGCGGGTAGGAAGGTCTTCGGCGTCGGTGATCTGAACGGCGATGGCAACCGGGATGCGATCGATGTCAGAGCCGATGGCACGGTGGACCTCATCGCAGGGACCGGGTCGGGGTACGACGCGGTCAGGACCCTTTCTGTGAACTGGTCAGGGGCGGCCCTCATCGCGCCCGCCGGTGACTTCGACGGGGACGGCATCCCGGATATGTTCACCACTCGAGCGGACGGGACGCTTCTGCTGTGGCGGGGAACAGCGCAGGGTGGGTTCCGCGAGGGGATTCCTGTGGGATCGGGCTGGAAGGGTTTCACCGCGCTGGTGGGCGGGGTGGATGTTTCCGGAGACGGTATCCCGGATCTCATCGGACGGACGTCCAATGGGAGTCTCAACGTATACTTCGGCGATGGCCACGGCAGTTGGACCGGGCAGCGTCTGATCGGTCCCGGCTGGAACGGCATGACGGCCATCTTCAGCCCGGGAGACTTCGGCAGTGACGGGACCGCCGATTTACTCGCTCGCGACGCTCAGGGGCGGCTGTTTCTCTATGCGGGTCTCGGCGGGGGCGCATTCTCCAGTGGGACGTTGATCGGCGGCGGCTGGGACGTCATGACGTCGGTGAGCGGACCCGGGCCCGCTGTGACCAGGGCGCGTGCCCTGCCGGCCGGCGCCGGAGACCTCAGCGGCGACAGGGCCCCCGACGTCCTCGCGCTCACGTCCGCGGGTGCGCTGGCCGTCTATCGCGGCGACGGATCCGGAGGATGGGGTGCCGTCTCGTTCCCGCGCACCGACTGGACCGGGCAGGCGCGCCTGATCCCGCTCGGCGATTTCACCGGTGACGGGTTCCGCGACGTCGGCAGCATCGACGGGTCTGGGATCTTCCGGCTCTGGAAGGGTGATGGGTCTGGCGGCTTCTCGGATCCGATGGTGATCGGCTCCGGATGGGATCCGAAACAGGTGATCGTCGGCAGCATGGACTTCGACGGCGATGGGAATCCCGACGTGCTCATGCGGAACAGTTCCGGCGACCTGCTGCTCTACCGAGGCAATGGCATCGGCGGCTGGGTCACCGGCCGCGGAGAGAAGATCGGCGTGGGCTGGGGCGTGTTCGACACGGTGTTCTACGCCGGCGACTTCGATGGGGACCGCCGCGGAGACCTGATCGCGCGGCGCATCGACGACGGATCGCTCTGGCTCTATGGCAGCAACGGGACAGGATCCTGGGCCACCATCCGGCCGATCGGGGCAGGGTGGTCGGGCATGACCGCCATCTTCTCGACCGGTGATTTCGACGGTGACGGAACGGCGGACGTGATCGCTCGTCTTCCCGACGGCAGTCTCGTCCTGTACCGGGGGGACGGTACCGGTTCCTGGAAGGGGTCATCCACGATCGGATCCGGGTGGTCGGTGTTCAGCCAGATCGATTGATCGTCCGAGGCGGTGCGGAGATGCGGTGCGGCCTGTTCAGAACCGCATCGGGGAGACGTCGGCAAGACGCGGGTGCGCCAGATCCTTGGCGGACAGCTCCGCGTCTTCGAGGGGAAGCGGCCAGTCGATCGCAACCGTTTCGTCGGCGAGGTTGAGGAACGTGTACTTCGCGTCGGGGGACCAGTGCGCATTCACGAGGTACGTGTAGGCGGTGGAGTCCTCGAGTGTCTGGAAGGCGTTGCCCACTCCTCGTGGCACGAAGACGGCCACGGACGGATCGATGACCGTCGTGAACACGGTGCCGAAGCCCGCACCCTCGCGGAGATCGACCCACGCGCCGAACACGCTGCCGGTCGCCACAGAGATGTACTTGTCCCATGGCTCGGCGTGGATCCCGCGCGTGGTCCCGCGGCTCTTGTTGAACGAGATGTTGTTCTGCACCGGTCCGAGATCAGGAAGACCCAGTGCGGTCATCTTCTCCCGTTGCCAGTTCTCCTTGAACCAGCCGCGGTTGTCGCCGTGCACCGGAATGTCGATGACCTGCAGACCCTCGATCGGCGCGGCCCGCAACGCGAGAGGCAGCCCGAAGCGGATCCCGCCGCTCACTGGCCGGTCTCCGCGTACTTGCGCTCGGTGGCGGACTTCTGCGGACGCCACCAGTCCTCGTTCTCGCGGTACCAGCGCACCGTGTCGACGATGCCCGTCGAGAAGTCGGAGAATCGCGGCTTCCAACCGAGCTCATCCCGCAGGCGCGTCCAGTCGATCGCGTAGCGGCGGTCGTGGCCCGCGCGGTCCGTGACGAGGTCGTAGTCGTCGGCGGGGCGGCCCATCTCCTGGAGGATGAGCTCGATGACCTCGCGGTTCGTCTTCTCCCCGTCGGCGCCGATCAGGTACGTCTCGCCGATCGCTCCGGCATCCAGGATGCGCAGCACCGCGGACGAGTGATCGTCCGCGTGGATCCAGTCGCGCACGTTGAGTCCGTCGCCGTACAGGCGCGGCCGGACCCCGTCGATGAGGTTCGTGATCTGGCGCGGGATGAACTTCTCCACGTGCTGGCGAGGCCCGTAGTTGTTCGAGCAGTTGCTGATCGTGGCCTGCACGGCGAACGAGCGTACCCACGCACGCACGAGCAGGTCGGATCCGGCCTTGGTCGAGGAGTACGGGCTGGACGGGTTGTACGGGGTCTGCTCGGTGAACCGTGCAGGGTCGTCGAGCTCGAGGTCGCCGTAGACCTCGTCGGTCGAGATGTGATGGAACCGGACCCCCGTGCGCCGGGCCGCCTCGAGCAGCGTGAAGGTGCCGATCAGGTTGGTATGCACGAACGGCGCGGGCCCGCTCAGGGAGTTGTCGTTGTGGGACTCGGCGGCGTAGTGCACGACGGCGTCGTGCTCGCCGAACAGGCGTCCGACCAGCTCCGCATCGCAGATGTCACCCTCGACGAACCGGAACCGGTCGGCGGGCAGACCCGCCAGCGAGGCGGTGTTTCCCGCGTAGGTCAGCTTGTCGAGCACCGTCACGGTGTCGTCGGTGTTCTCGAGTACGTAGTGAACGAAGTTGGAGCCGATGAAGCCGGCTCCGCCCGTGACCAGGAGTCTGCGCATCCCTCGATGATACCGGGCGGTACCTGGGTTCCCCGGCGACGGTGGGCCACCCGGGCGGTCGTGCGCCCGCTCTATATACTCGCCGGGTGGCAGAAACTCCCCGCGGCATCGCACCTCTCGAACGCACGGCACGACGCGGGGGCGTACGACTCCTCCTCCTGGTTCCACTGCTGCTCCTGGTCGCGCTGAGCGCATGGGCCGCGGCGACGCCGGTGGGCGGATCGCCGGACGAGAACTACCACCTCGCGAGCATCTGGTGCGGCGCGGGCGAGCGGCCGGGGCTCTGCGAGAGCGCGCCGGACGGGACGGGGGAGCGGGTGCCGTGGGCGACGATCGCGTCGCAGTGCTACGCGTTCCATCCCGAGGTCGCGGCGACGTGTCAGGACGAGGTGCTCGGATCGGATCCGAATCACCTCGTCAGCACCACGCACGTGAACTCCGTCGCGCACTACTACTCGCCCCTCTACTACGCGGTGCTGAGCCCCCTCGCGTCCCAGGACGTCCCGCTCTCGACCATCGTCATCCGGATCGTGAACGTGGTCCTGTTCGTCGGCATTGCATCGGTGCTGTTCTGGGTGCTGCCCTCGCGCCGTCGCCCCCTGCTCGTGGTGTCCATGGCCGTCACGATGGTGCCCTGGGGTGTGTTCCTGATCGCGTCGGTCAACCCCAGCGGCTGGGCCGTCCTGGCCGGCGGCACGGTGTGGCTCGCCGTTCTCGGCTTCCTGGAGAGCACCGGCTGGCGGCGCATCGTGCTCGGGGCGCTCGCGGCGCTCACCACGGTGATGGGCGCCGGAGCCCGGTCCGACATGGCCGTGTATGCGGTGCTGGGAATGGTCGCCGCCGTGCTGCTCGCGATGCGCGGGCGCGACGGCAGGCGGTTCTGGCTGTCGGTCATCCTGCCGGTCGTGCTCTCGCTGGTGTGCTTCGTGCTCTTCCTCACCGCGCAGCAGATCGGCGTGTGGCAGAACGGAGCGGCGCCGGGCAGTGGCGGGACGACCCGGCACGGCTGGAGCCTGTTGCTGCACAACCTGCTCAACGTGCCGTCGCTGATCGTCGGCTCGCTGGGCACCTCGTCGCTGGGCTGGAACGATGTGGTGATCCCGCCGATCGCGTGGGTCGGCACGTTCTTCGTGCTCGCGGCGGCGCTGTTCACCGGCATCGCAACGATGAACTGGCGCAAGGGCCTCGTGCTGGGCGTCACGGCGATCGCGCTGGTCTCGCTGCCCCTGTATCTGCTGCAGCGCAGTCTCACCGAGGTCGGCGGCCTGGTGCATCCGCGTTACCTGCTTCCGCTGCTGATCATGTTCGCCGGGTTCGCGCTGCTTCCCGTCGGCGCGCGCTGGGTGCGGGTGTCGCCGCTGCAGGCGTGGCTCGTGGCGGCGGTGCTGTCCGGGGCGAACGCCGTGTCGATGTTCAGCAACATCCGCCGGTACACGCTCGGGGGAGCGCCGGGCGTCACGCTCAGCGCACCGGGCAGCTGGTGGTGGAGCGCGGGTGTGCCGCAGCCGTCGATCGTCTTCGCCGCCGGATCCCTCGCGTTCGCCGCGGCGCTCGCGCTGCTGACGGTGCACTTCCTCTCCCGGCAGCGCGCCCGGTTGTCGCCCGGCGTGGTCGCGGCCTGAGGTGGCGCCCGAGCGGACGCGGCCGCTTCTATATACTCGCCGGGTGGCAGAAAACGGCAACGAGACGGCATCCCTCGAACGCGGCGCACGGCGCGGATCCTCTCGATTCCTCCTTCTGCTGGTGCCGCTGCTGATGCTGATCACGCTGGGCTCCTGGGCGGTCTCGTCGCCTACCGGGAGCTCGCCCGACGACAACTACCACCTCGCGAGCATCTGGTGCGGCGCGGGCGACCGTCCCGGGCTCTGCGAGATCGCCCCGGACGGGTCCGAGGCGCGCGTGCCGTGGTCGACCGTGGCGTCGCCGTGCTACTACTTCCAGCCGAGCGTCACGGCGAACTGCCAGAAGGAGGTCTTCGGATCCGATCCCAATCACCTCGTGACGACGGAGCACGTGAACTCCGTCGCGCACTACTACTCGCCGGTCTACTACGCGATCCTCAGTGTCTTCGCCTCTGACCACGTGTCGGCGTCGGTCATCGCAATGCGCCTCGTCAACTCCCTGATCTTCGTGGTGATCACGTCGGTGCTTTTCTGGGTGCTGCCGCGTCGCCGACGGCCGTTGCTGGTCGTCTCGATGGCGGTGACGCTGCTGCCGTGGGGCGTGTTCCTCGTCACGTCCGTCAACCCCAGCGGCTGGGCGGTGCTGGCGGGCGGCACCGTGTGGCTGGCGGTGCTCGGATTCCTGGAGAGTACGGGCTGGCGGCGCGTCGTGCTCGGCGTGCTCGCAGCGGTCACGGCGTTGGTGGGCGCCGGCGCCCGCTCGGACATGGCGGTGTACGCGGTGATCGGGATGGTCGCCGCGGTCTTCCTCGCCATGCGCGGTCGCGGCGGCCGACGGTTCTGGCTGTCCGTGATCCTCCCGGCGGTGCTGTCGCTGGCCTGCTTCGGTCTGTTCCTGTCCGCGCAGCAGGTGGGACTGTGGCAGAACGGCGTCGCCCCGGGCAGCGGGGGAACGACACGGCAGGGCCTGGACCTGCTGGTGCACAACCTCCTCAACGTGCCCACGCTGGTGTTCGGCTCGCTCGGCACCTGGCCGCTGGGCTGGAACGATGTGACGCTTCCGCCCGTGGTGTGGGTCGGCACGCTCCTGGTGTTCGGAGCTGCGGTCTTCACCGGCCTAGCGACGATGAACTGGCGCAAGGCGGTCGTCGTGTGCGGTGCGGGGATCGCCCTCGTCGCGCTGCCCCTGTACCTGCTGCAGCGCAGCCTGACCGAGGTCGGCGGGCTCGTGCACCCCCGCTACATGCTTCCGCTGTTGATCATGTTCGTCGGATTCGTCCTGTTCCCCGTCGGTGCGCGCTGGGCGCGCGTGACCCCGCTGCAGGCCTGGCTGGTCGTGGCGGTGCTCTCCGCTGCGAACGCGGTGTCCCTGTACAGCAACATCCGCCGCTACACGCTCGGCGGAGCGCCGGGCGTATCGCTCAGCGCTCCGGGCAGCTGGTGGTGGAGTTCCGGTGTGCCGCAGCCGTCGATCGTGTTCGCCTGCGGATCCATCGCATTCGCTGCGGCGCTTGCGCTGCTGGCGGTCCATCTCCTCGCGCAGCAGCGGATGGCTCCGCCTCGTCCGCACGGCAGCGCGGCCGGTGACGTGTCCGCGGCGCCCGCGGAGGCCGCCCGCGCTCGCGATTCGGCGTCCGGAGCGGGCGTTTCGACGCCCTCCGCCTCCGCTTTCTGACCGACCGCTCGCCACGGTCGTCTCTTCGTGCCGGGGGTCGTACCCCGGCCTCAATACCAGTATGTTCAGACCATGGAATCGTTGACAGAACGCCGACCGAGCCGTCGCATCATGCTGAGAGGGGCGGCTGTCCTCGTGCTCGCCGTCGCCGCCCTCGTCGCGACGACGCAGGCGGCGTCGGCGATGTCGCCGGTCTATCCCGCCGACGGATACGACTACAGCCCGGGGGAGCCCGCGATCTTCACGCCCGTCGGGGGGCAGGCCGGTTCAATGTATGACAGGGCGTGCACGGCAGGCTTCGCGATCGCCGGCGACGACGGATTCTTCCTCCTCGCCGCGCAGGACTGCAAGCGCCCCGGCCTTACCGATACGTACGACGGCAACGTCCGTGGCGACGCGGGCATCTTTGCCCATGATTTCGCGCGCCGGAGCACGGATCCGACGTTCCTGCTGCGGATGACGGACGGGAACGACGCACACCAGCTCGTCGTCGACCCGACGACGGGCGAGATGCCGGGGAACGGGGCGATTCAGGGATGGATGCCGAGCTCGGAGCAGGCCGTCGGCCTCCTGATTGGCAAGATGGGCATCAGCTCGGGCTGGACGGAGGGCGAGATCCTCGGCACAGCGCCCGGACGATACGGCGAGCTGCTGCTGTGCACCGACGCCCCAGCGGCTCCTGGGGATATCGGGGGACCCGTGTGGCGCTCGGACTCGGCAGGGCTCCGGGCGCTCGGAACCGTGGTCGCCATCTCGGACCAGGGCGGCGCGTGCTATCGACCGATCCAGGAGACGCTGTATCAGTACGGCGCCTACCTGCCCTCGTTCGGCCCGGACCAGGGGAGGCCGTCATGGGGGACCTTCGCACCCGGTATGGCCTCCTACTCTGGAACTCTGGCCAACGTGGCGCCATGGCGCACGATTGAGCACGGGGAAGACTGGCGCGAGTGATTCGACTCCTGACCCGGATCACGGATGGCGGCGAAGAGTTGCCACAAGGACATCCCGTGCTCTCGCCGACCGGAGAACTCCTGCGCCGGAGACTGAAGACGATGCGGCTGCTCCTCGGCGTCGCAGCGGTGGCCCTGCTTGCGCTGCCCCTGACCACCGGCGGTGCAGCCTCCGCTCAGATCGAGCCGGTACCCGTCGCCGAAGGGTACGACTTCTACCCGGGCGAGCCCGCCATCTGGGGAAGCGTCGGCGGCACCGCCGGTGCGTACTACGACAAGGCGTGCACGGGCGGCTTCGCCATCGCCGGCGACTCCGGCTTCTTCCTCACCACCGCTGCCGCGTGCTCGGTCGGGATCTCCGCCGACGGCAGCATCCGCACGGATGAGGGCTACTACGCCGACGTCTTCGCACGTCGCAGCAGCGATCCGACCGTGCTGCTGCGGATGCGTCCAGGCAACGACGCGTTCCAGCTCGTCGTCGATCCGACGACCGGTGCGATGCCCGGGGACGGCCTGGTCAGAGGCTGGATGCCGAGCGTCGAGCAGTCCGCCGGCATGCTGATAGGGAAGATGGGCATCGACACCGGGTGGACCGAGGGCGTCATCCTCGGCACCGCCCCCGGCTTCTACGGGGACACCGTGCTGTGCACCGACGCGCCCGCAGGCCCCGGCGATGTGGGCGGCCCCGTGTGGCGGGACGACGAGTTCGGGCTGCGCGCGCTCGGCACCGTCGTCGGCATCACCGACCAGGGCGGCGCCTGCTATCGCCCCATTCAGGAGACGTTGTACCAGTACGGCGCGTACCTGCCGAGCTTCGGGCCGGATCAGGGTCGGCCGAGCTGGGGCACATTCGCGCCAGGGATGCCGGCATACGCCGGCACCGCGGGCGTCGTGTACGGGGGCCGCATCATCGACAAGGGCGACGACTGGCGCCTCGTCAACTGAACGGTTCGTACTCGGGGCGGGACGGGCTGGCCTGGATGTCGAGCTGCAGCGCGCTGATGAGCATTTGTATGCCGAGCATGAGCGGCAGTGCCGCGAGCATGACGGTCGCGGCCGTCGCGACGACGGAGCTCGCGATCTGGAAGCACACCCAGATCGCGATGACCACGCCGATCAGGGACAGCGCCATGCCGAAGAACAGCAGCAGCGCAACGGGAGAAAACGACCACAGCACGTAGCGGTACCAGATCCGCCGCCAGAACCCGCGGAAGAGCAGGTTCATCAGCTCGGGCACCACCTTGGACAGTCGGATGCTCGACACCTCTTCGCCGTAGACGGCGGGGATCGGAACGTCCACGGCGCCGACCTGCAGGATGTTGAGGTGGATCAGCAGGTCGTTCTCGAAGCTGTAGCGCGGGGACACGCGATCGAGGGGCACGCGCTTGAGAACCTCGGTCCGCACCGCGGTGTAGCCGTTCTGCGGGTCGAACAGGTTCCAGTAGCCCGACGCCAGCTTCGTCATGAAGGACAGCACGATGTTGCCGAAGATCCGGTAGCCGGGCATGCCCTCGAAGGACTCGGGGGAGAAGAACCGGTTCGCCTTGGCGAAGCCGTAGCCGTCCTTGGTCACGCGGTCCAGAAGGTCCGGCAGGTAGGCGGGATCCATCTGCGCGTCGCCGGCCATGATCACGTTGACGTCGGCGCCGAGGTCCATCGCGGTCTTGTGGCCGGTCACGATCGCGCCGCCCACGCCCTGGTTGACCTCGTGACGGATCAGTGTGACGCGCGGATCAGCGATCTCGGTGACGACCTCGCTGGTCCGGTCGGGGCTGTGGTCGTCGATGATGACGATGTGGTCGACGAACTCCGGCATCGTGGAGATGACCGTCGAGATCATCTTCTCTTCCTTGTACGCCGGTACGACGGCGGCGATGCGTGCTCCGTGATACACGTTTGACTCTCTTTCAGCGGCTGCGGTCGGCGAAGACCCAGTACCGGTACGCGAAGTAGTTCCAGATGGTGGTCGCCGCCGTGGCGACGACCTTGCCGACGGCCCAGCCCGCGGGCGTCGTGTCGATCAGCGCGACGATAGCGGCTGTGGCGAGCGTGTTGAACACGACCAGGATCGTGTACTTCAGCAGCGTGCGGCCGTGGGGTGCACGCGACTCGAAGGTGAAGTATCGCTGGATCGTATAGGTGAACGCGAAGCTGAGCACGAACGCGCTGCCCGCTGCGAGCCACGTCGGCCAGCCGAACACCTGATGGAACAGGGCGAGCAGGCCGATGTCGACCAGGAACGCCAGTCCACCCGCCAGAAGATACCGGATCGCGCTACGGCGGCTCGACGAGATCCAGGCACCCGTCCGAGGGGGAGGGGCAGCGGTCATACCGAGGCACGCTCCGCGATGACGTGATCGATCACCTGGTGCGACGGAAGGATGCTGCGTCGCTCTGCTGCGGCGTCCACCCGCCCGTCGATCACGTCGATGAAGCGCGCGAACTGCGCGGTCAGCGGCTCCGGTGCCGGGGGGATCTCCGGGATCTCGATGATCGTCTGCTGTCGGTAGCTGGGTCCGTCGTCGACGGACGCCTCGGAGACGTGACGATAGATCGTGAGGTTGCGACGGAGCAGATCGACCTCGATGAGGCGATCGATCTCGTGGATGGTCAGCGTGCGGACCTTGTGCTGCCCGATCCGGCTGGCCGAGATCTGGGCCACGGCCCCGCCGTCGAACCCGAGGATCGTAGCAGCGACGTCCTCGGCTCCGGTCGCCGACTCCGGATGGAAGAATCCGAGCCGCGACGAGATCGTCTCGGGCTGACCACCGATGAGGTTGATCGCCAGGTCGACGTCGTGCACGAGGAGGTCCCAGGCCACCCCGGTGCGGATGCGCGGAGCGTACGGGGAGTGGCGCGTCGCGGTCACGTGCAGCGGCTCGGTGAGCGCGGAGCGCGCCGCGATCACGGCGGGGTTGTAGCGCTCGAGGAGGCCGCACATGATCGGCAGATCGCGCTGCTCGGCGACGTCGAGGATCTCCTCGGTGCGCAGCAGGCTGTCCGCCACGGGCTTCTCGATCAGCAGCGGGCGGTTCTGCCCGAGGACCTGCATGGCGAGCGGGTGATGCGCCTCGGTCGCGGCCGCGATGACGACGGCGTCGTAGTCGCCGAGGTCGGGGAGCTCGGGGCGCCAGGTGGCCCCGAACCGCTCCGCGACCGCGCGCCCGACGTCTTCGCGCGGATCCACGAGAACCGCCAGTTCCGCACCGTCGGACTGGCTGATCACGCGGGCGTGGTGCGAGCCCATGCTCCCCGCGCCGACGAGGACGACCTGCTTCGCGGCGCTCACGCGTGCTCCGCCACGATCGCGGCCACGGTCTCTGCGACCTGATCGAGCTCGCCGTCGGTCAGCGCCGCGTGGACGGGAAGCGACAGTGCCTGCGCGGTCAACCGGGTGGCTATGGGGACGTCGCTGATCCGCACCTGGGGGTTGTCGCGGTAGGCGTCGTAGTCGAAGGTGAGCTTCGGGTAGTAGATGCCGCTGCCGATGCCGCGTTCCGTGAGCTCGGCCGCCAGTGCGTCGCGCGTGATGCCGGCCTCATCGGTGACCCGGATCGTGTACTGGTGCCAGACGTGACCCCGCCCCTCGGCTTCGCGCGGGACCTCGATGCCGGCGACCGACTCGAGGATCGACGAGAGCCGAGCGGCGTTCGCGCGGCGCCGCGCGACCGTGTCCTCGTAGCGCGCGATCTGAGGGAGTGCGAGAGCGGCCTGCAGGTCGGTCAGGCGGTAGTTGTTGCCGGCCATCTCGTACTGGTAGCGCGCTCGCATGCCCTGGTTGCGCAGCAGACGGAGGCGGTCCGCGAGAGCGTCGTCGTCCGTGGTGATCATGCCGCCCTCGCCGGTGGTCATGTTCTTCGTCGCATAGAACGAGAACGTGCCCAGCCCGTAGGAGCCGGCGAAGCGGCCACGGTAGGTGGCGCCCTGAGCCTGGGCCGAGTCCTCGAGGATCCGCAGATCACGGGAAGAGGCGAGCTCCTGGATCGGATCCATGTCGGCCATCTGTCCGTAGAGGTGCACCGGGGCGACCACGCGGGTGCGATCCGTGACCGCGGCCTCGATCGCGGCGGGGTCGATGTTGAAGTCGTCCTCGCGGGCATCGGCGAACACCGCGGTCGCTCCGGCCTGCAGGATCGCGTTGAGCGTCGCGACGAACGTGAACGGCGTCGTGATGACCTCGTCGCCGGGCCCCAGGTCGAGCACCTGCAGGGCCGCGATGAGGGCGGTCGTGCCGTTGTTCACAGCGATGGCATGCGGGGAGCCGTAGCGCTCGGCGAACTCCTGCTCGAGACGCGCGACCTTCGGCCCCTGCGCGATCAGACCGGACCGGAGAACTTCGAGGACGAGCGCTTCTTCTTCTTCGCCGAATCGGACGTGCGTGATAGGTATCATGTGCTCTCGAACTGGTAGAACGGCGCACCGCTGGCACAGCGGTTGCATCAAACGGACGCTCCGAGCTTACCGCCCGGCGCGCGCAGCGACAGCGAGGCACAGATGAACACGATCCATCCCACGGCGGTGATCTCGCCGGACGTCGTGCTCGGGACGGGAAACACCATCGGTCCGTTCGTGGTCATCGAGGGGCCGGTCACGATCGGGGACGACAACTGGATCGGCGCCGGCGCCGTGATCGGGTGCCCGCCGGAGGTGCGTTCGTTCCCGCACCCGCGCGAGGCGGCAGACCCCCGCGGCGGAGGGGTCGTGATCGGCAACCGCAACACGATCCGCGAGTACGCCCAGATCCACCAGGGCTGGAAGGCGCAGACGCGCATCGGGGACGACGCGTTCATCATGAACCAGGTCTACGTGGCTCACGACTGCGTTCTCGGCGACCGCGTGACGCTGGCGTCGAGCGTTCTGCTGGCGGGCCACGTGCGCATCGGAGACGGCGCGAACCTGGGGCTCGGGACGTCTGTGCATCAGTTCCGCACGGTCGGCGTCGGCGGCATGATCGGGATGGGGTCCGTGGTGACGCGCGACCTTCCGCCGTACGCCAAGGCGTTCGGCTCCCCGGCGACCGTGCGCGGCGCGAACGTCATCGGCATGGAGCGCTCCGGCGTGGCCGAGCGCGTCATCGAGGCGCTGCGCGAGCTCTACGGAGGCCGCACGGAGGCGCCGGTCTTCGATCCCGCCGCGTTCGACGGGCTCGACCCCGCGATCATCGGAGCGGTGGAGCTGTGGCTGCGAGGACGCCCGGAATCGGCGCGCTGAGCGGTCACGGCGGGCGCGCCACGCCGTCACGTGGCCGCACGGCGGCGTGAGCGACTGGTTTGGCAGATTCCCTCGGCGTGCAGGACACTGGTCAGATGCGTGGCATCATCCTCGCCGGTGGGACCGGCTCGCGCCTTCATCCGATCACGATGGGCGTCTCCAAGCAGCTCGTGCCGGTCTACGACAAGCCGATGATCTACTATCCGCTGTCGACCCTCATGCTGGCCGGCATTCGGGACATCCTCATCATCACCACCCCCCACGACGCCGAGCAGTTCGAGCGCCTGCTCGGGGATGGCTCGCGGTTCGGCGTGTCGCTGACATACGTGCAGCAGCATTCGCCCGACGGTCTTGCCCAGGCGTTCACCCTGGGTGCCGACCACATCGGCAGCGACACCGCGGCCCTCGTGCTCGGCGACAACATCTTCTACGGTCCGGGCATGGGCTCCCATCTGCGCGAATATGCGGATCTCAGCGGTGCGGCGGTGTTCGGATACTGGGTGGCGGATCCGACCGCGTACGGGGTGGTCGAGTTCGACGCCCAGGGCCGGGCGCTGTCCATCGAGGAGAAGCCGGCTCAGCCGAAGAGTAACTACGCGATCCCCGGTCTCTACTTCTACGACAACGATGTCGTCGAGATCGCGAAGGACCTGAAGCCGTCCGCGCGAGGCGAACTCGAGATCACCGACCTGAACCGCGTCTATCTGGAGCGCGGAGACCTGCAGGTGCAGATCCTCCCTCGGGGTACGGCGTGGCTCGACACGGGAACATTCGACTCGCTGAGCGAGGCGACCGAGTTCATCCGCACGGTGCAGAAGCGCCAAGGGCTCTCGATCGGCTGCCCGGAGGAGGTCGCCTGGCGGTTGGGATTCCTCACCGACGACGAGCTGCGTGAGCGCGCTGAGCCCTTGGTGAAGAGCGGCTACGGTCAGTACCTGCTGGACATCGTCGCGCGGGGCCGGAGCCGCTGAGGCGGCGCCCGGGGTGCTCAGCCCCGGGCCATGACCTCGCGGATGACGGCCGCGTCTCCCCACACACCGGGGGAGTCGTAGGGACGGTCAGGGAAGGCGCCGTACTCCAGCGTGATCGGGAGACGGTTCTCCTCGATGAACTGCTCGACTTTGTCGGCGAGCGAGATCGGCTCACCCGTGCAGCAGTTCAGCGTGCCCGTGACATCGGAGGCCTCCGCCAGAGCGGCGAGCTGGCGGCCGAGTTCCTCGACGCGGATGAAGTCGTAGCGGTTCTTGCCGGACGTGAACGGGAACGTCGGCTTTCCCTCGTCGGCGGCTTCGAGCAGCTTTCGGAAGATCGAGTTGCTGCGGCGGTCATCGCCGTAGATGTAGTAAGCGCGCGCCCACGCGAGACTCGTCTCCGGCGGCAGCGCGAGGGGGAGCGCCCGCCGGAGCGCGTCCTTCGCGATGCCGTACTGCGACAGCGGGTTCGTCGGCGTGTCCGCGGTGATCGCGCCCTCCCAGTAGCCGACTTCGTGCATGGTGCCGAGAGCCACGATCCGCGGGCACCCCGCCTCGGCCGCCGCCGTGAGCAGCCGGTAGTGCGCCGACAACTGCCCGAGATGCGCGGGAGAGTTGTGGGTGAAGCCGTCCTGCCACGCGAGGTGGACGATGCCCTGCAGGGATCCCCAGGTGCGGATGTCGAAATCCGGCGCCAGGATGTCGGCCTCGACGCGGATCGCGCGGGGATCCGTGACGGCCGACGAGCCGGGTCGGACGACCGCGAGCACCTCATGACCCCGATCGGCGAGTGCGGCGACGACGTGCGGTCCGAGATAACCGCCTGCGCCGGTGACGACGAAGCGCGAGCGAGAGTCAGTCATGAAGACGCCACCGTTCCATTCCCGCGTCCGTCGAGCTGCGGACGTCCGTCACGAGGGTACCGGATCTGCTCGTGGGTCCCGCCGCCGGGATTCTGACAGGTGCCTGCAGTAGGCTGAGAAGGTTGGGTTGGACGACGTGGGAGCACGGTGGATACGGAACCTCGATACACGCGGCTGGCCGCCGCGCCGTTCATGCGCGCAGACGCATCCGGGCTGAAGCTCGACGTGCGCGGAGGCAAGGTCCGTGAGATCTTCCAGCGCCGGGAGCTGCTGCAGCTCCTCGTGCGCCGCGATCTCCAGGCTCGTTACCGGGACAGCTTCCTCGGTTTCCTCTGGACTGTGATCCGACCCATCATCCTCTTCCTGATGTACTACGTCGTGCTCGGGAAGTTCCTGCGGGCCGCGGACGGCGTCCCCGATTTCGCGGTCTACCTCTTCGCCGGACTGACGCTCTACGGCTTCTTCAACGAGATGGTCGTGAGCGCGACCGGCTCGATCCTTGCGAACTCGGGTCTGGTGAAGAAGATCTATCTCCCTCGCGAGATCTTCCCGCTCGCGAGCATCGGCGGTGCGGGGTTCATGTTCCTCGTGCAATGCGTCGTGCTGCTCGCCGCTGCAGTGCTCTTCCACGCGCTACCGGGCGACCTGACCCAGATGCTGTGGTTCTTCCCGTCCGTGGCGCTGATCCTCGTGTACGGACTCGCGCTCGGTCTTCTGCTCTCGGCGGTCAACGTCTACCTCCGCGACGTGCAGTACCTGCTCGACGTGGTCGTGATGCTCGCCATGTGGGCATCGCCGATCGTGTACACCTGGGGCATGGTGAAGCGCGCCTTCGACAGCTTCCACCTTCCGTCCTGGGTGTTCGAGATCTATCAGAACAATCCGATCACACTCGGCGTCCTCGGCTTCCATCGGGCCTTCTGGGGTGGCGGCACGACCGCCGACTACCCTTCCGAGCTCGGATTGCGCATCTTGATCGCCTTCCTCATCGGCGTCGTGCTCGTGTTCATCGCCCACCGCGTGTTCACGCGTCTCCAGGGCAACTTCGCACAGGAGATGTGATGGTCGTCTCAACTGTCCCGGGTCCGGTCGTCGTTCGCGTCGAGGACGTCACCAAGACGTTCCAGGTGCGCAAGGACAACACTCTCAAGGACCGGATCGTCCACCTCGGCAAGCTCGGCCGGGAGCACCGGGAGCGCTTCACCGCGGTGAACGGCGTCTCGCTGGAGATCCAAGCGGGCACCACCGTCGGCCTTCTGGGCGCCAACGGGTCCGGCAAGAGCACGCTGCTCAAGCTCATCGGCGGCATCGTCGCGCCTACGAGCGGCGCGATCTTCAATCGCGGCCGGATGGCCGCCCTCCTGGAGCTCGGCGCCGGATTCCATCCGGACCTCAGCGGACGCGAGAACGTGTACCTGAACGCCGCGATCCTGGGGCTCAGCCGTGAGCAGGTCGACGAGCAGTTCGATGCGATCCACGAGTTCAGCGGGATCGGCGATTTCATCGACACCCAGGTGAAGTTCTATTCGTCGGGCATGTTCGTCCGCCTCGCCTTCGCGGTGGCGATCCATACCGATCCGGACGTGCTGCTCGTCGATGAGGTGCTGGCCGTTGGTGATGAAGCCTTCCAGCGCAAGTGCATGGAGCGGATCGCGCAGTTCCGAGCCGAGGGCCGCACCATCATCCTGGTTTCGCATTCCGCCTCGCAGGTGCAGGAGCTCTGCGATCGTGCGGTCGTACTCAAGGACGGCCAGGTCGTGTTCGACGGAGACGTGAACAGGGGAATCGCGGCGCTTCGCGATGTGCTGGAGGGCCGCCGACTGGGCGAACTGCACGAGCGCGGGGCCGAGCAGCTGGTCGAGGTCACGGCGATCACCCTGCACGATGACCAGGGCACGGAGATCAGTGAGGTGCAGGTCGGGGATCCGTTGACGGTGCGGATCCACGCTCGCGCCCACCAGGCGATGTCGCGCTGGGCGGCGGGCTTCAGCATCGACACGGCCCTCGGGCAGATGACGATCGCATCCAACACGGAGCGACTGGGAATCACCCTCCCCTCGATCGAGGCCGGCGAGACGCATGTGGACTTCCGGATCGAGAAGGTCTATCTGGGCGCCGGCCAGTACTACATCAACGCCAACGTGTCGGAGGTGATCGACATCAACTCGCACGTCCTCATGCAGGGCAGGATGTTCACTGTCCGTGCCGACACCGCGACTCTCGGTTCGGTCGCAGCCGAGATCTCTGCCGGCGTCTGATCGCTCAGCGGCGGCGAAGCCGTCTCCCGAGACGTCCGGCGACGCGCACCGGCGCGGACAAGCGCCAGGACGCGCTGGTGTGGACGCGGTCGAGTTCGTCGCGCGCGTTCACGAGTCTCTCGCGGGTCGCACCGAGCTGCCCGCCGAGCTCCAGGATCTTGGCCTCCAGGACCTCGATGTGCCGGGTCCGATGGGCATCCAGCGACTCGATCCGCGAGGTCGGGTAATCGGCGGCATGCCTGGGCGTAAGGCAGAACTCGATCAACGGCGCGAGGGCGCGATCCCACGCGAACGTCTGGCTGAAGGCGCGGACATTCTCTGCGAGTGCGGCTCTGTCATCGACGAACAACGTCTGCTCGAGCGCTGCGACGAGCGCATCCACATCCTCGGCGGGCACCACCGCGCCTAGGCCGTTGTCACGGACGAGGGGTGCGAACGCGTCCCCGTCGGTCGCCACGATCGGCAGGCCCGCCCAGAGGTAGTCGAGGATCCGCGTCCGGAAGCTGAACGCGGTCTCGATGTGATTGAAGTGGGTGCTCACCCCCAGGTCGGCGTCGAGGAGATAGTTGATGCGGTCGTCGTAGTCGGTCCAGTCCATGTTGAAGAACACCTGGGTGTCCACGACGCCCAGGTCCTTCGCCAGTTGCAGCGCTTCGACCGCCATGCGCGATTCGTGCACCGCCGGGTTCGGATAGGTCATGCCCAGGAAGTAGAGCTTCACCTCAGGATGGCGCTGGGAGAGCCGATGGACGGCTCGGATCAGCGTGAGCGGGTCGAACCAGTTGTAGACGCCGCCGCCCCAGATGATGAGCTTGTCGTCTGCGCCGATCCCGTCGACTGCGTCGCGGATGGCGTGTCGCGTCTGGGTGGGGACGTCACCCGAGACGCCGAATGGCACGACGTCGATGAGCGTGCGCAGGCTTCGGTCGGCGTCATACGTCTCCGGCGAGATGCGCCCCAGCGATCCCAAGTGGCCGAGCCAGAAGTCACGCTGCTTCTCGGAGGCGCAGATCACGAAATCCGCTCGGCGGAGCTGCGTCGTGAGCATGTCCACGCAGTACTTGACCAGGAAGCTGCGCCCCTCGGGCCCCTCGTCCTTGGCGGACTCGAGAACCTCCAGGTGCAGCGGATCGTAGACGTCCGCAACGATGATGACTTCGGATTCGACCAGCCAGGGGTGCAGTGCGAACACCTCGCCCTGGGCGATGACGACGTCGGCCCAGTCGACCTGCCGCCGCAGCTCGTCGTCGTCCGCCGTCAGCACGTCGAAGTCCGGGTGCGTGAGCGACGAGTCCTTGATCGAGACGAGCCGCACCTGAGCCACGGCGACCAGGTGCTTCGCCATCTCCCACGCACGGATCGCAGGTCCGCCCATCTTGCGGCCGAACGTGTCGGGGCTGACGATCAGGACGCGCTGCGTGCCGTGAGGCTCGAGCGGCTGAGACGAATCTGGCATTGAGGGTTTCTCTCGGCTTCGGATCGGGTCGACGTCGTTGTGGCCCGGACGGAGGGACGCGCGGTGCACCGCGGACCATGGTCCGGCTCATCCTATCCGGCCGTCCGCAACGGACCGGTCCCAGGGGTCGCGCAGGAGGCACGGATATACTCGACCGGACTGTCCAGTATGTGAGGAGCCTCGTGAAGCGCATCGCCTTCTACCTGTTCTGGGACAAGGAAGGGATCGTCGACCGATACATCCCGTACTGCCTGGAGAAGCTCCGAGAGCATGTCGAGCACCTCGTCGTGATCTCGAACGGTCCGGTTTCGGAGAGCGGGCTCGTCGCTCTGAAGGGTGTCGCCGACGAGGTCTGGGAGCGCGACAACGTCGGATTCGATGTGGGCGGCTACAAAGAGTCCCTGGAGCGATTCGGGTTCGATCGTCTCGCGGAGTACGACGAGCTCATCCTTCTGAACTACACCTTCTTCGGCCCCGTGTATCCCCTCTCGGAGATGTTCGCGAAGACCGATTCCTGGGATGTCGACTTCTGGGGGATCACCGAGCACGGCGAGGTCGATCCGCACCATTTCGCCACCGGCGGGGTGCTGCCGCGGCACATCCAATCGCATTGGCTCGCCGTCCGGAAGTCGCTGCTCATGTCGCCGGCGTTCCGGCACTACTGGGAGACGATGCCCCAGATCACGAGCTACGAGCAGTCGATCGACCGTCACGAGGCGCGCTTCGCGAGGTACTTCGAGGATCGCGGCTTCACCTGGCGGGTCGTCTACCCGTACACCGATTTCCCCAGCCGCAACCCCGTCCTCGATGACGTCGTAGAGCTGACTGCGGACCGATGCCCCATCGTGAAGCGCCGCACGTTCTTCCATGATCCGCTCTACCTCTCGGATCACGCGATCATTGGGCGGGACATCATCAGCATCCTCGAGCAGACCTCGGACTATCCGCTGGAACTGATCTGGGAGAACGTCGCTCGCACGATGGAGCCCCGCGTCGCGGCGACGAACTTCTCGTTGCATCGGATCTACTCCGACGCTCTGGAGATCGACGCCGAGCAGCTCGAGCGCACGCGCGGGATGCGCGCCCTGGTGGCGATCCACTGCTACTACGAGGACATGATCGACGAACTCATGGAGTACGCGGAGCGCGTACCCTGCGAACGGCACGTTGTCGTGACGACCGACACCGAACAGAAGCGCGCCGTGCTGGAGACCGCGCTCGTCGCTCGCGGCGTGTCGTCGTACGAGGTCCGCGTGACGGAGTCCAATGCCGGACGCGACGTATCCGCATTTCTGCTCACCTGCGCCGATCTTCTCCGCAGTGACGACTACGACATCGTGGTGAAGATCCATTCGAAGCGCTCTCCGCAGGACGGCGCGGTCGCAGGAGGGTGGTTCAAGCGCCATCTTTTCGGCAACCTTCTGCATTCCGAGAACTACACGGCGAACGTCCTGAATCTTTTCGCTGAGCATCCCGAGATCGGGATGGCCATCCCTCCCGTGATCCACATCGGCTTCCCCACGATGGGTCAGGCCTGGTACCTCAACAAGCAACCGGCGGCTCGGCTCGCCCGACGGCTCGGCATCAGGACGCCGCTCGACGCGTCGACCCCGCTGTCCGCCTACGGTTCCATGTTCATCGCCCGCCCGCGGGCGCTGCGCGCGCTCGTCGACGCCGGACTGACCTGGTCGGACTTCGAGGATCAGCCGTACAGCGATGGCTCGATCGCCCACGTCATCGAGCGTCTGTTCACCTATTCCTCGCTCGGCGCGGGGATGCCCGTCTACACCGTGCAGAGCACGGAACTTGCGTCGATCAACTACCCGTTCCTCGAGTACAAGCTCCAGAACTTCAGCCAGGGGCTGCCGGGTACGGTCATGGAGCAGGGGGCTTACCTCGAGCGTCTGAAGTCGGCGTCCGGTGTTCTCGGGTTCAGCAAGCGCATCGTCAACACGCGATTCCCCATGCTCGCCCGCGCGCTTTTCCCGGCGTACGACGCGAGCCGGAAGGTGTATCGGCGAATGCGCGCCGCCCGCCGTTCGCCGAAGCGGACCAGCGCGTGAGCGTCGTGCGCAGCGGGCCGCTGAACGTCGCGCAGGCGTTCGACCCGCGGGCGAACTCGCTCGACTTCCTGCGCTGGCTCATGGCGTTCCTGGTGATCTTCTCGCATGCAGGTCCCATCGCCGGTTTCTATGGCGGTGAGGACCTGGGCGTCCAGATCTCGCGCGAGCAGTCCCTGGGTGGCGTCGCGGTCGCCGGTTTCTTCTTCTTCTCCGGATTCCTCATCACCAAGTCGCGGATGGGCCGCTCGACGATGTGGCGTTACCTGTGGCGCCGGTGCCTGCGGATCTTCCCCGCGTTCTGGGCCTCGCTCATCCTCACGGTCCTCGTCTTCGCGCCCGTCGCGTGGCGCACCGTCCACGGCACGTTCGACGGCTACTGGAGTGCGGTCGTCGAATCGCCGAAGACGTACTTCTTCGACAACATGTTCCTGTTCCTCAATCAGCGCAACATCGGCGGTCTCGGCGAGACCGTGCCGTACTTCCAGATCCATGGTGCGCGAGACTGGAACGGTTCGGCCTGGACGCTGTCGTACGAGTTCCTCTGCTATATCGTCGTGGGGCTTCTGGGCCTGTTCGGTGCGCTCGCGTCGAAGAGATTCGCAACGGCCTTCGCGGTCATAGTCATCGGCCTGAACGCTCTCCAGTGGCTGGGCGCAGGCAACATCGCGGGGCTGAACCGAGTGTTCGCGGACCCGTTCATCCTGATGTTCTTCGCGCCGTATGCGTTCGGAATGCTCTTCGCCTTGCACGGCGACAAGATCCCGATCGACGACCGGGCCGCGTTCGGAATGCTCGGACTGGGCCTGTTCACCTACGCGTTCGGCGGGTGGAACGTCGTCGGTCAGTACGGCTTCCTGTACTTCCTGATGTGGTGCGGTGTGCGCCTGCCGCTGACGCGCTGGGCGCGGTTCGGCGACTTCTCCTATGGGATCTACATCTACGCGTGGCCGCTCATGACTCTGGCGACGTATTTCGGGCTGCAGAAGCTCGGGTGGATCGTCTACCACGGCACGATCGTGGTGGTCGTGCACATCCTGGCTATCCTCTCCTGGCATCTGATCGAGAAACCGGCGATGTCGCTGAAGGACTGGACGCCACGCTGGCTCGCTCGGTTGCTGCAACGGCTCTCCCCGCTGACGACTCGGGCGAAGAGGCTGATCGTCCATCCAGACTTCTCCTCCACGCGCTTCGCCGACACCCTGCGCGCGCAGAACGGAGCGCAGTCATGAGCGCGGGGACGCCCCTGCACAACGTGCACGCCGTCGAACAGGAGAAACCGCGCTCCCACGCCCGGCGCATCCTGCACTTCGTTCCGCTGGCGGTGCTGATGGTCATCGTGCTCGTGCTGGCTGTGATCGGCGGTAGCACGCGACTAGCGGCGCACGAGGCGGCGCTGCAACAGCAACGGCAGGTTCTGACCCAGGCTTCGCAACAGGAATCCCTGCCCGCGAGCTGCACGTCGTCGCAATTCCCCTCCCATCCGATGGACATCTGGACCGGGGCGCGGACGGCGGACTCGGAGGCGAAGTTCGCCGCCCATCCCGACGCGCTGGGGATGCGCGTCGCGGGGCGCGACGGCTTCGACTTCTGGGGCGACGCGCAGTCCCAGAACATGTCTCAGGCTCTCGGTCGCGCGCCCTGGCTGGACTCGCAGTTGGCGCAATGGGTGACGTATTTCCAGGGGCTCGACAAGCAGCTCCGCAAGGACGGACGAGACCTCGTGATCGTGGTCGCGCCGGCGAAGTGGGAGCTCTACCGCGATCAGCTGCCCGAGTGGACGCAGGAGCTGCAAGGTCGCACGCATCTCGAGCAGTTCCTGCAGCATTCGGGTGACCTGCCCGTGGTCGACGTGCGCGGCGCCATGCAGGAGGCCAAGCAGACGGCGCCGGTCTTCTCGGCCGTCAACTCGCACTGGACGCCGTACGGCGCGTACGCCGCCTGGCGACAGACCGTCGCGTGCGCCGAGGCACTTCACCCCGGCTCGGTGTGGTCGAAGATCCAAGTGCCGGCCGTGACGGGCGTCGAGACCGGTGCTGCGCCGAACGAGTTCACGCCGTACGGGGACACGTCGACGCCGCAGGACTGGACGACGCCCGTGACGGCTGCGGCGACGGAGGCGGCGCGCTCGACCATAACGACTCCGGATGGGCAGCAGAAGGCCGGCCCGTCGGACGGCGCTGTGGGGCTGCTGGACATGCCGGCGCGCACGGAGAGCACCTCAGGCGCGGGACGCGCGCTGATTCTGCGCGACTCCACAGGGGAGGCGCTCGCACCCGCCTGGGCGCACGCGTTCCAGAGCACGTGCCAGATCCGCCACAACTTCGACTACCCGGACAAGCGTCCCGATGTCGCTGCTGAGGCGAAGACGTGCGGAGCGGACACCGTGCTCTTCGTGTTCGCGGAGCGCTACTTCTCTCAGGCGCCGCCCGCTCTTCCCGCTGGCTGAACGGCGGCGGCGCTGACGCACGCCGTCGGCGCTTCCGCCGCAGTTCAGCTGCGCTCGAGGACCATGTTGAGCAGTTGCCGTGCACGAGCATCGAAGGAGTGCTCGGTGCGGATCCGCGCCGACAGGCGGGCGAGCTCCTCGTCCGCGGCGAAATGGTCGTCCAGCGGTGCCTCTGTCAGCGCCAGCAGTTCTTCGTCGTTGCGGAACGTGCGCACGGCGCCGCCGAAGATCTCGTCGATGCCTTCCACGTCATCACTGATCGCGCGTCCGCCTGCGGCCACGACATCGTAGAGGCGATTCGAGATGAAGCCCTCGCGTCTCATCGCAGGCCAGTGGTCGTTGAGCACGGCGCCGGCGGATTCGTAGAGCACCGGAAGCTCCTCGTTCGGCACGTGGGGCGCAGCGATCGCGGATCCGGGGATGTAGCCGCGCCAGTCCGGGCCGTAGACGCGCACGCGCCGACCGGCCTTCAGCGGTATGACCACGGCCGGACGCGCGATCCCGCGCGCCGTGCCGACGAAGACGAGATCGTCGCCGCGCACGGCTCCCGTGGGGCGGAATCTCGTCGCATCCGTGCACTGAAGGAGTGGCTCGATCGGCGTGCCG
Organism: Microbacterium sp. 10L49; assembly: GCF_056395125.1. Classification (NCBI taxonomy): domain Bacteria; kingdom Bacillati; phylum Actinomycetota; class Actinomycetes; order Micrococcales; family Microbacteriaceae; genus Microbacterium; species Microbacterium sp. 10L49. The sequence goes on from NZ_JBFTIW010000004.1 coordinate 857,524, forward strand.
AACCGCTCGGCCGCGTCCTTCGCCCACGCCGCCGAACCTGCGACCACGCGGTCGTATCCGGCGACCTCGTCGGCGGAGATCTCGTCGGGGTGGCTGATGATCCAGAGCAGTCGGTGCGGGGCGCCCGGCGCCGGCAGCGGATGCGGTCCGCGCAAGCTCAGGACGACGTCGTCGTGCTCGGACGACGGACGGTTCAGCGCCGTGCGCGCGTCGACGGCGACGTACTGCCCGAGCCGTTCCAGGGCGGCAGCGAGGGAGCGCGCGAAATGCGTCTCGCCCCAGGATTCGCCGCGCGGTCCTGCGGGAGCGGCGGTCTTGATCGCCCAGCGCAGACGCGGGGCGCTGCTTCCGTCCGGAAAAACGAAGGTCCCGCGGTCCGCCGCATAGCGGGGGTGCGTGCCATCAGCGGCGGTGATCCATCCCGCACGGCGCAGGCCGCGCGGCGCGACATCGAGCAGAACCTCGCCCGGATGTTTCGCCGGAGACGGGACTCCGTCGGTCTCGGCTCCGATGACAGCCTCGTCCAGGAGCGTGCGTGGAGGGCGGACATCCCCGGTGATGCTCGCCGCGACCGGGGAGTCGAGGGCTGCGACACGGAGTTCGACTCCCACGGCCACGGCGTCCTCCCGCGGGAATCCGCGCAGCGCCCGGTAGGCGTGCCCGTCCTCCACGAGGAGGCCAGCCGAGGACACGGCGCCGGGGGGCGATATCCACACGGGCGCGACGGGACCGAACCGCGCGGCGTGCGCAAGGCGCTGGATCGTCGCGCCGGTGATCTCGGCCCCGGGGATGCGACGGACGATGACGGCGCCCCGAGCCGGTGCGACAGGATCCGCGTCCTCGCTCTCGACGACGCGGATGCGCGCGTCTCCGAGGGAGAGAAGACCCGCGAGCATGCGGACGTCCCGCGGCGCCTCGGCGACCTCCAGGACCAGGCCGACACCGGCATCCCCTACGTCATCGGGCTCTGCGTCGCGCAGCACTCCGAGCGCACCGCGCAGGCCCTCGCCGTCGGCATCGCCGGCATCGAGCCGCCACCGCAGCACCGTGCCCGGCGGCGGTACCTCCGTGCTCTGCGGCCGAGCGCTCGCGGGCTCGAGGGCCGCCGCGCGGAGCATCCCGAGATCCGCGGTCGCCCCGCCGCGGAGACCGACTGCGCCGCCCGCGCGCAGCCCGCGCCAGGCGCTGCCGAGCACACCGCCGGGGTCCTTGCGCCAGGATGGATCGGACCGCGCGTGCGCGGGTGCGTCCCAAGCGAGGGTGGTCTCGATCGCGGCCTGATCGGCGATTAGATACGCGTACATCGCGGGGACGCGGTCCGAATCCGGGAGCTGCGCCGAGACGAGACGTTCCGAGAACAGCGGATTGAGCGTCAGCCCGGAACGGAACCCGCCGTGGACGTAACGGCGGATCGCCTGTCGCTCGGTGACGGCCCGTCCGAGCTGGCGGGAGACGAAGTCGGCGTCCACCACGTCTGCGCGCCGGATCGTGCGGGCCCACCAGAACCGGTCCACAGCGGTCAGCAGGGTGCGCAGAACGGGCAGGGAGCGCGCGGCGCGCCAGAGTCCTCGGAGGCGGTTCAGCACGTTACGGAGTCTAGGCGTTCACGGGGACGCACCATCCGGGGATGGTAGCCTTCGAGCATCGAAGCCCCAGTTCCCACAGGAGATCTCTTGCCTGAAACGTCCGCTCGTGTCGGCATCGTCGTCAGGACCAAGGACCGGCCGATCTTCCTGGAGCGGGCTCTGCACGACATCGCGCGACAGACCTTCGCCGACTGGTCCGTCGTCGTGGTGAACGACGGCGGAGACCCCACACCCGTCGATCGGATCCTCGCCGCACTCGAGTCGGAGCTCGGCGCGCGGGCCTCCGTGATCCATCGCACCGAAGGCCTGGGACGGTCCGCGGCCGCGAATGCCGGTGTGCGGGCGCTGTCCACGGAGTTCGTCGTCCTTCACGATGACGACGACCTTTGGGCGCCGCATTTCCTCGCCGATTCGGTCGCCTGGCTCGACCGTGCTCCCAAGGACGCGGGAGTGGTGAGCCGGACCGAGATCGTCTACGAGCGCATCGACGGTGATCGGCTCGAGGAGACCGGGCGCGAGCCGTTCTGGGGCGAGATGACCCGGATCACCTATGCTGACATGCTTCAGGTCAACAGGTTCGTCCCGATCGCCTATGTCTACCGTCGCGCTCTGCATGACGAGGTCGGCCTGTACCGCGAGGACGTGCACGCGGCCGAGGACTGGGAGTTCAACCTCCGTGTGCTGCGGCTTCATCCGATCGGCTACCTCCGCGGCCGGGTAGGCGCGTACTGGATGCAGCGTCGCGGCGTGGACGGGATCCTCGGCAACAGCATGTTCGTCCTGGCCGACGAGCACGACCATTTTGACCGCATGATCCGCGACGAGGCGCTGCGAGCCTTCGCGGCGACGCACGGCGACGGGTTGATGCTCTACCTGTCCCGCTACATCCAGGACGAGGTCGAGCGCCAACTGTCGGAGCGTGCATCCCTCGGACAGCGAGCCACCGAGGTCGCGCGACGAGGATGGCGCCGTTTCCGTGGCCGCTGAGACCGGCGTCGTCGCGCAGCGGGTGGTGTTCCCCGTGGACGGGATCGCGGCTGAGGCCGCGCCGCTGTATCTGCGTGGCTCCGCGGCAGTGGAGGGCCGTCGCGCAGTGCGGATCCCGGCCCGGCAGCGTGCGTCGTTCGCGACGTACTTCAATGCCTTCCCCGCGGGGATCTGGGCGTCGGTCGCCGGGATCGACCGCGTGGCTCTGCACCTGCGGGCGGAGGGCGAGGGAGTGCTCCGCCTGCGCGGTATCACCGCCGACGGCGTTCCGCACGCGCTCGCCGAGGCGCGAGGCGACGGACTCCTCTCTCTCGACACGGGGTCGTTTCCGGAGGGCCTCACCTGGGTCTGGCTGGAGGTCGAGGCCGGCGCGAGCCCCAGCCGGGTGATCGATGCCGAGTGGCTGGTCGACGCGCCGACGCGTCCGGTGCGGATCGATGTGGCCATCACCACCATGAACCGGGTCGACGACTGCGCTCTGCTCCTGGATGCGCTGGGCGATGCCGAACTTGCCGGCACCCTGTCACACGTCGTCGTCGTCGATCAGGGCTCGGATCCGATCGGCCCGCATGCGCCGCGCGAACGGTTGCGCAACGGGACGCCGCTGCGGGTGCTGGTGCAGGAGAATCTGGGCGGATCCGGAGGGTTCAGCCGCGGCATGATCGAGGCGCTCGGCACCGGTGCGACCCATGTCCTGCTGCTCGATGATGACGTGCGGATCGAGCCCGAATCGATCCGGCGTCTGCACGTGCTCGCCGCGACGGCGACCGATGACCCGTTGCTCGGCGCCCAGATGCTCAGCATGCTCGAGCCCACGGTGCTCCATTCGATGGGGGAGCGGATGGACCGCTCGACGATGTGGTGGCACTCCACCGAGCCCGAGCTCTCCGCCGCGGATCTCGCCTCGCATCCGCTGGAGAGCACGCCCGGACTGCGGCGCTTCCGTCCGGTGGATTTCAACGGCTGGTGGATGTGCCTGGTGCCGACCGCCGTGGTGCGCTCGCTCGGGGCGTCCCTGCCGCTGTTCATCAAGTGGGACGACGCCGAATTCGGTCTTCGCGCCGCGGCTGCCGGGCACCGCACCGTGACGGTGCCGGGGGTGGCGCTGTGGCATGTGCCGTGGACGTCGAAGGACGATGGACTGGACTGGCAGGCCTATTTCCAACTGCGCAACCGGCTGGTGACCGCTCTCGTGCACGATCGACGTCCTCGGCGGGTGCTGAGCGCGACTTGGCTGCAGGACGTGAATCATCTGCTCTGCCTGCAGTACGGATCCAGCCGTCTGCGCAACGCCGCTCTGGAGGACGTCTTGTCCGGCCCCGAGCATCTCGCGGCGACGCTGCGTGGCGGCAGGGCACGGGCTCAGCGGATCCTGGCGGAGGCGGGCCAGGCTGTGCGCCCGGACGGGGACGCCGACGCACCTGCCCCGCTGCGCGACGAGTCCGCGCCGCGCGGTGCTGTCGGGCAGGCGCGGCGGCTGGCGCGCGTGGTCCTGCATCAACTCGCGCCGGTCCGGGCGGGCAGCAGACCGGCCGAGTCCGTGCCGAGGACGTCGGGCAAATGGTGGCGGCTGGGGCTCGCCGACGAGGCTCGCCTGCGCAGCGCGTCCGGGAGCGGGTACTTCCTGCTGCGTCGCTCGCGCCGGCGGGCCGGGGCGCTGCTGCGGCGCTCGGTGGGGCTCCGGATCCGGCTGTGGTGGTCCTGGCGGACGCTGTCGCGCCGGTATCGGGACGCCGCGCCCGAGCTCGCGGGGGAAGACTTCTGGCGGACGGTCTACGCCGGCAGCGAGCCGACCTCGGTCATTTGAGGAGCTTCCGCTCCGCCATCTCCTTGAGGGAACGCTCGTACCCGTCGGGCTCGATGGGCTCGCTGAGCACCCACTCGGCGAAACGCTTCACACCGTCCTCGAAAGCCACGGTGGGACTGAAACCGAGGACTTCGCGCAGCGCCGTCGTGTCCGCGACGTTGTGGCGGATGTCGCCGAGACGATAATTGCCGGAGACTCGCGTCGGCACCTCGGTTCCGTACGCGGCGAACAGTGCTGCGACGACCTCGTTGACGGAGGTCGCCACCCCGGATCCGACATTGAGGATCCGGCCTGCGGCCGCGGGTGCGGTCGCCGCGAGATATGTCGCCTCGACCACGTCGTCGATGTAGACGAAGTCGCGGCTCTCCTCACCGTCCTCGAAGATGTTGATGTCCTTGCCCTGGCGGATCAGCGTGGAGAAGATCGACAGGATCCCGGTGTACGGGTTCTTCAGCGACTGCCCAGGGCCATACACGTTCTGGTAGCGCACAGAGACCGGCTCGACGCCGATCGTCGGCGCAACGGTCATGATGAGCGACTCCTGCATCTGCTTCGTGATCCCGTACACCGACGACGGGTGCACGAGGGCCGTCTCGTCGGTCGGGATGAGCCGCAGTTCACCCTCGCCCCGCACGTGGACATCGAAGTCGCCGACGGCCATGTCGGCATCGCTCCGGTGCTCGGGGTACACCCGTCGGCCGTCCGCGGTCTCGTACGCCCCTTCGCCGTAGATGGACCGGGAGGATGCGATCACGACGCGGCGGACGGAGTTCTCCTCGTTGGTGAGGATGTCGAGGAGTTTTGCGGTCCCGCCGACGTTGGCGTCCACATAGCGGTCGATCTCGTACATCGACTGGCCCGTTCCCGTCTCAGCCGCGAGATGGATCACGACGGTCGCATTCCGAAGGGCGCGTCGCAGATCCTCCTTCGAGGTCACCGTGCCGACGATCACCTCGGCCACTCCGTCGAGGGAGCGCAGCAGCGGTGACGTGGTGGCGGGGTCGTCGCCGTGCACCTGCGGGATGAGCGAGTCCAGGACGGTGACGGTGTGACCGTCGCGAACGAACCGCGCGGCCAGGCGGGTGCCGATGAATCCGGCTCCGCCGGTGATCAGGACGTGTTCCGACATCGATGCTCTCCTCGGGCGTTCGGACGGTGCGCGGCGGTGCTCGATGCATCGGGCCGGCCTCGGCTCAACTCCGCGAAGACGCGCCGACGTCGACTTTAGCGCAGTGCCGTTCGCCGATCGGGATACGCGCGACAGGAGCGATCTCCGCAGGGGAGTTCTGCTCGAGGTTCGACAAGACTAGTATTTCGTTCACACGGGGGGTCATCACCCGTTCCCCCCGGCGGGCGGCTGTGGGAGTTGCCCGGGACACTGGGGACACTGGGGAAGCGCCATGGGGCGTCAGGCGATGTTTGGCGATCGCGCGAACACGCGACGATCCGGCGTGCGCACGGCCGCGCTGATCACGGCCGCGCTCGCGATTCTGGCGTTCTGCGAGTTCAGCATCGCGGATCCGGTCGTCGCGGCGTCGCCGGTACAGATGATCGCCACGGGCCTCACCGCGCCGCGCGGGGTGGTCGCGGACCCCGCGAGCCGGCTCTGGGTCTCGGACGCGGCGAAGGGGTTCTGCCGCCTGAGCGCGCCGTCCGGATCGACCCCCGGCGCCATCGAGGCCACCACGTGCCTCGGGGCGGCGAGCGGCAACCGAGGTCCGAAGCTGCCGGGCCAGGCCGCACTGCTCACCTCGTCGGCGGGGACGACCGTTCTCGTCCCGGACGCGGCGAAAGGCGCCGCAGGTGTCATGCGCGCGCAATGGAACGCCGGAGCGGGAACGTTCTCCTACCGCGACACCCTCACCATCTTCGGCGGAAGCTCGGCGCCCGCCGCCGTCGCCGTCGGCGCCGACGGACACGCGTACGTGGTGCTCGGGGGCGCGCGCGCGATCGTGCGCATCGTGGACCCGGCATCACCGCAGCCGACTGTGGAGACCGTCGGTTTCACCGCCGCGACGGGAAACCGGGCCGTGGTGGCGGGGACTCTCGGGACGGCCGGTGTGCCGCTGTACGTCGCCTCGCCGACCGGAGTCGCGGCGTTCTCGGTCCCCAAATCCGGTATCGGCAGCGGCGGTCCCGCCAAGACGTTCGCCGTGGTCGCATCGCTGAGCCTTGCGCTCGACGCGACCGGGGCGACGGTGTACGCCGGCACGGGCGGGGCGACGACGGTGGGCGGCGACACCATCGCCGCGATCGACGTGGCGAGTGGTCAGATCACCGCGAACTGGGCGAGCGGGTTCACGCGCGTGGGCGGCATGGCCATGCAGGGCACTGGCATCGCGGCCGTCGACAGCGGCTCCGTCGCCGCCTCGCCGGGAGCCACGGGCTCGGCGTATCTCGCGGGTGCGATCCTGCCCGTGATCGCCGGCGGTCCGACGGCGAAGGAAGGATCCGCAGCGGCGGATCCTCGGTACACGAACAACCCGCAGCCGTCGTTCACCGTCGCGTTCGCGGGCGGGGGCGGGCTGCAGTGCGCCTTCGACGACGCGAACTGGTTCATCTGTAGCCCGGGACCCGTTGCCGCGCCGGCGCCGCTCGCGGACGGCACGCACAGCTTCAGCGTCCGAGCAGGGAGCACCGGAACGCCGGCGCGACAGACCTTCACCGTCGACACTGTCGCTCCCGCGGCGCCGGTCGTCACCGCGCCGGCGAACGGTGTGACAGTCGGAGCCACGACGGTGCTGCAGGCGTCTGCGGAGACCGGTGCGGTGATGCGATGCGCGATCGACTTCGCGTCGGCGGCGGTGTGCACCTCGGGTCAGACGCTCACCTTCACCACGTCCGGCTCGCACAGCGTGCACGTGACGGCGACGGACGCGGCCGCGAACACGAGCGCGGAAACGCTCGTCACGGTGGTCGTCGATCTGACTCCCCCCACCGTGACGATCAGCGCCCCCGCGGCCGATGGCACGTCGTTCACGGGCACCGCGTCGTTCACCTTCGCCGCGCAGCCGTCGGCGGGGACGACCTTCGCCTGCGGCATCGATTCCGGTGCGGCCGGCGCATGCACCTCGCCGGCCGCGTTCACCGGGCTGTCCGCCGGCACGCACACTTTCACGGTACGTGCGACCAGCAGTCTCGGGAACACCGCAAGCGCCTCGCGCACGTTCGTCTTCGTCGTCCCGACGCCGACCGTCGTGACGGCGACGCCTGCAGGCGGGGCCTACCCGGCCGGTCAGCAGATCTCGCTCGCGATCACCCCGGCCGGCGGCGTCATCCACTACACGGTCGACGGCTCCACGCCGACGAGCTCGTCGCCGATCTACGGCACCGCGCTGACGCTGAACCAGGCGATGACGCTGCAGTACCTCGGAACCGACGCCCAGGGCGGCAATCCTTCGGCGGTCGTCACGCAGAAGTACACGATCGCCGTGCCGCCGCCTGCCACGCCCGCCGCCCAGGACTTCACCTCGGACCACTTCAACGACGTGCTGGCGGTGACCTCCGGGGGCGTGCTGTGGCTGTACCCGGGTAACGGCGCCGGCGGGTTCCTCGCGCCGAGCCAGGCCGGGACCGGCTGGGGCGGCATGACGGCGGTCTTCACCCCCGGTGACTGGAGCGGGGATGGTCATCCGGATGTGCTGGCGCGGGATGGGTCGGGGCGGTTGTGGCTGTATCCGGGTGATGGTTCGGGCGGTTGGGGTTCGCCGGCGGTCATCGGCACGGGCTGGGGCGTGATGACGGCGGTGTTCGGTGTGGGTGACTGGAGCGGGGATGGTCATCCGGATGTGCTGGCGCGGGATGGGTCGGGGCGGTTGTGGCTGTATCCGGGTGATGGTTCGGGCGGTTGGGGTTCGCCGGCGGTCATCGGCACGGGCTGGGGCGGAATGGTGGTGCTGCTGTGAGCCGTGACCTCGGCGTCCGCCGCGAGCACGCCGTCTTCGCGCTGATCTTCGGCTGCCTTCTGGCCCTGACCGCCTGCAGCGGTGGCGATGGGGGTAGCGGATCCGCGACCGCGTCGCCAGGGATGGGCACGTCGACACCCCCGGCGGCGCCCACGCCCGCTCCCACGCCGGTGCCGACCGACGACGGCACCCCGGGGCCCGGCCCGACCGGCCCCGGGGACGGCGGACCCTCGTCGCCCGGAGACTCCCGCTTCATCCTCGATTGCATCGCCGTGGACGGGGCCTCCGCGCAGTTCGCCACGCTCGCCGACGCATGGGCCTCGCCGGACTACGTCCGCATCACCGGCTGCACGGCAGGGCCCGCACGCGACGACATCGTGCTCACGCCGGACGAGCAACAGGTCGCGGCGCTCGTCGACGGCGGAGCCGATCCGCTCACGGCGTTCCTGCAGGCCTTCGCGGCCTGTGTGCGGATCCCGCCCGACCGGATCCCGGAGCAGCCGACCGGCCTGCTCCGGGGCGTGCAGGCGCTGTGCCCTAAGGCGCCCGAAGCCGGCCTCGTCTCGTCGGCGCTTCAGGACAGGGGGGACGGCTGATGAACGGACCGGGTTCCGACGCGGGGCTCTCCCGTCGGCAGTTCCAGCACGCGGCGTTGTGGAGTGCGGCGGCACTCACCGGACTGGCGCTCACCGGCGCTCATCCCATGGCGGCGCCGGTGCCGGCGCCTCCTGGTGCGGTCGGACCCCCTGCGCTCGTCCTGGACGGAAACCCGCGCTTCCAGTTCCAGCCGATCACGCCGGTCCCGGATCAGTTGCGGCTGGGGAGCCTCCACGATGTCTGGGCGAGCTCGAACTACATCACCTACACGGACTGCGTCGTGACCTACGTCGGAGGCGGCGACTTCGTCCTCACCGGTGAGGAGCAGGCGATCGTCGATGTCATCGCGCAGGCGGGAGGCGACGTCTCGGATGGGCGCGTGGCCTACCTCACGACGGTCGCGGCGAGCACGCGCATGGATCCGCGCCGCCTCGCGGCTCGCCTGGCGGAGCTCGGCGCGCCCGTTGTCCGCGGCTCGCTCGCACTGGCCCCGGACGCCCCGCAGGCGCGTCTCTTCCTGGACTGGCTCTCCGGGAACGGCTGATCGGCCCCAGGGCGACCGATCAGGCGAGTTCGGCGGCGATCGCGTCGATGAGCGCGGACTGCACCCCGCTCGGGCTGGCCTTCAGGTGCGCGATCTGCGGGTACACGGTCATGCTCCCGCCGGCGATGCCGGGGAAATCTGGATCCCATCCCCCGGCGTAGCTGCCGTACACGGAGATCGGCGGGAGAAGAGCATCCGACGGTATGTAGCAGTCGACCTCGTTGGCGTAACCGCCCACGAAGATGTTGCCGGGACCGCTGTACAGGTTGCGGAAGTACACGGCGTAGCCGCTCACGATCTCACTGCCCACGAACACCATCGGGAGGACGGTGTCGCCGTAGATCTGCCAGACCTGCAGCGGCGTCGTGATCGACGTCGCGACGTCTCCTTCATCGATGCGCGCGATCATGGACTGCGCGTGCCGCACGTACCACGCGGGCAACCCCTGAGGATTCGCCATCCGGGTCACGAAGGCGGCGCGCACCGCGGCGAGGTTGGCATCGTTGACCGTGATGTCGAGGGGGAGGTCGACGCTGGTCAGGTCGGTGTAGATCGGTCCGGTGAGGGCGCGGCCCGCGGAGCCCGCCGCGGTGCTCACGATGCTGCCGAGGCTCGCAGACAGCTGATTGCGCAGCGACCATCCGGCGAGTCCGATCGGGTTCTGGTCTCCGGCGGGACCGGGAAGGAACTGGGCGAACGCTCCGGTCGCCGTCTCGATCGCGGCACACGCTCCCGCGGGCCAGTCGCCGTCCCAGCGCGTCTGGCCGCCGGCGCTCACGGGGTGACAACCGTAGCTGAACAGCACCACTGCGGGCTTGCCGCCGCTCTTGCGCGCGGTGAAGACGGGAACGGCCGTCTCCGTGTAGGGGAGGCCCTCGCGGTTCGCCGAGAAGTTCGCGGTCGCGACCTTGTAGTCCAGAGTCACGCTCGTCCGGGTGGCCGCGAGAGCGTTCTTCACGACCTGCACCACCTGGTCCTGAAGCCAGCTCGTGTAGGCGTCGATCTGGTCGAGCACGGAAATCCCGTAGGCGATCCACGGGTCCAGCAGACGGCCCACCACAGGCCCATTGTGCGTGTGCGTGGCGGTCAGAACCAGATCGGCGTCGGACCAGCTGGACAGGGCCCTCAGGCGGGGACGCAGCGACTGGTGGACCTCGGGTGGGATCCCGAGCAGGTCGAGCGAGACGATCCCGTTGGGGTAGCCGTCGTCCCAGAGGATCGTGCATCGCGCCATGAGCGGTTGCGCGTAGGGGGTGTCGCTGTCGATCACGCGCACATCCGACTGGGCGCCGTAGCCGGCCATGTACGGGTTCATACCGGCAGGCGGAGTGATGCTGATCTTGCCCGTGCTCACCTTGAAGACCATGCCGAAGGCTCCTCACCGAGCGAACGGACGCGCAGCGTCGCGTCGTCCCCAATGCCGCGCACCAGCGCTCCGATGCGAGTGTTCAGGAGGCCATTCTAGAGCCGCTGGGCGTTCTCCGTCCCCGTGCTCGTCAAGCAGTTTTTCGGCAACCGCGTTCTAGAATGGGGAGTTCTTGCCGTTTGCACACCCGAAAGGTGCTCATGGATATCCTCGTCGTCGGGTCGGGTTTCTTCGGCCTCACCATCGCCGAGCGCGCCGCTGCGGCGGGTCGCAAGGTGACCGTCATCGACCGCCGCCATCACATCGGCGGGAACGCGTACAGCGAGGACGAGCCCACCACCGGCATCGAGGTGCACCGTTACGGGGCTCATCTGTTCCACACGTCGAACCCGACGGTGTGGGAGTACGTGAACCGGTTCACCACCTTCACGGACTACGTCCACCGGGTGTATTCGACCCACAAGGGCGAGGTCTACCCGTTGCCGATCAACCTGGGAACCATCAATCAGTTCTTCCGCGCCGCGTACACGCCCGACGAGGCGAGGGCCCTCATCGCCGGGCAGGCCGGCGAGTTCGATGCGCACGAGGCGAAGAACCTCGAGGAGCGCGGGATCGCGCTGATCGGACGGCCGCTGTTCGAGGCGTTCATCCGCGACTACACGGCGAAGCAGTGGCAGACCGATGCGCGCGAGCTGCCCGCGTCGATCATCAGCCGGCTCCCGGTGCGGTACAACTACGACAACCGCTACTTCAACGACACCTGGGAGGGGCTGCCGACCGACGGATACACGGCGTGGCTGGAGCGGATGGCGGATCACCCGAACATCGACGTGCGGCTGAACGTGGACTTCTTCGACGAGACGCAGCCGCTGAGCAAGAAGGCGACCGTGGGCCAGTTGCCAATCGTCTACACCGGCCCGGTGGACCGCTACTTCGACTACGCCGAGGGCGAGCTGGGCTGGCGCACAATCGATCTGGAGCAGGAGGTGCTCGACACCGGGGACTTCCAGGGCACCAGCGTCATGAACTACCCGGACGCCGACGTGCCGTACACCCGGATCCACGAGTTCCGGCATTTCCACCCCGAGCGCGCCGACCGCTACCCGAACGACAAGACGGTGATCATGCGGGAGTTCTCCCGCTTCGCCGAGCGCGGCGACGAGCCCTACTACCCGGTGAACACCTCGTCCGACCGCGAGGGTCTGCTGGCCTACCGCGAGCTCGGGAAGGGCGAGAAGGACGTGCTCTTCGGCGGTCGCCTCGGCACGTACCAGTATCTGGACATGCACATGGCCATCGGATCCGCCCTGTCGATGTGGAACAACCAGCTCGCATGACGCTTCACGCGGAGAGTCGTCGCAGCCGCAGGGCCGCAGCCACCGAGCGCGGCGCCACCGCCGGGTCGACGTCGGGCTACCGTCCGGACATCGACGGCCTTCGCGCCGTGGCGATCCTGCTCGTCGTGGTCTACCACGTCTGGATCGGGCGCGTGTCCGGCGGCGTCGACATCTTCCTGATGATCTCCGCGTTCTTTTTGACCGGATCCTTCGTCCGCCGCATGAGCACCGGACGCCCGCTCGCCGTCGGCCGGTTCCTGCTGAGCCGTTTCCGGCGGCTCCTGCCCGCGGCGGCGGTCGTGCTGGCGGCGACGCTCGGTGCGGCATGGCTCCTGATGCCCCAGACCGCGTGGCCGCAGCTGTGGCGACAGGGGTGGGCGTCGCTCGGGTATTTCCAGAACTGGGTGCTCGCGGCCGAAGGTGTCGACTACTACGCGCACAAAGCGGTGCTGGCCTCCCCGCTTCAGCACTTCTGGTCGCTGTCCGTGCAGGGGCAGGTGTTCGTCCTGTGGCCGCTGCTGTTCCTGCTCGGTGCGCTCGTCGTCCGGCTCCTCAAGGCGCCCCCGGCGCTCGTGATGGGCGTGCTGTTCGGCGTCGTGTTCGCCGTATCGCTCGCGTTCTCGGTCTACGAGACGGCGACGCTGCAGTCCTACGCCTACTTCGATACCCGCACGCGGCTGTGGGAGTTCGCCGCCGGATCTCTGCTCGCCCTGGTGCTGCCCGTTCTGCGCGTGCCGCGTCTGCTCCGTGCTCTGCTGGGCTGGATCGGGCTCCTCGCCATCGTCGTGTGCGGGATGGTCATCGACGTGCGCGGCGGGTTCCCCGGGTATCTCGCGCTGTGGCCGATCGTCGCGGCGTCCCTGGTGATCGTCTCCGGCACGCGGACCGATGGCGTATCCGGCGCGGGTCCGGAACTCGGGCCGAGCCGCCTGCTCGCGACCCGGCCCGTGCTCGCGCTGGGACGGGACGCGTACGCGCTTTACCTGGTGCACTGGCCGGTTCTCATCCTATGGCTGACCTGGCGTCAGCAGACCAAGGCATCTCTGCTCGATGGCGCCGTCATCATCGCGCTCTCGCTGGTGCTGGCACGCCTGGTCACGCTCTGCGTCGAGCGTCCGCTGCGGCTCGGGGCAGGCGATCGCGGGGTGCTCTGGCGCAACGTCCTGGTCATCCTGTGCAGCGTCGCGGTCGTCGGCGCCGTCCTCGTTTCGTGGCAATGGGGGGTCACCAGTCGCGCAGCGGCCCAGCAGCAGGCGCACAAGAGCGCGTATCTCGGCGCCCTGGGCGAGCCTGGGACGACGAAGAACGACGGCATTCCGATCATCCCCGGGGTGAACACGCCGGACGACGAGAACTGGACCCAGCTCGACCGCCCGTGCGAGGGCAGATTCGCGTCGGCGGCGGAGCTCGTTCAGGAGAACTGCCGGCAGACCTCGAATGCCGCGAAGGCGAAGCATGTCGTCGTGGTCATCGGCAACTCCCATGCGCAGCAGATGACGGCGGCGGTGCAGGCCGCGGTCTCCAAGAGCGGCTGGGGAGTGGTGATGATCTTCCGGCCGTGGTGCTCGCTCGCCGCGGATCATCCGGTCGCCTCTCCCGAGGACCGCTGCGACGAGTGGCAGCCGCAAGCCATCGACCACACGGTGTCCATCCATCCCGATGCAGTGTTCACCATAGTGACGGCGGCCGCGATGGACAGTCCGGATGAGCAGGTGATCGCCGGGCTGGACGACCTGCTCGACACCTTCGACGGGGCCGGGATCCCGGTCGTCGGCATCCGCGACAATCCGCGTTCGGGAGTGACCAACTACTTCACCTGCGCCATGGAGCGCTCCGAGTGCGACTTCCCGGTGGAAGGGGCTCTCGCCGCCGAGAACCCTGTGACCCCGTATGCCGATCGGATGACCCTGGTGGACTTCACGCCGACGCTGTGTCCGGAGGGGCTCTGCCGGACGGTCATCGGTCACCTGTCCGTCTATCTCGACATGAACCACATCAGCGCCCAGTTCGCGAAGACCCTCGGGCCTGAACTGCGCCGACAACTCGGCGACGTGCTGCCGCTATGACCGCGGACGGCACCGCGCCGCCGCCTAGACTCGGAACTGTGAGTCACACGACGGCCGGCGCACCCGGAACGCCCCGGCGCTACTTCCACTCGCTGTGGCTGCTGTCGGCGCGGGACCTGCGGGTGCGATACGCGACGAGCGTGCTCGGCTACCTGTGGTCGGTGCTGGATCCGCTGGTGATGAGCGCGATCTACTGGTTCGTGTTCACGCAGGTCTTCCATCGCGGTCAGGTGGGGGAGCAGCCCTACATCGTGTTCCTCATCACGGCGCTGCTGCCCTGGGTGTGGTTCAACACCGCGGTGGGCGAGTTCACCCGCGCCTTCAAGAAGGACGCACGCCTGATCCGCTCCACGGCGATCCCCCGGTCGATCTGGGTCGTACGCGTGATTCTCACGAAGGGCCTGGAGTTCACCTTCGCGATCCCGGTGCTCGTTCTCTTCGCCGTGTTCGCGGGAGCTCAGGCGAACTGGTCTCTGCTGCTGTTCCCGGTCGCGATGATCTGGCAGACCGTGCTGCTGTTCGGCCTCGGGCTGCTGGTGGCGCCGCTCTGCGTGCTGTGGAGCGATCTCGAGCGCACCACGGCGCTCATCCTCCGGGCCCTGTTCTACATCTCGCCGATCATCTACGGGTTCAAGGATCTGCCGCACGAGCTGCACTTCCTCGGCGCCCTGAACCCGCTGTCCGGCATCTTCATGCTCTACCGGGTGGGGTTGTTCCCGGGGCAGTGGCAGCCCGAGCCCGTGATCATCGGCGCCGTCGTCACCGTGGTGTTCCTCGCCCTCGGTCTGCTCACGTTCCGCTCCCTCGAGCGCGACGTGCTGAAGGAGCTGTGATGACCCAGCAGCACTCCGCGATCGAGGTCGAGGGGCTCGGCGTGCGGTTCCGCCTGGGCCGTCGCGGCCGGCGCAGCTTCAAGGACCTCTTCGCCGGCAAGAACCGGCGGAACCGTCCCGGCGAGTTCTGGGCGCTGCGGAACGTCTCCTTCACCGTGCGGCAGGGCGAGGCGATCGGCGTGGTCGGCCGCAACGGCCAGGGCAAGTCGACGCTGCTGAAGCTCGTCGCCGGCGTGATGCTGTCCGATGAGGGGCAGGTGCGCGTGCAGGGCGGAGTCGCCCCGCTGATCGAGCTCACCGGCGGCTTCGTGGGCGACCTCACCGTGCGGGAGAACGTGCGGCTCACGGCTGGGCTGCACGGGATGGGGCGTGCCGAGATCGCTGCGCGCTACGACGACATCATCGACTTCGCCGAGCTGGAGAAGTTTCAGGACACCCCGTACAAGCACCTCTCCAACGGCATGAAGGTGCGCCTGGCGTTCTCCGTGGTGTCCCAGTTGGAGGAGCCGATCCTGCTCGTCGACGAGGTTCTCGCCGTGGGTGACAAGGCGTTCCGCGAGAAGTGCTATCAGCGCATCGACGAGTTGCTCGCCGACGGCCGCACGCTGTTCTTCGTGTCGCACAACGAGAAGGACCTGCGCCGGTTCTGCACGCGCGGCCTGTACCTGGACAAGGGCGGGCTCGTGCTGGACGCGTCGATCGGCGAAGTGCTGGACCGCTACAACGCCGACAACGCCTGATGCGACCCTGACCGCGCCTGATCGGCGCGCTGAAGGAAGCCGGTGACGCCCTCGCCGGGACCGGATCCGATCAGAGTCCGACGAGCGAGCGCAGCTGACCGAGCGCGGCGCGCGCGTCGACCAGGGGTCCCGATGGGTCGGATCCACCGGCGTAGGCCGAGCGCAGTGACTGCAGCCGGGCGGCGTAGGCGTTCACGGCTTCGCCCCATTGCGTCGCGATCGACGCGGGCGCGGGCTGGCCCGCCAGGTTCTGCGCGTCGTTCTGCAGCGAGTCGACGATCTGCACCGCCATGTCGCCGCTCTGGTTCTGCACGAGGTCGAGGCCGGTGGATGCGTCGTCGAGTCGCGGCTGCACCTGCGCGCGGAACTGGTCGACGGAGGGATCCGGCACCGGAGGCGGCGAAGTGGCCGGTGCGGTCGGCAGATCGGTCGGAGGCGTGGTGGGAGTGGGGGATGCCGTGGGCGTCGGGGTCGCCGTCTTCGACGTCGTCGGGCTCGGGGTCGGCGCGGGAGTGCCGTCGCCTCGCGGGATCAGGAACAGCACCACGACGGCCGCCACGATCAGCACCGCCACGATGAGTCCGATGATCAGGGCGATGCGGCCGCCGCGCTTCTTCGGCTCCTCGGGGAAGATCCAGACAGCTTCGGGCTTCTGCTCGCTCATCAGTCCTCCAGGGCCGGCATCGGGCGCCAGCTGCGGTCGCGGCCGATCTTCCCGCCGTCCCGCAGCCCGCGGAACAGGTTGCTGGTGCCGCGCACGGTGCGCTCGACGAACACCAGGCGGATGAGTTCCTTGGCGAAGGTCATCGAGGTGCCGAGGGCGAACAGCACGGGGTTGTACACGTCATGCGCGCGGTAGTACTGCTTCAGGTACGCGCGGTTGCGCATGATGTAGTAGCGGTAGGCGTTGCTGGACGCGTTCATGTGCCGCACGCCCATGTCCCACTGCTTGATCTCGCGGGTGCGCCGCAGCACGAACTCGTCCACGATCACGGCCTGGGTGCGCCGCGAGGCGAGCCAGCCGTACATCTGGTCGTCCCAGTAGATGAAGAACCGGGGATCCGGAAGCCCGATCTCCTTGACGATCGAGCGGTGGATGAACATGCCCTCGAAGCAACCGCTGTTCATCGGCTTGAACCCCGTGGCGTCGAAGCCGGCAGGAGCGAACGGGATCGGGATGCCCATGCGCTCCGCGATCCGGTACTGCCAGTAGAACGCGCTGCCGTCGTAGTCGTAGCGGCGCCCCTGGATGCTCTTGAAGCGCGGCGCCCATGCGCCCATCCTGGCGAGACCGTCGGGCAGCACCTCGACGTCGTCGTCCATCATCCAGATCCACTCGGATCCCAGCTCGTACGCAGTGCGCATGCCCTCGCTGAATCCGCCGGATCCACCGGTGTTCGTCTCCAGGCGCCGGTACACGATCTCCGCGCCGATCCGCGAGCGGTAGGAGTCGACGACGTCGGTGGTGTCGTCGGAGGAGGCGTTGTCGATGATGACGACGCGTCCCGGCTTCGGGTCCATCTGCACGATGCTGTCCAGCAGCCCCGTCAGCAGGTGCGAGCGGTTGTAGGTGACGACGACGATCGTCGCGGTGGCCGGGTCGAAGCCGGCGGCGGCGTTCTGCGGGTCAGGGGTCACGGATGTCGCTCCAGAGAAGGTGAGGGGAGGCCTCCAGCCTACCCGCGGAAGCCCGGGCAACCCTGCGAACGCGTGCGCGCGCCTCGTGCTTGTCCGAGGTCGCAGCCCGCATCTCAACGATCCGGCAGTGGGGTCGAACTCGTCTGCACGGCGTCGATGTTCTCCCGCCAGGACCGTGACTGGCCGGCGCGCAGGGCGCACAGCACGAGCAGGAACCAGCCCGCATTGACGATCGTGAAGCTCTCGAACACGGAGTCGACGGCGAGCGCGACGAGCACCAGCGGCGCCCAGGCGTAGACGACCGAGCGCCGTACGCTCGCGACCAGCCAGGAGCGCACGAGCGCGATCCCGCCGAGCAGGCAGAACAGCAGGAAACCGCCCGCCCCCACCTGCAGGAGGACATCGAAGAAGGCGTTCAGAGCGCTGCCGTGGTGATCGCTCGTGAAGTAGTTGATCGAGTTGAACGGGTACAGCGCGTCGCTCCACAGGCCGAACCAGCCCCATCCCTGAGCCGGACGCTGCTGCACGTATGGGGAGAGGGTGCTCCACAGCTCGACCCTGGTGTTGAAGTCGCTGCCCGCGTCGAGCAGCGCGACGATGCGGTGCCGGAAGATCGCGGTCGTGATGAGCGCCGCCAGCACCACCCCGCCGATCGTCCACTGCAGCGGGCGCCTCCGTGCGACCGGAGCCTGGCGCACGATCACCAGTGCCACACTCGCTGCGCCCACGACGGCCGCGAGCACGAGCACGGTGGGCGAGGCCGAGAAGAGCGCCAGGAATCCCGCGAGCACCACCGACGGGATGGCGATCCCGGCCGACAACGACTGCGAACGCCACTCCACCACGAACGTGATGACGGCGATGACGGCGATGAGTCCGAGCATGTTGCGCGTGCCGAAGAGCCCCTGGATCGGACCCCCGGCGGCGATCTCGCCCTGGATTCCCAGGAAGCGGAACGGCATGTCCAGCAGGACTCCGCTCATGATCTCGGCGACCAGGGATGCGCCGAGCAGGATCCGCAGGGCATCGCCCAGTGCGCGCACGGTCTGCAGGGTGTCCCGGATGTGGCCCACGACGACCGCGATCACCGCGTATCCGGCGAGGGCGGCCCAGGCCTTGAGCGTCGCCGCGGACGCGGTCGACCACACCGCGCTCGCGAGCGTCCACGCGAGGAACGCGAGCAGGGTCGACGGCGCGATCCGCAGCGGGCTGAGCTCCTCGCGGCGCACCCACAGGATGCCGACACCCGTCACGCAGAGCACGGCGATGATCGTGTTGAGGGTCGCGGGCGAGGTGAACGCGGAGATCGCGAACGATCCGAACACGCTCAGCAGCGCGCAGGTCGTGTAGGCGCGCGCCATCTCGACCGAGGCGAGGGTCCTCGCCAGGCGTCGCCGTGGAGTGGTCATGCCGTCTGTCGACGCGACTGCGGCGGTGCGCCCTCGCCGGGTCCGGATCCCACGAACGGCGAGATCTTCATCTTGAACGACAGCATCACGAGCAGCAGCCAGCCCCACAGCATGATGGGCGTCGACTCGGCCAGCCCCAGCACGAGCAGCATCCCGGCCAGCACGGTCGGCAGCAGCGACAACGCCGCGTAGGGGCGGTCCCGCACGAGATCCCAGCGGGGTCGGTCGACGGCGAAGAACCAGGCGCGCCACGCGAATGCGAAGAACGCGACCGCGATCAGCAGCACACCGACGATGCCGAGCTGGAGGAACACGTCGAGCCACATGTTGTGCGCCATGAACACGGTGATGCGGTGGTCGATGATCCAGTCGTGGAACGCTGGATCCCACGGCACCCAGGGGGAGGAGAAGCCGTTGCCGAAGACCGGACGGTGCACGGCGCGCTCCCACACCTTGCGCCAGATCTCCAGGCGCCCGGTCAGGTCGGAGGACTTGCCCAGCGCGCCGGACAGCGCGTCGCGGGCGAACCAGACGACGGCGGCGCCAGCGACGGCGACCGCGGTGAACACGGCGTACAGCCGGCTGCGGGCGCCCGGTGTGCGTGTGCGACGCATGAGCAGGGCGGCTCCCAGCACCAGCACGCCGACGGCGAACGACGCGTACGCGGTGGCGGATCCGGCCCGCAGGAAGAAGAACGCGGCGAGCACGATCCAGACCAGCAGTGCCGGCCGGCGCCGCGCACCCTGCGCGTACAGCAGCGCGAACACGACCAGAGCGAACGCGCAGAGGATACCCAACGTGTTGGAGTTGCCGACGATGCCCTGCACCCGGCCGCCGTCGAACAGATCGCCGCGCACCCAGTACCAGTGCGGATCCGGCTTGCCCGCGGGCAGGTCCGAGAAGAACGGGAGCAGCGGATGCCGCAGCACCAGCGCGACCCACAGCTCGAGCAGTAGCGAGAGACCCAGGATCCACTTCAGCGCGCTCGAGAGCGCTCGCACGATCTCATGCCAGCTCAGCGTGAACGCGATGAACAGCGCGACGACGGTGATCGCCGCCTGCAGCGTCCAGGTGAGCAGCGTCGCCCACGGCCAGCCGGACCAGAACACCGAGAGCAGGGCGAGTGCCGTGTAGCCGAGGGCCGTCCACGGCATCCGTCGCCACGGGAACCGGGCGGGACGCGCCAGGGCGATGCGGGGGATCGCGAGCCCGAGCGTGCCGAGCAGCAGTACGCCCAGCACGACGGCCGCGCCGTCCACGCCGAGCAGATTGAAGACCGCGGTGTGCGCGAACACGGAGAAGAGCAGCAGCACGATGTGCGCGCGCAGCAGCAGATGCCGGGTGGACTCGCGTGCCGGAGCGCTCGGCGGAGGGGCCGTGGAGAGTCTGGAGTGCTGCGCCATCGTGGTTCAGAGTACCGCCCGCACCTCGGGACGCCGGAGCGCCGCCGGTCTCCGACACGCCGTCGCGACACGCCGAGGACGTCGAAGAACGTTCAACGCGTGCTTGAGGGTTTACGATCCGCGACTTGACCAGGGCGAATGACACGGGTGTAATTAGTAATGCAACGCGGCCCGCGGCGCACCCGGGGGGAAACGAGGGAGAGGGCGACATGACGGCATACCGTTCAGACGTTCCCGATGACTGGTTCGTCGATCCGGTCCAATTGGGGGTGCCGGGCGTCCGCCGCCCGACCGAGGGCGACGACAATGCACTCGCGTGGCAGAGCGACGCGCTGTGCGCGCAGACCGACCCCGAGGCCTTCTTCCCGGAGAAGGGCGGCTCGACCCGCGACGCCAAGCGCATCTGCACCACCTGCGACGTGCGGGGCGAATGCCTCGAATACGCCCTGAACAACGACGAGCGCTTCGGGATCTGGGGCGGCTTGTCGGAGCGCGAGCGCCGCAAGCTCAAGCGCCGCGCCGGCTGACGAATCGGTCGTTGAGCGAGGACCAGCGCGAAGCGATCGACCGAGACGAAACGCGGCGCCCTCGCAGCCCCGCCGCTTCGGTTGCGCGGTCGCGGTCCCCGCAATGCGTCTGCCAGGAATACCGGGACGCGCCCACGTCCCAGTCCTCCCTCCGGCGACAGGCCGCTTAGGCTGACCCCGTCATGTCTGCCCGAGTACACGCCGTCCTCGTCGCCCGTTCGGGTGCGACCTCCCTCGCGCGCCTGCTGCGCGCCCTCGATGCGCTCGCCGCGCAGACCCGCCGGCCGGATGCGCTGACGATCGTCGCGTGCGGCTCCTCGAGCGCCCTCCGCGGCAGCGCCCGCGTCGCCGAGGCCGCCGAAGCGGTGATCGAGACCAAGGCCTCCACGACCCTGGCCGCCGCGGTGTCGCTCGCGCTGCCGCGTGTCGCCGAGGGCGCGGCGCTGTGGATTCTCACGGAGGATTGCGCCCCCGCTCCCACTGCGCTCGAGCAGCTCGCCGGCGCGCTGGAGCGCTCGCCGGCGGCCTCGATCGCCGCTCCCAAGCTCGTGAGCGATGTCGACGAGCACCGCATCGCGTCGTTCGGGCAGAGCATGACCCGCCTCGGCCGCGCCGTCGACCCTGCACGGGGCGAACTCGACCAGGGCCAGCACGACGGCATGGACGACGCGCTCGGCGCGGATGCGCGCGGGCTGCTCCTCCGCGCCGGTCGCGGGCTGCGCCCCGACGCCGGTCTGGGCGGCCGCGACGAGGGGCTCGATCTGGGCATCCGTGCCCGCCTCGCCGGCGGCCGCATGGCGCTCGCCGCCGGAGCGAGGATCGCCGTGGACGACGGCGCCGACGTCGAGGGCACGGCGGCGGACGCTTTCGCCCGCCGCCGCGCACAGCTGCATCGTCGGCTGAGCTACGCCCCCGCTGCGGCGGTGCCGCTGCACTGGCTCTCGCTGCTGCCCCTCGCGCTGTGGCGCTCGATCACGCACCTGACCGGGAAGCGTCCCGCCGCGGTGCTTCCGGAGTGGGGCGCCGCCGGCATCGCGATGGTCTCAGGATCCGCCGTAGCGCGCTCTCGCCGGGCGATCCGCGCCGATCGCAGCGCGAGCTGGGCGAGCATCGCTCCGCTCCGGGTCACCCGTGCTCAACTGCGCCAGCGCCTCGATGACGGGCACGGCACCGAGGCGGGGGTGCACGAGGAACTCGGGTTCTTCTCCGGCGGTGGCGCCTGGGCCGTGCTCGGCGCGCTGGTCGCCGGCGTCGCACTGTTCGCCTCCTTGCTGGCCTGGCCCGCCCTCGGTGGCGGGGCGATGCTGCCGCTGCGGCAGACCGTCGGCGCGCTGTGGCGAGACGCCGCCTACGGGCAGCGCGGCTTCGGGATCGACGTGGTGGGACCAGCGGATCCGTTCTCCGGCGTGCTGGCCGTGCTCGGCTCACTCTGGCCGGGATCGCCCTCCTACGCTCTGCTGCTGCTCTGGGTCGCGGCCCTGCCGCTCGCCGTGCTCGGCGGATGGTTCGCCGCCACCCGCATCACCGACAAGCCGGGGCTGCGGATCCTGGCCGGCGTCGTGTGGGCGCTGTCGCCCGCCTTCCTGATCGCGCTCGCCGAAGGGCGCCCGGCCGCGGTGCTGCTGCACCTGCTGCTGCCCTGGGTGCTGCACACCGCCCTCGTCGCCCAGCGCTTCTGGGGGGCGGCCGGGGCGGCGTCGCTGCTGACGGCGGCCGCACTGGCGTGCGCGCCGTCGCTCGCGCCGGCCTTCGTGCTGCTCTGGTTCATCGCGATCGTGTGGCTGCTCGCTCGACGCTCGGTACGCGGCGCCGTGCGCATGGTCTGGGTGCTCGTTCCGGCCGTCGTCGTGTTCGCCCCGCTCGTGATCTGGCACCTCGCGCACGGCTCGCTGTGGGCTCTGCTGTCGGATCCCGGTGCGATCGTCGTGGCGCCGCAGGCGGCCGCGGATGCGGCCGGGCGTCTGTCGCTGCTCGCCGGACTGCCCACCATGGACCAGGCCGGCTGGCCGACGCTGCTGGGTGTGAAGGACGCGTCCTGGGTGCTCTGGTTCGGCGCCCCGCTCGCCGTGCTCGCGGTGTTCTCCACGATCACACGTCGGTGGAGCGTGGGGATCGGATCCCTCCTCGTCGCCGCCACCGGGATCGCGACCGCGTTCGCCGCGGTGGGCGTCGCGGTCGCGTTCGCACAGTCGCAGGCCGTGCCGATCTGGCCCGGATCCGGACTGAGCCTCGCGTGGATCGGCGTCCTCGGCGGGGCGCTGGTGACCCTGGACTGCGCGATCACCCGCCCGGCGCTGCGCGGAGCCGCGGCGCTCATCGCCGCCGCCGGAATCGTGGTGTGCGCGATGCCGACCGCCGTGTCGTTCGTCACGGGGACCGCGACGATCCAGCGCGGTGACCTCACCACGCTGCCCGCGTATGTGAACGCCCAGGCCCGCGCCGACCGCGAGCTCGGAACGCTCGTGCTCAGCGCCCAGCCGGACGGCGCTCTCGCCACCACGGTGGTGTGGGGTGCGAGTGCCACCCTCGGCGCGCAGGCCACGATCATCAACACGGCGACCTCGGCGCCGGGCAAGGACTACACCGAACTGTCGGTGGATCTCGTCTCTGCGCGACAGTTCGATGCGCCCAAGGCGCTCGGCGCGCTGGGAGTGCGTTTCGTGCTGCTTCAGGCGGGCTCGGAGAAGGAGACCTCGGCGGAGCGCTCGCTGCGCCTGCAGTCCGCCACGGCCCTGGATCAGCGCGCGGGCTTCGTGCGCGTCGGCGAGACGCCTCGCGGGGTGCTGTGGCGCATGGACGCGGAGCCGGCCGCGCGCGCGGGGATGAGCGCCGGGCAGCGCGCCACGGCGCAGCTGGTCGTGACGGTGGAGCTGATCGTGCTGCTCGCCGCGCTGCTGCTGTCGATCCCGACCCGTGCGTCGCGCCGGGCCGCGCGAGCGGTTCCGCGCGCGGTCGGCGTGCTGCCGGAGCGGGCTCCCCGTCCCGTCAAGCCGGCACGCGAGCGCCCCGTCCGTGCCCCGAAGAAGCGCAAGGCCGCATCAGGGTCGGTGGTGATCCCCGGTGCGGCGGCAGAAGGCGCCGCCGCGCCCGACACCGTGATCGACGACGAGGCATCTCCCGGGACGGAACCGCCTGCCCAGGCGGACTTCGAGGAAGCTCCGGTCGAGAGCGACGCGGACTCGGCCGATCGGCCGGCGGATCCCGACGCGACGCCTGCGGATCCGTCTGCAGCTGCGGATCCAGATCCCGAACCCGAACCCGAACCCCAGGACCCCGGATCCGCTCCCGCCGATACGGCATCCGCGCCCGCGAAGGAGGCCGACGAATGAGCAGCAGGACCTCCGTGCGTCTCGTCGCCACCGGGGCTCGCCTGGTCGCAGGCGTCGTTGTGTCCGCGGCCTGCGTGGCCGGCGCGGTCATCGCGATCCCGGCCGCCTGGCCCACGATCGCGCACACACCGGCTCATTCCACGGTCAAACCCGTGGCGGGCGACACTCTGCTCAGCTGCACCGGGTCCTTCCTGGCGCTCGGGCGCGACGCCGCGCAGGCATCCCAGCTCAGCGTCGCAGGCAGCCCGAACCTCGTCAGCGGCGCCTCGGCGGGCGAGAACCTGACCCCGGGCGAGCTCGGCATGTCCGATGTGGTGGGCGCGACCTCGGCGCCGGCGTTCACAGCCTCCCCGCAGAATCGCGAGTCCGCCCTGGCTGCGGCTGCCCAGTCCGTCACGGTATCCGCCGACGACCTCTCCGGCTTCGCGGCGTCCGCCTGCCGTCCGCCGAGCATGGAGTCGTGGATCGTCGGCGGCGCCGGCACCACCGGATCGAGCGACATCCTGCTGATCGCGAACCCGGGCGCCGTCACGGCGACCGTGACGTTCACCGAGTACGGTTCGGCCGGCGGCACGCACTCCTCGGAGCTGGTCGTGCCCGCGGGCACCCAGTCCACGGTCCCGCTCGTCGCGGGGTCGGCGGGGGAGAGCAGCCCCGTCGTCGAGGTGACCTCGAGTGGTGCACCGGTGCGCGCGGCGCTGCAGTCCAGTCTGATCCGCACCCTGGATCCGGTCGGCATCGACGTGCAGGACGCCATCGCGCAGCCCCAGAAGGAGTTCTCTCTGCTCGGCGTACGCGCGGTGGTCGGGTCGGACGACGACGACAACGCCTCGACGGCGGTCCGCCTGCTGGCGCCCGACGCCGACGCCACCGTGACGCTGCAGCCACGCAACGCCGCCAACGGCAGCAAGATCGGCGAGCCGAAGACGGTGAAGCTCACGGCGGGCCAGGTCGGATCCGTCAACTTCTCCGCGCTGAAGCCCGGACTGTATGCCATCGACGTGACCGCGAGCAATCCGGTCGTCGCCGCCGCCTGGCAGACCACCGGGTCCGCCAAGGGATCCGACTTCGCCTGGATGACTCCGGCCCCGGTCATCACCGGCACCACGGCCTTCGCCGTGGCGGACGGGCCGGCACCGCAACTGCACCTGCAGAACGCCTCGGATCAGGCGACCACGGTCGAGCTCACCCCGATCGACGGCGGGGCGACCCAGCGCGTCACGTTGGAGCCCGATGGCGCTGCCACAGTGACCGTCAGCGCTTCCACCACGTATTCGCTGTCTTCGCCGACCGCGGTGCGCGGTGCGGTGGTCTACTCGGGCATCGGCCGGCTGGCCGGATATCCGGTCTGGGCCACGGACGCCGCAGCGGCCCCGATCACGGTCTACCAGCGTTAGGCGGGCCGGGCGGTCAGCGCCCGCGCTCCGTCGAGCGCGTCACTCGTCGGTGTCGAAGCCGCGTGGATCCATCTCCCACGGCTCGCGTCCGATGTACTGCGCCGCCGCGCGGAACACCGCACCCTCGATCGCGACGCGGCGGTGCGCGCTGTCGTCGTGACCGGGCTCGAGCAGTCGTTCGATGGGCACGCGGAACAGCACGATGCGCTGCGCCTGGGTGTCCACGAGCCAGCGCGGCAGTCCGTCCGGATCCGCATGGGTGGGCATCGCCGCGATCTCGATGCGCACCGGGCGAAGGTCCGGCCACATCGAGCGCAGCAGTTCGACCGCGGAGCCGACGTGCAGGTCGAACGTGTCGAGGCGCCCGTCGAGCGGTGGCAGCGGCGGCCGCACCACGGAGCTGCGGCCCAGACGGCCGTGCCGGCCGTGCCGGTCGCCGCGGCGCGGGACGACCGCACGGCGGGATCCACGAGCACGGCGCATGCGGCAAGTCTAGGCGGCACCGGCGGTCCAGGCGGCACCGGCAGTTCGGTCGGGACCTCGCCTGTTCCTCCGCGGATGGGCGGATCCGACTCACGTGCGCGCGGCATCCCGGCGCGGGCGGTGCGCGGTCGTAGCCTGAAGGGGATGTACGGACGACTCTGCTCCAAGGTGGGCTGCGCGCGGGAGGCTGTGGCGACCCTCACCTACGACTACGGCGACCAGATGGCGGCGCTCGGGCCGCTCGGCGTCGAGAACGACCCGCACGCGCACGACCTGTGCGCGATCCATGCCGAGCGCCTCTCCGTGCCGGCGGGCTGGATCGTCGTCCGCCACGAGACGCTGCGGGCTTGAGGGCTCGCGGGGTCTAGACGCCGACATCCACGCCGCTGAGGCGCTGCACGCGCGCATCGGCGAGCGCGAGCGCCCGCCGTTCGCGCTCCCGGCGCAGCACCGTCGCGGCCACGAGCACGGCCTCGGGGGGTGCGGCGGGCACCGGCGAGATGAACGCCGACGCCTCGGTCAGCAGCTCATACGCGATCCGCGCCCTGGCGGGCGGCAGCAGCTGCGGCGCGCTGTCCAGGAACTGCGAGATGCGCCGTGCGAGCCGATCGGGCATACGGGCCACGTCCGCGATCGCTGCCCACGACTCCATGCCAGGCGGCATGACCGGTACGCGCGCGGCCAGGCGCGGCGTGCGCACCTTCTGGCTGTACGTCCCGGCGACGAGGTCGCCCAGACGCTGCGATCGCGCGGTGAAGGCCGCGGTCAGGAAGGCGACGGCCCCGAACGTGAGGTAGGTCTCGAAGACGCCGATGAGCGCACGGATGAGAGCGTGCCGGAATCCGGCCGCGCCGCCGTCGATGCGCACGATCCGTCCGCCCACGGCGAGCTTGCCCAGGCTTCGGCCGTGGGTGAGGGTCTCGATCGTGCACGGCACGATCACGAATGCGGTGACCAGCGCCAGCACGGCGAGTATCCGGTCCAGGGCGGGATCGCCGAACGCGCCCAGCATCCAATAGCGCACGGCGATGTAGCCGAGGAAGACGGCCCAGCTCAGAGCCGCGTCGATCAGGGCGCCCAGCGTGCGGAAGAAGAGGCCGACGGGCTGCACTTCGATCGCGACGGCCTCGCCCGAGAGCACCTCGTCGTCGCTGTCGAGTGCGGCGATCGAGTGCGCAGCGCCCACGGCGTTCGAGGCGCTGGCATCCGACATGGGTACAGTAAAACACGTGGACGCCGACGCACTCGCCGATGCCAGGAGCCGCGAGTGGGCGCGCCTGGACGAGCTCAGCCGGCAGTCGCTCGACGGCGCCGGTGTCGACGAGCTCATCACTCGCTACCGGGCGGCATCGGCGGATCTCGCCGATCTGCGCAGCTCGGTCGGATCCTCTCCGCAGAGCGCGCACGTCTCCACAATCCTGGCCAGGGCACGGTTGCGGCTCACGGGCCAGGGCGACAACGTGCTCCGGCAGACCGGTCGCTTCTTCACCCGGCAGCTTCCCGCGGCGCTGTACCGGCTGCGCTGGACCACGCTGGTCATCGCGCTCGCAAGCCTGGCGGTGGTCGTCGGCGTGGCAATCTGGATCACCTCGGATCCCGCGCTCGTCGCGGCACTCGGATCCAAGGCCGATCTGAAGTACTACGTCGAGCACTCCTTCACGGACTACTACACCGAGAATCCGGCGGCCGAGTTCGCCGGCATGGTGTGGACGAACAACGCCTGGATCGCCGCGCAGTGCGTGCTGCTCGGGGTCACCGGCATCTGGCCGATCATGGTGCTCATGCAGAACGCCGTGAACGTGGGCCTGGCGGTCGGGGTCATGTTCGCATTCGGGCGCGGCGACGTGGTGGTGCTCTACCTCCTGCCGCACGGAATGCTCGAGCTCACCTGCATCTTCGTCGCCGCTGCGGCGGGCCTGCACATCTTCTGGGCCTGGCTGGTGCCGGGCGAGCGCACCCGCGGCGAGGCCCTCGCGGTCGCCGGGCGCTCGCTCGGCACCGTCGCCATCGGGCTCGTGTTCGCGCTCGGGCTCTCCGGCCTGGTCGAGGGATTCGTGACCGGCTGGGGACTGCCCTGGCCGGTGAAGATCGGGATCGGCGCGCTCGCGCTGGCGGTCTTCCTCGCCTACATGCTGATCGCGGGCCGTCGTGCCCAGCGACTCGGCGAGAGCGGCGACCTCACCGAGTTCGAGGCCGGCACACCGACGCTCGTTGCCGGCTGAGCGCGCCGCGATCGCGGGCCGTCGCGGCCGGTTCCGTGACGTGGATCCGGAGTCGTGGGTTTCAGCGCTCGGCGGGGACGGGAGCGTCGAACAGCGCGCGGTAGGTGAATCCGGCGATCAGGGCGCCCAGGATCGGGAACACCAGGAACACCCACAGCTGCGCGAGCGGCGCGACGCCGCCGTAGATCGCGGTGGCCAGCGATCGCGCCGGGTTCAGCGAGGCGTTGTCGATGGGCAGGGTCGCCAGGACGCCGAGGGTCAGCGTCAGGCCGATCGCGATGCCCGCGAACGGCGTGCCGCGCACGGGGTGGGTGACGCCGAGGATCACGAAGAGGAACAAGGCCGTGAACACGACCTCGGCGATGATCGCGGCCCACACGCCGAAGCCGCCGGGGGACAGCGCGCCCCAGCCGTTGCTGGCGAAGCCCGCGTCCTGCGCCCGGGGCAGCCAGCCGTCCGGACCGAACGTGCCGATCAGGGTGAGCACGGTGGACGCCACGACGCCGCCGACGCACTGCGCGACGACGTAGGGACCGGCGTCCTTCCACGCGATCCGCCCTGCGGCCGCCGCGCCGAGTGTGACGGCGGGGTTGAAGTGCCCCCCGGAGATCGGGCCGAAGGCGTAGACGCCCACGAGCACGGAGAGACCCACGGCGAGTGCCACCGCGAGGTAGACGGCGCCCTGCGCACCGGGATCGGTGAAGTGGTTCGAGGCGAACAGCGCGGTGCCCATCGCGGCGGCAACGAGCAGGAACGTTCCGAGACCCTCTGCGACCAGGCGCGGGGTGAGAGACGAGGGCCGGGCGGCCGGTGCGTCGACGGGGGAGGAGGACATGGGGCTCCTTGCTGTCTGGCGCGTGGGAAGGCGGGCGCCGCTGTCCGTCAGTGACACTACCCGCCGTGGCGCATCCCGCACCGCAACGCCGACGGCCCGCCCCGGGATCGGGACGGGCCGTCGGCGCACGGATCCGTGTCGTGAACTCAGCGCACGTCGTAGCGGTCGAGTTCGGCGACCTTGACCCAGGCCTTCACGAAGTCGTCGACGAACTTCGCGCTCGCGTCATCGCTGGCGTACACCTCGGCCAGCGCCCGCAGCTCGGAGTTCGAGCCGAAGACGAGGTCGGCGCGGGTGCCCACCCACGTCGTCTCTCCGGTCGCGTCGTCGGTGGCCTGGAACGCGTGGGATCCGGGATCGAGCGGCTTCCAGGTCGTGTTCAGGTCGAGCACGTTCACGAAGAAGTCGTTCGTGAGCACGCCAGGGGTCCGGGTGAACACGCCGTAGGGCGAGGCGTCCCAGTTCGTGCCGAGCACGCGCAGACCGCCGACGAGCACCGTCATCTCGGGTGCGGAGAGCGTCAGCAGGCCGGCACGGTCGACGAGCAGCACCTCCGCCGGGATCGCGCGGGCCACATCGCTGACGTAGTTGCGGAAGCCGTCGGCCTGCGGGTTCAGGTACTGGAAAGACTCGATGTCGGTCTGCTCCTGCGTGGCGTCGGTGCGCCCCGGCGTGAACGGGATCTCCACGGCGCGCCCCGCGGCGGCCGCGGCCTGCTTCACGCCGACGTTGCCCGCGAGCACCACGAGGTCGGCGAACGACACCTGCGCGCCGCCGGTCGCGTTGAACGCCTCCTGCACGCCCTCCAGCGCCGCGATCACGCGGGCGAGCTCGACAGGCCGGTTGACCTCCCAGCTGCGCTGCGGCTCGAGGCGGATCCGGCCTCCGTTCGCGCCGCCGCGCTTGTCGCTGCCGCGGAACGAGGAACTCGCGGCCCACGCGGTCGACACCAGGTCGGAGACGCTGAGACCGGTCGCGGCGATGCGCTGCTCGAGGTCGGCGATCTCGGCGGCGCCGATGAGCGCACCCTCGTGCGCGGGCACCGGGTCCTGCCAGAGCAGGTCCTCGGCGGGCACCTCGGCGCCGAGATAGCGGGTCTTCGGGCCCAGGTCGCGGTGGGTGAGCTTGAACCAGGCCCGGCTGTACGCATCGGTGAACGCGGCCTGGTCCTGGCTGAAGCGCAGCGAGATCTCGCGGTAGATCGGGTCCTCGCGCAGGGCCAGGTCGGTGGTCAGCATGCGCGGCTCGCGGCGACCCTCGCCCTGTGCCTCCGGGACCAAGTCCGATCCGGCGCCATCGGTCGGCTTCCAGTGCTTGCCGCCGCCGGGGCCCGTGGTGAGCTCCCAGTCGTAGGCGAACAGGATGTGGAAGAACTCGTTGTCCCAGCGGGTGGGGTGGTAGGTCCAGGTGACCTCGAGGCCGGATCCGATCGTGTCGTTTCCGTGTCCGGCGCCGTGGCTGCTCTTCCAGCCCAGACCCATCTGCTCCATCGGGGCGCCCTCGGGCGACTCGCCGACGTTCCCCGCTTCGGGGGCCGCGCCGTGGGTCTTGCCGAAGGTGTGGCCGCCGGCGATGAGGGCGACCGTCTCCTCGTCGTTCATCGCCATGCGACCGAACGTCTCGCGGATGTCCTTCGCGGCGAGAAGCGGATCCGGGTTGCCCTCGGGCCCCTCGGGGTTGACGTAGATGAGACCCATCATGGTGGCCGCGAGCGGCTTCGCGAGCGAGCGCTCGCCCTGCTCATCGGTCGAGATGCGGGCACTGGAGTCGAGCCAGATCTTCTCGGAGCCCCAGTACACGTCGTCGTCCGGCTCCCACACATCGGGGCGGCCGCCGGCGAAGCCGAAGGTGGGCATGCCCATCTGCTCGTGCGCGACGTTGCCGGCGAGGATCATCAGGTCGGCCCAGCTCAGCGCCTTGCCGTAGGTCTTCTTCACGGGCCAGAGCAGGCGGCGGGCCTTGTCCAGACCCACGTTGTCCGGCCAGCTGTTCAGCGGGGCGAAGCGCTGCTGGCCGTTGCCGCCGCCGCCGCGGCCGTCGAACACGCGGTACGTGCCGGCGGAGTGCCAGGCCATGCGGATCATCAGCGGACCGTAGTTGCCGAAGTCCGCCGGCCACCACGGCTGCGACTCGGTGAGCAGCGCGGCGATGTCGCGCTTGACGGCGTCGAGGTCCAGCGCCTCGAACGCGGCGCGATAGTCGAAGTCCTCGCCGTGCGGGTCGCCGATGGCGGGGTTCTTCGCGAGCTGGCGCAGGTTCAGGCGCTCAGGCCACCAGTCGGTGTTGCCGGTGCGGCTACCGGTGGGGCGCGGCGCGGGGGCGCCGCCGGAGTGGTCGATCGGGCAGGTGAGTTCGTCAGTCAAGGCTGATCCTTCCTGTTCTTTCGTGGGGTTTCAGGCACGCCGATCGCCGCTCCGAGGGAAGATCCCCGGGCGGGCGGCGCGAGTCTCGGTCAGGCGGACGGCAGCACCTCGTCGCAGGTGCGGCACACCGCGCGGTAGGTGACGGAGGCCTCGAGCAGGCGCATGCCGTGGTCTTCGGCCGGGTGCAGGCACGGCGAGGCGCCGACGGCGCAGGAGACGACCTCGAGCCGGCCGCAGCGGACGCACTGCATGTGGTGGTGGTTGTCGCCGGGCTCGACCTCGAAGAGCGCGCGGTCGGCATCGGGCAGGCTCACCCGTCGGATGATGCCGGCCGTGGCGAGGTCGCCGAGGATCGCGTGCACCGTCGGCAGGGCGATATCGGCGCCTTCGACGGCCGTGTGGATCCGATCCGCCGAGCTGTGCGGGGCGAGGGCGAGGGCCTGCAGCACCGCGATGCGCTGCACGGTCACGCGCAGTCCTGCGTTGCGGAGGATGGCGGAGGTCTCCATGCCTCCACCGTAGCTTTTTCTGAATGATTCAGGAAAAGCCATGGTCATCTGGGCGTGTCGCCAGAGGGCCGATTAGAGCCGTCCGGCCGCCTTGAGCTCCAGGTAGCGGTCCGCGATGCGCGGCGGCAGGTCCTCCGGATCCGCGGCGAGCGGCTCGCCGCCCGCGCGCCGGATCGCGTCGGCGACCCGTGCGGCATCGGCGAGGGTCCGCTCGGCGGCGGCGGCGAGATAGACGTCCTCGCGCGAGTCCCTGGCGCGGGCCAGGTCGTCGATCGAGAGATCCGTGGAGGATCCGACCAGGATCGTCGTGGCGCGCGAGGCGTGGGGAAACGCACCGAGGAACGACCGCGCGCTCTCCACCGCATCCTGTGCGGTGAGAACGACGATGAGCGACGGGCGGGTCGTGACCGACCGGATCGCTGCGAACGCGGCGCCCCAGTCCGTGTCCACGAGGCGGGCGTGCACGGGAGCCATCGCGTCTGAGAGCGCCGGCAGCAGCGCCGGACCCTCGACGCCGCTCACCCGGCCGCGCACCGCACGGTCGAACAGCAGCAGGTGCACGTGGTCGCCGGCGCGCTGGGCGAGGGCCGATAGCAGCAGCGCGGACTCATAGGCCGCATCCAGGCGCGTGCCGTCGCCCACCCGCGCCGCAGCGGTGCGGCCGGTGTCGATGAGGATCACGACGTGCCGGTCGCGCTCGGGACGCCAGGTGCGCAGCATCGTGGTGCCGGCGCGGGCGGTGGCGCGCCAGTCGATCGAGCGCACGTCGTCGCCGCGCACGTACTCGCGCAGCGAATCGAACTCGGTACCCTGACCGCGCACCTGCACGCTCGTGTTGCCGTCGAGCTCGCGCAGCCGTGCCAGCCGCGACGGCAGGTGCCGGCGCGATGTGAACGGCGGCAGGATCCGGATCGCTCCGCGCACACGGTGCCGACCCTGGCGTCCCGCGAGCCCGAGCGGACCTGTGGAGCGGACGGCGACGAACTCGCTCGCCAGCTCTCCCCGGCGGCGCGGCAGCAGGGCGATCGGCACGCGTCGGCGCTCACCCGCGGGCAGGTCCAGCGTCGCCCTGCCGCGGTTCCCGGCGCCCGCGGTCGGCTGCCACGCATCGCGCAGCTGCCCGCGCAGCCGGCGCTCGCCGAGGCTCTGCACGATCAGGGTCGCGGTGACCGGCTCGTGCTGCCGCGCGCGGTTCGGCACCTCGCGGACGATCCGCAGCGCGCCGAGCGGGGCTGCCGCGACCACGTCGACGCCGACCAGCACCGCGCACAGCGCCAGCCAGCCGAGCAGGACGAACCACGGCGACACCCCGAGGACGTCGAGCAGCACGAGCGGAACGACGCCGAGTGCGGCGACGATCACGAGGCGACCGGTGAGGAACATCAGGGGTGTCTCCGCGGCCTAGATCGGGACGCGGGTCTGCTGCACCACGCTGGTGAGCACGGCGTCGGCGGACACGCCCTCCATCTCGGCGTCGGGGCGCAGCTGCAGGCGGTGCCGCCAGACCGGGATCAGCATGGTCTGCACGTGGTCGGGGGTGACGGCGCTCGAGCCGTTCAGCCAGGCCCAGGCCTTCGCCGCGGCGAGCAGCGCGGTGGAGGCGCGGGGTGAGGCGCCCAGCTGCACCGACGGCGACTGCCGGCTCGCACGGGCGAGGTCGACCACGTAGCCGAGCACGTCGTCCGTGACCTGCACGCGACCGGCCGCCTCCTGCGCGGCGAGGAT
Source organism: Microbacterium sp. 10L49 (assembly GCF_056395125.1). NCBI lineage: Bacteria > Bacillati > Actinomycetota > Actinomycetes > Micrococcales > Microbacteriaceae > Microbacterium > Microbacterium sp. 10L49. The sequence continues at coordinate 891,132 of NZ_JBFTIW010000004.1, forward strand.
CTCCTGGGCGCTGACGACGGGGTGCAGATCCGTGAGTTCCCGCGGCGAGAAGCCGTCCGCATGGCGACGCAGCACCGAGACCTCCGCGTCGCGCTCCGGCATGCCGACCACGAGCTTCATGAGGAAGCGATCCAGCTGGGCCTCCGGCAGGGAGTAGGTGCCTTCGTGCTCGATCGGGTTCTGCGTCGCGGCGACGAGGAACGGATCCGGCAGCGGCATGCTCGCCCCGTCCGACGACACCTGGCGCTCCTCCATGGCTTCCAGCAGCGCCGCCTGGGTCTTCGGCGGGGTGCGGTTGATCTCGTCGGCGAGCAGGATGTTGGTGAACACCGGACCGCGGCGGAACTCGAACTCGCCGGTCCTGGCGTCGTAGACGAGGGATCCGGTGACGTCGCCGGGCATCAGGTCGGGGGTGAACTGCACGCGCTTCGTGTCCAGCCCGAGCGCCCGGGAGAACGAGCGCACCACGAGGGTCTTCGCGACTCCCGGCACGCCTTCGAGGAGCACGTGGCCCCGCGCCAGCAGCGCCACGAGCAGGCCGGTGACCGTGCCGGCCTGGCCGACGACGGCCTTGTCCACCTCGGCGCGGACGCGCTGCATCGCCTGGCGGAGCGCGGCGTCGTCGGAGCCTGGCGCCGTCGCGGATCCTTGTCGGGACGCCGCCGGGGACGACCGCTGGGCCGGCGCTGCCGGCGGGGCGGGCGGCGCCGGCGGATACCCGAGCGGGGCGGTTCCTGCGGGGTCGGTGCCGGGACGATCGGTCACGGGGTGCTCCTTTCGATGCGGACGGCGTTCTCGACGGCGGTCTCCAGCTCGGCGAGACGGCGGGCGTAAGGGACGAGGTCGGCGTCGCCGGCGGGCAGCGGGCCGATGAGCAGGGCACGGCAACCGGCCCTGTCCACGCGGATCCGGTCCGCTGCGGCATCCGCCACGGCCGCGGGATCGGCCCGGGCGGCGAGGCCCAGGCGTGCGGCGAGGCGGGAGAGCGTGCCGGCACGGAGCGCGTCGGCCGCATGCGCGGCGTCGGCCGCCTTCGCGGTGAGCCTGGCGCGGCCCAGCATGGTCTCCGAGGCCCGGACGGTGACCGGCAGCGTCTCGGAGACGAGCGGCCCGAACCGGCGCCCGCGCCAGACGGCGGCGAGGAGGGCGGTGATCATGCCCAGGACGATCACCGGCGTCACCCATCCGGGGGTGAGATCGGCCAGGCTCTTCGGTACGTCGACCTCGGAGCGATCGGAGTCCTCGTACGAGGGCACGTACCAGATCACGTGCGGCCGTGCGCCGAGCAATGCGAGTCCGAGCGCCGCGTTGCCGTTCTCGGCGAGGTGCTCGTTCGTGAACAGCGCGTCGCCGTCGACGATCGCGCGACGGACGCCATCCTGCTCCGAGATCAGCACCGCGGCGCCCTCGGCCGCATCGCCGAAGCAGGAGGTGACGCCGGAGTCAGGGAGGAACAGCTGGCCGGGGACGATCGTCCCGACGTGCGCGAAGGCGGGGACGTCGCAGTCGGCGCGCGCCAGGGGCGGCCCGGACGGGAAGGCGTAGGTGCCGAGCTGCAGCATCCGCAGCATCCGCGAGCTCGGCGAGATCAGCACCACGTCGTGCGCGGCGTCGGTGAGCTCCGTGACCGCCGCGTCCGTGAGCGGGTACGGATCGCTCATCACGAGTGTGGTCTCCGCATCCAGCCGGGCCGCCGCTTCAGCCCGCGAGCGCACGACGTCGACGGTCACGCCCTGCTGGCGGAGGATCTGCGCGAGCGCCTGCGTGCCACCCGGACCGGGGCGCTCCGGGTCCAGCGCGTCCCGCTGCACGGGCGAGGCAGATGTGAGCAGCAGACCCGCAGCGGCGACGATGAGGACGAGCGCGATCACCAGGACCCAGCCCAGGATCCGTCGCACGCGGCGTGGCGCACGCACGAGCGTCCCCGCGGGACGCGTGTCGGCGGAGGACGTGTCGCCGGCGGAGGACGGGGTGTCGGATCGGCCGTCGATGCGGTCCGGGGCGGGTGACACCGGGGGAGCGGTGCTCATGCGGGCACCGCCTCGGGCAGCACCTGCGGGCGCAGCGCGCGCAGGCGGTCGTCGGTCTCGGCGAGCGCGCGGTACTGGGCCGATGTGCCGGAGTGGCCGAGGTAGCGCACGTCGTCGAACGCCACCGCGGCGGCGTGCAGCGCCTCGCCTTCCCCGGGGAACGGCACGACGGCCTCGCGGGCGATCGTCTGGGCGGTCGCTCCGGGCGCCGGCGCGATGAGGTCGCGCTCGATGAGAGACCGGGCGACGGCGCGGTAGCGCAGCACGATCGCCTCGGCCCAGTCCTCCTCGCGCGACGCACGCTCGGCGTCGGCGCGCAGTTGGGCGGCGGTGCGATCGTCGGCGGATCCGAGGAGCACGGATCCGGTCGCCCTGGAGCGGGAGCGCCGAGGACGGCCCCAGATCAGCAGCACCGCGATGAGGGCGGCGACGAGCACGGCGCCGATCACGATCGCGGCCCACGGTCCGAGGTCGACCGCGTGCTGCGGTGTGAACAGGTCGGCGAGCCAGTCGATCACGGCGCGGGCCCATTGATCGATGAGCGTGGGCTTCGCGGCCTGGTACTCGGGCTTCGCCAGCTCCTTCTCCGCCAGCTCACGCGCGCCATCGCCGTCGGGGATGAGGGGGATCGAGGCGAGCTTCGCGCCAAGCGCGGCGGGGAGGGCGATCACGGCGACACGGACGGCGGGACCCGTCATGGTCGATCGGATCCGGGCGCGGTCCACCCGTCATCTCGCGTCGGGGCGGCCCAGGGGCTCTGCTGCGCGGGCGGGATCGGGGCGGGGGGCGCGGGCGGCGCCGGGGGAGCAGGTGGGGTCGCCGGCGTCGCGCGCGGGCCGGGGCGGTAACCGGTGGGCGCGGCCTGCGGAACGGCGGGCACGGCATAAGGCGGCACGGTCGGGTACCCCTGCGGCGCAGCCGGTCCGGCGTAGCCCGAGGGGATCGGAGCGCCGGCGTGCCCCTGGGCCGCCGCTGCTCCGGCAAACCCCTGCGGGGCCGGGTAGCCCGGGACGGGACCAGGGGGCAGCGGGTAGGGCACCGGCGCGGGCGCAGGGCGGAATCCGGCGCGCACGGCCCGGGCCGGATCCACACGGAACGGATCCGTGCCGTCGTCGTGGCCGGCGGCACGGCGCTCCACGGTCGCCATCAGATCCTGATCCAGCCCCTCGTAGCGCATCCGGCAGTCGATGTAGACGAGTGCGCCAGCGGTGGACTGCACGACGGAGCTGATGGACTGCAGCACGACGACGACGACCTCGGTGATCGCGAGACCCACGATGGTGCTGACGGTGAGGGAGAGGTCGGTGCTGCCGGTGGGGTTGAGCACCGGGCCGAACAGCGAGGTGACCAGGCTGCCGACCATGCTGATCGCCTGAGTGCCGACGTACATGATCGCGCCGATGAGGAACACGATCCCGAAGGCGAACCAGAACCGCCCCCGGGTGAGGCGCCAGGAGCGTGCGATCGCGGCGCGCACTCCGGAGCTCTCGAGGACGAGCAGCGACGGCACGAGCATGAGCTTGGTGCCGACCCAGATCGACAGCACGACGAGTCCGGCGATCCCGCCCAGCATGGCGAAGATCACGAAGGCGATGCCCGCGCCGTCGAAACCTGTCGGCAGGCCGATCGCGAGGAACGGCACGCCGATGATGAGCACGGCGGCCACCACCCCCGCGACGCCGTAGAGCAGGGTGTATCCGATGAGCCGCCAGGCCGCCGGGCGCACGCGACGCCACAGGGCGCCGAGCGTCGCGCTCTCGCGCAGCACCGCCGCCCGCACGTCGGCGGCGACGATGCCCTGGACGATCGCGGTGAACGCGACGGAGAACAGCCCCATGAGCAGGCCGGCCAGGCCGATGAACGCGATCGAGCCGACGTAGAGGGTGATCCACTCCTGGCTGCCCGCCTGCACGGTGCTGAGGCGGCTCAGCGTGGCGAACGAGACCACCCCGACGACAGTCAGGACCACGACCATCACGACCAGCTGCACCACCACGGCGAAGCCGAACAGCACCTTGGGGTTGTGCCGCAGCGCCGCGAAGGACTTCCCGAGGATCGTCCCGAACCCCAGCGGGCGCAACGGGATGAGGCCGGGCTTGGGCGCGGGGGTCCAGCCCTGCGCATTCACACTCTGCTGGCTCACGAGTCCTCCGGTTCGCGTGTGGGTCCATCGTGTCACACCGCTGTGACGCCCGGTCCGGCGACGCGACGTCGCCCCGCGGTGCCCTTCGGCCGAGTTCCGCAGGTCGTGAAGTACGCTGGACCGACGTGGGGGCGCTCGCCCGTGCCCACGTCCCGCAAGAGATCCGAACAACGCGAGATCCGAAAGACGACTGCCCGCCCATGACCTCACGCATCCTCGTGGTCGATGACGACACGGCCCTGGCCGAGATGATCGGCATCGTGCTGCGCACGGAGGGCTTCGAGCCCGTGTTCTGCGCGGACGGCGCGAAGGCCGTGGACGAGTGGCGGACTCAGCGTCCGGACCTCGTGCTGCTGGACCTCATGCTGCCCGGCATGGACGGCATCGAGATCTGCACCCGCATCCGGGCGGAGTCGGGGGTGCCGGTGATCATGCTCACCGCACGCGGCGACACCGCGGACGTCGTGCGGGGTCTCGAGGTCGGCGCCGACGACTACATGGTCAAGCCCTTCAACCCGAAGGAGCTCGTGGCGCGCATCCGCACCCGGCTGCGGCCGACGCCGCAGTCCACCAGCGAGGTGCTGCGCATCGGAGACCTGACGATCGACGTCGACGCGCACGAGGTGCGCCGCGGCAGCGCGCCGATCGCCCTCACGCCGCTGGAGTTCCAGCTGCTCGTGGCCCTCGCCTCCAAACCCCAGCAGGTGTTCTCCCGCGAGATGCTGCTGGAGCAGGTGTGGGGTTACCACTACAAGGCCGACACTCGGCTGGTGAACGTGCACGTGCAGCGCCTGCGCGCGAAGGTCGAGCTGGACCCGGACAACCCGCGCATCGTCACCACCGTGCGTGGCGTCGGGTATCGCGCAGGGAGCGTGGTCTGACCCGCGCGCGGGTCACGCCGACGCCACGGCCGAGAAGAAGCGGTCCCCGCCGATGCTGAAAGTCCGCCGATGACGAACACCGTGGCGCTCGCGAACGCGGCCGTGCGCGGCGTACGCGGCAGCGGGCATCGCGCCGCGCAGCTGTGGCGGCAGTCGCTGCGGTTCCGCACGCTGGTGATCGCCCTGGCCCTCACCAGCGTCGCCGTGCTGGTGACGTGCGTGGCGATGGCGCTCGCGGTGCAGAACAACCTCTGGGACTCGCGCAAGGACCAGGCGCTGAAGGACGCGCAGCGAGCGACGAACTCGGCGCAGTCCCTGCTGTACTCCGCCGACACGCAGGGTAACCGCACCGCGCAGATCGGCTTGATGCGTGAGGTCAGCGGGCAGGTCCAGCTGGTCTCGGCCTCGCGGGTGTTCGGCGTGATCCCGATCGATCCGCAGGCGCCGCCGGGCGCGACCCTGGGCGGATTCAGCCAAGACGTCGTCTCAGATCAGCTCAAGCAGCGGGTCGAGAAAGACGCCACGAAGCAGTGGTGGCAGCCGGTCGCTCTGCAGGACGCGGACGGATCCACGCACGCCGGGTTGCTGGTGGGACGGCAGCTCAACGCCCCGGGGGCGGGGGCGTATGCGCTGTACATCGCCTACGATCTCGCCGACACCGAGCAGACACTCGTGCTGGTGCAGTCGAGCCTGTGGATCGCGGGGATCGTGCTCGTCGCATTGATCGGCGTGATCGCCTGGTTCTCACTGCGCACCGTGGTGCATCCGATCACCGAGGCCGCGGAATCCAGCGCGCGTTTCGCCGGCGGAGACTTCGATGTGCGTCTGCCGGTGCGCGGGCAGGACGAGCTGGCGATCCTGGGCCGATCCTTCAACGCGATGGCCGACAGCATCGAGGCCCAGATCAAGGAGCTCGGCGAGCTGTCGCTCGTGCAGCAGCGATTCGTCTCGGACGTGTCGCACGAGCTGCGCACGCCGTTGACCACCATCCGGCTGGCGGCCGAGATGCTCAATGACCGTCGGGACGAGTTCGACCCGACGACCGCCCGCACCGCGGAGCTGCTGCAGACGCAGGTGCACCGATTCGACACGCTGCTCGCGGATCTGCTGGAGATCAGCCGCTACGACGCGGGATCCGTGCAGTTGGAGACCGAGGCGATCAGCCTCGCCCACCTCGCGGAAGACATGGTGGACGACATGCGGCCCCTGGCGGCGACGCACGACACGGAGCTGCGTTTCGTCGCCCCGGGCGGGCACACGCCGGTGGACCTCGACCCGCGCCGCGTGCGCCGCATCCTGCGCAACCTCATCGGAAACGCGATCGAGCACGGCGAGGGGCGGCCCATCGTCATCACGGTGGACAGCAGCCAGAACGCGGTCGCCGTCGGCGTGCGCGATCGCGGGATGGGCATGACCGCCGAGGATGCGGAGCGCGTGTTCGACCGGTTCTGGCGGGCGGATCCGTCGCGCACGCGCACGATCGGCGGCACCGGACTGGGGCTGTCGATCGCCCTGGGCGACGCGCGGCTGCACCGCGGCTCCCTCGCCGTGTGGTCGCGGCCCGGAGAGGGCACCAACTTCGTGCTGACCCTGCCGCGCGGCGCGCGACCGCTGGACGGCTCGTCGCCCGTGCCCCTGGAACCGGTCGAGGCGATCGCGGAGATCGGCGTGAACACCGCACCGATCGTCCAGCCCGGCGATCAGGCGCGCGTCGCATCGTCCGCCGAGGAGGAGAAGTCATGAGGTTCGGACGGATCCTGCGCGGAGCGGTCGTCGCTCTCGCCCTCCTCGGGCTCACCGCCTGTGCGTCACTGCCGATCACGGGCGACGTGCGCCCCGGACTCTCCGCCGATCAGAGCGACAGCGGATCGGACCTCGCCTTCGTGCCGCAGGGGCCGTCGGACGGGATGGATCCCAAGGAGATCGTGCGCGGCTTCATCGACGCCGCCTCGAGTCCCAAGGACAGCTGGGGCATCGCGCGGCAGTTCCTCACCTCCGGTGAGGCACAGAAGTGGAAGCCCGACGCGGGCGTAACGATCGACACCGGATCTGCAGGTCGCCGCTTCGATCTCCCCGACCTGCCGAAGGACGCCAGCTCGGCGACGGTGCATCTGGGGTTGCAGCAGACGGGGATCGTGGACGAGACCGGCGCCTACTCCGGAACGCCCGTGAACCGGGCCGGCGACCTCCCGTTCGAGCTCGCGAAGAACAAGGACGGCCAGTGGCGCATCTCCGCGGCGCCGGATGGCATCGTGCTGGACGCGGACTCCTTCGCGGCGGCCGACGTGTTCGCCCCCTACGACCTGCAGTACTTCGATCCGACCTGGACCTATCTGGTGCCCGATGTGCGCTGGTTCCCGAAGCGGGAGAACACGGCGAGCAGGATCGTCCAGTCGCTGGTCAGCGGCAAGCCCAGCTCCTGGCTGAACGGCGCGGTGCGCACTTCCTTCACGGGAGACATCGCGCTGGGCCGCAACACCGTGACTCCGGACTCGCAGGTCGCCGAGGTCGCTCTCGCCAACGTGCCCGCGGATGTGGATCCGGTCACGCTGGCGCGGATGCGCACGCAGCTGGAGCGCAGCCTGAGCGGGGTGGGGGTGCTGCAGGTGAAGCTCACCGTGTCGGGCCGCGATCTGAACGCGGGGTCCGCTTCACCGGCGTCGACGTCGGTCGACTCGCGTCCGCTCGTGCTCACCGACAAGGGGTTCGGCTATCTGACAGGCGGGGAGCTCGCGCCGGTCGCCGGCGTCTCAGCGCCGTTGCAGAACTTCCCCGAGGCGATCACTGCGATCCGTGCGGCCAGCGGTGCGCAGCGCGTGGCGGTGCAGGGGGCCAGCGGCCATGTCTACGCGGTCACGGACGGCAGGACCGATGAGATCGACGCGCGCTCCGGCCTCATCGCTCCGACGCTGGATCCCTTCGGCTACATCTGGACGGTGCCGCAGTCATCGCCCTCGTCCATCCTCGCCTGGTCGAACTTGGCCAAGTCCCAGCCGGCCTTCGCCGGGCCTCCGGACGCCAGCCAGATCATGGCGATGGCGGTGAGCAGGGACGGCGCCCGGCTCGCGATGGCCGTGAGCGCGAACGGCCAGGTCCGCATCGAGGTCGCTGCCATCACCCGGGACGACCGCGGTGCGCCCACGGCGATCGGCGTGGCGAACCCGAACGTGATCGCGTGGCCGACGGGGGCGACCGACATCACCTGGCTGGACGACACCACAGTGGGCGTGCTCACCACCGACGGGTCCAGCCTGGTGCTGCGCGCGCAGCAGGTGGGCGGACCCGCGAAGACCGTCGATGTGCCGGATACGACCCAGTCGATCGCACCGGCGTCGCCGACCACGACCGTGCAGCTGCTCGGCAACGGCGTGCTGTGGGTGCGCAGCGGGCCGACCCCCACGCAGGTGAGCACGAACGTCAAGGTGCTCGCCGTGCAGATGGGCGGCAGCTGAGGACTGGGTCTGCGGAGGATCCTCACGAGTCCCAGATCACGGGCGGGTTGGATCGTCCTGCACAGACCCCGGACGCCACCGGTTCCGCACCGATCGCGGCAGCGGCACTCGGGCGGCGTTCCCGGCCGGGCACCCTGGTGACGTGCCTCGCGAGATGTCGTCTTCCGTGTCGCCCGCCGACGGCGTCGTCCGCCGGCTCCTGCGGGAGGTGGCCGACTTCGCCTTCGCCTCCGTGTGCGCCGGGTGCGGTGCGACCGGGACGGCGCTGTGCAACTTGTGCGCGGCGGGTTTGGAGCCTCGCGTGGTGCGCCCACGGTCCGACGCGGTCGCGCTGCGCGCAGGGCTCGCCTTCGACGGGGCCGCGGCCGCCGTGCTGCGCGCGGTCAAGGAGGACGGCCAGACCTCGCTGATCCGGCCGTTGCGGCCGGCACTGGAGGCGGCCGTGGACGACCTGTGCGCCGGAGCCTCCGCTCCGCGCCGCATCGACGTCGTCGTGCCGGTGCCGACCACACGGGCCGCGTTGCGCCGGCGCGGATTCCGCGTGCCGGAGCTGCTTGCACGCGGGACGGGCATCCCGATGCTGCGTGGGCTGTCGTACACGCGCCGCGTGCGGGATCAGCGCGCGCTCGGCGTGCGGGAGCGCCGGAGCAACCTCGGCGGGGGTCTCATCGCGACGAGGGCCGGCGACGGCACGGCCGCTCTGATCGTCGACGACGTGATCACCACGGGGGCGACCTGCGAGGAAGCCGCCAGGGCGCTCCGCGCGGCGGGCTTCCAGGTCGTGGGCGCGGTGGCGGTCGCCGCCACCCGGCGCCGCGGATGACGTCCCGAACGTCGGCATCGCGGTGCCGGGCACGGTCCGGATGCGTATCCTGGCGAGTCTCGATCCGGATCCACACGACACACAGATGAATAGTGGATGACATCTCGGGGTCCGACGACTACGGTGGGGACTCACAAAGGCGACCACGGTCCGCCCCCTACCGGTCGGACCGGAACAAGGAGGTCAGGATGGAAACGAACATCGTCGGTGTCGGAGTCGGCATCAGCGATCGATTCCGAGCGGTGGTCGAAGAGAAGACCGCACGGATCGCGACTATCGCGACGAAGGCGCAGAGCCTCGACGTGAAGGTCACCCATCGTTCCTATCGCGGCGGTCATGTGGAGGACGAGACCGTCGAACTCACTCTCAACGGAAAGGGGCCGCTGGTACGCGCCGAAGCGCGCGACGCGGACAAGTTCGTCGCACTGGACCTCGCGGTCGACAAGCTCATCGAGCAGGTGCGGCGGGCCAAGGAGCGCCGGATCGACGGTCGTCACCATCCGCGCGGCGCGCACTTCGAAAAGGGCACCGGCGAACTCGCAGGCATCGATGTGCACCCCGTCTCCGTGGACACCCTGCACGCGGTCTCCACAGGTGCGATCCCGACGATCGAGGTCGAGGAGGACTACTCACCGGTCGTCATCCGCACGAAGAATTTCGATGCGGAGTGGATGACCGTCGAAGAGGCGGTCGACCGCATGGAACTGGTCGGCCACGACTTCTTCCTGTTCGTGGACGCACGCAGCGACCACCCGAGCGTCGTGTACCGCCGTAAGGGCTGGGACTACGGCGTGATCTCGCTCACCACCCAGGCGGCACCCGCCGAGGCACTCGTGGGCTGACGTCGATCCTCTGAAGACGACGAAGCGGCCCGGGAGGTTCCCGGGCCGCTTTCGCGTGTACTCCACAACCGAGTCGTCCCCCTGAGCACGGCCTAGAGGCCGTGCTCAGGGGGACGACTCGAAAAGTGAGGGGGTGCGGTCAGTCGAAGATGTCGCCGAGGAGGCCGCCGATGACGAGGCCGCCGAGCACGCCCGTCACGACGTCCCCGCCGCCGGAGCCACGGCCGCCGCCCCAACCGTTGCCGCCGCCTCCGCCCCAGCCGCCGCCTCCGCCCCAGCCCTGGTCAGGGCGGGACCGGTCGATGTCGTGTTGGGCGAGCTGCAGCGCCTCCGCGGCGAGTTGCGCGACGCGCCGCGCGGTGCCGAGGGCTTCTTCGCGGGTCTCCTCCGCGGGCAGCAGAGACGGCACGTCCACGCGGAGCCGCTCGGCCTCGGCGAGGCGTGTGCGGGCGTCGGCGCCGATCCAGCCGCGGTGACCTTCGATCAAGCCCCGCGCGACTCCGAGCTGCCGGTCCGCGTCGTCGAGCGCGTGCTGCACGGTGGCGATCGTGGGCAGCGGGTGCTCTGCGCGGTAACGAGCGGCCGCGATGGCGGCGTCCAGCGCGGAGTTCGCTGCGCGCAGGCGGGTGAGCTCGCCGAACGGATCCGTGCGGGTTCCCGCCGGTGCGAGGGAGTTCAGCGCCCGCTGCAGTTCCGTCGCCGCCGCGGTCACGGCGGGTGCGTCCGGTGCTGCCGGCAGAGCGGCCAGATCGCCCCGGGAATCGGCCACGACCTCGGCGAGCGTGGACTCGGCCCGCAGCGCCTCGATCTCGAAGTCGTCCACGGCGTCAAGCAGGGCGGAGGCGCGGCGCGTGGCCTCGGTCGCCGTCTCGAGCGCGAGCACGGCCTCCTGGTTGCGGCCGGCGTCGCGGCGGCGCTCGAACACGTCCGCGCCGTGGTTCGCGAAGACCACGAGCTGCGCGGCCTCCTCGGCGCTCTTCGCGATGCGCTGCATCGCGGCGTCGGAGTACCGGGTGGCCAGCCGCTCCACGGACGCCTGCGCCTGCGGCACGCGGCCCTCCAGGGCGGCAGCGTCCGCGCGAACCTTGGCCACCACCTGCGGTGCGTTGCGCACGCGGGCCACGGAATCGGCGATGGCGGCGGACTTCTCGTCGATCAGGTCCTCGGCCCACTGGCACAGCTGCACGATGCGAGCGTTGCGTGTGCGCAGCTCCTCGGGGGTGTCCGGGATCTCGTCATGGTTCAGCTGGTGCAGCTGGAACGCCTCGCCCATGTGCGTGCGCACGGCGTCCAGCACCGCGTGGAAGTCCGCGGTCATCTCCTCGCCGAGCTCGGCCGTGGCGAAGGCGAGTTCGTCGGAGGAGGTGCGGATCCGCTCGTCTGCGGCGACGATCGCCTGCTCGGCGCGGCGCGCGAGATCCGCGTCCTGCGCCTGCAGCTCTTCCTGTTCACGTTTGCGTCTGCCCCAGAATCCGGCCATGGGCCGATCCTATGGTCCCGGACCGTGCGCGGGCTGTGGAACCGCTACGCCCTCGGCGATCAGACCGGGACGGCGCGGGAGGGCCGCCCGCGTTTGGGCCGCTCGCTGGAGAGTTCCAGCTCGAGCACGTGCTGCGGGTGCTGGGCGAGGCGCTGCTCGGTGTGGTCGAGCCAGCGCACCTCCGCCTCCGCGGTGAAGATCATCGAGTCGACCACGAGCGTCCAGGCCAGTTCCTCGGGACTGTCCGGACTCGCACCCGCATACTTCGTTCGCTGCAGCTCCTGCAGCTGGGCGAGCGACGCCCTGCGCTGGGTCTGGATGACGGCGGCGACGTCGACGCCGGGCAATGTCGCGGCGACGGCGAGCTTGATCGCGAGCTCGTCGCGGGTGCCGGTGGCGCGCTCGACCGGGGAGGAGAGCCACCCGGCGACCTCCGCGGATCCGGCATCGGTGATCGCCCAGTACACGTGGCCCTGCTCGTCGGGGTCGCCGCGCTCGACCAGGCCGTCGCGCTCCAGGCGTTCGAGCGTGTTGTAGATCTGGCCGACGTTGAGCGGCCAGGTCGAACCGGTGCGCCGATCGAACTCGGCGCGCAGCTGGTACCCGTAGCACGGGCCCTGATCGAGGATGGCGAGGAGGCTCTGGCGCACCGACATGGATATTTCCTTTCCCGGAATCTGTTTCCGAGTATATGCATACCGGGAAACGCCCTCGCGAGGCGGGCGACGTCGGCGCGTCGGAGGAGTCGTGCTTGCCGTCGGGGTTCTCTGGCGGCGCGACGCTTGGTCCGATTCGTGGTTCCTCGGGTGGGTGAGAGTCGTGATCCAACCGTGATTGTTTTTGGATCTGATCTGGCCCTTTCCCAGCCCGGAATGTCGGTGGCCCCGGGTTGAATGGGGGGTATGACGAGCTCGACCGGCACGGTTCTGGATCCCGGGGTGGACCCGGTGGATCCGGCCGTCGTGCTGGCCGCGCTGACGGACGGGTTGGCGACGACCGAGGCGACGATCATCCGGTTGCAGGCGTTGAAGGAAGCGCACCTCGCGGTTGCGCAGCGGCTCGCGGAGGACCTCGCCGCCGCGGACGGTGCGTCCGGGGTGCGGGGTGAGTCGGCGGATCTCGCCGCGCGCGGCGTCGCGGCGGAACTGGCGGCGGTGCTGCACATGTCCGACCGGGTGGTGCAGGGGCGGATGGTGCGTGCCGCGGAACTGATGACGAAGTTCCCCGCCACGATGCGGGCGTTTACGGATGCGAGGATCAACGCCGGGCATGTGCGGCTGATCCAGGATGCCGGGGCGCGGCTGGACGGCGGGGTGCGGGCGGAGTTCGAGCGGGCGGCGGTCGATGCGTGCGTCGGGGAGACCCCGCACCGGGCGAAGCGTGTGGTCGAGCGGGTCGCGGAACGCCTCGCCCCGCGGAGCTTGACGGAACGGCACCGGGAGGCGCAGGAGAAGCGTCGGGTGTGGCGGGAGGATCTCGGCGACGGGCAGAAGATGCTCGGGATGATCCACGCGGCCGCCGTGATCGATGGGATCTACGACCGGCTCAGCCAGCAGGCCCGGGCGGTGCAGACGGCGAACGCCCAGGCGGCGAAGGACGCCGCCTGGGCGGGGATCCGGATCCGCATGATCTCGGTGTCCCGGGCGATGACCGAAACATGGATCAGCTTCGGGCCGACCTGTGCGCCGACACCCTCCTCACCGGCGTCGCGGCCGGGCATGACACGACCGAGGGGTTGCTCTCGGCGATCCAGGCACGGGTCGAGGTCACGGTCCCGGTGCTCACTGCGATGGCCGCCGACACCCCGGGTGCGGGCTTCGGATCCGCGTTCGGTGTCCGCGTCGAGCAACCCGGGGAACTCGCCGGCGGGCAACCCATCGACACCGACACCGCCCGGATCCTCGCCGGTGGCGCCGTCGCCTGGGAACGCGTGCTCACGCACCCGGTCACCGGGGCGATCCTCGCCGTGGACCGCTATCGGCCCAACGCCGACCTACGCCGGCTGTTGCACGCCCGCGACTCCCGCTGCCGGTTCGTCACCTGTGGGCTCCCACCCACTGCCCAGGACCTCGACCACACCATCGACGCCGCGTACGGTGGTGCCACCGAAGAAGGCAACCTCGGCGGACTCTGCCGACGCCACCACATCCTCAAACACCAGACCGCGTGGACCGTGAAACAAAAAGGCGCGGGCGTCCTCGAATGGACCAGTCCCGGCGGCTCGACTTATATCGACAAGCCACCCGCACCCGTCACCTTCACCACCGACGAACCGGATCCGGATCCACCACCCGACGCAGACGCGCCGTTCTGAGCCACTCGCCGGAGTCGCATCCGAACCGCTGGGCGGATCCCGGCTCCGCCCAGGGGATCGACAAGTCACGGCCCGGTAACATGAGTGCGTATGCCGTGCGCGCGACGCGCGCGGCCCCCGAAACAGATCGGGCACAGAACCCCTAGGGAGATGGAATCCGTGGCGAATCCTCTTGAGAAGCTGCTGCGCGCGGGCGAGGGACGGATCCTGCGCCGCCTGAACGGCGTCGTCAAGGCCGTGAACGCGCTCGAAGACGACTTCGCGAAGCTCAGCGACGAGGACCTCCGCAATGAGACCGCAGAGCTGCGCGCGCGGTTCGAGAAGGGCGAGACGCTCGACCAGCTCATGCCCGAGGCCTTCGCCGCCGTCCGCGAGGCTGCCAAGCGCACGCTCGGCATGCGCGCCTACGACGTCCAGATCATGGGCGGCGCCGCGCTGCACGAGGGCAACATCGCCGAGATGAAGACCGGTGAGGGCAAGACGCTCGTCGCGACCTTCCCGTCGTACCTCAACGCCATCGCCGGCCAGGGCGTGCACGTCATCACGGTGAACGACTTCCTCGCCTCCTATCAGTCGGAGCTCATGGGTCGCGTCTACCGCGCGCTCGGCATGACCACCGGCGTGATCATCTCCGGGCAGACCCCCGAGGTGCGCCGCGAGCAGTACAACGCCGACATCACCTACGGCACGAACAACGAGTTCGGTTTCGACTACCTGCGCGACAACATGGCCTGGCGCAAGGAGGACCTCGTCCAGCGGGGCCACTTCTTCGCCATCGTCGACGAGGTCGACTCGATCCTCATCGACGAGGCGCGTACGCCGCTCATCATCTCCGGTCCGTCATCGGGCGAGGCCAACCGCTGGTTCGCCGAGTTCGCGAAGATCGCGCGCACCCTCGAGCCTGATGTCGACTACGAGGTCGACGAGAAGAAGCGCACGGTCGGCGTGCTCGAGCCCGGTATCGAGAAGGTCGAGGACTACCTCGGCATCGACAACCTCTACGAGTCGGCGAACACGCCGCTCATCTCGTTCCTGAACAACTCGATCAAGGCGCTCGCACTGTTCAAGCGCGACACCGACTACGTCGTGATGAACGACGAGGTCATGATCGTCGACGAGCACACCGGCCGCATCCTGGTCGGGCGCCGCTACAACGAGGGCATCCACCAGGCGATCGAGGCCAAGGAGGCTGTGCCGGTCAAGGCCGAGAACCAGACCCTCGCCACGGTCACCCTGCAGAACTACTTCCGCCTGTACGACAAGCTCGCCGGCATGACCGGAACGGCCGACACCGAGGCAGCCGAGTTCATGTCCACGTACAAGCTCGGCGTCGTGCCGATCCCGACCAACAGGCCGATGATCCGCCAGGACAAGTCCGACCTCGTCTACAAGAACGAGACGGCCAAGTTCGCGCAGGTGGTCGAGGACATCGCGGTGCGGCACGAGAACGGGCAGCCGGTGCTGGTCGGCACCGTCAGCGTCGAGAAGAGCGAGTACCTCTCCCGGCTGCTGAGCAAGAAGGGCATCAAGCACGAGGTCCTGAACGCGAAGAACCACGCCCGCGAGGCCGAGATCGTCGCCCGCGCCGGGCGCCTCGGCGCCGTCACCGTCGCCACGAACATGGCGGGCCGCGGTACCGACATCATGCTCGGCGGCAACGCCGAGTTCCTCGCCGTGCAGGAGCTGAAGTCGAGGGGTCTGGATCCGGTCGAGACGCCGGAGGAGTACGAGCAGGCCTGGGATGAGACCTACGAGGCGATGAAGGCCAAGGTCGAGGTCGAGGGCTCCAAGGTCGTCGAGGCCGGCGGCTTGTACGTGCTGGGCACCGAGCGCCACGAGTCGCGCCGCATCGACAACCAGCTGCGCGGCCGCTCCGGCCGTCAGGGCGACCCGGGCGAGAGCCGGTTCTACCTGAGCCTGACCGACGACCTCATGCGGCTGTTCCAGCAGGGCGCCGCCGAGGCGATCCTCGCCCGCACGAACTTCCCCGAGGACATGCCGATCGAGTCGGGCCTGGTGACCCGCGCCATCCGCAGCGCGCAGAGCCAGGTCGAGGCGCGCAACGCCGAGATGCGCAAGAACGTCCTCAAGTACGATGACGTGCTCAACCGTCAGCGTGAGGCGATCTACACCGACCGCCGGCATATCCTCGAGGGCGACGACATCGCCGATCGGGTGAAGCACTTCGTGGAGGACGCGATCGGCGCGATCGTGGACGACCACACCAGCACGGGGCACACCGAGAGCTGGGACTTCGACAGCCTGTGGACCGAGCTGAAGACGCTGTACCCGGTCGACGTGACGATCGACGAGGTCGTCGCCGAGGCCGGCGGTCGCAAGGGCGGGATCACCGCCGAGGGTCTCAAGCGCGAGCTGGTCTCGGACGCCATGGTCGCTTACGAGAAGCGCGAGACGTCGCTCGGCGAGGCCGCCACGCGCGAGCTCGAGCGTCGCGTGGTTCTGCAGGTGCTGGACCGCCGCTGGCGGGACCACCTCTACGAGATGGACTACCTCAAGGACGGCATCGGCCTGCGCGCGATGGCGCAGCGCGACCCGCTGGTCGAGTATCAGCGCGAGGGCTACTCGATGTTCCAGGCGATGATGGGCCAGATCAAGGAGGAGTCGGTCGGCTACCTCTACAACCTCGAGGTCGAGGTGCGCCAGGCCGGCGACGAGGGCATCACCGAGGTCGAGGCCAAGGGGCTCGCCGAGTCCGCGGGCGACCAGCGCCTGGAGTACTCCGCGCCCAACGACGCCGGCGACGTCGAGGTCCGCAACGACCGGGGCCAGGTGCAGCAGGCGGCCACGGATCGCCTCCGCCAGGCGGCCGCACGCGCTCAGTCCGAGAACGAGGAGCCTGCCGAGCCCGCCGCGCGCGGTGCCTTCGGCCAGCGCGTCGATGGCGATCAGGCGGCCCCGGCGAACCGCGCGGAGCGGCGCGCTCAGGGCAAGAAGAAGTAGTCCCCGCGAAGCATCCGGAGACACGAAGGAGGCCGGCACCCATACGGGTGCCGGCCTCCTTCGTCAGCGGCAGAGTGTTCTGGGTCGCCCATCCGCACGGTGACGAGATGTGCCGTCCGAAGGTCAGGCGATGCGATCGGCGAGGGCCACGAGCGCCTGCTGGAACGCCTCGATCGGCGGGTGCGTGATGCCGGCGCCGATCATGCCGATGCCCGGATCCTTGTGCGCGATCGCGGTGTTGATGATCGGCAGGATGCCGGTCTCCATGACCTTGCGCACGTCGATGCCGGTGGGTACGCCCATGAAGTCGAGCGCCGGGATCGTCACGTTCGGGTTGTTGCCGGTCGTGATCGCGTTCATGGTGCGCGAGTAGCCCATGGCCTCGTCGACCGTGCCGCCGACGAGGGCGACGATCGCGGGCGCGGCGGCCATAGCGAATCCGCCGATGCCGAAGGTCTCGGTGATCGCGGAGTCGCCCATGTCGAGCCCGGAATCCGCCGGAGTGTAGCCGGCGAACATCGGGCCGACGACCTGCTGCGCGGGGCCGGTGAACCACTGGCCGCCGGTGCCGGACACGCGGATGCCGAAGTCGACGCCGTTGCGGGCCATCGTCGTCACGACCGTGGAGTCCTCGATGCCGTTCGCCGCATCCAGCGACGCCTTCGCGGTGACCATCCAGGTCGGGCCCGAGAAGTAGTCCGACGAGGCGACGAAGTCGAAGACCTCGCGCTTCTGGCTGGTCGTGAAGTCCGTCTCCAGGATGTACGGCGCGAGGGCCTGGATCAGCAGCGTGGTCCCCGCCACGTTGCGGTTGTGCGCCTCATCGCCCATGTGCAGCGCCTGGGAGAGCATGAGACGCAGGTCGATCCCGTCGGTGTTCAGCTTCATCGCGCCTGAGAGCACCGGGCCGAACACATCGCGCATCCAGTTCAGCCGGTCGATGACCGACTGATCGTTGGCGCCGAAACGCAGGATCTTGGAGAGTTGCTCCGAGAGGTTCGTGAAGGCGAGGTTGCCGTGCGTGCGGTTGCGCACCTGGTGCACCCACATGCTCGCGCTCGTGACACCGGCCATCGAACCGACCGACTGGTGCTCATGGCAGGGCGAGAACGTGATCTCGCCGGAGGCGGCGAGCTCGAACGCCTCGTCCAGGTCCTTCGCGAGTCCCTCGAAGACCAGTGCGCCCGTCACGGCGCCCTTCATGGGGCCCGACATGCGGGTGAACCCGATCGGCGGACCGGCGTGCAGGATCGTCTTCGCCGTCATCCCCGGGACGACGTCGATCGCCTGGCCGAAGCCCTCCAGGAACGGCTGCGCGGAGAGGATCCGGCTCAGCGCCTCCTCGTTCGCCGCATCGATCCGCGCGGCGATCGCGGGGTCCTCGAGCCGGCTGAGCGCGGCGATGACCTCGGGGTCGCCGCCGCCCGGCGGGGTCCAGTCCATGAGCACGGGGCTGACGCCCTGCGCTTCGAGGTCCTCGGCGAACATGTCGAGGCCGAGGTTGACCGGCTTCAGTGCGGAGCCGAACAGGTCGTTGACGCTCATCAGTTGTCACCCTTCGCGACGAATTCGCGGGCCAGCAGCCCGAGGTTGGTGGAGGAGGAGGCGATCGTCACGCCGGCGGCCTCGAGCTTCGCGACCTGGTCGGCGATGGCCGGTGTGTCCAGGTCGGTGCCGAGCACATAGCCGAGGATCTCGAGGTGCTGTCCGCGCGCGGCGGCCTTGGCCTTGGCCTCCTGGATCGCCGGGATCGTCACGCCCACCGGATCCTCGTGCGAGCCGAATCCGAGGATGAAGTCCATCGCGATGACGCCGACGGTCGGGTCGTCGGCCTCTTGGACCAGGCGCTGCAGGCGCAGCGTCGGGTCGATCATCGGGTGCGGACGGCCGTTGGTGAAGTCGTCGTCGCCCATGTCGAGATACGTGTGCTCGCGGGACGCGTCCATCGCGCCGATGACGCGCGCCGGATCCTTCTGGATGTTGGAGTACACGTTGTCGTAGGTCGCGAGGGCCGCGAACATCGCCTCGTCGCACAGCGTGCCGCCGCAGAACAGGCCGCGCACGTACTGCTGCTCGGGCGCGAGCTTGGCGCGCACCTCCTCGATCAGGGGGAGGTTCAGCGGGTGCGTGTCGAGCGTGGACTCGTCGATCCCGCTCGCGACGACCGCCGCGATCGCGGTCGGCTTGGTGCCGGAGACGAGCGTGACGTTGTCGTAGCCGCTCTCGGTGCGAGTCGAGCCCAGGAAGGTGACCACGACGGGCTTGGACGCCGCGCCGGCTGCGGCGAGCACCCTGTCGGCGACCTCCTCGGCCGGAGGCTTGGAGACGACCACGATCACCGCGGTCTCCGGATCCGCATCGAGAGCCGCGATGCCGTCGATCATGGAGATGCCGCCGATCTCGGTCGACAGGTCGCGTCCGCCGGTGCCGATCAGCTGCGAGACGCCGCCGCCGAAGTCATGGATGCGCACGCTCAGCTCCTGGCTGCCGGTCCCGGACGCGCCGACGATGCCGATGGATCCGCGACGGACGGCGTTGGCGAACGCCAGACCGGTGCCGTTGATGATCGCGGTGCCGCAGTCCGGCCCCATGACCAGCAGACCCTTATCATGGGCCAGCGTCTTGAGAGCCAGCTCGTCTTCGACCGGCAGGTTGTCGGAGAAGATCATCACGTGCTTGCCGGCGTTCAGCGCCTTGCGCGCCTCGCGGGCCGCGAACGCGCCGTTCACCGAGATGAGCACGAGATTGCTGTCGGGAACCTCGGTGAACGCGCCGTCCAGGGTGCGGTAGCGCACTTCGGCCACGCCGGCGGCGCCCTTGCTCTTGCGCGCGAGGATGTCGTCAACCGCCTCGATCGCCGCCTCGATGGTGTCGTCGGAGGCGTCGACGACGATCATGAGATCGCTGGGCTTCGCCGCGTCGATCGCCGGATCCTGGACGCCGACGTTGAGCAGCACCTCCTTGTTCATCGGTGTGGCCATGCCGAGCAGCGCCTGGGTCACGCCGTCGACGGCGTTCGCCTTGGTGCTCATCGACATGAGCGAGACCGAGTCGAGGTACGTGTTCTTCCTGATTTCGATGTGCCTGGTCATCGGGATCCTTTCGAGGAGTCTCAGGCCTGGGCGCGCTCGAGGATGGCGACGATCTCGTCGTATCCGCGCTCGCGGGCCAGGTCGGCGGGGGACGTTCCCCACGGGTCGGGCATGCCGGGCTTGGCGCCGTGCGCGAGCAGCAGCTCGACGATCTGCCGGCGCACCGGGCCGCCGTCACCGAGGATGATGGTCTCGATCAGAGCGGTCCAGCCCAGGTTGTTGGTGAGGTTGACGTTGATGCGGGTGTTCTCCAGCAGGTAGCGCACGACCTCCAGGTGGCCCTTCTCCGCCGACGGGGTGAGACCATTCCCGCCCATGCGGGTGAGCCGCTTGAGGTCGGCGCCTGCCTCGACCATGACGGTCACGAGCTCGAGGTCGTCGTTGATGCACCCGTACAGGAACGGGTTGGACTGGGTCTGGTCCTGGGCGTCGATGTCCACGCCTTCCGCGATGAGCGCGCGCACGACGTCGAGGTGGCCGCCGCGCGCCGCCAGCAGGATCGCCGACGCCTCCTCGCGGTCCTGCGCGTCCTTGTCCGCGCCGTCGGCGAGAGCGGCGCGGACGCCGTCCAGGTCGCCGGCGGACGCCGCGGCGAGATACCGCTCGTCTGTGCTGTTCGAGATGCGCGTGCTGCTCGAGATGCGCGTGCTGCTCGAGATGCGTGCGCTGTCCGAAACGGTCATCGGGTCGTCTCCTTGGCGGGCGCGGTCCGCGAGCGGGGGGACCGCTCGAGGACGAGGTAGGCGAGGCATCCCACGACGAGGCCGACGACAGCATCGCTCAGCACGGGGGCGAAGAAGTGCGAGAGCAATGCCGCCCCTGCGCCGATGGCCCAAGCGACCAGGGCGGTCCAGCGGAACCGCTGCGGTGCGCGATCGGCGTTGCGCTTGGCGAGGATGATCTGGTCGGCGATGAGGACGGCGCCGAGCGGGGGCACCAGCACGCCCAGCAGGACGAGCCAGTTCACGAAGTAGTGCCAGGCGCCGAGCACGGCGACCAGGGTGCCGATGACGCCGAGGATCAGGGTGAGCACGCGCATCTTCGAGCGGGTCAGGTGCGACCAGCCCAGCGCGCCGTTGTAGAGGCAGTGCGTACAGACCGAACCGAGGTTGATCACGACGAACACCAGCAGGAACACATCGAGCAGCGGATTGTGCGTGCTGGTGAGGATCGGCGCGAAGTTGCCGCCGTTCGACGCGGGATCGACGATCGCGCCGGCGGCGACGAACAGGGCGCCGCTGAGCTGGGCGACCAGGCTCGCGACCGGGAACGCGGTGACCGTGGCCATCACCGCTTCCTTGCCGTTGCGGGCCCAGCGGGTGAAGTCGGCGGTCATCGTGCCGGAGTCGGCGAAGGTCGCCATGATCGCGGTGACCGCGACCCCGAACGACATCGCCCCGCCGCCGACGCCCTGGTAGCCGAAGACGGCCGAGAAGTCGTGGTTCTGCGCCGCGATGGTGATCGCGATGATCACCGCCGCGATGAACAGCGGCGCCGCGATGGATCCGAGCACGGACAGCGCACGGATGCCGAGGTAGGTGATGCCGATGAACACCAGTCCGGCGAGGCCCGCGACCAGGGTCTCGTTCCAGCCGAACGCGGCGCCCAGGCTGGCACCGGTCGCGCCGGTGTTGAACGCGAACCAGCCGACCACGACGGTGGCGAGGAAGCCCGAGGCGATCGCATATCCGGCGGTGCCGAAGGTCTCCGTCGCCTGCAGCGAGAAGCTCTTGCCGGTACGGCCCGCGCGCCAGCTGAGCAGGCTCACGTAGACGAACATGATGGCGTTCGCCGTGAGGATCGCGCCGACACCGGGCCAGAATCCGAGCATCGCGACCACGAGGCCGCCGGGTACGGCGTTGGTGAGGATCATCGGGAAGCCGAACCACACCGCAGAAACGGTGAAGAGCGACTTGCGATGGTTCAGCGGGACGGGTTCGTGCTCGAACTCCGAGGTGCTGCTCTCCGCCGGTGCGGTCTTGGTCATCACACGTGCTCCTTCTGGACGATCCCGGACGTCGGCGTCGCGGGGACGGGTGCGGGGGCGGTGCGCAGCGCCGCCTCGGTACGCAGGGCAAGGCGGACGCCGCTGAGCATGTCCGTGCCGGAGGTGTGTCCGATGGCCGCGACGCGCAAGGCCGCGGACTCGGTGCGCGCATCGTCGCGGTCGCGCACGGCCCGGACGAGCGCATGCAGGCTCTGCGGGGCGCGGGCGTGCAGCGCGTGGCGGATGGTGACCGTGCTGAGCAGCGTCGTCCGCTCCGCGCCGTCCTCGTCGAGAGCGGCGGTCAGGGAGGGGAGCGCGCCGTGCAGCCGCATGCCACGCTGCGCGCTCACGAATGCGAGTCCGGTGAGGACGTCGTCACCGGACGGGGTGAGGCCTTCGCCGAGCCCGAGCAGCCGCCTCGCCGCATCGGCGATCCCGGCCGGATCCCGCCGGAGCAGCGCCGCTTCCAGAGCCTCGCCGCGAGCGGTCAGCAGTGCGGCGGCGGCGCGGCCGAATGCGGTCTGCGCGGTCGGCGCGGGGGTGCGTCCGATGATCTCCTCGGCGCGCCGCAGGTGTGCGGGGGACAGCGCGCAGAGGCAGACGTCGGAGGGGATCCAGGGGGCGGCGGGACCCGTCAGCACCGCGATCGGGCCGTTCTCCGTCTCGATCCGGAAACCGTCGGGGGCGATCGACACGACGTCCCCCGGCTGCACCTGGAGCGCGGTCCAGTCGTCGACGGGCACGCGGACGGTGGCCGGGGCATCGTCCAGGTCGGGGGAGACGAGGGCGACGAGCTCGTCCGCGATGCGCAGATTCACGGCGCGACGGTGCACCGAGTGCACCCGATGGCGAGGCTCTGAGCCACCGCCGATCGTCGGCCGGACGCGGGAGAGCACGGATCGGGTCTGCGCAGGGTCGGCGGCGCGGGAGAGCGTCTCCTCAAGTGCGGCATCCCAGGTGATCGCGCGCACGGCGACGGGGGTGGCGACGGGGTTCATCGTCTTCTCTCCGACTGCTTCGCGGGGCCTGGTCGACGACCGCCGAGGATGGTCAAGTGTTCAGGGAAATGTATACCATCGATTGAAATGGAGTACCATTCCCGAGACAACACCGGTCGCGACCGCGGCCTCAGCAGGAGGAGAAACCAGATGCGTGTCGTAGTCGCACTCGGGGGCAACGCCCTCGCCCGCCGGGGCGAGCCGATGACGGCCGAATATCTTCGGGCGAACGTCAAAGCGGCGTGCGAGGCGCTCGCCCCCTTCGCCCGCGAGAACGAGGTCGTGATCACGCACGGCAACGGCCCTCAGGTCGGTCTGCTCGCTCTGCAGAACCTCGCGTACCAGGACGTCGCGGCGTACCCCCTGGACATCCTCGGCGCCGAGACCCAGGGGATGATCGGCTACGTCGTGCAGCAGGAGCTCTCCAACGCTCTTGGTGGCGAGCGAGAGGTGGCCGGTGTGATCACCACCACCGTCGTCGACGAGAGCGACCCCGCCTTCGTGCGGCCCACCAAGCTGATCGGCCCGCAGTACTCCGCGCACGATGCCGCAGAGGCCGCAGCCGAGTACCGCTGGACCATCGCGAAGGACGGCAACGCGTTCCGTCGCGTGGTGCCCTCCCCGGTTCCGGTCTCCATCGTGCAGGCGCCGCTCATCCGCCGCCTGCTCGAGGCCGGCAGCCTCGCCGTCTGCGTGGGCGGTGGCGGCGTGCCCGTCCGCGAGGACTCGAAGGGCCGTCATATCGGTGTTCAGGCCGTCGTCGACAAGGATCTCGCCAGCGCGGCGCTCGCCGCGGACATCGGCGCCGACACCCTGATCATGCTCACGGACGGCGACTACGTCAGCGAGAACTGGGGCACCCCGGAGCAGCGCGACATCCACACGGCCTCGGCGGATGCGGTCGCCGCGATGGCTTTCGCCGAGGGCTCGATGCAGCCGAAGATCGATGCCGCGATCCGCGTCGCCCGTGCCGGAGGGCGCGCCCTGATCGGTCCGCTCGACCGGCTGGACGATCTGCTCGCCCGCACCGTCGGCACCGAGATCGTGCCCACGCTCAAGGAGGGCATCCGCTGGGTCGAGCCCGCCAAGTCCTGATCGGAGCGCCCCGCCGTCGCGGATTGCGGTCCGCTCGATGGAAGAATGATGCCGTGACCAGCAAGGATGAACGGCAGCTCGAGTCGACGAAGATCGCGTCGTGGTTGCGTGATGCGATCCTCGACGGCGCACGCGCCCCGGGCAGCCGCCTGATCGAACGCGACCTCGCTGCGGAGTTCGGGGTGAGCCGGGTACCGGTGCGCGACGCGCTCAAGGTGCTCGACGCCGAAGGGCTCGTCGAGCTGCGCCCGCACACCTGGGCGGTCGTGCGCGAGTTCACCGACGCGGATCTCGCGGACCTCGACGAGGTCCGCGCCGTGCTCGAGCCCCTGGCGTTCCGGCTCGCGGCCGAGCGCCATCGGCGCGACGGCCTGGCGCGACTGCGCCAGGCGCTCGATCGTGAGGAGTCCAGCGCCCGGATCGGCGACGAGATCGTCTCGCGCCGGGCGGCGGCGGACTTCCACGAGACCGTCACCGAGCTCGCGGAGAACCGTCTGCTCAGCGAGATGATGCGGGGGATCGGGAGCCGCCTGCGCTGGGCGCTCTCGCAGTACGACGACCTGGAGTACATCAGCGGGGAGCACGTCGAACTCTTCGAAGCGATCGAGCGCCGCGACGGCGATCGAGCCGCGGAACTCGCCGCCACGCACCTGGAGAGCAGCCGGCGCGAGCGCATCGCGCACGTCGAAGCGGTGCGCACCGGGGCGATCCGCACCCAGCAGGCGTCGCACCGCGCGTGAACGGGATGGCCCCGCGCAGACGGTAATCTTGCCCGATGACACCGAGAACCTTCGACCAGTCGTCCAAGCTGAAGAACGTCCTGTACGAGATCCGCGGCAACGCGCTCGTCGAGGCGGCGCGGCTGGAGGCGGCAGGTCACTCGGTGCTCAAGCTGAACACGGGCAACCCCGCGGTCTTCGGGTTCGAGGCGCCGCAGCAGATCGTCCGCGACATGCTCGCGACCCTGCCCAGTGCGCACGGCTACAGCGAGAGCAAGGGCATCGTCTCCGCCCGCCGTGCCGTGGTCAGCCGCTATGAGCAGGTCGACGGATTCCCTCTCGTGGACCCCGAGGACGTCTACCTCGGCAACGGCGTCTCCGAGCTCATCACGATGACCATGCAGGCGCTGCTCGATGAGGGCGACGAAGTGCTCATCCCCGCCCCGGACTACCCCCTGTGGACCGCGATGACCAGCCTCGCCGGCGGCACCCCGGTGCACTACCTGTGCGACGAGGAGAACGGCTGGAACCCGGATCTGGAGGATCTCCGCTCCAAGGTCACCCCGCGCACCAAGGCCATCGTCATCATCAACCCGAACAACCCCACGGGCGCGGTGTACTCGCGAGAGGTGCTGCAGGGCATCGTGCAGGTGGCCAGGGAGAACGACCTGCTGCTGCTCTCGGACGAGATCTACGACCGGATCCTCTACGACGACGCGCAGCACATCTCCACGGCGACCCTCGCTCCTGACCTGCTCTGCCTGACCTTCAACGGCCTCTCCAAGACGTACCGCGTGGCCGGATACCGGTCGGGGTGGCTCGTCATCACCGGCCCGCAGCAGCACGCGAAGGGCTTCATCGAGGGGATCACGCTGCTCGCGTCGACCCGGCTCTGCCCGAATGTGCCGGCGCAGCACGCGGTGCAGGCCGCTCTCGGGGGAGTGCAGTCGATCGAGTCACTGATCGCCCCGAGCGGTCGCCTGCATCTGCAGCGCGACGCCGCGTGGGAGGGTCTCTCTGCGATCCCGGGTGTCAGCTGCGTGAAGCCCACGGGGGCCTTGTACGCGTTCCCGAAGCTGGATCCGAACGTGCACGAGATCCACGACGACGCGAAGCTCATCTACGACCTGCTGGTCGCGGAGCGGATCCTGCTCGTCCAGGGCACGGGCTTCAACTGGCCGACACCGGACCACCTGCGCGTGGTGACGCTGCCCGAGCCGCGGGTGATCACCGAAGCCATCGAGCGCCTCGGCAACTTCCTGGCGAGCTACCGGCAGTAGGCGCCACATCCGGCGGAGCGTCGATCAGACCGCCGCCGCAGCCCCGCGCCGCCGCGCGCGCCGCGTCGCGGGGCTCTGCTCGTCGCGCAGCAGTGTCGCGGCGAGGGCTCGTGCGGCGGCCGTGAACGCCGAGCGCCCGGACACGTCCGGCACCGGCCGCGCGTGCAGGGCGGCGGCATCCAGCGCGCGCTGGTCGAATGGCAGGAAATGCACGTCGCGAATGCCCGAGAAGCGGTCCAGGGCACGCCGGATCTGTCCGCGCGCGTCGATGCCGAGAGGCCCGGGTCGCACCTTGTTCACGGCGACGGTGACGGGCACATCTCCGATCTCGGCGCGCAGTTCCGCATAGCCCCGCACGAACCGCGCGATCCCGAGCGGATCGGCGGCGGCCACCGCCACGATGCGGTCGGCGCTGCGCAGCGCGGTGAGCGTCGCGGCATTGCGGCGCGGTCCGTCCAGGTCGCTGATGATCTCCTCGTCGGCCTCGAGCGAGGCCGCGACGTCGACCAGCGTCACCGCGCTCCAGGTGCGGCACGCATCGAGCGCGGCCTGCAGGCGGGTCGCGGACAGCTCGGGCCAGCGCGTGGGACGGTTGATCCCGACCAGCACGTCGACGGTGCCGCCGGACGATTCCACGGGGCTGGACAGGCGGCTCAGCTCGGCGCCGTCGAGCAGCCCGAGTTCGGCGCGGCGGCAGGCCGCGGCGATGCCGGGGCCGTCGTCGGTGAGGCCCAGCATGAGGGCGAGCGCCGGCGCGTGCGTGTCGGCGTCGACGAGGGCGACCCCGCGGTCCGGGGCGGCGAGGAGGGCCGCGAGCTGCACGGCCAGGGTGCTGCGCCCCGGAGCGCCGTGCGGACCCCACACGGCGATCAGCCGATTCGGCGAGGCCGCCGTGTCGAGCTCTTCCGCACCGATCTCGTCCCGGCCGGCGCCCGCGTCGTCGGCCTGCAATGCGTCGGCGACGTCCCATCCGCTCGAAGACGCGGGCAGGGGCGTGCCCAGTCCGTGCCGGTGGGTGAGGCGAACGGCGGCCGGACCGTCGCCCAGGGTGAGGATCCGCACGCCGGCGCGGTCGCAGGCCCCGCGCAGCGCGGCGCTCAGCCAGGCCCGCTCCGCGGGGATCAGCAGCGCTTCGGCATCACGGAGCTCCTCGGCGTGTGCGACCAGCCTGGCCGCCTGCTCCGGTGTCATCCGCGCGATCACCGTGATGCCCGCCAGCCCCAGCTCCTCGGCGAGCGTCTCGGCGCGCTCCGGCGGCAGGGCCAGGACGATGCCGGTCATGACCGTGCGCCGATCGGCACCACCGACAGCGAGGATCCGTCGGTCAGCGCCGTGAGCACCTCGCCGACCTTCGCCCGGCTCACGACGAGCTCGAGCGTGGTGGCCTTGGCGGACAGCGGGCCGTCATCGCGGTCGACGGAGGCCACGGTGGCCTCGGACAGCAGCACTCGGGGTTCACCGAAACCCTTGCTGTCTTCGAGGGGCTCGGCCGCCCACAACTCGACCACGGAGCCCTTGACGATCGAGGCGGGAACCGGCACCGTGCTGCGGACCACGACCGAGGTGGTGCGCCCCTGGTCGGCGTCGGCCGCGGCCGTCGAGGGCACGAGCTCGCCCTCCGCGATCGTGCGCGTCGCGATCAAGCCGGGCTCGAGGGTGCCAGGGGTGAGGTAGCCGGATCCCACCGTGCCGAGTACGACGTCGACGACGCGCACGTCGGCGGAGGTGAGCGGCTCGCCCGGCACGATCGTGCGCACGGCCTGCAGTGCGGGACTGGTGCTTCGCTGCGCCCACGATCAGCCAGACTCCGGCGACGGAGACGACGATCAAGGCGAGGCCGATGAAGAAGCGCAGATCGGTCCAGGGCCGGCGGGCGGCTCGTGCGGTGCTCATGTGCTCATGGTCACAGAATCCGGATCCGTGCCGGGAAAGTTATCCACAGCGCTCCGCCGGTCGCCGCGGACGCCCTGGCGCGGAGCACAATGGGTGCATGCCCGATGCATCCACGCCTGCAGTGCGCTATCTCGCCCCGGCCCAGGTGGCCGAGCTCCTCGGCGTGCAGGTCGATGAGGTCGTCGAGCTCATCATGCAGGGCAGGCTGCGCGGCGCGCGGCTCGGTGCTCCGGCCGCCTGGCGGGTGGAGGAGGGCTCGATCACCGAGTACCTGGCGGAGCAGGCGGAGGACGCGCGGCGCAGGGCGCTGTGGCGGCAGGCGAACGCGGCGAGCTTCCCCGAGCTGTGGGGCCCTCCGGTCCGCCTCGGGGAGTGAACCGGCCCTCGTCCGGGTCCTGATCCCGCCTCGGCGGCGGCGGTTGCGAGCCTGCCGTCAGCCGAGGCCGGGCGCGGGCGCATCCGTGCCGATGGAGAGCACCGACGCGAACGGAACGATGCGGAATCCCGTGACCGCCCTCGCGCGTCGCGGAGAACCCGCATCGTGCAGCGCGAGATCCAGATGATCGGACCCGGCCCGGTCGATCGTGCCCGCCAGCACCGTGCCGGAGCGAGTGCGCAGGGTCACCCCGCTGCGGCGCCGGGCGAGGTCCCGGACGACGAAGCCGAACGTCATCCGCTCGCGCAGCGGCGAGAGCGGCTCGGCGGTGGCACCGCTGCTCAGCAGCGCGCCGTGATCGAGCGCCCACAGCTCCACGGCGTGTGCGGGCAGCAGCACGAGACCGGGCGCGTCCTGCGGCTGCACGGCCGCCCAGTCGGCGCCGACCGCGCGCAGTCGGCCGCGCACCCGGGTCGAATCGGTGAGCACGGCGGCGACAGCACCGCCCTCGTCGACGAGCACGCCCAGCCGCGTGCGCAGGTCGAGCCGCGCGATGCGCAGCCGCTCGGTCTCGGCGTCCAAGGCGGCGCGCTCCGCCTCCCAGCCCGAGGCGATCTGATCCTCGAGGTCTTCGAACAGCCGATCCCATTCCATGCCGTCGAGGCTACGGGAAGCGGCGGAGGCGATATACGGGTTATCCACATTCCTCGGCGAAGACGGCCCACGGCGCCTGCGAATGTGCTCGAATGCCAGTCACGCCATCCGAATCTCGAGGGGGAGAACACCGATGATGACGCTCGAGGATTTCGCACCGCAGCCCACGCCGACCGCAGAACTGCCGGATCCGGCTCCGCTGCTGCAGAGCCTCACGCGCGGCGTCCTCGAGGTGCTGGCCGGGGTGCGCGAAGCGGATCAGCTCGCGCGCTGGCTCAGCGAGGATGCCTTCCTCGTGCTCACGGCCCGCGCGAACCTGTCTGCGCGAGCCCGCAGCGCGCGCGGTGTCGCACCGGCCAGGCCCGTCTTCCGGGTCCTCTCCACCCACGTGTCATCGCCGGCGGACGGCATCGTCGAGGCCACCCTGATCGTGCAGACCCCCGGCCGGACCAGGGCTGTGGCGGTGCGTATGGAGGGGTTGGACCGGCGTTGGAGAGCCACCTCGCTCGCCGTGCTCTGAGCCCGGCTCCGCCGCCCTCCGCCCCGCGCGTGCGGGCCGGGGATACGCCCTAGGCTGTCAGGGTGTCGACACTCAGTGATCTCGCCCAGGCCCAGGGCTGCCTCGCCGACGAGGACATCGAATGGCTGCATCGCCTGGCCGGCGACGGGCAGTTGCTGGCGGATCTGGCTTCCGCGGACATCGTGATCTGGATCGCGACGGCCGACGGATCCTTCATCGCGGTCGCGCACACCCGGCCGAGCGGCGCGGCGACCCTGTTCTACCGCGACATCGTGGGGGAGCGGGTGCGACCGCAGTGGCGCACCCAGGTGCAGGGCGCGTTCGACACGGCCGGGATCGTCGACTCGGCGAACCCTGACTGGTTCGAGGAGACGCCGACCAGGGTCAGGGCGGTGCCGATCGTGCGCGCCCGCAAGAACGGCGACGATGGCGGACACCGGCAGCCGATCGGCGTGCTCACCCGGCACACGAACCTCGGTGAGGCGCGCACGCCCTCCCGGCAGCAGATCACGTTCAACGAGGCCGCGGACGACCTGTTCGGCATGATCGCCGGCGGGGAGTTCCCCGACCCTTCCGCGCCCACGTCGCCACGCCGCGGCGCTCCGCGCGCCTCGGACGGTCTCATCCGCATCGATGTCGACGGCGTCGTCACGTTCGCCAGCCCGAACGCCCTGAGCGCGTTCAACCGGATGGGCTTCGACGAGGAGCTCGAGGGGGAGTCGCTGGTCGAGGTCACGACGCGGATCGTGCCCCCTTCGCGGCAGGTCGATGAATCGCTGCCGGTCGTGGTCACCGGGCGCGCTCCGTGGCGCACGGACGTGGAAGCGCGCGGCGTCACCGTCTCCCTGCGAGCCATCCCGCTCAAGGACCACGGCACCCGGATCGGCGCCATCGTGCTGTGCCGCGACGTGTCGGAGCTGCGTCACCAGGAGCAGGAGCTCATCACCAAGGACGCGACGATCCGCGAGATCCACCACCGGGTGAAGAACAACCTGCAGACGGTCGCATCCCTGCTGCGGATCCAGGCCCGTCGTACGCACTCCGAGGAGGCGCGCGACGCGCTGACGCAGGCGATGCGACGTGTCGAGTCGATCGCCGTGGTGCACGACACGCTCGCCGGGGGACTGGCGCAGAAAGTCGACTTCGACGAGGTGTTCGCGCGCGTGCTGAAGCTCGTGGCGGAGGTCGCCTCGGCGCCCAACACCCGGGCGCGCACCCAGTCGACGGGGCGGTTCGGCGTGCTGCCGAGCGAGTATGCGACGCCCCTCGCCCTCGCGCTCACCGAGGTCGTCACCAACGCCGTGGAGCACGGACTCGCGGGCCAGGAGGGCCTGGTCACCATCGAGGCGCAGCGCACCGACGAGAACCTGCGTGTGATCGTCAGCGACACCGGACACGGTCTGCCCGAGGGGCGGATCGGTCAGGGCCTGGGCACGCAGATCATCCGCACCCTCATCCAGGGCGAGCTCGGTGGCACGATCGTCTGGGAGGGTTCGGACGGCGAGGGCACCGTGGTCACGATCGACCTTCCGATGCGCTGGGTGAACGGCTGAGCCGGATGCGCCGGGCGCGGGTCAGCCCGCGCGGGCGGCGCGGCGCCTGAGAGCGCGCGTCAGCCGGCGCGGCGGGCGCGAGCGGCGCGGCGCTTGAGAGCGCGGCGCTCATCCTCGCTGAGTCCGCCCCACACGCCCGAGTCCTGGCTGGACTCGAGGGCGTACTGCAGGCAGACCTCGGTGACGGTGCACCGGGCGCACACGGCCTTCGCCTTCTCGATCTGATCGACGGCCGGACCGGTGTTCCCGACGGGGAAGAACAGCTCGGGGTCGACGGTGAGACAGGCGGCCTTGTCGCGCCAATCCATGGGGGCTCCTCGGTGTGGAAATGTCATGGGCGCGCGAATCTCGCGTGCCCGGAATTCGTAGGCGGCGTTCGGGGGTCGACGCCCATCGGTGATGCGAGCGGGTGCTCGCCCCACGCCGCTGTGGGAGCACATGGCTGTCATCTATTCTCTTACATGAAAGGCGAGCGATCAAGGATTTTCTGCACTCCGTGTGAACGGGAGCCGAACCGTGAGCGAACGCCGACGACCCGACACCATCCAGGAGCCCCTTATGCGCCCGTCGAGACTGACCATCGCGGCGGCGGCCGTGCTCGCCCTCGAAGCGGTGGCACTGCTCGTGGTCACCCTCGGGGAGGTGTTCGGTCTGAGCTCCGGCGCCGCCACCTCGCTGCCCTCTGCCCTGGGACTGATCGGGCTCAGCGCGGTCGGTGCGGTGGGGCTCGCCGCTCTTGCCCTGGCCGTGCTGCGCGGACGCTCGTTCGGGCGCAGCGGAGGAATGGTGGCGCAAATCCTTGCGATCGCCGTCGCCCTGAGCGCGCTCACGGCACGGCCGTTCCCGGTCGTGTTCGTGCTCGCACTGCTGATCCCGGGCGTGATCGGCGCGGTTCTGCTGTTCCTGCTGACCCGGCGCGCGGGGCTGGAAGCCCGTCGGCGTGCCGATGCCGAACAGCAGGACGACTGAAGCGTTACGCGGCGAGGCCCACGAGCTTGCGGATGCGGGCGACGTGGCCGGTGGCCTTGACGTTGTAGAGCGCGTGCGCGATCACGCTGTCCTCATCGATGACGAAGGTCGAGCGGATCACGCCCTGGATCACCTTGCCGTAGTTCTTCTTCTCGCCCCACACCCCGTACGCGCGATGCACGGCGAGGTCGGCGTCGCTGAGCAGCGGGAAGGAGAGCCCGTCGCGCTCGGCGAACTGCTTGAGCTTGGCCACGTCGTCGCGGGAGACTCCCAGCACCGTGTAGCCCGCGCCCTGCAGCGAGGCGAGGCTGTCGCGGAAGTCGCACGCCTCGGTCGTGCAGCCCGGGGTCATCGCCGCCGGGTAGAAGTACAGGATGACGTTCCGGCCGCGCAGGTCGTGCAGGGAGACGGACGCGCCGTCCTGGTCCTGCAGAGTGAAGTCGGGGGCGGGGGATCCGGGTTCGAGGCGCTGTGCGATCACCCGTCCAGGCTACCCGCACCCCGGGGAGCGGATCCGCTCAGAGCTTGTCCGCGAAGGTCGCCAGCAGCCGCTGCAGCGATTCCAGCCGTGCCAGCCCGGCCTCGCCGAGCGCTCCGTCCGCAGCGGCCTCGTTGAGCGCGCAGTCCTCCGCGTCGGCGCGGTGCGTGCAGCCGCGCGGACAGTTCTCCGCGATCACGGCGAGCTCGGTGAAGGCGGCGAGGATGTTCTGCGGATCCACGTGCCCCAGCCCGAAGGAGCGCACGCCCGGCGTGTCGATCACCCAGCCGGACCCGCCGTCGGAGCCGGGGGCGAGGGGCGGAGCAACATAGCGCAGTGACACCGTCGACGAGGACGTGTGCCTGCCGCGCCCGGTGACCTCGTTCACGTGCCCGGTGGCCCGCCCGGCTCCCGGCACGAGGGCGTTCACGAGCGTGGACTTGCCGACGCCGGAGTGTCCGACGAACACGGTGGAGTGACCGATGAGGGCTCGGCCGATCTCGTCGACCGGCATCTCGCCCTGCGCGCTGGTGAAGACCGTCAGATCCAGGCCTTCGAAGTGCGTCAGGAACTCGGCCGGATCCGCCAGATCCGTCTTGGTGACCACCAGCAGCGGACGGATCCCGGCGTCGAGGGCTGCCACCAGGTAGCGGTCGACCAGGCGCTCGCGCGGCTCGGGGTCCGCCGCAGCGACGACGATGAGCATCTGGTCGGCGTTGGCGACGATGACGCGCTCGACCTGGTCGGTGTCGTCGGCGCTGCGGCGCAGCAGAGAGGAGCGTTCGAGGATGCCGACGATCCGGCCGAGGGTGCCTTCGTCGCCGGAGACGTCGCCGACCACGCGTGCGGCGTCGCCCGTGACGATCGGCGTGCGGCGCAGCTCTCTGGCGCGCGTGGTGGTGATGGTGTGCTCGTCATCGGTGCCCTCGCCGATCAGCACGGCGTACCGCCCCCGATCCACGCCCAGGACGCGCCCGATCTCGGCATCGTTGTGCGCGGGGCGGCGCTTGGTGCGCGGACGGTTCGCCTTCGGATTCGGGCGCATCCGGATCTGGGACTCGTCGAAGTCGTCGAGCTCGTCGTCGCCGTCGTCCTCCAGCCAGCTCACGCGGGTGCGCTCCCCGGGGCGTCGACGGACAGCATGCGCTCCCACAGCTGGGTGAACTCGGGCAGAGTCTTCGCCGTGGTGCCGATCTCGTCGATCTCGACGCCGGGCACGCGCAGACCGATGAGAGCGCCCGTGGTCGCCATGCGGTGATCGTGGTGTGCCGGCCAGGTGCCTCCCCGCAATGTCGCGGGGATGATGCGGATGCCGTCCTCGAGCTCCAGGGCCTCACCGCCGAGGGCTCGCAGATTGCCGGCGAGTGCGGCGATCCGGTCGGTCTCGTGCAGGCGGATGTGGCCGATGCCGGTGATCGTGGTGGGCTCGTCCGCCAGGGCGGCGAGACCCACGAAGGTCGGTGCGAGCTCTCCCGCTGCCGACAGGTCGAACTCGCTGCCGCGGATGCGACCGGTGCCGCGCACGATGAGCACCCCGTCTGCACGGTGCACGTCAGCGCCGAGGCGCTCCAGCAGATCGGGCAGCAGCGCGCCGGGCTGCGTGGAGCGGTTCGGCCAGCCCTCGATCGAGACCTCGCCGCCGGCGACGAGCGCCGCCGCGAGGAACGGGGCGGCGTTGGACAGGTCCGGTTCGATGGCGATCTCCCGGGAGCGCGGGACGCCGCCCTCCACCATCCATTCGCCGGGGCCGGGTCGGGTGACCTTGATCCCGCGGCGCGTCAGCGTCTCCACGGTCATGTCGATGTGCGGCATGCTCGGCAGCCGCTCACCGGTGTGCACCAGATGCAGACCGACATCGAAGCGCGGCGCCGCGAGCAGCAGACCCGACACGAACTGGCTCGATGCAGAGGCGTCGATCTCCACGCGGCCGCCGCGGATGTGCCCGCGGCCACGGATCGTGAACGGCAGAGACCAGCTGCCGTTGTCCTCGATGTCGACGCCGAGATCGCGCAGAGCGTGGATCATGGCGCCCATGGGACGGTGCAGCGCCGTCTCATGTGCAGTCAGCAGCACGTCGCCGCGAGCGAGTCCCGCGAGTGGCGCGATGAACCGCATCACCGTGCCGGCCTGGCCGCAGTCGACGGTGGTGCCGCCGGTGAGCGGGGCGGGGGTGATCCGCAGGTCGGGGCCGAACTCCCCGGTGCCGAACTGTTCCTCGACCCCGACGCCGAGGACGCGCAGTGCGTCGATCATGCGCGCGGAGTCGTCCGAATGCAGCGGGGCCGAGACGATTCCCGGGGCGTCGGCGATCGCGGCCAGCACGAGTTCGCGGTTGGTGAGCGATTTGGATCCCGGCACGCGCAGCCGCGCACTCAGGGAGTCGGCGGCGACCGGCGCGGACCAGCGTCCGCGCGGGGCAGGGGAATACAGGGAGGCGCTCATCGGTTCCTACCCTACTGAAGGCCTCCGGCAGCGGAGGGCGAGAAACAAGGAAGGCAGTGCGCATGCTCGCGACGCTCGAACCGGTGGAGGTCGACGTTCTCGGCCTAAACTGGCTGGCGATGAACGATCACGCACCGCTGGACGCGCAGCCGGACGCGGACTCCTCCGCGCGCCGGGAATTCGAGGAGCAGGCGATCCCCTTCATGGATCAGCTGTACGCCGCCGCCATGCGCATGACGCGCAACCCGTCCGACGCCGCGGACCTGGTCCAGGAGACGTTCGTGAAGGCGTTCGCCTCGTGGTCGAGCTTCACGCAGGGCACGAACCTGAAGGCGTGGCTGTACCGGATCCTGACGAACACCTACATCAACATCTACCGCAAGCGCCAGCGCGAGCCCTATCAGGGCACGATCGACGAGCTCGAGGACTGGCAGCTCGGCGGCGCCGAGTCGACCACGGCGTCGCACAGCCGCTCGGCCGAAGCCGAGGCGATCGACCGGATGCCCGCGTCGATCGTCAAGGAGGCGCTGCAGGCGGTCCCGGAGGACTTCAGGCTGGCGGTGTACCTCGCCGACGTCGAGGGCTTCGCCTACCAGGAGATCGCCGACATCATGAAGACCCCCATCGGCACCGTGATGAGCCGCCTGCACCGCGGGCGTCGCATGCTGCGGGAGCTGTTGGCGGATTACGCCGCGGAGCGAGGCATCGCCACGGCCGGCACGAGGAGCACGAAATGACGGACTGCGGATGCACCAAGGCGCGGCAGGACCTGGAGGAATACCTCCGCAATGAGATGTGCAAGACGGAGCACTCGGACATCCGCGAGCATCTCGAGAACTGCCCGTCCTGCGCAGAGGAGGCCCTCGTCGCGACCACGCTGACCGAGGTCGTCTCCCGGGCGTGCAAGGAGACGGCTCCCGAGGAGCTGCGCGACCAGGTGCTCGCGCGGCTGCGCGCCGTCCAGGCGGCGGTGCACTGACCACTCGCGGTCCACTCGTCGCGCGCCCGGTGCCCACCGCCCTGGCTAGGGTGGAGGCATGGCAGCCCTCGACGCCCGTGACGTTCCCGTCGACCCGCGCTCGAAGGAGCGCCTGAGCGCTTCAGGTCTCGACTACCGCATCGTCGACATGTCGGATCCGGCGCAGCGGCGCGGATTCGCCCGGGCCGACGCGCGAGGATTCCTCGACAAGGAGCCCGACGACGAGACCATCCGCCTCATGGGCGAGATGATGTCCGAGCGGCGCAACATCGGCGTGTACGCGCCGGGCGGCGAGCTTCCGGTCGCGACCGTCGACTCCTGGGTGACTCCGATGACCGTGCCCGGCGACGCCGGTGCGCACATCGACATGTGGGCGATCAGCGCCGTCACCGTCGCGGCGACGCACCGCCGTCGGGGGATCGCGCGCAACCTGCTGGAGGGCGAGCTGCGCGCTGCGGCCGCGGCCGGAGTGCCGATCGCAGGGCTCACCGCGACGGAGGCGACGATCTACGGACGCTACGGCTTCGGTCCGGCGATCCCCGTCTCCCATCTGCAGGTCGATGCCCGACGTGCCGGCGGCATCTCATGGCCTGCCGTGGGGGACGCGACCACCGTGGAGTACATCGAGCCGGAAGCGCTGCGGACGGCGCTCGGCGAGGTGCACGAGCGGACTCGCCTGGACCGGTCAGGCGACATCCCCGGATGGTCGCTGCGCTGGCGTCGCATGGCGGGCCTGGTGCCGGGCGACGAGCGCTCCCGCGCCGTGCGGGGCGTCAGGGCGGCCGATGCCGACGGCGTCACACGAGGTGTGCTCGCCTACACGCTCGACGAACTCGCCGAGGAGTTCGGCGCCGACCTCGCGATCCGTCACCTCGACGCGGAGACGCCGGAAGCGCTGCGCGCGCTCTGGGCGTTCGCCGTCAACCACGATCTGATCCGCACCCTGCGCGCGGACCTGCGGCCCGTCGACGATCCGCTGCCGTGGCTCGTCGCGAACCAGCGCGCCGTTCAGGTCACCGTGCACGACCACGGCTGGCTGCGGATCCTTGATGTCCCCGCCGTGCTCGCCGCGCGCACGTACCGTGCGCCCCTGGATCTCGTCCTGCGGGTGTCCGATCCGCTCGGCCTCGCCGAAGGAACCTGGCGTCTGCGGGTCGGTCAGGACGGGAGGGGCATCGTCGACGCCACGGCGGATGCTCCCGACGTCGAGCTCGGCGTGGACATGCTGTCATCGCTGTACCTCGGTGGCGTGAGCGCGACGACGCTGCGCGCCGCCGGCCGGATCTCGGCCGCGGCGGAGACCGCGGTCGCGATCCAGGACGCCTTCGGCACCGCCGCGGCGCCCGCGCTGAGCATCTGGTACTGAATGTCCGACCCCCTCGCTACCGTGAGGGGATGACCGCACTCCGTCCCGCAGAGGGCGCCGACGGCGCAGACCTCGGCATCGTCGCGCCGTCCGGGCTCGGGCTGGCCCAGGGCATCGCGCTGTACCTCGCCTCGGTGCTCGGCACCGGCCTGCTGGTGCTCCCCGGGCTCGCGGCGAAGACGGCGGGCCCCGCCAGCCTCATCGCGGTCGGGGTGATCACGCTCCTGGCGGTGCCGCTCGCGGGCGCGTTCGCGGCGCTCGCCGCGCGTCACCCGGATCCGGGCGGCGTGGCCAGCTACGCGCGTCGGGCTCTCGGCCCCACCGCGGCGCGGGCCACCGGGTACTGGTTCCTGTTCGGCGTCGCGGCGGGAGGGCCCGTCGTGTCGGTGCTCGGCGCCCGCTACATCGCGACCGCGGTTGGGATCGACAGCGCGGGTGTGCCCTGGCTCGCTCTCGGGTTCCTCGTGGTGCCGTTCGTCGCCAACCTGTTCGGGGTGCGGCTGACCGGCTGGCTGCAGCTGGTGCTGACCGGCCTGCTGCTCGCGATCGTCGTCGTGGTGGTCGCGGTGGCGGCGCCCGCCGTGCGCCCGGAGAGCTTCACGCCGTTCCTGCCGCATGGATGGGGCGGCGTGGGTACGGCGATCGTGATGTTCGTGTGGGCCTTCGCCGGCTGGGAGGTGGGCACCCACATCTCCGGCGAGTTCGCCCGGCCGCGGCGCACCATCCCGCTGGCCACGGCGATCACGCTCGTGCTCGCGGGCGGCTGCTATCTCGCGCTGCAGGTCGTGACCGTCGGCGCCCTGGGGGAGCGGGCGGGGCGCGGCGATGTCGTCCTGCTCGATCTCGCCGAGGCGGGTGGCGTGCGCGCGGCACCCACGCTCATCGGCGTGGTCTCGGCGGTGGTCGCGCTCGGCGTGCTCAACGTCTACCTCGCCGCGTTCGGCAAGCTCGGAGCATCGCTCGCCGGCAACGGCGACCTGCCGCGCTGGTTCGCGAAGGGCGCGGAGTCGGGCGAGGTGCCGCGCCGCGCGCTGCTGCTGTCGATGGCGCTCGTGCTGGCCTACTTCGCGGTGTCGTGGGCGACCGGGTTCGCGCTGGCGCCGTTCATCCTCATCCACACCGCGAGCATGGTGGCCGTCTACACGATCGGCATGATCGCGGCGATCCGGATCCTGCCGCGGCGCACACCCGGCTGGTGGATGGCGGTGATCGCCTCGGTCTGCACGATCGGACTGCTGCTGCTCGCGGGGGTCGCGCTCGTCGTACCCGCCGCGGTCGCTGTCATCGCGCTCGCCGTGACCGCCGTCCGGAACGTCCGCGAACGACGACGCGGTGCCCCGGAGAACCGGGACACCGCGTCGATCCGCTGAGGAGTCGACTCAGAGGGTTAGCGCCCGCGAGAGCAGGTCGGCCTGCTCCGCGGCGTGCACCTTCGAGGATCCCGTCGACGGCGCGGCCGATGCGGGCCGGGTGATCGGGCGCACGACACGCGGACCGGGCACGGTCTGGAAGTGCAGCGCGAGGAACGGCCAGGCGCCCTGGTTCTCCGGCTCCTCCTGCAGCCAGACGATCTCGGCGTTGGGGTAGGTGTCGGCGACGGCCTTGAGCGCGCGCAGCGGCACGGGGTAGAGCTGTTCGACGCGCACCAGAGCGATCTCCGGGTTCGGGTTCTTCTCGAGCTCGGCGACCAGGTCCCAGTGCACCTTGCCGGAGTGGAAGATCACGCGCTTGACGGCCGTGCGGTCGAGCTGCCGGGTGTCATCGATCACGGCCTCGAACTTGCCGCGGGTGAAGTCCTCGACCGGGCTGGTCGCGCCGCGCAGTCGCAGCATCGCCTTCGGCGTGAACACGATGAGCGGCCGGCGCGGCTTCGCGTAGGCCTGACGGCGCAGCAGATGGAAGTAGCTCGCCGGCGTGGACGGGCGCGCCACGGTCATGTTGTCCTGCGCGCACAGCTGCAGGAACCGCTCGATGCGCCCGGAGGAGTGATCCGGCCCCTGCCCCTCGTAGCCGTGCGGCAGCAGCAGCACGACGCTCGACTGCTGGCCCCACTTCTGCTCGGCGGCGGAGATGTACTCGTCGATGACCGACTGCGCGCCGTTCACGAAGTCGCCGAACTGCGCCTCCCACAGCACCAGCGCCTCGGGGCGTTCCACCGAATAGCCGTACTCGAAGCCGAGCGCGGCGTATTCGCTGAGCAGCGAGTCGTAGACGAAGAACCGGGCCTGGTTATCGGACAGGTTCGCCAGCGGCAGCCACTCCTGGCCGTTCTCCCGGTCGTGCAGGACGGCGTGACGCGACACGAACGTGCCGCGGCGCGAGTCCTGGCCGGCCAGACGGACGGGTGTGCCCTCGACGAGCAGCGAACCGAAGGCGAGCAGCTCGCCGAAGCCCCAGTCGATCGCGCCGTTGCGGCTCATGTCGACGCGCTTGTCCATGGCCTGCTGCAGCTTCGGGTGCACGGTGAAGCCCTCGGGCTTGTTCGCGTGCGCGTCGCCGATCAGGTGCACGACCTCGAGCGGAACGCCGGTGACCTCGGGGGTGCCGATCTGCTCGTCGACGGGCGGGAGGTCGGGGGCGATCGGCGTGGCACCGGTCTCCGCCGCGTGCGTCTCCGCGAAGGCGATCTCCAGGCGGTTCTGGAAGTCGGCCTTGGCCTGGTCATACTCCTCCTGGGTGATGTCGCCACGACCGACGAGAGCGTCGGTGTAGAGGCTGCGCACCGAGCGCTTCGCCTGGATCAGGTCGGTCATCAGCGGCTGCGTCATCGACGGGTCGTCACCCTCGTTGTGGCCGCGGCGGCGATAGCACACCAGGTCGATCACGATGTCGCGGTGGAACCGCTCGCGGTACTCGAACGCGAGCTGCGCGACGTGCACGACGGCTTCGGGGTCGTCGCCGTTCACGTGCAGGACCGGCGCCTGGATGGTCTTCGCGACGTCGGTCGCATACACCGAGGTGCGTGAGTCGTTGGGCAGCGTGGTGAAGCCGACCTGGTTGTTCACGACCACGTGCACGGTGCCACCGGTGCGGTAGCCGCGCAGCTGCGACATCTGCAGGGTCTCCACGACGACGCCCTGGCCCGCGAAGGCGGCGTCGCCGTGCACCAGGATCGGCAGCCAGGTGAACGTGCCGATCGGCTTGCGGTCCTGCTTGGCGCGCGCGATGCCCTCGAGCACGCCGTCCACGGTCTCCAGGTGCGAGGGGTTCGCGGCGAGGAGGATCGGCAGCTCGGCGCCGTCGTCGGCGACGAAGGTGCCCTCCTTGCCGAGGTGGTACTTGACGTCGCCGGATCCGCGCTGGTTGCCCGGAAGGGTGGATCCCTCGAACTCGCGGAACACCTGCCCGTAGGTCTTGCCGGCGATGTTCGCGAGCACATTCAGGCGGCCGCGGTGCGCCATGCCGATCGCGGCGCCGTCGAGTCCCGCACCGGCGGCGCCCTGCAGGATCTCATCCAGCAGCGGCACGAGCGATTCCGCGCCTTCGAGCGAGAAGCGCTTCTGGCCCACGTACTTGGTCTGCAGGAAGGTCTCGAAGGCCTCGGCCTCGTTGAGCTTGCTGAGCACGCGCAGCTGCTCGTCGTGGCCGGGCTTGACGTACTTGACCTCGACCTTGTCCTGGAACCAGCGGCGCTGCTCCGGATCCTGGATGTGCATGTACTCGATGCCGATCGTGCGGCAGTAGGAGTCGCGGAGCACACCGAGGATCTCGCGCAGCTTCAGCTGACGGTGACCACCGAAGCCGTTCGTGACGAACTCGCGGTCCAGATCCCAGAACGTCAGTCCGTGGGTCTCGATCTCGAGGTCGGGGTGTGTGCGCTGCACGTACTCGAGCGGGTCGATGTCGGCCATGAGGTGGCCGCGCACGCGGTAGGAGTTGATCAGCTCCTGCACGCGGGCGGTCTTGTCGATGCGCTCGGCGAGGTCGACCGCGATGTCCTTGTTCCAGTGGATCGGGGCGTACGGGATCCGGAGGGCACGGAAGATGCCCTCGTAGAAGCCGCGCTCGCCGATCAGCAGCTCGTGCACCTTCTTCAGGAACTCGCCCGAGCCCGCGCCCTGGATGACCCGGTGGTCATAGGTCGAGGTGAGCGTGATCGTCTTGCCGATGCCGAGCACGTCCAGCGTCTTCTGGCTGGAGCCCTGGAACTCGGCCGGGTACTCGAGGGCGCCGGCGCCGATGATGCAGCCCTGGCCCTTCATCAGGCGCGGCACGGAGTGCACGGTGCCGATGCCGCCTGGGTTCGTCAGGGACAGCGTGGTGCCCTGGAAGTCCGCGGCGGTGAGCTTGTTCCCGCGCGCGCGGCCGATGAGGTCCTCGTACGCGGAGAGGTACTCGCTGAACGTGAGCGACTCGGCACGCTTGATGCTCGGCACGAGCAGGGCGCGGGTGCCGTCGGGCTTGGGGATGTCGATGGCGATGCCGAGGTTCACGTGCGCGGGGGCGACGACGCTGGGCTTGCCGTCGACCTCGGCGTAGAAGACGTTCTGGCTCGGGAACTCCTTCAGCGCCTGGATCAGCGCCCAGCCGATGAGATGCGTGAAGGAGACCTTGCCGCCGCGGGTGCGGGACATGTGGTTGTTGATGACGATGCGGTTGTCGATCATCAGCTTCGCCGGCACGGTCCGCACGCTCGTCGCCGTGGGGACGGTGAGCGACTCGTCCATGTTCGCGGCGAGGGTCTTCGGCATGCCGCGCAGCGGCGTGACGACGTCCTCGTGCTGCTCGGCGCCGGGCTCCGCGGTGGCGCGATCCTGCGCCTGAGCGGGGATCGGGGCCTGGCGTGCCGGCTTCGTCGTGGTGCGCGCCACCGGCTGCTGGCCGATCACGGGGACCGGAGCGGTCACGGGATGCGTGTCCGGGGCCGTGGCGGGAGTAGCCGACGGCGTGGCCGCAGCGGAGGCGGCGGGGGCCGTCGCAGGCTCGGAGGGGCGGTAGTTCTCGAGGACCGGCCACCACTCCTTGTCGACGGAGTTGCGGTCGACTTTGAACTGTTCGTACAGCTCGTCGACGAGCCAGGAATTGGCCCCGAACTCTCCATCTCCAGAAGTCCCGACGCCGGTCACCTGGCTCGACACGCTCGATCGCCCTCTTTCATCGCTGAATCTGGTGGGATCCGTCCCCGGTGGTCTCCGGGTATGGCCACTCATCCGGGTGTCAAGCCTAACGTGTCACAGCCCCGGTGCGGGCCTGGATCGCAGGGCGCGGCGAGACCTTCCGCACGCGGGTCGCCCGGGGTCGCGACGGCGGGTTCGGAAGGACGCGGCGCCGAGGCGTTCCGGGCGGGGGAGGCATACCCTGTGTGCATGCAGTTCTCCGGCGAAGGACCCATGGTCGACCTCACCTACTCCGACGTGTTCCTGGTGCCGCGTCACTCGGACGTGACCAGCAGGCTCCAGGTCGATCTCGCGCCGCAGGACGGCACCCCGGCGACCATCCCGCTGGTGTCCTCGAACATGAACTCGGTCACCGGCCCGCGGCTCGCCGCGACCCTCGCCCGCCGCGGCGGGATCGGCGTGCTGCCGCAGGACATGCCGCTGCAGGAGCTGGACGAGGCGATCCGCTGGGTCAAGCGCCAGCCGGTGTCCTGGGACACCCCGCTCGTGCTCTCGCCGCGGGCAACCGTGGAGGATGCGCTCCGGCTGCTGCCGGCCAGCGGCGGTCACGGGATCGTGGTCGCCGACGCGCCGCGCGGCCCGGACGGCCTCCACGTCGACGCGATCCATGGAATACTGCCCGCCGTCCGCCTCGCGTCCGCGTTGCGGGACGCCCAGCTCGGCGACCTGGTCCGCGCCGACTCCCCTTCGCTCGACGCGGAGGACGTCGCCGACCCGCGTGCGGCGTTCGACGCGATCACCGCCGTCGAGGCCGAGATGGTGTGCGTGCTGCAGCACGGTCACCTGGTGGGCACGCAGACCGCGCGCGGAGCGCTGCGCTCCACGCTGTACCGGCCCGCGGTCGACGCCGCAGGGCGTCTGGCCGTGGCCGCCGCGGTCGGGATCAACGGCGACGTCGCAGCCAAGGCCACCGCCCTGGCGGCGGCCGGGGTGGACGTGCTGGTGGTCGACACCGCGCACGGTCATCAGGAGGGGATGCTGCGGGCTCTGCGCACGGTCGCGGCACTCGAGCTCGGCATTCCGATCGTGGCCGGCAACATCGTCACGGCCGATGGCGTGCGGGACCTCGTCGACGCCGGCGCATCGATCCTGAAGGTCGGGGTCGGACCCGGCGCGATGTGCACCACCCGCATGATGACGGCGGTGGGGCGCCCGCAGTTCTCCGCCGTGCTGGAGACGGCGCAGGCCGCCGCCGAGCTCGGCGCGCACGTGTGGGCGGACGGGGGAGTGCGCTACCCGCGCGACGTCGCCCTCGCCCTCGCCGCGGGGGCCGCAACGGTGATGGTCGGCTCCTGGTTCGCCGGCACGATCGAGGCTCCGGGTGAGCTGCAGAGCGACGCGGAGGGGCGCATCTACAAGGAGTCGTGGGGCATGGCCTCGACCAAGGCGGTGCAGGCGCGCTTCGGCCGTCTCGACGCGTACGAGCGTGCCCGCAAGGAGCTGTTCGCCGAAGGCATCTCGTCTTCCAGGATCTACCTGGATCCGCTCCGTCCCGGTGTCGAGGATCTGCTCGACATGATCACCTCGGGCGTGCGCTCCTCGTTCACCTACGCAGGCGCATCCTCCGTGCCGGAGTTCCACGAGCGGGCGCTTGTCGGGCTGCAATCCGCGGCAGGCTACGAAGAGGGCAAGGCGCTGCCGGTCAGCTGGTGATCACGCCGACGACCGTGCATCCGGTCGCATCACCCGCGCCGAGGGAAAGTAGAGCCGAGGGACGATAGAATCGTTCGCACCATGGACGACCCTCCCTCGTGTAGTACATCGCCCCACTGCCCGCTCTCCGCTTCGTCGGAGGTG
The DNA here is from genome assembly GCF_056395125.1 of Microbacterium sp. 10L49. Taxonomy (NCBI): domain Bacteria; kingdom Bacillati; phylum Actinomycetota; class Actinomycetes; order Micrococcales; family Microbacteriaceae; genus Microbacterium; species Microbacterium sp. 10L49. The sequence continues at coordinate 935,373 of NZ_JBFTIW010000004.1, forward strand.
ACACCGTGATGGATTACATCTGGTTGGGCGTGGGGCTTCTGCTCATCGTGGGGACGGGCCTGTTCGTCGCCAGCGAGTTCGCCCTGGTCAACCTCGACCGCGCCGATCTGGAGGCGCGACGGGATCGCGGCGAGAGCCGTCTGGGCATGACCATCGCGGCGCTGAAGATCACCTCGACGCACCTGTCCTCGGCGCAGCTCGGCATCACGCTGACCACCCTGCTGACCGGTTTCACGATGGAGCCGGCGCTGTCGAACCTGCTCCGTCCGTTGCTCAGCTCGTGGGGGATCCCCGAGCCCGTCACCGTCACGATCGCCGTGATCGTCGCGATGACGGTCGCCACGATGCTGTCGATGATTCTCGGCGAGCTCGTGCCGAAGAACTTCGCGATGGCGCTGCCGGTCGCGACCGCCAAGGTCGTCATCCCTTTCCAGACCGTGTTCACGATGGTGTTCCGCCCCGTCGTCGCGCTGCTGAACGGCAGCGCCAACGGCGTGCTCCGTGCCATCGGCATCGAGCCCAAGGAGGAGCTCAGCGGTGCGCGCTCGGCGGAAGAGCTCAGTTCGCTGGTGCGCCGTTCCGCGAGCGCCGGTGTGCTCGAGGAGGACACCGCGACGCTGCTGGATCGCAGCCTCGGCTTCGCGCGGCTCACGGCGGGCGACGTGATGACCCCGCGCCCGAGCATGCACGCGATCTCGGCGGCGGATTCCGCCGACGGCGTGATCGGGCTGGCCCGGCGCACCGGCCACAGCCGTTTCCCGGTTTTCGACGAGGACCTCGACGACATCACCGGCGTGGTGCATCTGAAGGCGGCCGTGTCGGTGCCGCGCGACCGCCGCACCGAGGTGCCGGTGGGTGCGCTCTCCTCCGAGCCGCTGCGCGTGCCGGAGACCGTGCACCTGGATGCGCTCGTGGCCGAGCTGCGCGGCGGTGGCTACCAGCTCGCAATCGTCGTGGACGAGTACGGCGGCACCGCGGGGATCGTGACCCTCGAGGACCTCGTCGAGGAGATCGTCGGCGAGGTGTCCGACGAGCACGACCGCAGCAGGGCCGGCGTCGTGAAGAGCCGCGACGGGATCACCTTCCCCGCGGAGCTGCGCCCCGACGAACTGCGTGCGAGCACCGGCATCGAGGTGCCGGAGGGCGACGTGTACGACACGGTCGGCGGCTACGTGATGAGCGTGCTGGAGCGGCTGCCCAAGGCCGGCGACGAAGTGCCCGTGCCGGGCGGCACCCTGCACGTCGTGCGCATGCAGGGGCGAAGGGTGGATCGGATCCGCTTCATGCCCGAGGCCACGACGGAGGAGGGGGGCGAGCGATGAGCGACTGGGCCGGAATCGCATGGCTGTTCGTGCTGCTCGCCTTCAACGCGTTCTTCGTCGCGGCGGAGTTCGCGGTGATCTCCGCGCGCCGGTCGCAGATCGAGCCGCTCGCCGAACGCGGATCCCGTTCCGCGCGCACCGCGCTGTACGCGATGGAGCACGCCACGCTCATGCTGGCGACCTCGCAGCTCGGCATCACCGTGTGCTCGCTGCTGATCCTGAACGTGTCGGAGCCCGCGATGCACCACCTGCTCGCCGCGCCCCTGGGCGCACTCGGGCTGGCCGAGGGGGCGGTGGACGCCATCGCGTTCATCATCACCCTGGTCATCGTGTCGTTCCTGCACGTGGTGTTCGGCGAGATGGTGCCGAAGAACCTCGCGTTCTCGGTGCCGGACCGGGCGGTGCTGATCCTCGCGGCGCCGCTGGTGTGGATCTCCAAGGTGTTCTATCCGGTGATCCGCGCGCTGAACGCCACCGCCAATGGCGTCGTGCGGCTTTTCGGTGTGGAGCCGAAGGACGAAGCCGCATCGACGTTCACGCTCGACGAGGTCGCCACGATCGTGGATCAGTCCCGTCGTGAGGGCATGCTCACCGACTCCGCGGGCACCGTGAGCGCGGTGGTCGAGTTCACGGACAAGGACGCACGCGACGTCGCCGTGCCGCTCGCCGGCCTCGTCACGCTGCCGCTCGGCGCGACTCCGGACGATGTGGAGCGGGCCGTCGCCAAGCACGGCTTCTCGCGCTACGTCATGGTCGACACCGAAGGGGCACCGGTGGGCTACGTGCACCTGAAGGACGTGATCCGCTCGGCCGAAGGGCCGGATGCAGCGGTGCGCGCGGCTGCGCCGATCCCCGCGAAGCGCGTCCACCAGATGGTGCCGATGCAGGAGGACACCGATCTCGAGGATGCGCTCGCGATCATGCGGCGCGCGGGGCGACACCTCGCGCAGGTGCGCAACGCGGAGGGTGAGACGACGGCGATCCTGTTCCTGGAGGACATCATCGAGGAGCTCGTCGGCGAGGTGCGCGACATCACCCGTCGCGGCTTCGGGCGCTGAGTCTCGCCTCAAGGGGTCGTTGAGCGAGCGATGCGCTCGACGACCCCTTGTTGCTCAGTGCCAGCGGGCGCGCAGATACTGGTCGGGCCAGGCGACCTCTTCGCCGAGTTCGTGCGCGGCGCGCAGCCCGAAGTGCGGATCGCGCAGCCACTCCCGTCCGGCGAAGATCGCGTCCGCCGCACCCTCGGCGAGCACGGACTCGGCTTGGGCGCCGCTCGTCAGCAGCCCCACGGCGGAGGAGGGGATCCTGCCGCCCTGGCGCACGGCCGCGGCGAGCGGCACCTGGTAACCCGGGTGGACTTCGATGCGCTGGTGGGCGACGAGCCCGCCGCTGGAGACGTCGATGAGATCCGCGCCGTGCTCGACCGCCCATTCCGCCACCACGGCGGCCTCGTCCGGCGTGAAGCCGCCCGGGGCGTGGTCGGTGGCGGAGATCCGCATGAACACCGGTACCTCGTCGCCCGCGACCCGGCGCACCGCGTCGGTGACCTCGAGCAGGAGCCGGGCGCGGTTCTCGAGCGAGCCGCCATACGCGTCGTCGCGGTGGTTGCTGAGCGGCGAGAGGAACTGGTGCAGCAGGTACCCATGCGCGCCGTGGATCTCCAGCACGTCGAAGCCCGCGGCGAGGGCGCGGCGTGCGGCCACCGCGAACGCGTCGACGACGCCGGCAATGCCCGACGCGTCGAGGGCCTCGGGCGCGTCGAAGCCTTCGAACGCGATCGCCGAGGGTGCGACCGTGGTCCAGCCGCCCTGGGCTGCGGGGACGGATCCGCGCTCCTCGGCCCACGGCCACCAGGTCGAGGCCTTGCGGCCGGCATGTGCGAGCTGCACCCCGATCCGGGCGCCGCGCGCGTGCACCGCGTCGACGATCGACGCCCAGGCGTCGCGCTGCGCGTCGTTCCACAGACCGGTGTCGCGCGGGCTGATCCGGCCCTCCGGCACGACAGCGGTGGCTTCGGCCACGATGAGGCCCGCACCGCCGGAGGCGAACTGCGCGAGATGGGCGTGGTGCCATTCCTGCGGCACGCCGTCGACGGCGCTGTACATGCACATGGGCGAGACCCACAGGCGGTTGCTCAAGGTGACGGATCGGATGGTCAGCGGGGAGAACAGGTGGCTCACGGTCCGACGCTACCGGTCGCCGGACAGGTCGGGGGGCGGATCCGCGGATCCGCATCATCCGGATCCCTCGGCGGCGCGCACAGCCGCGGCCCAGTACCGTTGACGCATGCCTTTCTTCGCCGGTCCGGTGCGCCCGTGGTCGGACGACCGCACCCGCGCACTGCTGCGCGCGCCGAGCGCCGACTCCGACAAGCGCAGCCGCGGCGTCGTCGCGCTGCGCACCGGATCCGACGCGTACCCGGGCGCGGCCGTGCTCGGCGTGGAGGGCGCGTGGCGCGCCGGCTGCGGCTACGTGCGCTACGTCGGCCCGCGGCGGGCCGCGGACCTCGTGCTCGCGCGACGCCCCGAGACCGTCGCGACCGAGCCCGGCTCCGCCGCCATCCGGGCCGAGGCCTGGGTCATCGGCTCCGGCACCGATGCCGCGACCCGCTCGGAGTCGGAGACCACCGCGCTGCGTGCGCTGCTGGACGGTGCGGCCCCCGTCGTCGTCGACGCGGGAGCGCTGGATCTGCTTCCTGCAGCGAACGCCCCGGTGATCGCCACGCCGCACGCGGAGGAGTTCGTGCGGCTGCGGGCGCAGCTGGGACTCGGCGAGCTCGTCCCTGATGCCCTGCGGGATCCGTCAGCGCGCGCGAACGCGGTGAACGAGACCGCCGAGGCGCTGGGCGGCGCGGTGCTGCTCAAGGGCGCGACCACGTTGATCGCCGACGCCACCGGCGTGTTCGCCGTCGATGCGGGGACGCCGTGGCTGGCCACGGCCGGCACCGGCGACGTGCTGGCCGGCGTGATCGGCGCGCTCGTCGCCGCCGACCGTGCGGCGGGCGGGACCACGGCGCTCGCCGAGCTGGTTGCCGCTGCGGCGTGGCTGCACGGGCTTGCCGGGCGGATCGCATCGGGCGGCCCCGGGCGCCCGATCGTCGCACTCCAGGTAGCGGAAGGGCTGCCGGCGGCCATCGCGCTGGTCCGCAACGGCGACGAGCGGGGGCGCGTCGACGACGAACACGACGAAGAGACCCAGGAGGACCGCTCGTGACCGATGCCGAGCCGACGGGCGCGATCCGCGCCGAACCGAGCCGTCGCGACGATTCGCCGAAGGCGTCCGCAGTGCGTCGCGCGGGCCTGCCGCTCACCGTGCTGTGGCTGGCATTCGTCATCGCGCATCTGTACGTCTCGATGATCGGGTGGCGGATGCCCGCGCTGCCGATGGGCGACACCGTCTTCGTGTACGAGCCGTGGGCGCGCAACGCTCTCGGCGGCGGCGCGATCGTCGGCATCACGGAGAGCTGGGTCTACCCTCAGCTCGCCCTCGTGCCCATGCTCATCGCCCAAGGGCTGTCGCAGCTCATCCATCCGCTGTTCCCCGGGTCCTACGCCGTCGGATCCGCGAGCTACGTCGTCGCCTGGTCGATCCTGGTGACTGCGCTCGACGCGGTCGGATTCGCATTCCTGCTGCGCGGCACCAGGGCGCGCCGCAGCCGGATCCGCCGCGGCGCCGCCCTGCTCTGGATGGTCGCGCTCGTCCTGCTCGGCCCCATCGCGATGTTCCGGATCGACGCGATCACCGTGCCGCTCGCGATCATCGGCGGTCTGTGGCTGTTCTCCCGCCCCGCGGTTGCGAGCGCGCTGTTCACGATCGGAGCCTGGATCAAGATCTGGCCCGGTGCCCTGTTCGTCGCGGCTCTTGCACTGCTGCGTGGCCGGATTCGCATGCTCGCCTCGGCGGCGATCGTCACGTTCGCGGTCGTGCTCGGGCTCGTGCTGCTGGGCGGATCCAGGAACCTCCTCGGCTTCCTCAGCCAGATGAGCGGCCGCGGGCTGCAGATCGAGGCGGTCGGCGCAACGCCGCTGCTGTGGCTCACCCAGGTCGGGGTCACTCGGATCCAGTACGACCGCCAGATCCTCACGTTCCAGCTCGCAGGTCCCGGCGTCGACGTCGTCGCTGCGCTGCTCACCCCGCTCATGGTGCTGGGCGTGGTCGCCGTGGCGGCGCTCGCCCTATGGAAGCTGCGCGCCGGCGCCTCGGCGAGGCGTCTGCTGCCGGCGACCATGCTCGCCCTCGTCGCCGTCCTGATCGCGTGCAACAAGGTCGGTTCGCCGCAGTTCCAGGTGTGGATGCTCGCCCCGCTCGTGCTGTGGTGCCTCCTCGACGGTCCTCGCGTGCGGATCCCGGCGATCCTCGTGCTCCTCGACTACGCGCTCACCCAGGCGGTCTACCCTGTCGTGTACGACCAGCTGCTGGCGGCGCAGGCCCTGCCGATCGCGCTGCTCAGCGCCCGCAACATCCTCGTCGTCGTCATCTGTGTGATCGCGATCCGCGCGATCGTGCGCACCCCGGTGCGCCGCAGAGCGTTCCTCGTCGCCGAACTCCCCGAAACCCGGAGGTCCTGATGCTCGTCGCCTTCTCCGTCGCCCCGTCCGGTTCGCCGCAGGGCGGATCCGCTCCCGACCGCGCCGAGAACGCCGACGCCTCGGTGCACGACGCCGTCGCCGCCGCCGTGGCCGTGGTCCGCGCCTCCGGGCTCGCACACCGCACCACGAGCATGTTCACGAATATGGATCGTCTAAGGCATGGTTCGGATTTCGACCGCGCCGCCGCTTGAGAGAGGACCTCATCATGTTGATTGCATTCTCCGTCGCCCCGTCAGGTACTGGTCGTGCGGACGGTTCCGTCCATGACGCGGTAGCTGCTGCGGTGAAAGTCGTCCGCGACTCAGGCCTGCCGTCGAGAACCTCGAGCATGTTTACGGAACTGGAAGGCACCTGGGATGAGGTGTTCGATGTCGTCAAGCGCGCAACCGAGGCGGTGGAGCCGTTCGGATCGCGGATCTCGCTCGTGATCAAGGCTGACATTCGGCCGGGCTACGAGGGGGAGATCGACGCGAAGATCGAGAGGCTTGAGCGTGCCATCGACGGGACAACTGAGCTTTGACGGCCCGAGTCCGATAGCGGTCAGAAACGGATCGTTTCTCTAGTCACTGGATGCGGCTTGACAAGATCGAGCCGTCGCCAAGCTCGAGCAACACCGTGGTGTGCCCGGGAGGCTCGCTTCCGCATAGGCGAATTAGGGAGCGACCAAGTTCGGTCGAGCTTCAGGCACCGTTTGCGATGGCCTGGTCTGGCGCACTGGGCTTCTCGGACATCGTGCTCACCGGCCGATAGGCTCAGGCGAGGAGGCCGGAGATTGGACCAGAGTTTTTCGACGAAGAACCTGCGCAAGATATGGGACCTGGAGGCGCGACGCGGACGCGATCGCCTTCAGTTGTACCCTAACGTGCGTCGGGCCTATGAACTGGCCCGCGACGCGAGGCAACGCGCGCTGGCAGAACGAAACGGAACGGTGCCGTACATCGGTCCGCCGGAGTCGAATCCGGACGCCGTTGCTCGATCTTCCCGACAGGACGCTGACGAACTGCTTGAAGCCTCGCTAGCCGCGACGAGTGAGGAACTCATCGGAAGCGTAGAGACCGACGCATTCGTGTGGGGCCTCACCAAGGGACGGGTGATCGCGGGCAAACGTCAGACCTATACGATTGCGGGAACCCCTGAGGTCTTCTTCGCGGACAAGCACCTTCAGCGAGTGGTCGCGTCAAGCCTCTCGAACCGCCCGAGAGGGCGCCAATCGATTGTCGCAGGGCTGCTACGCAGCATTGACAATAACGTCCCAAAGATCGTTGTTCGTGCCGATGTCAAGGACTTTTACGACAGTGTTGATCACGGTCGACTTCGTTCTCACCTTGACCGGTCAGCGCTTAGCCCGTCGTGCCGGCACCTCATCGATAAGCTGCTCACGGAAATGCAGCTTTTGACTGGGGATGCGAGGGGTCTTCCGGCTGGGGTTGGTCTGAGCGCGAAGCTCGCGGAGCTCTACATCGCCCAAGCTGACCGAGCCTTGCGAGATTCGCGAGGGACACTCTACTTCGCACGGTACGTCGACGACATCGTCTTGGTGAGGGGAGAAGAACGCGCGGGCGCCGTCACGGCGGGAGCGGTAGTCGCGGAAATCGAATCAGAGCTTCAGAAGCTCGATCTCTCTCTGAACCCGACGAAGGTCCTTCACCGAGAATTCCTCAGTAACTCGCTCGGAAAATTCGAGTTCCTGGGCTATGAGATCCAGTATCAAGGCGGGGTTGGCGTGGGTGTGAAGTTGACCGACACTCGCTACAGGACGATACGAGCTCGCATTGATAAGACTTTCTCCGCGTGGGATCGTGCAGATCACGCGAACCATGGGCGAAGAAGCTTGTTGCTCGATCGACTCCGCTTCCTGACGGGCAACACTCGGTTGTCGCATAACAAGCGCAATGCGCTCGTTGGAATCTACTTCTCTAACCCGCACCTAACGGATCTGAAGTCATTATCAGGATTGGATAGGTACCTTCACCATCGGGCCTCGCAGTCCTCATTGCCTCCCGGGCTCAACCAGAAGGTCGCAGATCTGTCGTTCGTGCGCGGATTCCGTCAGCGCACGATTCACCGTTGGTCGATGCCGCGCATGAAACGACTGAAGGGAGCTTGGCTTGCGTAAGCAGCGGCGACCCTTGCAGAAACACTTCGCGCGTGTAGTGCTAAGCGACGTTCTTCCATACGAATTGCCGCCATCGTTTACCAACAGAGGCCTTTACGATTTTCTTCGCGATGCAGATGTGCGCTTCGTGGCAGGTGCAGTCCATGCGAGGCAACTTGACGACACCACCGAAGCAGTCCTTGGGGTCGTTCTTGGCAGGCGAGTTTCGTTCCCGGGGAACTGCGCGTCCCGAGAACGTGTCGCGATCTCTCTCCCTACGGATCAAGTTGCTATCCCAACCATTCCTTTTCAGTACACAGTTCGTCACAGAAGAAATGACTACCGTACGCTGACGGTGCCACATCCCCTGGCTCAGTTGGACATCGCGGACTTCTACGCGAGATTCGAAGATCTCATTATTTATCACACGTCGAAGAGTCAATTCTCGCTGAGACGACCGGCACGTGTCGCGCCCTACGTGGTCGTTCGAGACTCACTGTTCGCGATTCAACGACGAACTCACGACAGCATCGAACACGACGATCACGAGTATGAATGGTTGCGTTCATACTTCACCTATCAGCGCTATTCGAATGTCTACAAGTTCTACGACTCTTCCGAGTACCGATCGTGTGAGCGTCGATTTGGGTACCTGGTCAAGGTTGATGTCGCGAAGTGTTTTGACAGCATCTATACCCACTCGATTGCGTGGGCGGCTCACGGTCACGACATCGTGAAGGCAAATCTCGGTTCGCATCTGGATCGTACGTTTGGTGGTGCGTTCGATAAACTTATGCAACGCCTCAACCACATGGAGACGAGCGGGATTACCATCGGATCCGAAGCTTCACGGCTCTTCGCGGAAGTAATTCTCCAGGCTGTGGATCTCGAACTCGCGAGTCAACTTGACCAACTCGGGATGACTTTTGGTGAGGATTACGAGGTCTTGCGGTACGTCGACGATTACTTCATTTTCCTTGCAGATGAAAGCAAGCGTCCTTTCGTTCTTGACGCGCTTTCGAGGAGTCTGCGAAAGTACAAATTGCACTTGAACGCTTCCAAGGAAGAAGGTGAGTTCACGCCTTGGCTGTCGCCCCTGACGATCGCCAAGGAGAGATCTCGCGAACTGTTGCGGCGAGCGACCAAGCGCCGCAATCGAGAGTCCAGTCCGAACGTTATAGACCGCCCATACATTGACGCAGGGGAGTTGATCGTTGGATACAAAGCGATCTTGCTCGACACTGGCGTTAGCCACTTTGAACTCGCGAACTATGCGCTTGCTCGTGTGGAGCGTTCATTCGAGAAGCTCCTGCGTAGATCGAGGCGAGATCTCGATGGCCCCGAGCTCAGTAGCCAGCAAAGATCTGGGTATCACCGGGCGCTCACCTCTGCTCTGCTTGCGCTGACGGATTTCGTCTTCTTCGTCTACTCGGGCTCTCCTCGGATGAGTCCAGCGGTCAAAGTCGCGCGAGTTTGCAGTTCGCTCTTGCGCTATGCGCGCTCAGATGAAGTCCCCGCGCACGATCGTGAGCGAGTCGAGATGCGGGTTCGTGACGAGTTGATACAACAGCTCAGGCGGTCCAGAGGCTCGATGACTCCGGATGCCGTAACGGCGACACTCATCGACTGTGTCTCGGACCTGGGCTCGAACTACGCAATTCCCGAGCGCGAACTCGGAGATTTGTGCGGGTTCACCGAATCGGGTGGCACGCTTCGCGTGCCACCCACGATGAATGCACTTCTATTGTTCAGTCTCCTTCTGCACATGAAGCGGTCAAAGGCCTACCCTGAACTTCGTCAGGCGTGCGAAGCCTGGATTCTCAAGATGCAAGATCGTCCGTTGGTTGACGCGGAGTTGGCATTGCTTAACCTCAATGTGCTCTCCTGCCCGTTCATAACGCGATCCCTCCGCGAGACCATATATTCACGGTACGCAATGCCGACAACAAGATCGGTGGATCGTATGATCGCAAAGGGCCGACGATGGAACGTCGACTGGGAGACGTTCGATCTCTACGCGGCTCTCGAGCGAAAGCGGATGCTCGAGGTATATTGACTGAGCGCCCAGGCCCGCCCGACTCGTTCGAGCACACACACCAGCGCAGAGCGTGATGCCTGGAGAATCGCCAGCGTTGGTGGGGTCACTTCGAGTGGCCCCACCAACGCGAACTCCAATTCGCATCTCGCCCGAGACGCGTACCCTGCTTGCCTTGGTGAGGGTATCCAGGGTGTTCATCAGCAGCTAGGGCGGCCTGTCTGCTCATCCCACGCTTGTGGATGCGGGTGATCTATGACGGGATGGCGCGTGCATCTCGCCGCCGCGTCTATTCGAATCCCAACCTGGAGTCCGAGCTAGTTACGCGAGTTCGAAGCAACAGAACGCCGCTTCGTACGCACGCATCGTGGGTGGACAACTACAGGAAGACCTCAGTGATCGGACCGCCTGCGACCCCGGGCTCGATGGCGATCGCTGGCCGGTAGCGCGCGCCGTTGATCGTGTCGCCGTCCCATTCGTAGGCGATGGTGCGGAGCGTGTTCAGGTACCGTCCTACTAGCACAGCCATGGGGAAGGGGCCATGGAAGGCGAGGTGTACCTCGGCCCGCCCGTGCTCGGCCGATAGGCGCTTGATGTGCTGGGCGACGGCTTGGCTGAGGCGACCAGCTTCCAGCGGATCGATCCGATTGGAAGTCGTGACGGAGATGATCTCTACGCTGGCGAACCCCTCCGCGGATTCGACCACGAGGCGCTCGAACGCGGTGAGATCTGGGTCCGCCGTCAGGGTCACGAAGATCGCAACCCTTTTGGCTGCGTTGCTCGCCCGAGCGTCCTCGATCGGGAACGTCTCGCTGTGGAGTTGGGTAACTGCCGGATCGTCGCTCGCTGGTGTGGACTCCCAGACGTTGTTGTGCACATCGAGTACGGCGACGTTGCTGATCTTGGTTTCGGGCAATGCTGCTCCGAGCGCGAGTCCGATCGAGAGGTGTGCTCCGCCGGAGATCTGCACATGCCTGGCGCCTGCCGCGAACACGGCGTCGCCGGTGAGCGGGAGCGTCTTTCGAAGGAGCTCGACGCCGTCGGGCGCCGGGAGCCGTCCTTCGGTGGCTTCCTTGATTCGGATATGCAAGTCGTCGTCGTCGGCATCTACGGCGACCGGAGCGGGGCGGCTTTGAATGCGAATGGCGAAGTCCCGGTCCTCGGCGCGGATCTCAGGTCGTCGCTGTTCGATACGGTGCATGAGGAGGTCACGAACGATTTCGAGCTCGCCCGCGGAGTCGAGCACGTTAGCCTGCTTCTTGTCCGCGAGTGTTCGGGCCTGTGTGAGCCGCAACAGTCGGTCAGGGGCGTCGTAGTCGCATTTCGACTTGCTTCCTGGTCGTGCGATTTTGTTGGCGATGCACAGGCTGAACGCGGGGTCTTTGTCGAGCTCAAGCAGCCGGGGGAGTTCGCGTTCTCGCACGATCTCACTGTCGACAATGTCAGGAGTCACAATGAGCACGCCTGCCGAAAGTCCCTTGGTGAGTGCCTGTTCGAGACGGTCGGTGGTCGTCCCCGGTCGCAGGTCGATTCGGTCTCTCCACACGACGAGACCTGCAGCCCTGAGCAAGTTCTCTAATGTCTCCGCTTGCTCCGTCCCGTCGGACTGGCGGTAGGAGATGAACACGGGGCCATCGCCGCGAACTGCGCCATCGGGAAGTGGTCCAAGCTGACCGAATCGTGGCGCGGGCAAGGTCACGTTCGCATCCCGCGCGACGACTCGCCCGAACCGCTGACGTCGTGCGATCAGGCCGAAGTACGCGCCAGTATTTCCGGGCGTGAAGACGAGGAGCGCGATGGGTCCTTCCGCGGTCTTGGCGGCGGCGCGCATCGCATCGCGATCGATCGTGCTCGGGCCAGACGGCGCGGGATGGCTGTGCCATTCTCCGACATAGCCGATTGGGTCCTCCTCTGCTCTATCCGAGAGGAACTCTTTGAGGCGCTCGTTCGCTCGAACGTCGTCGCGGACGTATCGGTTGTTCGTCGCGCCCCCGCCATCGACAACGAGAGCGTGAGTGATCACTAGATTGTCGGCCTCGCGGTACCCGAGGAGGATGCCGCCGGTTTCGAGGGGTAGTCGTCTCGCCGTCTCGGATGCGATTGTCGCGTGAGCGTCAGCACGCACTTCGATGCTTAGAGCGGATCGGGTCATTGGGTAGTCCTTGCTGGTTCGACGAGGTTTCGTACTTCCCCTGAGGGGTCGACGGGACGTCCGATGAGGAGACCGATTATGTGACGTACGGTCGCGGATGACGCCTCGACCACCGCGTGGGGTGGTGTTGGCGAGATTGGACTGCCGCACCCGGCTTCGAATACTGCGGGCAGATGCTGACCGACGTCGATGCTCGAGCTCGGTAGCGGGCTGGCCCCCTCGAGCGGCGGGAGCAGGTCGACGCGATAGGTGGCGCCATCGTTCTGTACTGAGGCGGAGAGGATCCGTCTCCGCGCGGACCTGGCCGCGACATGCAGGAGTGCGGTCGTGGCGAAGTCGGCGCTGGTGTCCACGACCAGGTCGTTGCTGGTGAGAAGTTCCATGGCGACGTCGCCGGACGAGACGGCTGCATCGAATACCTCGATACCGTCTCCGGCGACCCCATGCCGGGCTGCCAGATGGCGCTTGACCGCGGTGACTTTCGGCAACCCCACCATCTCCGGCCCGACGAGATGGCGGATGAGGTTGCCGGGCATGACGATGTCGTGATCGACGAGCATCAGGTGACGTACGCCGGCGCGCACGAGCATGTCTGCGGTGAAGGAGCCGAGCGCGCCGACGCCAACGATCGCGACCCGAGCATCGTGGAGCAGGGGCGCAACCAGACCTGCGCGTGCCGTTCTCGCCGCAGTGGTATCGGCTGACGCGCGAAGGCGCCGAACGGCAATGTCACCGTCTGTCGTCGGCCATACCTCGAGGACGATCGCACCGTCATGGATACCGCGTCGATAGATGAGCACCACTATGTCGACGAGATGGTTCCGGATCCGGCGGTCCAGGTCCACGTCGGGGGCGATGCGGGCCGCAACGTCCTGCCAGGATCTCGGCGGAACATCTATCTCTCCAAGATCGGCGACATAACCGTAACGGTCCTTGTTGCGCTTGGACGCCTTTGTCGGGCGCGTGCCGCTCCCGATCCGCATCGTGTTGTTGCTACCCGGGCGAAACCGCACGAAGCCGTTAGGGTAACCGGCGAGGTCGTCGTAGAGATATAGACGCTCGTCCTCGGACGGGTGGAAGTATCGTTCGAGATCCAGATCGGGCCGATCATCGGGCCACCCAGCATCGGCCTGTTCGAACCAGGCGGTCACATGCTCCAGAAAGGCCGACGCCTCTGTCCACCACAGATTGTCATGGTCATCTTCCGCGACCAAACAGAGCGCGCCGTCGAGTTCTCGATGCCAGGACCACGTCACGCTGTCCGGATCGACAGGAACGACTCGTGGCGGCTGGAACGGAAACCGCGCCCGAAACGAGATCGCGACCTCCGTCGCCCCGCCCGCATGCGCGACCGTGCCTCGCCAACCTGCGTCGCCTTCGATGAAGCCCGCGCGGATCAGGCCCTCCTCGAAATGCTGGCGCGAGTATGCGACGTACTCGTCGTATTCGGTGATCGTCAACCGAAGGTCCTGGTGCCCGCCGGCACGACTCGCTCACCAGCAGAGATCGCGAACTCCCGCTTCGAACCGTCGTCGTTGAAGCCCGGCGGCATCGGGAAGACGGTGTCCTCGTCGCCGTTCTTGCCGAGCAGCTTCTGGAATGCCAGCGCGGCCTTGCCCTCGTCCTCCTCCCCGAGCGCGTCCCGTGCGTCGACAGCAGCGTCGTTGAATCGAATCCGCGCAGTCTCCAGCTCGTTATCGGTCGCGCGGATGCTGATGGTGTGTCCGGAGAGGGTAGGGTCGCTGACCGCGATGCCGTAGGTGACGAAGTTCTCGACAATCTTGCTCACCTCGTCGAGCGCTGAGACGTAGTACTCAGCGTGATCGCTCCCCGACACCAGACCCGAAGCGAAGGCCTGGTACGTCGCGACCTCGAAGAAGAAGCCCCCCGGCTTCTTCTTACCGAGGAGCGCGCGCCTGGTCTGACGGAGCAGCTTGACCGTAGGGACGTAGAAACCGTCGTGCGCGGCGTTCATCGCGGTCGACAAAGAAGTCAGTGACTCCGGGTTGGTGCGCACCCACTGGTTGTCATCGCCTTTCTGCGGGATCTCCCACGTGTCGCCATCCCAATGTGGCCGCGCGGGGACGGCATCGACGTAGAGGTCGTACTCGGGGAATGCCACCTGCAGGCTTCGATCCTGACGCTTGGTCCGCTGGTGACCGTCATCGTCGCGGCCGAACTCGGCATGAAGGACGGTGAAGAACCGGTCGAGGATCTCCTTCGACGTGACCTCGCTCGGCAGATCGGGGAGGCGGACGAACACGTCAACGTCCTTCACACGCTTGATCGACACGCTTCGCTTGTACGAACCGATCAGCACCGAGTTCACTCCGTACTCGGCGAGCTTTGTATCCGCCGCCAGCGCTTCGCGGACCAGGCGATGTGCCTCCGGTGCATTGGCCTTGTCGTCGCCGGGTTCGATGGAGCTCAAGGCATCCTTGAACTGCTGTTTCAGGTGAGCCATCGGGCGCTCCGTTCATCTCTCGGGACTTGGTCTCTCGAGTCTATGAACCACCTCAGACATTGGTTTTTCACGGCCACACTGTACGCACAGCAAGGGCACTGCGCGACGAGACCCGGGCGAGTGCATCCGCAATTGTGGCTCCCTGGGCCACTACCGGGCCACGCCTGACCCGCACCCCTTCCACATTGGCCCGCCTGCGCGCGTTGTCCGTACCGCCGATACCCACGCCTCGGCGTCGACGAGCCGCCATTGTGCGTGAAGGTCTCCCATATCGCGATTAGAGAGATGTGTCTCGTTGACGCCAGCCAAGTCACGCGCCGCCCATCGGGCTTCGATCGCGTCCAATCGACTGCCATAGGGCTCGGTGATCTCCATCCCGAGGTAGTGAGAGTTTCCAGCATCGGCGACCGTCGTGGCCCAAAGGCGACTCATCTCCTCCTGTCGGCGCTCCTTGACGCTCATCGGCCAGGACTCGATTCGGTCGAGGTCATCGAGCAGTTCCGAATCAGTGGTGAACCGCATCGGTGCGTCTGGCTGCTGCGCCAGTGCTTCGCCGTATCTGAGTTCCCACATAGCGTCGGGATGCTGGAGAATCCGGGTTGGCGCCGTCACCGGCCAGTTCGAGCAGCACCTGCATCCCTGGTCTTACCCGGGCTCCCGGAGGAACCCACTCCCGCAGGCCTCGATATCCGATCGGCGCGGTCGGCGGCCAGACCCACTCGATGGTCTCGTCGCCATCCGCTTCAGGATTCACGCAGTTTCAACCCCGGGAGATGAGGGTCGATGACACATCGACGCCGAGCTGTCGATAGGCGTTGAGCAGCGCCCGAATCTCGTCGTCCGCAGCGGTCACGCGTGACCACCGGTGGGCGGATCAACTGATGTATCCGAAGAGCCGCTCCTGAAGACGCGTGAGTCGTGAAACAGGGAAGCGATGAGTGCGCGCTGGTCGGCGGTAAGCGGTGGGAAGTCGGCGATCGTCTTCGTGATCGAATCGTGGATTGCAATTGCCTGGGCATAGGGGAGGTGCCTCAAGTGCGTGGGCACCGGCGGACGCTCAGGCAGGCGTACAGCCGCTTCGACGATCGCCGCGCGGATGGCGGCGGACTTGGACGTAGTGTCGGCCGTCAGGAGATCCAAGGCGGCCTCCGATTCGTCGTCGAGGATAACGGTGACCGTCTTTCGTGTCAGGCGGCGTTGCATCCTCGGGTATTCATCGACCATGACATCGCCTCGCTCTCTGATCAGGAGAGACACCGCGATCATAGTCGCCAGCGGCGGTATATGGAAGTGATAAGTACCTGGAAGCGATGACTCCCAGTGAACACGCTTGAGTAGTGGTCATCCCCCTCAAGTCGATTCTCGGCGCACGTGTGCGGGAGACCCGACTCGCGAAGGGGCTGACGCAGGAAAGGTTGGCAGAGCAGCTCGGCGTTACGCCCCGCTACCTTGCGGGAATCGAGCGGGGAGAGCGGAACCTTACTCTCGATTCGATTGATGCACTGGCCCACCAGCTTGGCGTGCCTGCATTGAGCCTCCTTGCCGTGCGCCCGGAACCTCGCTGAGTCAGACCGGTCTGTGCCCCGGACGCGGGTCAGCGGCGTGGATACATCCACAGCGCTAGACGCCCCGTGAGCTGCTGCACACGCCGTTGACGCCCGTCTTGCGCGGCGAGGCCCTTCTCGACCGTGCGGGGGAGTCCGGTTTGACCATGCCCCCTCGATGTGATTTCACATCGCTCGTCTAAGATATGGTGGCCCAAGATCCGCGTATTTCCGCGGACGGAGGTCGCAAAATGGCTCGAAAAGCACCCATCTTCCCTACCCCCTTTATGTCGACCGAGATCGAGGGCCCCGACTGGGACACCGTCATGGACGTCGTCAAGCGCGCCACCGAGGCCGTCATGCCGTTCGGATCCCGGGTCTCCCTCGTGCTCAAGGCCGATATCCGCCCCGGTTACACCGGTGAGATCGACGGCAAGATCGCGCGTCTCGAGCAGGCCATCGAGGAGTCCGGCAGCCTCTAAGCTGGACGGATGAAACCCTCGAGCCTCTCGAGGGGTGCGGCGAAGCGGGCGCTCCTCTCCCTCGCCATCGGCAGCTTCGGCATCGGCATGACCGAGTTCGTCGCGATGGGCCTGCTGCCCAACATCGCGCAGGACCTGCTGCCCGAGCTCTGGGCGCAGAACCCGGATGAGGCGATCGGCCGCGCCGGCATCCTGGTGTCGCTCTACGCGCTGGGCGTCGTGCTCGGCGCGCCCACGATCGCCGGCCTCGTCGCGCGCTTCCCCCGCCACAAGGTGATGATCGGTCTTGCGATCGCGCTGACTCTCGGCAACGGCCTCGCCGTCGTGCTGCCGACGTTCGAGACGGTCGGGCTCGCCCGCTTCATCGCGGGGCTCCCGCACGGCGCCTACTTCGGGATCGGCGCGCTCGTCGCCTCCGACGTGCTCGGCCCGGGCAAGCGCGCCAAGGGCGTGGCCTTCATCCTGACCGGTCTCACCATCGCGAACGTGGTCGGCGTGCCCGCGGGAACCTACCTCGGGCAGCACGTCGGATGGCGCAGCGCGTTCCTCGTCGTCACGATCGTGTTCGCGCTCGCCACGGTCTGCATCGCCCTCTTCGTGCCGGAGCACGAGGGTGATCCCGGACGCACCTTCCGCGCCGAACTGCGCGTGTTCCGCCGCCCCCAGGTCTGGTTCGCACTTGCGACCGGCGCCATCGGTTTCGGCGGGTTCTTCGCGGTCTACAGCTACATCGCTCCCGTCGTCACGGAGCGGGCGGGCGCGCCGGAATGGATGGTGCCGGTCACGCTGGTCGTGTTCGGGCTCGGCATGACCATCGGCAACCTGCTCGGCGGCGTCTTCGGCGACCGCAACCTCAGGCTTACCCTGCTGGTGGGGCTCGGCGCGATGGCCGTGGTGCTCGTGCTGCTCGCGATCCTGTCCTTCTCGATCTGGCTGCTCGTGCCGCTCTCGTTCGTGATGGCGCTGCTCTCGTCGATCCTGAGCCCGGCGATCCAGACCCGGCTCATGGAGGTCGCCGGCGACAACCAGTCCATCGCGGCGGCGTTGAACCACTCCGCACTGAACATCGGCAACAGCCTGGGCGCGTTCCTCGGCGGACTCGTGATCGCGTGGGGCTGGGGCTTCGCCGCGCCGTCCTGGGTGGGTGCCGGGCTCGCCGTCGTGGGCCTCGGGATCGCGATCGCTTCGTATGCCGTGCAGCGCCGCTTCCACACCGAGACCGGATCCGTGCGGGTGCGCGACCTGGCCTGAACAAGCCCCGATCGCCGAGCCGCCAGGGGAGCGAACCCCGGCGCGTCCTAGCATGGGCGGATGAGCTCCGCCCCTGATCGTGATGCGGCCGTCGAGGACCTGCCCGTCGCAGGCACCGCGGTGATCCTCCGTGACGCAGTGGAGGGCACGGAGGTGCTGCTGCTGCGCCGCCCCGACCGCGGTTCGTTCCCGGGCGCGTGGGTGTTCCCCGGCGGCATGATCGAGCCGGGTGATCGGATCCCGGGAGCCGACGAACTCGAGGACGCCTGCCGCGCCGCCGTGCGCGAGACGGCTGAGGAGGTGGGGCTGGAGCTCGAACGACTGGTGCCCCTGTCGTGCTGGGTGCCGCCGGCCGGGATCCCGAAGCGTGTGCGGACATGGTTCTTCCTCGCGGCGGATCCGGGTGGCGTGATCCGCTCGGCAGCGGACGAGGTGGTCACGACCCGATGGATGACGCCGGAGACCGCGCTCGCCGCGCGGGACGCCGGAGAGATCGCGCTGATGCCGCCGACCTGGCGCACCCTGGACGCGCTGTGCGGCGCGACCGGCGTGGAGGAGGCTCTGACCCGCATTCAGGATCCGGCCGTCTTCCGCACCCGGATGCAGGCGACCGCGGCGGGCACCCTCTTCTTCTGGGACGGCGACGAGCTCGCCGGTGCGGCGACGGGCGCCAGGGAGCGCCTGGTCGCAGAGGATCCGGTCTGGCGGTTCGAGCGCCGCTGATCGATGGCGGCGCCTCGCCGACGACGCGCCGCGCCGCGGGCGCGGGGCCCGGGCTCCCGGAATTGCGGACGGACCGTCGCATCACGGCAGGGCCGACCGAGCCACGGCGTCAGGAGCCGAGCAGCCGCTCCAGATGCCGGCCGACACCGTCGGTCTCGATGAGGAAGCCGTCGTGACCGAAGTCGCTCGCGAGCACGACCGCTTCGTTGCCGTCCAGTGTGTGCGGGATGCCCCGGGCGATGCGGTGCTGACCGTCGACCGGGAACAGCCGGTCGGTGTCGATGCCGAGCACGAGCGTCGTCGCCGTCACCCGCTTGAGGGCATCCTCGACGCCCCCGCGGTCGCGCCCGATGTCGTGCGAGTTCATCGCCTCCACGAGCGTGAGGTAGCTGTTCGCGTCGAAGCGCCGGGTGAACTTGTTGCCGTGGAAGTCGAGGTAGCTCTCCACGGCGTAGCGACCGCCCTGGCCGAGCGGCGACACGTCGGACTGCCAGGAGCGCTGGAACCGCTGGTTCAGCTCGATCGGGCTGCGGTAGTTCAGCAGCGCCATCCGCCGCGCCAGGGCGAGGCCGCGGTGCGGTCCCTCGCCGACGGGCGCGTCGTAGTACTCGCCGCCCGCGAAACGCGGATCCATCCGCACCGTCTCCAGCTGCACGAAGTTCAGCGCGAGCTGGTCGGCGGTCGTCACCGGGGGAGAGGACAGGATCGCGAGCCTCTCGACGCGCTCGGGCTGGCCCACCGCCCACTCCAGGGCGTGCATGCCGCCCATGGATCCGCCGATCACCGCGCCCCAGCGCTCGATGCCGAGTGCGTCCGCGAGCAGCACCTGGGCGGCGACCTGATCGCGGATCGTGAGGTACGGGAAGCGCGAGGCCCATTCGTAGCCGTCAGGGGCGATGCTGGCGGGACCGGTGGATCCCTGGCACCCACCGAGCATGTTCGGGGCGATCACGAACCACTCGTCGGTGTCGATGGCGCAGCCCGGGCCGACGATCTCGCCCCACCAGCCGCTCGTGGCATGCCCGCGGCCGGCTTCGCCGACCACGTGGCTGTCTCCGGTGAGCGCGTGCAGGATGAGGATCGCGTTGTCGCGCGCCTCGTTCAGCGTGCCCCAGGACTCGTACGCGATGCGGATCAGCGGAAGCTCCGCGCCTCCCTCGGTGCGGAACGGCCCGAAGGCCTCGAACCGGCGATCGCCCGCCGGATCGCCGTCGCGCCAGGCGCCGGTGGACGGCGGGCGGGCGCGCAGCAGGCGGGCGTCCGCCTCCGACACGCGCGCCGAGGGCACCGTGTCCTCCGAGGTCGTCTGCCAGTCCATGGATCCATTCTCCCGGGTGCGGCCGGGTGGGTGCGGAAGGTTACGGATCGGGGCGCGGCTTCGTGTCTGGGCGGCCGGGCGCACGCTGGCTCGGCGGCCGGGCGCCACTGGCCCGTGCCTCGTGCTACGCCCGTGGAAACGTGGGCCGCGGCCCGGAAAAGAGCACGGCTCAGCCCGGCGGGTAGACACCGAAGCGGGCGAGGCGCCGACCCAGGATCTCGGCGGTGCGAATGTGTGCGCCGTGCCAGCGCGCGGAGCGCCAGCCGGTGACTCCGCGCACATCGTCTTCGCGTCGCTTCTCATCGAGCACGACCTCGTCCGCAGTCCGCCCGCCGCGAAGATCAGCATCGAGATACTTGCCGCGGCCATCGAATTCTCCGAACACCTTCGAGCGCGGAAATCCGAAATCCAACCAGTATCTGTCGCCGTCCGCGCCGGTGACCGGCACTTGGAGAAGCAGATCGCGAAAGCCGAGGCGGTGCAGGTGCAGCCGGCTGACGCTCTCGCCCGGCAGCTGAGCGCGGCCGTCCGCGAACGCGAGCAGCTCTCGAGCGCGCCGGACTCCCCAAGCCCGGCTCACGGCGGCGCGGTCGGCCATGCGCGCATGCCACAGGGCGGCGCGACCCGCGTCGAACTGCATCCCCTCCATCGTCTCGCGGCGCTGTGCGGCGTCCGCTGCGCACACGGCTGCTTCGGGAGAGACGGTGCAGGCCAGATCCAGGATCGTGCGATCCAGCGAGGTGCAGGAGAGACCGTCCATGTCGACTACGTCGTCGTCGCCGAGAGGCACCTCGTGCTGCAGGACGCCTGCCCGCGTGCGGCCGTGATGTGCGCCGCGGATCACCGTATGCACGTTCGCCGGGCTGAGGCGGTAGAGCGGCAAACCGTGCAGTACGGCCGCAGACGGGCCCCAGAAGACGGCGCCGTGAACGTCCAGGTTCTTCGCAGCGGCGACGGTCTGGACGAGGTGGCGACCCTCGCTCCACAGCGCCTCGTAGGCCGCAGCATCCACGTAGCAGTCACGCCGCAGCCGCAGCAGCGCGCCGGCCGCGAGGGCGGCGTCGATCGCGCGCTCGCCCATCCCGCCCGACTCCAGCTGCGCGCGAGAACACACGAGCGCGCGGGCGTCGGTGATCCCGAGCGTCTTCGTCATTCCGCGATTGTGCGCTCGCGGTGCGGGCCACGAGACGCCGTCCACGCAACCGGTGAGGATTCGGACGGGATGTCGCCGTGTGCGGAGTAAGCCGCGTGGGTCCTCCTTCTTCGCTACACCTGTGTTTCCCTCCCCGCGGCGCCATTCCCTCCCCGTAGCAGCGTCAACCAGGGGAGGGGAAGACGCTCAGAGGAGGGAAACACGGAGAAGCGATGGACGAGCGGCCTTCGGACGGCGATGCACGCACGAACACGGGAGCGCCCCGGATCCTCGGATCCGGGGCGCTCCCGTCTCTGAGGAGGAGTCGTCAGGCGCGAGCGGCCTCGGAGACCTTGCGCGCCGCGGCCAGGGCCTGATCCAGGTCCGCCTTGAGGTCCTCGATGTTCTCGAGACCGACCGACAGGCGCACGAGGCCCGGGGTCACGCCCGTGGTGAGCTGCTGCTCGGGGGTGAGCTGGGCGTGCGTGGTGGAGGCCGGGTGGATCACCAGCGACCGGACGTCGCCGATGTTGGCGAGGTGGCTGAACAGGGTGAGGCTGTTCACGAACTCGCGGCCGGCGTCCACGCCGCCCTTCAGCTCGAACGAGAGGACCGCGCCGACGCCCTTCGGGGCGTAGGTGTTCGCGGCGGCGTACCACGGCGACGTGGGCAGCCCCGAGTAGTTCACGCTGGCGACGTCGTCGCGGCCGTCCAGCCACTCGGCGATCTCCTGGGCGTTCTGCACGTGGCGCTCGATGCGCAGCGACAGCGTCTCGATGCCCTGGATGAGGTTCCAGGCGCTCTGCGGCGCGATCGCGGATCCGAGGTCGCGGAGCAGCTGCACGCGGGCCTTGATGATGTAGGCGAGGCCATCGCCGACGGCCGCCGTGTAGCTGGCGCCGTGGTACGACGGGTCCGGCTCGGTGAGACCCGGGAACTTCTCCACGTTCTGCGACCAGGCGAAGGAGCCGCCGTCGATGATCGCGCCGCCGATCGTCGTGCCGTGGCCGCCGAGGAACTTGGTGACCGAGTGCACGACGATGTCGGCGCCGTGCTCGAACGGGCGGATCAGGTACGGGGTTGCGATCGTGTTGTCGACGATGAGCGGCACGCCCGCCTCGTGCGCGGCGCCGGCGACGCCCTTGATGTCGAGGACGTTGATCTGCGGGTTGCCGATGGTCTCCGCGAAGAACAGCTTGGTGTTGGGACGGACCGCGCGGCGCCACTCTTCGATGTCGTCCTGGTTCTCGACGAACGTGACCTCGATGCCGAGCTTGGCGAGCGTGTACTTGAAGAGGTTGTAGGTGCCGCCGTAGATCGAGGAACTCGAGACGAAGTGGTCACCGGCCTGGGCGATGTTGAGGATCGCGAAGGTCGAGGCGGCCTGACCCGACGCGAGCACGAGGGCGCCGGTGCCGCCCTCGAGAGCGGCGAGGCGCTGCTCGAGCACATCCTGCGTCGGGTTCTGGATGCGGGTGTAGATGTTGCCGAACTCGGCCAGTGCGAACAGGTTCGCCGCGTGGTCCGCGTTGTCGAACACGTACGACGTGGTCTGGTAGATCGGCGTGGCGCGGGCCTTGGTGACGGGATCCGGGGCAGCGCCGGAGTGGATCTGCTTGGTCTCGAAGCGCCAGTTCTCTGCAGCGGTCATGAGTGTCTCCTTCAGGATCAGCGACACCGAACCGCGTCGCAGGGCAGTGGGCCGTGGCTTCGACGGGCGCGAGAACCGGTGGCGTTGTATCGAGAGTACGAACCCGCGGCCGCTGTCAACAAGGCCGCGGAAATGTGACGTAACAGGGATCGGCCGCATGATTCCGCGGATCCGGAGGTCGCATCGACGATGGGCTGTCGTCGATGCGCGCGCGTGGATCCCGTAGCGTTGACGCATGGCGAACAGCGCGATGAACGACAGTCCCCACAACAGCAGACGTGCGGTGGTGACGGGGGCGAGCACCGGGATCGGCGAAGCGACGGTGCGGGCGCTGCGGGCGAGTGGCTGGGACGTCGTCGGCGTCGCGCGCCGCGAGGACCGCCTGCAGGCGCTCGCCGCGGAGACCGGATCGACGGCGTACGCCGCCGACCTCACCGACGCGGAACAGATCGCGGGTCTCGCGGAGCACCTGGCGCAGACCGGACCGCTGCACGCGGTCGTGCACGTCGCGGGTGGCGCCCGCGGCACGGAGCGGGTCGAGGACGGATCCGCGGAGAAGTGGCGGTGGATGTTCGAGGCGAACGTGCTCGCGGTGCAGCAGCTCACCGCGGCCCTGCTGCCGCAACTGCGTGCCGCCGCGTCGCACGGCGGTCACGCCGACCTGCTGTTCCTCACCTCGACCGCGGCCCGCCAGTCGTATCCGGGCGGATCCGGATACAACGCGGCGAAGGCGGCGGAGTCGATGATCCCGCAGGTGCTGCGCCAGGAGCTCAACGGCGAGCCGATCCGGGTCACCGAGATCGCACCGGGTCTCGTGCACACCGAGGAGTTCGCCCTGCGCCGCCTCGGCGGCGATGAGGTCGCCGCGGAGGCCGTCTATTCGGGCGTCGAGGCGCCGCTGGTCGCTGCGGATGTGGCCGACCTGATCGCCTACGCCTTGAACGCGCCGGGGCACGTGAACCTCGACCTCGTCGTGATCCGCCCGGTGGCCCAGGCCGCGGCGCACCTGCTCGCGCGCGGGCCGCTGCGCCCGCGCGGGGAGGACTGACCATGGGCGTGCACCTGATCGGCGGCGGCTTCGGCCGCGCCGCCTTCGCGCCGTTCACCGCCGAGGTGCAGGCCGTCGCGGCCGCGAAGGGGGTCGACGTGCCGCGCGTGGCCGTCGTCACCGTGCGCGAGGACGCTCATCCGGGTCACGCCGGTGATCTCGTCGAAGCGCTCACCGGCGACGGCGCGATCGCTCTCGACACCCGCGTGACGACCGTCGGACTGACGGATCTGGTGGATCCGGGTGTCTTCGACGATGTCGACGCGATCGTGATCGGGGGCGGGCTGACCCCGGCCTACCACGCGGCCCTCGAAGCCGGATATGACGTGATCCGCACCGCGGTGCAGGGTGGCACACCGTATCTCGGCTTTTCGGCCGGTGCCATGATCGCCGCCGAGCGCGCGATCCTCGGCGGCTGGCGGATCGGAGAGGTCGCGATCGCCCCGGAGGAGACCGCCGAGGATCTCGACGAGATCACCGTCGTGCCTGGGATCGGCCTGGTCGACGTGTCGATCGACGTGCACGTCGCGCAGTGGGGCACGCTCAGTCGCCTCATCGCCGCCACCGAGGCCGGCGCCGTCGACGGCGGGCTGGGGATCGACGAGAGCACCGTGCTCATCGCCGACGCGGAGGGCCTGCGGATCGCGGGGGAGGGCAGCGTCTGGCGGGTGTTCCCCGGAACCGAGGGCGTGACCGTCTCGAGCGATCGGGCGGCGCTCTGATGCCCAGGACGCTCGCCGATCTCGCCGCGGACGGCCAGCTCGATGCGGGCTGGGCGGAGGCCCTGGCACCTGTCGCGCCGCTCGTCGCCGAACTCGGTGACCGGCTGCGCGCTGAGACGGCCGCCGGACGCGGCTATCTCCCGGCCGGGCAGAACGTGCTGCGCGCGTTCGCGCGCCCCCTGGCCGATGTCAAGGTGCTGATCGTGGGTCAGGATCCGTATCCCACCCCCGGGCATCCGATCGGCCTGTCCTTCGCCGTGGACAAGGCGGTGCGCCCGCTGCCGCGCAGTCTCGGGAACATCTACCGCGAGCTGGAGACCGACCTCGGAATCGCGCCGGCCGTGCACGGCGATCTCTCTGCGTGGAGCGATCAGGGCGTCATGCTGCTGAACAGGGTGCTCACGGTGCGCCCGGGCACACCCGCCTCGCACCGCGGCTGGGGCTGGGAGAAGGTCACCGAGCTCGCGATCCGCAGCCTCGTCGCCCGCGACGCCCCGCTCGTTGCGGTGCTCTGGGGCCGCGATGCCGAAGGGCTGCGCCCCCTGCTGGGTTCGACCCCGGTCATCGCCTCCGCGCACCCGTCGCCGCTGTCCGCGAGCCGCGGGTTCTTCGGATCCCGGCCGTTCTCGCGGGTCAACACCTTGCTCGAGGAGCAGGGCGCGGACCCCGTCGACTGGAGGATCGCATGAGCGACACCCCGGCCGCGCCGCAGGCCCGCACGGATGCGTCGAGCGCGCCCGCGCGGATCCGGCCGGTGCAGGATTCGAATCTCCCCGCGATCAGGGACATCTACAACCACTACGTGCGCACGAGCACCGTCACCTTCGACGAGGAGGAGACGGATCTGGCGGTCTGGGAGCACAAGCGCGAGCTCCTCGCGGAGACGGGGCTGCCGTTCCTGGTGGCGACGGACGTCGACGGCGCCGTGCTCGGCTTCGCATACGCCCAGCATTGGCGCGCGAAGTCGGCCTATCGGTTCAGCGCCGAGAACACGATCTACCTGAGGCCCGATGCCGCAGGACGCGGACTCGGCAAGGCGCTGCTGGAGGCGCTGCTGGAGGCGTCGGTGCAGGCGGGGCTGCACGAACTCATCGCCGTGATCGAGCCCACGGCGGCCGGAGCGTCGATCGCGCTGCACCGTCGCTACGGTTTCGTGGACGCCGGGCACCTGAAGGGCGTCGGCGTGAAGTTCGGCCGCACCCTCGACGTGCTGTTCCTGCAGAAGTCGCTCTAGGGCTCAGCGCCCCGGGATGACGGGGATCGCCGCGAGCAGCCGCTTCGTGTAGTCCTGCTCGGGGTGATGCAGCACGCGTGCGGTGGACCCGTGCTCGACGATGCGTCCGTCCTTCATCACGGCGACGTCGTCGCACAGGTTCTGCACCACGCCGATGTCGTGGGACACCAGCACAAGGGTCATGCCGTCACGGCTGAGCTCGCGGAGCAGGTCGAGGATCTGTGCGCGCACGGTGACGTCCAGAGCGGACATCGGTTCGTCGCCGATCAGGATCCGGGGTCGATGCGCGATCGCGCGGGCCAGGGCCACGCGCTGACGCTGGCCACCGGAGAACTCGTGCGGGTAGCGCGATGCCATCTCGGGATCCAGGCCGACGCGGTCGAGCACCTCGGCGACTCTGGCGCGGTGAACGCCGTCGATGCCCAGCGCGCGCAGAGGCTCCGACACGATCCGGCCGACCGACTGGCGCGGATCGAGAGAGGCGTACGGATCCTGGAAGACCAGACCCGTCTCGCGGCGCAGCCAGTGCAGCGCCCGCGCCGACGCACGTGCGTCCACCGGGCGTCCGTCGACGTGCACGGTGCCCGCCGTCGGGCGGTCGAGCCCCAGCAGCAGCCGGATCAGGGTGGATTTGCCGGATCCGGATTCGCCGATGATGCCGAGCGCGCGACCTGCCATGACATCGAGGTCCACGTCGTCCAGAGCGACTGAGCGGGCCCGCCGCGCGAACGGTTCCTTCCGGGCTGCGAGGTACTCGCGGCGCAGCCTTCGCGCGCGGATCAACGGCTCGTCGTGCGCGGCGTCCGGCACCATGATCGGGTCGCTCATCCCTCCTCCTCCCCGCGCCACAGGGTCGCCGTCGCGTCGCGCAGCAGGCCCTGCGTGATCGGCGATTCCGGCGCGGTCAGCAGCGTCTCGAGCGGTCCGGATTCGATCACCCGGCCGTCGGCGAGCACGACGGCGTGCGTCGCGACCTGCGCGAGCACGGCGAGGTCGTGCGTGATGAACACGAGCGACATCCCGTCCGATTCCACGAGCGACAGCAGCAGGCGCAGCACCCCGGCCTGGATGGTCACGTCCAGCGCGGTCGTCGGTTCGTCGGCGATGAGCAGTCGCGGCCTCGCAGCGAGGGCGATGGCGATCGCGGCGCGCTGGCGCTGGCCGCCGCTCAGCTGATGCGGATAGCGGTCCACGATGCGCTCGGGATCCGGCAGAGCGACGCGGGCCGCCTCGCCGATCGCTCGAACCCTGGCGGCGCGCCGGCCGATGCGCTCGTGTATCCGGATCGTCTCCGCGATCTGGCGGCCGATCGTGCGGATCGGATTCAGAGCGGTGCGCGGCTCCTGGAACACCATGCCGATCTCGTCGCCGCGGATCCCGGCGAGCTCGCGGTCGGGCAGGTTCAGGATCTCCCGGCCGTTCCAGCGCACGCTGCCGAACGCCGTGGCGCCGTCCGGCAGCAGCCCCATGATCGCGAGCGCGGTGAGCGACTTGCCGGATCCGGACTCGCCGATGAGCCCCAGGCGCGTGCCATCCCGCACGGCGAACGAGATGCCGTCCACGACCCGGCGGCCGTCGATCTCGATGACGAGGTCGGTCACCTCGAGGCTCATGCGGTCACCTCCGGCAGGCGCGGCTGGCCGGCCCGTGCCCGGTTCGCCGGGCGCCATCCGGTGCGCAGCGTGGGATCCGTCGCGTCGCGCAGCGCGTCGCCGAGCAGGTTGAACGCGAGCACCGTGATCGTGATCGCGAGCCCGGGCCACACCACGGTGAGCGGGTGGATCTGGACGTAGCGCTGCAGGTCGGCCAGCAGGATGCCCCAGGACGGGTCGACGACCGACGCGCCGAAGCCGAGGTACGACAGCCCGGCCTCGGCGAGCACCGCCGTGGCCATGGCCCAGCTCAGCTGCACGATGAAGACCGGGGCGATGTTGGGCAGCAGATGCTGCACGAGGTTCTGCAGCGGGGTGAGGCCGGAGGCGCGTCCGGCCACCACGAAGTCGCTGTGCTGCACCCGCCGCAGCTCGGGGCGGGTGACCCGGGCGACGTTCACGCCGAATCCGATCCCGACGGCCCAGACGACGACCCAGAGGGATCCGCCGTGCACCGTGGAGATCAGCATCGCGATGATCAGCACGGGGAACGCGATGAGGACGTCGACGAGCACCGCCACGGTCTCGCGCATCCAGCGCGCCGTGAGCGCGCCCAGCGCACCGAGGGCGAGGCCGACGAGGGTGGCGATCACACCCGCACCGACCGCCACGAGCACCGTCGTGCGGGATCCGGCCATGATCAGGCTCAGGATGTCGCGACCGGTCAGGTCGGTGCCGAGCAGATGCGGCCAGCTCGGGGCCAGCCAGCGGGAGGCGACATCGGTGGCGCGCGGGTCGAACGGCGTCCAGAACAGCGAGACGACGGCAATGACGAGGATGGCGGCCACGACGATGAGGCCGAACAGCCCGGCGGCGGAGGAGCGGAGGCGGCGCAGCGTGGTCATTCGTCGGCCTCCCGCTGCCGGGGGTCGAGCGCGCGGTGCAGCAGATCCACGACGAAGCCGATGATGAGCACCATGCCGGTGAGCACGAGCAGCTCGCCCTGCACCTTCACGAGGTCGCGCGTGCCGACGTCGGCCACGAGCATGCGCCCGATCCCCGGCAGCGTGAAGAGCTGCTCGACGACGACGGATCCGACGATGATGCCGGCCACCTGGATGCCGAGCACGGTGATGATCGAGAGCCCGACCGCCGGCAGTCCGTGCTGGAGGAGGGCGCGGTTGCGAGTGAGCCCCTTCGCCGCCGCGGTGCGCACGAAGTCCTGTCCTGCGGCCTGCAGGGTCGCGCTGCGCACGAAGCGCAGCAGCAGCGCCCCCTCGATCGTGCCGATCGTGAACGCGGGCAGGATCAGCGCCTGCAGCGCCGCGCCGGGATCCGCCCAGCCCCCACGGGGGAAGCCCTGCGCGGGCAGCCAGCCCAGCCACACCGCGAACACCACGACCAGCATCATGCCCGCCCAGACGACCGGGACGGCGGCGACCGCCTGGGCCGCCGTGTTCAGCGCCGTGCCGGCCGCGCGTCCGCGCAGCAGGGCCGATCCGATGCCCAGGGGAATGGCGATGATCAGGGCGACGAGCAGCGACAGCGTCGCGAGCGGCACCGTCACCTGGGCCTTCTGGGCGAGCTCGGCGGCGACCGAGGCGCCGTTGAGCTGCGACGTGCCCAGGTCGCCGTGCAGCACGCCCCCGATCCAGCCGAGGTACTGCAGCACGAGCGGCTGATCGAGACCGAGGCCCTTGCGGATCGCGTCGACCTGCTCCGGCGTGGCCTTGTTCCCCGCGAGCAGCTGCGCCACGTCGCCCGGGAACACCCGCAGTGCGAGGAAGATCAGCGCGCTCGCGACGAGGAGCCCCGCGATGAGCAGGGCTCCCCGGGTGAGCGCGTAGCGGAGCACAGGGCTGAGGCTACTTGGTGACGGTGACGCCGCGCAGATCCAGCCGCGAGTTGATCGAGTCCTTCGGGAAGCCGTTCACCCCGGAACGCACCGCGGTCAGGGTCTGATCCTCGTACAGCCAGTCGGCCGCGGCGTCCTTCGCGACGATCTCGGCGGCCTGGGAGAGCAGGTCGGCCGACTTCTTCGCGTCCAGCTCGGTCTGCGACTGCGCGTAGAGCTTCTGCACCTCGGGGTTGTTGTAGCCGAAGTAGTAGTCCGGATTGGCGAAGTTGCCGAAGTCGCGCGGCTCGACGTGCAGCACGAAGCTGAGGTCGTAGTCGTGCTTGGTGTAGACGGAGTCCAGCCACGCGGGGAACTCGACCGAGTTCACCGTGAGCGTGACGCCGACCTTCTTGAAGTCGCTGGTGAGCAGCTGCGGAACCGTCGTGCCGTAGAACGAGGGGATCGTGAGGGTGAGGGCGAGATTCTCCTGGCCCGCCTCCTTGAGCAGCGACTTGGCCTTCTCCGGGTCGTACGGCGCCGTGCTGGACAGATCCTTGTACCCGGGGTCGAGCTGGGGGATCGGACCGTACAGGGTCGTCCCGACGCCGCGCGCCTCGATCAGCGCCTTGTGGTCGATCGCCAGGCGCAGCGCCTCGCGGACGCGCTGGTCGTTCAGCGGGGCCTTGGCGTTGTTGAACGCGAGGGTCCCCTTGTCGGTGGTGCGGCCCTTCGTGATGGTGAAGGTCCCGTTCTTATCGAGCTGCGGCGCGAGGTTCGCGTCCACCGCGGTGAGCACGTCCAGCGTGCCGCTCTGCGCGGCGTTCACGCCGGCGGTGAAATCGGGGATGTAGTCGAAGACGACGCTCTTCACGCCGGCCTTGGCGCCCCAGTACGTGTCGTTGCGGGCGAAGGAGAGCGAATCGCCCTTCTTCCACTGCGTGAGGGTGAACGGCCCCGTGCCGTTCTCGGCGGCCTGCAGGTCGGTCGTGTCGCCCTTCTGGAACACGAGGCCCGCGGCGCCGGTGAGGCTGAACAGGAAGTTCTGACTGGGTTGCGTGAGCGTGATGACGACCGTCTTGTCATCCTTGGCTTCGATCGACGCGACGTCGGCGAGGTCGGCGTGCCCCTGGACGGTCTTGTCGTCCTTGGCGGTCTGCAGCGAGGCGACGACGTCGGATGATGTGAGCTTCGTGCCGTTGTGGAAGGTGATGCCGTCGTTCAGCACGAAGGTGTACGTCAGGCCGTCGGATGAGATGTCGTGGCTCTTCGCGAGCCGGTCGATGATCTTGTTGTCCTGCGTGCGGCTGACCAGCCCCTCGTAGATGTTGTCGACGAGCACCTGCTCGAGCGCGGCGCCGCTGGTGTGCCGGATGTCGAGGTTCGACGGTTCGAGCACGAGGCCCACCGTGAGCGTGGCGTTCGCGTCGGCGGCTCCCGAGGCGCTGCTTCCCGACGGAGCGGGGGATCCGGTGCAGGCGGACAGCATGAGGGCGGCGGCCGTCAGGCCGGTGAGCAGGGCGACGGCGGCGCGGCGCGGCGCGCGGCGGCGCGAGGCGAGGGCAGCGCGGGTGCGGTGCATGCGGGGGATCCTCTCGGGCGGTGCTGTGGGGTGCTGTGCGGGTGTGCGATGTGCGGTGCGTGCGGGTCTTGCGGTGTGCGGTCGAGCCTAGGGCGGCCGTTCAGCGCCGGGCTTCGGCGGCGGAACGCGGCGTCACAATCCGGGCTCCTCGACGGGCTCAGGGCCGATGCTGTCTGCGGCGGTGCGGATGATCTCGGCGAGGGCTGCCGGGGCCGTCTCCTGCAGGTTGTGGCTGCCTTCGAGGTGCAGGACTCGTGCGCGGGGAGCACGTGCGCGGAACTCCTGTTCGGCGTCGTCCGAGACGAACCCGTGACCGGCGCGGACCAGGGAGAGCGGGGCGACGACGGCATCGAGATCCGCCCAGCCGTGCTCGCCGAGGATCGCGGACGGCGCTCCGGTCGATGCCGTCGCGGGCGGCGCGTCCAGCAGCCGAGCCGCGATGTGCGCGAAGTGGTGCTTCCACTCCACGCGGCCGTCGGGGCGGACTCTCGTGTTCAGGAACACGCCGCGTGCGGTGTCGTCCCGGGATCCGCCGAAGCCGAACTGCTGGGCGCGTTCGACGAGCTCGTCGCGGGAGGCGGCGTCGACCACGCGGTAGAACTCGCGCAGGGCCGCGGGGCCGACGCTCTGGTCGACGCCGGGGGTGATGTCGACGACGAGGAGCTCGCGCACGAGCTCCGGGGCGCGGGCGGCGATCGCTGCCGCGGTGAGCCCGCCCAGCGACTGGCCGACGAGCACCTGCGGGCGGTCGGTCCAGGTGCGCAGTGCCTCGATCACGTCGGCGGCCAGGGTGCGGCCGGTGTAGTCGGCGTCGTCGCGCCAGGAGGAGTCGCCATGGCCCGCGAGGTCGATCGCCAGGGCGGGCCGGCCGAGGGCGAGCACCGTGGTGTCCCAGGTGTGCGCATTCAGGCCCGCGCCGTGCAGCAGGGTGACCTCGACCGGCTCGTCGCCGTAGCGCAGCGCGCTCAGCGTGCGACCGTCGGCGAGGGTCAGGCTCAGGCGTTCGACCGGTGGGATCGGGACGCCGAGCGCCGCGGCCTGACCGGCGAGGAAGGAGAACTCGGTGATCTCTTCTGGGGTGACGTGGGACACGCCCTCATTGTGCTCCCGCGCAGTCGCCGACGTGAAATGAGGGATCAAAGTGCGCGCTCGGAGCGTCACAGGAGGTAACTTGCAGTAATTCAGAGCGAGCCTATGCAGGCGGAATGCTCTAACCTCATCGGAAGCCTCGGGTCAGAGTCGAGATCCCAGATCAGAACGCGCTCAATCCGGTGAGGGCTCGACCGATCACCAGCTGGTGGATCTCATCGGTGCCTTCGTAGGTGCGCACCGACTCGAGGTTGGCCGCGTGCCGCATCACGGGATAGGCGTTCGTGATGCCATCGCCCGCAAGGATCGTGCGCGCCTGGTGCGCGATCTCGAGCGCCTCGCGCACGCTGTTCAGCTTGCCGACGGAGATCTGCGCGGCGGTGAGCGCGCCGCGCTCCTTGAGGCGCCCGAGATACAAGGCGAGCAGCACGCCCTTCTCGACCTCGACGAGCATGTCGGCGAGCTTGGCCTGTGTGAGCTGGTTGGCCCCGATCGGCTTGCCGAACACCTCCCGGCTTGTAGAGCGATCCAGCGCCGCCTCGAGGCAGCTGCGCGCCGCCCCCATCGCACCCCAGATGATGCCGTAGCGCGCCTCGTTCAGGCATCCGAACGGGCCGGAGAGCCCCTCGGCGCCGGGAAGCATCGCATCCGCGGGAAGGCGGACGCCCTCGAGGGCGACATCGCACTGCACGGATGCGCGCATGGACAGCTTGCCCGTGATCGGAGTCGCGGTGAACCCCGGTGTCGTGGTCGGCACGAGGAAGCCCCGTACCGCCCGCCCGCCTTCGCCGAACGCCGGATCGTCCACGCGCGCCCAGACCACGGCGACATCGGCGAGGGAGGCGAGCCCGATCCAGCGTTTGGCGCCGTCGAGCACCCAGCCGTCGCCCTCCCGGCGCGCCGTGGTGATCATGGCCGCAGGGTCGCTGCCGCCCTGCGGCTCTGTGAGCGCGAAGCAGCCGACGGCATCGCCCGTGGCCATGCGCGGCAGCCACGCCTGCTTCTGCTGTTCAGAGCCGTACTTCGCGATCGCGCTCATCGCCAGCGATCCCTGCACCGAGACGAAGGTCCGCCACCCGCTGTCCGCCGCCTCCAGCTCGAGGCAGGCGAGGCCGTAGGACACCGCGCCGGCGCCGGCACACCCGTAGCCGGTCAGGTGCATGCCGAGGAATCCGCCGGCGCCGAGCTCGGCGATGAGCTCGCGGCGGAAATGCGCGTTCTCGAAGTCCTCCTCGATGACCGGCAGGATCCGCTCCTGCGCGAACGCCCGCGCGCGCAGCTGCCAGTCGCGCTCCTCCGGGGTGAGCAGAGCGTCGAGGTCGAAAACGGCGTCGATGTGGGGAGCAGTCGTCATCTCAGGTCCTTTCGGTGCGCCAGGCGGCGGGCGCGGAGTCGTTCAGAGCGGGCGGCGGTGTGCGATAGGCGGCCGGGGCGTCGCCGAGCCGGATCGGGTTCGCGATCGTGCGGGAGGCCCCGAGCGCGACCACCGGATCGAGCCCCAATCCTTCGGCGAAGGCGATCGCCTCCGCCACGTCGTGCACGAGGCCGGCGGGGATCCCTGCCGCACGGAACCGGTCGATCCAGTGCGCGGCTTCGGCGTGCGCGAGCTCCTGCTCGATCAGCGTCGTGAGCGCATCCCGATGGGCGACGCGGTCGGCGTTGCGGAGGAAGCGCGGATCGGTCGCGAGCGCCGCCTGTCCCAGCACGACGGCTAGCGCGCGGAACTGCTTGTCGTTGCCGACGGCGATGACCAGGTCCCGGTCTGCGGCGCGGAACAGAGCGTAGGGGGCGATCGACGGATGCTGGTTGCCCAGACGCCGGGGCGCGACCCCGGTGGCGAGCGTCGAGGCCGCCTGGTTCGTCAGCGCCGAAAGGAGGCTCTGCAGCAGATTGACGTCGACGCGCTGGCCGAGGCCCGTGCGCTCACGCTCGCGCAGGGCCAGCAGGATGCCGGCCACGGCGTTCTGCCCGCACAGCACGTCGACCAGCGCGACCCCGGCCTTCGCTGCGGATCCTTCCGGATCGCCGGTGATCGACATCAGCCCGCCCACGGCCTGCACGAGCAGGTCGTACCCCGCGAGCGAGGCGCCCGTGCCGGTACCGAACCCGGTGATCGAGCAGTACACGATGCCGGGATTGACGGCGCGGACGGCGTCGAAGCCGAGACCGAACCGCTCCATCACCCCGGGACGGAAGTTCTCGATCAGCACGTCCGCGGTACCGGCGAGTCGCAGTGCCTGGGTGCGATCGGCGTCCAGGGTCAGATCCAGCGCGATGGAGCGCTTGTTGCGATTGACGCTGCCGAAGTAGGTGGCGGTGCCGTCGGCGTCGACGGGTGGATGCCAGTGCCGGGTGTCGTCACCGGCCGGCGGCTCGATCTTCAGCACGTCGGCGCCGAAGTCGGCGAGGGTCATGGTCGCGTACGGGCCGGCCAGCACACGGGAGAAGTCCGCCACGCGGACGTCGTCGAGGACGCCGCGCCGCCCGATCTCCACGCTCATCGTCAGCCCCTTCGCCGCCCGTCACGCACCTGCTCCATCCTAGGGATGCCCCGAGTCCTTGCCGCTCGCCGGCCGGCTCGGAGGGCGCCCGGTACCGGGCCCGACGCGGCGGACACACCCTAGGCTGGAGGCATGCGGCAACGGCGAACGGTGAGGAGGCGCGGATGATCCTGCTCGACGTACCCGGCATCACGAATCTGCGCGACGTGGGCGGCATTCCGGCCGGCACCTCCCGTATTCGCGAGGGGGTGCTGTTCCGCTCCGGGAACCTCGCGCACGTCGGGCCGGAGGCGCACTCGTTCCTCACCGAGCGGGTCGCGCGCGTCGTCGACCTCCGCGATGACAGCGAGGCGAGTGCCGAGCCGTGTGCGCTGCCCGGGCTGCGCATCGATCGCATTCCTCTGTTCGCGGGGTCCGTCGCCTCGTTCCTGCTGGGCGATGTGAGTCTCGCGGGCCTGTACCGGCACATCGTCGAGGACGGTGCGGACCGCATCGTCCAGGTGGTCCGGATCCTGTCCGAGGGGGAGCCCACGCTGGTGCACTGCACGCTCGGCAAGGATCGCACCGGCGTCAGCGTCGCGCTCGCGCTCGCCGCCGTCGGCGCGGATCGCGATGCGATCGTGGACGACTACGCATTGACCGCCTCGCAGCTTCCGGAATCACGCAACCGAGCGATCGCGAAGTGGCTCGAGGAGCGGCTGCCGATCGCCCACGACGCGATTGCGGTGGCGACTCAGTCGCCGGCGCCGGTGATGCGTGACCTGCTGAAGAGCATCGACGAGCGACACGGCTCGGCGGCGGACTATCTGCTCGGCGCCGGGCTGAGCCGTGCCGAGCTGGACGCTCTGGGAGCCGCGCTGGTCGACTGACGGCACTCGGCGGCGGTGTCGGGTGTAGGTTAGGCAACCCTTCATGCGGTGATATCGTAGAGACATCATGACCACCGCGATCCGCACCACCGCACGCGCCGAACGCCGTGCCCAGCGTCGCTCCACGAAGGCCCAGCATCTGATCGTCGCCGACGAGGGATCCTTGGCCGAGCTGGAGGCGGCTCTGGCGACGCTGCCACTGTGCGCGACCGGCCGCGTGTTCATCGAGGTGCCCGATGCCGACTCCATCTCCACGGTCTCCGCACCTCCGCGGATGACCGTCACCTGGCTGCCGAGGAGTTCGCGTACGGGTGAGCCCGGCACCGGGCGTCGCTGCGCGCGCGGCACCGCCGCAGCTCGTGCCGCGATCGCCTGGTCCGACGAGATGCTGTGCGACGGCGCGGGGGAGCACACCACAGTGACGCTGCTCTGCGGCTTCCTCGGCACGGCCGACATCGCCGAGCACCTCCGGGAGCGGCTGGGCATGGCCGCCGAGCGGATCACCGCACCGGAGCGCTTCGGGCTGTCCTGAGTCACCGCCTCGGCAGGTAGTGCCCGTCCTGCAGACCTGCTTCGATCTCGAAGCGGTTGCGCAGCGGGTCCCGTCCCGCGAACAGGTACAGGAACGGCATCAGAAGGCCGTAGCGCAGCCACTGCTGCTTGTGCACGGCCTCATGTCGCAGGACGCGGTCGTCCGGCACGTCGTCGCCGGTGAGGTAGCAGCCCGCGACGCAGACGCCACCTCGCGCGAAGGTCCACGCGGGCATTCCGCGGAAGATCCACAGCCCCTCGCGACGTTCGATCTGGCCGGTGCTCCACAGACCGCCCCAGATCCAGCCCACGGCCATGCCCCAGGCGTATCCGAGACGGCTGATCGGGGAGCGCAGCAGCACCGAGGGCAGACGCAGGTCCCGACGCCGGGACCGCTCCAGGATCTCGGCGGCCTCGGCTTCGATCGCGGCGATGCGGGCGGCGTCGCCCGCGATCACGCGAGGGCGCCGATCAGACGCAGGATCGCGCCCAGGTCCTGCACCGCGTCGCCGGGGGAGCGCGGGGCGAAACCGGCGATGGTCGCGCCTGCCAGGGGCAATTGCTCGCGCAGCGCCTTCACCGCGCCGACGACATCGGCCGTGCGCAGGCCGAACGGCACGGCGGACGAGACTCCGACGAGCTCGGACGGATCCAGCACGTCGACATCGATGTGCACGTACACCCGCGATGCGCCCGTGGCGGCCACGGCCTGCGCCAGCGCCCGTGCGTCCTCGAGGTCGTCGAGTCGGATGATCCCGGACTCCGCCAGGTACGCGCTCTCGGCGTCGTCCTCGGATCGCGCGCCCACGAGCACCGTGCGCTCCGCGCTGAGCCCCGCGGGGCCGTCGATCGGGAACGAGTCGTGGCCGAGCAGCGCGCGCAGCGCCATGCCCGCGTAGGCACCGGAGGTCGACGACTCCGGGGTGTGCAGGTCGGGGTGCGCGTCGAACCAGACGATCGCGACGTCGTGCAGTGCGCCAGGGAGGGCGGCGACCGCGGCCACGCTGACGCCGCAGTCACCGCCCACCACGAGCGTGGGCTCGGCATGCGCCGTGATCGCTTCCTCGATGAGCTCCCTCGTGCGGCGCAGGCTGCTGAGCCTGTGCACGCCCGTACCCTCGGCGTCGCCGGCCTCGAGCGGGACCTCCAGCACCGTCGTGCGGGCGCTCGGGAGGTCGCCGGCGATGGCCGACGCCCCCTCGGTGAGCAGCATCGCCCGCGGGGCAGGGGAGCCCTGCCACTGCGGGACGACGAGGAAGCGGGTCATTTCAGCCCTCGAGCGCTTCCTGGGGCTTGGTCGATCCGGCCTTCAGCTCTGCCAGACGGGCCTCGACCTCGGTCAGCTGGCCGATGTCCTCGAGGCTCTCGAACTGCGCGTCCAGGCTGGACGCAGCAAGCTCCGCCTTGCCCTGGGCCAGCGCCTCCTGGCGACGGACCTTGTCCTCGAACCGGCCCAGCTCGCTGGTGGGGTCGAGCACGTTGATCGACGACACGGCGTCCTGCACCTTGGTCTGCGCCTCGGCCACCTTGGCGCGGGCGAGCAGTTCGCTGCGCTTGTTCTTCAGCTCGACGAGCTTGTCCTTCATGCCGTTGAGGCCGGTCTTGAGCTTGTCGACGATCTCGGTCTGCGCCGCGATCTGCGGCTCGGCCGTCTTCGCCTCCTGCTCGGAGCTGAT
Organism: Microbacterium sp. 10L49; assembly: GCF_056395125.1. Classification (NCBI taxonomy): domain Bacteria; kingdom Bacillati; phylum Actinomycetota; class Actinomycetes; order Micrococcales; family Microbacteriaceae; genus Microbacterium; species Microbacterium sp. 10L49. The sequence goes on from NZ_JBFTIW010000004.1 coordinate 972,809, forward strand.
CTGACGCTGCAGGGCGACCTTCGCGAGGTTGTCGAACTTGTCGGCGTCGGCGGTGTTGCCGGCTCCGCGCAGGTCATCGGCCTTGCGGCTGGCGGCGAGGGCCTTGTTGCCCCACTCCGCGGCGGACTGCACGTCCTCCTGGTGGTCGCGCTCGAGCAGACGCAGGTTGCCGATGGTCTCGGCGATGGCCGATTCGGCGTCCGCGACGTTGTTGGTGTAGTCGCGGACGAGCTGATCGATCATCTTCTGCGGGTCCTCCGCGGAATCGATGAGGGCGTTGACGTTGGCCTTCACCAGGGTGGAGATGCGGCCGAAGATGGACTGCTTGGTCATGGGATGTCCTTTCCAGATTTCCGGTCGATGGGGTCGTGCACGTCAGGAGAAGTCGAGTGTCCGAGCATGTCAGAAGCGGCCGCCCGATCCGCCGCGGCTGCCGCCGCCGAAGCTGGAGGGGCTGAATCCGCCGCCTCCGCCGCCGCTCGAGCGCCAGCCGCCGCCTCCGCCGCCCCAGCCTCCGCTGCTTCGGCCGCTTCCGCCACCGGACAGGATGCCGCCGATGATGCCGCCGAGGATCGCGTCGCCCATACCGCTGCGGCTTCCGCCGCCTCCGCCGCCCCAGCTGCCGCCGTCGTTGCCCCACGAGTCGATGGAGCCCGCGGCGAGCTGGGTGGCCTCGCGTGCGAGCGCGATCGCCCGTTGCGCGTGCTGCAGCGCTGCGTTCGGATCCGCGACACGCGCAGCTTCGGCCTGGTCGTACTCCGCGGATGCCTGTGCGGCCCTGGTTCGCGCATCGGGGCCGATCGCGCCGCGGTGCGTCGTGATGTAGCTGTTCGCCGTCGAGATCTCCGCGCGTGCCTGCGTGAGCGTCTGCTCCAGCACCTGCTGGGCGCGCTCGGCCTGCTGCTGAGCGTTGCGGATCGCGTCCACGGTGCTGTCGATCCGGGTGTTGGCCGCCGTCAGCGATTCCAGCACCGCCTGGGGCCGGCGTCCCGTGCCGGTGGCGTCGGTGCGGGCCTGATCCAGCGCGGTGCGGGTCGCCGCCATCGTGGCGTTCAGCTCGGGAGATGCGGGCAGCGCTGCGGCTCCCGCAAGGTCTTGCTCGAGATTCGCGATGAGCGCCTGCGCCTGTGTCTCGGTCGCGGCAAGGTCGGTCTGCAGGGTCATGATCGCTGCTGCCAGCTGCGACGCCTGCAGCACGCCTTCTTCACCGGTGCGGATCGCGAAGGCGGCCTCACCGCGCTTCCCCTGCCCGATGAGGTCGGCGGCCTGAGCGATGTTGGCGTCGGCCAGCTCCAGCCGGCTTGCGGCCTCGGCGGGGTTGCCGACGACCGTCTGCAGAGCGGAAGCGTCGTATTCGGCGGCCAGCGCCTGCAGCGCGGCAGGGGCCGCAGCCACTGCCGAAGCCGCGGCTGCGCGATGCGCCTTCAGCTGGGCGAGGGCCTGCTCCGCGTTCTGCTCCAGCTTGCGGAGCTCATCGAACGCCGCGACGTTCGCGTCCAGCGCAGTGTCGGCCGACTCGCACAGTCGGATGATCTGCAGGTGCCAGTCGCGACGCTGTTGGTCTGTGTCGGGAACCTCGTCGTCGAGCTTCTGCTTGAGGGAGAACGCCTCATCGAGCTTGCTCTTGGCCTTGGCGACCACGTCGGTGAACGTGCTGGTCGCAGTGTCGCCGAACTGCGCCGTGGCGAATCCGAGGTCCTCGGTGGAGGACGTGATCGCGTCATCGGTGTGTACGAGCGCGAGGCCCGCGCGCTTGGCCAGCTCCTCATCGCTGATGGCATCGAGCGGATCCCCGACCGGATCGGTCGCGACCGACTTCACCCGAGCGGCGGCGCGACGGCGCATCACCACCAGAACGATGATCGCGGCGACGATGGCGAGGACGCAGAGGACGATCAACAGGATCCCGCCCAGATCCGTCCCCGAGGATCCGGATCCCTGGAACCCTGCCGCGGCTGTGCGAACGGCGGCGGCCCAGTCCTGCGTGCGCAGATCATTCACGAGCGACTGGGAGATCTGGTCCACGCGGGACAGCGGGATCGGACCCGCCTTGTCGGCGGACAGATAGTACTGCCGTGACTGCGTGGCGACAGCCAGCAGATACTGCTGCTGGCCGAGACCGTTGTCGACCGCGACCTGGTTCGTCCATTCCTGGCTGTTGTCCGGGTTGGAGAACGTGTCGACGAACACCACGAACAACTGGATGTTCTGCGACCGGCTGAGGTCCTCGAGCCGGCTGTTGAGCTCTTCCGTCTCTGAGGAGCCCAGCGCGCCGACCTCATCGGTGATGAACTGCGAGCCCAACGTCACCGGCGCCGAGGCCGGGGCGGGCGCCGTCGCGTCCGTGCTCGCGAGCGCCGATGCGGATCCGAGCGACATGCCGAGCGCACCCAGGACCACACCTACGACGACAGCCCAGCGCGCGCGCATCTTCGCTCCTCCCGGGGTCCGGCAGGCCCCAGGAGCGAGTCTAGGCTGTGTCTCCCTTTGTTTCTCCTGCCCGTGCCGGCCGCAGGACTCCGAGAGGAGACGGGCGCTCTCGGTAGGCTGGGGACGATGGATGACAGGTACGGATCCGATGTGCTCGCGAGCGGTTGGCGCGAGCGCGGTGCGAAGGTCGCCGTGGACGTCGCGGCGGAGAAGGATCTCGTGGTCGAGGTCGCGATGGACGGGTTCTGCGGGGCGGTGACCCGGATCGAGGGCGGACAGGTCGAGCTCGAGGATTACCGGGGACGCCGCCGGCTGTTCCCGATGGGCGCGGGCTTCATGATCGATGGCGAGCCCGTGCGGCTGGTGCACCCTGCTCGCGCGGCAGGCGCGGCCTCAGGCGGGACCAAGCGCACCGCCTCCGGATCCTTCGCGGTCGGGGACTCTCGTGCGCGCACCGCGCTGCCGAGCCGGATCCTCGTCGAGGGCCGGCACGACGCGGAGCTCGTGGAGAAGGTCTGGGGCGACGATCTGCGCGCGGAGGGCGTCGTCGTGGAGTACCTGCAGGGTGTCGATCTGCTGGAGGAGCTGCTCGCCGCGGCTCCGCCGCGGCGAGACCGTCGCTACGGTGTGCTCGTGGACCACCTCGTGCCCGGCTCCAAGGAGACCCGCATCGTGGAGCAGATCATGCGCGGCCCGCACGGCGCTCATCTGCGCATCGTCGGGCACCCATACATCGACGTGTGGCAGTGCGTCACGCCCGCAGCGATGGGGATCCGCGCCTGGCCCGAGATCCCGCGCGGCATCGACTGGAAGACCGGGATCTGCCGGGCCTTCGGATGGCCGACCGCGTCGCAGGCCGACTTCGCGCACGCATGGAAGCGCATCCTCTCGCGGGTGAACAGCTATCGCGACCTCGAGCCGTCGCTGCTCGGCCGCGTCGAGGAGCTCATCGACTTCGTGACGGAACCCGTCGCGGGGCCGGCCTCGGGCGGCGCACGATGAGCGGCCGCTCCGCCCGCGGGGCAGGACGGGCGGGCGCGACGCCGGACGGCGGATACCCTGGAGGGATGCCCGAACCGCGTACCTTCCGTGACGAGCCGGTCTCGTTCGTCCGCCGCAGCGGCCGCATGTCCGAGGCGCAGGAGCGCGCCTTCGCCGAACTGGCCGAGTTCTTCGTGCTGGATGTGCCGCGCAACGTGGCCTGGACCTCGGTGCACCCCGAAGCGCGGCTCGACGTCGCCGCGGCGTACCGGCGCGAGGCGCCGCTGACCGTCGAGGTCGGATCCGGCCAGGGGCACGCGATCGTCTCCGCCTCGGCAGCACACCCCGAACGGGACTTCCTGGCGGTCGAGGTGTTCCGAGCGGGGCTCGCCAGGACGATGCTCGATGCCGAGCGCGAGGGCGTGCGAAACCTGCGGCTGATCGAGGCGAACGCGCCCGAAGTGCTCGCCACGTACCTTCCCGCGGGCTCCGCCGATGAGGTGTGGATCTTCTTCCCCGACCCCTGGCACAAGAAGCGGCACACCAAGCGCCGCCTGGTGCGGCCGGGCTTCGGCGCCACCGCGGGCGCAGCTCTGCGCGACGGGGGACTGCTGCGACTCGCCACGGACTGGGAGGACTACGCGCTGCAGATGCGTGAGGTGCTCGACGAGGCGCCCGAGTTCGAGCGCGCGTTCGAGGGGGAGTGGGCGCAGCGCTTCGACGGGCGCGTGATGACCGCGTTCGAGCGCAAGGGCATCGCGAAGGGCCGCGAGATCCGCGATCTGACCTACCGCCGCGTGCCGCGGGGCTGATCCGCCGGCTGCGACGGATCGGCCCCGTCGGAGCGCGCACCGTTCAACCGGTGTGAGACGCCGCCGAGCGGATGACCTCGACGAGGTCGCGAGGACGACTCCACATGGGCCAGTGACCGGTCGGGAGGTCGACGACGTCGAGGTGCTCGAGGTTCGTGACCTCGGCGAACATGGGATGGCCCCCTCGCGCCAGGTCCAGCAGCTGCGCGCTCGGGATCGAGCAGCACACCAGTGTGGTCGGGATCCCGTTGCGGGCGCCGTTCACGAGATCGACGTGCTGGCGCAGCACGGGGCCGGGCTCGGGGACGGCTCGGGCTCGGAAGCGTGCAAGGACCTCGGCGCTGAGTCCCTCGAGGCTCGCCTGCTGCGCGAGGACGTCGAACGCGGGGAGTGGAAGGTCCTGCACGTCCTCCGGGAGGTCAGCGGCGAAAGCGCTCCCTGCGGCCACCGGTCCGGAATCGACCCAGACCACCCGACGGACGAGCTCGGGGTGCCGGTCGAGGAGGAGGGAGACGGGGAAGTTCGCCCCGCTGTGAGCGACGACGATCGCGGGCTTGCTCGCGGAGACGCCGTTTCGAGCCAGGACGTCGAGGATCGCCGTGACCTGGTCGTCGAGAGTCCTCTCGGCCCGTTGGGGGTCGTCGGGGTCGAGACCCGGCGGCGTCATCGCGACGGCGTGAGAGCCGGCGGAGTCCAGGTGCTCGCGCACGTCGTCCCATGCCCAGGCGCCCAGCCAATGGCCGGCGATGAGAAGGATGGTGGGGCTTTCCGTCTTCTGTGTCATGCCACCAGCTTCGGGCGTACCGCAGGCACGTGTATGTCACTATTTATGTCATGAAATATTCGGCGGCGACGCGGTGAAGCGCGCAGAGCGACTCCACGCCCTGTCTGAGATGCTGCGCCGCAGCGGATCCCGGGGCTGCTCCGCTGAGCGGCTGGCACGAGAGTTCGGCGTGTCGGTTCGCACCGTCAAGAGAGATCTCGCTGCGCTCGAGAGCAGTGGTGCGCCCATCTGGTCGCGTCCGGGCCCCGGGGGCGGCTACGGAATGGCGATGGGTGCGTCGCTGCCGCCGGTCAGCCTGTCTCCCGCGCAGGCGGTCGCGCTCATGGCGGCCGTGTCGGCGGCCTCCGATGCCCCCTACGCGGATCTGGCGGCAGCCGGGATCCGGAAGATCATGGACGTCCTCGATCCCCGGACCCGCGCACGGGCGGACGCCTTGGCCGAGCGCGTCTGGGTGGACGCGGTTCTCGCGCCTTCGCGTGCGATCAGGTCGGCGCTGGAGGAGGCGATGGCGGATCAGCGTGTCGTCCGCATCCGCTACACGGCGGGGGACGGGACGACAACCGCACGTGACGTCGAACCCGTCCTGTTCGCATCCACGCAAGGCCAGTGGTACCTCGTCGGATGGTGCCGATTGCGTGACGCTATGCGGTGGTTCACGGTCTCTCGCATCGAGCGGGCCAGCGTGACCGCAATGCCGTGCGCTGGGCACACCGTCGACGAGGTCGGGGAGCCTCCCGCGACCGCCGCTCCGGTGCATTCAGGTCATCGCTAGCGCGCGCCTCTCGCGTCGGTGCGCGGCGCGCGGCAGAATCGGCCCATGCTCCTGCTGATCGGATCCGTGTTCGCCGCGCTCGCCGCGCTCATCCACGTCTACATCTTCGTGCTGGAGTCGGTGCGCTGGACGCATCCGTCGACGCGGCGGATCTTCGGCACATCCGCCGAGGATGCCGAGACGACACGACCGCTCGCGTTCAATCAGGGCTTCTACAACCTGTTCCTCGCGATCACGGTGGTGATCGGAATCGTCTTCGTCGGCGCGGGATCGGCCGGTGTCGGAATCGCGCTCATGCTCGCGGGAGCCGGATCGATGCTCGCCGCGGCGCTCGTGCTCATCCTGTCCGACCGCTCAAAGTCCCGCGCTGCGGTCGTGCAGGGAGCGACCCCGCTGATCGCGGTCGTGCTGCTGGTGATCGCGCTGTTCTGACCCGACCCCGCGTTGTGACCCGGTCAGACGATCGTGCCCATCACGGAGCGCATGGCATCGAACATCGCGAACATCAGCCAGAACGACCATCCGATGGTGAGCAGGAAGCTCGCAGCAGTCGCGGCAAGGGCGATCCACATCGTGGCCGAGCCCCTTCCCGCCTGCCGGCGCACCACGACGGCACGGCCGATCGGATACACCGGCGAAAGGAAGCTCCACGCCCAGTGGAAGCGCTTCGGGTAGCCGAGCCGGCCGAGCTGCACGTAATCGCGGTACCCGGCGACGATCGCGAGCGCATAGAGCGCCCAGCCCAGAAGCGTGCCGAGCATCGACGCCGCAACGATCCCCGGCATCAGGTCGAAGATGATCCCGGACACGACGCCGGGCTGCACTCTCGTCCCAGAGGCGGCCATGCCGCTCAGTTCGGCCACGCGTCGCACGTAGCTGAGCATCGGGCCGGTCATCAGCCACAGCGAGACGGCCGAGACGGCGACCCCGGCGACGGTAGTCCAGGCACTCACCCATCCCCAGGCGGTGTAGACCGGCGTTCCTCGGGGGACGCGGGGCTCTTCCACGGCCGTGTGCGGCCAGGGTGCCGGGGGAACGGAAGCGCTCATCGGGTCCTCATCGATCGGTCGGTTTCTCGCGACACTACCGGGATCCTGCGCGGTCGGAGAGGAGGCGGATCCGATGCTAGGCTCGTTCGGTACGCCTCCGTAGCTCAGCGGATAGAGCGCCGGTTTCCGGTACCGTAGGTCGCAGGTTCGATTCCTGTCGGGGGCACGCATTTCGACGAAGGGCCGCCCGGATGGGCGGCCCTTCGTCGTGTGGGCAGCGAAGCTGGCCTGATCGTCGCCGTAGGATCAGCGCCCGGGCGCCCACGGGGTCGTGCGCGGCGCAGCGACGGACTCGCGCTCGACGAGGCGCGTCCCGACGATGATCTCGCCGTCGGCATGGCGGCCGAAGGCGTCGTCGGTGCGGCTCAGGGCGAGGCGCACGCTCTCGCGCCCCATGTCCTCGAGCGGCACGTGCACGGTGGTGAGCTTGGGGGTGAGCTCGCTGGACTGCGGGATGTCGTCGTAGCCGACGAGCGAGATGTCCTCCGGCACGCGCACGCCGCGTGCGGTCATCGCGTCCAGTGCGCCGGCGGCGACCAGGTCGTTCGCCGCGAACACCGCCGTGATCCCCGGGTTCCCGTCCAGGATTTCGCCCATCGTGGCGTGGCCGAAACGGCGTCCGAACGCCCCCTGGTGCACGAGCTCCGGGGGCACCTCGTAGCCGTGGGACTGCATCGCGCGACGGAAGCCGGCCAGACGCGCGACACTGGTGGAGAGGCCGATCGGACCGCCGAGGTAGAGGATCCGGCGGTGTCCCTGGGCGATGAGGTGCTGCGTCACCGCGAAGGCGCCGCCCTCGTTGTCGTAGCCGACGATCTTCGTCGGTGCCTGCTCGCCGACCGAGGGGCGGCCGCACAGCACGAGCGTCGATCCGATGCCGGCCAGGGTCCGCGCGCGCTCGGCCATCCGGCGTCGGGCGCGGGGATCGTCGTACCCCCCGCCGACGACGATCACGGCGTCGGCGCGCTGGCTGATCATGCGGTCGATGAGCTCGATCTCGCGATCGACGTCGCCCTGCGAGGCGGCCACGATGCAGAGCCGGCGCGTGGCGGCGGCCTCCTGCTCGACGCCGCGCACGATGTAGGAGAAGAACGGATCGACCAGGTCGTTCACGATGATGCCGACGCTGTGCGTCGCCGAGCTTGCGAGCGCTCTGGCGTGCGCGTTGGCCGTGTAGCCGAGGTCATCGATGGCCCGGTTGACGGCGTCGCGCGTCGCCTGCGCCACCGGGTAGTTGCCGTTGAGCACCCGGGAGACGGTGGCCGAGGAGACGCCCGCGCGCTCGGCGACATCGGACATGGTCACGGTGTGCATGGCTCCCACCGTGGCGCGATCGTCCTGCGTCGTCATCCCATCCTCCGTTCGTGGGCCGGCGGCCCGCTCTCTCGCGTCGTGCTCTGCTTCGATCAGGCGGTGTACGCCAGCTCGTCGGCACGGAGTTCGTGCGCGAGGATCCCTCGACCAACGTACTGCTCGACCTCGCGCACGGCCGAGTCGCCCAGCCGGTGGATCTCGTTGCCGAGCGCGCCGGCGATGTGCGGCGTGATCACCACGTTCGGCAGGGCGTAAAGCGGCGAGTCCGCCGGCAGCGGCTCCGGATCCGTCACATCCAGATACGCGTCGAGGCGTCCGCTCACGAGCTCCGCGGACAGGGCGTCCGTGTCGATGAGGGCGCCCCGCGCGGTGTTCACGATCAGGGCGCCGTCGTGCAGCAGCCCGAGTTCGCGAGCGCCGATGATGCGGCGTGTGTCCGGCGTGCTGGGAGCGTGCAGCGTGAGCACGTCGCTGCGACGGCACAGCTCAGGAAGGGAGACGACTTCGACGCCGAGCCGCGCGGCCTCCGACGCGGTCAGATATGGATCGCAGACCAGGATCCGCGCATCCAGCCGGGACAGCAGGGCGATGACCTCACGCCCGACCCTCGAGGCGCCGAGGATCCCGATCGTGACCCCGTTGGTCCCGATCGGGGGGATCCCGTCGACGATGCGATGTCGCCGCGTGGTGCGCAGCTGATGTGCGAACCGGCTCGCACGCTTGAGCCCGAAGACGATCGCGGCGAGTGTGAACTCCGCCACCGGTGTGGCATTGGCCGCCGCGGCCGTGCTCACCCTGATCCCGCGGCGGAACGCCTCGGCGTCGAGGAAGGTCTTCACGGTGCCGGCGGTGTGCACCACTGCCTCGAGTCGAGGGGCGAGGTCGAGCACGTGCGCATCGATGCGCGGGGCGCCCCAGCCCGTCAGCATGACGCGAGTCTCGCGGAGAGCTTCTCGGGCGGCGGGCGCCGCGAAATCCGTGATCGGAAGCGGCCCCGCGATCTCGACCGTGTTCCGCAGTCGCGCGAGCGCCTCCCTGGAGAACACCTCCGCGAAGGAGTCCTCCGCCATGACGATCACGGCGGCGGGGTGGGCGGTCGAGGGGTTGTGATCCACGGCGATCCTTTCTTTCTGCATCCAGATAGTAAGCGCATACTATGCGTTCGGTCCAGCCCGCGGTGAATCCCACAGGCTCAGAAACCATGAAAATCAATGTTTCGCCGAAACATGGTCGCATCGTTGACACTCGCAGATCCGTCGGGTACGTTCGCAGCACAGCAAGCGCTTTCTAGCTCTTGCCGAGGACGATGAAGTTTCCCTGTGGCAGGTCGAGGTCGAAGATGAGCAGTTACAGCGAGCCGCTCGTGCAGAGCACGACGCCTCCCGTCAGTGGCGCCGCGGATGCGCCCTCCGCGCGTCCCGCGCCGAAAGGGCGCCGTCGGGCAGCGCCGACCGACGCCCCCGCGCACCGCAAGCGCAGCCTCTGGGCGCGGATCAAGCGCGACCGGATGATGCTGCTGCTGATCGCCCCGGGGTTCCTCTACTTCGTGGTGTTCCACTGGCTGCCGCTGCCGGGCAACATCGTCGCCTTCGAGGACTACCAGCCATACCTCGGCTTCATCGACAGCGCCTGGGTCGGCTTCGACAACTTCGTGAAGATCTTCGCGGATCCGACGTTCTGGCAGGCGCTGCGCAACACCCTCGTGATCACCGGCCTGCAGCTCGTGCTGTTCTTCCCGATCCCGATCGTGCTGGCCCTGCTGCTGAACAGCATCATGTCGAACCGGATCCGCAAGTTCGTGCAGAGCGTCGTCTACCTGCCGCACTTCCTCGGCTGGGTCATCATCGTCTCGATCTTCGGCCAGGTGCTGGGTGCGACCGGCGTCGTGCCGCATTTCATGGAGGCGCTCGGGATGAAGCCGTTCCAGGCGATGACCACCCCGTGGTTCTTCCCGTTCCTCGTCTCGATCCAATCCGCCTGGAAGGACGCGGGCTGGGGCACGATCATCTTCCTCGCTGCGCTCATGAACATCGACCAGGAACTGTACGAGGCCGCGGCCGTGGACGGCGCCGGTCCCTGGCAGCGCATGAAGACCATCACCATTCCCGGGATCATGCCGGTCATCATCCTGCTGCTCATCCTGAACCTGGGCAGCATCCTCTCGGTCGGCTTCGAGCAGATCGTGCTGCAGCGCGACAACGTCGGCGCGGGAGCAGGCGAGGTGCTCGACACCTGGGTCTACTACCACGGCATCCAGAACGGGCAATGGGGCCCGGCTGCGGCCGTCGGTCTCGTGAAGGGCGCCGTGGGCCTCGCGCTCGTGCTCGGCGCGAACAAGGTCGCTCATCTGTTCGGCCAGGAAGGGGTGTACTCCAGTGGCAAGTGACGTGCAGCTGACGACCAGAGCGGTCGTCATGCCCCGTACCCGACGCAAGAACCGCAGCGTTGAATCGGCGCGGCCGGCCTGGATGGAGAAGCCCAGCCGTCTCGGCATCACGGGCAAGGCCGTCGTGGTGACGCTGATCTGCGTGGCGACGATCTACCCGTTCCTCACAGTGCTCTCCACGAGCCTCTCGGACAGCACCGACATCGCGAACGCCAACGGCCTGGTGCTGTTCCCGCTGCACCCGACATTCGCCGCCTACGAGACGATCTTCTCCGGCGGCATCGTGACCGCCGCCCTCGTGCGCAGCATGCTCATCACCGTGATCGGCACGCTGTGCTCGCTCGCCGCGACCGTCGGCATGGCTTACGGCTTGTCCCGGCGCGATCTGGCCTTCGGCAAATTCATCCTGCTCACGGCGCTGTTCACGATGCTGTTCACGCCGGGCATCATCCCCAGCTTCCTCATGGTCAAGCAGCTCGGCCTGCTCGGCAGCTACGCGGCGCTGGTGCTGCCCACCCTCATCTCGGCGTTCAATCTCGTCGTGGTCCGGTCGTTCTTCATGGGGCTGCCGCAGGAGCTGTTCGAGGCGGCGAGGATCGACGGCGCCGGCGACTTCCGGATCCTGGTCAAGATCGTGCTGCCGCTGTCGAAGGGCGTGCTCGCCGTGGTCGGGCTGTTCTACGCGGTCGCCTACTGGAACGCGTTCTTCAACGCGATGCTCTACCTGAACAGCGACCAGTGGCCGCTGTCGATGATCCTCCGCCAGTACGTGCTGCTCGGATCGCCGCTCGACACCGCCTCGGTCGGCGAGATCTCGGCGCCGTCCCAGGCGATCCAGATGGCCGTCGTCGTCATCAGCGTCATCCCGATCCTGCTCGTCTACCCCTTCCTGCAGAAGTACTTCACCAAGGGCGTCCTCACCGGCGCCGTCAAGGGCTGAGGCCCGCTCCACCCGATCGATCCACCTCCCTGTACAGAAAGGAGCCCAACGTGGCTCTCGAAACGAACCGGCGGACCTTCCTGTCCTTCGCCGCCCTCAGCGTCCTCGGCGTCGTCACCGCGGGCTCCCTCGCCGGCTGCGGCACCAAGGGCGCACTGAACGCCTCCGCGGCCTCGGCGTCGGTGCTGCCGAAGTACATCCCGCTGAAGGGGGCCACGCCCGACCTCGCGGGAACCGCCGAGGGCGTTCCAGCGGCCTTCTTCAACTACCCGGCCAAGCCGTTCCGCGCGGTGCCGGCGCCCTTCCTCAAGGGACAGAAGATCACGGCGATCACGAACATCTTCGGCCCGCCGCCGACGCCTGCCGCCTCCAACCCGGCCTGGCAGGAGATCAACAAGCGTCTCGGCGGCACGGTCGACATCACCGCGGTCTCGAGTGACGACTACGACACCAAGCTCAACACCGTGATCGCCGGTGGGGACATGCCGGACCTGATGCTCAATGACGGCGCGGCCATCGCCGACATCATCGGCTTCCTGGAATCCGCGTGTCAGGACCTCACCCCGTTCCTCGCGGGCGACAAGTCCAAGGACTATCCGAACCTCGCCAACATCCCGCAGGCGTTCTGGAAGCCGGCGGTGCAGAACGGCAAGCTCTACGGCATCCCGATCCCGCGCGGCATGACCGGCGGATCCGGTTTCATCAACCAGACCTTCTTCGAGGCCGCGGGCGTCACCGACACCTCGACCATCAAAAACGCGGACGACTACCTCGCCCTCGCCAAGCAGCTCACCGGAGCGAACCGCTGGGCCCTCGGCAGCACCAAGTTCGGCCTCATCCCGTTCGAGCACATCTTCCACGTCCCCTACAACTGGACGATGAAGAGCGGCAAGCTCGTGAAGGACATCGAGACGCCGGAGTATCTGGAGATGGTGTCCTTCGTGCAGAAGCTCTACGCCGCGGGATGCTTCGCCCCCGGCAGCGAGGGCTGGACCAAGTCGCAGATGTCGAACGCGTTCATCTCCGGCCAGGTCGCGCAGATCTACGACGGGCTGCCGGCATTCGGCAAACCGGGCGGATACCAGCAGACCGTCCCCGCGGCGAACCCCGCGAACAAGGTCGCCCCGTTCATCCCGTTCAGCGCCACGGGCGGCAAGGCCACGGTGTGGCTGGACAACATCGACTTCGCCTGGACCATGGTCAAGAAGGGCAGTGCGGATCACATCAAGCAGGTCCTGCAGGTCGCGAACTTCCTGGCTGCGCCGTTCGGCAGCGAGGAGTATCTCCTGATGAACTACGGTGCCGAGGGCACGGACTACACCCGAGACGGCAAGGGCAACCCGATCCCGACGCCTGCGGCGGCGCTGAACACGGCCGTGCCGTGGAAGTACCTGGCGGCGGGCCCCAACACGCTGTACTCGCCGCAGTTCCCCGACGCCATCAAGGTGCTTCACGACGCGTACTCGAAGCTCGTCCCGATCGGCGTCCCGGATCCGACCGTCGGCCTGTTCAGTCCCACCAACGCGAAGCAGGGGCTCACGATCGCCAAGCCCGTCTCGGACGCGGTGACCAACTTCATCGCCGGCCGCGCTTCGCTGAGCGACGTCAAGAGCGCGATCTCGACGTGGAAGAGCTCCGGTGGAGACACGATCCGCAAAGAGTTCGAGAGCGCGCTGAACGGGCGGACGTCGAGCCCGTCGCCGTCCGCCTGAGCGGCAGCGGATCCGTGAACGTGGGAGAGGGCAGCGGGGGAGAGGGAACCGTGAGGGAAGACATCTCGACGAGAATCGCGATGGATCCTGTCCTCTCCCCGTTCACGGGCTGGGGCAGGGCGCAGTGGGAGGCGGTGGCGGACGACTGGCTGAGCCAGGTGCGCCGCTTTGCCAGTCCGGAGGGCGCCCTGCCGCGCCTGCCAGGAAGGATCACCGGCGACGGCGTACGGCGGGAGGGGATGGAGACCGTGGGCCGGTCGTTCCTGCTCGCGGCGCCGCGGATCGCGGGCGCCGCCGACGCCGCGGATCCAGCCGTCCAGGCGCACCTGGACTACTACTCCCGGGCGTTGCTGGCCGGCACCCGGGCGGGTGGTGAGGAGGAGTGGCCCCGCGGGGTCAGCTGCCGGCTGCCGCTGACGGGGATCACGAACTCGATCGTGGAGGCCGCGAACATCGCGTTCTCCCTGCACATCAGCCGCGATCGGCTGTGGTCGGGCCTCACCCGGCCGGAGCAGCTCCAGATCGGGAACTGGTTGCGTCATCACGCCCGCTGCGAGGTGTGGCAGAACAACTGGCAGCTGTTCCCCGCCATGGCGGAAGGCTTCCTGCGCGCGGTCGGCGAAGACGTGCGCGGTCTGCACGCGAGGCGCAACGTGGCGCGGGTGGAGAGCTGGTACCTCGGCGACGGGTGGTACACGGACGGGCCGGAGCATGCGGTCGACTATTACAACGCCTGGGCCATCCATCCCTACCTGTGGGCCTGGTACCGCATGACGGACACCGTGCACACCGCGGAGGGGCAGCGGTATCTCGAACGACTGCACGACTTCACCGCGTCGCAGGCCCACATGGTCGCCGCCGACGGCTCGCTCCTGCATCAGGGCCGCTCGCTGACCTACCGCACGGCGGCGCTGGCCGCTCTCTGGTGTGCCGAGGCGTCCGGCGTGAGCGCGCTCAGCCCCGGCCAGACCCGCCGCATCGCATCGGGAGTGCTCTCGCGCTTCACCGCGCAGGGAGTCGGTGCCGACGGCCCGCTCACGCTCGGGTGGTACGGCGAGTTCGAGCCGATGTGCCAGGACTACAGCGGCTTCGGATCCCCGTATCTCGCAGGCATCGGATTCCTCGGGCTGGCCCAGCCCGAGACGGCTCCCGTCTGGACCGCGATCGAGGAGGCCCAGCCCTCCGATCTCGGCTCGTTCACCGCCCCGATCGAGCCCGTGGGGTGGGTGCTCCGCGGAGCTTCGGACGGCATCGTGCGAATGGCGAACCACGGCTCGGATCACGCCACGCTGCCCGTCGGCGAGGACGAGGACCGCGACGACCCGCACTACGCGAAGTTCGCGTACTCGACGCACACCGCACCGGGCACGGGGCCGGCTTGGGTCGACGCGATCGACTCGCACTTCGCGCTGCTCGACGACGAGGGCGCCGGCAGCAGGCGCAGTTCCCTGCGGGCCACGCGGGTCGAGGGGGATCTCGCCGGATCCGTGCACGTACCGCAATTGCATCGCCGTGCGCTGCCTGGGACCGCGGTGACCACGGTGACCGCGGGCGACGGCACCGCCGAGGTGCGTGCGCATCTCGTTCAGACGGATCGGCCGTGGCCGATGCGCGAGGGCGGCTGGGCGGTCGCCGACGACGCCGAGCTGGCCACCGGCGTCTTCGAGGACGGCGCCTGGGCGCAGGGCCGCGACGGCCTGCTCTCCGCGGTGATCGGGTTGCACGGGTGGGACGCTCCTCGGCCCGCCGTCGCCGACGATGCAAGCCGTCGCCCCGAGCGGGCGCGCGTGTTCGCCTACCGCGATGCCAACGCGATGGGCTCGCACTCCGCGACTCCCGCCCTGCAGGGCCGCACCAGCACGAGGAACACGGTCGTGGCCACCCTGCACGTGCTCGAACGCGGCGGCGCGGTCGACCCGCAGGAGTGGCGCGATCGGGTGCGGGTGGACGTCGATGGCACCCTCGTGCGCCTGACGTGGGCCTCGGGCGCGACCTCCGAGTTCGACCTGGCGACGTTCGTCCCATGGGACGAGCACCCGGGCCTCACCGGTCCTCGGGGGGAGGCCCGATGATCGAGCTGCGCTACGGCGCGGGACCGGAGGGGCGCCGACAGGACCCGACGATGCGGGCGTTCCGTGCCGATCGGTTCGGACAGTTCGTGCACTGGGGGTTGTATGCGATCCCCGCGGGGACGTGGCAGGGGCGCACGATCGAGTTCGCCGCGGAGTTCCTCATGCACTCGGCGCACGTGAGCCGGGAGGAGTGGGGCGCGCTCGCCGCCGATTTCACGCTGGAGGGATTCGACCCGGCGGAGTGGGCCCGCACGGCGAAGCGCATGGGCGCGCGCTATGCCACGATCACCACGAAGCACCACGACGGCTTCTGCCTGTGGCCGAGCGCGTACACCGACTTCAGCGTCGCCGCCACGCCCTCGGGGCGCGACGTGCTCGGCGAGATCCTCGACGCGTATCGCGCCGAAGGTCTCGCCACGCACCTCTACTACTCGGTGCTGGACTGGCATCACCCGGACTGGCGATACGCCATCGAGTCCGATGACGATCGCGTGGCGTTCGACCGCTATCTCGACTTCGCGACGAACCAGCTGCTCGAGCTGGCGGAGAGATACCCGCAGGTGCGCGGATTCTGGTTCGACGGCACCTGGGACGAGTCCGTGAAGGCGAACGGGCGCTGGACCCACGAGATCGAGCAGCGGCTCAAGCAACGGATCCCCGGCGCGATCGTGAACAGCCGTCTCCGCGCCGATGACAGGGGCGCACGGCATTTCGACTCCAACGGCGCCCTGATGGGCGACTACGAGAGCGGTTACGAGCGCCGGCTCCCCGCGCCGTGGGACCGGTCGGTCGCCGTGCACGACTGGGAGGCCTGCGCCACCCTCACCCAGGCGAGCTGGGGCTTCCATGACTCCGCCTGGGCGGAGCGAGGGCGCAAGACGCCGGCGCAGGTCGTGGAGCAGCTCGCGCAGACCGTGAGCCTGGGAGGCAACCTCCTGCTGAACTTCGGGCCGCGCGGCGACGGCTCGCTCGCCCCCGTCGAGGTCGCCCTGGCCGACGAGGTCGGCGCCTGGATGGCCGTGAACCGGGCAGCCGTGCACGGCAGCGGGCCGGCTGAAGGGTGGGATTACCCCGGGTGGGGCTTTTACACGATGCCCCTGCAGGCGGAGGAGTCAGCCGAACGATCCGCCCTTGTGCACGCGATCGTCACCCGGATCCCGGTCTCCGGCATCCTCACGATCGCGCTGCCGCCCGGCGTCGCGTTGCGCGGGGTGCGCGCACTCGATGACGACACCGCCGTGTCGTTCACCGAACTGGACGCCCACACCGCCCAGCTCGCGGCCCCCGCCGCCACGGGCATGCCGACCGTGCTCGCCCTCGAGATCGCGCCTGCGGACCCGGAGAGCGGCCTGCGCGAGCCCAACCCCGACGTCGCGCTCGTGTGAACGCATGAGCGGGCGCCTTCCCGTTCCGCGCTTGCGACGTGGGGAACGGGAAGGACACACCCAAACCCTCCGCTTCGAAGAGGAACAGGAAAGGGCACCACCATGAAACAACACCGCACCGCGCAAAGCAAAGCGCGCTGGCGACGGCTGACCCCGGCGCTCGCCGCAGGGGCCGTCCTCGCTCTCGCGCTGCCCGCCACCGCGCAGGCCGGCACCACCCCGGCTCCGCCGCAGTACGTCGCGGCCGGCACCACCACCATGAAGGGCGGTCTGACCAGCGACATCGCCGGCTCGGCGTATCTCGGCAAGGACGGCCAATTCCACTGGAGCAACGCGCTCACGTCCTACAACACGAACCCTGGCAACGCCTGGGCGCGCACGTTCACGAACACCGACATGGGCGCGGTGTCCGCAGGGATGGGCACCACGACGCAGAAGGTTCAGGCGCCCGCGTACTATGCCGACGCGGGCACCATCTGCTACCAGCTCGACAAGGATCCGACCTTCCCGATCCCGTCGCCGCAGCAGGACGACCACTGCGACGTCATCGGCGTCTGGGTGGATCCGCAGGGCACGTGGCACGCGCTGCTCAACGACGAGTTCCAGTTCGATCCCTGGCAGACCAAGGGTGCAGACGCGACGGTCGATCAGAAGATCTCGACCGGGTACCACAACAACCGGATCCTGCTCGCGACCTCGAAGGACGAAGGCGCCTCCTGGCAGTACCAGGGGCCGGCGCTCACCTCGGCGTGGGATGACGATCAGGTGATCGACAGCGCCGCCTCACCCGGTCAGTCGTATCCGTTCGGCAACTCCGGCTGCCGGCTGTTCATCGATTACTCGACGGGCTACTTCTACATCACGTACAACGTGAAGATCTACAAGAAGCCGGCTTCCTCGACCCTCGCCAGCTGGACCGAGATGGCCCGCGCGCCGATCAGCGGCGGCATGGCCAGCGGCACCTGGCAGAAGTGGTACAACGGCTCGTGGTCGCAGCCGGGCATCGGCGGCATCGACGGCAACGTCAACTCCGTCGGCGGGCTGAACGTCGTGTACGACCCGGCGACCGACCTCATCGCCTGGCAGGGATCCGGCGACAACGCCACCGCGTCGTACCAGGCCGCGAAGGTCGCCGCCGATCACCTCATCGTGTTCTCCGACGCGTCCGGAAACACCTACACGGCGAACACGCTGACGCACACGATCGTGAACAACGCGACAGCGGAGTCTGCGCCGGACCGGACCGTGTCGTACCACGACGACGTGACCGGCCAGGACCTGACGCTCAAGGCGGTCGACGACAAGTACGAGAACGGCGTCAAGGTCGTCACGGGCGGCATCTACGTGACGCAGACGGATCCGGCCACCGGTGCCTCCCAGACCGTGGATCTCATCACGAACAGTGCGTATTACAAGGATCCGAACACCGGTCATCTGTACCTGCCGTCGGCGAACAACGAGTCGGCCATCTCGTACAACGCGTTCTCCGGGCTGTACCGCATCGTCGGCTACGACGGGAACGTCTACGAGACGGCTGATCTCGGCGACCCGAACTCCTGGAAGGTCGTGGGCCTCATGCCCGCCGGATCCAATGGCGGTTACCTCACCTCTCTGGACAACGGCAGCCTGACGAACCAGAACGTCACCGGCCGTTCGTTCCTGACGATCTCGGATCTGACCGCCAAGGTGTTCGACATCGCGCAGACCGCCGGCGACGGATCCGCCGCGGTGAGCACCGAGTACACCCCGCGGGACACGGCCGGCAACGCGGTGTCCGGAGATTCCGCCTACGTGCTGCGGGTCGGCGGCAAGGCCGTGACGGCGAACCGCGGACCCGGGCTGGACGGCGGGGACGGAGCGGCCACGGGCGTGTCCACCTGGAAGTTCCAGCCGGTCAAGGACGTGCGCGACGGCAGCCAGAACAGCGGCTTCTACCGCATCGTCGATGCCGCGACCGGCAAGGACCTCCAAGTGTCCGGATCCGCGCCGGCCGAGCAGCGCGCCGTCGACGCGGTCGTCACGGTCGGGGCGCCGCAGGCCGACGCCCAGCCTCTGACCTCGGCCGGCCTCGGGGCGCCGGGTGGCAGCGATCAGTGGTACCTGCAGCGCGTCGCGACGGACGGCACCTCGCTGGACGGATCCACCACCTACCGCCTGGTCAACCGCAACAGCGGCCTGACCCTGCAGTACGTGAACGAGAGGATGCGCCTCGAGCAGCAGGCTGCGGGCAACGCCTCGCAGTACGTGACGCTGACCGTGCGGTAGGGGATAAGGCGAGTGACGGCGCCGGGTCGGGTGCGTGCACCCGACCCGGCGCCGTCACGATCGATGTGACCTCGCAGCGGCCGGCGTGACGCCGGGCCAAGAGCCCGCCTTCCCGTGAGCGCGGTCACATGAGGATCATGTCGCCGTCGGCCGCCCGGTACTCCTCGACGGAAGGGGGGACAGGGATGCTCTCGCTCCCGGTCCGGAAGCCGCGCACGGACAGGAGCACGGGATCGGGGCCGGTCGCCTCGATCTCGACCGCGCTCAGGGTGCGCCCGGGGAAGGCGTGCAATCGGCCGGCGCCGATGGTCTGACCCGAGCAGACCTCCACTCCGGACGCCAGGATGCGATGCGCGGCGACGCGCTGACCGTTCTCGAGCTCCTCGACGAGCTCGAGGTGATCGATGTGGACGTCGGAGCCGAAGTCGGCCCTCCAGCGACCGGGGGAGAGAGGCGTGAGCGCGGCGGGCAGCGGCGTTCCGAAGCGGCGTTCCCGCTCTTGCGAATACTCCCGCAGCCGAACCAGGTCCGTATCGTCGATGAGTCCGTCACGATTCGGGGGGACGTTCAGCAGCAGGTTGGCGCCCAGCCCGACCGAGCGGTAGTAGATCGCCAGGAGGTGCTCCACGCTCTTCGGGGCGTCGTCGGGATGCCAGAACCAGCCGTGGCGCAGCGAGACGTCGCATTCCGGGGGCAGATAGCGCTCGCCGAAGTCGAGCACTTCGTCGGTGTGCACATCGTTGCGCGTGACGTCGACCACGTACTCGACGGGATCAGCGGCGAGGCCGTCCTCATTGCCGACCCAGCGGATGTCGGGATCGCCCATGTTGAAGATCACGGCCTCGGGCTGGTGGGTGCGCACGACCTCGACGATCCGCTCCCAGTCGTAGCTCCGGCCGGCCGACCCCGCGCCGTCGAACCAGACCTCGACGAGGTCGCCGTACCGGGTGCACAGTTCGGTGAGCTGAGCGCAATAGAAGTCGTCGTACGCCGCAGGATCCGAGTAACGCGGCTCGTGACGGTCCCACGGCGAGAGGTAAAGTCCGAGGCCCATCCCGGCTTCGGCGCAGGCATCGGCGAGTTCCCGGACCACGTCGCCCTTGCCGTTCCGCCACGGGCTGGAAGCCACGGAGTAGGCGGTGGTCGATGTGGGCCACAGGCAGAAGCCGTCGTGATGCTTGGCCGTCAGCACGACGTACGTCGCACCCGCCAGCTGCGCGGCGGCCACCCACTGCCGTGCATCGAGGAGCCGCGGGTCGAAACTCGCGGCCGGCAGTGTTCCGTCACCCCATTCGACGCCGGCGAACGTGTTCAGGCCGAAATGCAGGAAGACCCCGATACCGCCGCGCTGCCAGCGCAACTGTGCGGGGGTCGGGTGGTGCGCAGCAGTATCTGCGGAGATCGACATCGTGCTCCAGAACGTGTGCCTGCGGGCAGCGGGCGCGCATGCGAGCGCCCTCTCACAGCCGCGGGCGGATGGTGGTGGGACAGGTGGCGGGACGGATGGGTTCCTGTCGTTCCCATCCGTCCCATGGACTACTTCGAGGTGCCCTGCGAGACGGATCCCTGCAGTTGACGCTGGAAGAAGATGTAGATGAGCAGCACCGGGATGATCGTGATCATCACCGCCGCGAACATCGCACCGAAGTCGAGCGAGTAGCCCGCCGACGAGGCGAAAGCGGCCATGCCTTGGCTCAGCACGTAGTTGTCCTGGTTCGGGTTCAGGGCGATCGGCAGCAGGAACTGGTTCCACAGGCCGAGGAAGTTCATGATCGCGATCGCGGCGAGGCCCGGCTTGGCCATCGGCAGCATCACCTGGAAGAACGTGCGCCATTCACTGGCGCCGTCCATGTAGGCCGCCTCCTGGATCTCGTACGGCAGCGACTTGAAGAACGAGTACAGGAAGAAGACCGTGAACGGCAAGGCGTATGCCACGTAGGTGAGGATGAGGCCCGGCAGCGTTCCCAGGAGACCGATCTTCTGCAGGATGCCGAACAGCGGCACGATCGCGAGGAACACGGGGAAGGTGAGCCCCGCCAGCATCAGGTAGTAGATCACCCTGCTGCCGGGAACGGAGAACCGTGCCAGCACGTAGGCGCACATCGCGCCCAGCAGCATCACCAGGAACAGCGAGAACCCGACCACGATGATCGTGTTCAGGAACATGCGACCGAAGTTGTTGCCGACCCATGCCGTGACGTAGTTGTCGAAGTTCCAGTTCGCCGGGAGCCCGAAGGGCGACTTGAAGATCTCCTTCGTGGTCTTGAACGAGCCGATGATCGTCCACACCAGGGGGAGGATCACGATGATCGCCCAGATGACCAGCATGACGTGCGAGACCCCGCCGACCACCTTGTCGCTCGCGGTGGACTTCGTCTTGTGCTCGACCTGCCGGGCGCCCGGATCGATCGTGATCGCTGCGCGGGTCTCGACGCTCATGAGCGTCCTCCTTCATCCTTGCCGCCCGTGAGGCGGAACACACCCATCACGAGACCGGCGAACACCAGGGTGAGAACGGCGAGCACCACGCCCATGGCGCTGGCCAGACCGAACTGCCCCTTCTCGAAGGCGGTGCGGAACAGGTACTGGCTCATCACCAGGGTGCTGTTGCCCGGGCCGCCGGTCGAGTTCAGGCCTGCCATGTAGACGAAGGCGTCGAGCGCCGCGATCCCCAGATAGATGTATGCGGTCTGCACGTTGTCGCGGATCTGCGGAAGCATGATCGAGGTCACCGTGCGGAATCGACCGGCGCCGTCGATGCGGGCCGCTTCCAGCGTCTCCGCCGGGATCCCCTTGATGGCGGCGATGAACAGCACCATGTAGAAGCCGACCATGCCCCAGACCATCACGAAGATCGACGCGGGCATCGCCGTGCGCTGATCGCCGAGCCAGGCGAACTGGTTGTTGTCGATGCCGAAGAGGCCCAGGATGCCGTTGAGCAGGCCGCTCGGCGCGTAGATCATGTTCCACAGGATCGCGATGACGATCGCCGGGATCACGTAGGGGAAGAACGACACCACCCGGTAGAAGCTCGAGGCCTTGAGACCGCGTACCTGACCATGGCTGGGTCCGCCGACGGTGATCAGGCTCGCGAACACCAGGGCGATGATGATCGTGATCAGCGGAACGACGATCGCCAGCAGGATGTTGTTCCCCATCGCCTGCATGAAGGCGCCGTCCTGGAACAGCCTCACGAAGTTGTCCAGGCCGACGAAGCCCATCTGCGGGGAGAACCCGGTCCAGTTCGTCAGCGAGAAGTAGACCGCCTGGATGAACGGCCAGATCACGAAGATCAGGAAGATCGCGACCGGAAGCACCAGGAAGACCGCAAGGAACGACGCATAGTCCAGAGTCATCTTGCGCGGGAGCCCCGCTCGGGGCGGCTTGCGCCGCCCCGAGCGTGCTGTAACCACAGCGGCGGTCTGCAGTGCAGACCCGCCGCTGACTGTTGAATTGCTCATTTGATCTCGATCTTCTTCACCGAGCTGTCGTTGCGGACCTTGTCGACGAGCGCCTGCAGCTGCTTGGTGATCTCATCGACCGTCATCTTGCCGTCGAGGAACGAGTTCCAGATCGGCAGCTGGTCCGAGTTCATGCCGTACAGGTTCGTCGACTTGATGGTGAACACGTTGTCGCCGGCCGCGTCCAGCATCTTGATCTGCGATGCGAGCGCGGTCGAGCCGAAGGCGTCGTCCGGCACCGTGCCCTTAACGATGGTCGGCGCGAACTTCTGCTGCGCCGTCCAGGTCGCCGCATCCTTCGACAGCATGGTGCGCAGCAGCTCCTTGCCGCCGGCCGCGTTCTTCGCCTTGGTCGGGACGATGAACGGCTCGCCGGCCTCGGCGCGCATGGTGCCCTTCGGCGTGGTCTGCTTGTCGTCCAGCGGGAGCTCCGGGATGCCCATCATCTTGAAGCCGTCCGCGGTCTGCTTCTTCATCTCGTTCTCGATCCACGAGCCCGAGGGGTAGAGCAGAGCGGCCTCATCCAGGCTCCACTGCGACTGCGCCTGGGTGAACTGGGTGCCCGACCCGCCCGGCTTCATGTAGCCGGCCTGGATCAGGTCGTACAGGATCGTCAGGATCGCCTGCAGGGTCGGGTGCGACCAGCAGTTCTCCTTCAGGTTCTCCAGGGGCAGGCGCACGTCGTCGCCCGACTGGATCACCGCGGAGTCGATGACGAGCGTCTGGTAGTACGTCGCCGCCTCCTTGCCCCAGACGAACAGGTACTTGCCCTTGGCCTTGGCCGCCGCGCCGAGGTCCTTCAGGTCCTGCCAGCTGGTCGGGACCTTGTAACCGTCCTTCTCGAACAGGCTCGACGAGTACCACAGGCCGAACACCGTCATGAAGTAGTTGATCGCGACGAACTTGCCGTCGAACGTGCCGGGATCCTTGACGCCGCCGTAGAGCGTGTCGCTGATCTTGGTGCCCTCGAGGTTGTTCGACTCGAGCACATCGGACAGGTCCTCGAGCTGGTCGAGGATCGTGTTCCAGCCGATCGAGTTCGCACCCGAGTTGTCGATCAGGTCCGGCGGGTTGCCGCCGACGAACCGCGGCTGCAGCTCCTGGGCGATCTTGGTGGACGGGGAGATCTTGGCGGTCGCGCCGCCGAGCTTCTTGTTCCCGCCCATGATCTTCGCCGCGTTCTCGACGTAGTCCACGCCGTAGCCGCCGTCGAAGATCACCGCGTCGACCTTGGAGTTCGCTGCGACGCCGAACGGGTTGTCGGCGGACTTCGTGCCGCCACCGGCGTTGCCGCCGCCGGAGCCGCTCGGACCAGCGCAGGACGCCAGGCTGACGCCGAGCGGCACCATGACCGCTGCGAGAGCAGCCCCGCGCAGCAGCGAGCGACGGCTGATGGAAGCATCTCTGGTTTCCATGTGATTCTTGCCTTCCTAGTGGGTGGTGAGGGTGAGGGAGAGGATGAGTCTGTGGGCGCCCTCAGGCGCCGCGGCGGAGCCGCTCGAGGTAGCGCGCTTCGAGCGCGGAATTGTGCTCGTCACCGCCGGGGATGTTCGCGGAGATGTACATCGGCGCAACCTCGCCGGCGTCGGTGAGCGCGCGGGCGACGCCCAGGGTGAGCAGCTGAGCGATGAACGCGGCGGTGATCGACGAGATCGCGCCGGCCGAGATGGTCTCGGTGACGTTCAGGGTCGAATCGCCGTAGGGGGCGAGGTTGTCGATCACGACATCGGCGATCTCGCTGAGACGCTTGCCGCTCGGGTGCTTGGGCTCGACCCGGGCGGTGTGCTCGAGGCTGGTCACGGCGATGACCTTGTGACCGTGCTCCTTGGCCCACAGTGCGACGCCGACGATGGATCCGTTCACGCCGGAGTTCGAGGCGATCACGAAGACGTCGTTCTCGGCCACGGGGGAGACCGCCATGAGCTCGTCGACGACCCAGGGCTCGCGCTCGAGGGAGCCGGTCAGCACGTCGGCGGTGCGTTCGCCGTGCAGCACGATGTCGCGCAGCGCGATGCGGTTGGTCGGGATGAGTCCGCCCGCGCGCCCCGCGATCTCCATCGCGAACGCCTCGGAGTGCCCGGTGCCGAACGCCTGGATGACTCCGCCGTCGCGCAATGCGGTGACGAGCAGGTCGATGGCCGGATCCAGCGCGCCGCGCTCCGCATCGGCGGCGAGGCGCTCGAGGCGCGTCTCGGCTTCGCGGAGCAGATCCAGGGGAGAGGCGCTCATCGGGTGGACTCCTTCGTGCGGGGGGTTCGGCGGGCTTCGTGCGGAGCGGAGGAACGTCGGTGCGCGGAGACGGCCATCGCGCTGGCCGCGAGACGTGTCGCGGCCTCGCCGAGTGTGCGCTGCGCGACGAGGACGTAGAGCAGATCGACCACGAGAAGCTGCGCGTGCTTGATGGAGAGGTCATCGGGGCGCTGGGCCGGGTTCTCCGAGGCGGTGATCAGGGCCACGTCGGCGCTGGCGGCGAGCCAGGAGTCGGCATCGGTCGTGATCGCGACAGTGAGGGCTCCGGCGGCGCGCGCATGCGAGAGCATCTCGATGGTCTCTTCGGTTCTGCCGGTGTTGGAGATCCCGACCGCGACCGAGGAACCGTCCTGCAGCACCGCGCTGGTGAGGCCGTCGTGCACATCGGACCAGGAATGCGCGTTCACGCCGATCCGGTAGAGCCGGCCGCGGAACTCGTCGGCGATGACGCCGCTGCCGCCGACGCCGTAGATGTCGACGTGCCGCGCCTCGGCGATGGCGCGTGCGACGAGCTGGACATCGTCGAGATCCAGCAGGCGGGTCGTGACCTCCATGCTGCGCGTGTGCAGTCCGAGCAGCGTGAGCAGCACCCGGTCGGCCGGGTCGTCCTGCCCGATGTCGTCCGCGATGTCGGTGCGCCACGTGGTGCCGGCATCGCCTCGTCCCGACTCGGCCGCGACGCCGACGCGGAACTGCGTGTACCCCTCGAAGCCGATCGCGCGGCAGAAGCGGGTGACGGTGGCGGCCGAGGTGCCGGCCTGGTCGGCGAGTTCGGTGATGGTCAGCTCGACCGGGGCTGTGGGGTGGGCGGCGATCACGGCCGCGATCTTCGCCATGGCCTTGGGCATCGCAGGACGCCGCAGCGAGATGCGCTGCGTGATCGACAACTCGTTGCCGACATCCTGCATGAGTGGCACCATAGCCTCCGGTGAAAACGCGTCGTGCTACGACGGGGTTCGGGTGAAAAACATTCTCATCAGGTCCCGGGTGAAAAATCAAGTAGGGCAGATAACAAATTGGGGTGCAAGATGCTCGTGATCGGTGTGGATGCAGGAGGCACCTCCACGAGAGCGGTGCTCGCGACCGGCGAAGGACGCGTCGTCGGCTTCGGTCGCGGCGGCAGCGGGAATCCCACTTCATCGGGTATTCCTGCGGCCCTTGCCGAGGTCCGCGGCGCGATCGCCCCCGCCCTGGCCGCAGGTGGTGCCAGCCTGTCCGAGGTGTCCGAGATCGTCGTCGCCATGGCCGGTCATGATGCGCGCGGCGGTGCGTCCGACTGGATCCTCGAGCCGTTGAAGGAAAACGGGTTCGCGGGCGCGCTGTGGTTCGAATCGGATCTGCTGGCCATGTACGCGAGTGGCGCCGTCGCGCCGGTCGGGTACGGCGTGGTGTGCGGAACGGGTGCGAGCGCCGTGCGCGTGGAGGGCGGGCGCATCGTTGCGACGGCGGACGGGCTGGGCTGGCTGCTGGGCGACCGGGGCAGCGGCTTCTGGATCGGGCGTGCGGGGGCCGCCGCCGCCGTGGCGGAGCTGGACGGACTCGGCCCCGCGACCGTCCTCACCCCGCGGGTGCTCCAGGCGGCGGGCATCGCCGGAGAGGGCGCTCTGAGCCGGGGGAGCGATGGGCGACCGGTCGGCCTGGAGCAGCTGATCCGCGTGCTGTATGCGCAGCGGCCCGTGCAGCTTGCGGCCTTCGCTCCGCTCGTGTTCGATGCTGCCGAGGAGCAGGATCCGGTTGCGGAGCGGATCCTGCAGGAGGCGGGCGAGCAGCTGGCGCAGACGATCGAGCTCGTGCAGGCAGCACCGGGGCCGGTCGTGGTCGGCGGCAGCATCGTGTCGAGGCCGGGCGCGCCGCAGCGGGTGCTGCGCGCGCATGTGACCGCAGCCTTCGGCGACCAGCCGTTCGTGCTGGTCGACAGCGGCGCCGCGGGTGCGACGATGCTCGCCCTCCGCCACGCGGGACTCCGGGTGGATGAGAAGACGCTGGCGCGTGTGCGCGCGGGGATCGCCGAGGCGATGCGGGCTCGGGTTCCGCTGGCGGATCCCGCCCCGCACACGACGATTCCGCAAGGGGACACGCCCTAGAATCGATACCCTATGAATCCCGAAGCTCTCGCCACAGCGATCCTGTCCGTCCTCGCGCCGATCGCGGACGAGCGACGAGGTGGCGAGCCCCTTCCGCTCACCGCGGGCGACATCGTGCTGGAGCGCCCGCGCAACCGCGAGCACGGCGACTGGGCCACGAACATCGCGATGCGCCTCGCGAAGCAGCTCGGCACGAATCCGCGCGAGCTCGCGCAGCAGATCGCCGACGGACTCGGCGCCGTGGACGGCATCGCCGAGGCCTCGGTCGCAGGGCCGGGGTTCCTCAACGTGCGCCTCGAAGCGGGCGCGGCCGGCGCCCTCGCCAAGGTGATCGTGGATGCGGGCGAGGCATACGGCCGTAACGACTCGCAGGCGGGCCGGTCGATCAACGTCGAGTTCGTGTCCGCGAACCCGACCGGGCCGCTGCACATCGGGCACACCCGCTGGGCCGCTCTCGGCGACGCGATCGCGCGTCTGCTCGACGCCAGTGGGGCCACCGTGGCGCGCGAGTTCTACATCAACGACGCGGGTGCGCAGATGGAACGGTTCGCCGGATCCATCGTGGCCGCAGCTCAGGGCGAGCCGACCCCCGAGGGCGGTTACGCGGGCAGCTACATCACCGACATCGCGCAGCGCGTTCTCGCCGATCGCCCCGATTTCCTCGCCCTCGACCCCGAGGTGCAGCTCGACGTCGCCCGCGAGCTCGGCTACCGGTACCAGCTCGCCGAGCAGCAGGAATCACTGGCCAAGTTCAATGTCGTCTTCGATGTCTGGTTCTCCGAGCGGATCCTGCATGCGAAGGGCGAGGACGGCGGCCCGAGCCTTGTCGACGAGGCCGTGGACCGCTTGCGCGCGCAGGGGCACGTGTTCGATCAGGACGATGCGGTGTGGGTGCGCACCACCGACTTCGGCGACGACAAGGACCGCGTGATCCGCCGCTCCAACGGCGAGTACACGTATTTCGCCGCCGACGCCGCGTACTACCTGAACAAGGGCGACCGCGGCTTCGAGCACAAGATCTACCTGCTCGGCGCCGACCACCACGGCTATGTGCACCGCCTCAAGGCGCTCGCCGGCGCCGCCGGCGACGACCCGGAGAAGGATGTCGAGGTGCTCATCGGGCAGCTGGTCTCGGTGGGCGGCGCCCGGCTCAGCAAGCGGGCCGGCAACATCATCGAGATGGACGACCTGCGCGAATGGCTCGGCACGGACGCGCTGCGGTATTCGCTCGAGCGCTCGCCGGCCGACTCCCCGCTCTCGTTGGACCCGGAGCTGCTGCAGAAGCGCACGAATGACAACCCGGTGTTCTACGTCCAGTACGCGCACGCGCGCACGCACAACGTCGCCCGAAACGCGGCTGACTCCGGCGTGGACCGGTCGGCGTTCGCGCCCGAGCTGCTGACGCACGAGACCGAGTCGGCGCTGCTGGGCGCGCTGCAGGAGTTCCCGCGGATTGTGGCCTTCGCCGCCGAGGTGCGCGAACCGCACCGCGTCGCGCGCTACCTGGAGGAGCTCGCGGGGCTGTACCACCGCTGGTACGACAACTGCCGCGTGATCCCGCAGGGCGACGACCCGATCGAAGACGTGCACCGCACCCGCCTGTGGCTGAACGACGCCACGGGCCAGGTGCTGCGCAACGGGCTCGACCTGCTCGGGGTGTCCGCGCCGGAGCGGATGTGACGTGAGCGGCGCGGAGGAGGGTACGCACCCGACGGAACCGTATCCGCGGGGCCTCGGTCTCGAGCAACCCGTCGCCGTGCCGCCGCCCTCGGCTGCGGGACCGCTGCCACGCGACGCCGCATCGGGGGCAACCGCGCCGCCTCGGCCCCCGCTGCCGTCAGCCCCTGTGGCGGTGCCGCCGCCGCGTCGGCGTGCGCGCTGGCCCTGGGTGCTGGGGATCGTCGTGGTCGTCCTCGCGGCGCTCGTCGTGGGCGGCGAGTTCGTGGCGCGCGCCGTCGTCGCGCAGCAGATCCGCTCGCAGGCGATCACCGCGCTGAAGCTCCCCGCGGATCAGCAGATGGACGTCGCCGTGGGCGGCATCGTGCTCCCGCAGCTCGTCGCAGGGCGCCTGGACGATGTCCGCATCTCCTCGAAGAGCGTCGCGATCGGACCCATCACGAGCGCCGTGCAGGTCGACGCGACGGGCGTGCCGATCCGCGGCGGCGCGCTCGGCAGCGCGAGGGGCACGTTCCGGATCACGGCCGATCAGCTCGAGAAGGCCATCACGGCGGCTGCCGGATCCACGCCGATCGAGTCCGTGACGCTGGACGGCGAGGATGTCACGGCGACCGGATCCGTGAAGCTCTTCGGAGCGACGGTGCCACTCGCCCTCGCGCTCACGCCGGGGGCTGCGGACGGCGAGCTCACCTTCACACCGACGTCGGCGACGATCGGTGCGATCACCGTCGACCCCGACACCGTCGCGTCGTCCCCGTTCGGTGCGGCGCTGAAGCCGTTGTTCACCACGCAGAAGCTCTGCATCGCGGACAGGCTGCCGGCTGGCGTGCACTTGAGCGGGCTGCACGTGGATGCCGGCGCGCTGGTGGCGACGTTCTCCGCGGACAGCGCGATCACGACGGATCCGACACTGCTCGAGAACGGCACCTGCCCCGCTTCATAGCCGTCGGTCTCAGCGGCGGTGCGACGCGGAGGAGCGTGCTCCCCGCGGTCGGCGCAGAAGGCGCCGGTACCAGGGGAGCGCCGGTGAAGGGGACGGCTCGGCCTCGGCGCGTGCCGCGTCACGCTCGGCCAGCGCCTCCGGCTGCTCCGTGCCCAGCGCGGTGCGCGCCGCGTCCCGCTCGGTCTGCGCCGCAACCAGCAACCGCTCGGCCCGGTCAAGGCGCAGTTCCGTCAGCGAACGCGGATGCCCCGTGACGCGATCCTCCTCGTCCTCGACCCCCGTGATGATCCACGCGCTCGCGAGCAGCACGACCTGCGCCGAGAAGTTCAGCCACAGCAGCAGGGCGATGAGGGCGGCGAACGAGGCCAGCAACGGGTTCGCCCGCGCGCCGCCGACGAAGAGGCTGGAGAGCTGCTGCAGCACGAGGAGCCCGACGGCGCCCAGGGCGGCACCGGACCACAGCACCTTCGCGGGCGATCGAACTCCGGAGAGGACCGCGAACAGCCCCGCGATGACGACGACGTCGAGGGCATAGACGATCAGGGCGGCGAGGATCCGCTCGATCCAGGTCGCGAGATCCGATCGTTCCGCGCCCAGCAACGAGGCGAGAGAGCTCACCCCGACGCTGCTGACCACGGTGACCGTCGCCGTCACTGCGAAGGCGATCGCGATCCCGGCCGCGAGTCCCAGATTGCGCAGGATCACGCCGTACCAGAGCACCTCGTCGGCGAGCCTCCCGGCGAGGGTGCGCAGAGCCACCCGCAGGGATCCGATCGCGCCGAGCGCGGCGCCGATGAGGCCCGCGAGCGAGACGACGCCGGCGATGGTCAGGCCGGTGGGTGCGCGGATGTCGGCCGGGTCGACGATGCCGCCGTGACCGACCAGGCCGGGGACGACCGCGTCCACCGCGGAGACCAGAGCGGCGAGAGCCTCGGGATTCCCGGCGAGCCAGAGCCCGGCGACGGAGAAGCCCAGCAGCACCGCCGCGAACACGCTGAACAGGGCGCGGTAGGTGATGCCGTCCGCGAGGGCGGGTCCGTGCTTCTCCGCGTACAGCAGCCAGGCGCGGGCGACCCGCCAGCGCAGCACGCGGGCCATTCCGGCATCGATCGTGCGGGGAAGCCACGGCTTGTTCGCCGCGGCCGGCTTCGGCGTCGGTGCGTGCTCGGAGGCGCTGTGGGTGCCCATGGTCCGAGCGTAGCGAGAGGCGGACGCCGGCGCGGAAGCCCTTGACGAGGGGCCACGGGGCATGCGAGTCGCCGCGCTGGAGGAAGGGTGGCGAAGCTGGCATCGTTCGGATGATCCCGTCACCCACCCGCAGATCTGGCGCCGTGCAACTACTCGCGCGACGCGGAATCCAGATTCTTCAAGTCGTGATCTGTTCGTGATCGTTTCCGATCCTGATCGGGCCCTTTTCAAGCCTGGAATGTCGGTGGCCCCGGGTTGAATGGGGGTATGACGAGCTCGACTGGCACGGTGGTGGATCCCGGGGTGGATCCGGTGGATCCGGTGCTCGTGCTGGCCGCGTTGGTGGACGGGCTGCAGACGACGGAGGCGACGATCATCCGGTTGCAGGCGTTGAAGGAGGCGCACCTCGCGGTCGCGCAGCGGCTCGCTGAAGACCTCGCCGCGGCGGACGGTGCGTCCGGGGTGCGGGGCGAGTCAGCGGAACTCGCGTCACGGTCGGTCGCGGCGGAGTTGGCGGCGGTGCTGCATATGTCGGATCGGGTGGTGCAGGGGCGGATGGTGCGGGCCGCGGAGCTGATGACGAGGTTCCCGGCGACGATGCAGGCGTTCACGAACGCGCGGATCAACGCCGCCCACGTTCGCCTCATCCAAGATGCCGGAGCCCGCCTCGACAGCGATGAGGTGCGGGCCGAGTTCGAACAGGCGGCGGTCGCCGCGTGCGAGGGTGAGACCCCGCACCGGGCGAAGCGAGTGGTCGAGCGCGTCGCGGAGCGGTTGGCGCCGCGGTCGTTGACGGAACGGCACCGGGAGGCGCAGGAGAAGCGCACCGTGTGGCGGGAGGAACTCCCGGACGGGCAGAAGATCCTGGGGATGATCCACGCCGCCGCGGTGATCGATGGGATCTACGACCGGCTCAGCCAACAGGCTCGAACGGTGATGGTCGCGAACGCGACCGCCGCGAAAGACGCCACCGCGGACGGGGATCCGGATCCGGACATGCTGGGTGATCCGACGGATGACCGCAGCATCGACCAGCTCCGTGCGGACCTGTGCGCGGACACCCTGCTCACCGGCACCCCGTCCGGGCACGACACGACCGCGGGGCTGCTGTCGGCGATCCAAGCACGTGTGGAGGTAACGATCCCCGTGTTCACGGCGATGGCCACCGACACTGCGGGCGCGGGCCTCGGCGGCGCGTTCGGGATCCGGGTGGAGCAGCCCGGCGAACTCGCCGGCGGGCAGCCCATCGACACGCACACCGCCCAGATCCTCGCCGGCGGGGCGACGGCGTGGGAACGGGTGCTCACCCACCCCGTCACCGGGGCGATCCTCGCCGTCGACCACTACCGCCCCACCGCCGACCTACGCCGACTCCTGCACGCCCGCGATTCCCGCTGCCGATTCCCCACCTGCGGACTCCCACCCACCGCCCAAGACCTCGACCACACCATCGACGCCGCCTACGGCGGCGCCACCGAAGAAGGCAACCTCGGCGGACTCTGCCGCCGACACCACGTCCTCAAACACCAGACCACGTG
>NZ_JBFTIW010000005.1:0-92373 GCF_056395125.1 Microbacterium sp. 10L49
CTTCAGAGTGTCCAGCTGACCCTGAATGTCATCACGAGCCTGCGACAGCGACGAAGCCACCTGCTCCATCTCCGCATAAGACGCACCGAAATCGGCCATCATCCACCTCCGGTAATCGATTGGACCGGACCCCACCGGCCCGACAAGAAGAACCTAACAACCCCACCACAACCCCGTCGATGGGGAGGACTCCCCATGCCTGCGAGGCGCCGGATCCGGGCCGGATCACTCCGCGTCGGTCGGATCCGCCTCGGCCACGTCGAGCAGCGCGAGGTCGGCCTTGGCGACCAGGCGCGAGGCGATCACGTGCTCGACGAGGCGTGCGCGCCGGTTCGTGGCGGATCCGCCCGCACCGCCCCGCATGCCGGGCACACCGATGCGGTCGAACTTGTCGCAGACGTTGTCGAGCTTGCGGTTGAACCGCGTCACCGTCCAGCCCAGGCGCGCAGCGGCGTCGGCGCTGGACGGGATGGCGCTCATGCCGGTGCCATCGCGGCGCAGCAGCGGCTCGGCGAGTGCGAGCAGCAGCTGCTTCTGGCTGAGCGTGAGCGGAACCTCGCCGATCGTGGAATCGCCGTCGACCTCGCGCTCGCGCCGGGTCTCGCGGAAGGTCGGCTCAGAGGAGTGGATCGTGAACTCGTAGGTCGTGGGCCCCGCCGAGAACACGACGCTCGTGGTCGCGAACACCAGGGGCAGGCGCGCGCCCGGCGCGAGCCAGGCCTGCACGCCGCCGGTCGCATCCGTCACGGTCGCCTGCAGCCGCGCACCGATGTTGGCCAGCCACCAGAGGCCGCCGGATTCGGCGATCTCCAGGAAGTGCCGGTGCAGGAACAGGTTGTCGTCGATGGACAGGTCGCCCTCGCGTCCCACGACGAAGCGGCCGCCCTGCTGGAGCGGGAAGTACTCGCCCGCGAACTCGACCGTCATACGCGCGCGGGACGGATCCTGCGTGACCTCGGGATCTTGAGACATCACTTCGTGCACCCCCGCACCGGCGACGAGCCGGAGCCGTTCTCCCTGCGCAGCACGACGTCGACGCAGGTCTGGCCGCCGGCCTGCGCCGGGACGGTGATCTCCGGCTTTTCGACCTTCGTGGTGTCGCCGTCGCCGGCGAGCGTGATCACCGTCACGAGGTAGGAGTCGCCGGTCTGCGGCTTCGGGTTGCTCCAGGTGAAGTGCACGCCGCCACCACCGTCCGGCGTGCCGGCCACATCCTTCGGCGCCGCCGCCATGTCTCCGAGCGGATCCACGGGGTTCACGTCGGTGGACTGACTCGGCTTCGGCGTGGGCGGACTCGCGTTGAGCATGTTCACCGTCATGACGGATCCGCCGATGAGGACGATCGCGGCCACGACGGCGACAAGACCCCAGAGCAGGCCCTTGCGGGATCTCGGCGCATCGGGGGTCTCGGTGGCCAGGGCGCCGGTCGCGCTGTGCGCGGGAGCCGCGGGGATCCCGGACACGAGCTCGGGGCCGGCATCCTGCACGACGGGGGCGCCGGCGAGCGGGCTGACCGTGCGCGGAGCACGCAGCATGGTCGGGGCGTCGTCGCCCTGTTCCGGAGCTGGCACGGAGGCCGGGGGCGCGATCGGGGCGGGAGCCGGGGCCGTGGGAGCGTCCTGCGGCACCCGGATCACGGTCTGATCGGTGACGGACGGATCCGCCGCCGGGACGGCGTCGAAGCGCGGGCCGGGGGCTGGCACGCCTGCGGGCGGCAGCACGGGACTCGTCGTCGCCGAGGGCCGGGTGGCGGTATGGCTGGGGTCGATGCTGACGACCTCGCGCACCCGGGTGAGGCCGTCGTCGTCATCGTCGTGGTCTGGCTCGGGCTGGTGGTCGTCGACGATGTCGATCGGCGTGACCGAATGGCTCAGCTCGATCTGGATCTTCTGCAGTGCGCGCGCGAACGCCACCGCGCTGCCGAAGCGGTCGTCGGGATTCTTCGCCATGCCGCGCTCGAGCAGCCGGCCGAGGCTCTCCGGCACATCAGCACGGCCGAGCGGCGGCAGCGGCTCGGATTCGATGCGCGCGATGAGGTCGGCGCCGCTGTTGCGCTGGCCGGGCTTCTCGAACGGGCTGCGGCCGGTGAGCAGCGTGTACAGCGTCGCGGCGAGCGCGTACACGTCGGAGCGCACCCCGCCCTGCGGCGGGTCGCCGAACGACTCCGGCGGCGACCACGGGATCGACATGCCCGCGGCCTCGCTCACCGCGCCCGTGGTCGACGCGATGCCGAAGTCGGTCAGCGCGGGCCGGTTGTAGGCCGTGACCAGGATGTTCGCCGGCTTGATGTCGCGGTGCAGCACGCCGGCGCGATGCGCCGTCTCCACCGCACCCGCGACCTGCACGCCGACGCGCAGCGCCTCGGCGACGCTGAACGGCTCCTTGCGGGCGCGCTGCTGCAGATTGGGCCGGGGGCAGTACTCCATGACCAGGTACGGCCGGCCGTCGGAGGCCACGCCGGTCTGGTAGATCGTGACGATGGCCGGGTGCGTGGAGAGCATCGCCATGACGTTGGCCTCGTCGGCGAACTCCTGCGCCGCACCCGATGCCAGCCGGTCGGCGAGCAGCACCTTGACCGCGACACGGCGGCGCGGCTGCTGCTGCTCGTAGAGGAAGACGTCGGCGAAGCCGCCGGTGCCGAGCGGTTCGACGTACTCGAACCCGTCCAGCTGGGGCGGCGGGGACGGCGGACGACTCACGGCAACTCCTCGAAGGCGACCGTGATGCCGTCGCCGAGATCGATCACGTCTGCGGTGACGACGATCGTCTGCTCGCCGGGGTGCAGCCGCACCGGATCCGTCCCGGGACGCAGCAGGGTGGATCCGTTCGTTGTGTGCAGGTCGAGCACGACGACCGCGTCCGCCTCCGGCCGGATCTCGAGATGGCTGCGCGAGATGTCCTGCTGCGGGCTGTCCACGGCGACGAGGTGCGGCAGCGTCGCGCCGCTGGAACGGGTCGCGCGCGGGCGGCGGCCGATCACCACCGTGCGATCGAGGGCGACGACCTGCCCGGAGGACAGCCGGATCCGCGGACCCGTCACGGAGTCGGCCGTCCGCGCGGCGCCCGGGTCCTCGGTGATGCCGGGCACCGAGGAGACCGGGCCCGACGAGACCGGCACGGCCGAGACCGGCTCCGGGAGGCCCCCCGCGGGCGTCGCGGGTTCTGCGGGCGCCGGAAGGCCGGCCGCGAGGTCGCCGCGCATCGCGCGGGCCTGGGCGAGAGAGATCGTGGCGCCGTCGTGGTCGCCGTCGTCGTCGGCGATCGCCTGCGCGATCTGCGCCGCGACCGGAACCGGCGAGAAGTCGAGCGTGTGTCCGCCGAGCGGTGCGGCGATGGTGTCCGCCGGCGGCAGCATCGTCTCGAGCGCCGCGGGCGTGCTCAGCACGGTGTCGTCGACATCGTCGAGATCTGCCGCCGACGGCGCGGGGTCCTGCGTCGTGATCCCGATCGCTGAGCTGGTCGAAACGACCTCGTCCGCAGAGGTCGCTTCCTGAGCATCGGGGACCGGCAGGGGGGCCTCGGGACCAGCTTCGGGCCCGGATTCCGTTTCTGACTCCGGCTCCGCCAACGGTTCCGGCTCTGGCTCCAGCTCTGACGCCGGCTCTTCGCCGAGCACGTCCGGGAGCGCATCCTCCTCGGGGAGTTCTTCGGAGGCGCCAGGCACCGCGGCAGGAACCTCCGGGCCGGCCATTTCGGAAGCCTCGGGAACCGAATCCTCAAGGTTGGCCTCTTCGGCGGCCTTGCCGACCGCGTCCTCCTCGGGGGCGACGCTCGGGAGCGCGACGGGGGCCTCTTCGCGCACCTCGGCGACCGGAGCGGGCTCGGCGGCGGCGCCGACCGCGATGCTCGCAGCCCGGACCACGCCGGCGACGATCGGCAGAGCCGGATCCGCACCGCCGTCCTCGACACGGAACTCGAACCCGGTCATCGCGGGCACGAACCGCTCGCTCCACGTGGTGACCTCGGCACCGGTGATCTCGCGCTCGTCCTCGGCCGTGAGCACCCGGGCGATGACGCGTCCGCGCACGGCGATGCGCGCGTTCTCGCCCTCCCGCACGACGGCGGCGAACGGCGGGATGGCGGAGAAGGATCCCCCTCCGGCCGCGGTGAGCGCGTCGACCACGTCGGAGAAGGCGACCTCGGGGGCGGCGATCTGCTCCCACAGGCGCTCCACGAGAGCGACCCCGGAGTCCGGCGGCAGCGCCACCACGGCCTCCGGGCCGATCAGAGCGAACCATGACCCTGCGCGGTAGACGGTGTTCATCAGCGCATCCCTCCCATGGCCTCGGCACGCGGTCGCGTGTCGGAGTCGATGTCCTCGTCGTCGATCCCGGTCGTGCCGTCGCTCCCCGGACGGGTGCTGACGTGGATCGCATCCACGACGACCGCGGTCACGTTGTCGCGCCCGCCGTGCTCGAGCGCACGCTCGACCAGGCGATCGGCGGCGGACTGCGGGTCCTCGTGCACCGTGAGCAGAGTGCGGATCTCGTCGTCCCCCACCTCGCTGCTCAGACCGTCCGAGCAGACCAGGATCCGGTCGCCGACGCGAGCGGGAATCATCCAGTAGTCGGCCTCCCCCGTGCTGCCGGCCCCGATGGCGCGAGTGATGATGTTGCGGCGGCGATCCTTCGGGGCCTCCGTCGCGAGCAGCTCGCCGGAGTCGATGAGCTCCTGCACCACGGAGTGGTCGACGGAGATCTGCTCCAGCACGCCGCCGGAGAGCCGGTACGTGCGCGAGTCGCCGATGTTCATCGCGAGCCAGTATCCGACGCCGTCGACGGCCGCGATCGTCACGCCGCTGAGCGTGGTGCCCGCCTTCGAGATCCCCCCGTTCGAGAGGGGAACACCGGCGATGGCGTCGACCGCCGCGCGCACGCGGGCGAGCGTGAAGCTGACGTCGTCGATCGTGAGCGCAGGGCGGCCCTGCAGAGCGGCGAAGCCCTCGATCACGGTGCCGCTGGCCACGTCGCCGGCCTGGTGTCCGCCCATGCCGTCGGCGACGAGGAACAGCGGCGCCTGTGCGAAGAGCGCGTCCTCGTTGAGAGCACGGCGCAGCCCCGTGTGCGTGGATGCGCCCGCGCGGGCGACGATGGGCGCGATCACGCGTAGCCTCCGACGGTCACGATCCGGTCGCCGATCTCGATGGCGTCGCCGAGGCGGATACGCACCCGCTCGCCGGGCGGGCAGGCGATCCGCACGCCGTCGCGCACGATCGTCATGCCGTTGGTGGAATGCCGGTCCATGACCCAGCCGCCGGCCGCTTCGGCCGCCGCCTCGAAGTGCGTCTTGGACAGCGAGAGCGTCTCGTCCCGCACGACCACGACGATCGCGCCGGCCTCCGGTGCGGGATTGCGGCCGAACAGCGTGCGCCCGGAGACCGTGGCGCGGGCGCCGTCGTCCCAGACGAACTGCAGCCGGTGGCCGGGGATCGAGATCCGAGTCTCCTCGAGGTCCTCGTCGTCGGCGGGCTGCGCCACCGGCGGAAGCGCCATCGCGGCGTCGACCGAGGCGGGCGGAGCCGCCGGCACCGGAGGCCGCGCGGGAGCCACCGTCTCGGGCCCGGAGACGGGGGCGGCCGTGGGTGCGGGCACGGACGGGCTGACCCCCGGCACCACGGTGATCATGGCGCCCTCGTGCGCGGCGGCGGCCGCAGCCTGCGCGGCGGGCGACAGCACGGTGGCGTCGTGCGGGTCGACCTCGGCCACCCCGGCAGGGGCGACGGCAGCGGTTTCCGTGGCAGCGGGTCCGGCGGCGGGCGTCGCGGCGGCCACTGGTGCGGCGGTCGGCGTGGCATTCGGTGCGGGCGGCAGCGTGAATCCGGTGTGCCCGTCCTGCGGGCCGACCGGCTCCACCGACGGCGGGAACAGCGCGCCGGGTTCCCGCGCCGGGAACAGGGCGTCGGGCTGCGGCGGGGCGAAGGACGCGGGGGCGGCCGGTGCGTGGGCGGCACCCGGCTGCCCGAACGGGGCTACCGGGACGGGCGGCGCAGCCGGAGCCGCGGCGGGCACGCCTGCCGCGGACGCCGGTGCCGTCGCGCCGCGCACATCGCGCATGAGCGCACCGGCGGCACGATCGTGCCAGCCCTGGAACCGGCCGGATCCGTCGAACAGCGGCGTGAAGTAGCCGACCACGATCGCAGTGCTCAGTCCGAACACGACGTTGCGCAGCAGCGCGCGACCGAAGCCCAGGGGCGCCTCGCTGCCGTCGCGCACGAGCCGCAGCTTCATGATCCGCATGCCGATGGATCCGCCCGATCCCTGCAGGAAGCTGTAGACGAGGAACCAGGCGAGCAGCACGAATGCCGTGATGCCCAGGCCGGTCGCCAGGGCGGCGAACATAGCGGACAGGCCGTCCGCACCGGATCCGGCGATGACGTAGGACACCACCACGCCGACGATCCAGAGGACCCCCGCGATCGCGGCGTCGATGACATAGGCGATCGCGCGCCGCGGGATCGGTGCGACAGGCGCGTTGGCCGCACCTGACCCGCTCGGGGCGTTCGTCATGGGGTCTCGCTCTCGGATCCGGGGCGGGCGGTTCGGGTGCCGCCCGTCTTCGCTGCCGTGCTCTTTGCTGCAGTGCTCTCGATCGTGCCAGTTCCGCCGCCCACGGCGCCAGAGCCGCTCCTGGGGCGCCGGATCCGCTCGGCCGCCGCATCGCGCAGGCCCTGCACGCCGGCGGACAGACGCGTGTCGCCGAGCAGCGAGCGCAGGCTGAGGCGTGCGAGCATGCGTCGGCGCCAGCTCGCCTGGCTGCTCAGGCCCGCGACGATGCCGTCGACCTCGCGCCAGAACGCGTCGACGTCCTCCGCAGTCGGCTCGGTCGGACCGAACACCTGCGCGTCGGCATGATCGGCGAGCGCGGTGACGGCGGGCACGGTGAGCGCGGTCGCCACGGTCTGCGCCTCCTCGGCCCTGGTGCCGCCGGCGGGGATGCGGGCGCCGTAGTCCACCGCGCGGTCGGTGAGCTCGTCCCAGCCGCCGCTGATGCGGTCGGCGGCGAGCGCGGCCGCACGGCGCTTGCGCCGGCGGGCGGCCTTCCACGCGCCGATCACGATGAAGGGCGCGGCGAGGATGGCCAGCACCAGCAGCAGGCTGCCGCCGATCGCCAGGATCGTGCCGAGGATGCTCCACAGGTTGTCCGGGCCGTCCTGGTTGCCGCGCTGGTCCGGCACGCTCGGCGGCAGGTCCACCGGCTCCTGCGGCGGGGGCGGCGGCTGCAGCACCTGCGGCTTGGGCACGACCTTCGGCTTCGTGATCTGGTCCTGCGGGACCTTGTCCTTCGGCGGGGTCGGGTCGAAGGCCACCCAGCCGGCCTTCTCGAAGTTGACCTCGACCCAGGCGTGCAGGTTGTCACCGTTGGCGGAGAACGTGCCCTTCTGGCCCTTGTCCGGGTAGAAGCCCATCACGACGCGCACCGGAATACCCAGCGAGCGCGCCGCGAGCGCCATCGCGACGGCGTACTGCTCGTCGTCGCCGATCATCTGCTCTCCGCCGATCAGCGTGGAGATGCGCTCCTCGGTGTGGCCGGCGCGGCTCAGCGCCTCGCCGTCCAGGCCATGGCTGAAGAAGCCCTCCTCGGAGAACTTCTTCACCAGCGCCCGCACCTGGGCGATCGGGGTCTTCGCGTCGGCCACGGTGTCCGAGGCGAGCGAGGCGAGCTTCTCGGGCGCCTCGGCCTGCTTCGGCATTGCGACCGCACCGAAGTCGAGGCCCTCGAGCTGCTTGTCGGTCCAGGTCTTCGGGATCGTCGTGTCGACGGTGTACGCGTCGCCCTTCTTCAGCTTCGTGGTGGCGACGGCCGTGCCGGTGGACTCGTTGTAGAAGGTGCCGCGCCGCAGCGCGTCGGCGTCGGCGTCGGATCCGGCGAACGTGATCTTGCTCACCTCGCCGGCATCGGGCACCCAGACGCCGGTGTACTGGTCCAGTCTGATGTCCAGCGTCGCGGGCGAGCCGGTCGCGTCGGCCGACATGTTGTCGCGGATCGGGCTGAACGCGCCGGACGAGCCGATGCCCTTGTCCGACACGTCGTAGACGACGCCGTTGTACGCGTCCATCGTGCCGACCCGGATCCTGGCGCCCTCCGGCAGGCCCTTCACGGTGAACAGGGTGTCCTTGCGGTGGTCCTTCACGTACCCGCGGTACGACTGCAGCGGACTCGCGTACTGGTGCACGTCGAACGGCGGCAGCACCACGTCGCGGAACACGTGCCGGGGTTCGGCGAGGGTGGTCGCGGCGGCGACGCCGGTGCCGGCCAGGCCCGCCACGATGAGCACGGCGGTGCCGGCCAGGATGCGGCGACGGCGCAGTGCGGAGGAATGGGATCCGTCGGCCGCGACCGACACGGCCGCGTCGGCGGACTCGCCGAGGCCGCGCAGTGCGAGCCATGCCACCGCGACGAGGGCGAACACGACGCCCTGCGCGACGGGAGCCGCCGGATCCGGCACGCCCATCGCGATCACGAGCATGAGATGCACCGCGGCGGGGATGAGCGCCCACGCGACGCGACGCAGCCGCAGCGCGAGCGCGGCGGCGACCACGCTCGCCACGAGAGCGGACAGGAACGGCACCAGGGCGTAGCCGTCGCCGACCGCGACCGGAGCGACCGTGGTGAGCATCGCCTTCCAGCTCGTGACGGCGCCGGCCGACAGCGCGCCCAGGGTCTCCCCCGTGGGCACGACGCCGAGCAGCGTCGTCTGCGGGAGGGCGAGCGCGCCCCCGAAGACGAAATAGACGAGCAGCGTGAGCCCGGCGGTGGGCAGGATGCCCCACCCGCGCCAGGCGCACAGCAGCGCGACGCCCAGGCCCAGCACCAGACCGCCGATCGCGGCGGGCAGGTAGGAACCGCCCGCGAAGGACGGCCACCAGCCCACGATGCCGACGCCGATGAGCAGGGCGACCGCCACGAGGTCGATCAGCACGCGGCGCGGGGAGAGCCGCGCGCGCGGGGCTTTCGGAGCCGGGGACGTCTTCGGGGTCCGGGGCGCCTTCGGGGTCTTCGCCCGGCGGCCGGAGCGGGTCTCTGCGGGCGCGGTCATGCGAGCACCTTCCCGAGGGCGAGGGGCAGCTGCTCGAGCGCCCCGACGGTGATGAGGTCGGCCTCGCCGATGCGGCGCAGCGAGGGCGCCTCGCCGAGGTCGGCGACGATGGCCAGCACGCGAGAGCCGAACGGCAGGCGGGCGCACGCGGCGCGCAGTTCCTCCGGGGAGGTGCGGCTGCCGCCGACGAGCACGACGACGCTGGAGAGCGGCATGTGCGCGGCGACCGTGCCGGCCAGTGCGGCCAGCCCGCCGTCCTTGGCGCGCCCCTCCTCGACGCCGGCGAGGGAGTCGAGCAGCTGCTTGCCCGTGCCGGAGGGGAGCGCCCGGCCCTGCACGCGCAGGTCGACGCGCTGCGAGTCGCGGATCGCACGCAGGCCGACGGATCCGGCCAGCGAGATCGCCAGCTCGAACTCGTCCGGCTCCGCGTACTCGGCAGCGTTGCGGCTCAGCCCGATCACGAAGTGCGAGCGACGGGTCTCCTCGTACTGTCGCACCATGAGCACGCCGGTGCGGGCGGACGAGCGCCAGTGCACGCGGCGCAGGTCGTCGCCGGGCTGGTACTCGTTCAGCGCGTGGAAGGAGACGTCGTCGCGGGACAGATCCGAGGCCGGAAGCCCCTCGAGGTCGCGCAGGAATCCGAGCGACTGCCCGTCGAAGACGATCGTGCGCGGATGCACGAACAGGTCGATCGGGTCGTCGCGGCGGTGCGCCCGCTCGAACAGCCCGAGCGGGTCGCCGCGCACGACGCTGACGGGGCCGACCGAGACGACGCCGCGGCGGTGGGTGGGGATCGCGAAGAGCTCCTCCGCCTCCTCCCCCGGAGCCAGCCGCTTGATGCCGAACTCACCGCGCCCGGCGCCGACCGGCAGCACCACGCGGGAGGGCAGGATCGCCCGGGAGCCACGGTTGGCCAGGGTGAGCGCACCCACGGCGCGCTCCCCGACGACGACCCGGGTGCGGGCGAGGTCGAGGGTGACGTCGTAGGCGGTGCGCCCGATCAGGAACACCGCGCACAGGGCGAGCACCACGACGATCACGAGCGCGATCACGACGACCTCGATCCAGCCCAGCGGCAGGGCGATCACGAGGCACCCCAGCGCGATCGCCGCGAGCACCCAGGCCAGGGGGCGCACGGCGGACGCGATCAGACGCAGCCGTGTGCCGATGCGCGCGAGCACCAGTGCGGCGATGTCGCGCCAGCCGGCCTCGCGGTCGGAGCCGGCCGGGCGGTCGGTGCCGCGCGCCTGGGCGGTCGTGGTCATGAGTGCTCTCTGTCCTCGGGCGGTCCCTGAGCCTGTCGAAGGGACCTGTTCTCTCGGTGCGTCCCTGCGACGAGTTCAGGGACCGGTGTTCCGCTCAGGCGGCGGCGCGCGCCTGGGGAGCGGCGACCTTCTCCACCACGCGGGCGATCACGGTCTCGGCGGTGGTGCCGGCGAACTCGGCCTCGGGGTCGAGCAGAAGGCGGTGCAGCCACACCGGGCGCGCGAGCGCCTTCACATCGTCGGGCAGCACGTAATGCCGTCCGTGCGCGGCCGCCCACACCTTCGCGATGCGGACCATGGCCAGGGCGCCGCGCACCGAGACGCCGAGGCGGATCGCCGTGTCGTCGCGGGTCGCCTCGACGAGCTCCGCGATGTAGCGCAGCACAGCCGGCTCCACATGCACCGCGGCGGCGAGGTCGGCCATGTCTGCGACGGCGCTCGTGGTGATGACCGGGGCGAGCTTGGCGGACGGGTTGCGGTCGGCGGCGCCCGCGAGGATCGACGCCGTGACCTCGAGGTCGGGGTAGCCGATCGAGGTCTTGATGAGGAAGCGGTCCAGCTGCGCCTCGGGCAGCTTGTAGGTGCCCGCCTGCTCGATCGGGTTCTGCGTGGCGATGACCAGGAACGGGCGGCCCGCCTCATGCGGGACGCCGTCGACCGTGACGCGGGACTCCTCCATGACCTCGAGCAGCGCCGACTGCGTCTTCGGCGAGGCGCGGTTGATCTCGTCCGCGAGCACGATCGAGGCGAACACCGGACCGCGATGGAACTCGAACGTGTGCGAGTTCTGGTCGTAGATGGTCACGCCGGTCACGTCGGACGGCAACAGGTCGGGCGTGAACTGGATCCGGGTGCTCGTGCCCTGCACCGTCGCCGCGAGCGCCTTCGCGAGGCTCGTCTTGCCGGTGCCGGGGGCGTCCTCCAGGAGCACGTGGCCCTCGGCCAGCATCGAGGCGAGCACCAGGCTCACCACGTCGCGCTTGCCCTGCACCGCGCGGTCGACGTTGTCGGCCAGACGGCTGAAGGTGCCCTGGAACCAGGCGGCCTGTTCGGGGGTCATCGTCATCTCTTGTCGTTCCTCTGATCTGTGTTCGTCTGCAGTGCTGCGTGGCCGGGACGGCGCCCGGCTACGGTTTCGGCCAGAAGCTCTTCTCGGTGTCCACGCCGTCGCCCCAGCCCACGATGTCGACCCAGACGTCCACGCCGTCGCGGCCCTTCCAGCAGGAGAGCTGCTGGCTGCCCGAGCCGTCGAAGTTGACGGTGTGGTTGCCGCCGATCTGGCCGTCCACGCTGGAGTGGCAGGTCACGTTGTAACTGCCGATCTTCAGGTTCTGCCAGTTCACGACCATCAGGCGGCAGCCGTTCACGCAGTTGCTGCCGGCGGCGGCACCCTGGGTGACCCAGACGCGCGGCGGCGGCGGACTGTCGGTCTTGGCTCGATCGGAGGCAACGGCAGACTTCTGGCCGGCCGTGTCGAACGCCTGAACATC
The DNA here is from genome assembly GCF_056395125.1 of Microbacterium sp. 10L49. Classification (NCBI taxonomy): domain Bacteria; kingdom Bacillati; phylum Actinomycetota; class Actinomycetes; order Micrococcales; family Microbacteriaceae; genus Microbacterium; species Microbacterium sp. 10L49. Next base: position 11,793 of record NZ_JBFTIW010000005.1, read on the forward strand.
GATCGAGTGCGTCTGGTCATAACCGTTGCCGACAGTGGTCGAGCCGCTGTCCGCCACGGATTGCCAGCCGCCGCCGTCGACGCTGATCTTGATGCTCACCGGTCGGCCATTGGGTGCGGGGGCGGACCAGCTCAGCTTGACGGACTGGCCGAGGTTCTGCGCGTTCGCGCTGGGGTTGCCCACCGGACCATACGGCTGGAGCCCGCCCTTCGAGCCCGCGGCGCCCGGCTGCGACTCCTGCCCGCCGACCACGGAGTAAGCGCGCACCGACACCGTGTAGGTGCCGTTGTTCGCCGCCGGGATGTTGTGGCCGTCCCAGCTGCGACTCCAGCCGCCGCCCGTCGAGTACTCGTAGTGGACCTCGGACGTGCTCGCGCCGTTGGCGTCCGCGAGCGAGTACTCGACATAGATGTTGTTGTTGCCCTCGTCAGCACGAGTGATCGTCGTCGCCCCCGGCTGTCCGAACGCACGCTGGGCGTTCGAGACGGCGGACCATGCGCCGGCGCCCGCCTTGTTGTTGCCGCGCACCTGGAACGTGTAGTCCGAGGTCGAGTTTCCCACCGTCACGGCCTGGCTGAGGGTGGTGCCGGGGATGCCGGTGATCGTCCGGACCACGGATCCGCCCTGCATCACCTGCAGGTCGTAGCTCGAGATCGCGTCGCCATTGGGGCCGGCGGCGGTCCAGGTCACGGTCATCTGCGACTGGCTGCCCACCGACGGCGCGCTCTGCGCCTGCGGGGTGCCGGGCGCGGTCGGCGGGCCTGCCGGGATCTCCGAGGCGGACCAGCCCGACCAGCTCGAGGGCTCCGGGGCGCGGTTCACGGCCTGCACGCGGACCTGGTAGTTCGCGCCGTTCTCCAGTCCGTCCCACTTCAGGCTGTTGCCCGTGACGCCGGTCTTCGTCGCCACGCCGCTGGGCGGAGCGGGCGAGATCTCCAGGTTGTACGACGACACCGGGGATCCCGGGGTCGTCGGCGTGGTCCACGACACGTCCAGCGACTTGTCGCCGAACTTCAGCGTCGGCGGGTTCGGGGTGTCCGGACGGGCGTCCGGACGCGCCACGGCCGACGTCGGCGACGGCTTGCCCTCGCCCACACGGTTCGTGGCGGTCACCGCGAACGTGTACTCGACGTTGTTCGTCAGCCCGTCCAGCGTGCACGTCGTCGACGCGCACTGCTTGGTGTAGCTGCCGCCGCTCGACGCACGCACGGTGTAGCCGGTGATCTCGGCGCCGTTGTTCGACGGCGGGCTCCAGTTCAGCACCACGGTGCGGTCCTGCACGCTGGTCACCTGCGGAGCGCCCGGTGCGTCGGGAACACCCTGCACCGTGACGATGATGCGGCCGTCGACCTCGCGGTCCGGATCCTTCGTCGCGTCCTGCACCCGGTAGGTCGCCACGACCTGCCCGACGAACTTGGCGTCGGGCGTGACCACGATCTTGTCGCCCTGCACGGAGGCGTTCGCGTCACCGGTCTGCACGCTCACGGAGCGGATCTTCAGCGGCTTGTCCGGGAACGGGTTGACGTCGTTCTCCAGCACGGGGATCGTGACCGACTTGCCCTGATCGGCCTGCGGCACCGTGTCCTCGTTCGCGACCGGCAGCGGGCGGGTGGACGCGGCGACCGTCACGGAGACCGTGCCGGTGACCGGCTCCGACTTGCCGTCGGTGATGCTCAGCTGCACCGTCGAACCGCTGCCCTTGGCAGTGGAAGAGTCGGCCTCGACCTTCAGGGTCGAACCGTCCAGGTTCGCCTTGATGCCGTTCTCCGGCTGCTTCGTGATCTTGTAGCTGATCTTCTTCGCGTCGCCCGGATCCGGATCCTTCGTCAGCGCAGCGAGGTCGACCTTCTGCGCCTCCTCACCCGGTGCGACCGACACCTGCGCGTTGGTGAACGCGGGCGGCTGGTTGTCCGGCGGCAGCACCTTGATCGGCAGGCTCAGCGTGCTCTTGCGTCCCTTGGGGTCGTCGGGGCCGGTGCCGTCGGTCACCTCGAAGGTCAGTGCGTCGTCACCGAAGTAGCCCTGCTTCGAGGTGTACACGAGGGTGTGCTCGTCCTTCAGCAGCGGGGAGCCGTTGCTGTTGACGGCACTGACCTTGCCTGCCTCGGTGATCCGCACCTCTCCGCCGCCGGCGACGGCGACGTACTTCGAGAGCGGGATGTCGATGGTCTCGCCGCTCTTCACCTCGACCGGCTTGGTCGAGCGGAGGGCCGGCGCGAGCTCGGAGAGCGCAGGCACGAAGATGAACGCCGAGGCGGTCTGATCGTCCTGATCGGTGATCGAGTACTGCACCAGCTGGCGCTTGTCCGTGACGGTGACCTGGATCTTGCGGTTCGGGAGCACCTTCGCGGTGGCGTCGGAGACGCCGAGCTTCAGGGCGTCGACCGTGCCGTCCGGATCCTCGTCGTTGTCCAGCACCGGCACCTCGACCTGCAGGCTCTCGCCCTTCACGTCGGAGGCCTGGATGCGATCGTCGCGCGCGATCGGCGCCACGAGCGGCACGTCCTCGGCGACCGTGATCTGCACCGGCGCGGTGGCCGTCGCACCCTTCGAGTCGGCCACGGTGTACTGCACCGAAGTCTGCAGCGCCCGGTTCGGCGCCGTGATGAGCACGCGGTCACCGGAGACGGTGGCCTTCAGCCCATCGACGCCCGCGGCGGTCTCGATGCCGTTCTTGACCAGGCCGATCGTGTCGCCGTCGGGATCCGAGTCGTTCGTCAGCACGGCCACGGCGACCGTGCGACCGGGCCGCATGACGATCGAGTCCTTCACGGCGTACGGGGCCTGGTTGATGTTCGCCCCGGGAGCGATGCCGACGCGGACCGTCGCGGTCGCCTCCTTGCCGAGCCGGTCGCGCACCTTGTACGTGAAGCTGTCGATGCCGCTGGCCTTGTCGAAGGCCTGGTAGGTGAGGAAGTTCGCACCGACCTCGGTGACCTTGCCCTGCTTCGGCGCAGAGTCGAGCCCCACGAGCTCGACCGAGTCGCCCTCGGAGTCCAGGCCGTCCAGCGGCACGGCGATGCGAACACTGGTGCCGCTCAGTGCGCGCACGGTGAGGTCGTGCGGGCGAGGCGCGGTGTTGGTCTTCTCGTCCACGGGCAGGACCTGGATCGTGATGTACCCGGCGGCCTTCTGCCCGTTCGAGTCCACCGCCTCGTAGGTCGCGTAGACCGTGCGCGGGGTGTCGCCGGCGCGGAAGCGCACGGTGTCCTGCGACACGAACGCCTCGCCGAACTTCGGATCGACCAGCGGCTCGATCAGCTTCGGCGCCACGTGCAGGGTCGTGCCGGGCGCGTGCTTGTCGTTGTCCAGCACGGGGATCGTCACGACGTCACCGGCGCGCACCACGGCCGTGTCGTCGTTCGCGGTCGGCGGATCCAGCTTGGCGGGTGCCGGGATCGGGATCACGATCACGTCGCCGTCGGCGGACTTGGATCCGTTCGAGATGCGGTACTTGATCCGCACCTCCTGGTCGAGGTTGCCCTGATCCGTGATCCGCAGCGTCTCATGGTTCAGCACCGACACCGCCACGCCGCTGTGCGGGGGAACGGTGACCGACTGCACGACGAGGATGCCGCCGGCGGGGTCCTCGTCGTTGTTCAGCACGCCCACGAGCACGTCGCCGCCGCTCGGCAGCAGGGCGACGTCGCGCACCGCGATCGGCGGCGCCGCCTCGGCGGTCTTGTCCAGCACATCGACGCGGACGAGGCCCGGCACCGCATTCGGGCCGGCACTCACCAGGTACTGCATGTAATAGGTGCCGGGCAGCTCCGCCTGGAACGTGAAGGTGCCCTCGCCGAAGTTCGGCGTGATCACGGCGCCCGGCGTCTCGTCGACCCGGGTGAGGCGCAGCTGCTCCTTGCCGGAGCTGGAGTCGTTCAGCAGCGGCGACACCGTGACCTGCTCGCCGGCACGGGTCTGGTAGTGGTCGGCGTTGGTCTTCGGCGCCGTGGTGCCGGCCGGCCGGATGTCGAGGCGGATGACGCCGCTGGTGAGCTCTCCCATCGCGTCGGCGACCTGGATCCGGATCTCCTTGCGGCCGGGCAGGCTGGCGACGGCCCGGTAGGTGAGCTGGCCGTCCGGCGTGTAGTCCACCTCGTCGCCCGGGGCGGCTTCGACTTCCTTCAGGTACACGTCATCGCCATCGGGGTCGATCCAGTCGGGCAGCGCGTTGTAGGTGACCGCACCGCCCGCCTCGACGAGCAGGCCGGGCGTGCGCTTCTGCTTGGGGGCGGCGTTCACGCTCCAGTCGTGCACGCTGACCGCGACGTTCGCCGTGGCCTTGCCGCCGCGGCCGTCGTCGGCCTGGTACTGGAACGACGCGGATCCCGTCGCACTGTCGGGCACCGCGATCTGCAGGGCCCCGCCGTTGTTGATGGGCTGCACATCGCCGAGCGACGGCTGCTCCTGCGCGAGCGAGGCGACCAGCACGTCACCGTCGGCGTCGGTGTCGTTGTCGAGCACGGGCAGCAGCGTGGTACGGCCGGGGCGCACGCCGAAGTCGTCGTCGTGCGCGATCGGCACCGTGTTCTCGGGCGTGCGCTTGGGCAGCGTCGTCTCGACCTGGTCGTCGCTGGTCTCGTCCTGCTTCTCGGTGTCGCCCTCCGGCGGCACGATGTCCTGCCAGTTGTCCACGCGCTGCAGGTTGTCGGTGGCCATCCAGGCCGCACCGCTCGCGGTGTCGTTCAGCACGACGACGTCGCGGTTGACGCGGAACACGAGGGTGGTGCTGCTCTCTGCGCCCTCGATCGAGGAGGTCAGATCATTGCCGGATCCGATGCAGTCGCGGACGAACTTCGCGGATCCGCCCCAGGCACCGTAGGTGCAGCCGTTCAGGAAGACGGGCGCCGCGGGAGCCCCGGTGCCGCCGGCATCCTGCACCGAGGGCGCGGATCCGTCCAGCGGCACGGAGATCAGGGCGTCGGCGGTCGCGAGCACCGCGGAGCCGTTCTCGGCCGACGGCTGCTGCAGCACGGCGGCATCGAGGTTCTTCACCTCGGAGCCGCTGAGCTCGGTGCGGTGCCCGCCCGCGAACACGGTCTTGGCGTCGGCGTCGAGCACGACGGGGGTGCTGCCGACGACGGTGATCGTGGGCTTCGCCTTGTCTGCCAGGTCGATCTTCTCCGTGGACGGCGGCTGCGCGTCGCCCTGCCCGTCGACGTGCACGGTGACGATGCTGCGGTCCTTGGCAGAGACGGCGTAGACCGTGCCGTCCTTGCCCACGGTGACGTCGGCGCCGGCGCCGAGAGTGGCGGAGGGCTTCGTGCCTGCGGCCTTGAACCCGCTCAGGGACGAGGCTGCGCGCACCCAGAGCTTGCCCTCTTTGGGGTCGAGGATCGCGACGGTGGTGCCGCCGAGCACCGACTTCGCTCCACCGGGGATGAGCACGGCGTCGCTGAGCACGACGCGCGCCGGGTCGATGCTGGTCAGGGTGGAGGCGGAGCGATCATCGACGAGCACGGTGCCGCCGGACTGCAGCACGTCGTAGTTCTCGCTGCCGGTGCGCAGGCCGCCGTCGAGCACGCGGGACTCGTTGTTGAAGTGGCCGACCAGCAGACTGGAGGTCTTGGTGAGCCAGACGCCGCCGTCGTGCAGATCGACCTCGGCGGTGGGATTGCCCTCGTAGGCGAACGCCATGCCGGCGACGGCGACCGCCGCGGCGGTCACTCCGGCGGCGGACGCGAGGGTCTTCGGTCGCATCCGCAACCACGCGAACGACTTCACCACGGTTTCCCCCCCGAACGTCAAGCACAGCTGTCCCATGCGTAACTGTCAGGGGACTGTAAGAGTGTATGTCGGGATCCTGGGAGGCGCGATGGGGAGGAATCCCCATCCATCCTTCGATCGATTTCCCCGCCGACAGGCCTTGATCCGGCTGTCCGCATAGGCCGGGACCGTACGCTCGAGGCATGTTCCTCGACCCTGTGCTGCGCCGCGTGGAGCCGCTGCTGCTGCGCGTGGACCGCTTGGCCGGCGGCCGCAACGCGCACGAGAAGATCGTCGAATCGGACCGCGACCATCACCGCACGGTCCGCGCGTTCCGCTGGGTGTTCTGGCTGCTCGCCGTGGAGCTGCTCATCGGCATCGCCGCGGTCATCGTCGCCGTCGTGATCGCCGCGCAGGCGGGCTCGATCGGCGCGGTGCCGTTCGCCGTGTGGATGCGCGCGCTCATCGTGCTCGCGATGACCGTCACACTCTTCTACTTCGCCTGGCGCGCGGCACTGGGATGGCGCTGGGCGTATCAGCGGCTGCGGCTGTTCGCCCAGATCTTCCCGGTCATCACGCTCGTGATGGCGGCGATCCCCGGACTGTATCCGGCCTGGATGGTGACCGAGCAGATCGTGTTCAGTCTCATCATGATCGGCGTCGCCGACTTCCTCACCAGCGACCACATGCGCCAGGCGTACCGCAAGCCGGACGCTGCAGCGGATCCCGCTTCCTGACCCGCGCCGCGGCAGCGGCTCTCACGCCGCGCGCCAGCACCCCTCGAGGTGGTCGTCGACCATGCCGGCCGACTGCATGAGCGCGTACATCGTGGTGGGGCCGACGAAGCGGAACCCGCGCTTGCGGAGGGTCTTGCTCATCGCCTCCGACTCGGGGGTCACGGCGGGGATCTCGGACATGAGCCGAGGGCGCGCGCGGGCCGCGGACGGGGCGAACGACCACATCATCGCGTCGAGTTCGCCGTCGGCCATCTCCCGCACGAGGGCAGCGTTGCCGATCGTCGCCTCGATCTTCGCGCGATTACGGATGATGCCGGCGTCGGCCATGAGCCGGGCGATGTCATCCTCACCGAAATCGGCGACCACGGCGGGATCGAAGCCCGCGAACACCTCACGGAACCGCGGGCGCTTGCGCAGGATCGTGATCCAGCTCAGCCCCGCCTGGAACCCCTCCAGCGACATCTTCTCGAACAGCGCGCGGTCGCCGTGCAGCGGCCGGCCCCATTCCTCGTCGTGGTAGCGGCGGTACTCTGGGTCGCCCCCCGCCCATGCGCAGCGTGGACGGTCATCGGCGAGGGGCGTCGTCATGGATCCAGGGTAGGCGCGGGCGCCGACACTCGGACTCACTCCGCAGGCAGGTACTCCGCGAGGTGCGAGAGCAGCGGCTGCGACCGCGGATCCGCGACGGCAGCGGCACCCACCGCGCAGGCCGCCGACAGGGCGCGCTGCGGGTCGACGCCGGAGGCGAGCCCGATCGTGAGGGCGGCGCAGAACGCATCGCCGGCGCCGACACTGTTCACGACCGTGGTCTTCACCGCGGGCGCCGCGGCCACGAGCTCACCGCGCTCGAACAGCTTCGCGCCCTCGCCGCCATAGGTCACGGCGACTCGGCGGGCGGTGCGCAGCGCGGGCAGCAGCGCGTACTCGGTCTCGTTCACGATGATGAGGTCGGCACGCCCGATCACGGCGGCGGGGAGTTCGAGCGCCGGAGCCGCATTGACGGCGAGGTACCCGCGTGCGGCCGCGGAGAGCGCGACGATCACGTCCATCGAGATCTCCAGCTGCGCGAGCACCGCCTCGTCGGATCCGAAGACGACACCGTCCAGGCTCACCTCGCCGTTGGCGCCCTCGCACACGGCGATCTGGTTCTCGCCCGCCGCGTCCACGACGATGAGCGCCACTCCGGTGGACTCCTCCCCGCGGCGCACGGCGTTCGTGTCGACGCCGGCCGCGGCCAGCTCGTCGATCATCCAGGCGCCGTCGGCATCGGGGCCGACCGCGCCGACCATCCGCACCGCGGCGCCGAGGCGCGCGGCCGCAGCGGCCTGATTGGCCCCCTTCCCTCCGGCCTCGCGGGACAGCCGCCCTCCGCCGATGGTCTCGCCCGGCTCCGGGAGGCGGGCCGTACGGGCCGTGAGATCGACGTTGATGCTGCCGACGACGGCGAGCGCGAGAGGCGCGGTCATGAGGACTCCAGTTCCGGAAGGGCGAGGATCGCGAGGAGGGGGCGCCCGGTCACTGCGCGGTCTGCACGACCGACAGCATGCCGGCCCTGCCTGACACGATGCACTTGGCGAGGTAGACGGGGACGCTGCCGGTCGAGGCGGTCTGCGTGAGGATGAGCACGGGATCGCCGGGCTTGAGCCCCAGCAGCGCGCCGCGCGAGCGGCCCACCACGTTCACGGTGATCCCGCATACGCCGGATCCGAAGACGGCACCGCGCGCGGCGAGGGCGGTCATGAGGCTCGACGGATCCGCCGCCGCCTCTTCGACGACGGCCGCGATCTGCGGACTCGCGTCGGTGAGATAGCGGCCCGCGGGCAGGTGCTCCTGCAGGATCGCGATCGGCTCGCCGCCTCGCTCGATCACGCTCTCGCGGAACCAGGTGTTCGCCGCGTCGTCGAGACCAAGGTGCCCCGACACGTAGTCGGTGGTGGGCTGCACGACGAACTCGAGCTGGCGGACGCTGATGTCCTCGCCGCCCTCGGCGAGCGCTGCCTCGAGGGGTCGCAGCTCTTCCAGGCCGACCCTGGGCAGGTCCTCCGCGACGAAGCGGCCGATTCCGCGCCGGGTGGTGATGAGGCCGTCCTCCTCGAGCAGCATGAGGGCCTCGCGGACGACCGTGCGCGACACCCCGAGTGATACGCAGAGCTCGGTCTCCCGTGGCAGCGCCGACCCCAGGGAGAAGACGCCGGACCTGATGCCGTCGGCCAAGCGCGAGTACACGGCGACGCGCAGCGGCTGGCCCACCGGGGCGGTCAGCGGCCGGGCCAGGAACTGTTCGACGTCCGTCATCGGATCTCCTCCACCGCGCGTCTCCGGCCGCGATCGGGCCGTGCTCGCCGTTCATTCAAGCATGAACCTGTCACGCTTGCAGATGTTCTACCTGAGAGGTATAACATCATATAACCTCAGGGTCGACCACACCGAGCCCTCGCCCCGACAAAGGAGTCACTGTGCAGCTCTCTCCCGCGCCTGCGGCGCTCGACCGTCCGGCGCCGATCCGCGGCGGCCGATCCGTCCTGCTCGTGGCGACCCTGATCCTCACGGTCGTCGCGTTCCAGCTGAACTCGAGCATGATCAGCCCCGCCCTGCCCGACATCGCGAAGCAACTGGGTGCACCGATGGACGCCGTCTCGCAGGTGTCCTCGCTGTTCTTCCTCGCCGGCGCCGTCGGCGGGATCGTGCTGGCGCGCTGGAGCGACTTCATCGGCCGCAAGCGCGCACTGCTGATCGTGCTCGCACTCATCGTGCTCGGCACGGTGCTCTGCCTTGTCTCGCCGAACCTGCCGGTGCTGCTGCTGGGCCGGGTGCTGCAGGGAGCCTCCAGCGCCGCGTTCCAGATCTCCTACGTGATCCTCGCCGAGACCCTCCCGGCCGCCTTCTTCCCGACCGTGCTCGGGATCCTCACCGCGATCAACGGCGGCGTGGGCGGAGTGGACGGCTGGATCGGAGGCCTCCTCGCCGACGCCTTCGGATTCCGTTCGCTGTTCGTCGTGATCCTGGTGGTCGCCGTGGTCGCGATCGCGTGCGTCGCCCTCGCCGTGCCGCGCGATGGCGAGCCGTCTTCGACGGGGCGCATGGACTGGTGGGGCGCTGGCGCGCTCTCGCTCGGCCTGATCTGCCTCACCTACTTCGTCTCGACCGGATCCCGCCAGGGCTGGCTCGCCCCGCTCACGCTGCTCTTCCTCGCCGGCACCGTCGTGGCGCTGCTCGCCTTTGTCGCCATCGAGAAGCGCCGCCTTACCCCGCTCGTCGCCGTGCAGCACCTGCGCTCGCGCGAGGTGTGGCCGGTGCTCGCCGTCACCGTGCTGACCCTGTCGAGCGTGTTCGCCGTGATCAACTTCACGATCGTGATCCTCAGCCAGAACCAGACCGTCGGCTACGGCCTGAACGCATCGACCTCCGCCCTGCTGTACCTCACCCCACCAGCGCTGATCGGCCTCGCCGCCGCCCCGCTCTCGGGTTGGCTCGCGGGCCGCTTCGGGTGGATCCCGATGCTGCGGATCGGCCTGGTGCTCTCGATCGCGGCGCTCGTCGTGGTCGCGCTGTTCCCGTTCAGCCCGTGGACGGTGTTCGCCATGTTCACGGTGCTCGGAGTCGCCTACAACGGGGTCGTGCTCACTACCGCGAACGGCCTCGGAGTGCTGCAGTCGCCGAGCGAGGCTCCGGCGATCCTGCCGAGCATGAACGGCGCCGCGTTCGGCTTCGGAGCGAGCCTCGGCATCGCGATCGTTGCGCCGTTCGTCGTGTCCGGCAACGTCGTCCTGGCACTGTGGATCTCGGTGGGGATCAGCGTGCTCGCCCTCGTCGCGAGCCTGTTCCTGATCGCCAAGACCGACTGACTCTCTCCACCCGCCCCGCATCCGCATCCCGAGGAGGATCCGATGACCGACACCCCTGCCCCGCTGTACTTCGACTGCGACACCGGCATCGACGACTCGCTCGCCCTGGCGTATCTGCTGGCGTCGCCCGAGATCGCGCTCCGCGGCATCGGCACGGTCAGCGGCAACACCACCGCCGCGCAGGCGGCGCGCAACACCCTGGGCCTGCTCGCCCTCGCCGAGCGCGACGATGTTCCGGTGGCTGTGGGGCGGCACGACTTCCTCACCCACGAGTACGACGGCGGGGCGCCGCACGTACACGGCGACGACGGCGTCGGCGGAGTGGCCCTGCCCGAACCCGCCCGCGCAGTCGAGGACGTCACGGCGGCGGAGCTGCTCATCCGGCTCTCGCACGAACACGCCGGATCCCTGGAGGTGCTCGCGGTCGGCCCGCTGACCAACCTCGCCGCCGCCCTCGAGCAGGATCCGACCCTTCCCTCCCGTGTTGCCCGGGTCACGCTCATGGGCGGGGCGGCGCTCGTACCGGGCAACATCACCGCGGTCGCCGAGGCGAACATCGGCAACGATCCCGAGGCCGCCGACACGGTGTTCGCTGCGGGCTGGCCGGTCGTGGTCGTGCCGCTGGACGTGACCATGGAGAACGTGTTCGAGGAGTCGCACCGCGAGCAGCTCGCCGCATCCGGATCCCCCGTCGCGCGCGCCGTCGCCGCGATGCTCGACTTCTACATGGAGTTCTACCGCGCGACCTACGGCCGCCGGTGCAGCGCCCTGCATGACCCGCTTGCTGCGGCGATCGCGGTCGGCCGCGTGCTCCCCACGGTCGCGCCCGCGGTTCCCGCCGTGGTCGACACGACCGGCGGCCCCGGCCGCGGTCAGACCGTGTTCGACCTGCGCGGCCAGCGCCAGGGCGTCCGCGACCACGACGGCGCGACCGTGCGCGTGGTGCTCGGCACCGACGCTCCGCTCGCGGACCACCTGGCGCAGCGCGTCGCTGGGGCCTGACGCCGAGAAGTCATGCGAAGAGGTCCGGTTCCCCTCCCGGGATCCGGACCTCTTCTGCGTGCGCCGGGCTTACAGCTGGCGCGCCTTCTTCAGCGCCTTCTCGTCGACGGGCGCCTCGCCCGAGGCCTTGAGCTCGGCGTAGTACGCGCGGGCCTCGTCCTGGCGGATCTGCTCAGCGCCGGAGGCGAGGGGGGCGCGCAGGTGCTCGGGCTCGTAGCCGAACGCGTTCACCAGGTCGAGCGCGTGCGGACGCAGGCGTGCGCAGAGCCGGTCGATGTAGCGGGAGACCGAGGCCGCGCGCTGTGCTGAGAGGCGGCCGTTGATGAGGTACCAGGCGAGGTGCTTCTCGACGAGCTGCAGGCCGAACAGGTCACGCAGCCAGGTGAGCACCGCCTTGCTGTCCTCATCCTCGATGCGGCCCAGAGCGTCGGTGAACGCCTCCCACTGCAGCAGCTCGCCGTGCGCCCTGGCCGCCTCGATGAGCTCTGCCTGGTTCTCGTTGAACAGCTTCTCGCCGAGCACCTTGTCCTTGCCGGCCGCACGCAGACGCCCGGCGATGTCGGCGACCATCTGCTGCACGCGGTCGGTGAGCAGCTCGTGCTGCTGCTCGGCGCGCAGGCCGTTCTCGACCGAGCGGGCCGTGGATCCGAGATCCGCGACGGCCTGCCCGAACTGGCGGAGCCCCGCGCCGTGGAACACCCGGCCCGCGGTCTGGCCGACGGCGTACTTCGCGAGCGTCTTGGCGTCGGCGCCCTTGAACTGCCGGGCGAAGTCGGTGAGCAGGCGCTTGCCGACGAGCTGCAGCAGGATGTTGTTGTCGCCCTCGAAGGTGACGTAGATGTCGAGGTCGGCGCGCAGCCCCACGAAGCGGTTCTCGAACATGAAGCCGGCGCCGCCGCAGGCCTCGCGGCATTCCTGCAGGGTGTCCAGGGCGTGCCAGGTCGACAGCGGCTTGAGCGCCGCGGCCAGGGTCTCCAGGTCCTCGCGGTCCTGCGGGGTGTCGGTGCGCCCGGAGAAGACCCCGTCGAACTTCTGCAGGAACTCGTCGTGCGCGAACAGCTGCGCGTAGGTGGTCGCGAGGCGCGGCAGCAGGCGGCGCTGGTGCTTGCCGTAGTCGAGCAGCGTGGTCTCCTCGCCGCTGGCGCCGTTGAACTGGCGGCGCTGGGTGGCGTAGGTGATCGCGATGTCCAGGCCGAGCGCCGAGGCCCACGAAGCGGCGCCGTCGAGCGAGACGCGGCCCTGCACCAGTGTGCCGAGCATCGTGAAGAAGCGGCGGCCGGGGCTGTCGATGGCGCTGGAGTAGGTGCCGTCGGCCGCGACGTCGCCGTAGCGGTTCAGCAGGTTGGTGCGCGGGATCCGCACGTGGTCGAAGCTGAGCCGGCCGTTGTCGATGCCGTTCAGGCCGCCCTTGAGGCCGTCGTCCTCGCGGCCGATGCCGGGCAGATCCACTCCATCCTCGCCGCGCAGCGGCACGTAGAAGCAGTGCACGCCATGGTTCACGCCGTTCGTGATCAGCTGTGCGAACACGGTCGCGGCGATGCCGTGCAGCGCCGCGTTGCCGAGGAACTCCTTGGTCGCCGCACGGAACGGCGTGTTGATCACGAATTCCTCAGTCGCCGGGTCGTAGGTCGCCGTGGTGCCGATCGAGGCGACGTCGGATCCGTGCCCGATCTCGGTCATCGCGAAGGCGCCAGGGATCTCGAGGCTCATGATGCCCGGGAGCCACGCGTCGTGGTGCTCGGCGGTGCCGAGCTGCAGCACCGCGGATCCGAACAGGCCCCACTGCACACCCGACTTGATCTGCAGGCTGGGGTCGGCGGACACCAGCTCCTCGAACCCGGCGATGTTGCCGCCGTTGTTCTCCTCGCCGCCGAGGCGCTTCGGGAAGGCGCGGTGCACGGCCTTGTTCTGCACCAGGAGGTGCATCTGGCTCAGCACACGCTCGCGGTGCTCGTCCTTGCCGAGCGAGTCATCGCGCCAGAACGCGGGGTCCTTGATCATCTCGCGCGCTTCGCGGCGGGTGTCCGCCCAGGTGCCCAGCAGCAGGTCGCCGACCGCGTCGACGTCGATGCGCGACGTGGAGTCGTCCGAGCTGTTGTCAGCGCTGTTCGCGGCGTTCGTCCGAAGGGCGGCGTCGACCATGAGGATCCTCTCGTGAGGTTTCGGGGATGTCTTCATGGTAGGTCTGGCACAATGTGGGGCGAAGGCGGCTGTGGACTTCTGCTAACAGATGCCGCCGACGAGGATCCAGGCGGTTGTGGCGACTCCACAGGTCACGACCCGCCGACGCCGTTCCCGGCGGATCGGCGGTCAGCGGATCAGCCGGTAGCCGCGAGCCGCGTCAAAGCCGTGGATCTCCCGCGTGTCGAGCGCGGCCATGAACTCGAGCACCTCCGCGGTGACGATCTGGCCCGGCACGAGCACGGGGAATCCGGGAGGGTACGGCGTCACGAAGCCCGCCGAGACCGGCTGCTCCCCTCGCGCGACCCGTTCGCGCAGATCGTCGGGCGTCGCGTACTCGATCAGACCGCGCCGCTGCCCGTCGTAGAACGCGCCGCGCAGATCGCCGTCCGGCAGGCCCGAGGGGTGCGCATAGGCCGGCGCGAACGCGCTGAAGTCCGGCAGCGGCGGCATCGGATCGTCCTCGGCGCGAACTTCGGGAAGGCCTTGCGTCGCACGATCTCGCTCGAACCGCTCGGCGAGCTTCACCAGAACTTCGATCAGGTAGGCGATCGCGCTGCGGGAGGTGCCGATGTTCGTCATGAACAGCACCGTGTTGCGGCTCGTCTTGTTGACCTGGATCCCGTACTGATCCATGAGGTGCGTGTGCTTGAAGGTGTCGCCGTCGACGCCCGTGCGCGAGATCTCGATCGTGACCCGGCTGGGGTCGATCACGAACTCGTCATCGCGCCAGGCCCGCCACATCGCGGCGAGACCGTCGCGCAGCGGCATCGGCCGGGTGGTGCGACGGTGCTCCGGCGGGATCAGATCGCGCATCGTGAGCACGCGGAAGGTGCGACGCAGCAGCGGGTGCCGAGCGACGGACTGGGCGAGGCTGGTCGCGAGGTCGAGCTGGCGCTGCACGAGCTCGAAGCCCTCGAGCTCGACCTGGCGTCGGCCGAGGTCGAGCGAGGCGAGGATCTGGTAGTTCGGCGAGGTCGAGGTGTGCGTCATGAACGCCTCGTGGAAGGCGTACTCCGCTTCGAGCGCCCAGTCCTGGTCGTAGACGTGGATCATGGATCCCTGGCGGAGCGCGGTCAGCGTCTTGTGCGTCGACTGGGTCGCGTAGACCCTGATCCGCGCGTCGGGCGAGGGGATCAGCTCCTCCCGCATCCACGCCTCGTCGTCCTGCGGTTCGCCGGTCTCCGCGTCGAACAGCCGCGCACGCTGCGCGCGGTACGCCGCCGCGTGCGCGGTCGAGCGCAGCCGCTCTTCGAGGCGCTTGGCCGAGGCCATCGCCGTGCGCTGCCGGGTCACCGGGTGGAACGCCGCGAACGCGAACCACGCCTCGTCCCACAGGAACACCAGGTCGGGCTTGATCGCGAGGCACTCCGACATCACCCGAGCCGGGTCGTACACGATGCCGTCGAACGTGCAGTTCGTCAGTGTGATCATGTGCACCTCGTGCAGCCGGCCTGCAGCACGGTAGTCGAGGAGCAGCCGCTTGATCCGCTCCAGCGGCACCGCACCGTAGAACGCGAAGTCGTCGAGGGGATACGCCTCGAGATACGCGGTGCGTCCGCCGGTCAGCATGAGCGCATGGTGGTGCGACTTGTGGCAGTTGCGGTCGACGAGCACCACGTCGTCCGGCTCCACCAGCGCCTGGTGCACGATCTTGTTCGCCGTGGACGTGCCGTTGGTGACGAGGAAGGTGCGCTGCGCCCCGAACGCCCGCGCCGCCAGATCCTGCGCCTTCTTGATCGCGCCGGTCGGTGCGAGCAGCGAGTCCAATCCTCCGGATGTCGCCGAGGTCTCGGCGAGCAGGAGATTCATGCCGTAGAAGTCGGCGAGATCACGGATCCACTTCGAGGTGACGACGGATCCGCCTCGTCCCACCGGCAGGGCGTGGAACACCCCGACCGGGCGGCGGGCGTGGTTCTGGATCGCCGCGAAGAACGGCGCGTCGTAGAGGTGCGAGACCCGGCGCAGCAGCGACAGATGCAGCTCGAGCTGATCCTCGCGCCGGAACACCCGGCGGAACCGATGCGTGAGAGCTCCCGCCAGATCCTCGATGTGCGCGCCGGCGACCAGGTACAGATCGACCTCCGGCCGCAGGGCGTGCAGCGTGTCGGCGAGACGCAGCACCCGCTGCACCGAGGGGATCGAGCTGCGCGCCGCGGCGGGCGCGATCGCCGCCTGCTCGTGCGCGAGCGCGATCGTCTCCTGAAGGTCACCGCTGAGCACCTGGTGGCTGCGATCGCTGAACCCCGGCCGCACGATGCAGGCGAGGATGTTCGGGTTCGTGAGCAGCGCCGCGATCGCGTCGTCCGCCGACGGCACGATCACGAAGTCGTAGATGAAGTCGTCCGCATCGGTGCGCAGTCGTCGCCCCTCGGACAGGATCGCGTCACGATCCGCCGGGGTGGTCTCGTCGATGAGCAGCACCTCGAACCGCGTGCGCGGATCGGCATCGTCCTGCTGCTCGGCGAGATCGGCCTCGTCGAGCACCGGATCGGTCCCGCCCGGCACGGACGTGCCGCGCAGGCGATGCACCACCCGCCCGATGCGCTCCAGGGCGGTGGCCGCGTCGCCCTGCTCGATCAGCTCCCGGATGTGTCGCACGTAGCGCTGCCCGAAACCGGCCCAGTACAGCTCGATCGTCTCGAGCGCCCGCAGCGAGCGCCGGATCTCGTCGCGGTTGGCGACGGCGTCACGGGCGTCGGATTCGACCGCGAGGCGCTTGACCGCGAAGCGCAGGAACTCCCAGGCGTCGCTGCGCAGCCGCCAGGTGCTCGCCGGCATGCCTGGTGCGTGCGCGGTGTCGATCGTGCTGGTCATCGGCGGATTCCCTTCCGGCGGGAGCGCCGAGGGCGGCGCGGGCAACGGCGGCCCGGATCGCTGAGGTCGTCTTCGAACCGGCTGCTGGGGTCCCGCCGGGATGCGGCGAGCCGTCGCGATCGGCGACGACCGCGACGTGTGGTGCGGGCAGGATCCGTGGTGCGGGCCCTGCCGGACTCCCATCGTGCCACTCCGCAAGCGGATCCGATCGCCCCGTGTCGAGCCGCTCGTCTGGGATCCGAGATGGTCGGTGCAGCGGCGGCCGGCGGTGAGGATCAGCCCTCGGCCGCGATGACCTCGAGCACGGCCTCGCCGTATGCTTCGCGCTTCTTCTCGCCGATACCGCTGATGCCGACCAGATCCGCGGCCTTCGCGGGGCGGTGCTCGGCGAGCGCGCGCAGCGTGGCGTCGCCGAACACGACGTACGCGGGCACGCCCTGCTCGCGAGCGGTCTGCGCCCGCCATGCGCGCAGCGCCTCGAACAAGTCGCGGTCGCCCTCGGCGAGCGCCTCCGCGGCGCTCCTCTTCGCGGAGCGCCCGCCCCCGGAGGACCCGGCACGGGTGACCACGTCGTGGCGCAGCTTCACCGGCGTCGTCCCGGCCAGTACCCCGCCGCTCGCCTCGTTGACCGCGAGCGTGCCGTACTCACCCTGCGCCTGCATGAGGCCCTGCGCGAGAAGCTGCCGCACGACGGAGCGCCACTGCGCATCGGCGAGATCGGATCCGATCCCGTAGGTGGCGAGCTCGTCGTGCCGGAACTTGCGGACCTTCTCCGTGGAGGCGCCCCGGAGGATATCGATGAGATGCCCGGCGCCGAACGACTGGCGGCGCTCGCGCTGCAGTCGCACGATCGTGGAGAGCAGCTTCTGCGCGGGGACGAGCCCGTCCCAGCTGTCGGGTGGGGTGAGGCAGGTGTCGCAGTTGCCGCACGGCCCGGAGTCCTGCCCGAAGTAGCCGAGCAGGTTCTGCCGCCGGCAGTCGACGGTCTCGCACAGCGCGAGCATCGCGTCGAGGTGCTGGTTCTGCCGCTGCTTGATCGCGCGGTCGCCCTCGCCCTGCTGGATGAAGCGGCGCTGCTGCACCACGTCGCCGAGGCCGTAGGCCATCCACGCGACCGAGGGCTCGCCGTCGCGGCCGGCGCGACCGGTCTCCTGGTAGTAGCCCTCGACGGACTTGGGCAGGTCGACGTGCGCGACGAAGCGCACGTCGGGCTTGTCGATGCCCATGCCGAACGCGATCGTGGCGACGACGATCACGCCGTCCTCGCGGAGGAACCGGGACTGGTGCGCCGCGCGTGTGCCGGCGTCGAGACCTGCGTGGTACGGGATCGCGTCCAGGCCCTGCGCGCTGAGGTACTCGGCCGTCTGCTCGACCGAGGAGCGGCTGAGCGCGTAGACGATGCCGGCGGATCCCTCGGGCTGCGTGCGGATGAACGAGACCAGCTGCTTGCGGACGTCGACCTTGGGCTCGATCCGGTACTGGATGTTGGGTCGGTCGAAACTCGCGACGAAGTGCTTCGCCTGCGGCAGGTGCAGCCGCTCGGTGATCTCGCGGTGCGTCTCACGGGTGGCGGTGGCCGTGAGTGCGATGCGGGGAACGCCCGGGAAGCGCTCGGCGAGCCCGCCGAGGGCGAGGTAGTCCGGCCGGAAGTCGTGCCCCCACTGCGACACGCAATGCGCCTCGTCGATCGCGATGACGCTGAGGGATCCGCGCTGCAGGAGCCCCAGGGTCTGCGCGTTCGAGAGCCGCTCGGGCGCGACGTAGACGAGGTCGAGGTCGCCTGCCAGATACGCGCGCTCGACCTCTGCCCGCTCGGCCGCCGTCTGCGTCGAGTTCAGGTACGCGGCGCGCACGCCGTTGGCGCGCAGGGCGTCGACCTGGTCGTGCATGAGCGCGATGAGCGGACTGACCACGAGGCCCGTGCCCTCGCGGACGAGCGCGGGGATCTGGTAGCAGAGGCTCTTGCCACCGCCGGTGGGCATGAGCACCACGGCGTCGCCGCCGCCGACGACCTGGTCGATGATCGCGGCCTGGTCTCCGCGGAACGCGTCGTAGCCGTAGACCGCGGTGAGCGCGGCCAGAGCCGTGGCGTACCGGCTCGGCGCCGGCGTCGCCGGTCGCTGAGCCTGTCGAACAGCAGCGGGCGCGGGAAAGCTCCCCTGCGGAACGGCGCCCGGCGTTCCCGCCCAATCGCCCTCCTCGGGCGGGGGCGCCGCATCCCAGGGTTCGTCGCTGAACGGCATGTCGGCGTAGGGGTCATCCAGGGGCGCATCGGACCACGGCAGATCCGCATAGGGGTCGCGCGGATCGTTCTGGGGCATGCAACCAGCGTAACGAGCGGTGCCGACACCGGAGGCCGCTGTCCACAGGTCTCGCCCGGCCCCCACTGCGCCCGCCCCCGGGTTCCAGCCCGCCCTGCCCTCAACTCGAAAGGATGAATGCAATTCCGCAGGATCCGGATCCGCGATTCTTCCTGTCGAGATGCATTTATCCTTCGAAATTGCGAGCTGGTGGCGCTGGACGACGACTCCGCCCGCCCCGGGTGTCTCAGTCCGGGCATATGTTGGACGCACGACACCGCACGAAGGAGCACGATGCCCGAGATCGCCGTGAGCTTGAACGAGGCCGAGTCGCGCTACGAGATCACCAGCGACGGCGCACTCGCCGGGTTCGCCGAGTTCCAGCGGCGCCCGGGGATGATCCTGTTCATCCACACCGAGGTGGATCCGGAGTTCCAGGGTCAGGGCCTCGCCGCGCAGCTCGCCGCGGGCGCGCTGGCCGACGCGGTGGCCACGGGCGACACGATCGTGCCGTACTGCCCCTACATCAACAAGTACCTCCGCACGCACGAGGTCCCTGGCGCGAAGGTGCGATTCCCGACGGCCCCGGACGGATCCGCATGAGCCTGCACGGGCCGCGCGCAGCGGTGCTCGAGGCGCGCGAGGTTCCGCTCGGTGGCGTGCGTGCGATGAACGTGCTGCGTGTGCTGCCCAGCAAAGATGTACCGACGATCGGCGCCTGGTGCTTCCTCGACCGGTTCGGCCCCGCCGAGGTGCGCATGCGTGTGGAACCGCATCCGCACATCGGCCTGCAGACCGTGACCTGGCCGCTCGTCGGCGAGATCCGGCACCGCGACACGATCGACAGCGATGTCGTGCTGCGCCGCGGGCAGCTCAATCTCATGACGGCCGGGCACGGCATCGCGCATTCGGAGTACTCGGTGGGCGAGGAGGCCGGCCCGCTCGACGCGCTGC
The DNA here is from genome assembly GCF_056395125.1 of Microbacterium sp. 10L49. Taxonomy (NCBI): domain Bacteria; kingdom Bacillati; phylum Actinomycetota; class Actinomycetes; order Micrococcales; family Microbacteriaceae; genus Microbacterium; species Microbacterium sp. 10L49. Next base: position 31,335 of record NZ_JBFTIW010000005.1, read on the forward strand.
AGCTCTGGGTGGTGCTGCCCGACGGCGCCGCCACCGGTGCGCCCGGCTTCGAACAGCACCTGTCGCTGCCGGGTCTGACGCTTCCCGCCGAGACCGGATCCGACGCCGACGTCACCGTGGTGATGGGCTCCTATGCAGGCGTCGACTCCCCCGCGACGGCCTATACGCCGATCGTGGGCGCGGAGATCCGCCTCGAGCGCGGCACATCCGTCGTGCTGCCGTTCGATCCGGCCTGGGAGCACGGTCTGCTGCTCGTCGAGGGCGACGCCCGTGTCTCCGGATCCGACCTGGCCGAGACCGCGCTCTCCACGGACGACGTGCTGTTCCTCGGCGACTCCCGCGAGGACGTCACCGTGTCGAGCGAGAGCGGGGCGCTGCTCTTCCTCCTCGGCGGCGAGCCCTTCGAACAGGACCTCGTGATGTGGTGGAACTTCGCCGCCCGCAGCCACGAGGAGATCGCGCAGGCGCGCGAGGACTGGGAAGCCGGATCCGACCGGTTCGGTCACGTCGCCGGTCACGGCGACGAGCGGGTGCCTGCTCCGCCGATCCCGCCCGTGCACCTCATGCCACGGCGCCGGAGGATCTGACCGGGGATCGCTCCCGACCGATCCGCCCGGGAGCGCCGGTACGCTGGACGGGTGCCCGCCCGCTCCCCGCTGCCCACGCGGATCCTGCTCGTCTGCGCCGCCATCGGGGTCGCCACGGGCCTGCTCGGCGCCGCCGCCGGCTGGGTGACGATCCCCGTGATCGCCGGCGCGCCGTTCGCCTACGGCCTGGTGCTGGGCTCGCATGTGCTGCCGGGGATCATCGCGCAGGAGGTGCTGCGCCGCCCACTGGTCGCGCTGCTCACGCACGTGCTCGCGGCTCTCGTCGCGAGCGCGTTCAACCCCATCTGGTTCCCGCGCTTCCTCGGCACCGCGCTGCTGTTCGGCCTCATCCAGGAGGGCGTCGCCGCCCTCACGCGCTATCGCGCCTGGGGCGCGTGGCGGTTCTTCGTCTCGGCGGCGATCATCGGCGTGATCATCGCGGTGGTGGTGTTCTTCGCCGTCGACCTGGAGAAGCTGCCCCTCTGGGCGCGGATCGTCTACCTTCCTCTGGCAGTGCTCGGTCCGATCGCCTGGACCGCGGTCGGCCTGCGCATCGGCATCTCGCTGCGTCGCGCCGGCGTCGCCCCGCACTGAGCGCGCCCCCTCGCGAGCGCCCCCGCACGGCGTCGACCTTTCGCCGACGTCGCTGGCCGACGCCCTGCACCCCGAGGGTTCCAGCCCCACTAGGTTAGGCTTGCCTAAGCAGCCCTTCCCGAACGGAACCCCATGCCCTCCGCCCCGCTTCTGCGCGTGCGCGATCTCACGGTCACGCATCGCGGCGCGGGCGATCCCGCGGTCCGCGACGTCTCGTTCGATGTGAACGCCGGCGAGGTCGTACTCCTCCTGGGCCCGTCCGGATCCGGCAAGTCCACGCTCGCGCTCGCGCTCGGCGGGCTGATCCCGCACTCGCTCGACGCCGAGATCACCGGCACCGTCGCGGTCCGCGGCCATGAGACCGCCACCACGCCCGTCGCAGAGCTGAGCCGGGATGTCAGCACCGTGTTCCAGGATCCGGATGCGCAGATCGTCACCGGATCCGTCCTGGACGAAACGGCGTTCGCGCTCGAGAATCTGTGCCTGCCCGTGGACGAGGTGCTGGAACGCACCGAGCACGCCCTCCGCCGCATGGGTCTGTGGGAGCGCCGCGACGAGAATCCCGACCGTCTGTCCGGCGGAGGGAAGCAGCGTCTGGCGATCGCCGCCGCACTCGCGACGTCCGCCCCGGTGCTCATCCTGGACGAGCCCACGGCGAACCTCGACCCGTCCGGCACCGCCGAGGTGCATGCGGCGCTTGCGAGCCTCGCCGGGCCGACGCGCGCGATCGTCCTCGTCGAGCACGACCTCGACGCGGAGTGGTTCCTGAGCCCGCGGAGCACGGTCGAGGCCGGCTTCGCGACGCGCGCCATCGTGCTCGACGACGACGGAAGGGTCGCCTTCGACGGCCCCGCCGCGGAGGTGCTGCGCGACCACGCCGACGAGCTGATCGCCCTCGGGGTGCGCCTGCCGACGGCCGCCCTCGCCGCGCGGCGGCTGAACGACCGACTGCCGTCGCTCAGGGTGGATCCGATCGCCCCGCTTCCGCTCACAGCGACGGAGCTCGCGGGCGCCCTTCGCGGCGTGGGTGTGGACGCATCGCTGTTCGAAACTCAGTCGATTCGGGCCGCTGGCGCCCTCTTCGACGCGGAACCGACCGAATCGACTGAGTTTCGTCCGGCTGATGCGCCGAAGCCGGTCATCGCCGTGCGCGGCCTGGACGTCGTCCGCAGGCGAACGCCGATCCTGCGTGGGATCGACCTCGACATCGCGCCCGCGTCGATCACGGCGGTGATCGGGCCGAACGGCGCGGGCAAGACGACGCTCGTGCAGGCGCTGGCCGGAGTGGTGCCACCGCCGCGCGGGACCGTCCGGCTCCTGGGTATCGACCCGGCGACCGCGTCACCACGCACGCTGGCCGCGCACGTCGGCTTCGTATTCCAGAACCCGGAGCACCAGTTCATCGCGCACACGGTGTTCGACGAGCTGGCGCACGGCCTTCGGCTGCGCCGTACCCCACCCGCGGAGATCGCCGAGCGCATCGGGGCGATGCTCGATCGGTTCGGCCTCGCAGACAAGGCCGCCACGCACCCGTACCTGCTCTCGGGCGGCGAGAAGCGCCGGCTCTCGGTGGGAACCGCGCTCATCACGCGCCCCCGCATCCTCGTGCTCGACGAGCCGACGTTCGGACAGGATCTGCGCCGCACCGACGAGCTGCTCGCTCTGTTCCGAGAGCTGCGCGCCGACGGCACGACGATCGTGCTCGTGACGCACGACCTCGACCTGGTGGTGCGGCACACGACCCATACGGTGCTCGTCGAAGACGGTGCGGTCGCCGCCGCCGGCCCCACCCCGGCGCTCGTGCGCGATGGCCTGATCCCGCTCCCGACGGCGTACGCGGCGGTCCCGCCAGCGCTGCGCGGACTGCTCAACGACGAGCGCGCTGTCTCATCGGTCGTGGCCGACGAGACCGGCACTGCCTCGCGCCCGCTGGACGCGAGGCGGGCGCATCGGGTATCCGACGCAAGCCTCGGCTCCGACACTTCGTCATCTCCTGCGTCACGTGCTGATCCGCGGGACGACGTGCTCCCGGACCCGAATCCGCCTGTCACCGCGGGCGTCGCGGACACGCCTCCGAACCCGCCGGATCCATACGCCGAGCAGCCGTCGGCCCCGGCGCGCGCCTGGCTGCACCACCTGAACCCGCTCGCCAAGCTCGGTGCGGTGCTGCCCGCGATGGTGCTGCTGCTGTTCGTGCGGGACCTCGCGACGCCGCTCGCCTTCCTCGCGCTCGCCTACGCCGCGCTGCTGACGGGCGCGCGACTGACCGCGCGCATCTGGGCGGTGCTGCTGCTCGCGATCCCCGCGGGGATCCTCGTGCTGGGGCTGTCCATGGCGCTGTGGACGGATCCGGCACAGGTCGCCGCGACCCCCGCCGTGCTGCAAATCGGCGCATGGCAGCTGCACGCCGGCGCGCTCGAGGCCGGGTTCGCGACGGGACTGCGGCTGGCGGCGATCCTCGCGCTCTCGCTCATCTCCGGCCTCACCACGACCGGGCCGGACGTGGTGCGTGCGGGCGTGCAGCAGCTGCGGATCCCGTACCGGATCGGCTACACGGCGCTCGCGGCGTACCGGTTCGTGCCGCGCTTCGGCTACGAGCTGAGCGTGATCCGGGCGGCGCACCGGGTGCGCGGCACGCATGGCGGGCGCGGCCCGTTCGCCCGGGTCGCACGCGGCTGGGGGTACATCGTGCCGCTGCTGGCGAGCGCGATCCGGCATGCCGAGCGAGTGGCGCTGGCCATGGACTCGCGCGCCTTCGGCGCATACCCCACTCGCACCGAGCGCCATGAGGTGCCGTTCCGCGTGCGCGACGTCGTCTTCCTGGTCCTGATGCTCGCCGCCACCGCGGCTCTCCTGATCCTGACGTGATCCGGATTCAAAGCGCGCAAATGGCTCCATGCACCGCGATTTCGGAGCCATTTGTGCACTTCGAAACACAGATGAAAGGTTTCCGATGGCATACAGCAAGATGGTCAAGCCGGCCTCGGCCGGGCTCGTCCCCCTCACCGTGCTGCGGACCGAGCGGCTCGCCCCGCACTGGATCCGCGTCACCCTCGGCGGCGGCGAGATCGAACGGTTCACGCCGATGGGCTTCGACCAGTGGTTCCGGCTCTTCCTGCCTGTCGGCGGCGAGGCGGCGCTGAGCCGAGTGCCGGCCAAGGCCAACCACACCCTCGGGTACCTGAAGTTCCTCCGGATCCCCGACGGCGAGCGCCCGGTCATGCGCAACTACAGCGTGCGTGCGTTCCGCCCTGCCGCGGCCGAGGCCGGGGCAGAGCTCGACGTGGACTTCGTGCTGCACGGCTCCGCCGCCGACGGCACCGCGGGCCCGGCCTCACGGTGGGCCGAGACCTGCCGTCCGGGCGAGCACGTGCTCGTGATCGATGAGGGGCTCACCTTCAATCCCGAGCGCGGCACGGACCGGGTGGTGCTCGTCGGCGATGAGACTGCTCTGCCCGCGATCGCCGGGATCTGCGCGTCGCTGCCCACGGATGCGACCGGATCCGTGCTGCTCGAGGCGCCGTCCGCGGAGGACGCGCTGGACTTCCCGCATCCCGACGGCATCGACGTGCAGTGGTTCGTGCGCGCGCCCTCCGACCGGCCCGGCGTGCTCGCTCTGGCGGCACTGCGCGATCTGGCTCTCCCCGAGGCGCCGTTCCACGCCTATGCCGCGGGCGAGCAGGCGCTGGCTTCCGGTGCGCGCAAGCTTCTGGTCGGCGAGCGCGGCGTCGACAAGGGTCAGGTCAGCTTCTGCGGCTACTGGCGGATCGGCTCGTCCTCTCCCGCCTCCCGCGCGGCGCGCGAGACGGCGGCGGAACCGCTGGGCTGATCCCGCCCGAACCGCCTCGAACCGCCTCCGGGCGCACGGGGCGCCGAAGGCGGTTCGATCCGGTTCGGACCGGCGACGAGCTCATGAGACGAGCGCGCTCAGCTGATCTTCTTCCGATAGATGGCGATCGCGAAGCCGTAGGCGACCACGAGGATCCCGACCATCCAGGCGAGGGCGATCCAGATGCTGGATCCCACCGGCTGCTCGTTGAAAAGCGCGCGGATGGTGTTCACGATCGACGTCACCGGCTGGTACTCGGCGAACCAGGCCACCGGACCCGGCATCGATGAGGTGGGCACGAACGCCGAGCTGATGAACGGCAGGAAGATGAGCGGGTAGCTGAACGCGCTCGCGCCGTCCACCGTCTTGGCGCTCAGGCCCGCGATCACGGCCAGCCAGGTCAGCGAAAGGGTGAACAGGATGAGGATGCCGGCGATCGCCAGCCACGCCCCGACGGATGCGCCGGTGCGGAAGCCCATCGCGAACGCGACGCCGACCACGATCGCCACCGAGACGATGTTGGCGACCAGCGAGGTGAGCACGTGTGCCCAGAGCACGCTCGAACGCGCGATCGGCATGGACTGGAGCCGCTCGAAGATGCCGCCCTGCAGGTCGAGGAACAGCCGGTACGAGGTGTACGCGATGCCGGAGGCGATCGTGATGAGCAGGATGCCCGGCAGCATGTAGTCGATGTACGACTGGTCGGATCCGGTGTGGATCGCCCCGCCGAGGACATAGACGAACAGCAGCATGAGCGCGATCGGGGTCACTGCGGTGGTGATGATCGTGTCGGGGCTGCGCAGGATGTGCTTGAGCGAACGGCCGGTGAGCGTGCCGGTGTCGCTGAGGACGTGGCTGGTCATTTCACTGCCTCCTTCTTGGTGCCAGGCCCTTCGACGGGCTCAGGGGCCGGGCCCGCGGACGGGCCGACCAGGGCGAGGAAGACCTCCTCGAGAGTGGGCTGCTTCTCGACGTACTCGACCTTCGCCTGCGGCAGGAGGCGCTTGAGCTCGGCGAGCGTGCCGTTCTGGATGATGGTGCCCTCGTGCAGGATCGCGATCCGGTCGGCCAGCTGCTCCGCCTCGTCGAGGTACTGCGTGGTGAGCAGCACGGTGGTGCCGCCCTTCGCGAGCTCCTTGACGGTGTCCCAGACCTCGATCCGCGCCTGCGGGTCGAGGCCCGTGGTCGGCTCGTCGAGGAAGATCACCGGCGGATTGCCGATCAGGCTCATCGCGATGTCGAGCCGGCGCCGCATGCCGCCGGAGTAGGTGCCCGCACGGCGTCCGCCGGCGTCGGTGAGCGAGAACCTGGCGAGCAGATCGTCGGCCACGGATCCCGGATCCTTCAGGTGCCGCAGCTTCGCGACGAGCACGAGGTTCTCGCGGCCGGTGAGGATCTCATCGACCGCGGCGAACTGGCCGGTGAGGCTGATCGCGTCGCGCACGTCGTTCGGTGCCGAGGCGACGTCGACGCCGTGCACGGTCGCGGATCCGCCATCGGCCTTCAGCAGCGTCGACAGGATCCGCACCAGCGTGGTCTTGCCGGCGCCGTTCGAGCCGAGCAGGGCGAAGATGCTGCCGCGCTCGACCTCGAAGTCGACGCCGCGCAGGACCTGCAGGTCCTTGAACGCCTTGGTGACGCCCTGCACGCGGATCGCGGGGGCGGTGAGGGTGGTCATGGTCACTTCTCCTTCCGGGCGGCGTCGTCGACCGCCTTGTTGAGGCGGGTGCGCTCCTTGTCGAGCCACACCTTGCCGTTGTAAGCGCGGGCGAACGTCTCGGCGAACTCGGCCGGGTCGTGGCCCACGATGTCGCGCACCGGCGTGCCGTCGGCCGCCGCGCGCTCCCAGAGGTCGGCGAGGTCGCTGAGCATCGTCACCATGACGTCGCCGTCGGTGATGCCGCCGGCAATCATCAGGTAGCGGTCCGTGGCCTTGGCGACCGTGCCGTAGGGCTCGGGAAGGGCCTCGATGCGGGCCTTGTACTGGCGGTACTGCTTCTTCTGTTCGAGGGACCCGGTGAGGGCTTCGATCCACTTGGCGGCCATGTCAGGCTCCTTCATTCGTGTCGGTCGTGCTGCTGTCGGTGTGGCGGAGCTGTTCGATGTGCTCTGCGAGGAAGCTCCAGGTCCTCCAGAACTCGGCGAGCTGATCCCGCCCCTGCGTGTTGAGCGAGTACACCTTGCGCGGCGGACCCTTTTCGGACGGGACCTTCTCGACATCCACGAGGCCCCTCTGCTCGATCCGCACCAGCAGCGCGTAGACCGTGCCCTCCGCGATGTCGGAGAAGCCTCCGTCCCGCAGCCGCGTGGTGATCTCGTATCCATAAGCCGATCGCTCGGCCAGGATCGCCAGGACGATCCCCTCGAGAGTGCCCTTGAGCATCTCGGTCATCTGACTCGCCATCGCGATCGCCTCCTTCTTCTACTCAGTGATGTTGACTACCGGTAGACAGTAACACTGAGTACCGGTACATAGCAACACTGAATACCAATCTTTTTCAACCAGCCTTCGACGGCTGAAGGACACCGGTCGAGAGACGGAGAACGCCCTCGGATCCGAGGATCCGGGGGCGTCGATACCGACCGTCGAGACTCGCGCTCAGACCCAGTCATCGGCATGCAGCTGGCGCACGCCGCGATCATGCAAGAAGAACTGCGCCCGCAGCGGAAGCCCGAGCGCCGCCGCCCGACGTCGCATCGCCCGCGCCCAGATCCGGACGTCATCCTCCTCGCCACCCACGACGTCGCCGCCCGGCCGCTCCCACACCAGCACGACCGCGGCGTTGCCGGTGAGCTCCCGGAGCAGGCCCATTCGATGCGCGAGCAGCTGCGCCTGGCCGATCTCGCCGAGGTCTTCCACGACCACGGTCTCGAGCGGATCGCTCGGGTAGTCGGCCATGGGCATGATGGGCTCGCCGAGCCGGCCTCTCCCGTCGATGAAGAGCAGCCACATCTGCCGCTGGTTCGCCTGCTGGAGCAGCAGCTCCAGCGCATCGCGAAGGTCATCGTCGCTTTCGAGCACCTGCTCGCGCAGTGATTCAGGATTCATGCCGCCCAGCCTGGCGAGACGGCACTGCGCCTGCGGGCCTGTTCGCGCAACCGGTGCGGAACTCCGCGCGCGCCCCGCCTGTGCAGGACGATCACCGAAAGAACGCCCCCGGATCCGGAGATCCGAGGGCGTTCCTTCACGCGTCAGGCGATCAGCGCTTGCCAGCGATCTGACGTCCGACGAGATCGCGCATGATCTCGTTGGTGCCGCCGTAGATGCGGTGCACGCGGGCGTCGGTGAAGGCCTTCGCGATCGGGTACTCCATGATGTAGCCGTAGCCGCCGTGCAACTGCACGCCCATGTCGAGCACCTCCCACTCGCGCTCGGTCGTCCAGAACTTGACCTTCGCGGCGTCCTCGGCCGACAGCTTGCTGTCCTTGTAGGCGAGCAGTGCGCGGTCGACGTACGCCCACATCACCTCGGTGGTGGTGACCATGTCGGCGAGGCGGAAGCGGGTGTTCTGGAAGTCGGCGATGCGCTCTCCGAACGCCTCGCGATCCTTCGTGTAGGCGATGGTCCAGTTCGTCGCCGCCTCAGCCGCAGCCGCCGCGGCGACGCCGATCGACAGGCGCTCGAGCGGCAGGTTCATCATCAGCTGGATGAAACCCTGCCCCTCCTTGCCGCTGATGAGGTTCTCCTCGGGGATGAACACGTCGGTGAAGCTGAGCTCTGCCGTGTCCCAGCCGTGGAAGCCCATCTTGCTGAGCTTCTTGCCCTGGTCGAAGCCCTCCATGCCCTTCTCGACGATCAGCAGGCTGAAGGCGTCGGGACGGTTGCCCTCACCGGTCTTGACGAAGGTCACGATGATGTCCGCCGTGGTCCCCGACGAGATGAACGTCTTGGCGCCGTTGAGGATGTAGCCGCCGTCGACCCTCTTCGCATTGGTCTTGATGCCGCGCAGGTCGGAGCCGGCACCCGGATCGGTCATCGCGAGCGCGCCGAGCACCTCGCCGGTCGCCATGCGCGGCAGCCACTTCGCCTTCTGCTCCGGTGTGCCCATGTGCACGAGGTAGGGGACGGCCAGATCGTCCTGGATCCCGAACGCGCCGGCGAGCGATCCCGCACCGGCCGCGATGACCTCTTCCATCACGATGGTGCGGAAGCGGTAGTCCTGCAGCATCCCGGCGCCGCCGAACTCCTCGGGCACGGAGAGCCCGATCAATCCAGCCTCGCCCGCCGCGAGCATGGTCGCGCGGTCGATCTCGCCGGCCGCCTCCCAGCGCTCGATGGCCTCGTTCGTGACGTGGCGCTTGATGAAGTCCTTGACCAGGTCGCGGAATGCCTCGTGGTCCTCGTCGTAGATGTCGCGTTCCATCGCGCTCCTCCAGATCGTGTGTGCGTCTTCGCTCTCGCGATCCTATGCGGAAAATCGCGGATCTCGGCGCAAATTGTGGGAATGCATCCCACTGATGGTGAGACTCGGTGTCACGATTTGTGCGATCGCTCCAGCGGCGCCGAGGGGCGCTGGAGGCCCGCCTTCGCCGACGCGCGAACAGGCGCGGCAACGCAGACCGACGATGCCGATCAGCCCAGGTACGCGGGAGCTGCGGCGAGCCCGAAGAACTGCTCGAGCGTGACGTAGCCCCCGTCGTGATACGCCGTCGCGAGGGGTACGCCGATGTAGCGGAGGTGCCAGGGCTCGGGATCGTATCCGGTCACCGGTGTCTGGCCGGCGACGTAGCGGACGATGAAGCCGTACTGCCAGCCGTTCGCGGCGACCCACGCGCCGGCCGACGTGCTGCCGAAGGAGTCGATGTCGCCGCAGCCACCCGCGCACGAGACCACATCGGCGGCGAGGCCGGTCTGATGCTCGCTGTGGCCGGGGCGGGCGGAGAGGGCATCGCCCTGCGCCTGGCCGAATTGAGCGATCTGCCCCGAGTACGTCTGCACCTGGGTGTCGTACGAGCGATAGCCGCTGGCGAGCGCGATCGAGCCGACGCCTGCCGCATCCGCCGCGGCGGAGAGCTGGTCCAGGGCGTGCGCCGTGTCGGAGCGCAGCGATCCCGCTCCGTCGACGGAGAGCGCAGGATCACCGAGGGAAGTCGGCGCGTAGGTCACCGGGTTGAGCGGCCGGGTCTTGTTCACCACGACCCAGTCCCGGCTCGGGTCGGCCAGGTCGATGCACGGGGCGTTGCCTGCGGCGACCGCGTCCCGGAACGCCGCGCCGCCGCCGAATGCCGTCACCACGGCGTCGTCGCCGCCGGACGCCAGCGCCTGCTGCACGCCAGCTTGCGCGCAGGGGTTCGCCGCCGGCGTCGCGTGCAGCTGCACGGACGGGAGACTCGTGGCAGCCTCGGGCATCGTGATCCCGGCCGGCTTCGGATCCGCCGCGGCGTGCCCACCAGGGCCGGCCTTGGCCGAGCCGTCCGCAAGCGCCCAGAGCGCACCGATCAGCGCGACCGCCAGCCCGAGGATGACGAACAGCCGGAACGTCACTCGCGGATCCATGCGGCGCGCGCGAGTCGGGTGCCGCGGGTCTGCCACGGGTCCATTCTCACCGGCGGACCTGGACATCCGCGACATTCGAAGTTTTTGACGATCTCTTCTTGACTCTTTATCGTTGTTATGTTCGAATATTGCTATGAGGTGGCAAGGGCAAAGGGTCGACGAGACGGACGCGCAGGCGCTGCCCGGCATGGAGAACCGCACGGGGTTCCTCCGCACCGTGACGACGCCGGAGTTCGCGGGCATGACGTTCCACGAAGTTCTCGCGAAGTCGGCGCTGAACCATGTACCCGGCCCCTCGAAGATGCCGTTCGACTGGACCGTCAACCCGTACCGGGGATGCAGTCATGCGTGCGTCTACTGCTTCGCCCGGGGGACGCACACCTATCTCGATTTGGACGCGGGGCGCGATTTCGACTCGCAGATCGTGGTCAAGGTGAACGTGGTGGAGACGCTCGAGAAGGAGCTGCGCCGCGGATCCTGGAAGCACGAGACGGTCGCGCTCGGCACGAACACGGATCCATACCAGCGCGCGGAGGGGCGTTACCGGCTGATGCCGGGGATCATCCGCGCACTGGCCGATTCCGGGACGCCGTTCTCGGTGCTCACCAAAGGCACACTGATCCGCCGCGACATCCCGGTGCTCGTGGAGGCCGCCGCCCGGGTGCCTGTGGACGTGCAGCTGTCGATCGCGATGTTCGATGAGACGTTGCGCGAGGCGATCGAGCACGGGGCGCCGTCCACGCAGGCGCGGCTCGACACGGTGCGTGCGCTCAGCGATGCCGGATTCCGGGTCGGGGTGTTCCTGATGCCGATCCTGCCGCACCTCACCGACTCGGTGAACGCGATCGACGACGCACTGCGACGCATCAAGGAGTCCGGCGCCGACCACGTCATCTACGGGGCACTGCACCTGAGGCAGGGCGTGAAGCCCTGGTTCCTGCAGTGGCTGTCGCAGCACCGGCCCGATCTGCTGTCGTCCTACCGTGTGCTGTATCCCGGATCCGCGGCCGAGGCGCCGAAGGACTATCGCCGGTGGCTCGCACGGCGAGTCAAGCCACTGATCCGGATGCACGGGCTGGAGGCGCTGCACTCCGACGATCGCCCGGCGCGGGGCAGCAGAACGGCTCCGGAGCGCGCAGTGCGCGCCCCGGAGCCGTTATCGACCCTGTTCTGACCACGGCGCCGGCTCAGAGCGGCGCCATGGTCAGAGCCGCGGCGAACTCAGGGCCGTACCGAACCGGCAGGTGGAACCGGGCTCAGTACCAATTCGTGGCCTGCGAGTGACCCCAGGCCGAGCACGGGGTGCCGTAGACGCTGGAGATGTAGCCGAGGCCCCACTTGATCTGCGTGGTGGCGTTGGTCTCCCAGTCATCGCCCGCGCTGGCCATCTTGCCCCCGGGCAGCGCCTGCGGGATGCCGGTCGCGCCGGACGGGTTGTAGGCCTGGTAGTTCCAGCCGGACTCCTTGTTCCACAGCGAGTTCAGGCACTGGAACTGGTCATCGCCCCAGCCGTAGTCACTGGCCATGATCTGCTGCGCGGCGGCGCGGGCGCCGTCCGGAGTGTTCGCCGCGGCCTGCGCCTCGGCGGCGGCCTGAGCGGCAGCGGCGGCCGCAGCAGCCGCGGCATCCGCCGCCTGCTTCTGTGCGACGGCGTTGTTCAGGTTGGTGCGGACCTCGGCGACCTGCGACTCGACCTTCTCGGAGTAGTCGGCGACGGCCACGGCGAGCGCGGTGTGCACAGAGCCCTTGTGCGATGCCGCGTCCGACAGCACCTCGTGCGCCGAAGTCAGGCCGGTCGCGTCGACGAGCTTGCGCGCCTGGCCGAGATCGAGGCCCGAGGCCTTCACATCGGCGTTCACGGAGGCGGCGTCGGTCATCGCGGTCTTGGCGGTGTCGAGTGCCGCGCGCACCTGCGCCTGCTGGTTGTAGGCGGTCACGTCGTCGACCTGAGCCAGGGCCGGAGAGGCGGCGGCGACGGTCGGGGCGACGAGCACGGCACCGCCGACGACGAGGGCGCCGAGCACGGCCGTCGCGCTCACGATGGCGACGGTCTTACTGCGGGCAGAGCGGAAGAACGGGTTTCTCGACATGACGAAGTAACGATCCTTGAAGTCTTCAGCGCCGCTCGGGTAGCGACGTCAACGCCTCGGGTCGGGCGTACAAGGTAACGATCCTGCATCACTGTTCCTGGGAGCCCACCGAGGATCCCGGGATCCTGCACAATATTTTGTCCGAATTCTCAGGTTCCGATTTCGTGGCCGATCTCCGACCGCATCCCGCTGTTCACGCTGCTGGGACCCGCCTTGTCGGAGGCTCCGGATAGCGTCTCCTCATGGTCACGCTTCGCCCCTGGCAGCCCGAGGACCGGCCGTTGCTCGATGCCTTCAACACGCCCGCGATGACGGCGCATCTCGTCGCGACCGAGAGCGCGGAGGAGCTGGAGCAGCGGCATCTTCGCTACCTGAAGGAGGATCTGCCCGGGCGCATGCTCGTGATCGTCGACGGATCCGAGCCCGTCGGAACGATCGGCTACTGGGAGACCCTCGAAGGCGGTGAGGTCGTCTGGGAGACCGGCTGGGGAGTGCTCCCCCAGCACCAAGGGCGCGGGCTGGCCGGGCTGGCGCTCCAGGAACTCCTCGCCGTCGTCCGCGCGGATGGACGGCACGACGAGATCCATGCCTACCCCGCCGTCGACAATGAGCCCTCGAACGCGCTCTGCCGCCGTGCGGGGTTCACGCTGCGCGCGACCCGGCGGTTCCCGTTCCGTGGCGAGGAGCTGCTCAGCAACGACTGGGCGCTCGTGCTCTGACTCGTTCCCCGACTGGGACTCCCGGGTGCACGGAAGGGCCGGGAGTGCGGCTCCGGAATCATCCGGACCTGGTGCTCCCGGCCCTTTCATGTGATGGCGCGGCGCGCGGCCGCGCGGCGCTCAGGAGGTGAGGTCTGCCGCCGACGGCATGCGACCGGCGATCTCCTCGATGACGTCGTCGCCCAGGCGGGCCTCCTCGAAGGGTGCGTCGATCTCGGCGCGGTTCAGCAGCTCCGTCATCCTGCGGCCACGCGGACGGGTGATCAGCGTGACGACGCGGCCCGCGTTGCCGGCACGGCCGGTGCGGCCGGAGCGGTGCAGGTACGTCTTGTACTCGTCGGGCGCATCGGCCTGCACGACCAGGTCGATGTCGTCGACGTGGATGCCGCGCGCGGCGACGTCGGTCGCGACGAGCACGTTCACCTTGCCGGAGGTGAGCTTCTGCAGGTTGCGCGTGCGCTTGGCCTGATTCAGGTCGCCGTGCAGCGAGACCGCGGGGATCCCGGCGTCCTCGAACTGCTCGGCGAGCTGCTCGGCGAAGGCGCGCGTGCGGGAGAAGACGAGCGTGCGTCCGTCGCGGTCGACCAGCGAGGCGAGGATCTCCGCCTTGTCCCGGTGCTCGATCACGAGCACGCGGTGCTCGATCGTGCCGGAGTCCTGGGTCTCACCGGCCACCTCGAACACGGCCGGATCCACGAGGAACTCGTCCACGAGCGCGGCGACTTCGCGGTCCAGCGTGGCCGAGAACAGCAGCTTCTGGCTGCCCTCCCCCGTCGCGCGGAGGATCCGCTGCACCGGCTCGACGAATCCGAGCTCGCACATGTGGTCGGCCTCGTCGAGCACGGCGATCCGCACGTCGGAGAGGTCGAGCTTGCCCTGGTTGATCAGGTCCTCGATGCGGCCGGGCGTGCCGATCACGATGTCGACGCCCTTCTTCAGCGCACCGACCTGGCGCGCCTGGGGCACGCCGCCGTAGATCTGCGTGGTGAACAGGCCGACGCTGCGCGCGATCGGCTGCACGGTGCGGTCGATCTGCAGCGCGAGCTCACGCGTCGGGGCGAGGATGATCGCCTGCGGCGCACGACCGAACTCGCGCTTCGTGCCCTTCTGCGCCTTCAGGATGCTCTCCACGAGAGGAGCGCCGAATGCGATGGTCTTGCCGGATCCGGTGCGCCCGCGGGCGAGCACGTCGCGCCCCTCGAGCACGGCGGGGATGGAGGCCGCCTGGATCGGGAACGGCGTCGCCGCGCCCATGTTTGTCAGCACCTCGACGATGTTCGATCCGAGTCCGAGATCGCCGAAGGTCACGTCCGCGACCTCTTCGGCCTGCACGGTCTGCGCCTCGAGGCGCTCATGCACGACATCCTCGACCTGCTCGTGCTTCGGACCGCGATCCGCGGTGCGGTTCCAGTCGCTGCGGCTCGGCCCGTCCGTGCGGCGAGGGCGGTCATCCCGACGGGGACGATCGTCGCGGCTCGGGCGCTCGGTGCGGTCGAAGCGCGGGCGCTCGGCCCGGTCGTCCCGGCGGGCGCGGTCATCACGGTCGAACCGCGGGCGGTCGAACGACGGGCGGCCCGCGCGGTCGTCGCGCTGCGGGCGGTCGCTCCGGTCGAAACGCGGGCGCTCATCACGCTGCGGGCGATCGCTCCGATCGAAACGCGGGCGCTCATCACGCTGCGGACGGTCGCTCCGATCGAAACGCGCGCGGTCATCACGCTGCGGACGGTCGCTCCGATCGAAACGCGCGCGGTCATCACGCTGCGGACGGTCGCTCCGGTCGAAACGCGGGCGCTCGGTCCTGCCGGCGCGGTCGTCGTACCGGGGACGGTCATTCCGGTCGAATCGCGGACGGTCATCACGCTGCGGACGCTCATCGCGGTCGAACCGCGGACGCTCGGTCCGGCCGGCGCGATCGTCGTACCGCGGGCGGTCGTCGCGACGCGAGCGGTCGTCCCGGTCGAAGCGGGGGCGGTCATCCCGGCGGTGCGGTGCGTCGATGCGTCCCGATTCGGCACGGTTGCGAATCGAGCGCGACTCGTCGCGGCCGGCGCGCTCCTGCGCAGACCAACGCTGCTTCGGCGCACGCTCGCCCGCCGCGGGCTCGGGGCGGTAGCCGCGGTGGCTCGGGGACCGGCTTCCGGGACGCGAGTCCACGCGCCGGTCGTCGCGGGCCGGACGGGCATCGCGGTCGAATCCGCCGCGGCCGGACTCGCCGTCGCGGGCGGGGCGCCCCTGGTTGTGGCGATCGTGGAAGGAGGTCTTCTTCGCGTAACGCGGCTCGAAGTTCGCCGAGGGGCGTCCGCCCTTGGGCTTGTGGTTCTTGGGCACGGGTATGTCCTTTGTCTGGTTCTCGCACGAGAACAGCACCCCGCCGCCCTCATAGGGCGCGGGGATACCCGGGCAGTCGTCGGCCGGGGGCCATTCATGTGATGGATGAAGCGCTCAGCGATGTCCGCCGAACTCACCATCGGCCCCTGGGCTCACACGTTCGCACACATCCGCGCCCGACGGGGATCCCGTGGGGCTGCGGTTGCCCGAAGCCGACGCTTCCACTCTACCGGAGTCACCTGGGAACCCGCCCGGCGCCCCTGCCGCTCTACGATGGCGGCATGACCACTCCGACCGGCGTCCAGGTCCACCTCGAGGCGGACGGCGTCCGCGCGCAGATCTCGCAGGTCGGCGCTTCCCTCCGGCACCTCGTCGTCGGCGACACCACGGTCGTCCCGCCCTACCCCGATGACCGCCCGGCTCCCTCCTGCTCCGGTGTCGTTCTCGTCCCGTGGCCCAACCGGATCCGCGACGGCATCTGGGTCGACGGCGACGAGACCCGCGCGCTCGCGATCACCGAGCCGAAGCTGAACAACGCGATCCACGGGCTGCTGCGCTACACGGCCTACGAGATCGCCGAGCAGAGCGACGCGAGCGTGCTGCTGCGCGCGAACGTGGTGCCGCAGATCGGCTATCCCTACCTGCTGGAGACGAGTGTGTGTTACTCGCTCGGCCCCGACGGCGTCACCGCCGAGCACGCGATCGTGAACCGCTCCGAGGCTCCGGCCCCGGTCGCACTGGGAACGCACCCCTTCCTCACCGTCTCGGGAGCGGATCCGAAGCAGCTCCTCCTGCGCATCCCCGCCGAGACGTTCTTCGAGACCGACGACCGGCTGCTGCCGATCGGCGAGTCGCCCGTGTCCGACGGCACCGACCTGCGCGCGCCCCAGCACCTCGCCGACGTGCAGCTCGACACCGGCTTCGCCACGCTCCACCGCGACCCGGACGGACACGTGCGCAGCACGCTCACCGCCCCCGACGGTCGCGTGGTCACGCTCTGGCAGGGCCCGGGGCTGGACTACCTGCAGGCGTACACGAGCACGAGCTATCCGGGACAGGAGCTCGTGGTCGCCCTCGAGCCGATGTCCGCCCCCGCCGAGGCGTTCAACTCGGGCCGCGGTCTGCGCCGTCTCGCGCCCGGTGAGATCTGGACCGTGCAGTGGGGCGTGACGCTGACGTCCTGAACCGCGCCGATCGACAACGCCGGCGAGCGGCCTGACCACACGGTCGGCACGGCAACCCTCACCGGACAGGCGGACCGGTCCGGCGCCGTGTGGATGCGACATCGGCGACACCTCTGGTTCCGGTGCGGTTCAGAATGGCGCGGTTTCGTCGTGGGGTGGCGGGTCCGGTTCGTCGGTGGTGAAGGTGACGGGTGCGGGTGGCTTGTCGATGTAGGTCGATCCGGCGGGGCTGGTCCATTCCAGAACCCCGGCGCCGCGTTGGCTCACTTTCCAGGCGGTCTGGTGCTTCAGGACGTGGTGGCGTCGGCAGAGACCCCCGAGGTTGCCCTCCTCGGTAGCGCCGCCGAAGGCGGCGTCGATGGTGTGGTCGAGGTCTTGGGCAGTGGGTGGGAGCCCACAGGTGGGGAACCGGCAGCGGGAGTCCCTGGCGTGCAGGAGTCGGCGCAGGTCGGCGTTGGGCCGGTAGTGGTCCACGGCGAGGATCGACCCGGTGACCGGATGTGTGAGCACCCGTTCCCATGCCGTGGCCCCGCCGGCGAGGATCCGGGCGGTGTCGGTGTCGATGGGTTGTCCGCCGGCGAGTTCGGCCGGCTGCTCGGTGCGGATGCCGAAGGTCGCGCCCCAGCCCGCGTGAGCGGTGTCGGTACCGGCGCCCGTCCCTGACCTGTGCTCGCGTGCGCCAACCACGTCGGTGGCCATCGCGGTGAACACGGGGATCGTGACCTCGACTCGCGCCTGGATCGCGGACAGCATGCCCGCGATCGTGTCGTGCCCGGCCGGGGTGCCGGTGAGGAGGGTGTCGGCGCAGAGGTCCGCGCGAAGCTGATTCGTGTTTCGGTCGTCGCCCGAGTCGCCGAGACCGTCCGGATCCGGGCCAAGTTCCGCGGCGGCATCCTTCGCCGCCTGGGCGTTCGCAACTTGCACGGCCCGAGCCTGTTGCGTGAGTCGGTCGTAAATCCCGTCGATCACCGCGGCCGCGTGGATCAGCCCGAGCATCTTCTGCCCGTCCGGGAGCTCCTCCCGCCACACGGTGCGCTTCGCCTGCGCGTCCCTATGCCGGTCGGTGAGGCTCCGCGGGGCGAGCCTTTCTGCGACCCGCTCCACCACCCTCTTCGCCCGGTGCGGAGTCTCCCCGACGCACGCATCGACCGCTGCCTGCTCGAACTCGGCCCGCACCTCATCGTCCAGGCGTGCGCCGGCATCTTGGATGAGGCGCACGTGGGCGGTGTTGATCCGCGCCTCCGTGAACGCCTGCATCGTGGCCGGTTACCGGGTCATCAGTTCCGCGGCCCGCACCATCCGCCCCTGCACGACACGGTCGGACATGTGCAGCACCGCCGCCAACTCCGCCGCAACACTGCGCGCGGCGAGATCCACCGACTCACCCTGCACCCCCGGCGTACCGTCCGCGGTGGCGAGGTCCTCCGCAAGCCGCTGTGCGACGGCGAGGTGCGCTTCCTTCAACGCCTGCAACCGGATGATCGTCGCCTCGGTCGTCGCCAACCCGTCCGTCAGCGCGGCAAGCACGACGGCCGGATCCACCGGGTCAACCCCGGGATCCACCACCGTTTCGGTCGAGCTCGTCATACCCCCCATTCAACCCGGGGCCACCGACATTCCGGGCTCGAAAAGGTCCAGATCAGATCCACAAAAGATCACGAACAGATCACGAAACCTTCGATCGCGTCCGCCGCCGAACGTCGGGCGGAGATCCGCGCAAACTCGCCGCCGGACAACCAACGAGCTCACCGCCGCACAACCAACGAGCCCCCGACAATGCGCGGCTCCGACCCGTCGCATCCCCCTTGGGATATCCTGCTCGGGAATCATCTTTCCGGCATGCGGATAATCGCGCCCGGATCTCGAAGGAGAGGATCCGCATGGCCGCTGAGAGCTCCACCGGCGTCAAGTCGGTCTCGCGCGTCTTCGATCTGCTCGAGCTCATCGCCGACGCCGGCGGCGATGCCACGATCAGCCAGCTGTCGACCGCCGCCGAGCTGCCGCTGCCCACGATCCATCGACTCCTGCGCACACTGGTCGCGGAGGGCTACGCACGCCAGCTCGCCAACCGCCGCTACGCCCTGGGACCCAAGCTCGTGCGCCTGGGCGAGGTCGCGAACCGCCAGTTCGGCCTGATGGCGATGCCGCAGCTCAAGTCGCTCGTCGCGCGCCTCGGCGAGACCGCGAACCTGGCCACGATCGACGGCGACAGCGTCGTCTACGTCTCGCAGGCCCCGTCCCCGCATGCAATGCGCATGTTCACCGAGGTGGGCGGCCGTGCGGCGCTGCACTCCACGAGCGTCGGCAAGGCGATCCTCGCCCAGCTCGACGACGACCAGGTGCGCGAGATCATCGCCCGCGCGGGCATGCCGCATTCCACTCCGCGTTCACTCGAGACGATCGACGCACTGCTCGCGGATCTCGCGCTGAGCCGCGAGCGCGGCTACGCGGTCGATGACGGCGAGCACGAGGTCGGCGTGCGCTGCTTCGCGATGGCGGTGCCGAACATGCCGGTGCTCACCGCGGTCTCGATCTCTGGTCCGATGTCGCGCGTCGGCGAGGACTTCGCCGAGCAGGCGATCCCGGTGCTGCGCGAGGTCGTGGCCGACATCTCGGCCGTGACGAACGCGATCTGAGCGCCAACAGGGCCGTCGCGCTTCGCGCGCCGCGCCTTGACGGATGCCGATCCGTCGTCTTAGGCTGTCGATGTTTTCGGAACACGGTTTCCGTATATCGGAAACAGCGCGAATCTACTGGCGGTAAGGCCAAGGCGACGACGCCTGACCACACAGCGTTGCGCTCCTGAACAGGAGAATGCCCCCACAGGGCAGTCTCCAGGCCTAGGCTCCGTCTCACAGAGAGTCGGCACGGCCTGAGCCGCATCGCACACTGTCGCCGGATTCGAGGAGATTCGCATGACCGATATCGCCGTCACCGTCAACGGCAAGCAGCGTCCGCTCGCCGGAACGCCCGCGCACGCCACCGCTCTGGACTGGCTGCGCGACAACGGTCTCTCCGGCAGCAAGGAGGGTTGCGCAGAGGGCGAGTGCGGCGCCTGCGCGATGCTGCTGGCCACGCCCACCATCGATGGCGGCACCGCCTGGACCCCGGTCAACGCCTGCCTGGTGCCGGTGTACGCGCTCGACGGCCAGGAGTTCATCACGGCCGAAGGCCTCGGATCGGTCGACGACCTGCATCCCGTGCAGGCGAAGCTGGCCGAGGCCGGCGGATCCCAGTGCGGCTACTGCACCCCCGGCTTCGCCTGCAGCATGGCGGGCGAGTACTACCGCGCCGATCGCACCCCCGCGGACGACGCTTCGACCGGCTCAGCGACCGGCGCCGACGATGACGCCTGCCCGGTCCACGATCCCGAGCACGGCCCGAACGGCTTCGACCTGCACGCGCTCAGCGGCAACCTGTGCCGCTGCACCGGCTACCGCCCGATCCGCGACGCCGCCTACACGCTCGGCTCTCCCGACGCGGACGACCCCCTGCAGCAGCGCCTCGCGCAGCCCGCCCCGGAGCCGGTCGCGACCGACGCCGAGATCGACGGTGCGCGCTTCGTCCGCCCCGCGACGCTCCCCGAGGCTCTGCGGATCCTGCAGGACGAAAAGGACGCGCTGCTCGTCGCCGGATCCACCGACTACGGCGTCGAGGTCAACATCCGCGGCCGCCGCGCCCCGCTCGTCGTCGCGATCGAGCAGCTGCCGGAGCTGCGCACCCTCACGATCGGCGACGAGTACGTCGAGATCGGCGCAGCCCTTCCGCTCTCCGACGTGGAGAAGCGCCTCGACGGCCGGATCCCGCTGCTCGCGCAGCTGTTCCCGCAGTTCGCCTCGCGCCTCATCCGCAACCGCGGCACTATCGGCGGCAACCTCGGCACCGGATCCCCCATCGGCGACACCCCGCCGGCCCTGCTCGCCCTGCGCGCGAGCGTCGTGCTGGCGTCGGTCGACGGAGAGCGCGAGGTCGACCTGGCCGACTACTTCACCGGCTACCGGCAGACCGTCAAGCGGCCCGATGAGCTCATCAAGGCCATCCGGATCCCGCTGCCGCTCGCCACCACGACCGCGTTCCACAAGATCGCCAAGCGTCGCTTCGACGACATCTCCAGCGTCGCCATCGCGTTCGCGCTCGACATCGAGGACGGGATCGTGACCGGCGCGACCATCGGCCTGGGCGGCATCGCCGCCACCCCGCTGCGTGCTCGCGCCACGGAGGACGCGCTGATCGGCAAGCCCTGGAACATCGCCACGGTGAAGGCGGCCGCCGAGATCCTCCGCGGCGAGGGCACCCCGATGTCCGACCACCGCGCCAGCAGCGAGTACCGCTCGCTCATGCTCAACACCGCGCTGCTCAAGCTCTACAGCGCGACCGTCATCGAGTCGAAGGAGGTGTCGGCATGAGCACTGTCGCCGACCGCCCGGAGAACCCCGTCGTCGGCCTGCGGGCCGCGCACGAGAGCGCCGCCCTGCACGTCACGGGTGCGGCGATGTACACCGACGACATCGCGGAGCAGACCGCGGGTGTGCTCACCGCCTGGCCGGTGCAGTCCACCAACGCGCACGCGAAGGTCACGATCGACGTGTCCGGCGCCTACGAGGTGCCCGGCGTCGTGCGCGTACTCACCGCCGAGGACGTGCCGGGCCTGAACGATGCGGGCATCCGCAACGACGAGCCGCTGTTCCCGAGCGAGGCCATGTTCTACGGGCACGCCCTGGTGTGGGTGCTCGGCGAGACGCAGGAGGCCGCGCGCCTCGGCGCCGAGCGCGTCACGGTCGAGTACGAGCCGCTGCCGTCGCTCATCACGGTGCAGGACGCCCTCAAGGCGCAGTCCTTCCAGGGCACCCCGCGCACGGTGCAGCGCGGCGACGCCGCCGCAGGCCTGGCCGGATCCGCGCACGTCTTCGAGGGCGTGACCGAGTTCGGCGGCCAGGAGCACTTCTACCTCGAGACGCATGCGTCTTTCGCGATCCGCGACTCCGAGGGGCAGTACTTCATCCAGTGCTCCACCCAGCACCCCACGGAGACCCAGGATCTGGTCTCGCATGTGCTCGGGATCCCGGCGAACGAGATCACGGTGCAGTGCCTGCGCATGGGCGGCGG
Source organism: Microbacterium sp. 10L49 (assembly GCF_056395125.1). NCBI lineage: Bacteria > Bacillati > Actinomycetota > Actinomycetes > Micrococcales > Microbacteriaceae > Microbacterium > Microbacterium sp. 10L49. The sequence goes on from NZ_JBFTIW010000005.1 coordinate 53,269, forward strand.
CTTCGGCGGCAAGGAGATGCAGCCGCACGGATTCGCGGCGATCGCGGCCCTCGGCGCCAAGCTCACCGGCCGCCCGGTACGACTGCGCCTGAACCGCACGCAGGACATCACCATGACCGGCAAACGGCACCCGTTCCACATCGCGTGGAAGGTGGGCTTCGACGAGAACGGCCTGCTGCAGGCGCTCGACACGACCCTCACCTGCGACGGCGGCTGGTCGATCGACCTGTCCGAGCCCGTGCTCGGCCGCGCCCTCTGCCACCTGGACAACTCGTACTGGATCCCCAACGTGCACGCCTACGGGCAGATCGTGAAGACCAACAAGACCTCGAACACCGCCTACCGCGGGTTCGGCGGCCCCCAGGGCGTCTTCCTCATCGAGGACATCCTGGGACGGGTCGCCCCGGTCCTCGGCATCGATCCCCTCGAGCTGCGCCGCAAGAACTTCTACAAGCCCGGGCAGACCACGCCCTACGGCCAGCTCGTGAAGGACGCGGACCGCCTCGAGACGATCTGGGGCCAGCTCTCGGACGAGGCGGACGTGGCCGCCCGCCGCGAGCAGATCGCGCGGTTCAACGAGACCAGCCCGCACGTGAAGCGCGCGCTGTCGATCACGCCGATCAAGTTCGGGATCTCGTTCAACTTCGCGGCGTTCAACCAGGCCGGCGCTCTCGTGCACATCTACAAGGACGGCTCGGTCCTGATCAACCACGGCGGCACCGAGATGGGCCAGGGCCTGCACACGAAGATGCTGCAGGTCGCCGCGACCGCGCTCGGCGTCGATCTGAAGCAGGTGCGTCTTGCCCCGACCCGCACCGACAAGGTGCCGAACACGTCGGCGACGGCGGCGTCCTCGGGCGCGGACCTGAACGGCGGCGCGGTGAAGAACGCGTGCGAGCAGATCCGCGACCGGCTCGCGAAGGTCGCCGGACGCATGCTCGGCGTCGACGAGCGCGACGTGCGCTTCGGCGGCGGCTTCGTGACCGCGCTCGGCGCGCCGGTGAATCGCGTGTCCTGGGGCGAGGTCGTCAAGGCGGCGTACTTCCAGCGCGTGCAGCTCTTCGCGGCCGGTTACTACCGCACCGAGGGCCTGCACTGGAATCCGGAGATCATGCAGGGGTCCCCGTTCAAGTACTTCGCGTACGGTGCGGCGGCCACCGAGGTCGAGGTGGACGAATTCACCGGCGCCTACCGGGTGCGCCGCGTCGACATCGTGCACGACGTGGGCGACTCGCTCTCGCCGATGCTCGACATCGGCCAGATCGAGGGCGCGTACGTGCAGGGCGTGGGCTGGCTGACGCTCGAGGAGCTGCGCTGGGATGAGAGCGACGGCCCGCACCGCGGCCGGCTGCAGACCCAGTCGGCGTCGACGTACAAGCTGCCGAGCTTCTCCGAGATGCCGGAGGAGTTCCACGTGCGGCTGTTCGAGAACGCGCGCGAGGAGGGCGCGGTCTACGGATCCAAGGCCGTGGGCGAGCCCCCGTTCATGCTCGCCTTCAGCGCCCGCGAGGCGATCCGCGACGCCGTGGCGGCCTTCGGCCCGGCCGGGCACTCGGTCGACCTCGGCTCCCCCGCCACGCCGGAGGCCGTGTTCTGGGCCGTCCGCGCCGCACAGGAGGCGGCGTCCGCCGAGGCTGGCGCCGCGCCCGCCCCCACGCCCGCCGCGGAGCGCCCCCTGGTCGCCGCCGCCGGCGACTGACCCCCATTTCCGAGTCGTCCCCCTGAGAACGACTCATGGCTCGTGCTCAGGGGGACGACTCGAAGAGAAGGAACACCATGGACTGGCTGGACGCGCTGCAGGATCTGCGGTCGCGGCGGATCCCCGCCGTGATCGTGACCCTTGCGACCGTCCGCGGCCACGCCCCGCGCAACGGCGGCGCGAAGATGGTGGTCTCCCCCGACGCCGTGCACGGCACGGTCGGGGGCGGCAACCTCGAGCAGACCGCGATCGAGCAGGCGCGACGCATGCTCGCCGACGGATCCGCGGAGCCCGAGCTGCTCGCGCTCACGCTGAGCGACAAGGCCGTGACGGAGTACGGGGTGCAGTGCTGCGGAGGAGAGGTCACCATGCTGCTGGAGCCGATCCGGGTCACCCCGGCCGTCGCCGTGTTCGGCCTCGGCCACGTCGGCCTCGAGCTCGCACGCATCCTCGCCCGGCACGAGCTGGAGCTCACGCTCGTCGACTCGCGCGCGGAGATGCTCGCGGAGGAGCGGATCGGGATCCCCGGAGAGCGGGGTCCGCTCGGCGACGCCGTGGCGCGGGTGCGCGTCGTGCACGCGCCCGTGCCCGAGGCCGCGCTCGCAGACCTCACACCCGGCGCGCACGTGCTGGTCATGACGCACGACCATGTCGAGGACCTGGCGATCGTCGATCAGGCGCTGCGCACCCCGGGCCTCGGATCCGTGGGCCTGATCGGGTCCGCCTCGAAGTGGGCGCGGTTCAGGAAGAAGCTGCACGAGCTGGGCCAGACCGATGAGGATGTCGCACGGGTGACCACCCCGATCGGGATCCCCGAGGTCGCCGGCAAGCAGCCCGCGGTGATCGCGGTGAGCGTCGCGGCCCGGATCCTGCAGCTCATCGACGCGGCGGCCGCGACGGACTGAGAGCGCGCGGCGCGGCACCGCGGTCGACGAGGTCAGTCGTCGAGCGACGCGAGGTAGCCCGCGTTGCCGCGGAGCGCCGCCTCGTAGCGCTGCACCTCCGCGGTCGGGAAACGGTCGGCGACCACGGTGAGCACGGCGCCGAGTGCGGCACTGGGCCGGCCCATCGCGTGCAGGGTGAGTGCGCGGAAGATGCCGAGCGACTCCGATTCGGGGAAAAGGGCGATGCCCTCGTCGAACGCCGCCAGGCTCTCATCGAGGCGGCCGAGATTGCGCAGCGTGCTGCCGTATTGGAGGTAGCACTGCCGCAGCCAGCGCCCCTCCAGGCCTGCCGCCATCGCCCGGCGGTAGTAGCCGAGCGCGACCTCCTCCTGGCCGTCGGTGTCATAGGCGCCGCCGACCTCGTAGAGCACGGCGGGGTCATCGGGATGTTCTTCGAGGATCTCGAGGAACATCCCGATGGTCGGCTCCATGTGGCCGCGATCCCGGGCGGCGAAGATCTCGTCGAGTCGGGTTCGCAGAACGGTGTCGGTGATCATGGGTCCTCCTCCGTCCACGCTAGCCGTCTCGGATGCCTTCCCCTCGGTCTCCCCGCCGGCACGTGCGCCACCGGATCCGACCGGCAGATCATCGACAGGCGCCCTTCCTTTCGTCACGGGTGCGACGAGCACACGCAGAGACCGACATCCTCGGCGGTGAGCTGTATGCCGCCCGATGAGTTCGCGGAGTTCGCCAGCTGCGCGAGATAGTCCCGGCTCAGCTCGGGTGCTTCGGGCTCCTCGAAGACGAACCTCAGCTCGACAGCCGGGTTCAACCAGATCGTGCTGCGCCCCGGTGGCTGATCCTCCGAGTGCGGCCAGGACACGGTGAAGCTCTCGCCCCGGCGCAGCTTGGTCGCGATCACGATCTTGAGATGCGCAAGGGCGCGGTCCTCGATGTGGATCGGGGATGCCGACCCGCCGTAGTAGATGGTTCCCACGTGGCGCCTATCCCGAGCGCCGCGCAGGGTGCATCCCGACCGGCGCGAAATGAGGGATCGGGATCGGCTTCGCGCTGCGCGTGACCGCACGGCGAAGGTCTTCGACGACGTTCGCCGGGCAGACGTACCTGGTGGGCAGCGCGACGTCGACCAGCCAGGTGACCTCGCACTCGCCGTCGGCCGCCCGCAGGATGCTCGCGACCGTCGCCCGCGGGTCATCAGCCGGGTAGCGGCGGTCGAGGATGACCCACTCCGTCCCGGTGATCTGGTGCAGCTCGAGCAGCTCGGCCGTCATCATGCGACGCTCCCGTCGTCTTCGGCACCGTCGTCCGATGACGGGACCTCCGGGTGGCGGACTCGCATCCGGTCGGGCCGGAAGCCGTGCTCCACACCCCAGAGGACCGCTTCCGTGCGGGACGTCGCACCGATACGCCGATACGCGGATCGGATGTATGTCTTGACCGAGTTGATCGACAGGTGGGTGCGGTCGGCGATCTTCGCGTTCGACAGGCCCTGGGTGATGAGCGCCAGGACTTCGGATTCCCGGGCGGTGAGCCCTTCCTCGCGGCCGGGCCAGTCGCCCACCGTGATCGCGGGCCTCCCCTGCGTGCCCACCCAGACCTGCGGGCCCCCGGCGCAGATCTGCTGCAGGGCGGTGACCAGCTGGCTCGCGGGGACGCCCTTGGACACGTAGCCGCCGGCACCGTTGGTGATCGCGGCATTGATCAACACGTCATCGAGGTTCCACGAGTACACCACGACTCGCCCGACTCGCGGATTCGCCGCGAGGTCGTGGACATCGGCGCGGTCACCCTGCGTCGACGCGAAGGTGTCGTACAGGGCGACGTCGACGACTTCCGCGACCGGTTTGTTCAGATCCAGCTCGACGACCTGGACGACGTCCTGATAGGCGTGCAGCATCGCGGCGAGTCCGCGGACGACGACTTCGTAGTCGTTCACCAGAGCGACCCGCAACGCCTTCGAATCTCCGACCGGGAGAGGATTCATCTCCACTCTCGCTTCCTCGTGAGGGATCGGTCAGACGATCCAGTCGCTGCCTTGAACGCTCTCAACGCTATTCATCGGTCGGGCGGCTGTCTTCACCCCTAGGGGTGTAATCGACCCTCATCATTATTGAACATGTTCAGTTCCTGTTGTATCGTCAACCCATGACCGAGATCCTGGAGAGCACCACGAGCGCGACGACCAGCCCCGCGCCCGCCGATCCGCTCTTCGATCCCGAGGACGTGCGCCAGCTGTTCGACCGCATGGCCGCCTCCTACGACCGGATGAACATCGCCCTGTCCCTGGGATTCTCGACGCTGTGGCGACGACAGCTGCTCGGCCTGGTACACGCCAGCGGATCCCCCCGTCGCGTACTCGACCTGATGAGCGGACGGGGCGAGACCTGGGCCGAGATCGAGCGCCGGCTCCCGCAGGCGGAGATCACCGCGGTCGACTTCTCGGCGCAGATGATGGCGCAGGCGGAGGCGCGCAGTCGCGGCCGCTTCGGGGGGCGTGTGCGGCTGCGGCAGGAGGACGCCCTGGCGGGGTCGACGAAGGACGCCTCCGTCGATGTCGTGGTCAGCGCGTACGGTCTGAAGACGTTCGACGCCGCACAGCTGGAGCGCCTGGCGTCCGAGGTCGCGCGAGTGCTGCAGCCGGGCGGATCCTTCGCCTTCATCGATGTCACCGAGCCCGACTGCGGACCGCTGCGGATGCTCTACCGGACGTACCTGCGCTGCATCGTGCCGCTTGCAGGGATCCTGCTGCTCTCGAACCCGACGGAGTACCGGATGCTGCACCGCTATCTCGCCGGCTTCGGCGACGGTTCCCGTGCCGTCGAGGCGTTCCGTGCGGAGGCCGGCCTGCGCATCGAGGTGCGCCGGCACTTCTTCGGCTGCGCCATGAGCATCAGCGGTCGGCGGATCTGACCGCACCGCACCGCGGGCGCACAGTTCGCAGAGGTCGAGGTTCGACACCGCACCGTGCGAGCGGGCGGGCGCGCCGACCCCAGGCATCGCCGAAGTTCGTACAGCGGAAACTTGAATCCGCATTGCGGACTTTTGTCTTGCACGATGGGCCTCGGGGACGTAGAATCATCGCAGGCCTAGGCGGGTTACGACAGTGAACCATCTACCGGGCATCCCAGGCGGCGACGTCGTGGATCGTGACCCGGAGTTCCTCCCCGTGCAGGCCCCTCCCGCACCATCCCGATGCACCGCCTGATCAGGAGCCGATGGCCGGCACCTGGATGAGGGAGGTGCCCCATGCTGGATCGCATTCACGAATACGGCGAGTGCTTCACCGAGCCGGACCGCTGGGCGATCGCGACGATCGTCGAGGTGTCCGGATCCGTCCCGCGCCCTGCCGGCACGTCTATGGCGGTGCGCGACGACGGCCGCACGATCGGGTCCATCTCGGGCGGCTGTGTCGAGGGTGCCGTCGTCGATGCTGCGCTCACGTGCCTGGAGTCCGGCGCGACCGAGCTGCACTCCTTCGGCTACCCCGACGATGACGGCATGTCGATCGGCCTGATGTGCGGCGGCGACGTGCGCGTGCTCGTGCAGCCGCTGCGCACGCTGGGCGCGGTCGACCCGCGGTTCCGCACGCACCTGGTCCGCGATCTGCCCCTGCACGACACCACGGCCGGCGCTCTCCTCACCGCGGAGGGCCTCGGCATCACGCTCGGCCCGGACGCGCTCTGCGCGGCGTTCGACGGGGAAGACCTTCCCGACGTGGTCGCTCACGTCGCGGCGGACGCGGCGAACCGGATCCGTGCGGCGCTGCGGACCGGCGGCACGCACGTGGTGGACGTCACCGACCGCGCGGTGCCGGAGTGCTCGGTCGTGCGGCGCCTGCTCGTGGAGTCGACCGCGACGCCCGCGCGGCTCCTCATCTACGGCGCGAACGACTTCTCCGCAGCGCTCGCGCAGGCCGCCGCCGCACTGGGCAGGCACGTCACCGTGTGCGACGCCCGGCCGGTGTTCGCCACCCGCGACCGCCACCCCGGCGCGCACGAGGTCGTGCTGATGCACCCGGCCGAGCACTTCACGGCGGAACTCTCCGCGGGCCGCATCGACGCGCGCACCGCGATCGTCGTCCTCACCCACGACCCTCGCTTCGACCTTCCCGTGCTCGATGCCGCACTGCGCCACGGCGTCGCCTACGTCGGTGCGATGGGATCCCGCGTCACGCACGACAAGCGCGTGCAGGAGCTGCGTGCGGGCGGGCTCACCGCCGCGCACCTCGACCGGCTGCACTCGCCGATCGGCCTGGACCTGGGCGCGCGCACCCCGGCAGAGGTCGCGGTGTCGATCCTCGCCGAGCTGATCCTCGTGGAATCGGCCGCGCGAGCCGGATCCGCGCCGGCGAGCGCCCGTGCCGAGGTCGGGAGCCGAGCGCTGCCCGCCCGACTCCGCGACACCACCGGCGACGTGCACGACGGCGCACGGCGAGGAGCGGAGCCGCTCGCGAGGCTCGTCGCCGCAGAGGTCGGCCGCGCGGCAGCGCCCATCGGCCGCAGCTGCGCGGTCACCCCGCGACGCACCGCGACGCCGAAGGAGGCCCTGGCATGGATGTGACGAGCGTCGACGAGGTGCTGATGTGCGCCGACCCCGGACAGTGGCGCCCGGGCGACTCCTGGCTCGCGGGCGGCACCGTGATCTTCTCGTACGGCACCGACATCACCCGCGGCGCGCCCACGCGGCTGCTCGACATCACGGGAGCCGGCTGGGCGCCGCTGACCTGGCACGACACCGGCGACCGCCTGGGTTCACTGGAGCACGGGATCCTGGAGATCGCGGCGACGTGCCGCATCGCGGATCTGCGCGCCCTCGCCGACGACCCCTTCCCCGGCGGAATGCCGCGCCGGAGCCTGCCCGGGCTGGATCTGATCCCGCCGGCCTGCGATTCCTTCGTCGCGTCGTGGAAGATCTGGAATGTCTCCACGGTCGGCGGCAACGTGGCCACCGCGCTGCCGGCCGGGCCGACGATCTCACTGCTGAGCAGCTGGGACGCGACCGCCGTGATCCTGTGCCCGGACGGATCCGAGCGGCGCACGCCCGTGGCCGACCTCGTCGTCGGTCCCGCCCGCACCCGCCTGGCCGACGGCGAGCTGATCCGCAGCTTCCGCGTGGCCGTCCGCGCACTCGCGCAGGAGTCCGCGTTCCGCCGCATCTCGCTCACCGAGCGCGGGCGCTCCGCCGCGCTGCTGATCGGACGCCGCACCTCGACCTCGACGCTGCGGCTCACGGTGACCGCGTCGACGTTCCACCCCATCGTGCTCGACGTGACCGCGGATCCGGATGCCGTGGCCGCGAACGGAGGCGACGGGTTCGCGGTGCGTGCGGACGGCGCCGCCTGGCGCACCGCGATCGACGCCGCGGTCGACCGCACCCGTGGCTGGTACGACGACATCCACGGCGAGCCTGCCTGGCGACGGCGGATGACGCATCGCCTCGGCGAGGAGATCCTCGCGGAACTGCTGCCGGGCCTGGCGACCGGCGTCGACGACGCGATCGGGCGGGTCACGGGCGACCTGCGCATCGAGAGGAGTGCACGATGACCGCCGAGAACATCGGGACCGTCCGGCCCCCGCAGCGCGAGACTCCGGATCCGGCACGAGACTCCGCACAGAGCAGGGAGTCTCAGGCAGGACACGGAGACCCCCGAGGGGCGATCTGCGGATCGGGCGCATCCCGCACCGCGACCGCGACCCTCGACGGCCGTGCCGTCGCCGTCGATCCCGAACCGGGACAGTGCCTGCGCACCTGGCTGCGCGACCAGGGCTCGTACGGCGTGAAGAAGGGCTGCGACGGCGGCGACTGCGGCGCGTGCACGGTGATCGTCGACGGCGAGGCGGTGCACAGCTGCGTGTACCCCGCGCATCGTGCCGTCGGCCGCGACATCGTCACGGTCCAGGGCCTCGGCACACCCGAGGATCCGCACCCGGTGCAGGAGCGGTTCCGCCGTGCCGCCGGATTCCAGTGCGGGTTCTGCACGGCCGGGATGGTGTGCACGGTCGCCTCGATGCCGGCCGGCGCCGAGGAGGACCTCGGCCGTACGCTCAAGGGCAACATCTGCCGCTGCACCGGATACCGCGCGATCGAGGACGCTGTGCACGGCGCCGTGAACATCGACGACAGCGCCGGCGGCGTCGGCCGTGCGACCGGAGCGCCCGCCGCGACAGGGGTCGTGACGGGGACCGTCCGCTACACGATGGACATCGACCCCGCCGAGCTCCCCGGCCCGCTGCTCTACGCCGCTGTCGTGCGCAGCCCGCATCCGCATGCGCGCGTGGTCCGGGTCGATGCGACGCGGGCCCTCGCCGCCGACGGTGTGGTGCGCGTGCTCAGCCGCGACGACGCTCCGACGACGGTGTTCTCCACGGCGCAGCACGAGATCGAGGCCGACGACCCCTACGACACCCGCGTGTTCGACGAGTACGTGCGCTTCGTCGGGCAGCGCGTGGCCCTGGTCGTGGCGGAGTCGCAGCGCGCCGCCGATCGCGCCGCACGCCTGGTCGACGTCGAGTACGAGGTCCTGCCCGCGAACACGGATCCCGAGCGCGCCGACCGTCCAGGCACCGTGGCGCTGCACGGCCCGGCCTCGCCGGGAGGCCGGCGCGACCGGGCTGCCGGTCGCGAGATCGACGGCCCCGAGGGCGTCGCCCGCCCCGACGACAACGTCGTCATGGAGCTGCACACCGAGACCGGCGACCTCACGGCAGAGCTCGCCGCGAGCCACGTCGTCGAGGACCGCACCTTCCACACCCACCGCGTCTCGCACACGGCGCTCGAGACGCATGGATCCATCGCCTGGCAGGATCCGGACGGCCGTTTCGTGGTGCGCAGCAGCACCCAGGTGCCGTTCCTTGCCCGGCGCACGCTCGCCCGCATCTTCGGCATCGACAAGGAGCAGCTGCGCGTCTACTCCGCCCGCGTCGGCGGCGGCTTCGGCGGCAAGCAGGAGATCTTCACCGAGGATCTGGCCCTGCTGGCGACGATGGTGACCGGACGCCCGGTGCGCGTCGAGTTCTCCCGCAAGGAGGTGCTCACGGCGACGAGCGTGCGGCATCCGTTCCGCATCCGGGTGCGCATGGGGGCGACCGCGGACGGCCGGATCACCGGCATCGGCGTGGACGTGCGCTCCGACACCGGCGCCTACGGCAACCACGGCCCCGGCGTGATGTTCCACGGAGTGGGCGAGTCCATCGCCGTGTACCGTGCGGCCGCGAAGAAGATCGACGCCGATGTCGTCTACACGAACACCGTCCCCTCCGGCGCCTTCCGCGGCTACGGCCTGAGCCAGATGATCTTCGCGATCGAGTCGACCGTCGACGAGATCGCGCGGCGGCTGGGTATGGATCCGCTCGCATTCCGCACCGCGACCCTGATCGGGCAGGACGACGCGATGATCGCCGCGCACGAGGAGCCCGATCTCATCATCGGCAGTTACGGCCTGGACGAATGCGTGCAGATCGTGCGCGACGGCCTGGCGCGGGATCGGGAGACGGACCGCGCCGGACTCGCGCCGGGATGGCGTCTCGGGGAGGGATCCGCCGTCGCGATGATCGCCACGGTCCCCCCGCGCGGGCACCATTCGCACACCGTGATCCGGCTCCAGGCCGACGGGGCGTTCGGGCTGGACGTCGGCACGGCGGAGTTCGGCAACGGCACCTCCACGGTGCACCAGCAGATCGCCGCGACCGTGCTGCAGACGACGACGCGCGCCGTGCGGCTGCGCCAGTCCGACTCGGATCTGGTGCCGCACGACACCGGCGCCTTCGGATCCACCGGGACCGTCGTCGCGGGCCGGGCCACGCACGCCGCCGCCACCGCGCTGGCCGGGCGCATCCTCGCCCGGGCAGCGTCGCTGCTCGACGCCCCCGTCGACGAGTGCGTGCTGGCCGGAGGACGCGTGATCCGCGGCGAGCAGTCGGTCGCCCTCGCCGACATCGCCGCTGACGCGGAGCTTCACGGCGGGGCGCTCGAGGAGAAGGGGTACTGGGGCGGTACGCCGCGCTCGGTCGCGTTCAACGTGCAGGGGTTCCGCGTCGCGATCGACGAGGCGACCGGAGAGCTGCGGATCCTGCGATCGATCCACGCCGCCGATGCCGGCGTGGTCGTGAACCCGGAGCAGTGCCGGGGCCAGGTCGAAGGCGGCATCGCACAGGGCATCGGCGCCGCGCTGCATGAGATCGTGCGCGTGGACGACGGTGGCACCGTCGTGTCGGACATCCTGCGCCAGTACCACGTGCCGACGTTCGCGGACATCCCGCGCTCGGAGGTGCACTTCGCGCAGACCTCGGACGTGCTCGGCCCGCTCGGTGCCAAGTCGATGAGCGAGTCGCCGTTCAACCCGATCGCACCGGCGTTGGCCGCGGCGATCCGCGACGCGACCGGCATCCGGATGACCGTGACGCCCTTCACGCGCGACCGGATCCACGCCGCGATCCTGGAGCGCGACGCGTCGCTCCCCTTCCCGGGGTCGTTGAGCGCCCTTCGACAAGCTCAGGAACCGGCCGAAGGCGACCGAGACGACACGCGGTCCCGGAGAGGGCGCGACGTCTCGTCTCGCTTCGCTCGCTCAACGACCGAGATCTCGGGAACGAACCGATGACGACCCCGCTCAGGCACGCCATCGTGCTCGCCGCGGGCTACGGCACCCGCCTCGGACGCGGCCCCAAGGCGCTGCTGCCGTGGAACGGCGAGGTGCTGGTCACTCGCGCCGCGCGCGCCGCAGCCGAGGCCGGCTGCAGCGTCACGGTCGCGGTCGGTCCGGCCGGCCGCGAGGCACGCAGCTGGCTGCGCGGCCGCTGCCCCGCGGCGCACGTGGTCAGGGTGCACGACGCGCATCTGGGCATGTCCGCCTCTCTGCGCGCCGCCGTGCTGCCGCTCGTCGTGGCCGATCCCGCACCGCAGGCCGTGATCGTGCTGCTCGTGGATCAGCCCGGCGTCGACGCGCCCGTGATCCGCCGGCTGTTCGACTCGCACGTGCCGGGGCGGGCGACCCGCGCGCTGTGGCACGGCGTCCCCGCGAACCCCGTGGTGTTCGACACCCGCGACCTCTGCGCGGCCGCGGCCCTCGCGGAGGGCGATGCCGCGGCCCGCACCTGGATCGCACACAATCGGCACCTCGTCGATGACGTCGAGTGCAGCGACCTCGGCCGCGGCGACGACATCGACGAGCCCGCCGACCTCGCATCCTGGCCCGAACTGCGCGCCCCTCGCTGACTCCGGGGTCGTTGAGCGAGGACGCCGCAGGCGAGCGAGACGAAACGCGGTGCTCTCGCGAGGGCACCGCGTTTCGTCTCGCTCCTCGCTGCGCTCGGTGCTCGCTCAACGACCCCGGAGAGGGCTCACTCAGCGCCCCCGGAATACGCACGCGTGAACGCCGAAGTCCCCGACCCGCAGCGCGGATCGGGGGCTTCGGATCGTCGGGCTCAGTGTCCGAGCAGCTGCTCCACCGGACCGCGCACGAAGTAGAGCGCGAAGCCGGCGGCGACCACCCACATCAGCCAGTGCACCTTGCGCGCCCGTCCGGACAGCGCGTTCACGAGTGCCCAGGAGATGAAGCCGACGCCGATGCCGTTCGCGATCGAGTAGGTCAGCGGCATCGTGACGATCGTGAGGAATGCCGGCAGCGCGACGGCGAACTTCTTGAACGAGATCTCGCGGATCTGGGCCATCATCATCGCGCCGACGACGACCAGCGCTGCGGATCCGACCTCGATCGGCACCACCAGCGTGAGCGGCGTGAGGAACATGGACAGCAGGAACAGCACGCCGACCACCAGTGATGCCAGGCCCGTGCGGGCGCCCTCGCCGATGCCGGAGGCGCTGTCGACGTAGACCGTGTTCGATGACGTCGACGTCGCGCCGCCCGCCACGGCGCCGAAGCCCTCCACGATGAACGCCGAGCGCAGCCGCGGGAACGTGCCGTCCTTGTACGCCAGGCCGGCATTCTTCGCGAGACCGGTCATGGTGCCCATGGCATCGAAGAAGTTCGAGAACACGAGGGTGAACACCAGCATCGTCGCGGACAGCGCTCCGATCCGGCCGAAGGCGCCGAACATGTCGAACTGGCCGACGAGGCCGAAGTCCGGGACGGTCACCCACGAGCTCGGCAGCTGCGGGATCGTCATGTGCCAGCCGTTCGGATCCTTGAACGAGGGGCCGAGCTGCAACACCGCCTGTGCGATGAGCGCGACGATCGTGGTCGCGACGATGCCGATCAGGATGCCGCCGGGCACCTTGCGCGCCACGAGGATCGCGATGACGACCACGCCGAGCAGGAAGATGAGTGTCGGGACGGAGGTGATGGATCCGCCCACGCCCAGCTGCACCGGCGGGCCGGCGGGCGTGCGGTTCACGAAGCCCGAGTCGACGAAGCCGATGAAGGCGATGAACAGGCCGATGCCGACCGTGATCGCGGCCTTGAGCGCCTGGGGCACGGCCTTGAAGATCGCCGTCCGGATGCCGGTGGCTCCGAACAGCACGATCAGCACCCCGTTGATCACGACCAGGCCCATGGCCTCCTGCCAGGTGACCTGGCCGACGACCGACACGGCGAGGAAGGAGTTGATGCCCAGGCCCGCGGCGAGCGCGAACGGCAGGCGGGCGATCACGCCGAAAAGGATCGTCATCACGCCGGCGGTGAGGCCGGTCGCGGCGCCGATCTGCGCGGCGTTGAGCGCGTGGTCCGCGACATCCTTGGTGCCGCCGAGGATCAGCGGGTTCAGGATCACGATGTAGGCCATCGTGACGAAGGTCACGATGCCGCCGCGGATCTCACGGCCGATGGTCGAACCGCGGCGGGTGATCTCGAAGAACCTGTCGAACGCGTTCTTCGGTTCGGCGTCCACCGTGGTGCTGGCGCCGGTCTTCAGCGGCGGCAGGTCCTGTGTCGTGCGGGAGAACACGTCACCGCCGGAGACGGTGGGCATGCCCTCGGTCTCGGGGGTGGGAGTGGATGACGTCATTGTCTGCTCCTGATTCCTTCGGGTCGGGTCAGTACTCGATACGGGTGGTGGTGCGGCTCCACTCGGTGAAGGGCGCGACGCGCTCCTCAGCCGGCAGAGCGATGTCGGAGACGGGCATGAGGGCCTTGTCCTCGGGCCCGCCCTCGAAATAGCGGTAGAACACCGCGTCGTCGAAACCGGCATCGGCGGCGTCGTCGCGGTTCGCCGCGAAGTACACGCGGTCCACGCGCGCCCAGAGCGACGTGGCCAGGCACATCGGGCACGGCTCGCAGCTCGTGTAGAGGGTGCAGCCTGCGAGGTCGAACGTGCCGAGCTGCTGACACGCGTTGCGGATCGCGGTCACTTCGGCGTGCGCCGAAGGATCGAGGTTCGCGGTGACCCGGTTGACGCCCTCGAACACCCTGCCGTCGGCAGAGACGATGAGGGCGCCGAACGGACCTCCGGCGTTGCGGACGTTGTCCGTGGCAAGGGCGACGGCCTGAGCGAGATACTCGGCGGGCGTCGCCGGCGCAGCGGACGGAGGCACAGTGCCGTGAGAAGGCACAGGGGTGCTGTTCATGGAGAGCTTCCTTGCTGTCGTCGCAGTGATACGGCTTCCGGTCGAGCCCGTCGTCGGGCCCTTCCTCGAGATAAGTACGTCGAACCGCTAGGTTGTCATCCCGCCCGAGACGGCTGTTGCGGCCTCGGGCTGGAATGACGATAACAGCGATCCTCCGCCGCGTCCATGGTTTTTTGGAACTCACATTCCGTATCGCGGTAAACATGGTTTCGCTTCCGCATTCGCGGCACTATCATCCCTTCCATGACGCATTTTCGGATCAGTGAGGCAGCGCGCCTTCTCGACGTCAGCGACGACACCATCCGCCGCTGGGCGGCCGAGGGGATCCTCACCGTCTCCAAGGACGATTCCGGACACCAGATCGTGCCGGGTGCGGAGCTCGCCGAACGAGCACAGGCGCTGGCCGGCGAGCCGGATCCCGGCGACAACGTGCTGCGCAGCGCGCGCAACCGCTTCGTGGGCCTCGTCACCGCCGTGCGCGTGGAGGGGCTCATGGCGCAGATCGAACTGCAGAGCGGTCCGCACCGCATCGTGTCGCTCATGAGCGCCGAGGCCGCGACCGAGCTCGGGCTCGAGGTCGGCAGCAAGGCCGTCGCCGTCACCAAGGCCACCATGATGATCATCGAAGCCGAAAGGGCCTGATCCCGAATGACCCGCTCCTTGCCGTTCCGCCTGTCCGCGGTCGTCGCCACGGCCGTCGCCGCGGCGCTCGCCCTGACCGCATGCTCGGGCTCCTCGCCCGCCGCGACGCCGACGCCGACCAGCACCGCGGCCGCCTCCACCGCGAGCGGCGAGCTGACCGTGTTCGCCGCGGCCTCGCTCAGCAAGGCGTTCGACCAGATCACCACCGCCTTCGAAGCCGACAACCCGAAGGTGCACGTCAACCCGATCACCTACGACGGATCCTCGACGCTCGCGACGCAGATCATCGAGGGCGCGCCGGTCGACGTGTTCGCCTCGGCCGATCAGAAGAACATGGACAAGGTCACCCAGGCCGGTCTCGCCGGTGACGCACCGGTGTTCACCACGAACGTGCTGCAGATCGCCGTCGCCCCCGGCAACCCCCTGAAGGTGAAGGATCTCGCCTCGCTCGCGGACCCCGGTCTCAAGCTCGTGCTGTGCGCGCCCGCGGTGCCCTGCGGCAACGCCGCGAAGACGCTCCTCGACACGGCGGGCGTGACCGTGACGCCCGCCAGCGAGGAGCAGAACGTGACCGCGGTGCTGGCCAAGGTCAAGGCCGGCGAGGCCGACGCCGGCCTGGTCTACACGACCGATGTCAGGGCCGCGGGCTCCGCAGTGACCGGCATCGCGATCGCCGGCGCCGACAAGGCGACCAACACCTACCCGATCACGGTGCTGAAGGGCTCGAAGAACGCGGATGCCGCGGCAGCGTTCCAGGCCTTCGTGCTGTCGGACAAGGGGCAGAAGATCCTCAAGGATCTGGGGTTCGGCGGCGCATGAGAACGGGGGGCCGGAGGGAACCGCGCGCGGCCCTGTCGTCGATGACGGCGGCCGCGCGCGGCGACGCCCCGACCCCGGATGCCGCGCCTGTGCCCCCCGCGCCTGCCCCGCGCCAGGGCGGAGAGCACCTGCCCACCTGGCTGCTGATCCCGGCGATCATCGCGGTGCTGCTGCTGGTGCTGCCGTTCATCGCGCTGCTGGTGCGCCTGGACTGGGCGACGGTCCCGGCGGCGATCACCTCGCCCGCGGCGCTGCAGGCGCTCGGGCTCTCCCTGGCCACGGCCGCGATCGCGACCGTGATCTGCGCGATCCTCGGGGTGCCGCTCGCGGTCGCCATGGCCCGCAGCCCCGGATGGCTGGCCTCGGTGCTGCGCACGCTGACCACGCTGCCGCTCGTGCTGCCCCCGCTCGTCGGAGGCATCGCGCTGCTCGCCCTGCTCGGGCGCAACGGCCTACTCGGCGGCGCGCTCGCCGTCGCCGGCATCAGGATCCCGTTCACGACGGCGGCCGTGGTCATCGCGCAGACCTTCGTGGCCCTGCCGTTCCTGGTGATCTCGATCGAGGGCGCGCTGCGGGCGATCGGCACCGAGCACGAGCGGGTCGCGGCGGGGCTGGGGGCGAGCCGGTTCACGGTCTTCCGCCGGGTGACCCTGCCGCTCGCGTCTCCCGGGCTCGTCGCAGGCACGGTCTTGTGCTTCGCGCGGGCGCTCGGAGAGTTCGGCGCGACCGCGCTGTTCGCGGGCAACGCCGCCGGGGTCACCCGCACGATGCCGCTCGCGATCTACACGGCCTTCAACGGGGCCGGGGTCGAGGAGGACACCGCGATCGCACTGTCGCTGCTGCTGATCCTCGTCGCCCTCGCGGTGCTCGTGCTGGTGCGCGGCTGGCGGGCGGGGGCCGTGCGATGAGGGTCGACCTGCACACCTGCCGCGGCGGATTCGCGATGTCCGCGGCCTTCGAGGCGCAGCCGGGCGAGATCCTCGCGGTGATCGGGCCGAACGGATCCGGCAAGTCGACGCTGCTGAACGCGATCGCCGGCCTCCTCCCGGCCGCCGGGTCCGTCGTCGTCGGCGACCGCGTGCTCGACGCACCGGCCGGTCCCGGCGCGGCGCGCGGGATCCATGTGTCGCCCTCGCGGCGCCGCATCGCGCTGCTCGGACAGCGCCCGCTGCTGTTCCCGCATCTGTCCGTGCGCGAGAACGTCGCATTCGGGCCTCGCGCACAGGGAGTGCCGCGGGCCGAGGCCCGACGTCGCGCCGAGCAGCGACTGGAGGAAGTGGGACTGGGCGGCCTCGCCGCGCGCCGCCCCGCAGAGCTCTCCGGCGGGCAGCAGCAGCGCGCCGCGATCGCGCGCGCGCTCGCCTCCGAGCCCGATGCCCTGCTGCTGGACGAGCCGTTCGCCGCCCTCGACGCGCCGTCGGCCGCGCAGGCGCGGCGGCTCGTCGCCGCGCAGCAGGGCGAGAACCCCGCGCTTCCCATCGTGCTGGTCACGCATGATCCGATGGACGCGCTGATCCTCGCCGCACGCACGCTCGTGATGCACGACGGGTCCGTGGTGCAGGGCGGCAGCACCGCCGAGGTGCTGGGACACCCGCGTTCGGAGTTCGTGGCCGCGCTCGCCGGCGTGAACCGCCTCGAGGCGCTCGGCGCGGACGATGGCCTCGTGCACGCGGGCGGCCTGGTGCTGCGCGGGCACGGCGATGCCCTGGGCGTCGGCGAGGCCGGCAGCGTCGTGTTCGCGCCGGGCTCGGTGCGCATGGATTCGCTCGAGGCGCTCGGCGACGTCGGATCCGCCACCGAACCGAACCGCTGGACCGGGCGGGTCACGCAGCTCGACCCCATCCCCGGCGGGATCCGCCTGCACACCGCCGAGCACCCCGATGTCGCCGTCGACTGCCCCTCCACGCACGCTGTGACGCTCGGGCTGCACCCCGGACAGCGCCTCGCATTCCACATCGACGAGTCCGACGTCTCGGTCCGCGCGGGTTCCTGAGCGCAGCGCCGCAGCGGGCGTTGAGCGACGACGTTCCACCTCACTGGTCGCAGATTGCGACTCCGCCCGCGCCAGAACCGCAATTCGCGACCAGCGAGCAGTCATCGCTTTCCGGATCCTGCACAGCCACGGCGGTGCTACGGTTGCCCATCGAAAGGGGACAGACCGATGCCGACCGCGCCGCGAACACGCGAGACCGATGCCGCTCCGGCGCGCAGCGGTGCTCGGCGGCTGCCGTCGTCCGGCGTCCTCGACCTCCGCGATCGTCCCTTGCGCGACCTGCGGATCTCGGTCACAGACCGGTGCAACTTCCGCTGCGTCTATTGCATGCCGCGCGAGGTGTTCGGCCGCGACTATGCATTCCTGGAACGGCATGAACTGCTCAGTTTCGAGGAAATCGAGCGGATCGCCCGGGCCGCGCTCGCGAACGGCGTCCGCAAACTGCGGCTCACCGGCGGCGAGCCGCTGCTGCGCCGCGGGATCGAAGATCTGGTCGCACGGCTCGCGGCTCTGCGCACCCTCGACGGGACCAAGCCCGAGATCGCGCTCACGACGAACGGATCCGCTCTCGCCGTCAAGGCGGAGGCTCTCAAGGCGGCGGGCGTCGACCGCGTCACCGTGTCGATCGACTCCCTGGACGATCAGTTGTTCCGGCGGATGAACGATGTGGAGTTCCCCGTCGCCCGCGTGCTGCAGGGCATCGATGCGGCGCAGGCCGCCGGCATGCCCGTGAAGCTCAACACGGTGGTCAAACGGGGTCTCAACGACAGCGAGATCCTGAGCTTGGCCGAGCACTTCCGCGGCACCGGTCACGTGCTGCGCTTCATCGAGTACATGGACGTCGGCGCCACCAACGGCTGGAGCCTGGACGAGGTGGTCCCCTCGGCCGAGATCGTGTCGACCATCGATGCGCGCTTCCCGCTCGAAGCCATCGCACCAGCCTCGACCGGCGAGACTGCGAAGCGCTGGCGCTATGTCGACGGATCCGGCGAGATCGGCGTCATCTCCTCCGTCACGAACGCCTTCTGCGGCACCTGCAACCGCGCCCGTCTCTCCACCGAGGGGCGCCTGTTCACCTGCCTGTTCGCGACCGAGGGGCATGACCTGCGCGCACTGCTGCGCGGCGGCGTGGACGACGCCGAGCTCACGGCCGCGCTCGCGCAGATCTGGGGCGTGCGCGACGACCGCTACTCCGAGATCCGATCGAGCCTCACCCCCGAGCTGCGCGCCGACCGCCATCGCATCGAGATGAGCTACATCGGGGGCTGAGCTCGAGATCTGAATCTCCGCGTTTCGTCTCGCTTCGCTCGCTCAACGACCGCGTTGCGTCAGAGCCCGACCCACTCCGAGACGCCGTCGGCGTAGTGCTGGCGCTTCCAGATGGGCACGCCGCGCTTGATCTCCTCGACCAGGCGCTCGCACGCCTCGAACGCCTCCTTGCGGTGCCCTGCCGACGCCGCGGCGAACAGGGCGACATCGCCGATCCTCAGGTCGCCAACCCGGTGAGCGGCCGCGACGAGCAGTCCGGTCTCCGCGGTCACGCGCTCCACGATCTCCTCGAGGAACCGCTCGGCGTCGGGGTGCGCGCGGTAGTCCAGGGAGCGCACCGCCTGCCCGCCGTCGTGGTCGCGCACGACGCCGCAGAACATCACCGTGGCTCCGTGCGCCGCATCGCCGACTGCTGCCCTGATGCTCGCCTCGTCCAGCGGCTCGTCGCTGATGATCGCGCGCTCGCTCATGCGTCCGCTCCTTCCGTCGCTCCGCCCACGGCGGCGAATGCCCCGATCCCGCCCACGAGATAGCGCGCCTCGACGCCGCGCTCGCGCAGTACCCGCACTGCTCGACGTGAGCGCGGATCCTTCTCGCAGAACACGACGAGCGGCCCGTCGCCCGATTCGAGGTTCGCGGGGATCGCGGCACCGTCCTCGAGCGCGCCGAGCGGCAGTGTGCCGGCGCCGGGGATCCCCCGCAGCAGAGTCTCGTGCGGCTCCCGCACGTCGAGCAGCCGCACTCCGTCCTCACGCTGCAGCCGCAGCACCTCGGCGGCGGACAGCGCCGAGGCGTCCTCGGCCGGGCCGGTGCCGCAGAACAGCTCGTAGTCGATGAGCCCAGTGACGGCCGGAGCATCCTCGGCGCGCTCGAATCCGATCTCGCGGGTGCGCGCGGTGAGCGCGTCGTAGAACAGCACGCGGCCGACCAGGGGCTCGCCGATGCCCGTGATGAGCTTCACGACCTCGGTCGCCATGAACGATCCGATCGCGGTGCACAGGCTCGCGAGCACTCCGCCGAGCTCGCACGACAGCACCTCGTCCGCGGCCGGCGGCACGGGGAACAGGTCGCGGAAGCCGACCTCGGGCACAGAGACGCCGACCTGTCCCTGGAATCGCAGGATGGATCCCCACACCAGCGGCTTGCCGGCGAGGCGCGCGGCGTCGTCCGCGAGGTAGCGGGTCGGGAAGTTGTCACTGCCATCGATGAGGAGGTCGTACTCGGCGAGGATCCCGGGCAGCGTCTCGGCGGTCGCGCGTTCACGATACGGACGCACCAGGATGCCGGGGTCGATGTCGCGCACGGTGTCGGCGAGCGAGCCGACCTTGGACCGGCCGATGTCGTCCATGCCGTGGCTGAGCTGGCGATGCAGATTGGACAGCTCCACGACGTCGTCGTCGATGACGCCGATCGTGCCGACCCCGCTGCCGGCGAGCGCGGGGACGAGGGCGCTGCCGAGACCGCCCGCGCCGATCACGAGCACCCGAGCCGCGCGCAGACGCCGCTGCGCGGTCTCGCCGAAGCCGGGCAGCATGAGCTGACGGCTGTACCGGACGATGTGTTCGGGCGGCAGTTCCGGCCCCGGCTCGACGAGCGCGATCATAGGATCGAGTGTACGCGGAGAACGTCTCGCGAAACCGTCTGTTTTCCATGATGCGGATGCCAACTTCCGCGATACGGGTTAGATTGAGGACATGGCCACCATCACCGTGCGGTACTTCGCCGCGGCCGCCGAGGCCGCCGGGCGCGATCAGGAGCAGCTGATCGTCGACGGTCCGGACGCCCTGTCGACGGTGGGCGCCCTGCGTGCGGAGCTGCTCGGGCGCTACGGCGACCCGATGGCGAAGGTGCTGCGCTCCGGTTCGTTCCTCGTCGACGGCAAGGTCAGCCGCGACGACTCCCGTCCTCTCGGCGAGACCGTCGACATCCTGCCGCCGTTCGCCGGCGGCTGACCCACGGTCCCGATCGGCCGGCGATGTCCCGTCCCGCCGAGATTTCCGGTGGATCCGTCGGCGAAACGTGACAGGCTCGGAGGATGGGGACCGAGCCGGAGGAGACGAGCATGAGCGATCTGACCCACCTGCGGGCCGACGGATCCGCGCACATGGTGGACGTGACCGACAAGGCGGTCACGCGCCGTGAGGCGCGGGCACAGGCCGTGGTGCAGACCCGCGCCGACGTGGTCGCGAAGATCGCCGACGGCACTCTGCCCAAGGGCGAGGCGCTCGGCACCGCGCGCATCGCCGGGATCATGGGCGCCAAGCAGACCTCCACGCTCATCCCGCTCTGCCACCCGCTGCCGCTGAGCCGGGTCGAGATCGACCTCGTGCCGGAGGGCGACCGGGTGCGCATCATCGCCACGGCCGTCACGAAGGGTGTCACCGGGGTCGAGATGGAGGCGCTCACGGCCGCGAGCGTGGCAGCGCTCACCCTCTACGACATGATCAAGGCCGTCGACAAGCACGCCGTGATCGGCGACATCCGCGTGCTCGCGAAGTCCGGCGGCAAGAGCGGCGACTGGACCGCGGAGTGACCGCGACACCGTCCTCCGCCCGATCCGCGACCGTGCTCGTGGTGTCGACGCGAGCCTCCGCGGGCGTGTACGCCGACGAGACCGGGCCGATCATCCGCTCGTGGCTGGCCGAACGCGGGTTCGCGGTCGGCGATCCGGTCGTCGTCGCCGACGCCTCCGTGGCGGACGCGCTCGCGGCCGCGCTCGCCGATACCCCCGATCTGCTGCTCACGACGGGCGGCACCGGGCTCTCCCCCGACGACCGCACGCCCGAGGCGACCGCCGCGCTGCTCGACCGGGAGATCCCCGGCCTCATGGAGGAGCTGCGTCGCCGCGGCCTCGCTGCGACCCCGATGGCCCTACTCACCCGCGGAGTCGCCGGAGTCGCGGGGCGCACCGTCGTGATGAACCTCCCCGGCTCGCGCGGTGGCGTGCGCGACGGCCTCGCGGTGCTGGATCCGATCCTGGACCACCTGCTGGCCCAGCTGGGCGGGCACGGCGACCACCGCTGATACGGGCCGGGACGACCCGCCCCGCGCCACCGAAGTCGTGCGAGGCCCGTCCGGTCCGAGCACGACACGGTGGGTCGATCCGCCGGGAACCATGGCATTCCGCCATCGACGCAGCCCGCGCGCACCCCCTACAGTGTGCTCAGAGGGCAGCGCTGGGGCACCGCTCTCAGCGATGAGGGGCGGTCTCTCCCATGATCGACGCGCAGCACCTGCACGCCAGGGCACCACGACTCCACCATCACGGGCGCGCAGCTCTCCTGGCGGTGCTGGTGGGCGCCCTGCTCACCGTGACCGGGTGCACCGCGAACGGGACGACGCCATCGCCCTCCACCCGTCCACCGTCTTCACCTGCGGTCGATCCCTCGGCGTGCGTCCCGGATCCCGGATCAGTGATCGACCGTACGCAAGTCGCCGCGGCCACCGGGAAGCTGCCGTCGGCGCAGTCCACGTCGCTCGACGCCGCGGCCGCTGCGGCGTTCGCCGCGACGGCTGCGCCCGGCGCGGTCGTCGCGGTGCGCTCCCCGCAGGGCACCTGGGTCAGCGCCTACGGCGTCTCGGACCTGACGACGAAGGAACCCCTGACCCCCGACGTCTACCACCGCATCGGATCGGTGACGAAGACGTTCACGACCACGGTGATCATGCAGCTGGTCTCGCAGAAGAAGCTGTCTTTGAGCGATCCGATCAGCGACTACGTGCCGAATGTGCCGCACGGATCCGAGATCACGATCCTCGAGCTGGCGAACATGACCAGCGGCATCGCCAACTACACCGACGATCTCGAGTTCATGAAGCTGTACCTGACCGACTACAGCATCATCTGGACAGTCGATCAGCGGCTGGCGACGGCGTTCGCGATGCCGCGCACCTCGGCACCCGGCGCCGAGTTCCACTACTCCAACACCAACACCGTGCTGCTCGGGGAGGTCATCGAGAAGATCACCGGGCACCCTCTCGCCGAGGAGCTTCAGCGGAGGATCCTCGATCCGCTCCGGCTGACCCACACCTCGTACCCGCTGGCCTCCGCCGTCCTGCCCGAGCCGCACGCGCACGGATACACCAGCCTCGGAATCGTCGACGACGCCATCAGCGGAAACGCGCCGACACGGGACTCCACCGCATGGAACGTGTCCCAGGCGGGCGCCTCCGGCGAGATCGTCAGCACCGTCGACGACCTGCTCGTGTACGGCCGCGCCCTCGGCACCGGACAGGACCTGCTCCCCCGGGATGCGCAGATCGCGCGTCTTTCCTCCTTCCCCACCCCGGCGGGATACGGCATCGGGCTGAACTGCGTGCAGGGCTGGCTCGGTCACAACGGACAGGTGCCCGGATACAACACGGCGCTGTACTACGACACCCGCACGGACACGACGGTGGTCGTCGAGGTCAACGGCGATCATCCCGTGGGGGCCGCCGGGATCACCCCCGCGGACTCGATCTTCTACGCCGTGGCCGCAGCCCTCGGACGAGCCGTCGAGGGAGCCCCCTGAGCCCGGCCGCGTAAGGTGGGACGTCTATGGCTATCGGGGCGACGATCCACACGTTCGACGTGCAGCTGGCGGACACCGACCGCGACGTCTACGAGGACTACTCGCTGCGCGTCGCGCGGCACCCGTCCGAAACCGACGCCTACATGCTGACCCGGTTGCTCGCCTACGGGCTGGAGTTCGCCGAGGGCATCGCCTTCAGCGAGGGGCTCTCCAGCACGGAGGAGCCCGCCGTGGTCGTGCGCGACCTCACCGGGCGCACCACCGGCTGGATCGAGGTCGGCGCCCCCGATGCCGAGCGCCTGCATTACGGAAGCCGCCTGGCCGAGCGCACCGTCGTGTACACGCACCGCGACCCGGCCAAGGTCATGGCGCCCTGGGAGGGCAAGCGGATCCACCGCTCCGAGCACATCCGCGTCTACAGCTTCGACCCGGGCTTCATCGAGTCCGCGGTGCCGCTGCTCGAGCGCCGCAACACGGTCACGATGACCGTCACCGAGCGCACGCTCTACCTCGATCTGAACGGCACGTCCCTGACGACCGCGATCCACGAGCACGAGCTCGGCTGAGGTCGCGCCCGGCGCTGCGGGCTCAAGCGTCCGACAGGCCGTGCTCGCGCAGCTCGCGCCTGGTCGGGTGATGCGCGGGAGACTCGGCACCCTCGACGTAGGCCGCCGCGATCGCGGACAGCTGCGAGGTCGAGGTCGGAGGCTCCGATGGAGCCACCTCCGCAGCCCCGGCAGAACTCTCCTCGGCGGGTGCTTCGTTCGATGCCGCGTCCGTGACGGTGGCCGGCTCGCTCGCCCGCTCCGCTGCCGCCGCAGACGTGCCGCCCGACGGCGCTTCCGGCACCGTGGGGGCGCCCGGATCCGACGTGTCCGTGCCACCCTGCGACCCGCCGGCCTTCGCCGCACGCTTGGCCGCCCGGCGCTCCCTGGCCCCCTCGACGAGGTTGTACAGCGTGGGCAACACCAGCAGGGTCAGCACGGTCGACGACACCAGGCCGCCGATCACGACGATCGCGAGCGGCTGCGAGATGAATCCGCCGTGGCCAGTGATCCCGAGCGCCATCGGGGTGAGCGCGCAGATCGTGGCGAGCGCGGTCATCAGGATCGGGCGCAGACGCCGGGACCCGCCCGCGATGGTCGCGTCGTGCGCGTTCATGCCCTTCTCGCGATACTGGTTCACGAGGTCCACGAGCACGATCGCGTTGGTCACCACGATGCCGATGAGCATGAGCACGCCGATGAGGGAGGCGACGCCGAGCGGCACGCCGGTGGCGATCTGCAGCAGGATCGCACCGGTCGCCGCGAACGGCACCGAGCTCAGCAGCAGGATCGGCTGACGCAGCGACTTGAACGTCGCGACCATCACGATGTAGACGATGAGGATCGCTGCGAGCATCGCGAGCCCGAGCTGACCGAACGCATCCTGCTGCTGCGTGACCACGCCGCCGAGGGACGCGTCCGCTCCGGAGGGCAGCTTGGCGTTGGTGATCGCCTTCGACACGGATGCCGAGGCGCTCGCGAGGTCGTTGCCCTTCGGGGTGACCGAGACGGTCGCGGTGCGCTGCCCGCGCTGAGTCGTGACCGACGCCGGGCTCTCGCTCTGCTGCACCGTCGCGATCTGGTCCAGGCGGAGGAGCCCTGTCCGGCTCGGGATGGTCAGCGCCTTGAGCGCGTCGACCGTGGTCGGCGGGTTCGCACTCTGCAGGTAGACGGTGAGCGAGGATCCGTCGATCTCCACGGATCCGATCTGCTGCGGACGCATCGCCTGCGAGACGATGCCGCCGACCGCGACCTCGCTGAGTCCCGCCTTCGCGGCATCCGCGCGGTCGACCTGCACGGAGATGTACGGCAGCGATGCGGAGAGGTTGCTGGAGACCTGGTTCACGCCCGCCGAGCCCTTGAGCTCCTTCACGAGCGCGTCGGCCGCACTCGTCAGAGTCTTCTCGTCCGGCGCGGTGATCTTCACCTGGATGTCACTGGATCCGAAACCCTCCGACGCGGCGATCGTGATGTCGCCGACGCCGTCGAGCTTCTTCACAGCCGCGCGGACATCGGCCTGCACAGTGTCCTGGTCCGCCGACGGATCGGTCGTGATCGAGTAGGTGATGCCGGATCCGCCGCCGGAGAAGGCATCCCGCAGGGCGGATCCGCTCGAACCGATCGAGACCTGCACGGTCTTGATGCCGTGGATGTCCTTGATCGCCTCCTCGACCTTCTGCGCCGCCTTGTCCTCGGCGTCGAGGCTGGGCGCCTGGCCCAGCGACTGCGTCATGCGAAAGGTGTTCTGCCCGCTGGATCCGAGGAAGTTGACCTTCATGAGGGGAGCCGCGGCGAGGGTGCCGACGAGCACGACGACGGCGAGCAGCACGGTGATCCAGGAGTGCTTCAGCGTCCAGCGCAGGATCGGCAGGTACGCCTTCTGCAGGCGAGTCGGCGGGGCGTCCTCATGCTCGGGGTCGATCGCATGGCCGTCTGCGCCGAGCAGCGGCTTGCCCGGGCGCAGGAACCAGTAGGCCAGCACCGGCACGATGGTGAGAGCGACGAGCAGCGACGCCGCCATCGCGATCGTCACGGTGAGCGCGAACGGCCGGAACAGCTCGCCGGTCATGTCGCCGACGAACGCGATCGGAAGGAACACGGCGACCGTGGTGATGGTCGAGGCGGTGACCGCCGTCGCCACCTCGCGCACCGCGCTCAGGATCGCGGTCTTCTTGTCGGCGCCCTGCACATAATGCCGCTTGATGTTCTCGATCACGACGATCGAGTCGTCTACTACGCGGCCGATCGCGATCGTGAGCGCGCCGAGTGTGAGGATGTTGAGCGAGTAGCCGAACGCCTGTATGCCGATGAACGTGATGAGCACGCTGGTCGGGATCGAGATCGCGGTGACGAGCGTCGAGCGCACGGAGAGCAGGAAGATCAGGATCACCAGCACGGCGAAGACGAGCCCGAGCAGACCCTCCTGGGCGAGCGACTCGATCGACTGCTGGATGAACGGCGCCTGATCGAACACGGTCGTGAAGGTCGCCCCGGGCAGGTCCTTCTTGAGCTCGGGGATGAGGGCGGTGACGGCCTTCGACACGTCCACCGTGTTGGCCGAGGGCAGCTTCGTGACCGCGATCGTGAGGGCGGTCTTGCCGTCGACCCGGGAGAGCGAGGTGACCGGATTCCCGTCGATCGAGACCTTTGCGACGGATCCGACGGTGACGCCGGGCGTCGCCGCGCCGACCAAGGGGATCGCCTGCACCTGCTCGACGCTGGTGAGCTTCTCACCGGTCTGCACGGTGAGCGTGTTCTCGTCCTCCGTGATGGACCCGCCCGGGAACAGAGTGCCGTTCTGCTGCAGCGCGTCCTTGATCGCGCTCGAGGTCAGCCCCGCCCCAAGCAGGGCGGTGGTGTCGGGGGTGATCGTGAGCCGCTTGCCCTGCCCGCCGACGAGCGACGCCGCGTTCACGCCCTTGAGCCGCTCGATCTTCGGGATGATCGTGTTCGTGAGGCGCTGCTGCGCCGCCTCGGCGTTGGAGAAGCCGGTGACCGCGACCTGGATCACGGGGAAGTCGTCGATCGACGCCGTGATGACCTGCGGATCCACGCCATCGGGCAGCTGGGACTTGATCCGACCGATCGCCTGGTTGATCTTCTGCTCGGCCGTCGCGAGGTTGGTCCCGTAGGCGAAGGACGCCTGGATCACGGAGGAGTTCGTCGTGCTCGTGGCGGTCGAGGTATCGAGGCCAGGGACGCCCTGGATCGCCGTCTCGATCGGGGTCGACACGTCGTGCTCGACGACCTCGGGCGAGGCGCCGGGGTAGCTGGCGACGATCGCGAGCTGCGGGAACTCGATCGACGGGATCAGCTCCTGCTTCAGGTTCGTGAGCGCGAGGCCGCCGAACACGGCGGCCACGATCGTGATGAGCGCGATCAGGGCGCGGTTGCGCAGGCTCAGGACGGCGAGCTTCGACACGGGTCCCCCTTCGTACTCCGGGGCGGGATCCGGCGTACAGGCCAGAGTCTAGAGCGCCGATGTCTCGCTCCCGTCACAGGATCCCGGCACCCTGCAGCGCCGGGATCCCGGCCGCGGGCTACTGGCAGACGCCGTTCTGATAGTGCGTGTTGAAGGAGTGCACCTGCACCCAGGACACCCGCTTGCCGGTCTCCACACTCCACCGGCGTGAGCCCTGCGCGGGAGCGGTGGCGTAGTTGGTGCCATACGAGGCCGAGGTGCCGTCGACGAAATGGGCGTTGAGCTCGTAGATGTCAGGGGCGCTGTCGTAGCTGACGATGACGCGCTCGCCGTCGACCGTGTAGCTGCCGTTGTCGCCGGCCGCAGCGCTCCCGCAGGTCACCACGTCGTCGGCGGCACCGTTCGTCGACGCGGCCGCGAGGGGCACCGCCGTGACCGCCGCGATCACGGGGATGCTCCAGGCTGCTCCCTTGATGACGGTGCGGCGGCTCAACGTACTGCGGGCCTCGGTGTTCTGCTCGGACATGGTTCTCTCCCCTGATGACGTGGCCCGCGGGCGCACGGAGGTGCGGCGCGGGCATGGATGCGATTGCGCGCGGGCATGCGGACGCGCAGCCCCAGGCGCGAGCGGACGGCGCTCGGGTGCGCCGTCCGCACTCACCACGTTCACCCCGCGAGAGCGCCAGTCGCGTCATCCGGCGCAGAATCACCCCCTCACTCACCCACCCGGGTGAGCGCCGGAGCATGTGAACCCGTAGCGTGGCAGATGGTTGAAGCATGCAGGCGCATGCACCTGCCGGCCGGGTGCCGGCGCGGGGGATTCGTGGGGACGAGCGTGGATATCGGGGAGCGGTTCATCGATGCGGTGTTGTCGAGCCGAGATGCGGACGCCGCCGCGCTCGTGGAGATCTGGCCGATCGAGCTCTGGTACTCGCTGCCGCCCTACCAGCTCCGGACGCTCCTGGACCGGCTCTCTCCTGAGGCGCATCACCTGAGCCCCACGGTCTCTCTTCTCTCGCGCGCCCTGGCGCCGGACGACGCGACCTTCCGGATGCCGCGTCGGCGCGGACCGGTGCCGGCGAATCATCACCGCCGCGCGTCGATCTTCGAGGCAGCACGGCGACGGGTCGCCGGGGATCCTGTCGGTGCGTTCGAGCTGCTCTCGAGCCTTCGCGAGAACGTCGCCGGAGCTTCCCGCACCGGCATCGGCCCCACCGACCCCGCTCTGGCGTTCGTTCTGATGCAGACCGCGGAGTCGGCGCTCCTCGCCGGACGTCTGCGGGACGCGCTGGCCCTGTTCGAGGAGCTGGCCGCAGCACCGCGGACGGGCGATATGGAGTTCTTCGCCCGCAGAGCGCACCTGCGGGCAGCGCTCATCCACCAGCACTACGGCAATACCTGTGTCGCTCGATCCCATCTGCAGCAGTCCGCAGAGGTGCCGCGCACCACGAGCTGGGTGGAGAGCCGGCTGGATGGCGATCAGCGGCTGGTCGAGATCATGGTCGCGTCGGAGGATCTCGACGAGGCCTTCTCCGCTCTGCTGACCCTGACGTATTCGGATCTGGGTGAGCTGTGGCCGTTCGCGGTGATCGCCCTGCACGCATGGGGCTCCATCACGGGCCGTCGCGATGCGGCGCGCTCTCGCATGGAGGCGATGGCGAACGCCGGGTTCGGACGAGATGGCACAGGGCTCATCGGCTCGACGCTGCCCCTCATGCTCGCGCTGGACTCGCTCCTGAACGGCGACCTCCCCCGGGCGCAGGCCGAGATCCGCGACGTCCAGGAGGATCACTGGATAGCCACCGTGGTGCGCGCGCTGATCGACATCGGATCCGGCGCGCCTCGCCGCGCGCTGGACAGCCTCGAGGCCGCGGCCGACGCGACGGCCGGGCTTCTGCAGGCCGACCGGCAGCGATACCTGGTCTCGGCGCTCGCGCACTATCTGAGCGGCGACTCAGGAAGGGCGTCCGCCACGATTGCTCTGCTCCCGGTCAGCGCGCGTCGATGCAGCCCCTACGAGATCTCGGTGCTCGACACCCTGGCGCCGGGTGTCCTCGGGGTGGTCGCCGATCTCGTCCCCGAGCTGCTGCCGGAGGGCTTCTCCTTCGACCGGGCGGGCGTGCTCGAGAAACCGACGCTCACGCGGCCGGAGCTCGAAGTGCTGACCCGGCTGGCGCGCGGGATGACCAGACCGGACATCGCACGGGACCTCTTCCGCTCGGTCAACACGGTCAAGACCCACCAGCGTTCGCTGTATCGCAAACTCGGGGCATCATCGGCCGCGGAAGCGGTCGCCCTTGCCACCGAGTCCGGATACCTCTGGCATCTGCCGCAGCCGTCACCGCTCCGGCCGTGAAACCGGGCCCCGCCGGGTGAACCGCCGCGTCTAGTCTGGGACGATGTCCCGTCTTCTCGTCCGCCGCCCCTCGCCCCGCCTCGCCGAAGGCGAGCTCACGCACATCGAGCGGGTCCCCGTGGATCCCGAGCTCGCACAGCGCCAGTGGGAGGCATACGTCGAGGTGTACCGATCCCGCGGTTGGGACGTGATCGACATCGATCCGGACGACGCGCACGCCGACGGCGTGTTCGTCGAGGACACCGTGGTCATGTTCGGCGACATCGCGCTGCTCACCCGGCCCGGCGCGGACTCGCGGCGCGGCGAGATCGACACGACTCGCGCGGCCCTCGAGAAGGCGGGCATCGACTACGCCGAGGTCGAGGCGCCCGGCACCCTCGACGGCGGAGACGTGCTCAAGGTCGGCCGCACGGTCTACGTCGGGCAGACCCTGCGCACGAACGCCGAGGGCATCCGGCAGATGGATACGCTGCTCGCCCCGCGCGGCTGGACCGTCGTGCCGGTCGAGGTCACCAAGGTGCTGCACCTGAAGAGCGGCGTCACTGCTCTGCCCGACGGCACCGTGATCGGCTATCCCCCGCTCGTCGACGACCCGTCGATCTACCCCGAGTTCCTGGCCGTCCCGGAGGAGCATGGCACCGCCGTCGTCGTGCTCGACGAGAACACGGTGCTCATGTCGGCCGACGCCCCGCAGAGCGCGCAGCTGTTCCGCGACCGCGGCCTCACGGTGATCGAGACCCCCGTCTCCGAGTTCGAGAAGCTCGAGGGCTGCGTCACCTGCCTGTCGGTGCGCGTGCGCGACTGAAACCGCGGCTGCGGGCTGCGGCGGCGGCAGCGACTGAATCCACGACTGCGACTACGTCCGTCACGGTGCGACGATCAGCACAGCATGCAACGATTCGCACGCGTGGTGACGGGATCCGTGTGCTGATCGTCGCATCGTGTGCTGATCGTGGCAGCGCGTATCCGGGTGGCCGGAGCTCAGGCGGCGAGAGCCGCGCCGAGTGCGAGCCCGCCGACAGCGGCGAGGATCCCGAGCAGCAGCATCCCGACGGCGTTGAAGGCGCCGGCGCGCGAGGATCCGTCCCGCCACAGCGCGACCGTGTCGAGCATCGCCGTGCTGAACGTGGTGTAGCCGCCGAGCAGGCCCGCGCCGACGATGAAGGCTGCGCCGGGGAACCCGCCGCTGACGACACCGAGCACGAAGGATCCGGTCACGTTGATCACCAGCACGCCCCACGGGAAGCGCGTGCCGACGAGCCGAGCCACGCCGAGATCGACGAGGTAGCGCAGACCCGCTCCGACACCCCCGGCGAGCGCGGCGTACAGGAAGACCAGCGGGGTCATCCGCGCGCCTGCGTGTGCGAGGCGCGGGGGCGCCTCCCGCGCCAGCGGCCCGGCCGGCCGAGATCGAGACCGAGGGCCGCGGCCCCGATGCCGAGTGCGACGCTGCCGATCGCGTACGCCGAAGCGAGCCACGGCTGGGCATGCCACAGCGTCACCGTGCCGACGGCGAACGCGCTGTAGGTGGTGAACCCGCCGAGCACGCCGGTGCCCAGCAGCACCCGCACCGCATGCGAGCCGGGCAGCCGCGCGGCGAGCACGCCGATGAGGAAGGCGCCCACGAGGTTCGCGATGAGCGTGGCCCACGGCACGGCGGCCAGCCCGTGACCGCTCGGCACGGGGAGGGCGAGTCCGAGTCCCAGGCGCGCGGCGGTGCCGACCACGCCCCCCGCGACGACGAGCGCGAGGCGGAGGGGGACGGGCGAGTTCACGCCCGTCAGCCTAGACCCGGCGTCTCGGCGGGCTCGTCCGACGGCACGCGGATCGCCCCGCTTCCAGGCCGGTTCCGTAGACTCGGCCGGGTGGCGGCGGCCCTGCCCGAGGGACCGCCCCCGCCGAGCCGGCCGAGGAGGACGATGCGCGCGTGACCATGAGGATCGCCTTCGGCTGGTCGCGTCTGCTCACCGCGGCCGTGTGCGGAGTCGCCCTCGTGGACCGCCTGTTCTGGGGCCTGGGCTCGCAGACCATCGCCGGCCAGAACTTCCTCGCGTACCTCACGATCGAGTCGAACATCGCGTTCGCCGTCCTCGCCCTGATCGCAGGGATCATCGCGCTGCGCACGCCGGAGGATCCCGCCTGGCTCACCACCGCACGTGCGGTCGTGCTCAGCTGGACCATCACCGCCGGTCTCGCGTTCGCCCTGATCGTGTGGCAGGCGGGCCTGCACGGCATCCCGATCTGGGTGCCGTGGTCCGACGTGGTGCTGCATTTCGTGCTTCCGGCGTGGACCGTCGTCGCCTGGGTCTTCGGCCCCGGCCGGCGCGCGGCCTCCTGGCAGATCGTGCCGTACGTGCTCCTCTACCCCGTCGCCTGGGGCGTGTTCACGATCTGGCGCGGCGGCCTGGTCGGCTGGTATCCGTACTACTTCCTGGATCCGCGTCAGGTGTCGGGGCTGCCCGAGATGATCGTCACCTGCGTCATCGCTCTGGCGATCTTCGCCCTGGTCGCGAGCGCCCTGGTCGCCCTGAGCCGGCTGCGCACCACGGCGCGGACGGATCTGCGCGGCACTCCGAAAGCGGACGGGGACGACCCGGATCCGGCCTGAGATCAGGGCGTCGGCGTCGCCGAGACGAAGAATCGCAGCGACTCGCGCACGGCGGACTCCGCGTCGCCGTCTCCGAGCTTCGCGAAGGCCTCGGCCTCTGGCCCGCCGACGAGACCGACGAGCACGGGCCGGCCGGTGACCGGCTGGAGGTTCAGCCAGGTGCGGATCGGGCCGTCGCCCCCGACGACGTGCCAGAGGTCGGCATCGACCTTCCAGAACGCCTCGTCGAACTGCACCCACACCGTCTCCACGTATCCCGAGGCGAGCGCCGCGATCGCACCACGATGCGTGAACGGCAGCGGCGGGGCGAACTCGATCGCCCCGTGCTGCAGCACCCCGAGCGGGACCGTGACGACCACGCGATCGAAGGACAGCGACTCGCCGGTGCCCAGGCGCAGGCTCACCCCCGAGTCGTCGTAGGCGATGCGCGTCACCGGTGAGGCGAGCGTGACCTTGATGCCGTCAAGCGGCGTGTTCACGAGCGCGGCGACATCTCCATCAGCGCCCACGAGCCCGTCAGGGACGAACGTCGGCGGGAACCAGCTCGACGCCTTCTCCGCGTCGGCACCCGTGGTCGCCTGCAGCCAGGCGAGAGCCGCGGCGAGCGCCGGATCGGCCGGGTCGGCGCCGGCGGCCCGGAGCGCGGCGTCGATCGACGCGTCGGCCGGCGCGTTCGCCGCCTGCTCGATCGCGTGCCGCAGCGGTCCCCCGTCGAGGGCGGGCGCTGCGCCGTCCTTCGACCAGCCTGTGGGCGTGCCGAACGTCAGCCGGTGGATGCCCTGGGCGGCCAGCTCACCGCCCAGGGTGCCCGCCTCCTCGCCCGCCGACAGCCACGCCCCCAGCTGCACCGGGATCGGCCATTTCTTGTCCGCGATCGAATGGATCCGTCCCCCGGTGCGCTCGCGCGCCTCGAGCACGGTCACCGTGCGCCCTGCATCGGTGAGCGCACGGGCGGCGGCGGCTCCGGCGGCGCCCGCACCGACGACGGCGACGCGCTCGCCGCTCGTGGACGCGTCGATGAGCAGGGCCGCGGCCCGCTGACCCGAGTCGATCGCGCCCGGGACGGTTCCGGGATGATCCGGATCCGTCGTCTCACCGGCGAGGAACACGCGGTCACCGATCGGCTCGGCGAGATCCTTGCGCAGCTGCGGCGTCGCCCCGGCCGGCAGGTAGCTCATCGCACCGCGGGAGTATGCGTCCGTCGACCAGGTGCTGCGCATCCACGCCGTCGGCTCCGGTGCGGCGCCGGGCGGCACGCTCGGCATCGGCGAGGGAGGGGCGGTCGTCGGGGTCTTCGTGGGCTGCGGCTCGGGCGTGCAGGCCGCGAGCACCACCGCGACGGCACCGGCTCCGGCACCGACGAGCAGGGTTCGCCGCGAGATGCCCATCGTGGTGCCAGCCTATCCCGGGTGCCGGAGAGGCCGCCGTGGGACCCGGGCTAGGACCAGGCGCTGACGCCGAAAGATGGATGACGTCGCTCCGGACGACCCTGGAGCGCCGAAATCCATCTCCTGGCGAGGCCTCATCCTCCTCAGAGAAGGAAAACGCTGCTCGGACATGGTTCCGAGCAGCGTTTTCCTTCTTTGACGCGACCGCGGAGCCGCTTCCGGATCCGGATCCTGTTCCGGTTACAGGTTCGCCTCCGCGTAGATGCGCAGGGCGTCGCGGACGAACTCCGCGCCGGCGGTGCCGGTGGCTCCCTGCGCGGCGGCGGCGGACCGGTCCGCACCGGTGGCGTAGTTCGCGCCGAAGCGCGGATCCGCCACGTACATCTCACCGAGGCCGATGACGTACGCCTTGCGGTCGCCGGAGGCCCCGTACGCGGGCGTGCCAGGGATGCCGGTGAGCCAGTCGACGTGGCGGCGCGCCACGTCCTGCGCCTCGGGCGATGCCGGATCCGCTCCCGCTTCGGCGAGCGCGATCCAGTCGGCGCCGAGGTCGGCGACGCGCTGCTTCCACGCGGCCTTCTCGTCATCGCTCAGCCCACGCCACCAGCGGTCGCTGTCGGCGTAGGCCTTCTTACCCCAGCGGGTCTCGACCTCGTCCTTGTACTGGGTGTGATCGAAGCCGTCGAACATGTCGTCAGGCATGAGTGCTCCTCCTTCTCTGAGGGTGGTGATGGTGTTCTCGACCGACGCGATCTGCCGCGCCAGCCTGGTCTGCTCCGCGCGCAGCAGCGCGAGGTGCTTCTCGAGGGCGTCCACCTCGATCGCGGCGTTCGCCGACCGACCGGATCCGGCCCCGTCGGATGCCGGCACGCCCTCTCCGACGACCTGGGCGATCGCCGGCAGCCCCAGCCCCAGCTCGCGCAGGAGCAGGATGCGCTGCAGGCGCAGGAGCGCCCCCTGGTCGTAGTGCCGGTAGCCGTTCGAGGCGACCCGCGTCGGCGGCAGCAGGCCGATGTCGTCGTAGTGCCGCAGGGTGCGGCTCGTGGTGCCGGTCAGCCGCGCGATCTCCTGGATCGACCAGTCCCGATGCGCCATGGGATCCTCCTTCGGTCGTCGATATGACCACCGTAGAAGTTGACGTTGCGTTAATGTCAAGCGGGATCCTTGTCGACGCCGAGGTCGGTCACGGTACGTTCATCCCGTGACCCCCGACGCGCACCCGCTCAACGCCACGCACCCGCTCGCACTCGCTCCGGTGATCGCCCCGCCGCTCACCGTCGACGGGTTCGTCGAGGAGTTCCTGCACAATCTGAACTTCGACGGCGGCGTGACGCTCTCCGCATCCAGCGTGAACGACCGGTATCTTGCCCTCGCCTGCACGGTGCGCGATTACCTGATGGCCCGCTGGCTCGAGGATCAGCGCCGGCAGCAGGAGAGCCAGGCGAAGAGCGTGTGCTACCTCTCCGCCGAATACCTGCTCGGCCGCCAGCTCGACAACGACCTGATCGCGACCGGCTTGTCCGAGGTCGCGGCCGAGGCCCTCGCCGCGTGCGGGATCGACATCGACGAACTGCGCGCGCACGAGATCGAGCCAGGGCTCGGCAACGGCGGACTCGGGCGCCTCGCCGCCTGCTTCGTCGACTCGCTCGCCACCCTCGGCGTACCGAGCACCGGATACGGGATCCGCTACGAGTACGGGATCTTCCGGCAGACCTTCGAGGACGGCCAGCAGGTCGAGCAGCCCGACGCCTGGCTCGCGCTCGGCTCGCCATGGGAGTTCCCGCACCCCGAGCAGGCGCAGACGATCGCCTTCGGCGGGCATACCGAGACGTATGACGACGACGGCACTCCCCGTTCGCGCTGGATCCCGGCCTGGACCGTGCGCGCCGTGCCCTACAACTACATGGTTCCGGGCTTCCACAACGGCCGCGTGAACACCCTGCGGCTGTGGAGTGCGGTCGCCACCGACGCGTTCGATCTGCGCATCTTCAACTCCGGCGACTACGAGCAGGCCGTGCGGGCGCAGACCTATGCGGAGAACATCTCGAAGGTGCTCTATCCCGAGGACTCCACTCCGCAGGGCAAGGAGCTGCGCCTGCAGCAGCAGTACTTCTTCGTCGCCGCATCCATCGCCGACTTCCTGGATCGCCTGCCGGTGGACTTCGACCTCGCACACCTGCCCGATCGCGTGATCTTCCAGTTGAACGACACGCACCCGGTGATCGCGGTCCCCGAACTGCTGCGCGTGCTGGTCGACGAACGCGGCATGCCCTGGGACGACGCCTGGACCATCGCTCAGAAGTGCTTCGCGTACACCTGTCACACCCTGCTGCCGGAGGCCCTCGAGGTCTGGTCCGTCGAGCTGCTGGGCCGGTTGCTGCCGCGGCACCTCGAGATCATCTACCGGATCAACGACGAGTTCCTCGCCGCGGTGCGTGCCCGTTTCGGCGACGACGAGATGCGGATCCGCAACATGTCGATCATCGCGGAGTTCCCCGAGCGCTCCGTGCGCATGGCCTACCTCGCCACCGTGGCAGGCGCGCGCGTGAACGGGGTCGCCGAGCTGCACTCGCAACTGCTGCGCGACAAGGTGCTGCCCGCATTCGCCGAGTTCTTCCCGGACAAGTTCACCAACGTCACGAACGGGGTCACGCCCCGCCGCTTCCTGCGGCTCGCGAACCCCGGGCTCTCCTCGCTCATCACCGAGGCGATCGGCGACGGCTGGGTCACGGATCTGGAGCGGCTGCGCGAGCTCGAGCCCCTCGCCGACGATCCCGGGTTCCGCACCGCGTTCGCCGCGGTGAAGGTCGCCAACAAACGGCACCTGAACGATGTGCTGCTGGCCCGGGACGGGATGACGGTCGGCGACGGGCACCTCGTGGACGTGATGGTCAAGCGCCTGCACGAGTACAAGCGGCAGCTGCTGAAGGTGCTGCACATCGTGAGCTCGTACGAGGGGGTCATCTCGGGGCGGATCCCGCTCGCCGAACTCACTCCGCGCACCGCGCTGTTCGGCGCGAAGGCCGCCCCCGGCTACGCGATGGCCAAGCGGATCATCCACCTCATCAACGCGGTCGGATCCGTCGTCAACACGGATCCGAGGCTCGAAGGCCGCCTGCAGGTGCTGTTCCCGCCGAACTACAACGTCACGCTCGCGGAGAGCGTGATCCCCGCCGCCGACCTCAGCGAGCAGATCTCGCTGGCGGGCAAGGAGGCCTCGGGCACCGGCAATATGAAGTTCGCGCTCAACGGCGCGCTCACGATCGGCACCGACGACGGCGCGAACGTCGAGATCCGCGAGCTCGTCGGCGACGAGAACTTCTTCCTGTTCGGCATGACCGAGCCCGACGTCGAGGCGCTCTCGGCGCGCGGCTACCAGCCGAGCGAGTTCTACCAGGCCGACGCCGACCTGCGCCGCGCCATCGATCTCATCGCGTCCGGCGCTTTCTCCGGTGGTGACCGCTCGGTCTTCGAGCCGATCGTGTCGAACCTGCTGTACGAGGACCGGTTCATGGTGCTCGCCGACTTCGCCGCCTACATGTCGGCGCAGGAGCGCGTGGACGCCGCCTATGCCGACCAGGACGCATGGACCCGCTCCGCGATCCTCAACGTCGCCCGGTGCGGCTTCTTCTCCTCCGACCGCTCGATCCGCGACTACATCGACCGCATCTGGCACACGCCGCCGACGAGCTGAGGCCGGCTTCTTCGTTTCGAAGCGCGCACATGGCTGCATCCCTTCCTCGGATGCAGCCATGTGCGCGCTCCGAAACTCCCAGGAAAGAGTCTTGACGCGATCGAGATATATCGTGTTATGCTCTCAAACACGATATATCTCGAGCTGAAGACTCGAGATCCCCCAACTCAGGAGAACAGACATGACCGAGAAGTGGCTCATCGCCCCCGGGCAGGAGCGCGTGATCGACATCGAGCGCGCGTCGAAGCTCAAGATCGGACTCGTCGGCGGACAGGTGGACGTCATCGCGCACGACGAGCCGGGCATCCGGATCGAGGTGCACAACGTCACCGTCAAGGACCTGCGCGTCGAATCCGACGGCACTCAGATCGAGATCGACCATCCGCAGATCGGCTGGGACAACTTCCTCGAGGTGTTCCGCAACTTCGGCGCCGGCGGCCCCAAGGCCGAGATCAGCGTCGCGGTCCCCCGCGACATCGCCCTCACCCTGGGCGTGGTGAGCGCGGGAGCGCTCGTCTCCGGCCTCACCGAGGACGCGCGGCTCAACACCGTCTCCGGCGACCTCATCGTCGACACCCACACCGGCGACCTGAACGTGAACACCGTTTCGGGCGACGTGCAGGTGCGAGGCCTGGCGGGCACGGCCATGGCGAACACCGTCTCGGGCAGCGTCGCGCTGACCGGCGAGGTGCGCAAGGCCACGATCGACAGCGTCTCGGGCGCGATGCTCATCGACGCGACCGGCCCCGTCAACACCGTGTCGCTGAACAGCGTCTCCGGCGACGCCACCGTGCGCCTGGACGAGAACCTCGCCGCGAACTACGTGGCGCGCGCGCTGAGCGGCCGCATCACGATCGACGGCGTTCCGCGGGGATCGTCGGGCCCGTCGAACTTCACGGGATCGCGCGGCGAGCTGTCCGGATCCTTCGCCGATGTGCGGGTGAACACCGTCTCCGGCGACATCACGGTGCTGCGCCGCGACGCCGCCGAGGCCCCGGTGTCGTTCACCTCCGACGGAGAGGACCTGCTGTGAGCCCCGCGGTCTTCTCCCACGGCGATCTGCGTCTGTACCTGCTCGCGCTGCTGGCGGAATCACCGCAGCACGGCTACGGCATCATCCAGGCGCTGACCGATCGCACCGGGGGCACGTACACGCCGAGCGCCGGCACGATCTACCCGCGCCTCGCGAAGCTCGAGGAGGAGGGGCTCGTCACCAAGACGGTCGACGGCCGCACCACGATCTACGCGATCACCGAGGCCGGCCGTGCCGAGCTCACCGCGCGCGAGGGCGACCTGCAGGGCATCGAGGCGGGGCTGAACGACTCGGTGCGCCTGATCGCGAACGAGGTGCGCCAGAGCGTGCAGGAGGCCATGAAGAGCCTCCGCGCCGACCTGGCCGCCGCCGCCCGCGAAGAGCAGAACGCCGGGTCGCCCTCCTCCTACCGGGAGGCCTCCGCTCGCGCGGACGAGCGGATCGCCAGCCGTGAGGAGCTGCGCCGCGCGGACGCCTCGATCAACGAGTTCCGGGCCAGGGTGCGCACAGACCTGCGCACGCACGTCGCACGCGGCGGTACGGTGCCGGCATCGCTCGTGACGCAGCTGGACACCGCGCTCGACGACGCGGCGCGCGCGGTGACCTCGACCCTGGCGGGCCTGTCTCACCACTGACGACGTCCCCACCCCGCGAGACTGCAACCCCGTCGCGAGACAGCAGCACAATTCTGCTGTCTCG
>NZ_JBFTIW010000006.1:0-28708 GCF_056395125.1 Microbacterium sp. 10L49
TTCCCCACCTGCGGACTCCCACCCACCGCCCAAGACCTCGACCACACCATCGACGCCGCCTACGGCGGCGCCACCGAAGAAGGCAACCTCGGCGGACTCTGCCGCCGACACCACGTCCTCAAACACCAGACCACGTGGGCCGTGAAACAAAAAGGCGCGGGCGTCCTGGAATGGACCAGCCCCACCGGCTCGACCTACATCGACAAACCACCCGCCCCCGTCACCTTCACCACCGACGAACCGGATCCACCACCCGACGCAGACGCGCCGTTCTGAGCAAGAGTCGCCGACACCCCGCATCTGCTGCCCACCGCAGACCCGCGGTTCTGAACGACCGGAGCCGGTCCCGAACCATCGCCGTTCTGAAAGACCGAAGCCGGATCCCGAACCTTCGCCGTCCTGACACCGGCGCAAGCTGTTCACGCGAACGGATCACAAGGCCCCGGCAAGCCAACCCCCGCGACCGACCCCTGTGACGGATGTCATAGCGGATCCATGACATCGTTCATCGTGCGCCGCGCACGACGCGGAGCAGACTGGATGACATGAACGAGGCGACATCATGAGCGAAACCCAGACGGTGCAGTCCGTCATCCAGGCCCCCTCCGCGCCGCACGCTGCGATCACCGCGACCGGGCTCACCAAGCGCTTCCGCGGCTTCACCGCCGTGGACGGCGTCGACCTGTCCGTCCGCCAGGGCGAGGTCGTGGCCTTCCTCGGCCCGAACGGCGCCGGCAAGACCACCACGATCGACATGCTCCTCGGCCTCTCGCAGCCCGATGGGGGCCAGGTGTCGCTGTTCGGCCTGACCCCGCGCCAGGCGATCGGGCGCGGCCTGGTCTCCGCGGTCATGCAGACCGGCGGCCTGCTCAGCGACGTCACGGTGCGCGACACCATGAAGCTCACCGCCTCGCTGTTCACGCACACCACGAGCATCGATGCCGCGCTCGAACGGGCCGGCATCGCCGACATCGCCGACCGCAAGGTGCAGAAGTGCTCGGGCGGCCAGCAGCAGCGACTCCGCTTCGCGATGGCCCTGGTCTCGGATCCGGGACTCATCGTCCTCGACG
This sequence comes from Microbacterium sp. 10L49, assembly GCF_056395125.1. NCBI lineage: Bacteria > Bacillati > Actinomycetota > Actinomycetes > Micrococcales > Microbacteriaceae > Microbacterium > Microbacterium sp. 10L49. Next base: position 1,071 of record NZ_JBFTIW010000006.1, read on the forward strand.
AGCCGACCACCGGCATGGACGTGGAGGGCCGGCACTCGTTCTGGCAGGCGATCCACGCCGACGCCCAGCGCGGCCGCACCGTGCTCTTCGCTACGCACTACCTCGAAGAGGCCGACCAGTACGCCGACCGGATCGTGCTGATCCGCAAGGGCCGCATCGTCGCCGATGGCACCACCGCCGAGATCAAGGCGATGGCCTCCGGCCGCACCATCGAGGCGGAGTGGGAGGAGGCTTCCGGATCCGGTCAGGCCGAGATCGCGGCACTGGAAGGCGTCGACTCCGTCGAGGTGCGGGGCCCGCGCATCATCATCCGTGCGAACGACTCCGACGCGATCGCCCGCCACCTGCTGACGCGCACCAGCGCGCACGACATCACGATCACCAGCCAGAACCTGGAGCAGGCGTTCCTGCGGCTCACCTCCGCCGACGAACCCGGCGACGACACGGAAGGGGAATGACATGACCACCGCCACCGAGCGCCTGGACCGGATCGATCCGTCCACCCGCCGCGTACCGCCGATGGGCGGCTTCAGCCTCACCTTCCTCGGCGTCGAGCTGAAGCGCCTGTTCCGCAACTCCAGCGTGGTCGTGTTCACGCTCATCTTCCCGATCGCGATGCTCGTCATGATCGGGCTCCCGAACAAGAACACGGCGATCACGAACGTCCCGGTCAACCAGGGCGGCATGTCCGCCGCCGTGCCGATCATGATCTCCATGGCCGTGTACGGCGCGATGGTCGCGAGCACCATGACCGGTGTCTCTGTCGCCGCAGAGCGCGCCCAGGGCTGGAGCAGGCAGTTGCGCCTCACGCCGCTCAACCCGGTCGTCTACATCCTCGTCAAGGTCATCTGCGGACTGGTTCTCGGCGGCATCGCCGTGCTCGTCACGCTGATCGTCGGCGCCGCGCTCGGCATCACCGCCCCGCCCGGAAACCTGATCGCGGCCGGCGTTCTCGCCTGGCTGAGCTCGCTCATGCTGACCAGCCTCGGACTCGCGGTCGGATACGCCTTCCCCGCGCAGAACGCGATGCGCTACCTCGGCCCGATCCTGCCGATCCTGAGCTTCATGGGCGGCCTGTTCGTCCCGCTCGCGGTCATGCCCGAGGCGGTGCAGATCGGCGCCAGGTTCACTCCGCTCTGGGGCATCGCGGAGCTCTCCCAGTCGGCCGTGGTCGGGGTCACCCCCAACGGCTGGGCCGTGCCGAACCTCATCGCGTGGCTCGTCATCTTCACGGCACTGGCCGTGCTGATGTTCCGCCGCGACACCAAGCGCGTCTGACGTGACGGACAGCACCCGCGCCGGGCAGGGCGTGACGGCTCCGGCCGCACGCCCTGTCCGGCGCGAGCGCCGGTTCGGCTTCCTGGGGCGCTTCGGCATCGGTGAGGGCGGCTTCCTGGACGCGCCGCCGCTGGACGGCACCGCCGGATGGCCGCGGCTGCGCCTCACACTCGGCGCCCCGGGCGCCAAGCGCTGGTACCCGGGCGCCCTGATCAGCCAGCTGTTCATCGTCGGCTTCATCCTGGTGCCGCTCCTCACCCAGGTCCCCGCCCCCGGATCCTGGTTCTGGGGTCTCGGGGTGGTCGTCTACGGCGCGCTGTTCACGGTGTCGTTCCCCGTCGCGATGGCGCTCCCGGATCGCTGGCGCTGGGCCCCGCCCGCGGGCCTGCTGCTGCTGTCGCTGCCGTTCATCCTCGTGCTCGGCCCCGACCTCTCCGGACTCTGGACCTACGTCGCCGTCTCGGCCGCGCTCTGCCTCGGCGGTGGCGGCCGGGCGATGATCGCGGTGCTGGCGGTCTCGGCCGCGGCGCTCGTGATCAACCTCATCGACGGCGCCCTGCAGCCCACGAGCACCCCGCCCTGGACGATGCCGCTCATCATCCTCTCCATCGGCACGCTGATGTCCGCCTTCACGCGCAACCTGCAGACGCTGGCGCAGCTGCGCCGCACCCAGAAGGAGCTCGCCGTCGTCGCCGTCGAGGAGGAGCGCAACCGCGTCGCCCGCGACATGCACGACATCCTCGGGCACTCGCTGTCCGCGATCGCCCTGAAGGCGGATCTGGCCGCCAAGCTCGCCGACCGGGACCCGTCCGCGGCGGCGGCGGAGATCCACGAGGTGCAGACCCTCGCCCGCGCCACGCTCGGCGACATGCGCGCCGTCGTCTCCGGCTACCGTCAGGTGCGGATCGCGAGCGAGCTCGCCTCGCTGCGGACGCTGCTGCCCGCCGCGGGCATCACGGCCCACCTCCCCACGACCACGGACGAGGTGCCGGAGCGCAACCGGGAGCTGTTCGGCTGGGCCCTGCGCGAGGCCGTCACGAACGTGATCCGTCATGCCGGCGCGACGAACTGCTGGGTGACGCTGAGCCCCGCGCGCATCACGATCGAGGACGACGGCGTGGGTCCAGCGCCGCGCCGTGCGGACGACCCCGCCGGCACAGGCCTGCATGGACTCGCCGAGCGCGCGGCCGACGCGGGCGGTGCCCTCACGATCGGCCGCTCCCGTCACGGCGGGTTCCTCCTGGAGGTCACCGCATGACGATGCATGAGCCGATCCGCATCCTGCTCGCCGACGACCAGGCGCTCGTGCGCGGGGCGCTGGCGACCCTGCTCGGCCTGGAGGACGACCTCGTCGTGACCGCCCAGGTCGGCCGCGGCGACGAGGTGCTCGACGCCGCGCGGGAGCACCAGCCCGACATCGCACTGCTGGACGTCGAGATGCCCGGAATCGACGGACTCACCGCCGCGGCGCAGCTGCGTCAGGCCCTGCCCGGGGTGCGGATCGTGATCGTCACCACCTTCGGGCGCGCTGGCTACCTGTCCCGCGCCCTGTCCGCAGGGGTCGCCGGCTATGTGGTCAAGGACACCCCGGCTTCCGAACTCGCCGATGTCGTGCGCCGCGTGATGCGCGGAGAGACCGTGATCGACGCGGCCCTCGCCACGGATGCGCTCACCGCCGGACCGTCGCCGCTGACACCGCGCGAGACCGAGGTGCTGGCAGCCGCCCGTGACGGCGGGACGATCTCGGACGTGGCCCGCTCACTGCATCTGTCCGAGGGCACGACGAGGAACCACCTGTCCTCCGCGATGCAGAAGCTCGAGGCCCGCACGAGGGCCGACGCGGCACGGATCGCCCAGGAGCGCGGCTGGCTGCTCTGACGGCCTCCACTCATCGCTTCAGGATCCGTACCCGACGATCCCTTACACTCAGCACCATGACCGGAGGATCATCTGCTTCGTCGCGCTCGTCGCGACCCTCGCCCGCGGTGATCCGCCGTCGTCGACTCGTCGTCGCCCTGATCGCCGTGCTCGCCGTGGCTCTGATCGCGGTCGTCACGACGATCGCCGTGCGTGCCTTCGCGGGCGGCGATGGCCCGAAGGCGGCGACGACCGGAGCGGCCAGCACGCCGACGCCGAAGCCGACGTCGCTCTCCCCGGTGCAGGCGCTGCTGAAGACCGCCGCCGACCCCGCGAAGGCGTGCGCCGTGTCGTTCGCCGGCGACGGGATCGACCACCCCCCGATGCTGCAGACCGAAGGCGTGCTGTTCACGGGACTGCCCATCCCCGAGCGAGCCGGATCCGTGTTCGCCGGCTGGTATCCGACGCCGGAGGCGGCGCAGGCCCAGGCCCAGACCGACCGCGTGAACGGCTCGCAACTGACCACGTGCACCGATCACCAGCGCACGCTCCACGCCGCCTGGACCACGCCCGAGCAGAACACCGCCACGGCCGCGAAGATCCCGATCCTGATGTACCACCAGTTCACGACCAAGCCCGAGGGCGAGGACAACTGGCTGCGCAACAACTACGTGTACATCGAGGACTTCAAGGCTCAGATGGACTACGTCGCATCGCAGAAGTTCTACATGCCCACGTGGGACGAGCTGAACGCCTTCATCGACGGCAGGCTGTTCCTGCCGCAGCACTCGCTCATCATCACCGACGACGATGCGGATCCGACCTGGTTGCAGCTCGCGGTGCCGGTCGTGACGGAGCGGAAGCTGCTGACCACCTCGTTCGTGATCACGGGTGAGCGCAAGGACGGATCGCCCTCCCCCTACGTCCTGCAGCGCTCGCACACCAATGACATGCACCGCGCAGGCGACAACGGCAAGGGCCGGATGGTGAACCTGTCGGCCGACGAGGTCGCCGCCGATCTGGAGGAGTCGGCCAAGGTCCTCGGCGCGAAGGAAGTCATCGCCTATCCCTACGGTCACTACAACGCGACCGCTGAGCAGGGCGTGGTCAAGGCCGGCTTCCTGCTCGCGCGCACGATCGACTTCGGCTACGTGCACATCGGCACGAACAAGCTGGAGTTGCCGGTGGTCCGGATCAACTACGGCGACACCGTCAACGGCCTGAAGAACAACATCGGCTGACGGATCCGGGTTCGGGCTAAGGGAGACCCCGTACCGGCGAACCCCGCCGAGGTGTCACTCCGCGGCGGCGGTCTCCGCCTCGAGTCGCACGCGACGCTCCTCGGCCTTGCGCTCCTGACGCACGGAACGGCGCGGCGCGTAGACCACGAGGGAGTGGAACAGGAAGCGCACGAAGAACGCCGCGATCAGCGTGATCGCCGCCGCGAGGATGCTGGAGATGTGCCAGGTCTCGACCATGAGGGCGAGCACCGGGATCCGCACAGCCGCCTCGACGTTGTTGAACGTGAACGACTGGGCGAAGCGCACACCGATCGCCGCGGCGTCACCACGCATGTCGTTGAAGACGTAGCGCTCCTGCAGCAGGAAGTTGCCGACGATAGTCACCTCGGCGGCGATGATCGCCGCCCAGACGTACTCCATGCCGAGATGCGTGAGTGCCCACATGATGGCGAGGTTCGCCAGTGCGCCGACACCGCCGATGATCGCGAACAGCGACATCTTGCCGAAGCGCAGCCGGGCGAGGTGCTTGAGGAACTGCATCCCCTGCACGAACGACGCCTTGGACTGCCCGTGCAGCCGCTCGCCGAATTCCATCGGCACCTCGGCGATGCGCACATCCGAGCGCACCAGGATCTCCAGCAGGATCTTGAAGCCGTTCGGACGCAGGGCCGCGGGATCGATCCGACGCCGGTCGACGAGGAAGAAGCCGGTCATCGGATCCGAGGCGCCGGAGAGCCGGATGGGGAACATCGCCTTGGTCAGCAGGGTCGCGCTGCGTGAGACGCCGACGCGCACCGCGCCGGCGAGGCCCCCGTTGTCGCCGCCGCCGATGTAGCGCGAGGCGACGACGACGTCGGCGTCGCCCTCCTCGAAGCGCTCGATCATCTCGGGCAGCAGCTCCGGCGGGTGCTGCAGATCGCCGTCCATGACGATGCAGATGTCGTAGGACGCGGACCGGATCCCTTCGACCACGGCGCCGCCGAGGCCGCCGACCGGCTTGTCGCGGTGCAGCAGCCGCACGGGCACCGGCGCGTCGGCCGCGATCCGCCGGATCACGTCCGGGGTGTCGTCCGAGCTGTCGTCGACGAACAGGATCTCGACGTCGCGGTCGGACGCCGCGTCGGAGACGCGCGAGACGAGAGCGGCGATGTTATCGCGCTCGTTGAAGGTCGGAATGATGACCGTCGCTCCGGGGATGATCTCCCCCGCCGACATGTCGCCCATGCCTCTCCCTCCGTACGCCTGCCCGACATGGTCCCACGCGAAACCATGCGGAACCTGCGCGTTTCCCGTCAGGCACCCTCCCCCATCCAGGCTAACGGGCGGTGAACGACGGGCACACGGCCCCCACATCGCGCCGAGCCCGACCCCTCGAATCCGCCGTACCCTGGACTCATGACCACCCCCTCCTCTGACACCATCACCATGTTCGGCGCCGACTGGTGCCGGGACTGCATCCGCACGAAGAAGCAGCTCGACGCCCTCGGCATCGAGTACACCTACGTCGACCTCGTCGAGGATCCCGCTGCTGCCGATGTCGCCAAGGAGATCTCCGGCCGCACGAACATCCCGGTGGTCGTGTACCCGGACTCGTCGCACCACGTCGAGCCGTCGAACGCGGATGTCGAGGCCAAGCTGCGCGAGCTGTCGCTGATCTGATCCCGTCCTTCGGCTCGGTTCCTGAGCGAGCCGGGGCGAGACGAAGGACGCCGATACACTGACGCGCATGAGCACCGCCGCTCGCGCCGAGCGAGCCCCCACGCACCTTCCTGCCCGCACGATCGCCCGGTATGCGATCGGCTCACTCGGCACCGGAGGCTTCGCCACTCTGCCCGGACTGGTGCTCGCGTACTTCCTCACCGACAACCTGGGTGTGGCCGCGATCGTCGCCGGCACGATCGTCACCCTGGCGAAGATCTGGGACGTCGTGATCGACCCCGTGATCGGCGCCTGGTCCGATCGCAGCCTCATCCGCACCGGCAGCCGCAAGCGGTTCATGCTCATCGGGGCATTCACCCTGCCGGTGTTCTTCGCCCTCACGTTCGCCGTGCCCCCGGCGTTCGGCCCGGTCGCCGGCGTGATCTGCGTGCTGGTGGCGTTCCTCGCCACGGCCACCGCGTTCAGCCTGTTCCAGGTGCCGTACATCGCGCTGCCTGCCGAGCTCATCTCGAGCTACGACGAGCGCACCCGGCTGCTCAGCTGGCGCGTGATCGTGCTCACCGTCACGATCCTGCTGTTCGGCGGCGGCGGACCCGAGCTGCGCCGCATCACGGGCGACCCGGTCACCGGCTACCTCGTGATGGGCGTGGTGGCGGGCATCGTGATCGGCGTCGGCATGCTCATCGCCGCACGCACCGCCGACGATGCCGTGGCCGTCCCCGCGGCCGTCGAGCACGTCGGGATCCGCGCGCAGTACGCCGCGGGGTTCGCGGCCGTGCGCCGCTCACAGCCGTTCCGCGCGCTGCTCGGCACCTACCTGCTGCAGGCGCTCGCCACCGGCACCATGCTGGCCGGAGCCCAGTACGTGGCGACCTGGGTGATGCGCTCCGAGAGCGCCGTCACGCTGCTGTTCGTCGCACTGGTCGCGCCGGCCGTGATCGCGACTCCGGTCTGGGAGCGGCTGTCGCGCCGGACCGGCAAGGAGCGCGCGTTCCGGACCTCCTCCACGATCTTCCTGGTCGCCTCCGCCTCGATCGTCATCGCCCTGTGGGCTCCCGGATCCTGGATCTACGCCTCGGTCGCGATCGCCGGGATCGCATACGCGGGCATGCAGACCCTGCCGATGGCGATGCTGCCCGATGTCATCTCGCACGACGAGCGCGACAGCGGTCCGGGCAACGCCGGCACGTTCACCGGCATGTGGACGGCGTCGGAGACCGTGGGCTTCGCGCTCGGCACCACGATCGTCGCGGTCGTGCTCGCGGTCACCGGATACGTCTCGCGCACGGCGAGCGCCGGCGCGGTGAACGCCGTCGTGCAGCCCGGCAGCGCCGTCGCCGGGATCGTGCTGATCTTCAGCATCGTGCCGGCCGTGCTCATGGCGCTGAGCCTCGCGACCCTGGCCCGCTACCGGCTCCGCCGCAGCGACATCGACGACGTGTGACCGGGCTCCGCGGGACATCGACGACCTCGATCGCTGAGACTGAGTCCCACACCGAGCGCGTACGCTGAAGCCAGACCGCGCCGAAGGAGATCCCGATGTCAGACACCCTCGCCGACGACGTCCGCGCACCGATCGAGAGCGCGATCGCCGATCTGAAGAAGGGATCCGCCGCCTGGTCCGCCCTCACCGTCAGCCAGCGCGTCACGCTGCTGCGCGGCGTGCGCCGCACCGTCGCCGCGAACGCACGCGCATGGGCGCACGCTGCGGTCCGTTCGAAGCAGCTGCGCGACGACCACCCGCTGCGCGGCGAGGAGTGGCTGAGCGGCCCCTACGCGACGCTCGGCGCGCTGGACGCCTACGTCGAGACGCTCGACCGGATCGCGCACGGCCGCAACCCGCTGGACGGGATCGGGGTCGACCGCACCGCGAGCGGGCAGACCCGCGTGCACGCCTTCCCGCTCGTGGGCATCGACAAGCTGCTGCTCTCGGGGTTCACCGGAGAGGTCTGGCTCACCCCGGGGGTCACGCCGGGCGACGCCAGGGCGCGCGCCGGCCTCGCCCAGCGCTCCCCGCAGCCCGGCGACGGCGGCATCGGCCTCGTGCTCGGCGCCGGCAACGTCACCTCGATCCCGGTGCTCGACGTGCTCTACGAACTGCTCGCGCACGATCGGGTCGTGCTGCTCAAGGTCAATCCGACCCAGGACGCCCTCGTGCCGGTGTTCGAGAAGGCCCTCGCTCCGCTCATCGCCCCCGGCTTCCTGCGGATCGTCCGGGGCGCCGGCGACGTCGGTGCGTTCCTCACCGGGCACGACGCCTTCGCGCACGTGCACATCACCGGATCCGCCCCCACCTTCGATGCGATCGTGTGGGGCACGGGGCCGCAGGCCAAGCGCCGCAAGCGGGAGAACCGCCCTGTGCTGAAGAAGCCGATCACCGCCGAGCTCGGCGGCGTCTCCCCGATCATCGTCGTGCCCGGCGAATGGAGCGACGCGGATCTGCGATTCCAGGCCGAGCACGTCGCCACGATGCGCCTGCAGAACGGCGGACACAACTGCATCGCGGGCCAGGTCGTGATCCTGTCCAGCGACTGGGCGCAGAAGGACCAGTTCCTGATCGAGCTGCGCCGCGCCTACGCCCTCGCCCCGGAACGTCCCATCTGGTACCCCCGGTCGGACGAGCGGATGGCACAGGCGGCCGGGGCATATCCGGACGCGCTCGTACTCGCGGACCGGCTGCTCGTCGAGCTCGGCGAGGGCGACGACGCCACCGCCCTGGAGCAGACGGAGTACTTCGCTCCCGTGCTGGGCGTGGAGCAGCTGCCCGGCGTGGGGCAGACGTTCCTCGACGCGGCCGTCGCGCATGCGAACGAGAAGCTGCAGGGCACGCTCGGCGCGAACGTGCTGATCGACCCGACCACGGAAGCGTCGCTCGGCGCCGGCTTCGAACGGGCCATCACCGCGCTGCGCTACGGATCCATCGCGATCAACGCCTGGACCGCGTTCGGCTTCATCACCCCCACCGTCACCTGGGGCGCCTTCCCGGGCAACACGATCGCCGACGTCGGCAGCGGGCTCGGCGTCGTGCACAACGCCCTGCTGCTGGCCGACGTCGAGCGCTCCGTGGTGCGCGGGCCGTTCCGGCCGTTCCCCCGGGCGGCGTCGATCGTGCGCGACGGCGGCCGGTTCACGATCCTGCCGAAGCCGCCGTGGTTCGCCTCGTCCCGCACCGCGGCCGAGGTCAGCGAGGGCCTGACCCGGTTCCGCGTCCAGGGCGGCGTGCTCGCGCTGGTGCGCACGCTCGTGCAGGCGATGCGGGCGTAGCGAGGGAACGAGTCGCCGCCCTCCCCCATGGACGTTGAGCGAGGACGCGCGCAGCGCGACCGAGACGAAACGCGGTGACCTCACGAGAGCGCCACGTTTCGTCTCGCTCCGCTCGCTCAACGACCCCGGGGGAGAGAAAGAGCGCTCGCTCAACGACCGCGTGGTCCTACGGCGTGGCCACCGAGAAGGTGTCGCACTGGCCGAGGCCGTTCTTGTAGCCGTTCGCGAACCAGTAGTCGCGCTGCTTGCTGGATCCGTGCGTCCAGCTCTCCGGGTTCGTGTAGCCCGCGGACTGCTGCTGGATGTGGTCGTCGCCGACAGCGGCCGCCGCGTTCAGCGCGTCCTTGATCTGGGCATCCGTCGGCGTCTTCATGTAGGCGACGCCGTTCTTGTCCTTCTCCTGCGTCATGTCGGCGATGAAGGCGCCCGCGTAGCAGTCGGCCTGCAGCTCGGTGCGCACGCCGTTGCTCGTGGGGCCGGTGCCGTTGTTCGGGTACTTCGACATCGTGCCGGTGATGTTCTGGATGTGGTGGCCGTACTCGTGGGCCACGACATAGACCTGGGCCAGGTCGCCCGCCTCGGCGCCGAACTGCTGCTTGAGCAGCTGGAAGAACGTGGGATCGATGTAGACGGTCTGGTCCGAGGGACAGTAGAACGGGCCCACGTCGTTCGATGCCGTGCCGCACGGCGTCGAGGTCGCGCCGTCGACGTTGACCTGGCCCGGGTCGACATAGCCCTTCACATGCTTCGCCCAGTACTCGTTCAGCACCAGGGAGACGGCGGCCACACGGCAGTCCACGCTGTTGTTCGCGTCGGTGCCGGTGTTGCAGCTCTGCACCGATCCGTCCGTGGATCCGCCCTGCTGCTGGCTCTGCGACGTGTCCGTCCCGCCGCCGAGGAGGCCGGAGAGGTCGACGCCGGTGAAGGCGCTGATCAGCAGCACGACGACCGCACCGAGGCCGACGACGCCGCCGCCGGCGATCGCCGCCGTGCGACCGCCACTGCGCCGCTGCACCTTGTTGTCTGAGACATCGGCATCCGGGTTGAAGGTCATGAGCACAGTTTTCCACGGTCCGTGCCCTGACGGCGAGGCATAGGCTCGCACTGTGCGTCGCGTCCGCGACCGAAAGGGGCTGAATGTGACCACCACGGTGACTCTGACCGGAGCCGGCGGGCAGATCGGCTACGCGCTGCTGTTCCGGATCGCGGCCGGCGACATGCTCGGCCCCGACGAGAAGGTGCGGCTGCGGCTGCTCGAGATCCCGGCCGGGATCGCGGCCGCCGAGGGCGCCGCGCTCGAGCTGCAGGACGGCGCGTTCGGACTCCTCGAGCACGTCGAGGTGACCGATGATCCGGCGGTGGGCTTCGACGGGGCCGACCACGCGCTGCTCGTCGGCGCCCGGCCGCGTGGCCCGGGCATGGAACGCGGCGACCTGCTCGCCGCCAACGGCTCGATCTTCGGACCGCAGGGCTCCGCGATCGCCGCCCATGCCGCCTCAGGCGTGCGGGTCACGGTCGTCGGAAACCCCGCGAACACGAATGCACTCATCGCAGCGGCCACCGCCGACGGCGTGCCCGCGGAGCGCTTCAGCTCTCTCACCCGGCTCGACGAGAACCGCGCGCGGGGTCAGCTCGCGGCGGCTCTGGGTGCCCCCGTCGCCGACATCGCCGGCGTCACGATCTGGGGCAACCACTCCGCCACGCAGTTCCCCGATGTCGCGCACGCGACCGTCGCCGGGCGCCCGGTGCTCGACGCGCTCGCCGAGCAGACCGGCGATGTGCGCGCGTGGCTCGAGAGCACGTTCATCCCGCGGGTCGCGAAGCGCGGCGCCGAGATCATCCAGGTGCGCGGATCCTCCTCAGTCGCTTCCGCGGCGAACGCGACCATCGACCACGTGCGCGACTGGGCGTTCGGCACCGGCGAGCGCCGCACCAGCGCCGCCGTCGTCTCGCACGGCGAGTACGGCGTGCCGGAGGGCCTGATCAGTTCGTTCCCGGTGCGCGCCGTCGGCGGCGAATGGCGGATCGTCGAGGGCCTGGACACTGATGGGTGGGCCCGCGAGCGCATCGATCTCTCGGTCGCCGAGCTCGTCGAGGAGCGCGACGCAGTGCGCGCGCTGGGGTTGATCTAGCCTCGTCGAGGGCGCCGCGTTTCGTCTCGCGCCGGCTTCGCCGGTGCTCGCTCAACGACCCCGCGGCGTGGGCGTCAGATCGTCGCGACGTCGATCACGAAGCGGAACTTCACGTCGCTGGCGAGCACGCGCGCGTAGGCGTCGTTGATGCCGGCTGCGTCGATGAGCTCGATCTCCGCGGCGAGGCCGTGCTCGGCGCAGAAATCGAGCATCTCCTGGGTCTCCGCGATGCCGCCGATCGCGGATCCGGCCAGCGAGCGGCGGCGTCCGAGCAGCTGGCTGATCGAGACCGACATCGGCTCCGGCGGCGCGCCGACGCAGACGAGCGTGCCGTTGGTGTCGAGCAGCCGCAGGTAGTCGTCGAGGGGCAGCGGAGCGCTCACCGTGTTCAGGATCAGATCGAACGCGAGACGGTTGCCGGAGAAGGTCTCCGGATCCGAGGTCGCGAGGTAGCGGTCGGCGCCGAGCCGGATCCCCTCGTCCTTCTTGCGCAGCGACTGCGAGAGCACCGTGACCTCGGCGCCCAAGGCGTGTGCGATCTGGACCGCCATGTGCCCGAGCCCGCCCAGACCCACGACGGCGACGCGCGTGCCGGGGCCGACCTTCCAGTGCCGCAGCGGAGAGTACGTCGTGATGCCCGCGCAGAGCAGCGGCGCCGCACGATCGAGCGGGATCGCATCCGGGATCCGCAGCACGAACGCCTCGGTGACGACGACCTGCCGGGAGTAGCCGCCCTGGGTGATGGTGCCGTCGCGGTCCGTCGCGCCATAGGTGCCGACGGCGCCGCCGGTGCAGTACTGCTCCTCGCCGCGCAGGCACGCGGCGCACTCGCCGCAGGAGTTCACCAGGCAGCCGACCCCCACCCGGTCGCCCACGGCGAAACGCGTGACGTCGGATCCCACGGCGGACACTGTTCCGGCGATCTCGTGGCCCGGGGCCAGCGGGTAATGCTGTGGCCCCCAGTCCCCCTGCACGGTGTGGATGTCGGAGTGGCAGATGCCCGCGTAGGCGATGTCGATCACCACGTCGAGCGGACCGGGCTCACGGCGCTCGATCGTGGTCGAGACGAGGGGCGCACCCTCGCTCGGTGCGGCGTAGGCGGCGACGATGGGCATGGCGCTCCTCAGTGCTCCGGGGTGGGACAGTGCGAGCGTACTCCGCCCGGTGATGACGCAGCTCGATCGGCCTTCGCCTGCGGACGCCGATGTCCGTGGGAGAAGGCACAATAGACACGGAGAGGCGGATCACATGGAAGCGACCACGCACGCGCGCGGCGATGCGGATGGCACCTCGGGTGCGCCGCTCGATGCGGCCCTCACCAGCCCGCTGCACCTTCCGCACGCGGCCGCGGAGTGCCCCAAGTGCTTCACCGAGCTGCAGCAGAACCGCGACTGGTGGTCGGCCAAGCCCGACGGGTCCCGTCTGGTCGGTCTCGTCGTCGCCCGCGACGGCATGCCCTCCGTGGTGCAGCAGCGCGACGACCTCACGCGGTTCGGCGTGCCGATCGAGGGGTTCCGCCACCCCGCCCCGGACATCCTGGAGAGCTGGACGGATCGCATCGGCCGGCTCATCGACACGCTGCGCCCCGGCGACGTGCTGGTCGTCGCGAACATCCACGCCCTCGGTCGCGACATCGACGAGGAGGCGCGCACCGTCGCGACGCTGCGCCGGCACGGCGTGATGGTGAAGGTGCTCAGCCACGACGCGCGCCACCTCGCCGACGCCGGGCGCTGAGCGCGACGCGCGTCAGCGCACTCGCGCGCTCCCGCCGACGAGTTGCTCGCGCAGCGACTCCGGTCGCTCGTCGCGGAAATACGAGACGGCGACGAACTCGTCGAAGAGTGCGCAGAGCATGTTCTCCAGCTCGCCCAGGGGCGTGGCGAAACGCACCATCAGCAGCTGCTTGCTGCCGGGCACCGGAATCCAATAGTCCGCGACAAGGCGGGCGATGCCGTCCTCCTCGCCCCCTTCGACCTGGTCGACGCGGTGCGTGCGGAGCGCGGGGACGCCCGGGCCGCGCACCTCGACGATCGACGCATGCGCCACCGCGTCGATCTGCTTCAGAGCCTCCGCCATGACCTTCAGCACCGTCTGCGGCGCGGTGCCGATCGCGGGGCTCATCCGCAGATCGGCCGGCTCGAAGACGAGCAGCGTCACAGGCAGCGGAGCGCCGGGGGCGATCTCGGTCGAGAACATGATGGCGCGCACGTCGCCCTGGGCACCAGCGGCGACCGCGTCCTCCAGTTGACGCCGCACTCGTGCCCGTTCCGGGGCGCGGTCATCGGCCGCGCCGACGGCTTCCTTCGCGATCCGGCGGATCGATGCCGTCGTGGCGTCCTGGCCGGACAGGTCGACCGAGAACCAGCGCCCGGGGAGGCGGAAGCGCAGCCGGCGGTCGCTCACTCGGGCGCCGTCCAGGCTCCGTAGCGCGCCTTCATGTCGGTCAGGCTGACGCCGCCCCGTCCGGCGTTCGTGACGCCGAGGGGGCTGAGCTCGGCGGCGGCGGCACGGAGATCGACGGGATCCCCGCCGTCCTTCGCGCCGGCCGTCAGCACGACCGCGTTCGGCTCCCACGGCAGCGTCCGCCAGATCGTCTCGACGAGCGCGTCCAACTCCTCCGCAGTGAACGGCGCGGCGGAGTCCGTCACGAGCGACAGCTCGAGCCCGTGGCCGAGACCGTTCCGCCACCGGACCGGATCCTCCACCGCCACGACCCGCGGCACCGCCTTCGTCACGGCCTCCGCCACGTCACCGTAATCCACCGTCGCCTCCTCGGTCTTCTCCGTTGCCGGCGGCAGGATGCCGCAGCCGGCCAGCCCGCCGCCCAGGAGCGAACCCGCCAGCACGACGGCCAGCATCCCCCGCGATCGTGCACCTCGTCGCGCCATCGTCACTCGTTCCAGTGGTAGTAGGACACATCCACGTATCCATCATTGTTGAAGAAGTTCGCGAGGTCGGGATGGGCCGCCTGCACGTCGGCGAGATGCTCCTGATAGGTCTGCGAGTACTTCAGGGCGTTGTGTGCGCCCGCGTCCACGCCCAGGACCGGGTCGGGCTTCGGCGGGTCGACGCGGATCGACGTCCAGTTCGAACCGTGCGGGATGCTGTCGAAGTCGCCGGCGATGGCGTCCAGGCGCGGCACCGGGTCGCCGTTGTGCTGCACCGAGACGACCTGCACGGAGTCCGGGATGGGCATGTGATCGATGGGCGCCCCCGAGGCGACGACCGCCTTCCAGTTGTAGTCCGAGTTGTAGGCCGCGAGGTGACCGGCCATGATCCCGCCCTGGCTGAAGCCGACGAGCATCACGGGATCCTCCGGTCCGATTCCCGCCTGGTCCATGGCCTCGAGCACCGCCCGCTCGTACTGGGTCTGCAGCGCGGGTGTCAGCATCAGGGCCAGGTTGCTGTCGAGGTCGTTCACCGCGCCCTGGTCCCCGAACCGCGACAGCCACTCCTGGGTGCTCGGCAGAGTGACCGTGTAGTACCACCCGTCCGGACCGAGCACCTTGGTGATCTTCACCACCGAATCGGTCTCCCCGCCGAGTCTGTCGACTTCTGCGGTGCCGTCGAGGACCGTGGCGAGGCTCGGGTCGTCCGGGACCTTGTTCTTGTCCTTCGGGTCCGCGTACGGATCGGTCCTGCTCACCGCGGGGGTGCCCTTCAGCACGTCCGACAGCACGCTCCAGATGAGGAACGCCGCGAGCACGATGGCGATCACCGCTCCGATGATGAGACCGATCGTGCCGAACAGCGCGCCGATCGCCACGATGAGGAGGAGAACGAGGAGCGCCCCCAGGATCGCCACGATCGTGTCGGCGATCTTCTTGAGCAGGTCGACGACGTCCTGCAGGAAATCGCCGATCCAGTCGGCGATGCCGGCCAGGAAGTCCCCGATGTCGGAGAAGAAGTCGCCGACCTTGTCCCAGAATCCCTCGTTCGTGGAGTCGATCGCCGCGTCGATCCTGCGGATCGCCGTCTCGGCGGCGTGGTTCATCGCCTCGCGGGCGGCGTCGATCCGCGCGCGGGCGGATCCGACGGCGGCACGGGCGTCATCCGCGGCGCGCTGCGCACCGGGGACCCGATCCGTGAGGGAGGGCGACGGGTCGTCGGCGCCCTTCACCTGATCGTTGAGGTCGTCCAGCGCCCGATCGGCGCGCCCCTGCGTGACCAGCGCGTCGTCGAGGTCGTCCTGCGCGCGGTGCGCATCCTCGTGCGCCGCGGTGAGCGCGACGGCGTATTCGGTGATCGCATCCGCCGTGCCCTTGTAACGGGGGTGGATGCGCTCCAGATCCGAGGAGATCTGCTCGTTCTGCTCGTAGAGGGCCTTGACGGCCTTGCCTTCGTCGTCTTCGACGATGCCGCGCAACTCGTGGATGACGCTGAGGATGACCTCGGCCGACGCCACGAGACTTGCGGCGCGGGATGTCAGCTCGGCCGGATGCCCGGGAAGCACGCTCATGCTCTACTTCTCCCCGTCCTGTGCCATCTTCGTGTCCAGGTCGCGGAACGTGTCGACGATCGCCTGCATGAAGTCGGCCTGCGAGCGCAGGTTGTCGCGCAGGTCCTCGCGCGCGATGTCCCACTTGCCGCCGAAGTCCTCGATCTTGTCGGCGAGGCCATCGTGCCCGGTGAGGCCTCCGAGATCCTCCGCGAACTCCTCGGCCTTGTCGAAGCTCGTCGCGAGCCCCTTGGCCGTGTGCGCGGTCGACTCCAACCGCGCGAGATCCATCCTGACGTCGGTCATCGTGCGGCCCCCACGTCCCGCAGGTCTGCTCGCGCCGCACGCCCGGCGCCGACCGAGCGCAGCCAGGCGCCGAGAGCGGCATCGGCCGCCCTGACCTCGGCGCGCAGAGCCTCGGCGTCCGCCCGCGAGCCTGGCACGCGCATGTGCAGTCCATCTCGTGCGGCCTTCAGCGCCTCTTCCGACATCGTGTGACTCCTTCATCACGGAGTAGCACAGGGACCGGCCGAAGCCGGTCGGCCTGGAGGCATCTCGCAGCAGGTGTCAGAAGACGCACCGAGATCGGCCATCATCCACCCCCCGGTCGTCGTTTCGACAGGGCCCCTCCGGCCCGACAGGACGAACCTAACAACCCCTCGCCGACCCCGTCGATGGGGACAAATGCCCATAGGGCGCGCTCAGCTCCGCGGCAGCACCGAACGGATCTCGATCTCGCCGTCGTAGCTGAGCCAGGCGAGCCAGGCGGACGGCGTCATGGTCCTGGCCTGGGAGATCGTGGCAGGCGGAGCGCCCTTCTCGGCGAGCCGATCGAGCCGTCGCTGCCAGTCCTGCTGCACCGCGGCCGACGCCTTCGTGGCGGCCAGCCGTTCGGCGATGCGGCGCAACTCGCGGAGCGCGTCGTCGCCACGCTCGGCTGGTGCAGCGGACTGCAGGATGGAGCGCCGCCGCCGCGGCACCCGCGATGAGAGCGATCGTGGCGCTCAGTTGCGGGTCGCTGAACGCGTTCTTGCGGTCGGCGGGGCCGAGCTCGACGACGAGCACGAGGGCGGCGATGAGACCCGCGGCGACGAGCGCCGCCCAGATCCAGCGCCAGACGCGAGCGGACGTCTGCGGAGTGCGCTCCGCGGTCGCCACGGCTCGGGCGCGGGAAGCTGAGGCCGCCCGTGCAGCGACCTGCTGCCGCCGGCGCCGGTGCAGGTCGCCCACCGCAGCGAACAGGTCGGATGCACCGTCGGTGCCTTGCATCGCCTGCACGCTTCACGCCCGACGGCGCGCACCTCCGCATCCTCGCCGAGAAGACGGACGACCGGCTTCATGACGCGAGCGCCGGGATGAGTGGGCGATCGATGCCTTCGACCGCCGCCGATCCTTCACGACGCCTCGGATCCCGCCGCTTCTGCCGGCGCGCGCGGCGCATGTCAGCCAGCTGTCGCACCGCCGGACGCTGCGCCGAGCCGCCACCCCTCCTGAGCCGGTGAGGCGAGCGCATCGAGACGCTGGGCCTTGGCGACGTCCTCGCGGGGCACGAAGCCCTCCACCCAGGACTCCGCCAGCAGGGCGTCGGCGATGGCCTCCACGAGGCCGAGTCCGAGAGGCGCGACCGGGCCGAGCAGCGCGGCCACCGTCATGCCGGATCCGAAGAACAACCAGCGCCGGGTCGAGAAGTCCGCGCCGTCTTCGCGCTGGGCGAGGCCCGAGGAGAAGCCGGTGCCGAGGTGCGTCGTGGTGACGACGGTCGGCGTGGGCGGCAGGAGGGCGGAGGGCTGCCAGAGGAAGTCGGCCTGCTCGCGTTCATCCAGCTCGTGCGGTACGACGAACAGCAGCAGCGGGGCGAGCATGGCACCGTCCGCTCCGATCAGCAGAAGCAGGCGCGAGTCGTCGTCGGCGAGCACCGTGAGCCGGTCGAGCGCGCTCGCGACGCCCTGCCGAAGCTGATCGCCGCCGCCGACGCGGGCTGCGAACGCGGCAGCCGTCTGCTCGGCCCAGGTGGCGCGTTCCGCGACGGGCAGCACCGGGACCGGGATGCTGCGGTCCTCGTCGTAGGCGATCGTGATCTGCATCACTGCTCCATCCAGGCGAAACTCGCCACGTGCACGTCGAACAGGGTCCGCCAGGCGATGAGGCTCGGGTGATCGTCCGGCATGTCGGCGTCGTGCGCCACGGTCGCCGTCCACTGCACGGCTTCGGTGCGGCGTGACCCGGGGATCGGGATGAGGTAGGTGATGAGCAGGGTCGTGGCGTCTTCGCCGTCGACGGTCACCCGCTTGCGCTCGGTCCAGCGGACGATGCGGTGGTCGTCACCGATCGGCTCGGCAGCGTGGTGAACGATCGCGTACTGCACGATCTGGTCGAGCGTGAGCTCGGGCGTCGCCGTGCGCTTGGTGCCGATGAGGCTGGCCGCCCCGAGGGCCCAGCTGGGCGAGGCCTCCCCCGGAAAGGCATAGGCGAAGCCGCCACGTGCGCGCAGCTGCGTGAACACGTCGCGCACCTGATCGCGCAGCAACGGACCGAGCGCCGTGTTGCCCACGGACCGCAGCCGTGCATCGGCGCGTCCGAGCAGGTCGCCTTCGGCGGCCGCGCTCAGATCGTGCGCCTCCCAACCCGCGGGGATGAGCATCCGATACGGCGGGATCACGGTTCCGGTCTCGCCGAGCAACTCGGCGCGCAGACTGTTCATCGGATCATCCTCTCGCGCACGCAGGCGTGCGCCGCGTCGTACCCACGGCGTGTGCCGCGGTCATCCGAACGGGTTCTGGCCCGGAGCGAACGCGCCTCCCCAGGCACCACCGGCGCTGTCCTTGATGCCCCCCGCGATCGCGAAATGCGATGCGAAGACGTTGCCGACCATATCGAGCGTCTTCAGCCCGCCATCGATCTCGAGGAGGTCGGACGCCCCCTTGCCCGTGAAGAGCTTCGCGCAGAAGTCGCCGACACGCTCCGTGGCGGTCAGCCCCTCGAGGCCGTTGAGTCCCGATGCCCATCCGCGTACGCTCGTCGCCCCGCGCCCGGTGAGCCGGAGGAGATCGGCGCCGAACTCTGCTTCGTGCAGCGCGGCCGCCGGCCCGCGGAGGAACTTGGCTGCGGGTCCGAGCACGGGTATGACGCCGATCACGCCGAACACGACATCGAGCACGCTTCCCTCACCGCGCGCCAGGCGGGCGACGGCCACCACGAGGGTCGCGATCGCGACCACCGCGGCGAGGGCGGCGATGATCGGACCGCCCACGACGATCGCGAGCACGGCGAGCACCATGCCGGCGACGGCGAGGAAGTCGGACGCCCACTGCAGGAAGCCCCGCATGTCGTCATCCCAGGAGTCCTTGATCTTGCCCGACATGTCGTCGTGGATCCCGTTCGCGGCGTGCATGAACGCGCCGTGCCAGGTGTCCCACTCCTTGTCGAAGTCCTTCGCCCGATCCGTCCAGGCCTGACGCGCGGAGGTCGCGAGCCCGGCCGCCGCAGTCGCCGCATCGTGCTGCTTGTCCTCCGCCTGCTGGCGCAGAGTCTCATCGTTCGCGTCGTCCCCGGTCGGATACTTCGGCTGCGCGGCGTGCGCATCCATCGCGTCCCCCTGCTTGTGCAGGTAGGTCTGCCACAGCTCGACCAGATCCCCGAGGATCGGGTCGATCGCGTTCTTGGCGGTCTCCAGATCCGTCGCATAGCCGGAGATGTACGGCGCCACCGCGTGGTACAGCTCGGCGGCCCTGCCGAGCTCGGCGTAGACGTCCTTCGCGCTGGAGGCGAGCTTGTCGATCGCCTCGCCCTTCATGTCGGAACCGTCCTCGACGAGGCTCTGCAGCAGCTTCGACGACGTGGTCATCTCGGTCGCGAGAGTGGTGAGATCGGTGCCGCGCTGGCGGATCGCACCGACGTCGCCGTCGATGTGGCCGAGACGGTGGTGCGCGGGCGAGAACGCGGGCATCGCCTCGTAGTACGTCATCAGGACCCCTTCTTGTCGAACTTGTCGGCGGCCTGCTTGTCCCAGTCCTTGAAGCCCTTGATGACGGCGTCGAGGTGCTCCTGCACGGTCTTGCAGTTGTCCTTGAGCGCCTTGCGGCGGTCGTCCCAGCGCCCCTCGAAGTCATGGGCCGCGTCGTGCAGCTTGCGCTCGCCGTACGGCTCGCCGACCGCGTCCTGGAGCGCGTTGCGGCGGGATCCCGCCTCGTCGAACTCCGTGATGATGTCGGTCAGCGCCTTCTGCAGCGGCTCCAGCTCGCTGTACTTGACCTTCACTCCGTCGCCCATGGGCCCTCCGATCCCTTGCTACCGTTCGAACCTATCCCGGCGGCGCGGCCCCTCGCGATGGGGAGCACTCCCCATGCCGCGGGCCGGTCACCGCTGCGCTGCTGTCACCGCCACATCACGCTGACCGCTGCCGCGACAGCGCCGAACAGCAACGGCAAGAGGCAGCCGACCGCCACCTGACGCCCGCCGCGCACGCGGCCGAGCAGCCGGGCGCGACGTGCGGCCCGCTGCGGATCCTCCTCGCCCACGCGCAGGGACGCGGCGGCGTCGGAGCGCTGATCCAGCTGCTCGTCGACGAGCCGTGCGAGATCCTCCACCCACTCCCAGTACGTCGGATCGGTGATCGGCAGGCTCCGGCGCACGACGACGTACAAGGATCCTTCGACGACCTCGAGATCCACGCCGACCTCAGCCCCGGCGACGAGCCGCGTCAGCGCCGCACGCACGGGCGGTGTCAGCACGGCACGCACCGCGTCCTGCGCTTCCGGCGCACACCGTGTCTCGAAACGTTCGTCGAACCCGTCGCCGAGTGCGACGGGCTGCTGTCCGGCCGCGGGCTCCCACGGCGGACGAGCCCGCGCGTGCGACAGGTCGATGATGGTGAACGCCGGTGACGGCGCGCGCAGCGGCAGCATCACGTAGTCGAGCTCGTGCGGAAGGCGGGCGCGCGCCGCCCAGGTGTCGAATCCGTGGTTGCCCACCTCGAAGGCACGGCCGCCGAGGGCGGAGGGGACGGATCCGCGCACCACGTCACTGGAGACCCGGTCGGTCCCGGCCGTGAACACGGCGGCGGGGTGCGTCGGGTCGGAGATGCGGATGGTGTGGGTGAGCCCGTTCGCCTCGGCGAAACGTCGCAGCCGATACCATCCCCGATCGAGGTCGCGGCGCGACTGCGAAAGGCCGCGCACCCTCATCACGACGAGGGGAACGACCATGAGCAGCGCGATCACGACGGTCGAAGGCGTGAACTCGTAGGCGCCGAAGAGCAGCTGCACGAGTCGCACGAACAATCCCGCCAGCACCGCGGCGCCGATCAGAAGCACCACGCTGCGCACGACCGCGCCGACCGTCATGCGCGTCTCGGCGCTCGCACCGGATTCCCCGCGCAGCCGCTCGCTCGCCTCGGCCTTCACCGCCCCGGACGGGATCGGATCCGTCAGCGCCGACACATCGAACGTCTTCATGTCGCTCATGCGAGCGTCTCCTCCTCCACCAGCGGCAGCTGCACGATGACCTGGCGGCCCGCCTGGACGAAGATGCCGCGGCCCTCGGGGAAGTCGGTGCGCTTGACCTTCGGGAACGGCACCTTGAACACGGCATCGCCGTCGAAGGCGTCGGGCTTGAGCACGATGCCCTTGCGGCCGGCCTTGAAGTCGCCGATATAGCCGAAACCACTCGTCGCCTGCGTGACGTCGAGGTCACCGATCAGCAGGTGGTCGCTGCGGTTGATGGCCTGGAACAGCGCCTTCATGTCGCGTTCCGCGGGAGTGTCCGCGAACTGCGGCACGTCTTCGACGACGACGAGCAGGCGCACCGGCATCGACTCGTCACCGGCCAGTTCCGCAAGTTCGGCGGCGAGTTCCTTGGCGGCCTCCGGCGTGGTGGCGCTGCGCGTCCAGTCGGCGTAGTCCTTGAGCTGCGAACGCCGGCCCCCGAAGTGGAACAGCTTGACCTCCGGGTCGAAGCGGCGCATCGCGGTGATGATGCCCTTGAGCGCCGTGGTCTTGCCCGACAGCGGGGGGCCCGCCACGAGGAATGTGCCGATGGGGTCGAACTCGCGTGCCGACAGCGTGTCCTCCGCGACACCCAGCACCGGGAACTCGCCGATGCGATCCGGCAATGCCGAGACCGCGAGCCGGGTCGGCAGCGAGCCGATCTCGGCGACCTCGCGCGCCCCTGCCGCGCGCAGGGCTGCCGCCATCGCCTCCAGCAGTTTGGTCTGCTCGGCCACGTTCGGGGTACCGCCGAGGGTCGCGATCTGCGTCTCGAGACCGTCCACGATCGCCCGGCCCGGGGCGGAGCGCTCGTCGAGCACATCCTTCGGGGCGTTCAGCATGGCGTAGCCCGACTCGTCGCTCAGGCGCAGCACGACCTTGCGCGAGACGTTCGCGCTGACCGCGGTGGGCACCGAACCGGAGCGGTCGGCGGTCGCGATCACGTGCACGCCGAGCGGGCGGCCCTCGCCGAGGATGCGCATGAACGTCTGGTAGAACGGCATCCGCGCCGTGGTCGACTCCCACTCGCTGCGGAACTGCGGGAACCCGTCGAGCAGGAACAGGATGCGCGGTTCGTCGATGCCGGTGAGCTCGCGGTACTCCGTGAGGCTCGCGGCGTTCGCGGCGCTGAACCGCTTGCCGCGGTCGTCGAGCACCCGGGCGAGCGAACGCAGGATGCGCTGCACGCGCTCCGCGTCGTCGCCGGAGATCACGGATCCGACCTGCGGCAGGATCTCCAGGCTCTTGAGCGCTCCGGATCCGAAGTCCAGGGCGTACACCTCGACGTTCGTGGCCGCGTCCGATCCTGCCGCGATCGCGAGGGTGCGCAGCACGGTCGACTTACCCGCACCGCTCGTGCCGTACACGAGCAGCGAGCCGTCCCGGTCGGGCACGAAATACGTCGGCTCCTGCAGCTGGCGGGAGGGCACGTCGGTCTTGCCGAGCAGGATCTGCCCATCGCCGAGGGTCGGCAGGTCGCGGATGTCGACCGCGTGCTCGAGGTCGTCGAGCCACGGCCGGCGCGGCGCCGGGATCCCGGCCTGCTGCGCCGCCGCCACGAGCGTCGCCACGATGCGCTTCTGGTCGTTGGGCCCGAGGTCCTCGTCATGACTGTCCGACTCGGGCTCCTGGTCCGGCTCCCAGAGCTGGGTGGATCCGAACCGCAGCTCGGCCACCCGCACGTCGGCCACCTGCACCTCGTCGGTGGACCAGCCGCCGGCGTAGGCGGACTGGAACGGCACGAGGCGTCCCGGACCGGTCTTCGCGATGCCGCGACCCGGGATCGACGGCGGGAATGACGCGGCGACGGCGTCGTCCACGACGTCCTTCGAGTCGGACTCGTCGGCCATGCGCAGCGCCACGCGCAGGTTGGTGTTGGCGCGCAGGTTGTCCTTGATGACGCCGGCGGGGCGCTGCGTCGCCATGATCAGGTGGATGCCGAGCGAGCGACCGCGCTGGGCGATGTCGACCACACCGTCGACGAACTCCGGCACCTCGCCCGCAAGTGCGGCGAACTCGTCGATCACGAGAACGAGCGCCGGCGGCGTGTCCGGGTCGCGGCGCTTCTCGAGCTCGAGCAGATCCTTCGCCTTCTTGCGGTTGAAGAGGTGCTCGCGATGGTGCAACTCGGCGCGGAGACTGGTGAGCGCGCGCCGCACCAGGTGCGGGCTGAGGTCGGTGACCAGGCCGACGGTGTGCGGGAGGTCGACGCAATCGGCGAACGCGGATCCGCCCTTGTAGTCGACGAACAGGAACGTCACCCGGTCGGGGCTGTGCGCGGCGGCCATGCCGAGCACCCACGCCTGCAGGAACTCGCTCTTGCCCGCGCCGGTGGTACCGCCGACGAGGGCGTGCGGGCCCTGGGTGCGCAGGTCCAGGGTCATCGCATCGGTCTGCGACTGGCCGATGATGGCGCGCAGGTTGCCCGCCTTCTTCAGCCGCGACTGGGGCGCGCCGGAGCGATCGATGATCGTGTTGTTCTGCCGCCAGCGGTCGATCACGGCGGTCGGATCCGACGCCGTCTCGGATCCGACCAGCGACAGGAACATGACCGAGTTCGGGATGTCGGAGGAGTCCTCCACGACGGTGGAGGCGTCGACGACCGGGGCCAGGCGCTTCGCGAACATGGTCATGTAGGCGTGCGACACGCCCTCGACCTTCACGTCGGGGTAGCTCACGCCGTTGCGGACCGTGCCGACCCTGGCGTGCTCGAGGCCGGCCGACACGTCGATGAAGCTGCGGCAGGCGGCCGGCAGCGCCTCGACGACAGGCGCGACGAATAGGGCGTAGACGCCGACGTCGGCGCCGCGCTCGAGGATCTGGGTGAGCCGGGCGCGATCGACGGGGGCGTCGTTCGTGACGATGACGACCACCGCCGCCTGCCCCTCGAAGGTCGACTCCTCGGCGGCGCGCTTGACGTCGGTGCCGTAGCGGGTGGGGTCCCAGTCGTCACCGTACGGCGGACGCAGCGCCGCGGCCGCGGTGGACCGGCGCATCACGATCTCCTCGAGGCCGTTCAGCAACGCCGTGCCGGTGGACGCGGAGTCGGCCAGCGCCATCTCCTTGAACGGGTTGCGCTCGCTCGAGGTGTGCGGCAGCCAGGTCAGCCAGTCCAGCTCGTTCGCCCATCCGGGCTCGGTGAGCGCGACGGCGACGAGCTCGTTCGGGGAGTGCATGCCGAACAGCTGCACGGCGAGACCCCGCAGCGCGTCGCCGGCGACCGAGGTGGGGCCGGCGACGCCGATGGATCCCACGCTCTGCAGCGACTCCAGGATCGGCACGTCCTCGATGATGCGGTAGCGCTCCTCGAGCCTGTCGACGCGCTCCACGAACTCGGGCAGCGCCTCGGCCGCCTCGGTGCGACTGATCGTCGTGCGGGACAGGTCGGAGCAGGTGCCCAGGCGCACGGCGAGGAAGTTCCAGTGCTCCGGGCGGCGGGTCCACAGCAGGGGTCCGAGCTTCATGGCCTCGTCGAACACGACCGCGACCGCGGGGACCTCGTTGTTGCGCACCGCGTGCTCGCGCGGACGGGCGTGGTAGAGCTTCTCCTCGAGGCGCTCGAACTGGTCCTCGAAGATCTCGGCCTCCTTGCGCAGGCGCTGGCCGAGGTTGGTCTTCTGCGAGATGAAGTTGCCGAACATCATCATCGGGCTCGCCGCCGCCATGAGCAGCGAGAGGCTGCGTCCGGTGAACGCCCACATGGTCACCGCGAGCAGGATCGGCGCGACCAGCATGGGCCACGGGAACAGCCGCTGCACCTGGTCCCGCGGGTAGCGCGGTTCGTCGACGTCCTCGCCGGCGAAGCGCTCCTCGACGCGCGGGCTGCGGTTGAACAGCAGCGCACCGCCGCGCTCGAGAACCGGATCCTGATCCGCGGCGCTGCCGTCGAAGTCGCCCACGAGGCGCACCACGATCTCGCTGTCGCCGAGGGTGAACGGCTGACCGGGGATCACCCTCAGGCGCTGCACCAGGCCTCCGTCGACCAGGATGCCGTTCGCGGAGTTCAGGTCGACGAGCTCGACGAACGTCCCGGCGACCTCGATGCGGGCGTGCTTCTTGGAGACGAGGGGATCGGCGAGGTGCGCGTCGGCGGAGGCCTCGCGACCGATCACGAAATGACCGATCGGCAGGGAGAACTCCTGGCCTGCGGCCGGTCCGGACAGCACCCGCAGGTGCGCGGCGGGACGGGCGCCGGCGGTGCCGGTCGCGATCCGGTCGGCGCCGAGGTTCACGATCTCGGCGAGGAAGCCGGATCCGACCGGGGCGTCGCCGATCGCGAGGTCGGGGTTGAGCGTCACCAGGCGCTCGCTCGTGGGGGGTGCGACCGAGAGCGTGAGCGTCTCGCCGTGCGCGACGCGGATCGAGCGCAGCGGATCCGTCGTGGCGATGTGGTGCGCGACGTCGGCGACCGTGGCGGTGGAGTCGGCGGTGACGACGATGTCGGTGAGCGGCGCACCGGGACGGCGCAGGGTGAGCTTGACCTTCATCGGTGATCCTCCGGGCGGCGCTCGCGCGCTGTCGTGTCTGCGGCGGCCGCGCGGGCGCCGGGGGTCATGCCTGCTCCACGCGCAGGCTGCGGTCGCCGAAGCGCAGCACGTCACCGGCGCGCAGCTCGGCGGGGTGTCCCGGGGTCAGCGGATGCTCCGCGCCGTCGCGCACGATCGAGCTGCCGTTGGTGGAGCCGCGATCGACCGCGACCACACCACGACGCGAGAGCAGGATCGCCACATGGGTCTTGGAGACCGAGCGCGTCTCGTCCGGCACGCGCACGAGCTGGACTTCGCCCTCGCCCGTCGCCGAGCCTGTCGAGGCGTCCGCCCCTGCCCCCGCCGAGGGACTGGCAGCGGGAGCACGCCCGATGAGCGTCGCGGCGCGCACCTCGACCCGCTCGCCGTTGTCGATCACGAGCACTGCGCGCGGGGCGTCGGGCACGGCGGGCGCCGCGGATGCAGCCGGCACGGCGGCCGACGCAGGTGCGGCCGGAGCTGCGGGCGCCACCACCGGCGCGATCGTGGGGGGCTGCCAGGCGGCCTCGCCGGAAGCCGTGGCCGGGGCGAACCCGCCGGCCGAGATGCTCGCCGGCGGGGACGCGGCCGGCGCCGGCATGGACGGTGCCACGGCCGAAGCGGGAGCGCCGGAGTCGGCGGGAGCGGGCGCCGGGACGGCGGGCGCGGAGCCGGCCGGGCCGACCTGCGCGGTCGTGGGCGTGGCCAGCGACGGCACGCCCACGACCGGTGCACCGGGGACAGCGGACGGCGCGGGTGCGGCGGACGGCGAGGGCGTCGCAGCCGCGGCGCGATGCGCGCCGACCACACCGCCGGAGAAGCGCCCGGTCGGCACGTACACCGCGGGGGCGTCGCGGTCTGTGGGCGTGGCCAACGACGGCAGCGCCGGGGCGGCCTCATGCACCTCGGTGGTGATCTGCTTGCGGGCGATGCGCATGCGTTTGCCGTCGTACGGGTTCAGGCCCCGGCGGATATCCACGAGCCAGGTGGCCGCGACCCGGTCCGGCCAGCCTCGCCCGCGCCGCTCCGCGTCGAACAGCGGGGACAGCGCGATCACGAGCAGGGGGCCGATCAGCGGCACCAGGAACGATGCGGCGAGGATCAGATAGCGCACCACGGCGCCGCGCCAGAAACCCGGCTTCTCCAGCGTGCGCACGTTGACGGTGCGGATCCCGGCCACGGCCTTGCCGAGCGTCACGCCCTTGAGGCCGTGCAGGATGAGCTGAACGAGCGTGTAGATCAGCATGAGCGCGTACGACACGATCAGCGGGAGCAGGATCCAGATCAGGTCCTTGCGGGCCAGGAGACCGGCCGGATCCGCCGCGCTCAGCAGCACCAGGTTCGTGCCGGCGATCGTTCCCGGAACGGCGATGACGAGCGCCACGACCAGCTCCAGAAGGGTCGACAGCACCCGCATCCCGGTGCGGGCCGGGACGAGGCCGATCGCCTGCGCATACGCCGGATCAGGGCGCCCCTGCGCATCCAGACCCTCGATGTCGGTGATCTGGGCCGGAATCTCCCAGATGTCGTTCGACAGGCTCATATCCCCCCACGTTATCAATCCGATATGCCGGATCCGAACGAAGCAAAGGGCCGGTGTCACGCACCGGCCCTTCGATCGTGTTCGCGGTGTCAGCCGCCGGCGAGCTGCGTGTCCAGATCCTGGATCGCACGCATCATGCCCAGAAGCGACTCCGACATGTCATTGATGCCATCCACAGCCTGCTTCAGACCCGTGGTCAGCTCCCCATAACCCTCACCGAACTTGCCCGACGCGTGCT
>NZ_JBFTIW010000007.1:0-5527 GCF_056395125.1 Microbacterium sp. 10L49
AACGCAGAAAGGCCACCCTGCGTTGGGTGGCCTTTCTGTTAAAGGAAGTCCGGCGGTGTCCTACTCTCCCACAGGGTCCCCCCTGCAGTACCATCGGCGCTGTGAGGCTTAGCTTCCGGGTTCGGAATGTGACCGGGCGTTTCCCTCACGCTATGGCCGCCGAAACACTATTGACGTGTCTCGAACAAGCACAAACGTAATGTTTGTTATATGTTCGCGGTTTCGACCGTACGTCGAGAACCACAAAGTGGACGCAAGCACCAAGAACGGTGTGTTATCAAGTCATCGGCTTATTAGTACCAGTCAGCTGCACGTGTTACCACGCTTCCACATCTGGCCTATCAACCCAGTAGTCTGGCTGGGAGCCTCTCACCCGAAGGTATGGAAGTCTCATCTTGAGGCCGGCTTCCCGCTTAGATGCTTTCAGCGGTTATCCATCCCGAACGTAGCTAACCAGCGGTGCTCCTGGCGGAACAACTGGCACACCAGAGGTTCGTCCAACCCGGTCCTCTCGTACTAGGGTCAGATCCTCTCAAACTTCCTACGCGCGCAGCGGATAGGGACCGAACTGTCTCACGACGTTCTAAACCCAGCTCGCGTACCGCTTTAATGGGCGAACAGCCCAACCCTTGGGACCTACTCCAGCCCCAGGATGCGACGAGCCGACATCGAGGTGCCAAACCATGCCGTCGATATGGACTCTTGGGCAAGATCAGCCTGTTATCCCCGAGGTACCTTTTATCCGTTGAGCGACAGCGCTTCCACAAGCCACTGCCGGATCACTAGTCCCGACTTTCGTCCCTGCTCGACCTGTCAGTCTCACAGTCAAGCTCCCTTGTGCACTTACACTCGACACCTGATTACCAACCAGGTTGAGGGAACCTTTGGGCGCCTCCGTTACTTTTTGGGAGGCAACCGCCCCAGTTAAACTACCCACCAGGCACTGTCCCTGAACCGGATTACGGTTCGAA
The DNA here is from genome assembly GCF_056395125.1 of Microbacterium sp. 10L49. Classification (NCBI taxonomy): domain Bacteria; kingdom Bacillati; phylum Actinomycetota; class Actinomycetes; order Micrococcales; family Microbacteriaceae; genus Microbacterium; species Microbacterium sp. 10L49. The sequence continues at coordinate 972 of NZ_JBFTIW010000007.1, forward strand.
GTTAGATATCCAGAGTGACCAGAGTGGTATTTCAACAATGACTCCACATGAACTGGCGTCCACGCTTCAAAGTCTCCCACCTATCCTACACAAGCCACACCGAACACCAATACCAAGCTGTAGTAAAGGTCACGGGGTCTTTCCGTCCTGCTGCGCGTAACGAGCATCTTTACTCGTAATGCAATTTCGCCGAGTTCGCGGTTGAGACAGTTGGGAAGTCGTTACGCCATTCGTGCAGGTCGGAACTTACCCGACAAGGAATTTCGCTACCTTAGGATGGTTATAGTTACCACCGCCGTTTACTGGGGCTTAAATTCTCAGCTTCGCCTTACGGCTAACCGGTCCTCTTAACCTTCCAGCACCGGGCAGGCGTCAGTCCGTATACATCGTCTTGCGACTTAGCACGGACCTGTGTTTTTAGTAAACAGTCGCTACCCACTAGTCTCTGCGGCCACCACACCCTTTTCGGAGTAAATCCGTATAAGCGGGTGGCCCCCCTTCTCCCGAAGTTACGGGGGCATTTTGCCGAGTTCCTTAACCACGATTCTCTCGATCTCCTTGGTATTCTCTACCTGACCACCTGAGTCGGTTTGGGGTACGGGCGGCTAGAACCTCGCGTCGATGCTTTTCTTGGCAGCATAGGATCACCCACTTTTCATCCGCATCGTGTCTCAGCCTTCATGAGAGACGGATTTGCCTATCTCTCGGCCTACGCACTTGCACCAGGACAACCATCGCCTGGCTGGGCTACCTTCCTGCGTCACACCTGTTAATACGCTCACTCCACCAGATGGGGTCGCATGCCGCCTCACGATCGTCCCCGAAGGGATCCACGCGTCTTGGGATGCTTAGCACTCCTGATTTCATGTGGGCGGTTCTTCGCCGGTACGGGAATATCAACCCGTTGTCCATCGACTACGCCTGTCGGCCTCGCCTTAGGTCCCGACTTACCCAGGGAAGATTAGCTTGACCCTGGAACCCTTGGTCTTCCGGAGGACGTGTTTCTCACACGTCTTTCGCTACTCATGCCTGCATTCTCACTCGTGTAGCGTCCACGGCTGGATCACTCCGCCGCTTCACTCGCCACACGACGCTCTCCTACCCATCAACACGGCTGGACCACGAAGGCCTACCATAAATGTCAATGCCACAACTTCGGTGGCGTGCTTGAGCCCCGTTACATTGTCGGCGCGGAATCACTTGACCAGTGAGCTATTACGCACTCTTTCAAGGGTGGCTGCTTCTAAGCCAACCTCCTGGTTGTCACAGCAACTCCACATCCTTTCCCACTTAGCACGCGCTTAGGGACCTTAGATGGTGGTCTGGGTTGTTTCCCTCTCGACTATGAAGCTTATCCCCCACAGTCTCACTGCTGCGCTCTCACTTACCGGCATTCGGAGTTTGGCTGACGTCAGTAACCTTGTAGGGCCCATCGGCCATCCAGTAGCTCTACCTCCGGCAAGAAACACGCAACGCTGCACCTAAATGCATTTCGGAGAGAACCAGCTATCACGAAGTTTGATTGGCCTTTCACCCCTATCCACAGCTCATCCCCTCAGTTTTCAACCTAAGTGGGTTCGGCCCTCCACGACGTCTTACCGTCGCTTCAGCCTGGCCATGGATAGATCACTTCGCTTCGGGTCTAGGACACGCGACTGAATCGCCCTATTCAGACTCGCTTTCGCTACGGCTACCCCACACGGGTTAACCTCGCCACGTATCGCTAACTCGCAGGCTCATTCTTCAAAAGGCACGCTGTCACCCCTACTAAGGAGGCTCCAACGGTTTGTAAGCAAACGGTTTCAGGTACTATTTCACTCCCCTCCCGGGGTACTTTTCACCTTTCCCTCACGGTACTTGTCCGCTATCGGTCATCTGGGAGTATTTAGGCTTATCAGGTGGTCCTGACAGATTCACACGGGATTTCTCGGGCCCCGTGCTACTTGGGATACTCTTCACGCCAAGCCAGGCATTTCGACTACGGGGTTCGCACCCTCTATGACCGGCCATTCAAAACCGTTCGTCTATACCTGCTTGTAACGCTGAAAGTTCGGCAGAACAATCCAAAAAGTCCCACAACCCCGAGCATGCAACGCCTGCCGGCTATCACACACACCCGGTTTAGCCTCATCCGCTTTCGCTCGCCACTACTCACGGAATCACATGTTGTTTTCTCTTCCTGTGGGTACTGAGATGTTTCACTTCCCCACGTTCCCTCTACCCGCCCTATATATTCAGGCGGGAGTCACTAGGTCGGCACGCCGCCCAGCGGGGTTTCCCCATTCGGACACCCTCGGATCAAAACTCGCTTATCAGTTCCCCGAGGCTTATCGCAGATTGCTACGTCCTTCTTCGGCTCCAGATGCCAAGGCATCCACCGTTTGCTCTTAAAGACTTGAAATCACATGAGTTCATCAAGAATCGGAAACCAGACCCCGAAGGATCCAGTTCGAAATTGACTAATGATCTTTAAGATCATCAAAACAACACAACCCCAAAGGGTCATGTTGAAGATGCTCGCGTCCACTGTGTAGTTCTCAAAGTACGGGCGGTGCTCATCCCCACCAACAACGTTGGCAGCGACAAGCCCGAGGTACAGCTGCGATCCCGAAGAATCACACCCGGTCCCTCAGGACCCAACAGCGTGCAGGCACCCCGCTCACCCATCCCCACGTTCCCACCAGACCCGAAGGCCCGACGTACTAACGAGGATCAGCTGCGCTGATGCCATGTCAAATGTTCCACCCATGAGCTAACCGGCGAGAACATTCGTCTCGATCCGGCGCCTGGAAGGCCGAAGCCTCCAGATGCTCCTTAGAAAGGAGGTGATCCAGCCGCACCTTCCGGTACGGCTACCTTGTTACGACTTAGTCCTAATTACCGATCCCACCTTCGACGGCTCCCTCCACAAGGGTTAGGCCACCGGCTTCAGGTGTTACCGACTTTCATGACTTGACGGGCGGTGTGTACAAGACCCGGGAACGTATTCACCGCAGCGTTGCTGATCTGCGATTACTAGCGACTCCGACTTCATGAGGTCGAGTTGCAGACCTCAATCCGAACTGGGACCGGCTTTTTGGGATTCGCTCCACCTCACGGTATTGCAGCCCTTTGTACCGGCCATTGTAGCATGCGTGAAGCCCAAGACATAAGGGGCATGATGATTTGACGTCATCCCCACCTTCCTCCGAGTTGACCCCGGCAGTATCCCATGAGTTCCCACCATTACGTGCTGGCAACATAGAACGAGGGTTGCGCTCGTTGCGGGACTTAACCCAACATCTCACGACACGAGCTGACGACAACCATGCACCACCTGTTCACGAGTGTCCAAAGAGTTGACCATTTCTGGCCCGTTCTCGTGTATGTCAAGCCTTGGTAAGGTTCTTCGCGTTGCATCGAATTAATCCGCATGCTCCGCCGCTTGTGCGGGTCCCCGTCAATTCCTTTGAGTTTTAGCCTTGCGGCCGTACTCCCCAGGCGGGGAACTTAATGCGTTAGCTGCGTCACGGAATCCGTGGAAAGGACCCCACAACTAGTTCCCAACGTTTACGGGGTGGACTACCAGGGTATCTAAGCCTGTTTGCTCCCCACCCTTTCGCTCCTCAGCGTCAGTTACGGCCCAGAGATCTGCCTTCGCCATCGGTGTTCCTCCTGATATCTGCGCATTCCACCGCTACACCAGGAATTCCAATCTCCCCTACCGCACTCTAGTCTGCCCGTACCCACTGCAGGCCCGAGGTTGAGCCTCGGGATTTCACAGCAGACGCGACAAACCGCCTACGAGCTCTTTACGCCCAATAATTCCGGATAACGCTTGCACCCTACGTATTACCGCGGCTGCTGGCACGTAGTTAGCCGGTGCTTTTTCTGCAGGTACCGTCACTTTCGCTTCTTCCCTGCTAAAAGAGGTTTACAACCCGAAGGCCGTCATCCCTCACGCGGCGTTGCTGCATCAGGCTTCCGCCCATTGTGCAATATTCCCCACTGCTGCCTCCCGTAGGAGTCTGGGCCGTGTCTCAGTCCCAGTGTGGCCGGTCACCCTCTCAGGCCGGCTACCCGTCGACGCCTTGGTGAGCCATTACCTCACCAACAAGCTGATAGGCCGCGAGCCCATCCCCCACCAAAAAATCTTTCCAGTCACTAACCATGCGGTTGCGACTCGTATCCAGTATTAGACGCCGTTTCCAGCGCTTATCCCAGAGTGAGGGGCAGGTTGCTCACGTGTTACTCACCCGTTCGCCACTAATCCACCCAGCAAGCTAGGCTTCATCGTTCGACTTGCATGTGTTAAGCACGCCGCCAGCGTTCATCCTGAGCCAGGATCAAACTCTCCGTAAAAGAAAAAAACAGGACACCCGGGGAAAACCAGGCACCTGCGAGTTTGAAACTGACCAAAGAGATGACATCATTGCTGACTTCATCCGAATGCCAACCCCAAAGGGTTGGTCTTTGATCCAAAGGAATTTCTCAACCAGCCCAAAAAGGACTGGACGAGGAATAAATTGGCATTTGACAAGTGCACGCTGTTGAGTTCTCAAGGATCGGATGCTCCT
>NZ_JBFTIW010000008.1:0-4377 GCF_056395125.1 Microbacterium sp. 10L49
AGCACGCGTCGGGCAAGTTCGGTGAGGGTTATGGGGAGCTGACCACGGGTCTGAAGCAGGCTGTGGATGGCATCAATGACATGTCGGAGTCGCTTCTGGGCATGATGCGTGCGATCCAGGATCTGGACACGCAGCTCGCCGGCGGCTGAAACCGGCTGTCCATCACGTGGAGAGGGGCGCTGTGCAGGATCCGTCCCGCACGGCGCCCCCTTTCGTGGTGGAGGCGCACGACTTGCAGACGCCCGTAGGGCGATGACACGGAGGGCATGACATGGCGGGGGACGGGGTTCTCTACCCGATCGATGATCTGAAGACGACCAGCGCGCAGCTGATCGCGATCGTCGACGAATTCGAGGCGGCGTCGAAACGACGGGACGACCTCGAGCACGCGGTGGGCCGGCCGGACGGCGACGATCGCCTGAAGAATCGCGTGCACGACTTCGAGGGCAATTGGGACGACAGCCGCGACAAGCTGCTGTCCAAGCTCAAGGAGATCTCCGACCGGGTCAAGGGCACCTTCGACGAGGTCACCAAGACCGACACCGACATGGCCAGCTCGATGCAGCAGTCCGGCCAGGGCACGGGCGGCGGCCACGGTCGCGCCGTGACGAACTGAGGGGGAGCGGGATGAAGACGCACAAGGGGCACGAGGTCGCCGTCATCGAGGGCGACGCCTCCGCGATCAGCGATCGCGGCACGACCATCACGACACTCGCGACGCAGATGACCACCGCCGCGCAGACCCTGCAGGACATCAAGAGCGGCAAGCTCGTCGGCAAGGGCTACGCGATGGACAAGATCAAGGACGTCGTCGGTGATGTCCATGGCGATCTCGACGAGGCCGGCCGTCGCTACAAGCCCGCGGGCAAGACCCTCACCGACTACGCCGGCGTGCTCGCAACGGTCCAGTCCCAGATGAAGACCATCGTCAGCGACTGCGAGACGAGCGAGAAGGCGCTGGCGACGGCTCAGACCGACGCGGATCAGGCGAACCACGCGCTCGCCCTGCATGCGACGGCCGTGGCCGACCATCCGCCGACCCCGGATCAGGAGGCGTCGTCCAAGAAGACGGGGGACACCCTCTCCGGTGCCGCGACCTCGGCGCAGTCGACGCTCGCCACGGCGGGCAAGGAGCACGATCACAACCTGCACCGCTTCGACACCGCCTACGACACGTGGAGCGACGCCTACGACGACGCCGTGAACGGGCTCGGCGACGCCAACAAGATCGGCAAGGACAGCCGCTGGGAGAACATCGCCGGCGTGCTCGCGGTGATCTCGGAGTGGGTGTCCTGGATCGGCCTCGCGATCGCCGTGCTGGGCCTCATCATTGGCGGACCGTTCTTCGCGATCGCCGCGCTGGTCGTCGGCGTCATCGCCCTCGCTCTCACCGTCGCGCTCATGTTCGACGGCCGGAAGGGCTGGGGCGATCTCGCCTGGGCGATCGTCGGGGTGCTCCCGATAGGCAAGCTCGGTCAGGGGTTCGGCAAGTTCTTCAAGGCGATCCCCAAGCAGCTCACCGGCCCGCTCGGCCAGATCCGCAACATCCGCGGGATCTCGGCCGTCGCGAAGAACGGCTGGAAGGCGGGATCGAAGGTGAACTTCGCCGCGTTCGTCACCAAGGTCTCAAAGACCAGGATGACGGGGCCGTTCTCGCTGGCAGGGCTCGGGCAGCGCTTCCTCGGCGGGGCGAACCGCTCGTTCACGGTCGCGTTCCAGGACGCGGCGCAGGCGGGCACGGGATATGGGAAGCAGCTCGTCAAGCAGCTTCCCACCGCGTTGCAGGACCTTGCGAAGGGCTCGGCGCCATCGACATGGGAGAAGGCCTGGAACGTCTACAAGTGGGCGGACAAGGGCGTGGCGATGTCGAACGGGAAACCGTCGGGCGGGCTGTCGCCGGCGAAGATCCTGAACGGCCTGGTGGGATGAGCCCATCGATCACGCGCACCCCGGGCTCGGCCACCTGGGATCTCGCGTACGACTCGGCGTGGTTCCTCCCTCTCCCGACGTCGGACGGGCTCAGCGCCGATCCGGCCGCGGAGGACGCGTGGGTCGATGGGGTGCTCGCGCACTATGCCGACCGTGCTCCGGTGACCGACGGGGACCGTGAAGCCCTCGCGCTCACCGCGCGAGGGCTGCTGGCCATGGTCGATGATGCGGCGACGCAGCTGTGGTTCGTGCCGCCCGGTGCCTACAGCGATGTGCTGATCGGGATCACCGTCGGCGACGTCGAAGGGCTGGATCCCGATCGACTTCTCGCGGAGATCGGCTCGCTGCCCGATGCCACGGCATCCGACATGATCGGGATCGACACCGACAATCTCGGAACCGGCGTGCTCGTGCGGCGCACGTCTGCAGCGATGGTCGATGACGTGGCGGTGCCGATCGCGAACTGGACCGTCGTCCTCCGCAAGGGCGAGTGGGTCACTATCGTCGAAGCCATGGGATCCACTCTCGAGACCTTCGCCGCGCTCGAGCAGCACCTGCCGCGCCTGCTGGCCGGCATCTCGCTGCCCGACGGCATCGCCCCATGAGCATCGCACCCTGGTTCGAGGCCGCGGCCGAGTTCGAGCGGGACCTCCTGGCGCGCAACGCATCGCTCGCGGAGCTGCATCGTCAGGCGCAGGTCTCGGGAGCGTCGCGCGTGAAGGAAGCAGCCGCGCTGCGTGCCCCGTCGCCCTGGCAGGGCACCGTGTCGTCGTCGGGGATGCGGCAGGCGCTCCTGGAGGCGGAGGTCTTAGCGCTCCTGCAGGAGTACGCGACCCGTGCCGCCGCATCGATCGATTCGGCCGACGCGGCACGCTGGTCTGCTCTGGTGGGCGAGGGGCTGACGCGGTCCGGTCGCGGTCTGCTCGTCGACGAGGTGCGCGGCAGCGCCGCCGGTGCCCTCCTGCTCCGTGAGGCGTGGGGTTTCGGGCTCGCCGTGCCGAACCGCCCGCTCATCGACTGCGCCTGCGGCTACGCCGAGAGCGGCGTCATCGGCAAGGGACTGTGCCTCGAGTGCAGCGAGCTCGTGGCGCGCAGATGGAGCGCCGAGGAGCTGCGTCAGCTGGCGATGGTGCCGGAGTACCGTGCCAGGGTCGAGGAGATCCTGGCTGGCGCGGAGGCGCGCCAGAACAAGCAGATCGGCGCGCGCAGCGAGACGCCGCTGGACGACGTGCGTGGAAAGCGCGCACGGGCCGGCCGGCGTCTGCGGTGGCTGCGCCGGTCGATGCGGAGTGCGCTCGCGGCGAGCGGGGGACTCCCGTCCGCGCGCTGGCAGCAGCTGGCGGCGCTCACGGCGCGATCGATGCAGACGTCGCTCCGCTTCGAAGCGGCTCGCGCAGGCAAGCGCGGGCTCGGCGCCGCCGGGCTCGCGGCGCTCGCGATGAAGAGCGATCGTGACATCATCGGCTGACTCCGCGCCGGCGCAGCTCATCCGCCCCGCCCCGTGCGGCGGGCACCGGCCCCGAATCACCGATCGACGGCAAAGGACGACGACATGGGAACGATGAACGATCTCGGGATCGAGCTGAGGTTCGGCATCCCCGCCTTCCGGTTCGTACTGCCGCCCGGCTGGGTGCAGCACGTGCCGACGAACGTCGCGCAGGAGGACGACGTCAAGCGGGCCAGCGCGATCTTCAGACAGGCGAACCGCCCGGATCTGGATGCGGAGTTCCGCACCCTGATGGCGCAGACCAGCCAGGCGATGGCGCGCACCAAGGTGTTCGCGATCTACCGCCAGGAGCAGGTCGAGATGGATGAGCTGCTGCCGATGTCGATCACGGCATCCGCGCTCAGCGCCGCGGATGGCGAGAACCTCGACGGCTGGGTGTCGGAGGCGTTCCGCACCAAGGGCGCGCAGTTCCTGGACGAAGACGCGAAGCACATCGTGCGATGGCGGTCCGAGCCGCAGCGCCCGGCCGACGCGCGCCGGATCGAGGGGGTGAGCGGGCGCACCCTCACCTACGTGATCCCCGCTCCCGGCACGCAGCGCCGCAAGGCCCTCGTCTTCACCACCACGATCGTGATCCCGGACGGCGACGTCGTGCCGGGCGAGGTCGTCGACTCCCTGGAGCTGCTCAGCGACGCGATGATCTCGACGTTCACCTGGGAGCGCGAGCTCGAGGAGCCCGTGCTGCCGGCCGCCTCAGGGGGCGACGACTCCGTCGATTGATCGTGCCGAGGCCGATCCGGCGGCATGGGGAGTCCTCCCCATCGACGGGGTTGTGGTGGGGTTGTTAGGTTTTTCTTGTCGGGCCGGTGGGGTCCGGTCCAATCGATTACCGGAGGTGGATGATGGCCGATTTCGGTGCGTCTTATGCGGAGATGGAGCAGGTGGCTTCGTCGCTGTCGCAGGCTCGTGATGACATTCAGGGTCAGCTGGACACTCTGAAG
>NZ_JBFTIW010000009.1:0-461 GCF_056395125.1 Microbacterium sp. 10L49
CTGCAGGCGCATAACGAAGATGAGAGCAGCGTAGTGCTGACCTTCGAACTGCAGAGCAGCGACGCGTCGCACCAGCACTGGCCGCACGACTTCACCCTCTTCGCCCGCTTCAAGCTGGCAGCAACCTGCGAAATGGAGCTGGAAGCGCACGGTGAATTTGAAACCACCTCTGCGCTGCACACCTACTTTAACGTTGGCGATATCGCAGATGTCAAAGTAAGCGGCCTCGGCGATCGCTTTATCGATAAAGTGAACGACGCCAAAGAGGATGTGCTGACCGACGGCGTGCAGACCTTCCCGGATCGCATTGACCGCGTCTACCTCAACGCCGAAGGTTGCAGCCTGATCCACGACGCGAAGCTGAATCGCGCGATCGAAGTGACTCATCACCACAACGCTAACGTCGTTGCCTGGAACCCGGGCCCGGCCCTCTCCGTCAGCATGGCCGACATGCCGGATGA
>NZ_JBFTIW010000010.1:0-419 GCF_056395125.1 Microbacterium sp. 10L49
GTCCACTCCGGTCCTCTCGTACTAGGAGCAGCCCCYCTCAAWTCTCMARCGTCCACGGCAGATAGGGACCGAACTGTCTCACGACGTTCTAAACCCAGCTCGCGTACCACTTTAAATGGCGAACAGCCATACCCTTGGGACCKRCTTCAGCCCCAGGATGTGATGAGCCGACATCGAGGTGCCAAACACCGCCGTCGATATGAACTCTTGGGCGGTATCAGCCTGTTATCCCCGGAGTACCTTTTATCCGTTGAGCGATGGCCCTTCCATWCAGAACCACCGGATCACTATGACCTGCTTTCGCACCTGCTCGCGCCGTCACGCTCGCAGTCAAGCCAGCTTATGCCATTGCACTAACCTCCTGATGTCCGACCAGGATTAGCTGACCTTCGTGCTCCTCCGTTACGCTTTAGGAGGAG
>NZ_JBFTIW010000011.1:0-338 GCF_056395125.1 Microbacterium sp. 10L49
TCAGCCGCCGGCGAGCTGCGTGTCCAGATCCTGGATCGCACGCATCATGCCCAGAAGCGACTCCGACATGTCATTGATGCCATCCACAGCCTGCTTCAGACCCGTGGTCAGCTCCCCATAACCCTCACCGAACTTGCCCGACGCGTGCTGCGTCTTGAAGTCCTCACCCAGCAGGTTGTCCACCTGCCCCTTCAGAGTGTCCAGCTGACCCTGAATGTCATCACGAGCCTGCGACAGCGACGAAGCCACCTGCTCCATCTCCGCATAAGACGCACCGAAATCGGCCATCATCCACCTCCGGTAATCGATTGGACCGGACCCCACCGGCCCGACAAGAA